>CAVSMS010000011.1:0-9064 GCA_963729065.1 uncultured Solirubrobacterales bacterium
TTGAGGCGGAGGGCGAAGCCCGAAGCCGAGACGCGGCGCCGTTGAGCCGCCTTGTTTGAGGCGGAGGCCGACGAGCCCTCGATGGAGTCGACCCCCGCCTAGCGCGGACTCATTTCGCCTCGATCGAGGCGATCATCTCCTCGCACGCCGCGTCGATCTCGGCGCGGTGGTCCTCCGCCGACTGGCAGTTGAGGAGGTACTCCTCGGCGCCGTCGAAGAGGACGGCGAGATCGCTGAGGCCTCCGGGGATCGACGGCACGTCGAGGTCCTCGGTGGTGAGGGCGGGGAAGCCCGCGATCGAGGTCTCCGCAAGCCGCACGTCCGGGTCGACCTCCCCCAGCAGGCGCTCCAGCTCCGCCCGGGCGAGACGGAGGTTGCCCTCGTTGACCTGGCGCCTGAGCCCGAAGCGCTGCACGATGATCGCGTTGTTCTCATCGAGGCCGATCGCGACCGTCTCCTCGGCCGCGTTGCCCAGCTGCTGCGCGAGGCTCACGTCCGCGGTCTCGGCGAGGGCGTCCGGGTAGGTGAACGTAAATGGATAGCCGTCGCGATCGAAGACCCCTTCGGACTCGCTCCCGCAGGCGACGAGCGCCAGCGCGATCGCTGACAGCGCGACCGAGAGGAGCGGTCTCACCGCGGGCGTGGGTCCTGAGGGGTCTGGAACTTGCCGCCGTCGATGAGCTCGATCCGGTAGCCGTCGGGGTCGGCGACGAAGCAGATCCGGCCCACGTCCTCGCGCCCACCCGGCGCATACGGGGGCTTCTCCGGCTCGATCCCGTGTTCGCCGAGCTCGGCGAGCAGGGCGTCGAGGTCGTCGACGGTCAGCGCGAGATGGTTGTAGCCGTCGCCGAGGTCGTAGGGCTCGGAGCGCCCCACGTTCACGGTCAATTCCAGCTGGTCGCCCTCCCCCGGAAGGCCGAGATAGACGTTGTAGGCGGAGTCGAAGGTAAGGCGGCCGCGGCGCTCGAACCCGAGCAGCTCGTAGAAGCGCACCGACGCCTGCTCGTCGCGGACTCGGATGCAGGTGTGGACGAGGCGCTTCGGCACGCGGGCAGCCTAGATGGTCAGCCGTTGCCGTTCAGGGTCGCGATCAGCCGCCGCGGGCCGCCGCGGTCGCGGAACTCGCACAGGTAGACGCCCTGCCAGGTGCCGAGGGCGAGCGCTCCGTCGGCGACCGGCACGCTCACCGATGGCCCGGTGAGCACCGCCTTCACGTGGGCGGGCATGTCGTCGGAGCCCTCGAGCGTGTGCCGCCAGTATCCGGCGCCCTCGGGCACGGCGCGGTCGAGCCACGTCTCGAGATCGCGGCGGACGTCGGGGCTCGCGTTCTCGTTGAGCGCCAGGCCGGCCGACGTGTGCAGCAGGTGAAGGTGCAGCAGCCCGACCCGGAGCTCGGCCAGCTCCGGGAGCGCCCGGACGATCTCATCGGTCACGAGGTGAATGCCGCGCTCGCGCGGCCTCAGGTCGATCTGGTGCTGGTGCCACACGCCGCGCGAGGATAGGCGAGCGAGCTCAGTCCTCTTCGCCCGCGAGGAGGTCGGCAGCCAGGTCGGGCCGGCGGTCCGCATTGGTGGCCCGGGTGATGCTCGTCGCTCCGAACCGCTCGCGGAGCTCGTCGAGCGCGGCGTCGAGGGCCTCGTTCGCCCTCGTGACCGGAAGCCGAAGCTGGACGCCGCCACCGTCGGGCTCGACGTTGGTGACCGTGACGCCGACCATCGTCAACCCGCGCGGTTCGTAGAGCGGTCGCGCCGCTGCCAGGAGCGCTCGTGCAGCCTCCTGGATCGGCAGGGTCTCGGCGGTCGGGGCGTGCAGGGTGTGCGAACGGCTGGCGCGGGCGAAATCGCCGAAGCGCATGCGCAGGATCACGGTGCGACCGACCCGGTGCGCCTTTCGCATGCGCCGGGTCACCCGATCGACGAGAGCATCCAGTGAACGCTCGAGGTCGCTGCGCGTGTAGCGCCGCAGGCCAATTGCGCGCTGGGCGCCGAACGAGCGGCGCGAGCGCCCGGAGCGGACGGGCCTGAAACCGGCCGCCGGCTGCGATCGCGTGCAGCCGCGCCCCGTGGGCCCGGCCGAGGATGGCCGCGAGCGCGTCCTCGCTGACCGCGGCGACGTCGCCCGACCGTGGCGATGCCGTGCGTGCGCAGCCGCGTCGCGGTGGCCTTGCCGACGCCCCAGACGCGTTCGATCGGGAGCGGATGAAGAAACGCCCGTTCCTCGCCCGCGGCAACGTGGAGGAACCCGTCCGGCTTCGCCGCCGCCGAGGCCATCTTCGCCACGACCTTCGACGTCGCGAGGCCGACCGACACGACGAGGCCGACCTCGTCGCGGACCTCCGCGCGCAACCGACAGGCGACCTCAGGCGGCGAGCCCCGGATGTGGTCGAGCCCGCGAACGTCGAGAAACGCCTCCTCCATCGAAAGGCCCTCGACCACCGGCGCGGTGCGCCTGAAGACATCGAAGAGTTCCCGGCTGGCGGCCACGTAGGCGTCGAACCGCGAGGGGACCGCCACGATGTCCGGACAGAGGCGGCGGGCCTGCCTGATGTGCATGCCGCCGTGAACGCCGCAGGCCTTGGCCTCGTAGCTCGCGGCCATCACGACGCCCGGCCCGACGGCCACCGGCCGCCCGCGCAGGCTCGGGTCGTCCCGCTGCTCGACCGAGGCGAAGAAAGCGTCGGCGTCGGCGTGCAGGATCGTGGCCTCCGCGGGCACGAACATATGTTCGCATAGGCCGCAAGGCCGGAGCCGCCCCACGCCGAGTGACATCTGAGCCACCTCCTGGGTGGCTGAGATGACGCTCGGCCGGGAGGCCTATTCCTCGACGACCTCCTGCGGGCCTGCCGGCCCGTGGTCGTGGCTGCCGAGGCGCTCGGCGGGGAAGATCGAGAAGCTGCCGATCGCCGTCGCGAGGAGGCGGCCGTGCTCATCGGAGACCTCGGAGCGCATCACGGCGACCCGGTCGTTGCGCCGGTCGAGGACCGTCTCGCAGATCACGTCGCCCTCGCGCGCGGTCCGCAGGTAGTTGATCGAGATCCCGATCGTCGCGATCCGCTCGCCGCGCTCGCGCGCTCGCCACAGCGTCGAGCCCATCGAGTAGTCGACCATCGCGTAGGTGACCGGGCCGGCGAGCAGGCCCGCGGGGTTGATCAGCTCCGGCCGGACCGTGAGCCGGACGCGGTCGTGAGCCTCCCAGCGCAGGCCGAGCCAGCGGGTGAGGCCGTCGATGCCGCCGTACTCCACCCCTGGGTCAGGAGCGCCGGCGCAGCCCGAGCCGGTTGCGCAGCCCGCGCGCGTTGAGCAGCGTGTACAGGCGGCGGACGACGCCGCGCTTGCGGGCGCTGTACGGGAACCAGACCGGCTCCGACTTCGCCGTCGGCAGGCGCGGGATCGTCAGCGCCTCGGTGTGGCAGAAGCGGCGGATCCCCTGGGCGCCGTGGCGGACGCCGATGCCGGAGTTCTTCCACCCGCCCATCGGCAGGCCGAGGACGTTGTAGTTGACGAGCACGTCGTTGACGTTGCAGCTCCCGGCCTCGACCCGGCGCGCGATCCGCTCGCCCTCGGCGGGGTCGCCGGCGAACACCGACGACCCGAGGCCGTAGGTGGTGTCGTTGGCGAGCTCGACCGCCTGGTCGACGTCGCGGACCTTCATCACCGGGATCACCGGGCCGAAGGTCTCCTCGCGCATCACCTTCATCGAGTGGTCGACGTCGGCGATCACCGTCGGCTCGTACCAGTCGCCCGGTCCGTCCTTGCGCTTGCCGCCGGTGAGGATCCGCGCGCCCGCGGCGCGCGCGTCCTCGACCTGGTCGGAGACGATGTCGGTCTGCGCCGGCGAGGTCATCGCCCCGACCTCGGCGCTGTAGGTGTCGCCATCGGCCCCCTGGCGCAGGGTCTCCACCTGCGCGCGCAGCTTGTCGACGAACTCGTCGTAGATCGGCTCCTCGACGTAGACGCGCTCGATCGAGATGCAGATCTGCCCTGTGTTCAGCAGTCCGCCCCAGGCGGTCGCGTTGACCGCGCGATCGATGTCGGCGTCGCGCGTGACGATCAGCGGGTCCTTGCCGCCGAGCTCGAGGCTGACCGGGGTCAGGGTGTCGGCGGCGCGCTTCATCACGATCCGGCCGGTCCGCTCGGAGCCGGTGAACTGGACGTAGTCGGACTCGTCGACCAGCGCTCCGCCGGTCTCGCCCATGCCGTTGACGACCGCGAGCACGTCGGGAGCGCCGACGTCCTCGCGCCAACCGCGGACCATCTCCATCAGGGTCAGCGGGGTGATCTCCGAGGGCTTGATCAGGGCCGCGTTGCCCGCCATCAGCGCCGGCAGGGCGTCGCCGAGCGAGAGGATCACCGGGAAGTTCCAGGGGCTGATGAAGCCGACGACGCCGAAGGGGCGATAGACGATCTTCGCCCGCTTGGACTTCAGCAACGGGTTGTGGGGCGAGATGGTCTCGTCGGCGAGGAACTTCGGGCCCTGGTCGACCCAGAAGTTGATCGCCTCGAGGCAGTAGAAGGCCTCGAGCGCGGCGTCGGCGCGCACCTTGCCGGTCTCCTGCTGCATCAGGTCGTCGAGCCGGTCCTGGTTGTCGAGGATCCAGTCGCGCAGCGACTCGAGCCAGCGCCGCCGGCCCGGCGAACCCGATCGCCTCCCACGCCGGCTGCGCCGCGCGCAGCCTGGCAGCCGTCTCGGCGACGGACTGCGGCGAGTCGATCGCGACCGTCTGGATCACCGAGCCGTCGACCGGCCGGTGCACGTCGAAGCTCTCGGCCGCCTCGGGCTTGCCGTTCGCCGGCCTCTCCTCCGTGAGCTGGGCGGTCGTCTCCGGCTGGGTCGCGGACTCCATCTGCAACGTCCTTTCGCGTGGCGGGATCAGCGCGTCGCAGGGGACGATACCCGCCGCCTGGCACGACCGTCCCAAAGGGCTTCGTCCGCGGTCAGCCCTGGACGATCCGATAGACCTCGCCGGAGAGCGAGGTGACGTAGATGCTTCCCCCGGCGCCCTCGCCGAACGAGCTCGGCTGGTCGACCTCGAGGCCCGCGGAGGCGTCGCTGGGCCCGGGGCTTGACGGGTCGAACGAGCGGATCTCGCCGATGCAGAAGTCCGCGTAGAGGTAGCGGTCGGCGAGCGCCGGCAGCTGCGCGCCGCGAACCACGTAGCCGCCGGTCACCGCGCAGCCGCCGCCGCGCGAGGAGTACTCGAGCGCCGGCCGCCGGTAGTGGGCGGGAGGGTTGTGGCCGTCGAAGTCGTGGTTGCCCTCGAGCAGGTCCCAGCCGAAGTTGGAGCCGCCGAGCCGGCGGCGGGAGACGTGGTCGATCTCCTCCCAGGCGTCCTGGCCGACGTCGCCGATGAAGATGTCACCGGAGCGGCTGTCGAACGAGAACCTGTAGGGGTTGCGCAGGCCGAGCGCGTAGATCTCATCGCGACCGCGGCGGCCGTCGAACGGGTTCGACTTCGGCGTCAGATAGCCCCCGGCGCGCTTCGGGTCGATGCGCAGCAGCTTGCCGAGCAGCGAGTTGCGGTTCTGGGCGTTGCCGTCCGGGTCGCCCGCGCTGCCGCCGTCGCCCGTCCCCATGTACAGCATCCGATCGGGGCCGAACTGAAGCTGCCCCCCGTTGTGGTTCGAGTACGCCGGGTGCTTGACCGTGATCACCCGGCTGCGGGACCCCGCCGCGGCCCGGGTGGCGCTCGAGCGCTTGCGGCGGAACCCGTCGACCTCGATGTTGCCCGCCCCGTTCGTGTAGTAGACGTAGAAGCGCCGGTTGCGCTCGTACTTGGGGTCGAAGGCGACCGAGAGCAGACCCTGCTCGCCGCCGTAGCGGACCCGGTCGCGGAGGTTGAGGAACGGCTGGTCGAGCAACTGGCCGTCGCGCAGGACCCTGATCGTCCCCGGTTGCTCGACGACGAACAGGAGCTCGGGCGCCCCGGGGCGTCGTCGACGTACACCGGCGCGTCGAAGTCGCCGATCGTGTCGAGCCGCAGCCCGCCGCCCTGGGCGAGGGCGCGGTCGTCCGCGCCGCCCGACGGCGCCCGCGGCGACGGCCGCGGTGGCGCATCCGATCGCGACGATCAGCGCCCTGCCTCGCCGACCTCTCATCCCGGTCAGATTAGCCCTCCGGGTCCAGCCGGTAGACGGGGCCGTCGAGCGAGATCGCGTACACGTGCCCCTCGGCGTCCTCGGCGAAGGAGGAGAGCGAGGGCACGGTCGGCCCGAGCGGGCGGTCGCCCGCGCCGCCGCCGTCCGGGTCGGCCGGGAAGCTCCGCAGCTCGCCCTCGCAGAAGTCGGCGTAGAGGTAGCGGCCGGCGAGCGAGCTCAGAGCCGGGTCGCGGACCACGTAGCCGCCGGTAACGGAGCAGCCGCGATCGCGTCCGTACTCGAGCACCGGCGGCGTGGCGCCGGGCGCCTCCTGGTCGTCGTTGAAGCGCTGCGTGCCCTCGAACGCCGACCAGCCGAAGTTGAGGTCCGGGCCGAGGGCGTCGAGCGGCGCGGCATCGATCTCCTCGAAGGTGTCCTGGCCGACGTCGCCGATCCAGAGCTCGTCGGTGCGGCGGTCGAAGGAGTAGCGCCACGGGTTGCGGAGCCCGATCGCGGCCAGCTCATAGGAGCCGGGGTCGTCGCGGTCGATCCGCAGCAGCTTGCCCAGCGGGCTGTCGGGGTTCTGGGCCGTGCGCTCCGGGTCGCCGGCGCCGCCGCCGTCGCCCATGCCCAGGTAGAGCTCCGAGTCGGGGCCGAAGAGCAGCAGGCCGCCGTTGTGGTTGGGGGCGAAGTCCTCGATCCGCAGCAGCTCCCTGGCGCTGTCGGGGTCGGCGACCCCGGAATCGCCGGAGCGCCGGTACTCGGCCGTCACCGAGTCGCCGGCCAAGTCGGTGTAGTTGACGTAGAGGGCTCCCGAGCGCTCGTAGTCGGGGTCGAAGGCGACCGAGAGCAGGCCCTGCTCGCCGCCGCAGGTGACCAGGCCGCCGATGTCCAGGAAGACGCTGCGGCTCGCCGCCGCCGAGAGGCACGCGCTGGATCCGGCCGCACTGCTCGACCACGTAGAGGTGACCGTCGTCGCCGGACGGCGGCTGGGTCAGGTACACGGGGTCGTCGAACTCGCCGAGCTGCTCGAGCCGCACGCCGCCGTCGCCGTCGCCGGTGCGCTGGGGCTCGTCACCCCCGGGCGGCTCGACCGGCTCGGGCTCCGCGCGTCGCCGCCGTGGTCGTGCGCGGCACCGTCTCGGCGCCGGTGGTCGCCTCGTCGTCTCCGCCGCATCCGGCGACCAGCAAGACCGCCGCCGTGGCCACCGCCGTTCCCAGCCACTCCCGCACCCTGCTCAAGGTAGCCGACGGCGTCTGTCGGCTCGGCGGCCTCGGCGCGGCGCGTGGCGTTCACCGCCCCGGCCCACGCCGGGCCGGTGCGACCTGATATGAGCCTCCGATGGAACTCAACCGACGGCAGCTGATCATGGGGGCCGCCGCCGGCGCGGGCACGATCGCGCTCGCCCCGGCGTGGCTGCGCGAGGCCCTGGCGGCGACCGCGCGCGCCGGGCGCCTCCCCGTACGGGCCACTGGGTCCGCCCGACGCCAACGCGCTCTCGCTGCCTGCGGGGTTCAGCTCGCGGATCGTCGCCCGCGCCCTGCAGCCGGTGCAGGGCACCACCTACGTGTGGCCGATCTTCCCGGACGGCCAGGCCACGTTCGAGACCGGCGACGGCGGCTGGGTGCTGACGACGAACGCCGAGTCGATTGCCGCGACCGGCGCCGGCACATCGGCGATCCGGTTCGCTCTCCGGCGGCATCGTCGACGCCTATCGCATCCTCGGCGGCACGGGCGTCAACTGCGCCGGCGGCCCGACGCCGTGGGGGACCTGGCTCTCGGCGAGGAGAGCGACGAGGGCCTGGTCTGGGAGTGCGACCCGGCCGGCGTGCTCGCCGCCGAGGCGCGACCCGCGCTCGGCGCCTTCAAGCACGAGGCCGTCGCCGTCGACCCGGTCGGGGGCCGGCTCTACCTGACCGAGGACGACAACCCGCGGCGGCTTCTATCGCTTCACCCCGGACTCCTACCCGGACCTGACCGCCGGCATGCTCGAGGTCGCGATGGTCTCGGCGCGACGGCAAGGTGAGGTGGGCCGAGGTCCCGGATCCCACCACGGCGCAGACCGGCACGCCCACGGCCGCGCAGGTCCCCGGGATGACGCGGTTCCCGAACGGCGAGGGGATCTGGTACGCGCGCGGCGTCGTCTACTTCACCACCAAGACCGACAAGAAGGTCTGGGCCTACGACACCGCAGACGTCGAGGATCGAGGTCCTGTTCGACCGCGCGGCGGCGCCGACTCATCGCTGGACGCCGTCGACAACGTCACCGTCAGCGCCGTTGGCGACGTGCTGGTCTGCGAGGACGGCGGCAACATGGAGATCGGGATCGATCACGCAGCAGCGTAAGGTCGCGCCGCTGCTGCGCTTCGACGGACCAGAGCACGACGGCTCCGAGGTCTGCCGGCGTCGTCTTCGACCCCTCCGGCACGCGGCTCTACTGCACTTCCCAGCGGGCGTTCGCAGGTCGACCGGCGCCGTGTACGAGATCAGCGGGCCGTTCAAGACCCCGAAGAAGGGCGGCCGCCCAATGTTCGTCTTCGGCCCGCCCGCCGGCGAGGTGCGGCCGAGCGGGCCGCTCAACCCGGGCGGCGGATCGAAGCGGTCGGAAGGTCGGCGAAGGCGAAGACGCGGGTCGCGCGCAAGCGCTGCTCGGCCAGGGGCTGGCGGTGAAGCTCAGGTCGAAGGAGGCGGGCTACGCTGCCGTCGTGCTCGACACCCGGGTCGCCGGCGGCGCCGGCAAGGGCGGCTTCGACCCGACAGGCCGAAGCGCAGGTCCTCGCCGGGCCGAGATGCGGATCGAGCGCGGCGGAGCGCCGTGCGGGTGCTGCTGAAGCCCAAGGGCAAGGGCGAGTCGGCCCTCGTCGGGCGAGGAGGCGATCCCGGCGCGCCTGCTCGTCTCGATCGTCGACGCCGCCGGCAACGAGCGCGCGCTGACCAAGAGCGTGAAGATCGGCCCCGCCTAGCCGCACCCCGCGACAGCCGGGCGGTC
>CAVSMS010000012.1:0-470673 GCA_963729065.1 uncultured Solirubrobacterales bacterium
CCCTGGGACCCGGGGCCACGCGCGTAGGCGGTCCCGGACGTAGAAGAGGCCCCTTTCGGGGCCCTTTCCGTAGCTGGCCTGTAAGCCGGATCCTGTCGTGGGCAGCCATCCATCTGCCTAGGTCCGGCGGGCTCTCGCTCTGCGGCCCACCTGGACCTCGCCGGGCCGGGTCGACGGTCCTGCTTGGTCTTGCACCGGGCGGGGTTTGCCTTGCCGCCGCGTCACCGCGGCGCCGGTGCGCTCTTACCGCACCATTTCACCTTTGCCTGTGCGCGACTCACGTGTGACGCGCCATCGGCCGTGTCTTTTCTGCGGCACTTTCCCGCGGCTTTCGCCGGGTGGGCGTTACCCACCGCCATGCCCTGTGGTGTCCGGACTTTCCTCGAGCGGTCAACCTCCCGCGACTGCACAGCCCGCGACTGCCTAGTCTACGAGCCGGCCGGCTCAGCTACCAGAGGCAACCGTCCTAGGACAGCTCCGAGCCGCAGGAGTCGCAGCCTGACGCGCGCCGCATCCGCCGCGGCAGACGGGGCAGTCGGCCGCCCCGAGCCGCGAGGTCCTCCCAGGCGCCGAGGACCATGTCCTCGAGCGTCGACCCGCGCGCGGCTCGAACAGCGCTGCTCGGCGACCGGTCCCGCGAGGCCGCTCCCGAGTCCGTGACGGCTCTGTGGTCGCGGTCGCGCTCACTCAGACCCTCCTGAAGACTCCGACGACGCGGCCGAGCACGGCGCGTCGCGCGTGCGGATCGGCTTCATCCGCTTGTTCTCCGGCTGGAGCCGGATGTGGTCCTTCTCCTTGAAGAAGCGCTTGACGGTCGCCTCGTCGTCGATCAGGGCGACCACGATCTCGCCGTCGCGGCGTCTCGCGCCGGCCGGACGACCACGAAGTCGCCGTCGAGGATGCCGGCGTCGATCATCGACTCGCCGCGGACCTGAGGATGTAGTCGCCGGTCCTCGCCGCCGATCACGTCGGGCACCTCGAGGTACTCCTCGATGTTCTCCTCGGCGAGGATCGGCTCGCCGGCGGCGACCTGGCCGACGAGGGGCAGCCCGGTCGGCTTGACGCCTTCTTGGCCTTCTCGACCAGGACCTCGATCGCGCGCGGCTTGGTCGGGTCGCGCTTCAGCACCCCGAGCTTCTCGAGCTTCGAGAGGTGCGCGTGCACGGTCGAGGACGAGTGCAGGCCGACGGCCTTGCCGATCTCGCGCACGGTGGGCGGGTAGCCGTGCTTCGCCGCGTAGCTGCTGATGAAGTCGAAGATCTCGCTCTGGCGCTTGGTCAGGTCCACGGCTCGAGCTCCTCGCTCGCTGGGCCGGTCGGCTCGTTGGCAGAACACACGTTCGTATGGTAGACCGCCCCGCGGACGGATTCAACCCACGCCGGCGGCGTCGCGGCGATCCGCCCGCGGCCGTCTAGAATCGCCTGTCCCTCACGCGGCTGTGGCGGAACTGGTAGACGCGCAAGGTTGAGGGCCTTGTGGCCCTAACGGGCCGTGGAGGTTCGACTCCTCTCAGCCGCACTGGGATTCGAGCGAACTCCCGGTACCTCAGTATCGGGCCCGAATCCCTCTGCGGCACTAGAAGTCCCACCGCCGCCCTCGCCGAACGCCGGCGACCGACACGGTCGGTGCCCACGGGATCGTCGGTAACTGCACGGTAATCGGGCGTCCGTAGGTTCGCCCCATGTGGCAATCACGACGGGCGTTCTTGGTGCGGATCCAAGGCGCGGGCCGGGTGACGGTCGAGGACACGCACAGGTCAGCGCGTCCCGGTCGTCGACCTCGCCGCCGTCGGTCCGGCGATGGACCGTTGGGTCGATGACGGTTGCGGTTGTCCCGAAGGTAAGAACCCAACCCCGAGGTGAGTGAGATGCACGTTCAGATCGTCAAATTCGGGCTCGCGGGAGTGACAAGCGAGGAATACGAGAAGCTCGCCGAAGAGCTCGCTCCGGCCTTCGCCGAGCTCCCCGGGCCTGATCGCAAAGGTCTGGATCGCTGACCGCGAGAACGACTCCTATGGCGGCGTCTATCTATGGGAGAGCCGAGAGGCGTTCGAGGCGTTCACGCAGATTGAGCTGTTCAGCGACGTACGCGGGCAACCCGGCTTTCAGCGAGATCTCCTCGCAGGACTTAGCGCGGTCATCAATCGCGCAGACCGCGCCAGACATTCCAGCCTCGGGGTGGCCGCCTGACGAGTGAGCCGCAAGGAAGCGCCGGTTGGTCATCCTACAGCACCGGAGGCGAGGTTAGGAGTCGCCATGGGATGCGGAGAGACGACGTGGCGCACGTAAGCGGCTCGAAGTCGCCCCTCAAGGCGCCCGTGAGCGGGGCCTCACCGAGCCGGATCCAGCGGCCCCGGCTTGAAGCAAGGCGTTGAACCGGGGGCTCGATCAGGGCGACGTCCTGCTGATCGCGGGCGCAGGCTTCGGGAAGAGCATGCTGCTCGAGGACGCACTGCTCGAGCAGCGGCGACGCCTCCGCATGGATCTCGGCCGCGGGCACCGACGGGGATCCCGCCTGCCTTACTGGTCCGCCTGGCCGAGGCCATCAGCCAGACCGTGCCCGGCGCGACCGACGTCCTCAGGGACCAGGCGATGCGGGGGGCCGGTTCGATAAAGGTCGAGAAGTTCTCGCAAGCGCTGGCGGACGAGCTCGGGCGATTCCTGGTCGAGCCACTCGTCGTGGTCGTGGACGACGCCGAGCACCTGTCCGAGCTGCCGGGAACACCGCCTTCCCTGCGACCGCTGATCGGAGGAAGCCATGCGCTTCTGAGCGTTGCGATTGCCTCGCGGCGGCCACTCGGCCTGCCCGCGGCGAAGCTGACAGCCGCCGGACGCCTGACCACCCTTGGCGAGGTTGACCTCGCTTTCACCGCTACGGAGGCGGAGATCCTGTTCGCCGAGGTTCGCGAGGCACCGGCCGAGCCGGAGACAATCGACCGGCTGATGGCTCTCACTGAGGGCTGGCCACTGGCACTCGCCCTGCTGGCGAGGACCACCGGAGAGCCGGACCTGAGGCCCGGACAGACGCGGGAATCGCTTTTCTCCTACCTCGTCTCAGAAGCACTCGCTGATCTGGATCCAGCACTCTCTCGCGCGGTTCTCGACTCATCGGTGGTTGCCCGTCTCGATTCAGAGACCGTCGAAGCGCTTGGACTCGAGCCGAACTTCATCGAGAACATCCGACGAGCCGGCCTGACCATCCGCAGGGATCCCGAGGACCGCGACCGGCTGAGTTTAGACCCGCTCTTCCGGGAGGCTCTGCTCGATCGCGTTCGCACGGAACGCTCGGCCGCCGAGCTGCGCAGCATCCACCGGCGCGCCGGCACAGCTCTCGCCAAGCCGGAACCAGTGGAAGCGGTGAACCACCTGCTCGAAGGTGAGGCATGGGACGAGGCGCTCGACGTCATCGTCGCCAACGCCTTCGCCCTGATGAAGACCGCGTCGGAATCGATCGGCAAGTGGCTCGCATCGATGCCGAAGGCGACCGCGGAACGCCCCGGGGCTCAGCTGCTGCGGGGCGGACTCGAGTTGAACGCGGGACGCCACGTGAACGCGGTCCCGCCGCTGGCCGCGGCAGTCGAAGGCTTCCGCGCCGAGGGCGAGATCGAGCGAGAGTGGGCGGCCCGGCTTGTCCTCGTCGACACCCTGTTTTGGCTAGCCGAGTACGAGCGCATGGCGGACCTCGCGGAGGGTTTTGACGAGCCCGGAGTGGAGGTAGCCGGGATCCTGGCACCCGCCGTTGCCCTCTGGGGCGCGATCGGCGTCGGTGCGATCGGCAAGCTCGACCGCTGGAAGGACCTGAGCGAACGAGCGATCGCGCACCCGCATGGAGGACCGCTCAAGCCACTCGAGATCCTGCGGCAATCGAGCACGCTTATGCCGAGCGGGCGATTGGATCACTCATCTCGGGGATCGAGCTGTCGAGGGACGAACTCAGGCGCAAGGGCGACCCAACCAACAACCTGCCGAACCTCGTGTTCATTCGTGCGACCGCCCGCATGTACAAGGGTTTAGACAAGGAGGCGATCCGAGCGTAGGTCGACGTAGAGGAGCTGGTCGGACGTCGCGGCATCACCGGGGGCCTTCGCGATCAGAGCCACGTCTTCCGCGCGACGATCCACGCGCGCGCCGGGCGCGTGGATCTTGCGACCGCCGAGCTCGAGCTTGCAGGGCAGCTGAGCGGATCGGGGTGGCGCACGACCGCCGACGTCGCGCGCGCGTTGATCGCTGATCTCCAAGGCGATTCCGCCGCCGCCCACTCGGCCGGCGAGGCCGTGATCGAGGTGATCGACCGGGGGCCGATCATCGACGGGCCTGGGCAGTCTCGGCGATCACGCCGGTGCTGGCCCGTCACGCTCGGGCAGTTCGGGCCGAGGAGCTCGTCGAAACCACGCTCGCGGCCTGCGAGCAAATCCTTCCCGGAGACAATTCCCGTTACCTCCGGGGACGACTGCTCGCCTTGCGGGCGTGACTTGAAGCGCGGAACGGCAACGAGCAGGCGTGCGACCTCGACCTCGCGACATCGATGTCCCTCTCCGGCGATGCGTTCGAGCACGTCCTGCGCTCTGACTGGCGACTTCTCGCCCCCTTTGTTTGGGGAGCGATCGAGCGACGGGCGGTCGACCCGGACGCCATGCTGGCCTCGGTGCGAAAGATCGCCCCGGGGGCGATCGAGCTCGCTCGCTTCATCGACCACCCCGACGCCGGGGTGCGCCTGCTCGCGGTCGCTCCCGCTGCCGACTCGGGCGATCCCGAGCTGGTCCTGCGACTCGAACGGCGGGAGGAGGACGACGATCCCGCGGTCGCAGGTGCCGCGAAGCTGGCGCGCGAGCGCCTGCGGAGCGACCCGCCGCCTCTGATGATTCGGACGCTCGGCGGCTTCGGGCTGAGGCGAGGCGCGCACGAGGTCGGCGACGATGCATGGGACCGGCCGCTGGCCTCGAAGCTCGTTCGGTTGCTGGTCACCAGAATCGGCAACCCTCTCAGCGAGGATGAGCTGCTCGAGGCCTTCTGGCCCAAGAGCGACCCGAACGCAGCCCGCAACAGCCTCCGCGTCACGGCCTCGCGAGCCCGCCGAGTACTCGACCTTCCGGGCACCACCGACAGCGCGATCCAGGTCAGCGATCGCATCTACTGGCTCGATCTCGGCGAGCGCGGGTCGGTCGACCATGTTCGGTTCAAGGCAGCCGCCGACTATGCGCTGGCGGGCGAGGGTGACGACCGGGCGACGATGGTCCGGCGGGCGATCGAGCTATGGACCGGAAACCCCCTGCCTCAGGATCGCTACGAGGACTGGGCCATCAGCTGGCGCGAACGCCTGATCGACCGGTACGCCCAGCTGCTGGTGGCGCAGATCGAGGAATGTGGCCGCGCGGGGTCAACAAGCGAGGCCGTCCGCGCCGCGCGGGCGCTGGTCGAGCTCGACCCCACAGATGAGCTATCTCAGCGCCAGTTGATGGCGGCCTACGCCCGTGCCGGCCGACGAGGTCACGCCCTGCGTCAATACCTGGAGTGTCGGCGAACGCTGCTCGAGGACCTCGGCCTCGAGCCCAGCGCCGAGACCACAGCGCTGCAGACGCGGATCCTCGCCGGCGACCTGACCTAATCGGACCATGTCGTTCGTGGAGGACCTCGCGGTAACTGCGCGGTAATCGACCGTCCGTAGGTTCGCCCCATGTAGCAATACGATTCGCGGCGGAATGACATGTGATCCGGAAAACAACTGGGCTCGATCACGTTGGCCTTGGTCGCGTTCACCGCCGTCACGCAGGGCGCGACAGCTGGTGCGAACGCACCTGATTACTCGGTTGCGCCGGGCGAGGTAGGGGTATTCATGTGCGGCTGGGGCTACGGGCCGATCGCTCGTCAGCGTGCGCTGCGCCACCTCAGAGGAGCCGCTAAAGGTGCGCAGGGTTGCCAGGCCCTCCCCCACCGGCGGTCGTGTGGTCTTCACGCACAAGGTCATTGTGCGTGAAGACCTCGGGCGCTATCGGACGATCTTCAATCGAGGCCATCAGACGATCGACTACCGCAACCACTGCCCAGGGCGCGCCGCCAGCTACTGAGCGGTAGGACGGGCGACCCAGCGCCTGCAACGACGCGAGATCCACGATGAGCGCCGGGAGAACCATGCATGCGTCCACACGATCCGGGATCGTCGAGGCAGCTGACCGCAGCTTGATAGGGCGCCTCTCGGTCTCGGCTGCCGCGCTCGCCGCGCTCTTCACGATCGTCTTGACGCCCGCCCGGGCGAGCGCCGCTGTTTCCTTCGCCCCGCAGCTCAACTTCGCCACCGGCATCCTTCCCCAATCGGCGACGGCCGGCGACTTCAATGCAGACGGCGACCCCGACCTGGCGGTCGCCAACTACCTCTCCAACAACCTCTCCGTCCTGCTCGGCGGCGCGGGCGGGACGTTCGCGACCCAGCCCCCGCTGACGGTCGGTACCGGCCCCGACTCCGTGGCGATCGGTGACTTCAATGCAGACGGCGACCCCGACCTGGCGGTCGCCAACTACGCGTCCAACAACGTCTCCGTCCTGCTCGGTGGCACGAACGCGAGCTTTAGCGTCGCAGACGCCGATTGCCGTCGGCGCCCACCCAACCTCCATAGCGATCGGCGACTTCAATGCAGACGGCGACCCCGACCTAGCGGTCGCGAACGAAGCCGCCAGCAACCTCTCCGTCCTGCTCGGTGGCGCGAACGGCGAGCTTTGCAGCCCAGACGCCGATTGCCGTCGGCAGCAACCCGACCTCCGTGGCGGTCGGTGACTTCAATGCCGACGGCGACCCCGACCTGGCGGTCGCCAACTACTCCTCCAACAACGTCTCCGTCCTGCTCGGCGGCTCGGGCGGCGAGCTTTGCTGCCCAGACGCCGATTGCCGTCGGCAGCAATCCGACCTCCGTGGCGGTCGGTGACTTCAATGCAGACGGCGACCCCGACCTGGCGGTCGCCAACTACTCCTCCAACAACGTCTCCGTTCTGCTCGGCGGCTCAGGCGGGACGTTCGCCACCCAGGCCCCGTTGGCGGTCGGTACCGACCCATTCTCGGTCGCGATCGGCGACTTCAACGCCGACTCCGACCCCGACCTCGTAGTCGCCAACTCCGGCTCCAACACCGCGTCGGTCCTGCTCGGCAGGACGGCGGACGGGAGCTTCAGCTCCCAGATCACTTTCGCTGCGAGCGACACCCCCTTCTCGGTCACGATCGGCGACTTCAACGCCGACTCTGACCTCGACCTCGCGGTCACCAACGCCATCGCCGATGGCGTATCGGTCCTGCTCAACACGAGCAAGCCGGCTGTGAGCACGAGCCCAGCGAGTCTCGGCTTCGGCTCACAGGTTCTCGATTCGACGAGCCGTCAGAAGACCGTCATGGTGTCCAACGGCGGCGACGCCCGACTCGAGGTCGGCGATGTCCGGATCGTCGGCACGCACTTCGCCGACTTCGAGATCACGAGAGAGACCTGCACGGATGACTCGTTCCAGGTCGGAGACGGCTGCGGGATTGCGGTCACCTTCACCCCCAACGCCGGCGGCGCCCGCTCCGCCTCGCTGCGGATCTCCGACAACGCTCCCGGTAGCCATCACAGCGTCCCGCTCACCGGCAGCGGCGTTGTGCCGACCTGCGCGGGTCAGGAGGCGACGATCGTCGGCACCGCGGGAGCCGACGTGCTCTTCGGCACCCCCGGTAACGACATCGTCGCGCTGCTGGCCGGAGATGACAGCTTTAGAGGGGACCTCGGCAACGACACGGTCTGCGGCGCCTCGGGTGACGACGAGCTGAACGGCCAGGGCGGAGTCGACACCCTGCGCGGAGGCGCCGGCGACGATCAGCTCCGCGGCGAGGCAAACAACGACGCCCTCTACGGCGGCTCCGACGACGACGACCTCTTCGGAGGCGGCGGTGCGGCCGACGCCTGCTACGGCGGATCGGGGACCAACACCCTCGATACGTGCGAGCTCCCCTGAGCCAGAAAGGTTGATCGTGGTCCGCCGAGACGGGGTTTCGTCGTCTGGAGCCCGGCGAATCTGACTATCCCCCGCGAGGACCTCGGGGTAACCCTAGGCGAGCCTCTCGATCGGGATGTAGGCTCGCCGACGGCCTTACGCAACCGGGAAGTGATCAACGCAAAGTGCGCGCGATGGCAGTCAGGTCCGAGAGCCGCGTAACGATCGCCAGCAGCGTCCCTGAGGTGTGGGCGTATATCTGCGACGTCGGGCGCTGGCCGGAGTGGGCGCCAACGGTTCGCGAAGCTTGGGTTGACGGAGGCGCTCCGCTTCAGCCCGGCTCACGGGTGGAGCAGCGGGCGAAGGGGATATTCGGGTCCACTCACTACCGGGCGCAGAGCGTGACCGCCGTCGAGGCGCCCCGGTGCTTGGCGTTCGCCGGGACGATGGGCACTTCCGCGGCGCGTTGGGGAATGGAGTTCGAGCCGATGGACGATCGGCAGACCGAGGCCATGATGTGGGTTGAGGTCGACCTCGAGGGCGTGATGCGCGCGATCCCCGACCGCGTGCTCGAGGGCAGGATTCGGCGCGTCATGGATATCGAGATGGCGGCGATCAAGGCTGCGGTCGAGTCCGCTCCGCCGCGCGGCAGAGAGGAGTGAGCCAGATCGACAGCACGCGAGAGCACCTGATCGAGACATACCGCAAGAGTGCGAAGCACTACGACATCACCTCCCGGCTGTACCCCGTGCCCGGCTACCCCCAGCGGGCCCAGCGCCTCCGGGCGGCACAAGCACTCCGGCTTCGCCCGGGTGCACACCGTGGTCGAGGTTGCCTGCGGCACCGGTCTGAACTTCTCGCTGATCGAGCAAGCGATCGGTCCCGAAGGCCGGCTCGTTGGTGTCGATCTGACCGACGCGATGCTCGCCCAGGCCCAGCATCGGATCGAGACCAACGGCTGGAGCAATGTCAGCCTCGTGCAAGCCGACGCGGCCGCTTTCGAGTACCCAACCGAGGTCGACGCGATCCTGTCCACATACGCCCTGACGCACGTGCCTGAATGCGGAGATGTCATCGCCCACGGCGCTGCGGCCCTCTCCCCGGGTGGGCGCTGGGTCGTGCTGGATCTCAAGGTTCCCGACAACGCGCCTCGGTGGCTGGCGCAGCTCGGAACCGCAGTTGGGCGGCCGTTCGGCTCCATAGACGAGTGGATCGCGCGCCGTCCGTGGGAGGCGATTCGCGCAGCTATGCGGGATTGTCTGGCCGATCTCTCCTGGACCGAGTTGTCCTTCGGGACCGCATTCCTCGCTGCCGGGTCCCGCGGCTCCGGTAATGCTCCTTGAAGCAGGACGATCGCGCTCCTTTCGTCCAGGGCCTCCAGCCAGGGCGCATGGCGGCGTACTCTCCCGGCGAGTTCGTCGGGCAGGAGAGCTTCATGCGCGCCAGCGAGATTCTGGCGCTGGCGCATCAGGCCGGGATCGCACCCGGGATCTCCGTGCTGGACCTGTGCTGCGGAGTTGCGGGTCCCGGACGGTTCATCACCCGGGAGCTGGGTTGCACCTATCTGGGGGTGGACTTCAGCTCGAGCGCCATCGGTATCGCGCGTGAGAGCTGTGGCGACCTTCCCTGCCGCTTCGAGGTTTCGCGGATCCCCCCAATCCCGCCCGGCCCGTTCGACGTGGTGCTTCTGTTCGAGACCATGCTCGCCTTCCCCGAAAAGGAAACGCTGCTCAAGGAGATATCCGGAGCGCTCAAGCCCGGCGGGCGGTTCGCCTTCACCATGGAGGAGGGCCTGCCCCTCACGGAGGCAGAGCGAGAGAGCATGCCCGACGCCGACACCGTCTGGCTCACCCCGCTGCAGGAGATGCTCACCCGCTTGGAGCGGGCCGGGCTGGTTGTTCGCTGGCGGGATGACTGCAGTCGGTCTCATCGTGCCGTGGCGGATTCGTTGATCGACGCGTTCGCCGCCGATGCTGCCGACATTTCCGGGCAGATCGGCCCCCGGGCACTCGACGAGCTGCTCGCCGCCCACCGGCTCTGGAGCAACTGGCTGCGGGAAGGACGGGTCCGCAAGTTCGCTTTCGTTGCGGAGAAAGGCGCTCTGGCAAGGTGAGGCCGGCGCAGGGCAATGCGCACGCATTCTGGCTGCGCGCGCCGGGCTGCGGCGAGATCCGGCCGGTCACGCTGCCCGAGCCGGGGCGGGACGACGTCATGGTGCGCACCCTGCGGTCGGGCGTCAGCCGCGGAACCGAGACGTTGGTGTTCCGAGGCGGGGTGCCGGCGGGCCAGTACGCCGCAATGCGGGCGCCGTTCCAGGAGGGGGACTTCCCGGGGCCGGTCAAGTACGGCTACCTCAATGTCGGCGCTGTGGAGGAGGGGCCGCCGAAGCTGCGCGGCCGCACGGTCTTCTGCCTGTACCCGCACCAGACTGCTTACGTGGTGCCGGCCGCCGCGGTGGTCGTCGTGCCCGAGGGCGTTCCGCCCGCCCGTGCCGTGCTCGCGGGCACCGTCGAGACCGCCGTCAACGCCCTTTGGGACGTCGCACCACGGCTCGGCGACCGGGTCACCGTCATCGGCGCCGGGATGGTGGGCTGCTGCGTCGCACGCGTCCTGCGTCGGTTCCCGGCGGTGCAGGTCACGCTCGTGGACGTCGATGCGGGCCGGGCCGACGTCGCGGCCGCACTCGGCGTCGACTTCGCGCTGCCGGCCGACGCCGCCGACGGTCGCGACCTGGTCGTGCACGCAAGCGGGACGTCCGCCGGGCTCCAGCGGTCGCTCGACCTGCTCGCGCCCGAGGGCACCGTCATCGAGCTCAGCTGGTACGGCGACAGGGAGGTCCAGCTTTCGCTGGGTGGCGCCTTCCACTCGGGTCGCCTCAGCATCCGCGCGAGTCAGGTCGGAACCGTCTCACCGGCCCGCAGCGGGCGTCGCACGCCGACCGACCGGCTGGCGCTTGCACTCGACCTGCTGCGCGACGCTGCCTTCGACGCACTCGTCACCGGACAATCCCGCTTCGGCGAGCTGCCCGACGTGATGGCCCGGCTTGCCGCGGGGAGCCTGCCCGCGCTCTGCCACACCATCACGTACGACGGGGAATAGATCGTGTTCAGCGTGACCGTCCGCGATCACATGATGATCGCCCACAGCTTCCGCGGCGACGTGTTCGGGCCCGCGCAGCGCCTGCACGGCGCGACGTACGTCGTCGACGCCACGTTCCGGCGGTCGGCCCTCGACGCCGACGGCATCGTGGTCGACATCGGTCGAGCGGCCGAGGAGCTGCACTCGGTGCTGGCCGAGCTCACCTACCGCAACCTCGACGACGAGGCCGCATTCGCCGGCATGAACACCTCCACCGAGGCCCTCGCCCGGGTGGTCGCAGATCGACTCGCAGAAAGGGTGCGCGCCGGCGCCCTGGGTGACGCTGCTCGCGAGCTCGACGGGCTGGTCGTGACGCTGCATGAGTCGCACATCGCCTGGGCGAGCTATGAGCTGTCGCTGTGACGGCGGTGCATTTCGTCGTACCCGACGGCATCGACGACCCGGCCCGGCCGAGCGGAGGCAACGCCTATGACCGCCATCTCTGCCGCGGGCTCACCTCGGTCGGCTGGTTGGTGCACGAGCACGCCGTACCCGGCTCCTGGCCGGCGCCCGACGCGGCGTCGCTCGCCGCCCTCGATGGCGTCGTCCAACGGATCCCCGACGACGCCGTCGTGCTGCTCGACGGGTTGGTCGCCTCGACGGCCTCCGAGGTGGTGGTGCCGCAGGCGCGCCGGTTGCGCCTGGTCGTGCTCGTCCACATGGCGCTGGGCCATCGACCGGCAGACGGCGTGGCCGACGATGTCCGGGCGCGGGAACGCGCGATGCTCTCGGACGCCGCCGCCGTCGTCACAACCAGCGCCTGGACCCGGCGCCGGCTGCTGGAGCTGTACGCGTTGCCTGGCCACCGGGTGCACGTCGCCGAGCCGGGCGTCGACGCCGCCGACCTCGCAACCGGCACCGCGGCCGGCGGGGCGCTGCTCTGCGTCGCGGCGGTGACCTCCGACAAGGGCCACGACGTGCTGCTCGACGCGCTGGCAAGCGTCGACGGACCTGTCCTGGCAGTGCGTGTGCGTGGGCAGCCTGGACCGCGCCCCGGCGTTCGTCGAGGGCCTCCGTCGCCGCTCCGTGGACGGTGGGCTGGCCGACCGCGTGTGCTTCCCGGGACCACGGACCGGAGCCGATCTCGACCGCAGCTACGCCGCCGCGGACCTGATGGTGCTGGCGTCGCGCGCCGAGGCGTACGGCATGGTCGTCACCGAGGCTCTGGCCCGCGGACTGCCGATCGTCGCAGCCGACGTCGGCGGGGTGACGGAGGCCCTCGGTCACGCCGACGGGATCCGGCCGGGGCTGCTGGTCGCGCCCGACGACCCTGCCGCCCTCGGGGCCGCGCTCAGGGAGTGGCTCGGCGACCCCGAGCTGAGAGGACGGTTGCGGCGGGCCGCCTGCGAGCGGCGCGAGTCGCTCCCCGGGTGGTCGACGACCACGTCCGTGATCGCAGGTGTCCTGGCCGGAGCGTCGCGATGACCGTCGAGGGCATCCGGGTCAGCCGGAGATGGCTCGCCCTCCGTGAGCCCGCTGACGCCGCGGCCCGTGCCCCCGACCTCGTCGAGAACCTCCGGCCACACGACCCGGAAACCGGCCCCCGGGTGATCCACGACCTCGGCTGCGGCACCGGGGCGATGGGCCGCTGGCTCGCACCACTGCTGCCCGGGCCGCAGCACTGGGTCGTGCACGACCGGGACGCAGACCTGCTGGAGGTCGCCGCGGCCGACCCCCCGGCCCGGCCGCCGACGGGGCCGCGGTCACCGTGGAGGTGAGGCAGTCCGACATCACCCGGCTGCACCCCGGCGATCTCACCGGCGCAACCCTGATCACCGCCTCGGCGCTGCTGGACATGCTGACCGAGGACGAGTTGGCGAGGCTGGTCACCGTCTGCGTCGGCGCAGGGTGTCCCGCGCTGCTGACCCTGTCCGTCGTCGGTGGCGTCCACCTGATCCCGGCGGATCCACTGGACCGCCGCGTCGCCGCCGCCTTTGATGCCCACCAACGCCGCACTACGGAGGGGGCTCGCCGACTCGGCCCGGACGCCGTCACGGTGGCCCTGGATCAGTTCAGCCGACTGGCGGCGGAGGTCCTTGTCCGGCCCAGCCCCTGGCGACTCGGCGCCTTGCAGGCGGACCTGGCGGCGGAGTGGTTCACCGGGTGGGTGGGTGCGGCGTGCGAGCAGCAGCCCGAGCTTGCCGCCGAGACCGACGACTACACGCGCCGGCGTCTGGCGGAGGCAACAGCCGGGCAGCTTGGGGTCACCGTGGACCACGCCGACCTGCTGATCCTGCCTGGCGACCCGCCGTCGGAGCGGAGCTCAGCCCGCTGACAGCGGGACGTCGAGCGTGTGGGCTCCGATTCCCGCCTTCGTCGCGAGGTAGCGGGCGTTCGCGGCAGACAGGTGCACGCCCGTGGCGACCCGGGCGGTCACGGTCATCCCGAACCGGCGGAGCTGGCGGGCCTTGTCCGGGTTGTTGCTGAGCAGGGCGACGCGCGAGACCCCCAGCGCCAGCAGCATCTGCGCGGCGACCAGATAGCTGCGTTCGTCCTCGCGGTGGCCCAGCGCGAGGTTTGCCTCGTAGGTGTCCAGCCCGGCCTCCTGCAGCGAGTAGGCGTCGAGCTTGGCGTACAGGCCGATGCCACGTCCCTCCTGCCGCAGGTACAACAGGAAGCCACCGGCGTCGGCGATGCGCTCGACGGCTTCGCGCAGCTGCGGCCCGCAGTCGCACCGTTGACTGCCGAACACGTCGCCCGTGAGACACTCGCTGTGCGGCCGGACCAGCGGCGCCGGCTCGCCGGCACCGGACGTCAGGGTGGCGGCCCAATCGCCCAGCCCGAAGGCGAGGTTCTCCCGACCATCGACGAGCCCGTCGAAGCTGAACACCCGGGCGGCCGTGGTGTACCCGTCGGCGAACCGCAGTGGCACCGACACCTCGTTGCGGATCGTGGCGGTGGGCAGCGGCATCGATCTCCTCGGTCAGTCGGTCCGGAACCGCGGCGAGAGCGCGTAGCGCAGCAGCACCACGTCGCCGATCTGGCGGACCTCGGCGAGCGTCGCCCGCCGGTCGGGGCTGCAGGGGAAGCGGCCGTCGCTCACGAACCGTGGGGCCCGGGAGTCGCCGACGAAGAAGGGAGCGACCACCAGCTGCAGCTCGTCGGCGAGGTCGTCGGTCAGGAACTGGGTGTGCACCGTGCCGCCGCCCTCGACCATCAGCCGCTGCACGCCGCGAGCGCCGAGGTCCTCGCTGATCCTGCGCATCTTCACCGGCTGGCCGGCGTCGACCACGGTCGCCACCGGTCCGAGCCGCGAGCGGGCGTCGACCACTCGCGGGCTCGCGCAATAGACGAGCTTCTCCGAGTCGCCCGTGGTGAAGAAGTCGGAGCAGGCGTCCAACTCCACCCTCTCGGTCACGGTGATCTTGATCGGCGATGGCGCGAGCCCACGAGCCGTCCGCTCGTCGCGGCGGGCCTGCGAGCGCACCAGCAGTCGCGGGTTGTCGTTTCGCACGGTGGCCGCGCCCACCAGGATCGCGTCACAGGAGGCCCGGACGGAGTCGACCCGGTCGAAGTCTGCGTCGTTGGACAGCTCGAGGCGCCGCGGCGCTGCGCTGTCGAGATAGCCGTCGATCGACAGAGCGCAGCTCAAGAGCGTGTACGGACGGTCAAGCATGTGCAGTCTGCTCCGGGAGCGGCGATTCGGCCCGTTCCGGCGGCTGGATACGACGGAACCATGAAACCACGAGAAGGGCGGCACCGGGCAGGCTGGCGACGAGCACCATGACGCCGAAGGCGACTGCGGTGGCGACCCCTTGCTCCGCACCCAGGCCGGCGGCGCCGAACGCCCATGCCGCCGCGCCCTCGCGCGGGCCCCAGCCACCGACGCTGGGCAGCACCATGGCCAGCAGCACGAGCAGCGCCAGCGGCAGCATCTGGGACGTTGGCGCCGTGATCCCCACCGCCCGCGCGGCGATCAGGAAGGTGACCGCGTGGCCGCAGACGACCAGCGCAGATGCGAGCGCGATGCCCAGCCACGCTCTCCTGGCGAGCAGCCCATCGCGGAGGTCGCCGGACACTGCGCTTCGGACCCGCGCCCACGCAGACCGGCCGCCACCGGGTCGCGCCCGGGCTACGAGCAGGACGCCAAATACCGCCACGATGACGGTGATCGTCACCAACGGCATGGATGAGCGCACGGGTGACGGCAGCACGAGGAGAACGGCCACGGTCAGCACGGCCTGCACGACCTGCCCGGCGAAGCGTTCCCAGGCGACGGCCCGTAACGCGCGCCCAACATCGCTCACGTCGCGACCGTGGCTGATCCCGCGGTGGACGTCGCCCACGATCCCGCCGGGCAGAGTGACGTTGAGGAATACCGCCTGGTAGTAGCCGGCCACGGCGGCCGGCAGGGAGAGCCGGACACCGAGGCCGCGGGAGACGATCGTCCATCGCCACGCAGCGCAGACGGTGGTGAGGAGGAAGACGGCCGCCGCGGCCAGAAGAGCACGGCCGTCGACCGTGCGAACGCCGTCGAGGAACGGGCCCGCGCCGAGGTGCCAGACCAGGACGGCGACCGTCACGGCGGACCCCACGAAGCGGCCCCACGCCCAAAGAGAGCCGCGAAGACCCCTCGGGATCATCGGCCGTCTCCCGCACGCGAGCCGAACGCGCTCAGGAAGCGGTCACGGAAGGCGCTCATCGGCCAGACCGGGGCTTGCGGGAGGGGCCGCAGGCCGTCGCCCCAGCCCCACCCGGCGATCCGGTCCAGCACCGCCGGGTCGTGGGCAATAACCGAGATCGGAACGTCGTGACTCGGGGACAGCCCGGTGACGACCGTCGAGGGCTGATGGTCGCCCAGGACGACGAGCACGAGATTGGGGTCCCCGTAGCGCCGCACGAACGAGACCAGGGTGCCCATCGTGTACTGGATGGACCGGCCGTACGCCGCGCGTACGGCCGAGGAGTCGCTCCAGAGCGCGGACTTTGTTGTGTTGTCCACCGGAATGCTGTTGAAGACCGAACCGTCGCCCACGTCGCGCCAGTCGATCCGCCGGGGGATCTGGGTCCACGGCGTGTGGCTCGAGACCAAGTCGAGCTCCGCGAAGAGGTGGCGGCGGTGGCGTTTCGCGAGCTCGAGGCGTTGCAGGGCCGACAAGACGTACTGGTCGGGCATTGACGCGTATGCGTAACGGGGGCCGTGGTAACCGACTTCGCGCCGGTCGTAGACCTTGTCGAAGTGGTAGAACGACGACCCGTCGGACCACGCCCGGTCGTTCGATGGCACGACATCGACGGTCCGCCACCCGGCCCGCTTGAACGCAACGCTGAGTGTGAAGCGGTCGGTCTTGACGAGCTGGTCGTAGCGCCCTTGGGTGTCGACCCAGAGGCCCGACTGCGTGCTGGAGTGCGCCAGCCAGCTGATGCCGCCAAAGGTCGGCGAGGTCAGGAAGGCGCTCCGAGAGGAGAAGCCCGCGGCCTGCAGCTCCTCGGTCCACTTGTCGAGAGCGGCAGAGACCTGTGGGGAGAAGGAGGAGCCCTGGACCGCGACCTTGCCGTAGCTCTCGACGAACGCGAGGAGGACGTCCTTGCCGCGCAGGGCGGTCAGCAGCTGGTCGCCAGGAGTGTCGCGGAACCGGTCGTGGCTGATCTGCTCGGCGAAGACCTCGTGGTCCGCGAGGTCGGCCTGCAGGGTACGTACCTTGTCGACCACCAGGTCGGCGGCGCTGGTGGAGGCGATGGGCGTGTCGGAGACGAGACGCGCGCCGAACGCCCAACAGAGCACCCAGACGACGCCGAGCGCCGCGATGGCTCGGAGAGACCACCGACGGTGGCTGGCCGCGACCCGAGTCAATCGGAGCACCGCCAGGGTCATGAAGACGAGCAGGGCGACGACGAGCACCGCCACGCCGGCGAGGACCAGATTCGCGTCCGACGCACCGATCGAGGCGCGCAGCGTCTCGCTGCCGATCCCGGCGTAGCTCGAGTCAAGATAGGGGTCGAACGGCCGATCGAAGGCCGCGAAGAACCCTATGTCGAGGATCTTCACGATGACCACCAGGGCGAGAACCGGTCCGACGATGCCGGCCAAGACGCGTCGAGCGGTGGCTGGTAAGACGAGGGCCACGGCGATCAGGGCGAGACCCTCGAGCGGGACCCTCACGAACGCGCTGGGCGTGAGATGAATCGGATGGTCCGGAGCGACGAGGGCGGACCAGACGAGCAGTAGGGCGACGATCGTGAGCGCTGCGCCAATACCCGCTCGCACGCGCCCGCGTCTCGGGCGGGGCGGAGTGGGGACTGCAAGATCGACAGTGGGGCTCGCGCCCATCGCTCCGCGAGCGTGGGTGGCGTGCCGAGTGCTCCACAGCCACCACACGTCGCGGCCGAACGACTCGGCAAGCAGGGCCAGCGCCGCGACGAGGATGGCCTGGGTCAGAGCCGGCGGCAGGACGTCTGCGGCCGCAATGGTCAGCACGATCCCTTGCGTCGCAGCGACGACCTTGCGCCAATAGCGCGGCGGGAGCGACTCACGCATCCACGGCAGCAGCCACCCGGCTGCGAGGAACGCGTAGCGCGCCGCGCCGATCGCGAGCACCCACGCGCCGGCCGAGCGCGCGACGTACACGCTGAGGACGAGGATCAGGAACGCATCGACCTCAGCGTCGAAGCGCGCACCCAACCTCGCCGTCGTCCTTGTGCGTCGCGCGACCCATCCATCGACCGCGTCGAGCCCAAGGGCGACGACCGCGAGTGACACCAGCAGCGTTACCGGCACGGCCTGTTCGAAAGAGTGCGCGACCAGTGCCGCGACGCCCACGGCGAGCGTTGCCCGAGCAAGGGTCACCCAGTCGGCCGGGCTCAGCCGATCGGAGCGGTAGTGAGAGAGGCCGCGCGCCAGGCCCGCATTCATGACTGCCTCCGCAGGTGATTCCGACGGCCCAACCGGCAGCGCTGAGGCCGACGCCGCCGACGGCGATGATCTCCGCGAGTGCGGCGATCAGCATCACTTGGGTGATCATCCCGGTCATCGGACCGGCCGGAACCGCGTGCATCTTGCGTGCTAGGACCGCCACCTGGCACCCAGCGCAACGTTGACGATCGACGCGTCGAGGACAACCGTGAACTGGGCCACGCTAGGTAGTACGAGGCTCGTCCAGCGCAGGCTCTCCAACCCAATGGCTTCGGCCATCGGCGAACAGCATCCCGCCGCGGGATAGAGGCCGCCATGCGCTTCCACCCGAGTTCGTGATCGCGGCAGCCAGAGACCGGGGTAGGGAAAACCCCACCACCGCAGACGATGATTTTGGCCGCGGATCGCAGTCTCAGCATGCGCAACCGATGGCTGCGCCGCAAAACGACCGATTGGAGTGGAGATGGGTGAGCGTCTGATGCTGAATCAGGTGGCCGACGGCGTCTGGGTCCGGCAGAGCGAGTGGGTCTGGACCAATTCCATCGTGGTGCGCGGGGAGGATGGGTTGATCCTGGTCGATCCCGGCATCCATGGCGCCGAGCTGAACCAGCTCGCGGACGACCTGGACCGGCTCGGCATTCCGGTGGTCGCCGGGTTCTCCACCCATCCCCACTGGGACCACCTGCTCTGGCATGCCCGGTTCGGCGACGTGCCGCGCTACGCCACCGCTGCAGGCGTGAACTTCGCCAATGAGACCCGAGCGCTGCAGCTGGAGGGCCCGGAGGAGGACGGCGCGTTGGGCGTCCCGCTCGAGCTGATCGCGCTCGATCACCCCGCTGCCCGCGGACGGCGGACCGGTGCCGGGCGAGATCATCGAGCATCAGGCGCACGCCGTCGGCCACGCCGCGGTCCTCCTCGCGGACCGTGGCGTCCTGCTCGCCGGCGACATGTTCTCCGACATCCTGATCCCGCTCTTCGACTCTCGCCAAGACGATCAGGTCGGCGCCTACGAGACGGCGTTCGACCGGCTGGATGAGGCCGTTGGACAGGTCGATGTCCTGGTCCCCGGCCACGGCGCCGTCGCCGAAGGTCCCGAGGTGGCGGCCCGCCTCGCCGCCGATCGCGCCTACGTCGACGCGCTGCGGCGAGGAGAGGAGCCGGTCGACGCACGTCTGGAGGCCTCGGACTGGCTCTCCGGCCCCCACCGGGGGAACCTGGAGCAGACCGCCAAGGGCGTCAGCGGCTCTTCAGGACCGTGACGTTGCCGGCGCCGTAGTTCGTGATCGCCAGGTCGAAGTCGGTGTCGGCGTCGAAATCGGCGACGGCGGAGGAGTAGGCGCCTGAGGCGGCGCCCTCCGGGCTGGTGGCGGGCTGCGTGAAGTTCCCGTTGCCGGCGTTCTCGAGGATCGTGACGCTCGCCGCGCCCGAGTTCGTCACCGCGAGGTCTCTGTCGCCGTCGCCGTCGAAATCGGCCGCGGCGACCGACGATGGCTGCAGCCCCACGAATTCGGGGCTCGATGCGGGCTGGACGAAGTTGCCGGCACCGGTGTTCTTGAGGATCGTGACGTTGGCGTCGTTGAAGTTCGCGACCGCCAGATCGCGATCGAGGTCGCCGTCCAGATCGGCAGCTGCGACTGAGAGCGGCGACGAGCCGACCGCCTCCGGGCTGCTCGCGGGCTGGTTGAAGTTGCCGTTGCCGCTGTTCTTGAGGATCGTCACGTTGCCCGAGCTGATGTTCGCGACCGCGAGGTCGGAGTCCAGGTCGCCGTCGAGGTCGCCGGCCGCGACGGAGGTCGGGTTGGATCCCGCGGCCTCGGGGCTCGATGCGCGAGGGGTGAAGTTCCCCAGTCCGTTGTTCCTCAGGATCGTGACCGTTCCCGGAGACGACGTTGTTCGTGATCGCGAGGTCGGCATCGCCATCCTGATCGAAGTCCGCGGCAGCCACCGAAACGGGATTGGCGCCCGACGTCTCCGGGCTCGTCGCGGGCTGGACGAAGTTTGCTGTGCCGCTGTTCCTCATGAATGTCAGATCGTCCGACGCCTGGTTTCCGACCACGAGATCCACGTCCCCGTCACCGTCGAAGTTGGCCGCCGCCACGGAAGCCGGCTCTCCGCCGCCGGGCTCGGGGCTGGACGCGGACTCGAAGAAGTTGCCGACGCCGTTGTTCTTCAGGATCGTCACGTCGTCGGAGCCGAGGTTCGCGACCGCGAGATCGGCGTCGCCATCGCCGTCGAGGTCGCCTGCCGCGACGGCGATCGGCGTCATCCCAGCTGCCTCAGGGCTCGAGGCCGGCTCGGCGAAGTCGGTCGAAGCGGCGAGCGCCGCTCCAGCACAGATCACCGCGAGCGTGACCGAAGCCACCGCGACGAGAAGCCCCCTGCCCCGCGGTCTTGCCTTCTTGAGTGGTGAGACCGCCACACGCCGACCCTAGTCGGCCTTGCCGGATTCCGTCAAGGCTGGGGCTCAGCGGTAGGCGTTCTCCTTGAGTTCGATCACCCAGGCGCGGCGTTCAGCGATCTTGCCGTCGCGGATGACGATGGCCCTGTCATACGCCTCCTTGCCGGTCAGACGGAAGGCGCCGAAGACGGTCCATTCGATGTCGTCGGTCAAGCAGGACAGGATCTGCTCGTGATCGTTCCTGCGGAAGCCGTCCAGGTACGTGTTGACGGTCTCGATGTTCCGCGACATCTCTGCGTGTTGCATCTCTCTCCTCTCGACGTGATTGCCGTCGCGCCTGAAAGAGACCGGCGCCCGGCGCCGGAATCATCGGCGAAGGCCTCCGGACCCGAACGGGACCGCCTTTGCTATATTCATCCTATTGGGTGAATATTAGGCACGAGCTCGAGGAGGAGCCATGGAACTAACGCCGATCGTCAGTGAGCAGGAGTGGCAGGAGGCGCGCGACGCGCTGCTGGTGAAGGAGAAGGAGTTCACCCACGCCCGCGACGCGCTGGCGGCCAAGCGCCGGCGGATGCCGCGGATGCTGGTCGAGAAGGACTACGAGTTCGAGGGCCCCGACGGGCCGCTGAGCCTGCTCGACCTGTTCGAGGGCCGCCACCAGCTGATCCTCTACCGCTTCTTCTACGAGCCCGGCGTGAACGGCTGGCCGGAGAAGGGCTGCCCCGGCTGCTCGATGATGGCCGACCAGCGCGCTCATCCAGCGCATGCGAACGCGCGCGACACCACGGTCGCGAACGTCTCGCGCGCGCCGCAGGCGGACATCCAGCGGCTGCAGAAGAAGATGGGCTGGGAGCACATCCCCTGGTTCACGATCACCGACGACTTCGACAAGGACTTCGGCGTCGACGAGTGGCACGCGACCAACGTCTTCCTGCGGGTCGGGGACCGGATCTACCGCACCTACATGGTCGACGGACGCGGCGACGAGGCGCTCGGCAGCACGTTCAGCTACCTCGACATCGCGCCGCTCGGCCGCCAGGAGGAGTGGCAGGACTCGCCCGAGGGGTATCCGCAGGACGGGAACGGTTCGTGGTGGCGCCGCCACGACGAGTACGAGTCCAACCCGCCGTCGGTGCCGGCGGATGACGAGACCCTGATCGCCGCCGACGACCGGGCGCGCAACGCGGTAGAAAGCGCGACATGACGCTCGCCCATATCGCCGGCGTCCCGGTCGAGGAGCTGGCGCTCACGGCCGCCGGCGCCGGCGGCGCGCTCCTCGTCGCCCGCGCCTGGGTCGTGGTGCGCCTGCGCGGGCGTCGGGGCGCGCACGGCGTGACCGAAGCGACACTGGACCGCGTGTTCTCCGCGGTCTCCGATCCGACGCGCCGCGCGATCCTCGCGCGGCTCGCGGATTCGGACGCCCGCGTCACCGACCTCGCCGGCGACTTCCCGATCTCGCTCAACTCGACCTCGAAGCACATCCGCGTGCTCGAGGGCGCGGGTCTGGTGCGCCGCGAGGTCCGTGGGCGCGAGCACATCCTCAGCCTCGAGGCGGAGCCACTCGCGGAGGCGGCCGACTGGATCGAGCACTACCGCCGCTTCTGGGGCGACCAGCTCGCATCGCTCGACCGCTTCGTCACCACCCGGCAGGCCGGGAAGGAGTCGAAGTGAGCGCCGCCGACGAGTTCGCCGTGACCGTGCGGCGCGAGATCGCCGCCCCGGCCGAGACGCTCTTCGACGCCTGGCTCGACGCCGAGAGCCTCGGCACCTGGATGCGGCCGCGGGTGGTCAGCGAGACCCGGGCCGAGACCGATCCGCGCGAGGGCGGGGAGTTCCGCATCGTCATGGTCAGCGACGGAAGCGACCTCCTCCACCAGGGGACCTACCGGGAGATCGACCGGCCCAGCCGGCTCGTCTTCACCTGGTCCTCGCCCGCGACCGACCACCGGGACTCCGTCGTCACGGTCACGTTCGAGCCGCTGGGGAGCGGTTCGACGATGGTCGAGATCCACCAGGTCGGCCTTCCCGACGAGGAGTCCCGCGCCGGCCACACCGAGGGCTGGTCCGACGCCCTCGCCGAGCTCGAGCGTCTCCACGCCTAGGCGGTCGCCGGCCGGGTGGAGTACCGGGCGGCGAGACCGCGCTTGCGCGCGAGCCAGGCCACCGGTGCCAGCGTCAGGCGCTGGATCCACGCGGGCGGGAACGCGCCTTGGACCTCCTCGGAGAACTCGCGCACGAACAGCGCGAGGTCGAGCGGCTTCGGCATGCCCTTGCGGTTCGTCCGGCCGTCCTCGGCCAGCTCGACGGCGGTCTCGAACAGGTTCTCCATCCGCAGCGCCGGGCGGACCTCGACGCGGACCTGCGCCGTCTCGTCCCCGCCGTTGGCGAACTTGTGCGCGGTGCCCGGTGGCACGACGACCACGTCGCCGGGCCCGGCGGTCACCTTCTTGAGGCCCTTCCGGAACCGCATCGTCCCGCTCACCACCTCGAAGCGCTCCTCCTGCGTCGGGTGCACGTGCATGCCGGGCACGTGGCCGTCGGGGCTCAGCTCGAGGTCGAAGGCGAGCAGCTCGCCCCCCGTGTCAGCTGCCGTCTTGCGGAACGTGATCCGCTCGCCGCTGAGCGGGTTCTCGATGGTCTGTCCTGCGTGTGCCATTTGGTCGCTCCTTGTCGTCGGCGCCCTCTCGGGGCGGGATCGATTCGTCGCGATCAGGCTCTCGCCGCAGGCCCGTTTCATCGTCGGCCCGAGTGACGATTTCGGGTCGCCTCGCAGGAGGAACCGGAGTCCTCCTGGAGGAGGAGGCGCGCTCAGCCTTGCGGCGGCCGGCCGGGGCTCACGATCCCCGATTCGTAGGCGAGCACCACGGCCTGCACGCGGTCGCGCAGACCGAGCTTCATGAGGACGCGGGCGACGTGGGTCTTCACCGTGGTCTCGCCGACGACCAGCGTCTCGGCGATCTCAGCGTTCGACAGCCCGCGCGCGATGAGCTCGAGGACCTCGCGCTCGCGCGGGGTCAGCTCGTCGAGTCCCGCCGGGTCCTCGGCCCGCGCCGGCCGGGCGCGCGAGAAGTCCTCGATCAGACGGCGGGTGACCGACGGCGCCAGCAGCGCCTCGCCTGCCGCCACGACCCGGATCCCGTCGATCAGCTGCTCGGCCGGAACGTCCTTGAGGAGAAAGCCGCTCGCCCCGGCGCCGAGCGCGTCGTAGATGTACTCGTCGAGGTCGAACGTCGTCAGGATCAGGACGCGGGCAAAGAGGTCGTCGTCCTCGGTGATCCGCCGGGTCGCGTCGATGCCGTCCAGCTCCGGCATCCGGACGTCCATCAGCACCACGTCGGGGCGCAGGCGGCGGGCGCTGTCGATCGCCTGGTGGCCGTTGGCCGCCTCGCCGACCACCTCGAAGTCGTCGGTGGACTCCAACACCATGCGGAAGCCGCTTCGCACCAGCGACTGGTCGTCGGCGATCAGGATCTTGACGCTCATCGGTCCAGGGGCAGCGACGCGCGCACCAGGAACCCTCCGTCGGCGCCGGCGCCGGCGTGCAGCTCGCCCGCATGCGCGGCGACCCGCTCGCGCATGCCGACCAGACCGTGACCCTCGCTCTCCGGGGCGCCGGCCGCCGGACCCGGGCCGTCGTCTTGCACCTCGACCACCAGCTCGCGCTCACCGTAGCGGAGCGTCACCCGGCTGCTGGCACGACCGGCGTGCTTGATCGTGTTGGTGAGCGCCTCCTGGACGATCCGGTAGGCGGACAGGTCGACCCCCTGCGGGAGCGGGCGCGGCCGTGCCCTCGACGCTGAACTCGACGTCGAGGCCGCCCGACCGCGCGTTCGCCAGCAGCTCGTCGATGTCGCCCACCCCGGGTTGCGGGGCCCGCGCCGCCTCCTCCTCGTCGCTTCGCAGGACACCCAGCGACCGGCGCATCTCGCCGAGCGCGGTGCGGGCGGTGTCCTCGATCGTGGCCAACGCCTCGTCGGCCCGCGCGGGGTCGCGATCGATGACGCTGCGCGCGCCCTGGGCCTGCACGACGATGACCCCGACGCTGTGTGCGACGACGTCGTGCAGTTCGCGCGCGATCCGGGCGCGCTCGTCGGCGAGCGCGATCCGCGTGCGCTGCTCCTGCTCGAGCTCGAGCGACGCGATCCGCTGGCGGCGCGAGCGGGCCACGCGCCCCGCGAACCACGGCGTCGCGGCGATCAGCCCGCCCGACCAGATGAAGCTCGCGACCTCGACCTGGCCGGACACCACCACGGTCGCCCAGAGCCCGGCCAGTCCCAGGAGGGCGCCCGCGACGGCGGCGCGGTCCTCCGCGTAGGCGCCGAGCGAATAGAACGCGACGATCCCGGCCGCGAGCGACGCGAACAGCGGCGGGTCGGACTCCGCCGCCCCGGCCTCCGGGAAGGTGAAAAGGGCACCGCCCAGGGCCTCGTTCGCGATCGCCGTGGCTGAGAAGATCGCGATCACGGCCAGTGGGGCACGGCGGCGAAACGCGAGCGGCAGCGTCAGCAGCAGCCCGCTGGCCGCGTTCAGCGCGGTCGAGCCCTCGCTGTCGTGCAGCGCGAGCTGGACCATCAGCGCCGCGGCGAGCGCGACGGCGAGCAGCCAATCCGACCTTGGGGCGTGCATCCCGGGCCACGCTAGCGCGGGCGGACGCGGCTCTCGTCATCCGCAAGGAGGACACAGAATCGCCCCCCTGGAGGACGCGCGAGGCACGGCGCACGCACAGACTGGGCGGGCATGGAAACGAACTCGATCCGACTCGGAGCGCCCGCGGCCCGGCGCCGCACGCTCTCCCCCTCGAGCCGCCGCGCGGTGCTCACCGGGCACATCGTCGCGTCGGTCGGGCTCCTCGGCGAGGTCAGCGGATTCCTGGTGGTGGCGATCACGGCGGCGACGACCGCCGATCCAGCCACGGCGGACGCGTTGTACGGCCTGCTCGCCACGTTCAGCCTGGTCTTCGGCATCCCGCTGAGCCTGATCGCGCTCGGGACCGGCATCGCGCTGGGCCTGGGAACCAAGTGGGGCGTCCTCCGGCACCCCTGGGTGGCGATCAAGCTCGGTCTCCTGGCCTCCGTGATCCTGGTCGGCGCGCTGATGCTCGGCCCATCGGTCGGGCAAATGGCAAGCGGCGGCGGCGGTGCCGAGGCGCGGATCATCGCCGGGGCCGCCTGGGACGTGCTCGCGCTCGGCCTGGCCACGGGCCTCTCGGTGTACAAGCCGGGACGGCCGCGCTCGGGTCGGGCTCGGGCAGCCCGCACCCGGGGCGTGTAGAAATCCCGGGCGTCACTGCTACCCGCGAGGAGGTGTCGGCCGGTGCTGCTGGGCGTGAGTGCGGCGCTCGTCGAGGGCTCGCTGGTCCCGGGCGACGTGCGGATCGAGGACGGCGAGGTGGCCGAGGTCGGGGTCGTGCCCGCCGGCGGCGGCGGGATCGCCGCGCCGGGGTTCGTCGACCTGCACATCAACGGGGTCGCCGGCGTCGACTTCCTGGCCGCGGACGCGGCCGGCTATCGGCGGGCCGCGGAGGCCCTGGCGCGCACCGGCGTCGTCGCCTTCCAACCGACGTTCATCTCGGCCCCGCTCGACGCCTACGGGCCGGCACTGGCGACGGCCGCCGCGGCCCGGGCCGAGATCGAGGCGGGCGGGCTGCCCGCGCTGGTCGGCGTCCACCTGGAAGGCCCCTATCTCTCCCCGCAATGGCCCGGCGCCCACGACCCCGCCCACCTGCTCCCCGCCGACCCCGACCAGGCGCGGCGACTGCTGGGCGGGGGGCCGGTGACCATGGTCACCCTCGCGCCCGAGCTGCCCCGCGGTCTCGAGCTCGTCGACGGCATGGTCGAGGCCGGTGTCGTGGTCTCGTGCGGGCATTCCGACGCCGACGCGCCCACCGCCCACGCCGCCTTCGACCGCGGCGCACGGGCGATCACGCACGTCTACAACGCCCACCGGCGCTGGCGCCCGCGCGATCCCGGCCTCGCGGGAGCGGCGATCGTGCGCCCCGACGTGTTCGTCGAGGCGATCGCCGACGGCGTCCACCTCGCGCCCGAGGCGGCGTACGCGACCTTCCTCGCGACGGGCGAGCGCTTTTGCCTGGTCACCGACGCGGTCGAGGCGGCGATGGCCGAGCCCGGCAGCTACCGGCTCGCCGACCGCGCGGTCGAGGTCGCCGATGGCGCGGTGCGACTGCCCGACGGCACCCTCGCCGGCAGCCTGCTGACGATGGACCAGGCCGTCCGCAACCTCGTCGATAGCGGCGCGCCGTTGGAGCGGGCGCTCGCCGCCGCGGCAGCCGCCCCGGCGCGCCTGCTCGGCCGTCGAGACCTGGGCGCGATCGCGCCGGGTGCGCCCGCGCACCTGGTCGTGCTCGATGAGGAGCTGCGGGTCACCCGGACGCTCGTCGGCGGCGCCGAGGCGTTCGGGGCCACCTGAGCGGGCGGGTCAGGACGGCGCGCGCTGCGGCCGCATCTGGCGCAGGTCGATCTCGTAGCGGTCACCGCGGTAGAGGCTCGTCGCGCAGTAGACGGGAATCCGCCGGGGGTCCCGTGCCACGGTCTCGAAGAGCAGGCCCGGCAGGCCGGGCCGGACTCCGAGCGCTCGCGTCCGTGGTCCTGGCGATCACGGGGGCCGAGGCGCTCTACGCCGACATGGGGCATTTCGGGCGCCCGGCCATCGCCCGCGGCTGGCTGCTCCTCGTCTTCCCGGCGTGCATCCTGAGCTACCTCGGCCAGGGGGCGCTGATCCTCGACGACCCCGGTGCGATCAGCGCGCCCTTCTTCCGGCTCATGCCTCACGCCGGCCTCGTCCCGCTGGTGCTGCTGGCGACGGCGGCGACCGTGATCGCCTCCCAGGCGGTGATCTCGGGCGCCTTCTCGCTCGCCCACCAGGCCTCCGAGCTGGGTTACCTCCCGCGCCTGCGCGTGGTCCACACCTCCGAGCGCGAATACGGACAGGTCTACGTGCCGGTGATCAACATGCTTCTGCTGGTCGCGGTGGTGGCGCTGGTCGTGACCTTCCAGAGCTCGGCCAAGCTCGCCTTCACCTACGGGATGGCGGTGACGGGCACGATCGTGATCACGACGGTCCTCTTCTTCGTCATCGTTCGTCGCGGCTGGCAGCGGCCGCTGTGGCTCGTGGCGGGTGGGGCCGTGGTGTTCCTCTCGTTGGAGCTCGCGATCTTCGGCGCGAACCTCAGCAAGCTCACCCACGGTGCCTGGGTCCCTCTGGTCATCGGCCTGATCCTCTTCGTGGTCATGACGACTTGGTACCGCGGGCGCGAGATGGTCGAGGCCGAGCGGTTCGAGGTCGAGGGCCCGCTGCAGGCCTTCGTCGACGGCCTCCGAGAGCTCGATTCGCCCGTGCGGCGAACCCCAGGGACCGGCGTGTTCATGAACCGCGGCAAGGAGACCGCGCCCCTGTCGATGCGCGCCTGCGTCGAACACCTGCACGCGCTGCAGGAGCACGCGGTCATCCTCTCCCTCGAGACGCTCCCCACGCCGCGGATCAAGGAAGCGGACCGGCTCGACATCGACGAACTGGCCTACAAGGACGACGGCATCACGTTCGTCCGCGCCAAGCATGGTTACGCCGAGCACTTCGACGTGCCCAGCCTGGTCCGGCAGATCGAGGAGATCGGGGCGGAGTCTCCGGTCGACGCGAGCGACACGTCGTTCTATCTGTCCAGGGTGGAGCTCAGGCCCGGCGACCGTCCGGGGATGAGCCGATGGCGCAAGCGCCTGTTCCTGGCGACGGCGGTGATCGCGGCCGAGCCCGCCGACTACTTCGGGCTGCCGCGCGAGCGCACGATCACTTTGGGCGCCGAGATCGAGTTTTAGATCTGAGCCGTCTGAAGCTGATCAGCTGGAACGTCGCCGGGCGGACGAAGGATCTCGCCGACCAGGCTGCGGCGCTCGCGCGCCAGGAGCCGGACCTCGTCTGCCTGCAGGAGATCCGGCCGTCCACCGCGGGGCACTTCGCCGCCACCCTGGCCGGAGCCGGGCTCGAGCACGCCGCCGACTCGAGCGAGTTCCGAAACGACCGCCGGCTCTTCAACCTGACCCTGTCGCGCTGGCCGTTGCGCGAGCTGCCGGCGGTCGGCGCCCCGTTTCCCGAACGCGTGCTCTCGCTGATCGTCGAGACCGGCGACGGCCTGCTCGAGCTCCACAACGCCCACATCCCGTCGGCGCGGAGTCGCGGCTTCATCAAGGTCGAGACCTGCGAGGCCCTCCATGAGCGGCTCGCGAGGCCAAGCGACCGGCCTCGGATCCTCTGCGGCGACCTCAACCTGCCCCGGGCCGAGACAACCGACGGCGAGGTGATCACCTTCGCCGAGGACCATCCCGAATGCATGGAGCGCTGGGATGCCGCCGAGCGCTCGATCCTCCCCGGACTGGCCGAGTGGGATCTCCACGACGCCTTCCGCGGCCTCCACGGGTTCGAGCGCCAGGACGCGAGCTGGGTCCTGCACACACGCGCACGGCGCAAGGCCGGGCTTCGAATCGACCACGTACTCGCCTCGGAGGAGCCTGCGACCGGTCTGGTGCGACTACCACCACGGCTGGCGCGAGCAGGGCCTCTCCGACCACTCAGGGATGGAGGCGATCTTCGAGCGGCGAATACACATGAAACCTGACCGTCACACGGTGTAGGCGAGGGTCTGCAACGATGCAGCTGTCACACGGAGGTGAACAGTCATACGCAGCGATGGACAGCAGGTGGGTGCACTTGGCGCTGACGTCAGCGGTGTTCATCGCGCTGTTGTCGGCAGTTGGCGCGTTCGCCGCTGAGGGTCAAGACTCGCTGTGACCACGGTGCGATCCGGGCCACCGAGGTCGTGCCGGAGACTCGTTCCGCGTAAGGGGAGAGTCGCCAATACCGGTGAGGACTCGACCGCGCCCGCGTGCGGATCGCATTTCGAGCCGGCGGCGAACAAATCCGCCTGGGCGTAAGCGCGTCACGTCCGCGCCGACGGACAGGCCCGCTTCGCATCCCGGTCACGGTCCCGGCCGAGGCTCACCCCGTCGCCCACCACCGGGCTCCGCCTACCGAGCTTCAAGCTCGTCGCCTGCGTGCGCCGTAGGGCGACGCCGGGAAGCAGCGTTGTCGCGCGGCCAAGGGCCGGACCATCGTCACCGGCCGCCGGCCTCGTCGAGCGGAGTGCCGGGCTACCCGGAGCCGCGGGCGTACATGGAGAATCAGTCGTGGTGGGAGCCACAGGCCGGGCCGCCGTCACACCCGGGGACTGGCAAGCAGGGCCACATCCACGTCGAGATGTGCTTCCCGCTCTACCAGACGTTTGGCGCTACTGGGACGATCGGCCTCGACGTCACCGTCCGCCTCCACAACATGCCGGGCACACTCGACCGGCTGATCGCCGACACCTACGGAGACTTCCGCTATCAGGCGCTCACCAATATCGGCTGGCAGTGCCCGAGCGCGGACTGCGCGCGGACGTTCCGCATCGAGGTGCCGCTCGACCGGATGCAGTACTCGGGGCTTCACGCCCTGATGGTCGAAGCCTACGTGCGCAACGCGGACGGCAAGGTCCAGTTCACCGTGCCGCGCTGGCCGGTCTATCTCGATAACGGCAAGCCGCCGCCGCCCGTCGGGTCGATCGCGTACCAGACGGCGAGACGGATCGAGACCAAGGGCGTCATGGCGGATTCGAGCTACCAGGCCGGCGCGGGCGGCTCGTACGCCGCGGTGTCGATCAGGCGCGCCGACTACCCGTGGGACCCGACGAGCGGGGAGATGATCCCCCAGTCGGGTGTGTGGACACCCGAGGTGTTCTTCGAACAGGACACGGGCTTCGCATACCTCGATGCGGCGCTGCACGCCACCCCACCGACCAAGACGGTCGTGTACGAGGGGCTGGGCTTCCTCGGACAGGATTTCTTCCGCCCGCTCGAAATCGACACCACGAAGCTGACCAACGGCGTTCACAAGCTCTTGATCGGCACGTGTAACACGCTGCCGGCGGAAGGCGACCACTGCGGGACCCAGGTCATCCGCTTTCTCAGTGCCAACCCGTAGGCCGGCGTAGACCTGGCCTCGCCGCCTCCGACCTCGGGTCGATGAGGATCTTCGCGTGGGCCTCCGGGTCGCCCAGCGCCTCGAAGGCGGACTCGACGCCGGGCAGCCCGACCACGCCGGTGACGATCGGGGCGGGATCGACCTTGCCCTCGGCGAGCATGTGGAGGGTGTCGCGGTACTCGGGCGGCGTATAGCCGACCACGAACCGCAGGTCGACCTCCTTGTTGATCGCCATCGCCGGGTGGATCCGATCGGCGCCCATGCACACGCCGACCACGACGACGCGCGAGAACAGGGGCGCGCTCGCGATGATCTCGTCGATCACCCCGGGGACGCCGACGCACTCGAAGATCACCGGCTTCTTCGGGCCGGCGCCGAGCCGCTCGGCGGTCCGCCAGACGTGGTGCCAGGGCACCGGCGCTCGCCGCAGCCTCTCCATGGTCGAGAGGGCGAGCTCCAGCGCGGCCGGAACCGTGTTCAGGTGGCCCGAGTCCGCCGGCGGCCCCGTACGGCGAGTCCGCCGCCGGGTCGACGACAACGTCGGCCCCGCAGGCCGTCGCGAGTGCCCGCCGCCCGGCCGAGAAGTCGCTGGCGACGACCGTGCGGACGCCGCGGGCCTTGAGCATCAGGATCACCGCGAGCCCGATCGGCCCGCAGCCGATCACGATCGCCACGTCTCGCTTGCGCACGTCGCCGCGGCGGACGGCATGGAGGCCCACGGCCATCGGCTCGGTCAGCGCCCCGAGGTCGGGCTGCAGCCCGTTCGGCACCGGCAGCATCAGCGACTCCTCGACCACGAGCTGCTCGGCGTAGGCGCCCGGCGCCGCGGCCGAGAGGCCGATCCCGTGCACGTCGCCTCCGTGCCGGCGCAGGGGCAGCGCCACCACCGGCGTCCCGGTCGGCTCCTTGCGCCTGCACCCCGGGCCGTACTCGGCGATCTCGCCGCTGAACTCGTGGCCGAAGACGACCTGCTGGTGCGAGCGCATGAACCCGTCGTAGCCGGCCCCGGCCATCAGGTCGGCGAGCTCGTCGCAGTGGTGGCGGGCGTGCAGGTCCGACCCGCAGATGCCGCAGCGCAGCACCTCGACCAGGACCTGGCCCTTGCCGGGCCGCGGGCTCGGCAGGTCGACGACCTCGAGCCTCGTCTCCTCGCAGCTGACCGCCTTCATCGCGTCGAAACCGTATCGCTCTTGACAGGTGACTAAAAGGTCACATATAGTCTCCGGCCATGGACGAGGTGTTCAGGGCGCTCGCGGATCCGACTCGCCGGGGCCTGCTCGACCAGCTGTTCGAGGAGGACGGTCAGACCCTGACCGCGCTCGAGCGTCGGCTGCCGATGACCCGCTTCGGCGTCATGAAGCACCTGCGGGTGCTCGAGGACGCCGGCCTGGTGACCACCCGGCGCCGTGGCCGGGAGAAGCTCCATTTCCTGAACCCGGTCCCGATCCGGCTCATCCACGACCGCTGGGTGAGCAAATACGCCGAGCCATGGGCGGCGACGCTCAGCGGGCTCAAGCAGACACTCGAGGAGGAAGCGTGATGGAGAAGGTGTTCGAGATCTACATCAAGACAACCCCGGAGCGCCTCTGGGAGGCGATCACCGACCCGGAGCTGCGGAGCAAGTACTCGTTTGGCGTCGGCACCCGTTCGGACTGGGCGCCGGGCTCGCGCTACGAGGCCGTCCACAGCGGGGCGGGGTTCGCGATCGCCGAGGGCGAGAACATCGAGGTCGACCCGCCGCGGCGGCTCGTGCAGAGCTTCACCGCGCTGTGGAGCGACGAGGTCAAGGACGAGGGCACGTCGCGGGTCACGTGGGAGATCGAGCCGATCGAGGACTCGTGCCGCCTGGTGGTCACCCACGACGAGCTGCGCGACGGCGCGAACGACGAGCTCTACGGCGGCTGGCCGATGATCCTCTCGGGCCTCAAGACCCTGCTGGAGACCGGGGAGCTGCTGACCACGCCCGGCTCCCTGCGGTACGCGGAGATGACCGGCTAGGCCTTCGGAACGCGGCTCAGGCGACCGCGGCGCCGGCCTCCGCGCCGACGCCGTGGCGCTCGAGCAGCAGCGCCCCGAGCTCGCGCGCCGCGCATCGCGGCGTCGACGTCGCCCTCGCCCGCGGCGACGATCGAGCCCTTCATCAGGATGTGCCACTGGCGGGCGAAGGCGTCGGGCTCATCGATCCCAGCCCCTTGCGCGAGCGAGGCGAGGAACTCGCGGATCCTCGCCAGGTGCTCCGTGCACGCGATGCGCACCGGGTCGTCGGGATCTGGGTGCTCGAGCATCACGTTGATGAACGCGCAGCCCTCGAAGTCGCGTTCGTGGAACCACCCGTCGAAGACATCGAAGATCGCCAGCAGGCGCGCCTGCGGCGAGCTCGCCCGGCGCTCGACCTCGGCCTGCAGCCAGTCCCGCGTCCAGAGCTGTTCGCGGCGCTCGAGCACGGCGAGCACGAGCGTCTGCTTGGAGCGAAACCGCCGGTACAGGGTCTGCCGCGCGACCCCCGATTTGGCGATGATCTCGTCGATGCCGACGATGTGGACGCCGCGGCGGCAGAAGAGGTCGTAGGCCGCCTCGAGGATGCGCTCGCCGGCGTCGGCGGGCGGTGCAGCGGGGCGATCACGGGTAGTGCGTGTTGCCTCAATCACCGGTTCACCGTAGCCGACATTCATGTGATCTCCATGAGAAACGTGGGGACCCCGGGGCGGGCCGCCTCCCGCCCCGGGGTCCGCCGCGCCCGTGCGCGGCGCCGCGTGACCCGGCAAAGATCAGGGGAACGATAAGACCGACCGGTCTCCCCCGCGACCCTATCCGGTTTGTGGGCGGGGCGTCCATGAGCGTAGGTTGTCGGCGATCAGGCGCCGGGAGCCGGCGCGGGAAAGGAGACACGCATGGGACAGCCGGTAGTTCATTTCGAGATCGTCGGGAGGGACGGCCCGAAGCTGCAGAGCTACTACTCGGAGCTTTTCGGATGGGAGATCGACGCGGACAACGAGATGGGCTACGGGCTCATCCCTCGCGAGGGCAACACGGGCGACGAGGGGATCGGCATCGGCGGCGGCGTCGGCGTCGGGCCCGAGGGCTACGACGGCCACGTCACGTTCTACATCGAGGTCCCCGACGTCGAGGCGGCGCTGGCGAAGGCCGAGAGCCTCGGCGGGACCCGGGTGATGGGTCCCGAGACGATCATGGAGTCGATCGTCCTCGGGCAGTTCACCGATCCCGAGGGCCATCTCGTCGGAGTGGTCAAGACCTCGTAGCGAATTGCGGCGCTTGAGCGCGGCGGCGGGCGGTCGGCTCGGGTCGATCGCCTGCTGGTCGCTGGTCGGAGCATGGGCCATCTGGGCGGCGATCAGGCTGCTCGGGCTGGACTCCGCGGCGCCGGTGGTGGGCCTGATGGCGTTCACGCCGTACGTGGCGCTGACCGCCGGCATCCCGCTCGCGCTCGCCCTCGTGCTCCGCAACTGGATCGCGGCGGGCGTCGCGGCGGTGGTGGCAATCGCGCTCGCCACCGCCGTCCTGCCGCGCGCGTTCGGCGGGCCGACCGAGGCCGAGGGAGCGGCCGGGCAGAGCCTCCGGGTGATGACGGCGAACATGAAGCTCGGCGACGCCAAGCCCGAGCCGCTGGTGGAGCTGGTGCGCGAGCTCGACGTCGACGTGCTCGCGGTCGAGGAGCTCACCGCGGGCCTCGCCCGCCGGCTCGACGCCGAGGGACTGGATCAACTGCTTCCTCACCGCGAGCTGGCACCCGACGCCGGCTCGAAGGGCACCGGCCTCTACAGCCGCTACCCGCTCGGCCCGGCGACCGTCCGCCGGCCGGCCGGCGCCTTTCCCCTGGTCACGGCGCGGGTCGAGGTCCCAGGCGCACCGCCGCTCGTCACGAGCGCCGTGCACACGACGCCGCCGACCGTCTCGTCAAGCGCCTGGTCGGCGGACCTCGGCGACCTCCCGGCTGCCGCGCGCGGCCCGCTGCGCGTGCTCGCCGGCGACTTCAACGCCACGCTCGATCACGACGAGTTCCGCGAGCTGCTCGACCGCGGCTACGCCGACGCCGGCTCGACGCTCGGCGAAGGGCTCGAGCCGACCTGGCCCGCGGACCGCCGCTTCCCGCCGCTGATCACGATCGACCACGCGCTCGCCGACGAGCGCATCGGGATCCGCGACTACGCGGTCGAGGACCTGCCCGGCAGCGACCACCGGGCCGTCTTCGCCGAGCTCGAGCTGCCGGCGCCTCAGTAGCGCGGATCGCGCGGGGTCGCGCTCGACCACGACCGCATCCGTGCGACGGCGCCCGAAGGCGTAGATCGCACCGACGACGAAGGCGACCGCACCGACGATCATCAGGATCAGCCCGACGGTCTCGAGGTTGATCGCCTCGATCTCGTCGTTGACCGCGTAGCGCAGGATCGCGCCGACCGCGATCAGGAAGAGTCCCGTTCCCATCGTCATGCCGGGTGCTCTACCCGCGCGCGGCAGGTCTCAAGCGCGCGCACGCATGGTCGGCCGCGGAGTGGGCGGACGTCAGATCTTGAGCAGGACGAGCGTGTTGACGACGAAGAGGATCGCGAAGAAGATCGTCCAGCGGTCGAGGTTGCGCTCGACCAGCGAGCCGCCGACACCGGAGCCGCCCGCGGCGCCGATGCCGAAGGCGCCGGAGAGCCCCGTGTCCTTGCCCGAGTGCAGGAGCACGAGGAAGATCAGGACGATCGAGATCGCGACCTGGACGACGTTGAGAATGCTTTCCATCGGCGCAGCAGTTTAGACAGGCCGCTCCTGCGCGGCATCGATCCGCTTCAGCAGGGCAATCGCCTCGCGGCGCAGCTCTCCGTCGACTCGTTTCCAGTCCTCCGCCGAGAGCTTTCCCTGCTCGCGGTCGAGCTCGGCGTCGCGGATCTGGCGGTAGAGCGCCTCCTTGCGCGCCTCGAGGTCGGCGAACAGCGGGTCCTCCCCGCGCTCGCGATCGCCGTCCCCGCCGCGGGGGCGGCGAAGCGGCGAGCTCACGAACCAGGCGAGCGCCACGAGCAGGATCGCGCCGATCACGTATTCCACACGACGGAAGGCTAGGCCCCGCGGCGTCGCCTACGCGCGGCCGAGCTCGCGCGCCAGGCGCGCTGCGTAGACGTCGGAGACGCGCCGGCGGCGCGCCTCGGGTGCGGGCCAGATCGCGATCAGGCCGCCGGCGACCGCGATCGCGCCCCCGATCCAGATCCAGATCACGAACGGGTTCAGGTTGAGGCGGAAGTCCACCGGCAGGGGCCGGGCGACGTAGAGCGGCCGCGAGGTTGCGGATCACCTCCCCCTGGCGATCCGGGTAGCTCTGCATCGCCTCGAGCTGCGCCGGGGTCGGGCCCTCCTGGCCGACGTCCGGCAGGCTGGCCGTGAGCCTGCGGTCGACCGCCGCGATCACGCCGTCGAGCGGCGCCAGGTCGGGGCGCATCGCCGTCCAGATGTCGCCCTCCACGCTCGTCCTGCGGCCGACCTCGCTCGTCGCCTCACCCTCGAAGAAACCGGCGATCGTCGCGTCGCCGCTGGTGCTCGAGTAATAGCCCCGTGCCGGGTGGAGGGTCGCGACGCGCTCGTCTCCGCGGTCGACCGTGAGCACCGCGCCGAACACGAGCTTCTGCTCCTCCGGGTCGATCGACTGGGTCGGCCGCTCGTAGGTGATCGTGTAGTCGCCGACCTCCGCGCTCTCCCCCGGCCTCATCCGCACGTCCTCGCTGGTCTGGAAGCTCGACGAGGCGGCGACCGCGATCACCAGCAGCGCGAAGCCGGCGTGGACGATGTAGCCGCCGTAGCGGCGCCGGTTGCGGGTCACGATCCGCCCGAGCGCCGCGACCAGGCTGCCGCCGGAGAGCGCCCGCTGGGCGACGGCCCCGCGCCAGAACTCCGACGCGAGCGCCGTCAAGCGCGAAGAAGGCAAACGCGAACAGGGCCAGCGCGAGCGGATGGTCGAAGGCGTCGGTGAACGCCGCGACCGCGACGGTCGCCGCGACCGAGACGGCAAGCGGCACGCGCACCAGGCGCCACAGCACGCCGGCGCTCACCCGCCGCCAGGCGAGCAACGGGCCGATCCCGGTGAAGAGCACGAGCACGATCGCCAGCGGAGCCGTGTACTGGTCGAACCACGGCGAGCCGAGCGAGGACTGCTCCCCGGTGATCGCCTCGGAGATCAGGGGGAAGAAGGTGCCCCAGAAGATCACCACGCAGAGGCCGACCAGGAGCAGGTTGTTGACGAGGAAGACGGCCTCGCGCGAGGCGAGCGACTCGATCCGCCGCTCCGAGCGCAGGTCGCCGAGCCGCGAGACGATCAGCGCCGCCGAGCCGAGGATCACGACCGCGATCAGCCCGAGCAGCGGCGAGCCGACGGTCGAGGCGCCGAAGGCGTGGATCGACTCGAGGATTCCCGAGCGGACCAGGAACGTGCCGAGGAGCGCCAGCGTGAACGTGGCCACGATCAGGGACACGTTCCAGACCCGGAGCATGCCGCGCTTCTCCTGGACCATCGCCGAGTGCAGGAACGCGGTGCCGATCAGCCACGGCATCAGCGAGGCGTTCTCGACCGCGTCCCACCCCCAATAGCCGCCCCAGCCGAGCTCCGAGTACGACCAGCGGGTGCCGAGCAGGATCCCGACGCCGAGGAAGATCCAGGCGACGAGCGCGAAGCGCCGGGTGGTGCGGATCCAGCTCGCGTCGAGGCGCCGGGTGATCAGGGCGCCGATCGCAAAGGCGAACGGGATCGACCAGAGCACGTAGCCCGAGTAGAGCATCGGCGGGTGGATCGCCATCGCCGGGTGGCGGAGCAACGGGTTGAGGCCGGCGCCCTCCACCGGCGCCGGGTCGAGGCGGTCGAACGGGTTGGCGCCGAAGAGCATCAGGCAGGTGAAGAAGAGCCCGAGCCCGGCGAGCACCGCGGTCGCCCACGGGACCACCTCCCGGTGGCGCCTGCGGGTGAGGAAGAGGACGCCGCTGGCCGCGATCGACAGCACCCAGGCCCAGAGCAGCAGCGAGCCGCCCTGGCTCGACCACATCGCGGTCAGCTTGTAGCCGAGCGGCGTCGTGGTCGAGGAGTGATCGGCGACCAGGGCAACGGAGAAGTCCGAGCGGACGAAGGCCGCCTCGAGCACGACCACCGAGATCGTCAGCAGCGCGCAGAGCGCGTAGACCGCCCGTCGCGAGGAGTCCACGAGCCGCGGGTCGTCGCGGCGCGCGCCGGCGATCGCCGCGCCGCCCGCGTACAGGCACGCGAACGGAGCCGCGATCAGGCAGGCAGCGCCAAGCTCGACCATCTACCGGCGCACCACTACTGGATCACGACGTGCTCGGGATCCTCGGCCGCCTCGTCGGCGAACTTCGAGGGGCACTTGGTGATCAGGCTGTCCTTCTCGGCGACGAAGGTCCCGTCCTGCGACCGTGCCCGACACGATCACCTCGCGCCCGTCGCGGAACGGGTCCGGGATCGTGCCGGTGTAGACGACCGGGATCGTCGCCGCCGGGTCGTCGCGATCGGCGACCTCGAAGTGAAGCCGCTCGCCCTTGTGCGCGATCGATCCCGGCGAGACGTCGCCGGTGAGCTCGTAGTTGCCGCCGCTGACCCCCGCGAGGTCGGAGGGTTGGCGCGTCTCGCTCGACGCGCTGAACGACGTGTAGACGAGCGCCGCCGCGAGCAGCACCGCAGCGCTGAGCGCGACGACGAACCGAATCCTGCGCTTTCGATCCGGGTCCATATGGCGCCATGGATTATGGCGATTCGGCTCCTGGGTACCTGCTCCAGCCGATGGCCGACGACCCCGTGCTCCTGATCACCGGCGCCTCGAGCGGGATCGGCGCCGCCACGGCACGTGCGGCCGCCGACGCGGGATACCGCCTCGTGCTCGGGGCACGCAGCGAGGACAAGCTCGAGGCAGCTCGCCGAGCGAGCTCGGCGGTCGGCGAGCGCGCCGATCGCGGTGCGCTGCGACGTCACCGAGTGGGCCGACAACGAGCGTCTTGCCGCCTCCGCGGTCGAGGCCTTCGGCGGCTTCGACGCGGTGTTCGCAAACGCCGGCTTCGGCGCCACGCGCGGCTTTCTCGAGGAGTCGCCAGAGCAGTGGCGGTCCATGGTGCTCACCAACGTGCTCGGGGTCGCCTACACGATCCGCGCCACCCTCCCCCACCTGCTCGAGCGCGACCGCGGCCACTTCGTGATCACGAGCTCGGTCGCCGGCCGGCGCGTCACTGCCGGGCTCGCTGTACTCGGCGACCAAGCACGCGGTGACCGCGATCGGCGAGTCGCTGCGAGCGGAGCTGCGGTCGATGCACGAGAACGACTCGATCAGGGTGACGCTGATCGAGCCGGGGATGGTCGACACGCCGTTCTTCGACAACCGTCCGGGCCCCGACCGTGCCCTGCACGACGAGGACATCGCCAGCGCGGTCATCTACGCCCTCTCCCAGCCGGCGCGGGTCGACGTCAACGAGATCCTCATCCGCCCGACCTCGCAGTCGAGCTAGCGAGCGCCCCGCCGGACCCCGAGTGGCGGATAACGCCAAATAGTCCAGCGAAATCGGCCAGTCGCGCCTGGTGGCGGCGCGAGCCGGCCGATCAGGCCGTCGCGTAGCGCTCGGCGGCCCGGGCGCGGCGCTTGGCGGCCTCGACCTCGCGGTCCTTCGGAGGCGCCGCCGTGACCAGGCCGTCGAGCAGCCTCGTGGTCGCCGCGGCCACTTCCTCGACCGCGCGCTCGAAGGCCTCGGCGTTCGCCTGCGAGGGCTTGGTCGAGCCGCTGATCTTGCGCACGTACTGGAGCGCGGCGTCGTGGACTTCCTCCGCGGTGGCGGGAGGCTCGAAGTTGTGGAGGGTGCGGATGTTTCTACACATGGGTCCAGCGTAACGATCAGCTCTCGAGGAGCTTCTCGATCGTCGCGTTCAGCTGCGGATCCTCGGGGTCGGTCGCGACCTCGTAGTGCTCGACGACCTCTCCCTTGCGGTCCAGGAGGTACTTGTTGAAGTTCCAGGTCGGCGGGCCGGCCTCCGCGCCGAGGCGCGCGAAGACAGGGTTCAGCGGCTCGGAGACGACGTTGGACTTCGCGAACATCGGGAACGAGACGCCGAAGTTCGATTTGCAGAAGTGGGCGATCTCCTCGTCGGAGCGCGGCTCCTGACCGGCGACGTCGTCGGCGGGGAAGCCCAGGACCACGAAGCCGGCGTCGCGATGCTCGCGGTAGAGCTCCTCGAGGCCCCCGAACTGCGGAGAGAAGCCGCACTCGCTGGCGGTGTTGACGACCAGCACGACCTTGCCACGGTAGGTGCTCAGCCGCTGGGGCTCGCCGTTTAGGAGCGGCAGCGTGCCGCTCAGCACCACGCCCCCGCTCACGTCCGGGCTTGCCGCCGGCTGGCTCTCCCCGCCACCGCAGGCGCCGATCGCGGCGGCTGCGAGCAGGGTCGCCAGGGATGCGCCGAGACGGGCCATCACTCCAACCTACGTGTCGGCCCACCCAGCCGGTTCACCGGCGTACTCTGGAAGCGTGGACACGGGCTTCGCCGACCAGGACGCACAGACCGACTTCAGCCGTGCCCGTCGCCGGCATCAGCTCGCGAGCCTCGCGGCGCGGCTTCGCCGCGAGCCCGACGACGTCGACGTCATCCTCCCCTTCGACGAGGTGGTCGAGGCGCTCGGCCGCCGGGGCGAGCGCCGCCTCGGCCTGCAGACGATCGACCTCGACTCGATCGTCGGCACCGTCGACCGCTCGCGCCGCGACTTCGACCGCAACTTCCGCCCCACCTCGCACCGGGTCCGCCGGCGCTGGCAGGGGATCGCGACGGCGATGCGCCGCGGGGCCGACATGCCCCCGATCGACGTCTACCGCGTCGGCTCGATGCACTTCGTCATCGACGGCCACCACCGGGTCTCGGTCGCTCGCCAGCTCGGGCTCGAGAAGATCGACGCGATGGTGACCGAGATCATCACCGAGGTCGACGCCGACCGCGGGATCTCGCCCCGCGACCTGCCGCTCAAGTCCCACCAGCGCCTCTTCTTCGAGCGCGTGCCGCTGCCGGCGCAGGCCCGCGGGCGGATCCAGCTGTCCAACGGCTTCGACTACGCCGGCCTCGCCGAGGGGGTCGAGGCCTGGGGCCTCCGCGCGATGCAGGCTCGGGGCGAGTTCATGACCCGCGAGCAGGTCGCCCGGGCGTGGTTCACGGAGGAGTACGAGCCGGTCACCGCGATGATGCGCGAGGCCGGGCTCTGCGGGCGCGGGACCGAGACCGAGGCCTACTCCCGGGTCGTCAGCCTCCGCTACCTGCTTCTACGCACCCACGCCTGGAACGACGAGGTGATCGAGCAGCTGCGCGCGGAGCTCGACCACCCGCCGCGTGGCGAGGACACGTTCGTCCACCGGCTGCGCGAAGACCTCGCCACCTGAGCCCGCTCAGGGCTTGCCGCGCTTGTAGAGATAGCGGTGAAACAGCGCACCCAGGTCCTCGCCCGATTGCGTCTCGGCGAGCTCGATGAACTCCGCGATCGTCGCGTTGCCATCACGATGGGTTCGCGTCCACTGCGCAGCGTCGAGTAGAAGGCGTGGTTGCCGATCCGCTGGCGCAGAGCTTCGAGCGTCATCGCGCCACGGACATAGACCGAGTCGGCGAACAGCTGCGCCGGCTTCCTCAGCGCCCCCGGCGGCGGGTCCCATAGCGACGTCTCGCCGGCGGGTTCGCGCTGCAGCCGGCGCAGGCGCTTGGCCGGCGAGGCATCGCCGACCGACTGCGCGTACCGCCACTGAGCCCAGGTGGCGAAGCCCTCGTTGAGCCAGATGTCGGGCCAGGTGGCGATGCTGACGCTGTCGCCGAACCATTGGTGAGCCAACTCGTGCGCGATCAGCCGCGCGTTCGGAGCGACGTTGTAGACCGGCCGGGTCTGGGTCTCGAGCGCGTAGTCGATCTTGGGCGCGTGCTCGACAATTGCCCCGACCTGCGAGAACGGGTACGGGCCGAAGAGCCGGTCGAAGAGGCGCAGGATCTTCGGCGTCGCCCGCAGCGGGCGCTTCGACTTGCGGGCCTCCCTCGGGTCCACGGCGACGTAGGACGGCACGCCGGCCACCCGGCCGCGGTCGACCTTGAAGCGGCCGATCGTGACCGTCGCCAGATAGGTGGCCATCGGATCGTCGCTGACCCAGTTCCAGGTCCCGTCGCGGCCGTGGCTTGCGAGCCTCCCGTTCGAGATCGCCTTCAGGCGCTTCGGGACCCGGATCGAGATCCGGAACCGCGCCTTGTCGATCGGCGTGTCGTTACACGGAAACCAGGTCGGCGCGCCCTGCGGCTCGCCGAGGGCGGCGACCCCGTCGTCCGTGTGGATCCAGCCGTCGAGCGCCCCGTCGGGGTCCTTGATGCTGCTGGCGTCGCCGTGGTAGCGAACCTCGACCGTGAATCTGGTTCCCGAGGGGATCCCCGCCGGCGGGGTGATCACGAGCTCCTGGCCCCGCCGGGTGAAGCCCGCCGGCACTCCGCCCACGGACACCGATTCGATGTGCGGGCCGCGATAGTCGAGGTCGAACCGGCTCAGATCCTGGGTCGCGTCGGCCCTGATCAGCGCGGTCGCGCGCAGCTCTTTCGAGCCCGGGTTGTAGGCGAGGTCGAGGTCGTAGGCGGCGACGTCGTAGCCGCCATTGCCCTGATCTGGGAAGAACGGGTCCCCGACCCCCGCGGACCCGGCCGTGAACTCAGCGCCGCGGGCCGTCGCCGTCGCTGAGGCGAGCAGCGCGAGCGCCGCCGCAACCGCGATCGCCGGCCTCATCGCCGCTCGAGAGCTCAGTTCGCGTCGGCCCCCAGGCGCTCGCCGCTCTGCGGGTCGAACAGGTGCATCTTCCTGGTGTCGAGCCAGAGCTCGGCCTCCTGCCCGCGCTCGACCTTGCTCTCCGGTGCAAGCCGGGCGACCACCTGTCCGGTCCCGGCACCCGGGACCTCGGCGGCGCCGGAGTCGGCGGCGAGCTCGTCGAGCTCTCTCGAGTCGACACCCTCGGTCTCGATCTCGAAATAGACGTAGAGCTCGGAGCCCATCGACTCGATCAGGTCGATCTTCGCCTTGAGCACGTGGCCCTGGTCGCGCAGGTCACCCACGAGCGAGGCGTCCTCGAACGACTCCGGGCGGATGCCGGCGATGACATCGCGACCGCGCTCATCGCCGAGCCTGCCGCGAACCTCCTCGGGGAGGCGGACCTCGTCGAACGGCAGCTTGACCGTGTCGCCCTCGAGCGTCGCCGGCATGAAGTTCATCGCCGGCGAGCCGATGAACCCGGCGACGAACAGGTTCGCGGGCTGGTCGTAGAGCTCGCTGGGCGGTCCGACCTGCTGCAGCTCGCCGGCTCGCATCACCGCGACGCGATCGCCCAGCGTCATCGCCTCGGTCTGGTCGTGGGTGACGTAGACGGTCGTCGTCGCCAGCGACTTCTGCAGCCGCGAGACCTCGGTCCGCATCTGCACCCGCAGCTTCGCGTCGAGGTTCGAGAGCGGCTCGTCCATGAGGAAAGCCTTCGGGTCGCGGACGATCGCCCGCCCCATCGCCACCCGCTGGCGCTGGCCGCCGGAGAGGTTCGCCGGCTTGCGGTCGAGGTGCTGCTCGAGGTCGAGGACCTTCGCCGCCTCCTCGACCTTCTGCGTGATCTCCTCCTGCGGGACCTTCGCGAGCTTCAGCGGGAACTCCATGTTCTCGCGCACGGTCATGTGCGGGTAGAGCGCGTAGTTCTGGAACACCATCGCGATGTCGCGGTCCTTGGGCGCGTACTGGTTGACGACGTCGCCGCCGATCCGCAGCTCGCCCTCGGTGATGTCCTCGAGCCCGGCGATCATCCGCAGGGCGGTCGACTTGCCGCAGCCCGACGGCCCGACGAGGATCACGAACTCGCCGTCGGCGACCGTCAGGTTCATGTCCTTGACGGCCTCGTAGCCGTCGTCGAAGCGCTTCGAGACGCCGTCGAGAACGATTTCAGCCATCGGTGGTCAGTCCTTTCGTAGCGGGGTCAACCCTTGACCGCTCCCGCGGTCAGGCCGGCGACGATCCGCCGCTGGAAGAAGAGCACGAAGAGGATGATCGGGATCGTCACCAGGATCGCAGCCGCGGCGATGTTGCCCGTCGGCGCCGTGAACTGCGAGTCGCCGGTGAAGAACGCGAGTGCGGCCGGGACCGTGCGCGACGCGTCGCTCGAGGTGAGCGAGATCGCGAACACGAAGTCGTTCCAGCAGAAGATGAAGACGAGGATCGCCGCGGTGAACATGCCCGGCGCCGCGAGCGGCACGATCACCTTGCGGAAGGCCTGGAGCGGCGTCGCCCCGTCGACCTGCGCAGCCTGTTCGAGGTCCCAGGGGATCTCGCGGAAGAAGGCGACGAGGATGTAGATCGCCAGCGGCAGCGAGAAGGTCAGGTAGGGGATGATCAGCCCGAGGTAGGTGTCGTAGAGGCCGAGGTTCCGCCACATGTCGAAGAGCGGTCCGACGGTCGAGATCGCCGGGAACATCGCGATCGCCAGCGCGCCGCCGAGGATCAGCGAGCTTGCCCGGGAACTCCAGGCGGGCGATCGCGTAGGCGGTGAACGAGGCGAGCACGATCGCGATCGTGGTCGAGATCAGCGCGATCACGATCGAGTTGATCAGCGGCTTCAGTAGCGGGCTGTCGAGGCCGCCCTCGAACAGGCCCTTGTAGTTGTCGAGGGTGAGGTCGGACGGGATCAGGCGCCCGTCGGCGATCGTCGCCGGGTCCTTGAGCGACAGCGACAGCAGCCAGAGCACCGGGATGAGGGCGAAGGCGATGATCACGAACATGCCGACGCTCCAGAACGTGTACTCGCGGGTGCCGCGCTTCATCAGCCGGTCTTCTCCCTTCCTGGAATCGTGGTCCCGAAGCCGCGCACGAACAGGAACGCGACCAGCAGGACGATGAGGAAGATCAGCACCGAGACCGCGGAGCCGAGCCCGAGGTTGACCCTGGAGATCAACTGGTCGTAGCCGACGATCGAAATCGATTGCGTGTCCTGCCCACCCCCCGTCATGACGAAGATCGAGTCGAAGACCCGGAACGCGTCGAGGGTGCGGAAGAGCACCGCGACCAGGATCGCCGGCTTCATCAGCGGCAGGGTGATCTTCCAGAAGCGCTGCCAGGCGCTCGCCCCGTCGACCTTGGCCGCCTCGTAGAGGCCGTCGTCGATGGTCGTCAGGCCGGCGAGCAGCAACAGCGCGATGAACGGGGTCGTCTTCCAGACCTCGGCGGCGATGATCACCCCGAGCGCGCTCCAGCGGTCGCCGAACCAGGCCTTGTCGTCGGGCACGAACGGCAGGTGGTTGACGAAGCCGCTGCCCGGGTCGAAGGCGTAGAACCAGGCGAAGGCCGCGACCACGGTGATGATCCCGTAGGGGATGAGCACCGTGGTGCGCACGGGCCCGCGGAAGAACGGCGCCCGGAACATGACCAGGGCGATGGCCATCCCGAGCACGAGCTCGATCGCGACCGAGGTCACGGCGATGAAGACCGTGTTGAACACCGACTCCCACCACAGCGGCGCGCTGAGCACGGTGACGTAGTTGTCGAGGCCGACGAACCCGCCCTCGTCGGGGAAGCGCAGATCGAGCTCCTGCAGCGAGAGGACGACCGCGTAGATGATCGGATAGGCGGTGACCAGCAGCATCGCGATCACCGCCGGCGCGCACAGCAGCCACGCCAGCTTGCGCTCGGCCTTGGTCCGGTCCGAGACCTTCGGCTTGTCCTTCGGCGCGCTGGCCACCGGAGGCGCAGCAGCCGCGCGCGTCACCGCTCACAGCAGCCCCTCCCGGTTGATCGCCTGCTCGAGCAGCTCGCGGAGCTCGTCGTACGTGGGGCCGGGATCGTTCGGGTCGATGTCGGTCGTCGGGTGGAGCGCCTCCTGGATCGCGAGCGAGATGTCCTGATAGGCCGGCGACTCGGACGGTCGCGCGGCGGCGTCCTCGATCGACTGGCGGATCAGCTGCGAGAAGCCCGGGTAGACCTTCTCGATCTCCTTCGAGTCGTAGAGGTCCTCGCGCACCGGCGGCAGCCCACCGGACGTCGCGATCGCGATCTGGTTGTCGGCCTGAACGAGGCACTTGACCGCCTCCCAGGCGACGTCCTGGTTCTCGGAGAACGCCGAGACCCCGAGGTTGATCCCGCCGAGCGGCGGAGCGCTCGGGGTCCCGGGGTCGACCGCCGGGTACTTGGCCGCCTTCATCACCTTGAAGATGTCCGGGGCGTTCTCCTTCGCGCTCGGATAGACGAAGGGGTAGTTGATCTGGAAGGCCGCGCTGCCGGCCTCGAACGCAAGCCGCGCCGGGTCCTCCTCGGAGGTGGTGATCGCCGGGTCCGCGGCGTCGGACGTCGAAAGCTTGCCCATCACCTCGAGCGCGCGCTCGGTCGGCTCCTGCTGGAGATCGATTTCCTCCGGGCCGGCGAGGATGTGGCCGCCGGCCGACTCGAGCAGCTGGTTGAACCAGACGACCAGGCCCTCGTACTTGTTGGCCTGGACCTCGATCAGCCCCTGATCCGGCCCGAGCTCGACGCCCTTGTCGATCATCTCGTCCCAGGTCTTGGGCGCCTTCGGCACACGGTCGGTGCGGTACCAGAGCAGCTGGGTGTTCGACCAGAGCGGCGCGGCGTACAGCTTGCCCTCGAACTCCGCCGTCTTGACCACGCTCGGGAACACGTCCTTGGTCACGACATCGGCGACGTCCTCGGGAACCGGCGTGATCCAGCCGGCGTTTGCGAACTCGCCGGTCCAGATCACGTCCATGCCGATCAGGTCGACCGACGAGTCCTCGGCGCCGAGGCGGCGGACGAGCTGCTCGCGCTGGCCGTCGGCGTCGGCGGGCAGGAACTCGAACTCGATGTTGTAGGCGCCGCCCGCTTCCTTCGAGCACTTGTCGGCGGCCGCCTGGGGCCCGCCGCCGGGCTCGTTGAAGATGAACCAGCTGAGCGTCGTGCCCGAGCCGGACTCCTCGTCGTCCCCGCACCCGACGGCGACGATCGCCAAGAGGCATATGACTGCGGCCAAAAATCCGTTCCTGGTCCGGCCAGGGGACAAGCGCTCTCTCTTCCTCTCCCGGCCCGCCTTCCGGCGCACCGAGTGAGCAATGCCCTGCGCACCAGGCCTTTAAACAGCTCCTGGCGACGATCGCCGCGCCGGGCTCCATCAGTCGGCCCTCGACGCGGCCCGTCGCGACCACGACCTCGCCGTGGGCCGGCGCAGCCGCCGCGCGCTCGCCGGCGTTGACGGCGATCAGGTGCGGACCGCGCGTGTAGGCGACCAGCTCCGGCGCGGCCTCGACCATCCGCAGAGGGCCCGAGAGCTCCCGCCGCAGCTCGATCAGCCGCCGATACAGGCTGAGCACCGAGGCCGGGTCGCGGCGCTGGTCGGCGACGTTCCGCGCCGGGGCGTCCACGCTCGGCAACCAGGGCACCCCGGTGGTGAAGCCGCCCTCGGGCCCCGGCTCCCACTGCATCGGATGGCGGTGGCGGTCGCGGCCGAAGCGGTCGACCGGCGGCTCGCCGCCGGGCCCGTCGGGCGTGCCGAGCTCGTCGCCCTGGTAGACGAACGCGGTCCCGGGCAGGGTCAGCAGCAGCACCGCGGCGGCCCGCGCAGCGGCCTCGCCGAGGCTTGTCGCGAGGCGGGGGAAGTCGTGGTTGGAGAGCACCCAGGCGAGCCCGGGGACGCCGGCGCCGGCGGCGATCACCGATCGCAGGCGCGCCGGATCCCAGGGCGCGTGCAGGAACTCGAAGCGAAAAGGCGCGGTCGAGATGCTCGAGATAGGGCGAGAGCTCAGCCGTCGGCAGGTAGACCTCGCCGACCAGCAGGGCGTCGCCGGCGGCGGCCCGGATCGTCTTCAGCACCTCGGCGATCTCGGGGTCGTTGCGCGAGCGCACCTGGTCGATCCCGGCGAGGTACTCGGGCACGGGCAGCGCGGGCGGCCCCGTGGCCGCCGGGTCGTCGCGCAGGGCGCGGTCCTTCATCGCCCGCTCGATCGCGTCGAGGCGAAAGCCGTCGACCCCGCGCTCGCGCCAGAACCGGACCACCCCCGCGAACGCCTCGCGGACCTCGGGGTTGCGCCAGTCGAGGTCCGGCTGCTCGGGATAGAACGAGTGCAGGTACCAGCGCCCGGTGTCCGGGTCGCGGCTCCACGCCGGCCCGCCGAAGGAGGCGAGCCAGTTGTTCGGCGGCCGGTCGCCGTCGGCCCACACGTACCAGTCGGGGTGCTCGCGAAACCAGGGGTGCTCGATCGAGGTGTGCGAGACGATCAGGTCGGCGAGCAGGCGGATTCCCCGGCGGTGGCACTGCTCGACCAGGTGGTCGAAGTCCTCGAGCGAGCCGTAGACGGGGTCGACCGCCGTGTAGTCGCTGACGTCGTAGCCGCCGTCCGCGCCGGGCGAGGGGTAGATGGGCGAGAGCCACACGGCGTCGACGCCGAGCCACTCGAGGTAGTCGAGGCGCGAGGCGATCCCGGCCAGGTCGCCGACGCCGTCGCCGTCGGAATCCTGGAACGACCGGGGGTAGATCTGGTAGACGACCGCGGCGCCCCACCAGGGCGAGGGTGAGGCGCCTGCCATCCGCTACTTCGGGGGCAGCGAGGAGGCGAAGTCGGCCCCGGCGTCGACCCAGCCGGCGAGGTCCGCGTCGTCGTTGAGCCCTTCGGGAGCGACCACGATCCACCCGCGCGCCGGGCGACCGTTCATCTCCATCGGGCCCACGTGCGCCTCGGCCTGCGCCCGCTCGGCGTCCTCGGGATCGAGCCGGACCATGAGGCCGCGGCTGATCACGGCACAGGCCATGTTCCCGGAAAGCATGAACGCGATCCCGCTGAACATCCGGCGGTCGCTGAGGGCCTCCCGGGGCGCGAGGATGTCACGGACGCGGTCGGCTAGCGCTTCGTCGTAGGCCATCGGCGGCAGCCTACGCGTCGTCGGGATCGGGCTTGCGGATCCGCTCGATGTGGCGCGGCTTGACGTCGTTGGCCTCGCGCATGAAGTCGACCATCAGCCGCAGCTGCTCGGTCGTGGCCCGGTTCATCATCGCGGCCCACTCCGCCATCATCGGCCCGTACAGTTCCCCGGCCGCCCGCTCGAGCTCGGGCGTGACCTCGACCGTCACCCGGCGCCGATCCTCGTCGTCGCGGACCCGGCGCGCGTACCCGGCCCGCTCCAGCCGGTCGATCACCGCGGTCACGGCGCCGGTGGTGAGCCCGGACTCCGTCGCCAGCTCCCCAGCGGTGATCCCGCCGTGGCGTTCGATGATGTCGATGCAGTTGAGGTCCGTGCGGTTGATCCCCAGGCTTTCGGCGGTCGCGTCGTCGAAGGCGATGTCCTGAATGCCGCCGACCCGGAACTGCTCGCCGAGCTCGGCGATCAGCCGCTGCTTCTCTGAACCTCTTGCCACATAAATATCTTAACCGCCAAGGGGTCTCAACCGCTGACCCGGATCGTGCGCTTGACGAAGGTGCGGTTGCCCGAGCGATCGGCGGCCACGACGCGCAGCTCGGCCTTGAACCCGCCCGCGTCGCGGAGCAGCCTGCGCTTCGGCTTCAACGTCACCTTCCGCGTCCCGGTATCGAAGCCACGCGACTTCTCCGCCAGGACGAGGTTTGGTTTCGCCAGCTCGACCCTGCGGGCCTTGGCGCGCAGCGAGACATCCAGGGTCGCCTCCTCGTCGGTGGTCAGCTCGAGGCGGAGTCCGTCGAGCAGGTCGTCGAGCTCCAGCTTGCGCTTCGCGCCCCTGACCTGGACCTTCGGGCGTTCGTCGTCGGCGTCGGCGGCCAGCGCCGCGGGCTCGCCGAAGATGAAATCGTCCATGACCACCAGATCGGCGGCCCCGCCCTGGGTGACGTCCTCGCCGCCGCTGGTCCCATCGAGATCGATTACGTTGCCCGCGCCGCTGGTGATCCGCGCACGAGCGATCCGCTCACCCTCGTCGAAGGAGACGCCGACGAATGACAGCGAGCCGTCGCCGGGCGACGCCGGAGCCGGGAACTCGCCCAGGTCCTCGCCATTAGGCCCGATCAGCTCGAGCTTCGCCGAGCCGGCGGTGTCGACGTCGGTGAAGACGACGCCGAACCCGTTCGTGGTCGCCTGGGTGTCGGTGCCGGCGACGAAGAACAGCGTGTCGGTGACGGTGCTTGCGATCGGGGTGAACAGGCGCTGCGGCGAGAAGGTGGAGAACGCCGTCGCGAAGCTCGGCTCGAGGCTCGAGAAGCGGACATCGTCCGGCTCGGGGTCGGGGGGATCGTCGTCATCGGAGCTGATCACGAAGCCGAGGCCGGGGGTCGCGAACACGGCGCCGCGCGGCGAGTTGGAGTTGAAGAAGCCGCCCGGCATGGGGTTGGGGTCGGCGACCGTGTCGGGGACGCCGTCCCAGTTGATCTCCCGGCGGACGCCACCGAAGGAGCCGTTCTGGCCTGCGGTCGTGCCGCCCCCGAGGTCCGTGCGGAACTGGTCGCGGGCGGCCGTGATCGCGGCCGCGTCGGCGCCGGCGGCCTGCCGGACGACGGGATTCGCCCCGGCCGCCGGTGCCGCGGCCGCCGTTGCGACGGCACTCGCGATGACGGCGGCGATCAGCTTTCTGGCGTTCATTCCTTCACTCCTGTTCTTGGGTTCGACCTACCACGTTGAGCGCGACCCCGGGAAGCTCATAGCCCCCGGCAGCGGCGAAGGGGGCGAACGCGTCCGCGAGCTGGGACGCGAGCGCCTCGCGATCGGCCTCGGACAACCCGCGGAGCACGAGCGCGGCCGGGCCGGCCGTATCGGCTGCGTAGCCGAGGTAGTCGTCGACGTCGGTGACGGCGAGGCGCACCGGCACCTCCTCGGTTCGCACCGTGGCGAAACCCGCGCCCTCGAGCAGCGCCCGCGTGCGCTCCGCGCTCGCCATGCTGAATGGGTCGATACCGCCGGGCTCCGGGGGCGGCACGTGGCCGAGCTCGACCAGCTTCGCGCCGAGGACCGTCGCCCACGGATTGCGCTCGGGCGCCCCCCAGACGGCGAGCGCCAGGCTCCCGCCGGGTCGCAACACGCGACGGGTCTCGGCGAGCGCCGCTGCCGGATCCGCCATCAGCATGTACCCGAACCGGCAGATCACGGCGTCGACCGAGTCCGCGTCGAGCTCGATCCGCTCGGCGTCCAGGGCCTGGTAGTCGACGTTGCGGACCTCGAGCTGGGCGCCGCGGCGTCGCGCGGCCTCGACCATCTCCGGGGCGACGTCGCTCGAGATGAGCCGGCCTCGCTCGCCGACGATCGCGGCGGCCTGGAACCCGGTATCGCCGAGGCCCGCTGCCAGCTCGAGCACGGTCTGGCCGGGCTCCGGCGCGAGCTCGCGGAGCATCCACTCGCGGACCGGAGAGGCGAACTCCTCGATCCGCGCCCGCTGGCGTTCCCAGCCGGCGGCGAGCGCAGCCGCGATCTCCTGGACCACACGACGGTGGTTGCTGTCCGGCGCCACGGGCATCAGAAGCGTCCGGACACCGACACGCGCCGGCACCAGCGCTGGCGATCGGTGAGGCGGTTCGCCGCTCGCGTCTTGCCGAGGACGCAGACCTTCGCCGGACCCGGCTCGTACCGCCGCCCGCCCTGCGTCGCGGCATGCACGCGCCAGTGCTGGACGGCGCCCGTGCACCCGCGCTTCCACCGCGCGCGAGCGCGCGCCTTCGTCGCCGGCTGGGTGACAGTGACCCGCAGCGAGACGCGCTCGCCGCTCGAGCAGATAAGTGGCCCCGTCGCCTGCACATTGGCGCCGCCCCGGGTCGAGATCGCGTTGCGGTCGATGGCCCCCGGGTTGTTGCCCAAGAAGCCGGCCCTCGGCCAAGGACGCCACGGCGCCGCAGGTGACTACGCCCACGGCGAGCGCCACCAGGCCGTGCCTGATCCCGCCCGCCCTCACGGCCGCACCCGCAGCTTCACTCGGACCTTGGCCTCGGCCTCGTTGCCGGCCGCGTCGGCGGCGACGGCCGTGACCTTGACCTTCGCCCGGCCGGCGCGCCGGAGCTTGCGCTCGACCTCGTCCGAGGCCTTGAGCTTCAGCTTCTCGGCCTCGCCGGCGACCAGGTCGGCGCTCGCGCGGAGCAGCCTCAGCCGCTTGCCGCCCGGGAGCTTCGCCCTCGCCTTGGCGGACACCGCGCAGTCCTCGTCGCAGCTCGCCTTCACCTTCACCGGCTTGTCGAGCCGCTGGCGCTCCTTGGCCCGCAGCTCCAGCGCGGGCGGCGTCGTGTCGGGTGGCGGCTCGGGAGCGCATCCCAGGAGGTCGTGGACGAAGGCGTCGCGGAAGCCGTTGGTGTCTCCGCCGACGAGGTTCGTCGCCCCGGAGGTGAAGGCGACGAAGCACCCGTCGGCGGAGATCGCGGGCGGGAAGCTGTGACCGTCGCCGGCTGCACTGCCGACGCCGCCGCTGAGCAGGGCGGTGCTCCCCGTCTGCCGGTCGTGCAGGAAGACGTCCGTGAACGCGTTGGCCGTGCCGCCGAGGTTGTTGGCGCTCGACGCAAAGGCGACCAACCGGCCGTCGGCGGAGACCGAGGGCAGGAACGAGTCGGCGTCGGCTTGACCCCCGGCCGAGTCGAGGCTGATCCGCTCGGTCGTTTCTGCGGTGCGGTCGCGGACGAAGACGTCGCCCGCGTCGTTGGTGTCGCCCGCGACCAGGTTGGTTGCGAACGACGAGAAGGCCACCAGCCGGCCGTCGGGCGAGATCGAGATGTTGCGTACTGACCGCCGTTGGCCTGAAGCTCGCCGTCGCTGACGCTCACCCGCGACGTGACGCCCGTCTCGCGGTCGTGGACGAAGGCGTCGGGATCGCCGTTGGTGTCGCCCGGAGACCAGGTCGCCGGAGTTGGAGATGAACGCGACCAGGCGGCCGTCGGCGGAGATCGAGGCGTTGAACGAGGCCTCCTCCGCCTCGGCTCCGGCGGAGTTGACGCTCACCCGCTCGGTGGTACCCGTCTGGCGGTCGTTGACGAAGACGTCGAGTGCGCCGTTGCCGTCGCCGGGCACGAGGTCGTCGTAGGTCGACTCGAAGGCGACGAAGCGTCCGTCGGCGGAGATCGAGACGGCGTCCGAGCCGGTGCTGCCGAAGTCGACGGCGGACGGGCTGAGCCGCTCGGTCTCCCCCGTCTCGCGGTCGTGGACGAAGACGTCGTCGAGGCTGTTCTCGTCGCCCGGAGCCAGATCGCTGGCCGTTGAGTGGAAGGCGACGAAGCGGCCATCGGCCGAGATCGCCGGCTCGCGTGACGACCCGAAGGCAGCCTGGGCGCCGCTCGAGCTGACGCTGACCCGCTCGGTGTCGCCGGTGGCGCGATCGTGCACGAAGACGTCGGTGCGGGCGTTGGTGTCGCCCTCGACCAGGTTGGTGGCGTCGGAGTCGAAGGCCACGAAGCGCCCGTCCGCGGACAGCGACGCGAACTCGGCCGGCCCGTCGCCCTCGGCGCCGCCGAGCCCGAGGCTGACGCGCTCGATGTCGCCGTCGGCGGCCAGGGCGGTCGCCCCGAGCAGCGTGAGGCCAGTGACGGCGAGTGCGATCGGCGCGCGCGCGAGGCGGGACGACTTGCTGCTGCTGACTCTGGTCCGGTTCATCTCGGCCTTTCCTGGTCGGGTCGACCGAGAGGACTCCGACCGCCGCCGATCCTTCCCGTAGAGCTCAAGAGCGGCCGGCGGGAATCGCGCGCGATGATCGCCAGCGGGTTGAGTCCGACCGCGCTGAAGGCGGCCGCTGCCGCGTCATCGACCGTGCCTCCGTAGACCTCGCCGGCGCGCATGTAGAAGGCGACGCTCGCCTGGTCGAAGGTCGGTTGCGGCCCAAGTGCCGAAGGGACGTTGTGGAGCACGCGACCTGCCCGGTCGTGGCCCACGGCCTGCACGAACCGGAAGTAGGCGTGGCTGAGGATGGTCGAGTTGAAATGGCCCGCCTGGGCCCCGGGCGGAACCGGTTCGTACTCGCTCATGTGATCCGGGTAGGGCACGCAGCTCGTGCCGGAGCACTCGGACTTCGCATCGGGGTCGGCCCAGTTGCGCCGCTCGCCGACCAGCCGGTCCTCGCCCCAGGTCGCGTCGCCGCGGTCGTAGTCGTAGGCGAACATGTCCGCGAGGGCCTCCTCGACCTCCTGCACCTGGCGGGTCGGCGAGCGGGTGCGGTCGCCGGCGTAGACCCAGTCCATGACGTGGCCGAGCTCGTGGGCGACGACGTCGTTGAAGGGCAGGTTCGGGTCGCCGTTCCCGCCCATCAGGTCCTGGTCGGCGATCTGCACGTGAAGGTCAGCGATGAACGCCTTCGAGCCGAGCGCGTCGGGAACGTCACCGACGACGACCCAGGAGCTGATCTTGAAGGTGCCGGGTTGAAAGCCGCCGCGGCTGCCGCACCAGCCGCGAACGACGCAGATCGTCCGGGCCACGTTGGCGACGTTGGCACTCGCTGCCTCGAGGTCCGGATCCAGCGCGGCCACGCGGGCGGACTGGTAGCTGGGCCAGCTCGAGCTGACCCGCGCGTCGCCGGTGGTGTTGAAGGTGGCGTAGGCGGGGGCGAACGCCGGATTGGTGGTCGAGGTCCCGTCGAGGATCTCGACTGCGGTCGCCGGCAGCTCGCGGCCGTCGCGCGCGGCCGATGGCCCGCGTCCGGTAGCGCCGCGTGCCCGTGGGCCGCGCTCGGGGCGGTCGGCGATCCCCGGCCAGCGCGCGATCACCTTGCCGGTCTCGGAGTCGACGACGACGCACAACGGGCTTGGCGCCTCGTCGCCCGGTGCGGGGGGGCGCTCGACCTCGACCACCCAGACGCGCCGCGCGGTCCTCGAGCGCACGCCGCGGGCGCGGGTCGGGTTGCCGGCGTAGGCCGCCGCCAACGGCGCGAGTGCCCCTTCGGCGTCCCCCACGGCGCGGAGGGCGATCCTCCGCGCGTCGCCGCGGCTGATCGAGCGGTCGCCCGCCGCCGGGCCCCGCTCAACCGGGACCACGGTGGCGCTGATCGAGGTGACACGCCCGGCGACCACGGTGACGTCCACCTGGCTCCAGACGACGCGCAGCGAGCCTGCGCGCTGCTGAAAGCGAAACCGGTCGAATGGCCGTGCTCCGTCGATCCGCGGGACGTGCAGACGGCCGTCGAGGCGTAGCGTCGCGCCGCGCAGCCCAAGGAGCGCCGCCTTGCGCGCCAGCGCCGCGCGCGCCAGCCGCGTCGCCGGGGTGCCTGCCGGCAGACCGAGGTCCCCGGCGGACAGCTCGAGTACGAGGGCTCGCGACCACTCGCGCTGATCGGCCGCGGCCGCCGATCCCGGCGCCGCGTCGGCGGCGCCCACGAGCAGCAGCGCGGCGGCTGCGAGCACCGCCGTGGCGGCGCGCCTGCGTGGCCCCCGTCGGCTCACGGATCGAGGCGGTAGAACCGCCAGAAGTCGTTCTCGATCGGCAGCGTCTCGACCCGCGCGAAGCCGGCCGCGTCGGCGTAGCCGCGAAGGGTTTCCGGGCGCATCACCGTCCCGGTTGCGGCGGAGTCCTCGTGATCGGCTCGGCAGACGGCCAGGCAGTGAACGACGCTGAACCCGTACATCAGCCGTTCGAGCTCGTCGCCGGGGGCGCCGAAGCTCTCCGCGACCCGCTCGTCGGCCACCACCACGCAGCCTCCCGGGGAGAGCATCCGGCGGGCGTTCGCAAGCGCTTCGACCGGGCGGCCCATGTCGTGCAGCGCCTCGAAGACCGTCACCAGGTCGTAGACGCCGTCGAGCGTCGGGTCGCCGGCGTCGGTGTCGACGAAGCGCACGCGGTCGGCGAGCCCCTCGGCTGCAGCGTTCTCCCGCGCCGCGGCGATCGAGGCGCTGTCGGAGTCGATCCCGTCGACGAACGCCTGCGGGTAGGCGCGGGCGATCGCGATGCTCGACCAGCCCGAGCCACAGCCGAGGTCGGCGACACACGCCCCCGGCGACTGCAGGCGCGCGTGGACGTCGGCGATCGCCGGCAGCCAGTCCGTGCCGAGCTCGTTGATGAACATCGCCCGGTTGAGCGCGGCGATGCCCTCGCGCGTGTCCTCGCCGTACTCCGGATACGGGACGCCCTCGCCGGTCCGGAACGCGGCTAAGAGCTGCGGCAGCGGCCGCAGCATGCCCAGGGCCTGGCGGCCGAGCGGGGCGACGTAGAGCGGGCTGTCGACGTCGACCAGCGGGTCGGCGTGGCCCGGCGGAAGCTCGTAGCGGCGCTCGCGCGCGGCAGCGCCGTCGTCGTCGGCGATCAGCAGCCCGGTCACGGCCTGCTGCTCGAGCCACTCGCGCACGTAGCGCTCATCGGTGCCGGTCCGGTCGGCGAGCTCGCCGCTGGTCGCCGGCCCCTGGTCGCGCAGCGCCGCGTAGAGGCTGAGACGCTGGCCGAGATAGATGCTCGCGAGGTCGAAGAGCCCCACGGTCGAGGTGAGCACGCGCTCGATCAGCGCCTCGCCGGTCATCTCCTGCTCTGTGGTTTGCTGGCTCATCGAGCCTCCCTTCGGGTCTTGACCGCGCCGACCCTAGGTGCCGAAGGACGCTCCGACTTCCCCCTTTGCGGCCATTCGCGCGAGTTGGCCGAAAGCGGCCATCGGCTGGCGGAGGGCTCAGAGCAGGCCGGTGCGAGCCGCGAATGCGACCGCCGCCGCTCGCGACGGCTGGCGCAACTTCTTGCGCACGTTGGCGACGTGGCGATGGACCGTGTGCGGGCTCAGGATCAGCCGATCGGCGATCTCCCGGTCGCTGAGCCCGTCGGCGACCAGGCGGAGGATCTCCAGCTCGCGCGCGCTCAGTCCGCCGGCCTGGGCGCCGCCTCCGCGGGCGGCTCTCGAGCGCCTCCGCGAGGGCGAGCTGCGGGGCGGCGCCCAAAGCGGCGAACTCCTCACGGGCGGCCTCGGCCTCGACGGCGGCAGCGCGCTCGCGACCCATCGCGCCCAGCGCCTGCGCCAGCGCGAGCTTCGCGCGCGCTACCTCGAAGCGGTCCGACGCCTCGCCGAAGCGATCGCGGGCGTCTTCGCAGGCCCGCCGCGCCTCGTCGTCGGCCCCACGGGCGAGCGCCACCTCTGGCGCGCGCGAGCTGGACCCGGCCGGCGACGTGGGGCGTCGCGATCGCCTCACCGATCGCCGCCAGCTCGGCGCAGGCGGCCGTGGCCTTGGCGAGCTCCCCGAGCTCGGAGCGCGCGTCGACCAGCAGCTCCAGCGCGCCGAGCCGATCGAGCGCGGAGGCCGCCGGCAGCCGTCGCAGCACCCGCTCGGCGACGTCCGCCGCCGCCTGGGCGTCGCCCGCACCGAGCGCCAACGACCCGAGGCCGAGCTCGCGAGCCGGTGGCCGCCGGCGCGTTCGAACAGGGTTCGCGCCTCCTCGATCCTGCCCTGGCGGGCTCGAAGCTCGCCCAGCCGTGCCACCCCGCCGGCGGCCAGCCCGGGGCGGGCGGCCTCGAGGTCCTCGATCGCGCCTGTGAGCTCCACCTCGGCGGCCGCCCAGTCGCCGCCGGTCGCGAGCACACGGCCGTAGCTGCTGCGGCAAATCCCGCGCGTGTGGCGGGCGCCCCACCGCTCGGTCGACTCCCGCATCACCATGCACCACTGGCCCGGCGCGGTCGAAGTCCCCCACGCCCTCGCAGGCCGCGATCATGTAGCAGAGCGCCCAGCCACCCGAGATCGGCAGCTCGAGCTCCTCGCCGGTGGCGATCGCCGAGGCCTCGTCGAGGAGGCGCATGCCCTCGCTCACGCGCGCCCGCCCGACCAGCGTCAGCCCCTCGAGCGCGAGCCCGATCGCCTCGAGGTCGGCGACCGCGTACTCGCGGCCGAGCTCGGCGCGCGCGGCGCGCGGCCGCCGCGGCCCGGTCGAGATCGCCGTCGACGTTGGCGGCGAACGATCCCTCGATCACCGCTAGCCAGCCGTGATCGGCGCCGGGGGGCGCCTCGTCGAGGAGCCGCCGGGCTCGCTCCAGCCAGCCGCTCCCGACGGCGTCGTCGCCGCGGAACTCGAGGAAGTCCGCCGCGAGCCACGCCGCGAGGCGGCCGGCCGAGCCCGAATCGCCGCCCACGCGGAACCCGCGGTAGGCGCGCTTGCGCGCCCCGATCGTCAGCTCCGGGTCGTGGAGCCAGTAGCCGGCCCAGCCGAGCCCCTCCCACGCCTCCGGTGACTCCCGCTCGGCGAGCGAGGCCTCGAAGTGCTCGCGCGCCCGCGCCCAGTCGCCGCGGGCGAGCGCGTCGGCGCCGGCGTCGAGCGCATCGCGGCCGCGGAGGCGCTCCGCGGCGATCACCGCTCGCACCCACGAATGGACCCGCTCGGCGACAGCCTGCCAACCCTCGTCGAGCATCAGGTTGTGCCCGATGCCGGCGAAGATCTCGGCCTGGGTCCCGTACGCGGCCGCAAGGCCCTCGATCTCCTTGACGGTGATGATCGAGTCGAGCTCGGCCCCGAAGACGGCCACCGGCGCACGGACGCGGGCCGGGCGCGGCCACCTCCACAGGATGTCGAGAAAAGCGGGGTAGGACTCGTCTTGCAGGTTCGCGCCGGTGCGGGAGACCAGCTCGGCGGGCGTGTCGGGGCGATAGAACATCTCGCGCACCAAGGCGTCCGTGGCGACCAGCGGCCGCAGGCTCCAGAGCAGGTTGACCTTCAGCATCGCCAGGGGATGGCGGGCGGTCAATCGGCCCACGGCGGCCAGGGGCCCGCGGCGCGGGGGCGGCGCCAGCAACACGGCCCCGGCGGCCTCGCCGTCCTCGAGGCACTTCTGCACGACGAGCCCGCCCATCGAGTGGCCGACGAGTACCGGAGGCTCGCCGAACTCCGCCGCCGCCGCGCGCACGTCCTCGACGTAGTCGCGCACGCCGGTGCCAGATCCGACCCGGGGGCCGGTCGTGACCACGCAGCTCGACCGCCCGCACCTCGTGCCCGCGCTCGCCCAGGTACGCGGAGAACTCGTCCCAGCACCACGGCCCGTGCCAGGCGCCGTGGACGAGGAGGATCCCGCTCACGGCAGCCGCCTCAGAATTGAACGGCGCCGCTCGCGGGCGCCGACCCTGGCGTGCAGGTCCGCCGGGGCGCGGACGTCCAGGCCGCCGACCGCCTCGAGCGTCGCCCGCTGATCAGCGACGAGCGCGCTGAGCTCGGGTGAGCGCTCCACTCGCTCCCCGACGGCCTGTCGGCGACCGGCCGGCAGGGAGCCGTCCGCGAAGGCCGCAAGCTCGGCGAGCTCGGCATCGGTCAGCTTTTCGTCGTCGCCGGCCATCCTCGGTCCCTCCCGACCCCGAAACATGCCGGATGCTTCCCGCGAATCCCCGTTATCGCCCTCCACCACCTTGTTGCCGGGGCGAGACCCCTTGACATCTAAATCTCTTAGTTGCTAAGTTTTCTTCTCGTTGAGAAGTATGAGCTTCAAGGAGGTCAGACAGTGAAGGCGATAGAGGCAACCGGACTGAGGAAGTCCTACGACGAGGTCCAGGCGCTCGACGGCCTCTCATTCTCGGTCGAGCGCGGGACCGTGTTCGGTCTCCTGGGCCCCAACGGCGCCGGCAAGTCGACGACGGTGAGGATCCTCACCACCCTCTCGCGCGCGGACTCGGGCTCGGCGACGGTCGGCGGGCACGACGTGCTGGCCGAGCCCGCCGCGGTCCGGGAGGCGATCGGCGTGGTCGCTCAGCGCAGCGGCGCCGACATCCAGGCCACCGGGCGCGAGAACCTGCGCCTCCAGGGCCAGGTGTTCGGCCGCGGCGGACGCGAGCTCGAGTCGCGGATCGACGGGCTGCTCGAGCAGTTCGGGCTCACCGACGCGTCCGACCGGCTGGTCCGCACCTACTCGGGCGGGATGCAGCGGCGGCTCGACGTCGCGCTGGCGCTCGTCCACGAGCCCGAGGTCCTCTTCCTCGACGAGCCGACCACCGGGCTCGACCCCGAGGTGCGATCGGAGATGTGGGAGGAGATCTCGCGGCTCACCGGCGAGGGCCTGACCGTGCTGCTCACCACCCACTACCTCGAGGAGGCCGACCACCTGGCCTCGCGGCTGGCGATCGTCGATCGCGGCAGCGTCGTCGCCGAGGGCACGCCCGGACGAGCTCAAGCGCGAGCTGCGCGGCGACGCGATCCACGTGGAGCTCACCGAGGACCACGACGAGGCCGCGCTGCGCGGTGCGCTCAACGGCTCGATCGCCGGCCTGGGCGAGGTCCAGGTCGTCCGACCGGGCGCTGCATGCGCGCGCCGAGGACGGGGCCCGCGCGGTCCCCGGCGTGCTCGCCGCGCTCGAGCAAGGGGGCTTCGGGATCGCCGCGGTCACGGTGGCGCGGCCGTCGCTGGATGACGTCTACCTCCGCTACGCGGGACGCACGTTCAGCGCCGCGGAGGCCGAAACCGAGAACACCAAGGAGGAGGTATCGCGATGAGTCAGGCGATAGCCGACACCCGGCACATGACCATCCGCCACGTGATGGAGCTGCTGCGCCAGCCGTGGTGGATCTTCGTCAACCTGGTCCAGCCGATCATCTGGCTGCTGCTGTTCGGCGCCCTGTTCGAAACGGTCACCGACATCCCGGGCTTCGGCTCGGACAACTACATCCAGTTCCTCGCCCCCGGGGTGGTCGTGATGACCGCCTTCTTCACCGCGGGCTGGAGCGGGATGCCGATGATCGAGGACCTCGAGCGCGGCGTGATCGACCGCTTCCTGGTCTCCCCCGTGCGGCGCTCGTCGCTGATCACCGGGCGGCTGGTGCAGAGCTCGCTCCAGATCGTGATCCAGACCCTGATCATCATCGGCCTGGCGCTGCTCACCGGCGCCGAGTTCGCCAACGGGGTCGTCGGCGTGCTGGTGCTGATGGGCGTCGCGATCCTGGTCGGGTCGGCGTTCGGTGCGGTCTCGAACGGGATCGCCCTGCTGGCCCGGCGCGAGGAGACGGTGATCGCGCTGATGCAGTTCCTGATGCTGCCGCTCTCGTTCCTCTCGGTGACCTTCATGCAGAAGGACCTGATGCCGGACTGGATGCAGACCGCGTCGGCGTTCAACCCGGTCAACTGGGCGGTCGAGGCGGGGCGCGAGGCGCTCACCGCGTCGCCCGACTGGGCGCTGATCGCCGGGCGGGCCGGGCTGCTGGTCGCCTTCCTGGGCGCCTGCCTGGTCTTCGCGGTGCGGGCGTTTCGGACCTACCAGCGCTCGGTTTAGGATGGCGCGCACACCACCATGGAAGGGGAGTGCGCGCCATGACCGGGACCAGGATCGATGAACTGCTGAGCGAGGCGGCCGCCGCCGGTGACGTGCCGGGGGTGGCCGCCGCCGTTCTCGATCGGGACGGTGTCGTCTACGAGGGGGTCGCCGGGCGAGTCCGCGTGGACCGTGACGACGAGGTGACCCCGAACACCATCTTCTGGCTCGCCTCGATGACCAAGGCGCTCGTCGCGGTCGGGGTCCTCCAGCTCGTGGAGCGGGGCCGGCTCGACCTCGACGCCGAGGTCGCCTCGATCGTGCCCGAGTTCGGCGAGCTCCAGGTGCTCGAGGGCTACGACGGCGACGAGCCGCGGCTGCGCCCGCCGGCGAGCCGCGCCACCGTGCGCCAGCTGCTCACCCACACCTCGGGGGTCGGGTACATGTTCCTCGAGGCCGACGTGGCGCGGTGGCACGAGCTCACCGGCGTCGCCGAGCCGCTCGAGTGCACGCAGGACTTCCTGCGCGCGCCGCTGGTCGCCGATCCCGGAACCCGCTGGGACTACGGGGCGGGCTTCGACTGGGCCGGGCGCGTGCTCGAGGAGGTCACGGGCACGACGCTCGACTCCTACCTGGTCGAGAACGTCTTCGCCCCGCTGGGCATGGGCGACACGACCTTCCGGCTGCGCGACGACCAGCGCGAGCGGCTGATGCCGATCCATCACCGGACGGCCGACGGCGGGCTCGAGGTCGACGACGAGCTCGAGCTCCCGCACGAGCCGCCGATGAGCTGCGGCGGCCACGGCTCCTACGGCACCGTCGGCGATTACTCGCGCTTTCTCCGCATGCTGCTGCGCGGTGGCGAGCTCGACGGCGAGCGCATCCTGCGGGCGGAGACGGTCGAGCTCGCGGCGTCGCCGCAGCTCGGCGCGATCGAGATGCCGAAGGAGATGCCGTCGGCCGATCCCGAGCTCTCCAACGACGTCGTCGCGCTGCCGTTCGAGCAGAGCTTCGGCTTCGGCTTCAACCTGATGCTCGAGGACATCCCGGGCATGCGCAGGGCCGGGACCTTCTCCTGGTCGGGCCTCGCCAATTGCTACTACTGGATCGACCCGGCGTCGGGACTGGCGGGGGTGTTCCTCACCTCCGTGCTCCCGTTCTTCGACGAGCAGGTCCTGATGCGGGTCGCGGGCCTGGAGATGGCGGCCTACGCCGACGTCGGCGAACCCGCCGCCGCCTGAAGCTCGTCGAGCTCGTCGAGCGCGAGGATCCAGTCTTTTAGGAACGGCTCGGCGATCCGGTAGCTGCCGCGCGACTCGCGGGCGATCAGCTCGCGGTCGCGGAGCACGTCGAGCGCCGTCTGCACCGTGCTCGGCCCCGGCAGCTCGTGGCGGGCGCGGTAGGCCCCGGTCAGCGGCCGGCCCGGCTCCTTGGCGAGCGCCGAGAGCACCAGCTTCTGCGCCGCCGAGGCCTCCCCCCAGCGGACCTGGAAATGGGCGTTCTCCGAGCGCAGCACGCCCGCCAGCGCGGCGTCGAGCTCCTCGGGGCCGGCGGTGCCGTCGAACGGCGTCTGCTCCCACAGGAAGTAGCAGAGCTCCTGGGTCGCGTACGGATGCCCGCCGGTTCGGGCGAGCAGGCCGTCGAGGGCCTGATCACCGATCTCCTTGTTGGTCGCGCGGAAGCGCGCGCCGATGAAGCCCGCGAAGCGCCCCGGCTCGATCAGCTCGAGCTCGACCTTCTTCGCGCTGTGCCAGAAGGGCTCGTTGACGTCGTTGAAGAGCCGCTCCATCATGTGCCGGCGGCTGCCGAGATAGACGTGGGCGACCTCAGGCTGCTGCTCGAACACGGTCCGCATCAGCTTCGGCAGCCCGGGGTCGATCATCTCCACCTCCTGGAACTCGTCGAAGATCAGCGCCACGCGGCGCCCCTCGTCGGCGGCCAGCTCGGCCGGCAGCTCGAGCAGCCGCTCGAGCGTCGCCTCGAGGTCGGTCGGCGAGTGGTCGATCCCGAACGAGAAGTGGTACGCGCCGTTCTCGGGGTTGACCGAGACGCGCGGCGTGATCCGCAGGCCGCGGAACGGCGCCAGCGCCCGCTCCTTGGCGCGGGCGGCCGGCGACGCGACGTACTCGTAGATCGCCGCGGCGAGCTTCTCCGCGAGCTTCGCCTTCGTCGGCGTCGTCATCAGGTTGACGTAGGCGACCAGCACGTCGTGGCCGACGAGCTGCTGCATCGTTTTCCACACCAGAGACGACTTGCCGTAGCGCCTGGGCGCGAAGATCACCACGTCCTGGCCGTTGAGGACGTCGAACTTGAGCTCCTGGACCTCGGCCTCGCGATCTGCGAACGCCTCGTCGAACGCCAGCCCGCCGAATCGGAACGGGTTCGTGGGCGGTTTGCCGGTCTTTACCATAACGGAGAGTAGCGTAGCAAATTATCCGGTGATCTCCGTATAGATGCGCACGTTAGTGCCCGTTACGGAGCTCACCGCACGAGGGACGAGCTTGTAGGACGATCCGGGCATGCCACCGCACGAAGGATCGCTGGGCGCGCGGCGGGACGAGTTCGACGTCCCCGCCGACGTCGCCTACTTCAACACGGCCAACCTCTCGCCGCTCACCCACCGCACCCGTGAGGCCGGCGAGCGCGCGCTCGAGCGCCGCGCCCGGCCGTGGACGATCGGCGCCGACGACTGGTTCACCGACGTCGAGCGCCTGCGCGCGCTCTTCGCCCGCCTGATCGGCGCCGACGCCGAGGGGGTGGCCCTCGTCCCGGCGACCAGCTACGGCTTCGCGGTCGCGGCGCGCAACCTCGAGCTCGAGCCGGGCGAGCGGATCGTCGTGCTCGCCGAGGAGTACCCGTCGGGGATCTACACCTGGCGCGAGCTCGCCGCGCGCACGGGGGCGGAGATCGTCACGGTCGAGCGCGAGGGCGAGCAGTCGTGGACCGAGGCGATCCTCGCCGCGCTCGACGAGCGGGTCGCCGTGGTGAGCACTCCGAACGTGCACTGGACCGACGGAGCCCTGATCGAGCTCGATCCCGTCGCCGAGCGCGCCCGCGAGCTCGGCGCGCGGCTGATGATCGACGCAAGCCAGTCGGCCGGGGCGCTCGAGCTCGACGTCGGGCGCCTGCGCCCCGACTTCCTCGTCACCGTCGGCTACAAGTGGCTGCTGGGCCCGTTCGCGCTCGGCTACCTGTGGGTCGCGCCCGAGCATCGCGACGGCGCGCCGATCGAGCAGAACTGGATCCTGCGCGAGGGTGCCCGCGACTTCGCGGCGCTGGTCGATTACCGCGACTCCTACGAGCCCGGTGCCCGGCGCTTCGACGTGGGCCAGCGAACGAACTTCCAGCTCGTGCCGATGGCGGTCGCCTCACTCGAGCAACTGCTCGAGTGGGAGGTGCCGCGGATCGCGGCGACGCTCGCCGAGACCAACGCCGCGCTCGCCGCCGGCGCGGCCGAGCTCGGCCTCGCGCCCGTCGGCGCCGATCGCCGCGGCCCGCACCTGCTCGGCGTCGGCCTGGCGGCCGAGCTCCAGCCGCGGATCGTCCCGGCGCTCGAGGAGGCCGGCTGCTTCGCCGCGCTGCGCGGGACCTCGCTGCGGATCGCGCCGCACCTCCACAACACCCCCGAGGAGGTCGAGCGGCTGCTCGGCGCGCTCGCGGCGGTCGTCGAGGGCTGATCAGTCGAGCGCGGCCCAGCGGGTGCAGGCCTCGGCCGCAGCCTCGAGCGCCGGCCCGAGCGCCTCGCCGGCGCGGCTCGCGTCCCAGTCGCGGATCGCGAGCCCGGCGACCAGGGTGCCCATGAACGCGTCGCCGGCGCCGAGCGTGGAGACGACCTCCACCTCGGGGGCCGGCAGCTCCGCCTCGCAGGCGCCGCGGATCACCGCGCCCTCCGCGCCGAGCGTGACCACCGCGAGCTCCGCGCCGAGCCGGGCGATCTCCTCCGCCGCCGCCCGCGGATCGTCGACGCCAGCGATCGCGATCGCCTCGCCGCGATTGGCGCGCACCAGGTAGGAGCCCTCGATCAGCCGGCGCGACGCCTCCGCCGCGGCGCGCGCGTCGCCGCCCCAGCGGTTGGGGCGGATGTTGGGGTCAAAGCACACGCGGGCCTCGCGCTCCAGCGCCATCCGGCGCGCCCGCAGGGTGACCTCGCGCTCGCCCTCGCTCGCCAGGGTGGTCGAGCTGAAGACGAGCGCGGTGGCGGCGTCGAGCGCCGGCTCCAGGCGCGGGCCGGCCGCCTGGACCGCGATCTTGATCGCGTCACCGTAGATCTGGAACGTCGGCTCGCGGTCCTCGTCGAAGGTCGCGAACGCGATCGGCGTCTGCGCCCCTTCCAGAAGCTCGAAGAAGCGCAGGTCCACGCCCTCGCGCTCGAGCCGCTCGCACAACCATCTCCCCCACTCGTCGTCGCCCGCCGCCCCGGCGAGCCCCGCCTCGGCCCCGGCGCGCCGCGCGGCGACCGCGACGTTGGCGAGCGCGCCACCGAAGTGCGGCGCGAACGAGTCCGCCTCGGTCATCGAGCCCACCGGGTGCTCGCAGATCAGGTCGACGAGGCCCTCGCCAAGGCACAGGATCACCGGGGCAACGTACCCGGACCGCCGTTTGTCCAACGGGCTTGCCCTGGGGCCACCAGCCGGAATAGGCTCGGTTGGTTCCCTTGGACGGGCGCCCCGGCGCCACGGAACTCGGCACCCAGACAGACGCCGCCAGGCCTCCGCCCGAGCCACCGAAATTGGGGAGGTCCGCATGTCCGCAAGGTCCCGTTCTCGGGCGATGATCACCGCCGCCGCGGCCGGCGTGGCGAATTGCCGTGGGCGCTGGAGCGCCACAGAGCCTCGCTGCGCACCGGCAGCGTCTACTTCGACGCGGGATTCCAACGTCGGCGCCGGCGAGACACTCTTCAACGGGACGTACACCGGCTATGAGAACGTCGGCTTGGGCAGAGCGGTGATGCCCCACACCACCACCGGCTTCAGAAACGTCGCTGTCGGCGACGACAGCGCTTTGGGCTAACTCACCGCGGGAGGTAACAACGTCGCGATCGGCACCTTCAGCGCTCGGCTTCCAATCACGACCGGCTCCTTCAACGTCGCATCTCGGCTCGAGCGCGCTCGGCTCCAACATGCATGCCGGCTGCATTCAACATCGCAAGTCCGGCTCTGGCGCGCTCGAGGAGAACACCACCGGCAACGACAACATCGCGGCAGGCACCGATGGCACTGAACAAGAACAACGACCGGCGATCGCAACCTCGCGATTCGGTCGCGGCGCGCTTTTCTCGAATACCACCGGCCACGACAACGTCGCCACCGGTCACGAAGCGCTCAGTTTCAACACGACCGGCAACCAGAACATCGCGAGCGGCTATCGCGCGCTGTTCGCCAACACGACCGGCAACAACAACGTCGCCACTGGCACGCTCGCGCTCGCCTCGAACACCAGCGGCACCGCGAACATCGCCTCCGGCTTCCAGGCGCTGTCCGCGAACACGACCGGCCACAACAACATCGCCGCCGGACACCAGGCGCTGTCCGCCAACACGACCGGTAACGACAACATCGCGACCGGCTGGCATGCCCTGGTCTCGAACTCGACCGGCTCGAACAACGCGGCGGCCGGTACGAACACGTTGCAGGCCAACACGACCGGCAACAACAACGTCGCCACCGGGATCCAGGCGATGCAGGGCAACACGACCGGCAGCGACAACATCGCCACCGGCTTCAACGCGCTGGCCCTCAACAGCACCGGCAACGCCAACCTCGCCAGCGGCACCAGCGCGATGTTCTCGAACACCACCGGCCACGAACAACGTCGCCGCCGGCTTTCAGACGCTCAACCTGAACACCACCGGGCGCTTCAACGTCGCCTCGGGCTCCAAGGCGCTGGTGCGCAATACCGCCGGCCACGACAACACCGCGCTCGGCTACCTCGCGCTCGATTCCAACCGGATCGGCGACGACAACGTCGCGCTCGGGTCCGGAGCCGGCGGAAACCTGACGACCGGGAACGACAACGTCGACATCGCCAACCCGGGGGTCGCCGGCGAGTCGGGCAAGATCCGGATCGGGACCGCTGGGCGCCCAGAACGCGGCCTACGTCGCCGGGATCACCGGCACGTCGATCCCCGGCCCGGCCCAGCCCGTCCTCGTCAACGCCCAGGGACAGCTCGGCACGGCGAGCTCGTTCGCGAAATCGGGCCCGAGCCTCCGCGCAAAGGTCCGCGAGCAGCAGCGCCAGATCGAGCGGCTACGGAGGCAGATGCGCGAGCTGGCCCGCTGAAGCACGGAAAACCGCTTGATATACCCCCCATTTGGGGGACATACCGCATTTCATTACCCAATTCTTGACGAATGAGGTTTGACGCCTGCCCACGCGGGAACGCAGAGGGCAAGGCGAGATGAACACCAGCGCTTCCTCGCCGGAAGCGTTTTCGCCAACAAGCTCGACGGCCCGCTTTCCCCCCAGGCGGGCCGTCGTTCATTTCGGGCCGGTTTCGGGTGCCTCCGGCTTTCGCCCGACGACCACGTAGGCGCGCGCGGGGGTGAGCGCGGTCGGCCAGCGGCGACCGAACTGGGTGGTCCAGCGGCCGATCGGCACCTGGTAGGCGGAGACGAGCTCGAGTCGCTCGCGCACCAGGGCGACGAGACGCTCGAAGGGAAGCTGGATCACCGCCGGGTGCCCGCCGAGCAGCGGCGTCTTCGCCAGCGCCACCAGCGGCCGGAACAGGGCCTTCTCGACCGGGTAGAACCAGCCCGGCACGCAGGACTCGGCGACGATCAGCCGCCCGCCCGGCTCCAGCACCCGCTCGGCCTCGGCGATCGCCCGGCGGACGTTGGCGACCATCGCCTCGGGGTCGGCGCCGACCAGGTGGTGGTAGAGCAGCGCGTGCAGGACGGCGTCGTGGCTGCAATCGGGCTCGGCGAGGTCGAGCGCGTCGCCGGAGCGCGGGGTGACGTTCGCGGGGAAGCGCGAGGCCGGCAGCCGGTCGAGGAACAGGTCCACGGCGACGATCTCGGCCGACGAGCCGGGTGTCGTACTCGAACACGCCGCCGTTGCCGACATCGAGCAGCCGCTGCACCCCGCCGAGCTCGCGGTTCATCGCCGCCCCGATCAGCCGGTAGGTGTCGAGCTCGGCGACGTCGCGGGCGTGCGTGTCGCCGGCGAAGAACTCGGCGTTGAGCGCGGCGCTGTTGGGTTCCTGGCCGGTCACGGGCGCTGAGGCTAGTCGCCTATGGTCGGTTGGTGGCCAACGCGGGCGAGCAGGCGGCGCAGATCCGGATCGCGCGGCCGACCGACCGGCTCGACGACGTCGTCGCCTTCTACCGCGACGGCCTCGGCCTGGCCGAGATCGGCGGGTTCGACGACCACGACGGCTACACGGGCGTGATCCTCGGGCTCCCCGATGCGGGGCTCCACCTCGAGTTCACCAGCCACTCCGAAGGCAGCCCGGGCGCCGCCCCGAGCCGCGACAACCTGCTCGTCCTCTACTTCCCCGACCGCGAGCGGCGCGACGAGGTCGCCGCGCAGCTCGAGCCGCTCGGCGGCGCGCCGGTGGCCGCCGAGAACCCGTTCTGGGAGTCGGTCGGGGCGCTCACCTTCGAGGACCCCGACGGCTGGCGCGTCGTGCTCGTGCCCTCGCCCTGGGCCTGAGCACGGCGCGCCGCCGCGCCTACGGCGTGCCGTAGACCTGGAACTCCGACAGGTCCATGAAGTTCGCCGCCGCCGGGCCGCCGCCCTGATTGGCGAGCATCGTGATCCTGATCCGGCGCACGTTCTGGCTGCCGGTCGTCGGGTTCACGGCGTTCAGCCTGTGGTTGGCGGCCGCGCCGAAGGTGAACGCGCCCACGGTCGTGTAGGGCGCTCCGGCGCCGGTCGGAGCGGTCTGGATCCGCAGCCGCTTGGTCGAGGCGCTGTCGTCGTCGCCGCAGGTCGCCGCCCGGATCGACCGCGAAGGACGTGATGTCGATCGTCCGCGGCAGGGTGATCGTCGCCTGCTTCGGCCCGTCCGGGTTGGTCGGATCGACCGCGTTGACGGCCGTGCTGCCCCAGCCGGAGGCCAGCGAGATGTCGAACGCCGCCGACGGACCGCACCCGAAGGAGGTGAAGTCGGGCGGGCTCGCCGAGACCAGATTGGCCCCGGTCGCCAGGTCGGCCCAGTCGCGATGAATGTTGAAGTTCTGCGTCTGGGTCGTCGTGCCGACGGTCAGGTTCCCGACCGCCGTCGGCTGGTGGCCGGGCGCCGCCGCGGTCACCTGGCGGTAGGTGTGCGGCGGGACCTTCGGGATCCGGTAGCGCCCCTGGGCGTTCGTGGTCCCGACGAGGTCGCCGGCGCCCTTGATCTCGACCACCGCGTTCGGGATCGGGGCCCCGCCCTCGGCCTCGCGCACGAGGCCGGTCAGGATCCCGCAGGCGATCTGGTTGCAATTCGGGGGCTTGGTGAAGTCCTGTCGCGGGCCGGTGTCGGTCGCCCCCGTGTCGGTGGCGAAGTAGCCCATGCCGCGGAGGGCGAACGCCGACCACAGCGCGCCCTTGTCGGCGTTCGCGTAGATCGCCTGGTCGGCCTGCAGGATCGCGTTGCGCATCTCGAGCATGCTCGGATCGGGCGGCGAGAGCTCCATCGCCCGGGTGATCAGGCTGCGGGCGCGGGTGACGCCGGCGCCGTTGAGCGTGTTGCCGCCCAGGCTCGCGACGAGCTTCTGGCGCACGTCCCACAGCGTCTGGGCCCAGATCTCCCCGTCGGCGTGGAACTCGGGCTCGCAGGTGAACCCGTCGCAGAGGATCTTGCCCATGTCGCCGAGCGTGTAGCCGCCCTGGCCGGCGTCGCCGGCGCCTTGGCAGTCCACGTCCGCGGTGCCGCGGCTGCAGTCGAGGCCCATCGGTGCGCAGGTTGTGGATGTCGCCGCCCATGACGTAGTAGCCGACGTTCATCTCGCCGTTGTCGGCGGTGTCGGTCTCGTCGAGGTCGTGGCCCTCGAGGTAGTCCATCGCGTACCAGTCCGACCAGCCCTCGCCCATCGCGCGCGACTGGAAGGCGCGCAGCGCCGGGTTGCCGGCGGTGTCGAGCACGAGGCGGTTCGAGAGCCCGTGCGTGTACTCGTGGTAGATGACCGACGCGTCGTCGCCGCCGTTGGACTCCGGCACCGCGCTCCCGCTGAGGTCGGCGAACAGGTACATCTGCATCCGCGGCGGGGTGCCGTCGGCGGGCGTGTTCATGTTCGCGTTGTTGATGTGGTCCTCGTCCGGCGTGCCGGGGATGCCCGGACGTCTCGGTGTTGGCCCCGTCGAAGACCTCGGCCTGGACCGCGTCGGTCCCCTCGAAGTTGCCCGGCGGCGGCCGTGAAGCCGAACGGCGCCGCGTTCAGCCAGTCGTGGAAGTTGTTGACGTAGTAGTAGACCTGCGTCGCGTTCTGGCGCAGGTTGTCGCGCCAGCCGAAGCCGAAGCCCGAGCTGCGCTCGACCGACCAGGAGCACTGCGGGAAATCCGTGAAGCAGTTGGAGCTGAGGAAGGCCGGCCGCGGGTTCGGGACGAACGCGTAGTTCCAGTTGCCGCCGCCGCTGGGCGGGATCTCGCCGCACTCGGGGCAGTTGGCGAACGCCGTGTCGGGCGCGTTGTTGTCGTCGACGTCGGTGTAGACGTGCGTGTTGTTGCCCTGCAGGCTGGGTGGCCTGCGTGGCCCAGCCGGCCGGGAACGTGTGCAGCGACTGGGTCCCCGCGCGGGGCCGAGCACTCGGGGCAGACCGCGTCGATGTTCGGCGCGTACTCCCAGACGTTGCCGGCCGCGAAGTCGACCGTGTTCTGGCGCAGCAGGACCTCGCCCGAGGTCGCGTCGAGCACGTACTCGTAGACCTCGGTCGAGGAGGCCGTCGCGGTCACCCGCCACGCGAGCTGGGTGTTGCCGGCCTCGGTGGTGAACAGGACGAGCCGGGCGGTGTCGCCGCCGGCGAACTCGGTCGCCCGGTCGGCGCCCTCGCTGCTGCGGACCGCGGGCACCGGGCCGCTCGCCCGCGCGTTGTCGAGCGCGGCCGACAGCGCGCCCCGAGCCGAGAGCTCGGGGTCGAGGCTGCGGATCGCGCCGAGGCCGGAGACCGGCGAGCCCATCAGGTTGATCAGCCGACCGTCCTTGGTGACGTTCGCGTAGAGGCCGTTCCCGAACGCCTCCACCCCGCCGACCGACTGCGCCCAGATCAGGTGCGTGATCCCGGCGGTGTCGGTGTAGTCGCGGGTGAGGCGCAGGCCCTCGAAGTCGGAGTCGGTGAGGCCGAGCGCGGCGGCGTTCCGGCGCGCGTAGCCAAGCGCGACGTCCTGGGGTGAGGCGGAGCTCGGCGCGGTGAGGAAGCCGTTGAGCTTGCCGACGAAGCGCGGCGTGCCGGTGACCGGGTCGATCGTCAGCACGCCCTGGGAGCCGAGGGTCGAGCGGAGCTTGGCCGTCGCGACGGGCGCGACCGCATCGGCCGGATCGTCGGCGGCGTCGGCGCGGACGTCGATCGAGCGCCGGCCCTGATCGACCGTCGCGGTGGGCACGGCCGCGCCGGGGCGGGCGAGCGGGTTGTCGCCGGAGCCGACGGGCTTGCCGCCCTGATCCGAGCCGCCCGCGGCGGCCGCTGTGGGCACGGCGATCGCGACGACTGCCGCTGCGGCGAACCCGACCCGGCTCAGAATCCGACGACCCGATGACTTCACGCGACTACCTCCATGCAAGACGGCTTGAAGGGAACTGACGGCGCCCCTGCCCCGCAGCACCCCTGAGTGGCGGCGGCGAAGTTACCACTCGTGGCGGGCGTCGGCTTCCGTAATTCTCCGCAACATTTTTCTGCTGCTGTACGGTGGGTTGACTCAATCGGGGGAGGGGATCGGCATGAAGGCCGCTCGCGGACCACGGAACGGCGCGTCCAGCACCACAGTGTCCGCGGGTAGGAGCCGCCTGCAGCGTTGGCGGATTCCATCGGCGATTGCGATCGCGGGACTGGTGCTCGGCCTGTGTGCCTCGTCGGCGTCGGCGTCCTTTCTCTACTACCGAACCACCCACAACTCGGCCGACCTCGTCTACGCCGGCCTCACCAACGGCGAGCACAACTTCGTCACCGAGCAGCTCTCGGGCGGCGAGCTCCTCTACACGGAGGTCGGCGGACCGCTGATCACCGACTTCCCGGACATGTGCCGCGAGATCACCCCGATCCAGGTGGCCTGCTCGACCGAGGTCGCCCCCGGCCGTCCGTGGACCGAGCTCGCCTTCGAGATGCACAACAACGACGATTTCGTCGACGCGCGCACGTCGGTGCCGACGAAGATCGAGGGAGGAGCCGGGGCCGACATCCTCAAGGGGGGCAGCGGCGCCGACGTGATCGTCGGCGACGGGGACTTCGAGCCCGGAGACCCCGACGGCGACGACACGATCGACGGCCGCGGCGGAGCCGACAACATGAACGGCGACGGCGGCAGCGACACCGTCACCTACGCCGGTCGCACCCCGCCCGTGTTCGTCTCGATCGACGGGGTCGCCAATGACGGCCACGGGGGCGAGGGCGACAACGTCCAGCTCTCCGTCGAGAACCTCGTCGGCGGCAGGTCCGCCGACCAGCTCGCGGGCAGCGGCTCGCCGAACATGCTCAACGGCGGCCCCGGCGGCGATCTGCTCGAGGGATTGGCCGGCGACGATCAGCTCAACGGCGCCGACGGCAACGACGATCTCCGCGGCGCGATCGGGCTGGACCGGCTGTCGGGGATGAGCGGGCTCGACACCATGAACGGCGGCGTCGACAACGACAGGCTTTTCGGAGGCGAGGACCAGGACGGAGCCGTCTCGCTGAGCGGTGACGGGGCCGACTTCATCTCGGGCGGCGACGGCAGTGACTACGTGGACTACTCAACGGTCGCGGCGCCGCTTCGCGTCACCGTCGCCGACGGGTCCGGGAACGACGGCGCCACCGGCGAGGGCGACAACGTCCAGCCCGACATCGAGGTCGTCTTCGGAGGCACGGGCGACGACCGGCTTTCCGGCCCCAACGGCGGCGGTGAGCTCTGGGGCCGCGCCGGCAACGATCTGCTCTTCGGCGGCGACAGCGACGACCTGCTCGAGGGCCAGGACGGCGACGACCGGCTCGAGGGCGGCTACCGCGGCGACGTGCTGAACGGCGGCAACGACACCGACACCGTCGACTACTCCTGGCATTCGGTCACCGACACCTCCACCGGTGAGGTGTTCGGAGTCTCGAGCACCCCCAACGGGGTCGCCGACGATGGCAACTTCACGGTCGACGAGGGCAACGCCGGCACCGACAACGTGGGCGCGGACGTCGAGAACGTGCTCGGCAGCGACGGGCCGGACTACCTCGAGGGGACCGGCGCGATCAACCGCCTGCGCGGCGCGGGGCACAACGACAACCTCGTGGGCAAGGGCGCCGACGACATCCTCGAAGGCGATACGGGCGGCGACACGCTCGAGGGCGGCGCGGACGCCGACCTGCTGCGCGGCGGCGACCAGGCCGACACCATCCTCGGCAACGCCGGCGATGACTCGATGGACGGGGGCACCGGCGGCGACACGCTCAACGGGCAGGTCGGCATCGACACGATCACCTACGCGAGCCGGGTGGTGGCCGTCGCGGCCACGCTCGACGAGCTTCGCAACGACGGCGCCGACCCGAACGGCAACGGCATCTCGACGGCCGGCGAGGAGGGCGACCTCGACCGCTCGGTGGAGAACGTGACCGGCGGGGACGCCGGCGACATCCTGCGAGCGCCGGACGCCGACGCGATCGTCAACGTCCTTCGCGGGGGGATCGGCAACGACACGCTGAGCGCCCGGGAGGGCACCGCCACCGTCGACAGCCTCCTCTGCGGCACGGGCACCGACAGCTTCGCCAAGGACCCGGCCGATCTCCAGAGCCTGTGCGAGACCGCTCTGCCCTGAGCGGTCCGCACACGCCCGGCTACTACGCCATCAGCCGCCGACGGCCGTCTCGAAGGCCTGAGTGATCCGCTGCTCCTCGGCGCCCGTGATCGTCGGCGTGGAGTCGCAGTTCTCGGTGAACTGCTCGTCGGGGAAGATGAGCTGGTTCTTGGCGATCTCCGGGTCCTGCTTGAGCAGGATCTCCTTGGTGCCCGCGACCGGTGAGACGTAGTTGACGTACTCCTCGATCTGGGCCTGGTTGACCGGGTCGTAGACGTAGTTCATGAACGCCTCGGCCGCGGTCGGGTTCGGGGCCCCGATCGGGATCACCATGTTGTCGGACCACAGCATGCAGCCCTCCTCCGGCATCCGGAACTCGATGTTCGGGTCGTCGGCCTGCAGCTGGACGGCGTCGCCCGACCAGCCGATCACCGCCACCGCGTCGCCGCTGGTCACGTCGCGCGCGTAGTCGTTGCCGGTGAAGCGGCGGATCTGGCCCGAGTCGGCCGCCTCGCCGATCTTGTCGATCGCGTCGAGCCAGTCCTGCTCGGTGGCCTCCTTGAGGTCGACGCCGTTGCACTTCATCACCAGCGGCACCGTGTCGCGCATCTCGGTGAGCATCTCGACCTTGCCCGCGTACTTCGGGTCGAAGAGGTCGCAGATCGAGGTCACGTCGGGCGCCAGGTCCTTGCGGACCACGAGCCCGGTCATCCCCGTCTGCCACGGCATCGAGAAGTCGCGGTTGATGTCGAAGGGCGGGTGGGCGAGGCTCGGGACGATGTTCGCGACGTTGTTCGGCATCGCCGACTTGTCGAAGTTCTGCAGGTAGCCGAGCTCGTGCATCTTCGCGGCCATCCAGTCGGTGACGACGAAGATCGAGCGGCCGCCGGACTCGCCCTGGTCGAGCTGCGGCTGGACCTTGCCGAAGAACTCGGCGTTGTCGTTGACGTCCTCGATGTAGTCGACCGTCACCCCGGTCTCCTTCTCGAAATCGGGGATCGTCTGCTTGTCGATGTAGAGCGGCCAGTTGGAGATCGTGAGCTCGCCCGACGGCTTGCCGGAGGCGTCGACCGTCGGGACGCCGGCCGTTCCGCCGCTGGTGGTGGTGCCGCTGTCATCGCTCCCGCTGTCGTCGCTGCTGCCGCACGCCGCGATCACCAATGCCGCGACGAGCGTCGCCAGCGCGACGCCGATTCGTGTCCCCATACCTCTCGTGCTCCTTCCTGAGCGGATCTCCGTCTAATGCCACGCACTCGCACTAACGCTCCTGCGGGGCGTCCGTAAGGAAGTGCCCTGCCCTCGATGCCGAGAGAGCGGAAGACGGGGCTCGAACCCGCGACCCCCAGCTTGGGAAGCTGGTGCTCTACCAACTGAGCTACTTCCGCGGAGCCGCCAGTCTAGTGCCGGGCGGGGCGGGCCCGGGCCGGGCCGATCGGGCGTCGCCGGGCTCTAGCCTTGGGCCGGTGAGCGCGCGCACGTTCGTCGTCTTCATGGGCGTCATCGCCCTGATCGGGCTGCTCGCCTTCGGGGTGATCTCCAAGGGCGAGGGCACCCTCGCCGTGGGCGACACCGTGCCCGCCACCGCGCTGCCGGCGCTCGACGGCAGCACCGGCTCGCTCGCCGACCACGAGGGCAAGTGGGTGCTGATCAACGTGTGGGCCTCGTGGTGCGGGCCCTGCCGCGACGAGGCGCCGGCGCTCGAGACCTTCTACCGCGAGCACCGCGGCGAGGACTTCGAGGTGCTCGGGATCGACACCCAGGAGACGGCCGACGGCGGGCGCGGCTTCGTCGACGAGTTCGAGCTCACCTACCCCCAGCTCCACGACGGCGACGGCGGCTACGCCGACGAGCTCAAGACCACCGGCGTGCCCGAGAACTTCCTCGTCGCCCCCGACGGCACCCTCGCCGTCGCCCAGCACGGCGCCGGTCGACGAGACCTTCCTGCGCGAGCAGGTCGCCCCGCTGATCGAGGGGAGCTGAGCGTGCGTCGGCTGCTGGTGTTGCTGGCGCTGGCGGCGGCGCTCGCTCGTTCCGCCTGCGGCGGCCGCGCAGGCACCGGAGCCCCAGACCTCCCTCCCCGACATCGAGGACGAGGTGATGTGCCCCGTCTGCGGCGTGACGCTCGAGCTGGCGACCGAGTCGCCGCAGGCGATCCAGGAGCGCGACTTCATCCGCAAGCTGATCGCCGCCGGCCTCACCAAGGACGAGATCAAGGACCGCCTGGTGGCCGAGTTCGGCCCCGAGGTGCTCTCCGAGCCCGGCGACAGCGGCTTCGACCTCGCGGCCTGGCTCGTGCCGGGCGCGGCGATCCTGATCGCCGCGGTGGCGATCTTCGTCGGGCTGCGGCGCTGGCGGCGGGCCGGGACCGGTTCCGCGGAACCGCGCGACGGGCCCGAGCCCGACGCCGCCGAGAAGGAGCGCCTGGACGCGGACCTGGCTCGGTACGAGCTCTAAGTCGCCGTCATTGCCGGACGCGACGTCCGGGATGTCCTCGGAGAGGCTCTTCGTCGTGCAGGCGCGATGGGCGGCGGGCTCTGGCCGCTGGCCTGAGCGCTACCCGGTCGGCGACGAGTCGACCGCAAGAATCGCGATCGTCGGGTTTCCGATCGAGAGGTCCCCGCTCGTCTCGGTGCAGCGAAGGGCAGCCGTGTGCTTCCCGCGGTCGAGCTGCTCGGTGACTCGTGTGAGGGCGAAGCCATCACGCCCGTCGGAGTCTTCGCCGCCGAAGAACTGGTCGCGGAGAGCGACCCGTCGACGCTCACCTCGCAGAATCCCGTCCCGAGCTGACGCCGAACTCTTGCTTCCCGTCGCGACACGAACAGCCTCGCCGGGGTGCCGGAGCTTGATCGAGTCGGCAACGCAGTCGATCGGGACTCCGGCGGACGGATCGCAGCCCGCGCCGCCCAGGAGCTCATCGCCCGCCGCTGAGCGGTCCGGCGAGCTTGGCTCTCGTCGATCTGCCGCCCGCCAAGCGCATCGTCGGCAACGTCCTTGCCCTCGATCGACCGATTCTGGATGGCGGCCGAATCGATCTTGCTTATGGCGTACGCGCTGCCTCCAAGCGCGACGAAGAGGGCGACGTACGCAACAACGGTGCTGTGGCTCGGGCTTCTTCATCAGGCCTCGCTCCATTCAACATGAGCCGGCGCGAGTCGTTGCGGACTCTGGCTCAGTGGGCGCGGACGATCACTTTCCTCCACTTCGAGGTCGATCCCTTGAACGGCCAGTTGCCCTCGTTACGCACCTTGACGCGGAACCGGAACAGCGCATCGCTAGTCAGCGCCTTGGAGAACCGGTATGTGAGGCCGATAGGAGCCGTCGGGCTTCGTCCTGAAGGGCTCCTTGAGCGTCCGCTGACGGCCGGTCTTCAGGCGGTACTGGATCTCAACCAGCTTTCCGCCGGCCGGGATGCGCGCGCCGCGGTGCTTGACCCGCCCCTTGAAGCGGACCGGCGTTCCCTCCGGGATCTCGTCGGACGAGACACGGAAGCTCGCCGCTCCCTTGACTGCGAATTTCCCGACCTCGTCATCGGCCGGGAGGTATCGGTTCGTCCCAGCGAACGTCGCCTCGATCGACCGCGTTGGGCCAGCGCGGCTCGGGCACCGAGAACCTGCCTTGGTCGTCGGTGACGGCCGGCCGCTCGGCGCGCGGGTAGAGCGCGCCACTATCGAAGTGATCGACCACGACGACCTGCTGGTCCGGCAAGTGGCTCGCCGTCGGCATCGACAGCCGCCCATGGACCTCCGACTTGGTTCCGTACGGCACCGTTTGACCGGTCGAGCCGCCCTCTCCAAGGCTCGTCCTGAGCTCAACCGGCGCGCGCAGAGGGAAAGTCGAGCCGCATCGGCGAGCCGTCCTCGCGAAGCGTGGTCTCGAACGAGTTCCCGGCGACATCGATCGACATCGAGCCTTGAACTCGTACTCGCCTGGCGGGCACTGCCGACGAGTCGACGCGAGCGCGAGCCCTGTTCGATGCGAGACGCGTGTCTAGTGGCAGCCAGCTCTCCGCCCCGACGGCTCGGTAGTAGATCTGGGCTGAGCGAACCCCCGAGTGTGCATCGAAGACGGTCGGCCGCAATCAGCTCTGGGTCTGCCGGGTCAAGCCGGTTCGCAAAGGCGGCGTGCGGCGCGCTCGTTGTCAACGAGCACGGTCGCCGTCCGGGTCGCGACAGTTCCCGCCGTAGTCCGCAACGTAGGCGGTGACCGTGTTTCGCGCCATCCACGAACGGGCCGAGGCTGTCGTCTCGCGCTGCAACGCTGAGAACGTCGACGTCGCCGGCGCACGGTGCGAGCCGCAGCGCGAAGTTCCAACCCAGCCCGCCCGTACTGCAGTGCCCGCTCACCCGCCCGATCTCGACGCCATTCACGTACCCCACCAGCTGGTAGACCCCGCTTCCCCAGTCCGCCGCGTCGGCTGTGAGGGTCTTCGAGCCGCGGAGCCATCCGGATGCGGTCATGTCGCCGCCGAACGCTGTGATTGATGGGTCTGCGTCGTCGGCCAGGGCGATGACGATGTTGCGGACGTAGGCGTGGGCGTTGAGGCCCTCGGCGCAGCCCCCGGCGTTGGAGCAGGCGAGGCGGACGATGAGCTGGGAGTGGTTGAGGTCGAAGCAGCCGTTGGTCCAGCCGGCGGGGCCGTCGCCCCCGGAGGCGAGGACCTGGAAGCCGGGGTACGCGAGGACCTGGGCTTGGTGGTGGCTGTCCCGGCGGAGGTTGTGGTCGAGGCAGACGGTCTCGATATGGGTGCCGAACGGCGCGGTGTACATGTACTGGCTGTACGCGTTGTTGCCGGCGCCGCCGTTGTTGTAGATCCCGATCTTGCGATCGGACGCGTTCCCGCGGCAATCGTTGACCGTGAGGTAGCTCGAAGTACCGCCGGCCTGCTCGATCTCGTCCGCTTCGAGGTGCCACGGGTGGCACTTGACGACGTTGTAGACGCCTCCGGCGGCGGCCGCCGGGGACGCCTCGAGCGCCGCGGCGCCCACGGCGAGGAGAGCGAGAAACGTCGCCCGGGCGAGCCTCATGGCCCGAACTCCTGCCTCACGCTCGACGCGCTCTCCGTCGGCGCGCCACCGCTGGTCGCGGGCGGCGGGGTGCTCGAGCCGGAGCTCGGGGGCGCGACGGCCGCCGTCCCGACGCCGAATTCCTGCTCCGTCGGCGCCGCCGAGGTCGTCACCGTCGGGGTCGCCGGTGTCGTGGCCTCGGTCGTTTCCGCCGGCTCGGACTCGGCGGGCTCGCTGGTCACAGCGGACCCTGCGGGACGAATCCGACTCGGCTGGCGGCGCCGCGGGCGGTGGCTCCCAGGTGTGGTCGACCTGGGACGGCAACGTGTTGGTGCTCAACACCTGGGACGGCCCGGGCTTGGGTGCGTTTCGATGGTCGGGGCGCTCGTCGCTCACGGGCGGATCGCTACCCGGACCGGAGAGCCCTAACGGACCCACACCCGCCGCAACGCATGCCGTCGCCGCCACCCCTCCACCGGCGCAGGCGAGCGCGATCTTGCCCGCCGTGCCGATCCCGGCGAGCTTCGCCAGGATGCCTGCGCCTGCGGCACCCGCTCCGCGGGCCCCGCCCGCCGTCGCGAGCTGACTGCCGCCGGCCTCGGCAGCCGCGGAGCCGCCCCTGGAGACGAGTCCCACCGCGCGTTCGCCGAGGTCGACGAGCCGGTCGCCAAGCGCGAGGTGGCCGTCGATGCCGTCGATTCCCTCGGTGGCCGCCACCGCTCCGCCCACGTCGTGGAGGTGACCGCCGAGCCGACCGACGAACTCTGAGCAGGGCCGACAGTGAGCGAGGTGGGCCCGCGCCTGCCGCGCTTGGTCGACATCGGCGAGACCGGCGGCATACGCCTTCAGCACCGGCTCGCGATCGCTGCACCAGCTTCCGCGCTCGACGGCCCGCATCCGTTCGGTGAGCTCGTCGACACCGCGCGTGATCTCCTTGCGATACGCGCGCGGTGAAAGACCCTTGATCAGCCCGCATACCTGGCTCGGCTCGAGGCCCCACCCGTAGCGAAGCAACATCACGGCGCGCCGCCTGCGGAGGCAATGACGCGAGCAGGTCCCTGGTCACCCGCGACTGCTCGGCGCTCGACGCGAGCTCCTCGGGCGAATCCCCGTGGTCCGCGACCGCGCCGACGAGCTCGAGCGGCGCGGTCGGCTTGCGCTTGCGACGGCGGAGCTCCTTGCCCGCCTGGTTGGCCACGGCGGTGAGCACGTAGCTGCGGATCTCGTCGTCGGCGAGCTTGGCGTGGCGGTCGGCGAGCGCTCGGAGCGTGCCGACCCAAGCGCTGGCGTAGATGTCATCGAGCTCGTCGGGCGAAAAGGCGCCGCGGAACGCTCGCCGGACCATCGCCTTCGCCTGCGGTGCGAACTCGGCGAACAGGCGCCCGGATCGTTCGCGCCAGTCGGCCTGGGCTCCGCGTCCTAGCGGTATGCGAGTTGGGGCACTGACTGGCTTCATCCGGCTTCCCTGGGAGGACAAGCCCGACTGCGCCGGTTGCGCCCCCTAGAAGCCTGCGCCGCCCCCCGGCGTCCCGACGCGGGCCCTCAGCCGAACCCTCCTCGACGAGGGTTCGCATCCTAGGAGCCTTGCCAACCGCCCTGCGCCGGTCGGGTGCCAGAACGCACCAGTTACGGCGCAAATTGCGCGATTTCCGGGCCGCGCCCACGGCCCGCGCGAGAGCGAGCGTCGAGTTCCTCCTGCTATGCGAGAGGAAGTCGACGCTCGGTGCTCCGCTCGCGCCCCCGCAGGGGCGAACTGCGCCTCGGGGCGCCGGCGGGAGGTCGTTGCGCGGTTAGCCGGCGACCGGGATCGTCGGCGAGATCGCGGCGCCGCAGATGTCGGCGCCGAGCGGGACGCGCGGGATGCGCACGTAGTAGTCACCGGGCTGAGGGTCGCCCTCGACGTCGATGTCCCAGCGGCCGTCGTCCTCGGACTCGTCGAAGTCGATCCGCTGGTCGTTGCCGTCGCGCACCCGGAACAGGCGGACGAGCCGGTCCTCGATGCAGTTGTTGTTCGGCGACGTCGACGCGGCCGCGGAAGATGTCCGGGCCGGGTCGGTCGACGAAGTTGATGCTCACGGTGGTCCGGAAGGTCCGCGCGGACGCGGCCGCCGGCAGCGCCATGGCGGCTACGAGCGCCACGCAGGCGGCGAGTACGGCGAGTGTTGACTTGCGCATCAGTTGGTCACCTCTCTGGGGGTTGGTGGTTTGTTCCTCCCCCTTCCCGAGGACGGCTACCCGCCCTCGTTCCTGGAACACGCCCCGGCGCCGAGGATCACGCGGCGTCGGCGAGCTTCCCTCCGTCGGGATCGCGGATCGGGGAGACTGACGGCGGAGGATCTGGGACGTGGCCGCTGACCGAAGCAGGATCGCGGATCGCGACGCTCGCCGTGGTGGCGATGCTCGCGCTCGCGCCCGAGCGCCGCGGCGATCCCGATCGTCGACACCGGCACGCCCTCGCTGCCGCCGTTCCAGGGCGCGCCGGCGAGCAAGCACAAGATCAAGGACCCGACGATCGCGCCGCAGAACCCGTTCATGGCCGAGAACCCGAACTCGAACATCCACAACGACACCTGGATGACCGACGCCTACCAGCGCAAGGGGCCGCTCGGCAACTCCCTCGTCGCGACCTCGGAGGCGAAGCCCCCCTCGCTCTGCGGCTCGATCGCCTTCGACAGCCAGGGGCGACTGGTGAGCGTCTGTCCCGTCGGTGATCGCCCCGCCGCAGGCGCGGATCATCGACCCGAACACGCTGGCGACGATCTCCACCTTCGACCTGCCGAACGCGCCCAACCCGCCGAACACGCCCGAGTACCAGAACTTCACCGGCGGCGGCTACTTCTTCCTCGACGACGAGGACCGGCTCTGGGTGCCGACGAAGACCGACCACATCTACGTGATCGGCCAGGGCGCCGACGGCAAGACCCTCACGCTGGAGCGCGACTACGACCTGACCTCGGTCCTCGACCCGGCCACCGAGCGGATCACCTCGGCGCTGCCGGACTTCTCCGGGCGGGTGTGGTTCGTCTCGAAGAAGAGCGGCAAGGTCGGCACCCTCGACCCCGACACGGGACAGCTCGAAGGTGAAGACGCTCGGCGAGGAGATCGAGAACTCGTTCGCGGTCGGCGAGGACGGCGTCTACATCGTCTCCGACCGGCGGATGTACCGGTTCAAGGCCGGCGGCAGCGGCCGCCCGCGGGTCGATCTGGCAGGCGCACTACCGCAACTCCGGGATCGTGAAGCCGAGCCAGGTGAACGCCGGGTCGGGGACGACGCCGACGATCATGGACAACGGCTACGTCGCGATCACCGACAACGCCGACCCGATGAACGTCGTCATCTACCGCACCGCGCGCAAGCTGCGCGGCGAGAAGCGCAAGGTCTGCGAGCAGCCGGTGTTCGGGATGGGCGGCAGCGCGACCGAGAACTCGCTGCTCACCGCCGGGCGCTCGCTGATCGTCGAGAACAACTACGGCTACCAGGACCCGTTCGGGCCCAACGCGGGCGCCGTCACGGAGCCGGGCTTCGCGCGCGTCGACCTGAAGAAGAACGGCGAGTCCTGCAAGCTCAAGTGGACCAACGGCGACGCGCGGGGGCCGAGCGTGGTCCCGAAGCTCTCGACCAAGACGGGCCTGATCTACACCTACACCCGGCCCCCCGACCCGGCGGCCCAGGGTTACTACTGGACCGCGATCGACTGGCGCAAGGGCAAGACGGTGTGGAGTCAGTACGCCGGCTCGGGGCTCAACTACAACAACAACTACGCCGGGATCGCGATCGGCTCCAACGGCACCGCGTACCTGGGTGTGATCGGCGGCATCGTCGCGCTGCGCGACGGCGCCTGATCCCGCGGTCCAGACATAAGAGCGTTTCTCATCCGGCGCTCACGTGAGTCTCACTTCGTCGGCTTAACCTCGCGTTTCGGTAGCCACGGAGCCTCGGAGGGGTCACAGTGCGACTCGTTTGGCCACGGTCGTCCCGCTCGTTCGCTCGCATGGGGCCGGTTCTGGGCGCGCTCGCTACGGCTCTCGTAGCGTTCGCCCAGCCGGCCCATGCAGCGGACCGCCCGACGGCCAAGAAGCGGGTCAAGCGGGCGAAGTCCGCCGTCGCCGCGGCCTGCGGCTAGCTACGACTGATCGCGCGCTCCAGCACCTCCGCCATCCGCGCCGCCTGCTTGCGGACGTCGTGCTCGGCGGCGGCGGCCCGCGCGGCCGGGTTCGGCGACGGCAGCTCCGCCGCCCGCGCCAGGCCCGCGGCCAGCGCCTCGTCGTCGTAGGGGTCGACGAGCACCCCGGCCTCGGCCGGGACGAACTCGGGCGGGCCGCCGATCGTGGTCGCGAGCACGCTGCGCTCCATCGCCATCGCCCTCGAGCGTCGCCTGGCCGAAGGGCTCGATCAGCGAGGGCTGGCAGAGCACGTCGCAGGCGGCGACCCAGGCGGGGACCTCGGCCTGCGCGACGCGGCCGACGAGCCGCACGCCGGCGCGGCCCTCGAGCTGCGGGCGCAGGGGCCCGTCGCCGACGAACGCGAGCCGGCCGCGGCCGAGGCGCTCGAACGCGTCGGCCAGCCGCACGACGTTCTTGCGCTCGATCAGCGAGCCGACGCAGAGGAAGGCCGGGCCGTCGCCGTCCCAGCCGAGCTCCGCCCGCGCGGCCGCCCGGTCGGCCGGGGCGAAGGCGTCGAGGTCGACGCCGCAGTCGATCACCTCGAGCTTCGGCGAGGCCGCCTCGATCTGCGTCGCGAGGCGCTCGGCGAGCCAGCGCGAGTTCGCGATCACGGCAGCCGCGCGGCCGACGACCCAGCGGACCCCCGTCTCGGCGCCGCGGATCTCACCGATGTTGGCGACGTCCTGGCCGTGGGCCATCACCACGAGCGGCGCCCGGGAGGCGAGCGCGGCCGCTGCCCCGGCGGCGCCGGCCGGAAAGAGGAAGTGGGCGAAGACGACGTCGGGGCGCACGCGCCGCGCGGCGGCGATCGCCTTGCCGGTCAGCCGCGGGTACTTGACCCGCGACCCCCCGCGTTCGCTGATCGCGACCACCTCGACCTCGTGCCCGAGCCGTTCGAGCTCGCGGCGGACGGGGACGAGGAAGCTGCCGAGGTCGGGATTCGCGGCGCTCGGCCACATCTGGGTCACCAGCAGGATGCGCACGGCGCGGCGGATTATCACGACCTCGTGGCGGCACTCCGCCATAGCCGTATGGACGAGGGCCGGAGGCAACCCCTTGCGCCTGTTGCTACCCGGGCATAGGGTCAGCCCGACCTCACTCGAAAGGACAACGCATGTCTGAGTTCGACCATGGTCCCCCGAGTCACCTGGCGGCGCTCTTTGACGAGGTACCCGACCCGCCGGTTCTCGACGATTTCTGGTTCGACTGGGGGCCGGTGTTCTACCGGGGCCGCCTCGACGGCTCGGCGCGCGTGCTCTGCCTCGCTTCTGACCCCGGACCGACTGAGCGAATCGCAGGACGCAGCCTGGTCGGGAACGCCGGCCAACGGGTCCAGGGCTTTCTCGGCAAGCTCGGGCTGACGGAGTCATATGTCTGCCTGAATGCCTGGGCCTACGCCGTGCATCCCTCACGGGCATTCCCGGAGAAGGACCGCCTTGATGAGACAGCGCAGCTCGAGTGGCGAAACGCCGTCTACGACGCCGCCACGGGACCGCAACTCGAGGCCGTGATCGCCTTTGGCTTCATGGCCCAGGCCGCGGTGGCGTTGTGGCCAGACATCCCGAACGGGATCGAGCCTCACGCGGTTCCCCATCCGTCCAATCCCGAGGAGGAAGAGCTCCTGGACGCGTGGCGGGGCGCGATCGACGAGCTTCGCGACGTGGTCACACCGGATTCCGACGGCGACAACACCGGCCCCAACTACGGCGCGACCTTCGAGGAGTCCGACTACGCGCCAATCCCGCGGCGCGATCTGCCGTTCGGGGCGCCGGCTTTCCTCGGCGACGACTCCTGGGTGCGGGCCAAGCCGGGTCAGGCGATGAACTCGGTCAGTCGCCCATCGCCCGACGACTTCCACACGCTGACCTGGCACGCGCCGGATCCGAGCGCGTGATGCCCGAACTGCCCGACGGCACCCCCGATACCCCGTTTGATCGGGCTTACCTGGAGGGCGTATCCGAGGCGCTGCCGATCCCCGCGGACGCCGCGGACGCGCCCCCGGAAATCGCACCACGGTTCGCGCCACCCGAGGCCATCGCGCTTCATGGCTGCCTGCTGACTCCCGATGAAGCAATCGAGAAGGGCTACCTCGTGATCGAGGGCGGCGAAATTGCCGAGATCCGGACAACGAAGCCGTCCGGAGCGACGATCGTTGAGACCGATGGCGTAATCACCCCGGGACTCATCGACCTCCACGGCCACCCGGAGTTCAATGTCTTCGCCGCCTGGGAGCCGCCCAAGGCGTACCTGAACCGTTACGCGTGGCGCGGCAGCACCGAATACCGCGACTTGGTCCGTGATCCCGCCAACGAACTCGACGACGCCGGGCTGAAGGACGAGCAGCTCCGGTACGCCGAGGTTCGTGCGCTGGTTGGCGGCGTGACGGCGATCCAAGGCGCCGGAGAGAACGCGGATTCGTCCGAGACCCTGGTTCGCAACGTCGACCGGGTGATCTTCGGCAAGCACATCGCACGGACCGCGATCGATCTACCCAGCGAGCCGACGCCGACCAACCCGGACACCTTCGGGATGGAGGGCTGGAGAAGCATCCTGGCCGCGATCGAAGACGGCGAAACGACCAGGCTCTACGTCCACCTGGCCGAGGGCCAGTCGAGCAACGACCGCTCGCGCGAGGAGCTCGACAAGCTGGTGAGGCTCAAGGGCCTGACGCCGGCGACGAACATCATTCATGGCACGGCTCTTTCCGAGGATCAACTCGGGGACGTACGCGACGCGGGCGCGAGGCTCATCTGGTCCCCGCAGTCGAACCTGCGCCTGTATGCCGAGACCACGCTCGCCGACAAGGCCTTGGCGATGGACCTTCCGCTGGCCCTCGGGGCCGATTGGCTACCGAGCGGGAGCACGTGCCTGCTTGCCGAGATGAAAGTGGCCCGCCACTGGCTTGCCGCTCAGGGCGTGGATCTTGGCGCGAAGGCACTCGTTCAGATGGTCACAGCGACGGCCGCCGAGGTCGCCGGGCTTGAGGACGACCTGGGCCGGCTGAAAGCGGATCGGCCTGCGGACATCGCCGTATTCGAGCGCCGGGCCGAGGACCCGTGGGAATGCGTCGCCAGCGCAACCCCGGCCGAGGTCAGTCTGGTCATGGTCGGTGGGGATGTCGCCTTCATCCGGGAGGACTGGCTCGCCGGCCTCGGGGCCGAGGAGCATGAGGAACATCTCGAACGGCTTTGGGCCTGGGGGAAGTGGATGGTCCTCGACACGAGTTACGTCGTGGAGACCGGCGAAGCACAACCGCGTCTCGACACGATCCGGGCCGCCCTCATCGCGGCGTCCCCGAACATCGGCCCGATCTTTTCCTGACCTACTCAGCAGGTGTGGACCGGCGCCTCGGAGCGCACGACCTCGAACGCCGAGCCGGGGATGTCCTTGAGCTGGTTGAGGTTCTCGTCGTCCCAGCGCTGGTCGGAGGTGCCGCCGAAGAACCAGTTGGAGCCGTTGTCGGCGACCAGGAAGCCGTAGCGCTTGAGCGCCTCGGCGATCACCAGCGCGGCGCCGTCGAAGCCCGAGAGGTCGTACTGGTCGTCGAGCCGCAGCCGCATCCCCATCGGCGGCGCCGAGGCGCTGGTGGTCGAGCCGGCGCAGTGCGAGCCGGGATGGATCCAGGCATCGCGGGTGACGTCGAAGGTGACCCGGATCGCGTGGTCGATGCTGCCGGCCAGGATCTCGTCGTAGCGGACGAGGCCGGGGAAGATCGGCAGCCCGGCGGCGTCGGCGGAGGTCCAGCTGTCGGTCCGCAGGGCGGCGCTTCGCAGGTCCCAGATCACGCCGACGTTGGCGTTCCAGCGGGCCGGGTCGGTCCGCGGGAAGGCGCGCCCGAGCTCGTAGAGCTTGCAGCGGTCGCGGTCGTAGGCGAGCACGTGGCGGTCGCCGCCGGAGGCCGCGCCCGCCCTCGACCGGCGAGTTGATCGGGATCCGGTAGGCGCCGCGGTCGGACTCGTCGGCGTAGATGCCGAGGCGCACCGGGACCCGCGGGGTGCTCGTGCCCACGACCTTGTAGGGGAATCCGTACTCGCGGGGGGAGCCGAAGTCAGGGTGCAGGAAGTCGCCGCCGTGGGCGTTGATGTAGCTGATGATCGAGCTCGAGCGCTGGTCGAGCGGGGCGCCGGAGACGTCCTGGTGCCACGCCCGCTGGTCGGGCAGCGAGCGGGCGTTCGCGGGCAGGGCCGGGCTCGGCTTCGGGAACACGCCGCACTTCGTGCCCAGCGACGGGTAGGGGCCGAGCGCGTCGGGAGCCGGAGCGGCCAGCGCCGGCGCCGCGACCGCCGCGCACAACACCGCGATCGCCAGCAGCCGGGAAGCCATCCCGCCAGCGTAGGCGTCGCTCAGCAGACCTGCGTTTCGGCCTCCGAGCGCACGACCTCGAACGCCGAGCCCGGAATCGCCTTGAGCTGGTTGAGGTTCTCGTCGTCCCAGCGCGAGTCCGAGCTGCCGCTGAAGTACCAGTCAGAGCCGTTGTCGGCGACGATCATCCCGTAGGTCTTCATCGCCTCGGCGATCACCCGGGCGCTGCCGGTGAGGCTCGAGAGGTCGTAGCTCGAGCGCAGTCGCATCCGGAGCCCCATCGCCGGCACGTCGGGCGAGGAGCTGTCGCCGGCGCAGTGGGAGGCCGGGTGGATCCAGGCGTCGCGAGTGCTCGCGAAGGTCAGGCGGATCGCGTGGTCGAGTTGCCCGGCGGCGACCTCGTCGTAGCGGACGAGGCCGGGGAAGATCGGGAGCCCGGCGGCGTCGGCGGACGTCCAGCCCTCGGTCCGCAGGCCGGCGCTGCGCAGGTCCCAGATCGCGCCGCCGTCGGCCTTCCACCTCTTCTTGTCGGGGAAGGCGTTGAAGAGCTCGTAGAGCTTGCAGCGCTTCTTGTCATAGGCGACCACGTGGCGGTCGCCCTCGGCGTTCGCCCCGCCCTCGACCCGGCGCCTTGAGCGGGATCCGGTACTTGCCGTGGTCGGACTCGGCGCCGTAGGCGGTGAACTTGACCTTGACCTTCTTGGCGCGCTTGCCGACCACCGTGTAGGGGATGCCGTACTCGCGCGGGGAGCCGAAGTCGGGATGCAGGTCGCCGGGGAGGCCGTCGATGATCGCGTCGGAGTTGGGGTCGAGCGGGGCTTGCGAGACGTTCTGGTGCCAGGCCCGCTGGTCGGGCAGCGAGGCAGCGTTGGCGGGCACCTCGGGGCCGGGGCGTGGGAAGACGCCGCACTCGGTGCCGAGCGACGACGGAGGCTTCAGCCTCGAGCTGGGCGCGGCAACCGCAAACGCGGTCACCGTCGCCAGTGCCACCGCGACGGTCGCAATCAACGCACGAGTCATCATCTGCCTCCGGCCCCCCTCTGAGCTTGATCGAGGACTGCAACCTTATCTGTACGACGACCCGGGCCGCTTAGGATCGGTCCGAGATGACTCGCGGCCGGATCATCACGGCCCTGCTCGCGACCGCCGCCCTGCTGTCGCCGCTGGGCGAGTCCGGCGCCGAGGCGGCGTTCCCGGGCGCCGACGGCCCGATGGCGTTCACGCGCGAGGCACCCGCCGGCGACCACACGCAAAGCGACATCTACACGGTGAACTCCGATGGCTCCGGGCTGCGGCGCCTGAGCGCCTCGGCGAATCAGAACGAGTTCGGCCCCGCCTTCAACGCGACCGGGACCCAGATCGCCTTCTGGCGCACCGCGGCCCCGTTCGGCCCCGGGTCGATCTGGGTGATGAACGCCGACGGGAGCGGCAAGCGCCAGCTCACCAGCGGCGTCGACGCCCGCGACCCGGCGTGGAACCCGGCCGGCACCCGGCTCGCCTACACCGGCCCGGGAGGCGGCAGCTTCGACATCTGGACCCTGCGGGCCTCCGACGGCCAGGACCGCCGCCGGGTGACCAGCGGCGCGGCGACCGACTTCGAGCCGGCCTGGTCGCCGGACGGCTTGCGGATCGCCTTCACCCGCGGCTTCTCGCAGGGCGACGCCGGCGACCTCTACGTGGTCGACGCCGGCGGCGGCCCGGCGAGCCCGGTCACCGCCTCGCCGGCGTACGACCACCAGGCGGCATGGGGACCGGGCGGCCAGCGACTGGTCTTCGAGCGCGACTTCGCCAACTCCTCCTCGATCTTCGTCGTCAACGCCGACGGCAGTGGGATCGTGCGGCTCACCACCGGCCCGTTCTTCGACACCGGCCCGGCGTTCTCGCCCCGTGGCAGCCGGATCGCCTTCGGCGCCGATCGCGCGGGCGCGCTGTTTCCCGACCTGTGGCTGATGCGCGCCGACGGTTCGGCCCTGCACCGGGTGATCGAGCTCGAGTTCGCTGAGGGCTTCCCCGACTGGCAGCCGCTCGGCGGCTGAACGCAGCTCAGCCCGCGGCGTCGATCACGCGCGATGCGGCGAGGAAGAGGTCGCGACCGGCCTCGGTCTCCGGCGGGCAGGCGCGCGCCCGGCCGCCGGGCGCGTAGACGCGCGCGAACGGGCGGCGGGTGAGCCGGCGGCGCCGGAGGAAGGCCGAGGCCTCGTCGGCGTAGCCCGAGACCCGGTCGATCAGCATCCGGTGGGGCTTCGGCGCCATCAGGCGGCCTCCGCGGCGCCGGCCCGGCCCGCTGCGACGCCCGGGGCGCGAGCGAGGTCGCGGAGCACCGCGCGGATGTCGAACACCATCAGCCCCGCAAGCGCGAAGCGCTCCGCGGCGGCGACGAGGACGAAGCCGTCATGACGGACGGCGAACGCCTCGCCGTCCTCGGTGCCCACGTGGGCGTGGGTGACCGGCTCGCCGGCCGCCGCGTCGGCCGCGGCGAGCATGCCGCGGCCCGCCTCCGCCCAGCGCTCGAGCTCGCCGCTGGCGGCGAGCGGCGTCCCGTCGGCGGTGAGGATCACGCACCCGCGCAGGTCGTCGGACATCGCGGCGAGCCGCGCCACCGCGACCTCGGCATCGGCGGCGCTCGGAGCGCCGGTCGCGATGGGGTCTGGCATCTCGGCGACAATACCGAGCGTGTCTTTGGAGCGAGCGTCGTGGCTGGCCGTCGTCGCGATCTGCGGGATCTGCGCGATCGTGCTCGCGCTGAGCGGTTACAGCGGCTACTCGATCGTGGTCACGGCGGTCGGTGCCGCGGCCGCGATCAACCTGCTCTGAACGGTCCCCGGGCCGCCTCGTCCGCGGGTTGCAGCGACTGCTCGGGCTCGTTGTGGATCAGGACCTCGGACCTCGGGAGCTCGCGCTCGATCGCCTCGCGGACCGCGTGGGCGGCGGCGTGGGCGTCCTCGAGCGTGGTCCCCGACCGGAACTGGAGGTGCAGGTCGATGTAGCGCCGGGCTCCCGCCCGCCGGGCGCGGAGCTTGTGGTAGCCGGCGATCTCGGGGCGGCGGCGGCGCTCGTCGGCGATCACCGATTCGATCTGGTCGAGCTCGGCGGGCGGTGGCGCCTCGTCGACGAGGACCCGGCTCGAGCGGGTCAGGATCCGCACGCCGGCGATCACGATCGCCACGGCGACCACGAGCGCGGCGATCGAGTCGAACGCGGGCTCGCCGGTGATCTCGACGAGCAGCAGCCCGAGCAGGACGCCGCCGGAGGTCATCGCGTCGGTGCGCAGGTGAGCGGCGTCGCCCTCCAGCGCCGGCGAACCCAGGGCGCTCGCCCGCCGGTAGAGGAACGCCGAGACGCCGATGTTCGCGACGGCCGAGAAGGCGATCACGGCGATCCCGACGCCGAGGTCCGCGATCTCCGACCCGATCATCAGGCGGCGGGTGGCCTCGTAGATGATGATCCCGGCGCCGACCAGGATCAGCATCCCCTCGATCGCCGCCGCCAGGTTCTCGACCTTCTCGTGCCCGTAGGGGTGCTCGCGGTCGGCCGGCTCGTCCGCGGCGCGGACGGAGAAGAACGCGACGATCGAGGCCAGCAGGTCGATCGCCGAGTGGACGGCCTCGGTGATGACCGCGATCGAACCGGTGATCGCGCCGGCCGCGAGCTTGAGCACGATCAGGGTCGCGTTGGAAGCGATCGAGAGGCCCGCGGCGCCGCTCTTGGTCTGGAGCATCGGACCTACCCGTTCGCGCGCAGCGCCTCGGCGAGCGCGCGCGCCGCGCGTCCGCGATGGCTGATCGCGTGCTTCTCCGAGGGCTCGAGCTCGGCCATCGTGCGCTGGTCCTCGGGGCCGGTGTCGACCGGGACGAAGGCCGGGTCGTAGCCGAAGCCGCCGGTCCCGCGGGGCTCGGTGATCAGGGTTCCCTCGCAGCGGCCCTCGTAGAGGCGCTCGGCGCCGGCCGCGTCGATGTGGGCGATCACGCAGACGTAGGCGACCGAGCGATCCTCCTCGCGGGCGAGCTGCGAGATCAGCAGGTCGAGGTTCTGCTCGTCGGTCGCGTCGGGGCCGGCGAAGCGGGCCGAGTGCACGCCCGGCCGCCCGCCCAGCGCCGCGGCCGCGATCCCCGAGTCGTCGGCGATCGTCGGCTCGCCCGTCGCCTCGTGGGCGGCGCGGGCCTTGATCAGCGCGTTGTCGGCGAAGGTCGTGCCGGTCTCCGGTGGGATCTCGATGCCGGCCGGCAGACCAACGAGCTCGAGCGGGGCGAGGATCTCCTCGAGCTCTCGGAGCTTGTGCTCGTTGCGGGTCGCGGCGATCAGCCGCGCCGGCGGCACGGCCATCAGTCCGGCAGCGGACCGCCGCAGGCCGCGGCCTGAGCCTCGCGCAGCTCCGCGATCGCCGCCTCGGCGAGCCCGAGCAGCTCGTCGAGCGAGGCCCGCGAGGCCGGCGTGCGCTCGGCCGTCGCCTGGACCTCGACCAGCCCGCCGTCGCCGGTCATGACGATGTTGGCGTCGACCTCGGCAGTCGAGTCCTCGGCGTAGTCGAGGTCGCAGAGGACCTCGCCGCCGACGATCCCGCAGGAGATCGCCGCAACCGAGCCGTTGAGCGGGTCGCGCTCCAGCTCTCCGGCCGAGAGCAGGCTCTGGGTCGCGAGCCGCAGGGCGACGTAGCCGCCGGTGATCGAGGCGCACCGCGTCCCGCCGTCGGCCTGGAGGACGTCGCAGTCGACGTAGACCGAGCGATCGGGAAGTGCGGTCAGGTCGACGACGCCTCGGAGCGCCCGCCCGATGAGCCGCTGGATCTCGGTCGAGCGGCCGTCGGGGCGCCCGCGCTTGGAGTCGCGCTCCTTGCGCTCGCCGGTCGAGGCGGGCAGCATCGCGTACTCGGCGGTCACCCAGCCACGGCCCTTGCCCTCGAGCCACCGCGGCACCGACTTCGCCACCGACGCCGTGCAGATCACCCGCGTCTCGCCCTGCGAGTAGAGGCACGAGCCGGTCGCGGTGCGGACGAAGCCGGGCTCGATCTCGACCGGGCGCAGGTCGGCGTTCTCGCGGTCGTAGCTGCGGGGCACGGGCGCGAGTCTGGCAGAACGGCGGGCGCCCGCCGCGCTCCCGCCCCACCGCGGGGCGCGAGCGGACGGGCCTCGCCGCCCGGGCGCCGCTACCGGAACGAGATCGCGTTCACGGCCTGCTTGATCTTCGAGATGATCACCTCGGCGATCTCGGTCCCGCTGGTGCCGTTGAACCCCTTCATCGCGGCGACCATCCCGACCATGAGCATCGAGACGAGCAGGATCAGGCCGACGTACTCGACCGTGCCCTGGCCGCGCTCGGAGGCGAGGTGCCGGCGGAGGCGGGCCGTGAGTCCGAGGGCGCCCCGCCGGGCGTGTGCGTAGAGCTGGTGCATCGTTCTCCTTTCCGTCCAATTCGACGGCAGCGATGCTGGCTCGCAATCCGTGGCCGATCTAGACCCCGGTGTCCCGACTGCGGCACCGACCGGTTGACGAGATCCGCGCGCCGGCCACGGACCAGGAGCCGGCTCGAGCGAAAGGCCCGTGAACCCCCTCCGAACGCGTCTGCTGCCCCAACCGATCGAACCGGCGAAAGCCCGAACGATTCTGCGTAGAGTTGGCCGCGTCACATGGCACGGCGTCGTTTCAGCAGGTTCAAAAAGCAGACGGACGAGGCGACCGATGGTCCGATCGGATCCGACGAGCCACCGTTCGACGACGACCCCGGCGAGCTCGAATCCGAGGAGGATCGCGACTCCGACGTCATGGTGATCGCCGCGCATCCCGAGGTCACCGCCGAGGCCGACGAGCTGGCGGCCGGACGCCGACGACGACGTCGCCGAACGGATCCGGCTCGCCGCGCGGAGCGCCGCCCAGCGCGCCGAGGAGCGGGCGATCGACGAGATCCTCGCCCTCGAGGAGGACCTCGAGCGGGCGAAGGACGAGGCCGCCGGCGAGCTCGAGTCGATCGAGGGTCGCCTGAGCGAGGCCGAGCGACGCGCGAGCGAGGCCGAGCGGCGCGCCGAGGAGGCCGAGCGCCGCGCGGAGGAGGCCGCGGACGAGCTCTCCGAGGCCCGCGCCGAGCGGGAGGCGAGCGAGGTCGAGGTCGAGGATGAGGGCGAGAGCGAGAGCTTCGATCCGGCCGAGGTCGAGAGCCGGATCGCGGAGGCTGAGGACCGGGGCCGCGCGGCGGCAGCCGGTTGGCTTCGCGAACAGCTCGCCGCGGCGCAGCAGGAAGCCGACGAGCGGCTCGCCGAGGCCGTGGAGATTGCACGCGCGGAGACCACCGAACAGGTGCGCGCCGAGCTTCGGGAGGACGAGTCGGACGCGGAGGAGCCGCGCGAGGCCGATGCGCTGCGCGCGGAGCTCGACCGCACGAACTCGGAGCTCGACGAGGCCCTGGCCGAGATCCAGCGGCTGCACGAGCGCCCCCGTCCCGAGCCGGCGACGCTGAGCCCGGAGGCCGACGCCGCCGTACAGGAGGCGATGGCCCAGGTCCGCGACGCCGAGGCGCGGGCGACCGAGGCCAAGCGCGCCCAGGCGGACGCCGAGCGGCGGGCCCGCGAGGACGCCGAGCAGGAGGTCGAGACCCGAACCGTCGATCTCACCCGCGAGCTCGAGACGCTGCGGGCCGAGCTCGACGAGCGGCTACGCGAAGCCGCCGACGCGGCGCGCTCCGAAGCCGAGGCCGCCGCCGCCGCGGACGCCGACCAGCGCGCCGACGACGCGACCGAGGCCGCCCGGCGCGAGGTCGAGGAGATGGCCCTGCAGTCGGCCGAGACGACGCGGCGAGAGATTGAGGAGCGCGCGGTGGCCGAGGCGCGCGAGCGAGCCGAGGCGGAGATCGAGCGCGTGCGCACCGAGGCCGAGGAGCGCACCCGGATCGAGGTCGAGGCGGCCCGCAAGGCGGCGGAGGAGCGGTTCGCCGACGACCTGCGACTGCGCGACGAGGACCTCGAGCGCGAGCGCGAGGAGAAGACGCGGATCATCGAGGACTCCGACCTGCGCCTGAAGGCGATCGAGGAGCGGGCGCTGGCGGCGGCCGAGCGCGTCAGCGCCGCCGAGCAGGAGCTCGCCGCCGAGGCAGACCGCCTGGGCGAGCAGTCCGAGCGGCGCCTCGCCGAGGCGACCGCGGAGGCGCATCGTGCTCGCGGCCGAGCAGGCAGAGGCCAGGATCGCGGAGCGGGAGTCCGAGCTCGAGCTGGCGAACACCGAGGCCGAGGAGGCCAAGGCCGCGGCGGAGGAGGCGTTGCTCGAGGCGGAGCGAATCGGCCGCGAGGCGGTCGAGCGCGCTCGCAACGAGACGCGCGAACACGCCGCCCGGGTCGAGGCCGAGGCCGCCGAGGCGGCGGAGCGCGCGGCGGCCGAGGCGGCCGAAGAGCGCGCGGAGGCCAAGGCAGCGGCGCAGGAGCGCCTGGCGGAGCTCCAGGGTGAGCTCAACACCGAGCGCACCGTGAAGGCGAAGGCGCTGACGCAGGCCGAGCGCGAGGTCCAAAGTGCGACGGACCGCGCGCGCGAGGCGGAGGACAAGGCGGCGCGAGCGGCGGTCGAGGTGAGGCGATCAGCTTCGAGCTGGCTCCAGGCGCAGACCGAGGCGCTGCGCCGAGAGGGCGAGCGGCGCGCCCAGGCCGGGACCCGGGCGGCCGTCCAGGAGGCCGAGGGGCGGGCGAACGCCGCGCTGGAGGAGCGGCTCGCCGCCCAGGCGGAGCGTCTGCGCACCGAAAACGAGTCGAAGGTCGCGCGCGAGGTCGCCGCGGCGCGCGCGAGCGTCGAGCAGGAGGGCAAGGAGACGCTGCGGGCCCGCGAGGAGGAGCTGATCCGCCAGCAGGCGGCGCTCGAGGGCGAGCTCGGCGCCACCCGGCGCCAGCTCGAGGAGGCCAATACGCGCACCGCCGAGGCCGAGCGCCGGATGACGGAGATCGAGGCGGAGTCGCGCGAGGCGCTGGCGCGCGAGCGAGAGCAGCGCTTTCAGGAGATCGAGGGCAAGATCGGCGCGCTGGACGAGCGCGCCGGCCAGGCGGCCGAGCGCGCCCAGGCCGACGAGGAGGAGCCGGAGGCCGGCCCCGAGGGCGCCGACGACGGCGACGAGCCGGTCGAGGCGGAGGCCGACGAGGAGTGGGTGGCGCCGGATCCGGAGCCCGAGGCGTTCGCCCCGACCGAGGTCGAGGAGCCCGTGGCGAAGCGGGGGCTCTTCCGCCGGCGTCGCCGGCGCCCCTCGCGGTTTGCGGACCCGCCGCCGGTGGCAGTCGACGAGGAGCCGCAGCCCGCCGCCGAGGAGCTCGAGGAGGAGACGGAGGACGACACCCTGCCCGAGGCGGAGGAGCAGGCGCAGGCCGAGGTCGAGAGCGCCGCCGAGGAGTCCGAGGAGTCCGAGCAGGCCGACGAGGAGGCGCCCGAGGACTCCTCCGCATCGATCGCCGAGCTCGCGGCCGAGGCCGAGAAGCTCGCCCCGGAAGCCACCTCCGAGGAGACCACCGACGACGAGCTCGAGGCGCCGGCGTGGGTCATCGACGACGCTCCGGCCGAGGCCGAGGCCGAGGCGGACGAGGACGAGACCCCGCGCGCCGCGGACGAAGACGAGCCCGAGGCCGAGGACGACGACGCGAAGCCTGACGACGATGAGGCCGAGCCCGACGAGGAGCCCGAGGCGCAGGCCGACGAGGCGCCGGAGACCGCCTCGGAGCCGGAGACGAACGGCGGCTGGCCGGAGTCATCGGCGCCGGAGGACGTGATCAGCCTCAGCGACGCCGACTTCAACACCCTGCGCGATCTCGGGATGTCGGTGACCCAGGCGAAGCGGGTGATCCGCTACCGCGACGAGCGCGGCGGCTTCCACTCAGTCGACGATCTCGACAAGGTCCCCGGGTTCCCGCGGAACTTCCTCGACGACGTCAAGCACCGACTGGTCCCCTGAGCGGCTAGAGGTCCCAGCGCTCGCGCAGCCGGGAGAGGTGCGGCTCGGCCGCCTCCCTCGACGCGGCCCGCGGCGACGCCCCGTTCGCCAGCGCACCGACCGTCGCGACCACGGACTCGGCCAGCGCCGGCGGCGAGTAACCCCCCTCGAGGCTCACCAGCACCGGCGCGCCGAGGTCGTCGCCGAGCGCGCGCAGCGCCGCGGTCATCTCGCCGTAGGCGGCGGTCTCGACCATGCAGGAGGCGAGCGGGTCGTCGCGATGGGCGTCGTAGCCGGCCGAGATCACGATCAGGTCGGGCGCGTAGGCGCGGCCGATCGGCACCAGGACGTGCTCCACGAGGGCCAGGAACTCCTCGCTGCCCGCGCCGGGCGGCACCGGGAGGTTGACCGTGTAGCCCTCCCCCTCTCCCTCCCCGGCGTACTCGGCCGCCCCGGTTCCGGGATAGAGCGGCCACTGATGGATGCTCGCGTAGAGCACCTCCGCCGAGGAGGCGAAGATCGCCTCGGTCCCGTTGCCGTGGTGAACGTCCCAGTCGACCACCAGGACCCTGCTCGCCCCGCAGGCGGCGATCGCGTGGGCGGCGGCCACGGCGACGTTGTTGAACAGGCAGAAGCCCATCGCGCGGTCCCGCTCGGCGTGGTGGCCGGGCGGGCGCAGGCCGCAGAACGCGGTCCGCGCGTCGCCGGCGAGCAGCCGCTCGGCCGCCGTCGCGGCGCCGCCGGCCGCGTGCAGGGCCGCCTCGAACGACCGCGGGCTCGCGATCGTGTCCAGGTCGATCGGCCCGCCGCCTGCGGCGCAGAAAGCCTCGATCGCTTCGTAGTGGCCCACACCGTGAACGCGGGTGACCTGCTCTCGGGTCGCCGCCGGGGCCTCCACGCGCTCGAGGCCGCGCCAGCCCTCACGCTCGAGCGCCGTCTCGATCGCGACGAGCCTGCGAGCGTTCTCGGGATGCGGGCCCGTGTCGTGCTCGTGCGAGGACGGGTGGGAGAAGTAGAGCGTCATCCGCGTCGGGGTACCGTAGCCGCCACGTGACCGCCGCCGGAACCGAGCCGAGCAGGAGCTGCGACGTCCTCGTCATCGGCGGCGGGGCCGCCGGGCTGCACGTCGCGCTCGAGGCGGCGGCCGCGGGAGCGGCGGTCATCCTGGTCGCGCGCAAGCCCCTCGCCGAGAGCTCGAGCTTCTGGGCTCAGGGCGGCCTTGCAGCAGCGCTCGCGCCCGACGACTCGCCCGAACGCCACGCGGCCGACACGCTCGCGGCCGGGCGCGGCCTGTGCCGCACGAGCGCGGTCGAGATCCTCACCCGGGAGGCGCCGGCCGCGGTCGAGCAGCTGCGCGAGCGCGGCGTCCGCTTCGACACCGACCCCGACGGCCGGCTCACGCTCGGCCTCGAGGGGGGGCATTCGGCGCGGCGGATCGTGCACGCCGGGGGCAGCGAGACCGGCCGGGCGATCACCGGCAGGCTCGCCGAGCTCGTCGCCGCCGAGCCCGCGGTCGAGGTGCTCGAGGGCGCCTCCGCCGTCGCCCTGTGGAGCGACGGCGAGCGCTGCGCCGGCGCGATCATCGCCGAGGGCTCGATTGCGGCGGCGGCCACCGTGCTCACCACCGGCGGCGGGGCGGCGCTCTGGCGCCGGACCACCAACCCGCGCGGGGCGATCGGCGCCGGCGCGGTGCTCGCCCACGCGGCCGGCGCGGAGCTCGCGGGGCTCGAGCTCTGCCAGTTTCACCCGACCGCGCTCCAGCTTCCGGGGAGCCCGCACGACGGCTCGCTGATCACCGAGGCCGTGCGCGGCGAGGGAGCGACGCTGCTCGGCGCCGACGGGCAGCGGTTCACCGACGAGCTCGCCCCCCGCGATCAGGTGACGGCCGCGATCCTCGACCGGATGGCCGCCGACGGGGCCGGTCAAGTGTGGATCGACCTCCGGCAGCTGCCGCCGGAGCGGTTTCCGAACGTGTTCGCCACCTGTCGCGCGGCCGGGCTCGACCCGACCGGAGAGGTGCTGCCGGTCGCGCCCGCCGCCCACTACCTGATCGGTGGGATCGCGACGGACCTCGACGGACGGACCACCCTCCCGGGGCTGCTGGCGGCCGGCGAGTGCTCGTACACCGGCCTGCACGGCGCCAACCGGCTGGCCTCGAACTCGCTCAGCGAGTGCTTCGTCTTCGGCAGCCGCGCCGCCCGGGCGGCCGGGTCCCAGGCGGCCGTGGGCCGGCCGCCCCCGGTGCCCGCCTGGCGGTTCGAGCCTCCGCTCGAGCCGACCCGGGACGCCGTCTGGCGCCACGCCGGGCCGCGACGCGACGCCGCCGGGCTCGAGCCGCTGACGAACGATCCATACCCGCTCGCCCGATTGATCGCCACGAGCGCGCTCGCGCGGCGCGAGTCCCGCGGCGCCCATATGCGGTCCGATTACCCGCTTCCCGACCCGGGTATGGACGGGACTCACCTCGTAGTTGGGGAGGACAGCAGCCTGCGCGCCGAGCGCTGGATCTGAGCATCCGTCTGGGGCGGGACGGGTGCTCTATCGCGGTCTCCTCCGATCGGATGATTATTTCTCCTTCGATCGGTTAATAGTTCCTTAACCAATCGCCCTTGTTTTTTGCCGATCGGTTGACATACTGCCCGGTGCCTCCGCGGAAAGGAGCACGGAAGTCCCGGAGGCTCCAAGGAATGGACAAGGAACGGGGTAAGGAGTCAGATGTATCGCTTCAGCCGCTCGATCTTTCGCGAGATCGCTACTGCTGTCGTTGAGGACGAACGCGATCCGACGGGGTGTCGGAACAAGCAACTCGTGCTCGACGCGTGTGAGGACACCATCAGGCGTCTCACGTACGACCGACGCTATTTCGCCAAGCCGGCGCGCAAGCTGTTCAACGACGTGCGAATGCACTTCGCAATCGGCGACCAGCTCCGCGTCTGGATGGTGATCGACAGGAACATCACGCTGGCGCTCGGGTTCCTCGAGCGGATGCCGGATGGGACCGGCCTCGACGGAATCCCCCGCCAGTGCCGAGCGCACACCCGCAAGGGAACGCCGTGTCAGCGCGAGCCGCTGCCCGGACGGGATTACTGCCCGTCGCACAAGCACCTTGAGGAGACGTACGACGGACCCGAGATTCCCGTCGAGGCTCTGGAGGGCGAGGTCGCCGGGCGAGAGGGGCTCGCCAGGGCAGTCTGAGCTTCCGGACGTGTGGGGAACCGGCCACCGGGGGGTGGCCGGGACTTAGGGGCCGAGGCCCCGGCTTGGGGAAGCCGGGGCCTCACTTTTTCCGTTGGCGGCTATAGCGTGCGGCCATGCTGCTCGGGGTCGACGTCGGCGGGACGTTCACCGACGCGGTGGTCTTCGACGGCACCCGCCTGTTCACCGCCAAGGCGCCGACCACGCCCGTCCGACCAGTCCCAGGGAGTGCTCGAGGCCATCGAGGCGGCGCTGGCGGCGGCGGACGCGGACCCCGACGCGGTCGAGGTCTTCGCCCACGGGATGACGGTGGGGACGAACGCGCTGCTCGAGCGCCGCGGGGCCCGGACGGCGCTGATCGCCACCCGCGGGTTCGCGGACCTGCTCGAGATCGCGCGCCAGAACCGGCCGCAGCTCTACCACCTGTGCGCTCCCAAGCCCGAGCCGCTGGTCGACACCGCGGCGCGGATCGAGGCCCGCGAGCGGCTCGGCCCCGAGGGGGTGGTCGAGGCGCTGGAGGAGGCCGAGCTCGACCGGATCGTGGCCGAGGCGGGCGAGATCGGAGCCGAGTCGATCGCCATCTGCCTGCTGTTCTCCTATCTCGACCCGGCCCACGAGCGGGCGATCGCCGAACGACTGCGCGAGGCCATGCCCGACGTGCACGTCTCGGCCTCCCACGAGGTGCTGCCCCAGTTCCGCGAGTACGAGCGCTGCTCGACCACGGTCATCGACGCCTATCTCACGCCGCTGCTCGACCGCTACCTCGAGCGCCTGGCCGAGGCCGCGGGCGAGCACGGCCTGCCCGAGCCGACGGTGATGATGTCCTCCGGCGGGGTCGCGCCGGCCGGCGAGGCGGCTCGTGCAGGAGCCTGGAGCGTGCTCTCCGGGCCCGCCGGGGGCGCGGTCGGCGCCGGACTGCTCGCCCGGCTCTCGGGCGACGGCAACGCGCTCGGCTTCGACATGGGCGGCACCTCCTGCGACGTCTGCGTGGTCGAGGACGGCCGGGTGCGCAAGACCGACTCGCGCGAGCTCGACGGCCGCGTGATCCAGCTCCCCATGGTCGACGTGCACACGGTCGGCGCCGGTGGCGGATCGATCGGCTGGCGCGATCCCGGAGGCGCGCTGCGGGTCGGCCCGCGATCCGCGGGCGCCGAGCCCGGCCCCGCCTGCTACGGACGCGGCGGCGACGAGCCGACGGTGACCGACGCCAACCTCGCGCTCGGCTACCTCGGCGCGGCGTCGACGCTCGCCGGCGGGGTCGAGCTCGACGCCGACGCTGCCGAGCGGGCCATCGGCGCGCTCGCGGACCAGCTCGACCTCGACCCGGTCGACGCGGCGGAGGGCATCGTGCGGATCGCCAACCAGGAGATGGTCCGGGCGCTGCGCGTGGTCACCGTGGAGCGCGGGATCGACCCCAGGCGCTTCGCGCTGATGCCGTTCGGCGGCGCCGGGCCCATGCATGCCGCCGCGATCGCGGCCGAGCTCGGGATCGAGCGGATCCTCTGCCCGCGCGCCAGCGGCGTGCTGTCGGCCCTCGGGCTGCTGGCGTCCGAGCGGCGGCGGGATACCGCCCGCACGGTGATGCTGCGCGGCGACGACCTGAGCGCGGAACGGATCGCCGCGGAGGTCGGCGCCCTGCGCGACTCGCTCGCCGACGGGCTCGGCGAGGCGGAGACCGAGGTCACCTACGAGCTCCGCTACCGGGGCCAGGCGTTCGAGCTCCCGGTCGAGGCCGGCGAGCGCCCCGATCCCGAGGAGCTCGCGGAGGGCTTCGCCGCCGAGCACGAGCGCCGCTACGGCTATCGCGACCCCGACGCCGAGGTCGAGCTGGTCAACATCCGCCTCGCGCTGGTCGAGCCCGGGCCCGAGCCACGGCCCCGCGCGGCGCGAGGGCGAGGGGCTGGAGCGCGAGCGCCGCCGGGCGCGATTCGGCGGCGAGTGGCTGGACGCGGAGGTCCTGCGCGGCGAGCCCGCCGCCGGGACCGACGCCGAGGGACCGTGCGTGTTCGAGCTTCCCGAGGCGACCCTGGTGCTGCCCCCCGGCTGGCGCGCGGCGGTCGACGAGGCGGGCACCGTGTGCGCGGAGCGCGCCGAGTGAACGCCGGCGAGCGCCCGCCGCTCGACCCGATCTCGCTCCAGGTGCTGGTCGGGGCGCTGCGCGCCGCCTGCGACGAGATGGGCGCGGTGCTGATCCGGTCGGCTCACTCGCCGAACATCAAGGAGCGCCGCGACTGCTCGACCGCGCTCTTCGACGCCGCCGGCGAGCTCGTGATGCAGGCCGAGCACATCCCGGTCCACCTCGGCTCGATGCCCGACGCGGTCGCGGCGGTGCTCGACCGCGAGCAGCGCCCGGACCAGGCCTGGATCCTCAACGACCCGTACGCCGGCGGCACCCACCTCCCCGACGTCACCCTGATCTCCCCCCTCTTCGACGCCGGGGAGCTGATCGGCTTTGCGGCCAGCCGTGCCCACCACGCCGACATCGGCGGGCCGACGCCGGGCGGGATGCCGGCGGACTCCACCCGGCTCGAGGACGAGGGCGTCGTGATTCCGCCGACGCGCTGCGACCGACGAGGCCCTGCGCGAGCTCGCCGAGCGGATGCGCAACCCGAGCGGAGCGGCTCGCCGACCTGCGGGCCCAGCGGGCCGCGAACCGCAGCGGCGCTCGGCGCGTGTCCGAGCTGGTCGAGCGACTCGGCCGCGAAGGGCTGATCGCCGGGATGAGCGCGATCCTCGACTACGCCGAGCGCCGGAGCCGGGCCGCGATCGCCGCCCTGCCCGACGGCGAATACCGGGCCGCCGACGTGCTCGAGGGCGGGGCGGCCGGCGACGCCGAGGTCGAGCTCGAGGTGACGGCCACGATCGACGGCGACGCGCTGCGGCTCGACTTCTCGGGCAGCGCGGACGAGGTCGAGGGCAACCTCAACTGCCCGCTGGCGGTGACCAAGTCCGCGGCCTTCTTCGCCGTGCGCGTGCTGACCGATCCCGACGCACCCCCGTGCGCGGGCGCGCACCGGCCGATCGAGGTCGCCGCGCCCCCCGGCTGCGTGCTCAACGCGCGCTTCCCGGCCGCGGTCGCCGCCGGCAACGTCGAGACCTCGAGCCGGGTCGCCGACCTGGTGCTCGAGGCGCTCGCCGGGGCGACGCCGGCCCCCGCGCAGGGGCAGGGGACGATGAACAACTTCACCCTCGCGGGGGAGTCGTTTACGTACTACGAGACGGTCGGCGGCGGCCAGGGAGCCTGCCCGAAGGCCGACGGCCCGAGCGCGATCCACGTCGCGATGTCGAACACGCTGAACACCCCGGTGGAGGCCTTCGAGGTCGATTACCCAGTAAGGGTTACGAGGCTTGAGGTACGCCGTGATTCGGGCGGCGCCGGCGAGCACCGCGGCGGCGACGGGGTCGTGCGTGAGATCGAGGCGCTGGAGCCGATGCGCTTCAACCTGATCACCGAGCGCCGCCGCCACGCGCCGAGGGGACGCGACGGCGGCCGCGACGGGAAACCGGGGCGCAATCTGCTCAACGATCGCGAGCTCGCGCCGAAGACCGCCGGCGAGCTGCGCCCCGGCGACCGCCTCCGCCTGGAGACGCCCGGAGGCGGGGGCTACGGCACGCCCGCGCAACTTTGATCACAAACTTGGAATTTGAGGATCGTTTCTCTATATTCGGGGACCTCAGCCGGCCCTGAGCGCCCCTCCGGGGCGAGGTCCCAAGGCCGGAACAACGCACACAAACAACCCCTCCCCCCGAACGACACCTCATGCCTATTGCCTTTAAAGAATGGGCCGTCACGGTCCGCGCCCTCTCGGAGGGTGAGCAGCTGCTCACGATCCGCAAGGGCGGAATCCGCGAGCAGGACAAGCACTTCGAGCTCGAGCACGAGCAGTTCTTCCTCTATCCGACCTTCGATCACCAGCGCAATGATCTGGTACGGGAGTCCCACCACCCCGAGCTGCGGCGTGCGCTCGAGGAGGGCGTGTGGCCCGACGAGGAGCCGCCCGCGCGGGCGCTGCTCCAGGACGGCGGCATCCCGCAGCCCGATCGGGTCCGGATCCGCGCCTGGGCGGAGGTCTCCGACCACTTCGAGACCGACGACCCGCGGATCGTCGACGCGCTCTCGCCCTTCCACGTCTGGACCCAGGACTACGCCCAGAAGCGCCTGCGCTGGAAGCGGACCCATCCGCTGCACGTGCTCCTGCTGCGGGTCCACCGGATCCCCCGACCGGTGACCGTCCGCGTCAAGGACGAGTACCACGGCTGTCGCTCCTGGGTCGAGATCGACCGGGAACTGCCGTTCGAGGGCACGCCGGTGATGGCGGACGAGGAGTTCGACCGGGCCGCAGCCGCGATCCGCGAGCTCTGCAAAGCCGAACCGGCGCTGGTCTAGCGCCATAGCCAACAGGGGGTTCGATCGGCGCGTCGCCAAGGCGCGGCGGGCGCTGGTGCTCGGCATCGGCGGTGGCGGAGACGTGGTCGGGGCGCTGGCCGTCGCGCGTCGCTGCGAGGAGCTCGGCACCCAGTTCGTGCTCGGCGGCGTCGCCTGGGAGCGGCTGCCGATCGACCCCTACCCGGGCCCCCGCGCGGTCGCCCAGATCCACGAGGGCGAGCCGCTGGGGCGCCACGCCGTGCTCGCCGGCGCCGACACCTCCACCCCCGAGGGCGTCCGGTTCTCCGAGTCGCACGTGGCGGCCTACCTCGAGCGCCCGACGGTGCTGATCGACATCACCGACGGCGCCGCCGGCGCGGCCGAGGGCGTCAGCGCCGCCGCGGGCCTGCTCGGCTGCGACCTGGTCGTCTACACCGACGTGGGCGGCGACGCGCTCGCGGTCGGCGACGAGCCCGGCCTCGGCAGCCCCCTCTGCGACGCGGTGATGCTCGCCGCGGGGATCCGGCTCGGCCCCCGGCTCGACGGGGCGATCGCCGTCCTCGGCGCCGGCTGCGACGGCGAGCTGACGCCCGACGAGGTGCTCGGCAGGGTCGCGGCGCTGGCGGCGGCCGGCGCCTGGATCGGCAGCTCGAGCGTCACCTCGGAGATCGCCGACGACGTCGAGCGTGCCGCGGCGTCGACCCAGACGGAGGCGAGCCTGCAGATGGTCCGCTGCGCGCGCGGCGAGCTCGGAGAGGCGGAGATCCGCGGCGGGCGGCGGCGGGTCCCGCTGGGGCCCGTCGGTGCGCTCACCTTCTGCTTCGACCTCGAGGCGGCCGCTCCGGAGCTGCCGCTGGCGACGGCCGTGAGCGGCGCCGGCGACCTCGAAGCCGCCCGCGCGGCCCTGAACGCCATCGGCGTCAGCACCGAGCTCGACTACGAACGCGACCGCGCCGAGCCGCCCGGCGGCTGAGCGAGCCGGCCCCCACCGCGCTGGCCCCCACCGCGCCGCGTCCCACCCCGTCCGAGAGGTGACTCGCTCCTGCTATTCGGGAGCGAGTCGACTCTCGGTGCGGTCGCGGGGCATCGCGAGCCCGGTCGCCTCGAGGCGGCCGCGGAGCACGGTGCGGTCGGTGAGCTCCCAGCCCGCGGCCTCGGTCGCCCCTGCTCGCGAGAGCGCCGCCTCGGACGCGACGCACGAGCACGCCGCGCTCCTTGGCGAGATCGCAGAGGCGGGCGGCCTCGTTCACGGGGTCGCCGATCACCGTGTACTCGAAGCGCTGCTCGGAGCCGACGTTGCCGGCAACCGCGAGCCCCGCCGAGACGCCGATGCCGAAGCCGATCTCGCGGACCTCGCGCTCGAGGCGCTGGGCGAGCGTGCGGGCGGCGCGCAGGGCGTCGCCCGCCGGGTCGTCGCTGGCCACCGGGGCGCCGAAGACGCACAGGGCCGCGTCGCCCTCGAACTTGTTCACCAGCCCGCGCTCCGATTCGACCACCTCGATCACAACGCGGAAGAAGCGGTTCAGCAGTCGGACGACCTCGGTCGGCGGCATCGCCAGCGCCATCGAGGTCGAGCCGGTGAGGTCGACGAAGACGGCGCCGATCTCGCGCTCCTCGCCGCCGAGCCGGGCGCCGCCGCGCAGCGCGGCCCGGGCGACCTCGCGCCCCACCTGGCGGCCGAAGAGGTCGCGGATGTGCTCGCGCTCGCGCAGGCCCTCCGCCATCCGGTTGAAGCCCGCCTGCAGCAGGCCGACCTCGCTGCCGTCGTCGATCGGCACGTGGACGTCGAAGTCGCCGCCGGCGACGCGCTCGAGCGCGTCGCGGACCGAGGTCACGGGGTCGGCGATCGCGCGCGCGGCGATCTGCGGTCGCGAGCAGGCCGACGACGAGCGCGACGCAGCCGAGGAAGATGCTCGCGCCGGCGACGTACTCGGTCTCGACGTCGGAGCTGATGATCCCGACCACGCCGACGACGAGCACGCCGAGGATCGGGCACCCCGGTGCCGAGGCTCCAGGCGATCAGCAGGCGCCCGCGAACGCCGGGCGCGATCGGTCGCGAGGGCAGCCGCGCGGCGAGCGCCCGTGCGGTCACGGGGCGCAGGGCGCGCTCGTAGTAGAGGTAGGCGAGCGCGCAGGTGGTCTCGCCGCCGAGCCAGATCGTCGCCAGCGACGACCGCCGCGAAGCCGGCCGAGTGGTGTGAGGTTGATGAGGCCGAACGCCACCGCGGCCAGCGCCCAGGCGATCGCCAGCCGCTTGGTCCAGGTCGCCGCCAGCGAGAGGGTGAGGCGGTGCTCGTCCTGCGGTCGGCTCGCGGCCCTCGACGATCCAGGCGAAGGCGCGGCGCTGGTCGCGGGCCGACCAGCCGGGAGAGCACGTAGCCGCCGACGAGCAGCGCGACGCACGAGCAGCGGGGCCGTTGCAGCCGCCGAGCTCCTCCGCCTCGCTCGGGTCGAAGAAGATCGGGATCAGGAAGCCGACCGAGACGAAGGTGACCAGCGCCGCCGACCGCGTTGACGATCCAGCCGAGTGCGGAAGATCCGGCGCGAGACCTCGCTCAGCTCGCGCTCGACCGCGCCCTGCTCGGCCGCCGCGGCCGGAGGGGTCACGCCGCTACCGGAACCCGGGCCTCTCGCGTGGCGACGCCGACGGTGGAGCCGCCCGCCGGGCGGACGGTGATGTTGCGCCGCCGCGCGGGCTCGGCACGCTGCGCGACCGGCCGCAGGTCGTAGGCGCCGAGCACCGCCCGGAGCACGATCTGCATCTCGAGCGTGGCGAAGCTGGCGCCGAGGCACCGCCTGCGCCCACCGCCGAACGGGATCCAGCTGTATGTGCCGGGCTTCTGGTCGAGGAACCGCTCGGGCCGGAACGCGTACGGATCCGGATAGACGTCGGGATCGTGGTGGACGAGGTAGGCGTTCGGAACCAGGCAGACGCCGGGCTCGTAATGCCAGCCGCCGACCTCGATCGGCTGGGCGACCAGCCGCGGCGCGTTGTTCGGCAGCACCGGGCGGCGGCGGAGCGTCTCCCGGATCGTCGCGGTCAGGTACTCGTCGCCGTCGTCGGCGTCGATCTCGTCGACCAGCCGGCCGAGCACCGCGGGCTCGCGGACGAGGCGCTCGAACGCCCAGGCGAGGGTGGTCGCGGTGGTCTCGTGCCCGGCGATCAGCAGGGTGAGGAGCTCGTCGCGGAGCTCCTGCTCGGACATCGGCGAGCCGTCCTCGTGGCGGGCCTCGAGCAGCATCGCGAGCACGTCGTCGCGGTCGCCCGGCTCGGCGCGCCGCTCGGCGATCAGCTCGAACATCAGCGCGTCGATCTCCTCGCGGAGGTCGACGAAGCCCGCCACCGGGCCGAACCGGTTGAGCGTCGGCTCGAGCCACTCCGGCGGCTGGCCGAGCAGGGTGATCGGCTTGTCGCCGTACGCGGCAAGCCGCGAGAGCCGCTCGCGCATCGCGTCGAGCCGCTCGCCCGGGTCGAGGCCGAAGACGGCGCGGAGGATGATCTCCATCGTCAGCCGCTGCATTCGGGGATGGAGCTCGAGCTCGCTGGCTCCGTTCCAGCTCGCGACCTCGGCCTCGGCGACCCTCTCGATCAGGCCGGTGAGCCGCTCCATGCGCTCGCCGTGGAAGGCCGGAAGCATCAGCTTGCGCTGCTCCATGTGCGCCCCGCCGTCGAGCAGGATCACCGAGTTGTCGCCGACGATCGGCTGCAGAACCTTCGCGCCCTCTCCCGGGCGGAGCACGTCGGGCGGCGCGGTGAAGACCTGCTTGATCTGCTCGGGCTCGCTGAGCATCACGAACGAGGGCGCCAACGGGAACCGGATCGTGAAGCGCTTGCCGTAGCGGGCCCGGCATTGCTCGAGGTAGGCCAGCGGTCGCGACCAGAAGCCGATCATCTGGATCGCCGCAGGATAGGAGGGGCCCGGGGGTAGGCTCGCGTTCACGCACTGCTCCGATCTCTCGCTAGCGCTCCCGAGCTTCGTCGCCGGGGCGGGCAGGGAGTGTGAGATTACGCACAGATGGGCCCGCGGCGAGCCGCATGATCCCCCGTGGAGAGGGAATAACCTCGGCTGGATGCCCTGGGTCGAGACCGAGTCGCTGTCCTTCACCGCCCGCCACGAGACCGCCGACGAGGCCTGCGCGCAGCGAACCCTCGACCGGCTCGAGGACCTGCGGCTGCGCCTCGAGGACCGCTTCGACGACGCCCCGGGCGGCATCACCGTGATCGTCCACCCGTCCCCGGGCTGGCTCGCGGCCGCCCACCCGTTCCTGCCCGGCGCCCGCCTGGCAGCGGCCCCGGCCGGGCGCCGCTATCTCGCCGGCTGGGCGATGGCCTCGGAGCTGCACATCCTCAACGACGAGTACACCGATCGCCGCGCCGCCGGCGAGGATTCGCTCGCGGCCCTGCGGGGGACGGCGGAACGGCTCTACGCGCAGATCGTGCTGGCCGCCAACAACGACCGGCTGCCGCCGCCCTGGGGCCCGCGCCGGTTCTGGCGCTACATCCGCTGGGCCTGGCTGATCGAGGGAGGCGCCCAGTACTTCGCCGGCCAGACCTCGCTCTTTCGCGCCGCGGTCAACACCCGCATGCGCCAGGGCCGCGAGCCGTCGTTCCCGCCCTCGGCCCGCGACGCGATCATCCTCGGCGGGACCGTCTACGACCTGCTGGAGAACGAGCGCGGCCGCGACGCCTGCCTGATCCTGGTCTCGAGGCTGCGGCGCGAGGGTGCCACACGCGCGATCGAGCTCGCCTTCGACGCGCGCTTCCGCGACGTCGAGCGCGAGTGGCGCCGCTACCTGCGCGAGGACCTGCCGCGGGCCGGCTCGCTCGGCGAGCTGCCGGACGAAGCGCCGTTCTGATCCGCCCTGGACGGGCCAAGTGACGGGGTGAGAGCGTCAGAGTCGTGGGAAGGACGGGCGGGGGCCCGGAGTCATACGTCTCATAACAGCCCATAACACGCCGGCCGCCCGCCGGCAGCGAGGGAGGAATCATGAGACGACGGATCAGCGACCACGTCCGGTCGAATGTCTGGGGCATCGCGGCGATGTTCGTTGCCCTGACGGGAACCGCGTACGCGGTCGATGGACCACTGCCCGGTGTCAACCAGGTCGGGTCCTCGGACATCATCAACAACGAGGTGCGGGCCCCTGACATCGGCAACCAACAGGTCCGCAGCATCGACATCCGCGACGACACGCTCAGCGGCGGCGGCCTCGACGTGGAGGACCTGGCTGCCAACTCGGTCGGTACGTCTGAGATCCAGTCGAACGGAGTCGCGGCATCCCAGATCCAGGACAACTCGATCGACTCCGGCGAGATCGTCGACTTCAGCCTCAGCAACCAGGACGTCGGGGTGCTGTTCGCCGAGGTGAACCTCGACGGGTCGCTCGCCAACTCCAGCGGCGGCGGCGTGACCACGTCGAACCCCGCGGGGCAAGGCACCTACGTGGTCGACTTCGCTCGTAACGTCGCGTCGTGCACCGCGGTGGCCACGCTCGGCTTCCCCGGCACCCAAAACGTCGTCGACGGGATGATCGACGTCGCCGACGCGGCCGGCAACATCGAGGCCGTCTCGGTGGACATCGCGAACGGCGCGGGCGCGTCGGATGACCTGCCGTTCCGCCTGGTGGTGGTCTGCTAGACGAGCTCCGAGACCGCCCAGGCGATCGCCGCCGCGATCAGGACGGCGATCAGGATCCCCACGAGCAGCCGCCCGGGGCTCTCGGCGGCGGCGCCCGGCTCGAGCACGTGCTCGGCGGTGTCGGCGAGGAGCTCACGGGCGGCCTCCGCGCCGGCCGCCGGGACGAGGATGTCCCGGGGGCCGGCGGCGAGGAAGTCGGGCACGTCGAAGCCCCGGGTGCGGCGCTCGAAGCTCGGGATCCCCTCCTCGAGCAGCATCCCCTGGATCAGCTGCGCCTCGGCGAGGTTGGACGCGTAGGCGACCTTCACCGGGTTGCCGCCCGTGTACTGGGGCTTCACCTTGCGGGCCCGCTCATGGGCCTCGGTGATCGGCTCCTGCTCGCCTCGGCCGACGTAGACCAGCGGCATCTCGCACTCGGAGCAGAAGCGCTCGCTCAGCGGGTACTTGCGGGCGCACGTCGGGCACGCGAGCGGTTCGACCGCTCCGTTCGCCTCAGCCGGCAAGTAGCTCGACCTCCTCGACCCGGCTCCCGTCGATCTCGAAGGCGCGGATCACCGGCTCGTCCTCGGCCAGCGAGCAGATCACCCAGACCAGCCCGGGCCACCAGCGGGCCAGGTTGACGTCGGTCTGCGAGGGCCGCGCCTCGCTGTTCGGATGCGAGTGGAAGATGGCGCCGATCTCCTGCGCCCCGCGCCTCGATCTCAGTTCGTTGATCCGGACTGATCAGCCGGGATGGATCTCGAAGCGCAGCGGGCTCTCGAACCGATTGCGGGCGCGGTAGAAGTGGCCGGTGAACGGCCGTCGGCGAGGCCGATGATCCCGCAGCACTCGTTCGGGGCGTCGGCGCGCGCATGGTCGACGAGCTCGGCGCGTAGGTCGCGCGGCATGACTGCACGGTCGCGAGGGTAGCAGCGGCCGTGAGTATGCTGCTTGACTAGCACAGTGCTGATGATCATACTGTGTGAGTCTGATGGCACAGTTGAAGCCGGCGGAGACGCTCCGTTCCGCACCGATCCGGAGGACGAGCTGCCGGTCGGCGTGCAGCTCGAGTGGCGGCTGCGGGCGCTGATCGCGGCCGGCGCCTGGCGCCCGGCGAGCGGATGCCGAGCGTGCGCACGATGGCCGAGCTGGGCCGCAGGTCAACGTCAACACGGTCCGCGCCGTCTACGCGCGCCTCGATGAGCAGGGGCCTGATCGTCACCAGCCACGGGCGCGGCAGCTACGTCGCCGACCGGGCGGCCGGGTCGCCCGAGGTCGAGCGGATCGCCGGCGAGGCGATCGAGGCGGCGCGCGCGGCCGGCGTCGACCCGCGCGACGTGGCGATCACCACCCTCGTCTCTGCCGCCCTGCCCGGAGGGCTCCGACGCCGGGCTGCCCGCCGGCGAGCCGAGCCGGACGCCCCGGAGCTCGACCTCGACGCCCTCGCCTCCGAGCTCGAGCTCGACGACTCCTGGCTCGAGGCCGGGGACTCGCCCGCCGCGCGGCGCGAGCTTCGCCGGCAGATCGGCAGGCTGGAGGCCGAGCTCGCGGCGTATCCACGGGACCTGCAGCCGCCCGAGCCGACGGCGTGGCCGGCCGAGCCGCGGATCGCCGGGGCCGATGAGCTCGCGGAGACCCGCGACGCCCTGCTCGCCCTGCTCGCCGGGGCGCGGGAGTCGGCGCGGCGGCGATCGCGGCGCGAGCGGCGCGCCCGCGAGGTCCGCGACGCGATGGTCGCCGACCCCGCCGGGCACCGGTGGGAGGTCGTCTCGTCGGCCGACACGGGCGAGGAGGGATGCTCGACCTGGGAGGTCGGTCCCCGGATGGGCCCGCTCGGCGCGCTGATGAACTGGTGGCGGGTGCGGGTCTCGGGCGGATGCCCGTTAGCCGGGAGACAAGCTGATGGTCGGCGCGATCGCCGACCGGGCGTTCCTGCCGGCCAAGAACCTGTTCGAGCAGGTCGGGAACATGATGATCCTGACCGGCAAGACCTTTGTCGCGACGGTCAGGCCGCCGTACCCCTACGGCGGCGAGTTCATCGGCCAGTTCCTGTTCGCGCTGCAGCTCTGCTGGTTCCCGATGGCGGTCTCGATGGTGGCCGTGAGCTTCGGTGCGCCGGGGCTGCAGGCGGCCAACTTCCTCTCGCTGTTCGGCGCCCTGGACCGGCTCGGCGGCTTCTTCATCCTCGCCTCGGTGCGCGAGTTCGCGCCGTTCGTGAGCGCGATCATCGTGGCCGGCGTCGCGGGGACGGCGATCACGGCGGACCTGGGGGCGCGCAAGATCCGTGAGGAGCTCGACGCCCTGCAGGTGCTCGGCGTCGACCCGATCAAGAACCTCGTCGTCCCGCGCTTCCTCGCCCTGATGCTGATCACGGGGCTGCTCGACGTCTACGCGATCATCTTCGGGATCTCCGGCGGCGTGATCGCGGAGCTGATGTTCGGCCAGCCGCTGGGCGGCTTCCTCGCCACCCTGTTCAACAACGCGTCGATCACCGACCTGTGGGCGTCGCTGCTCAAATGCACGGCCTTCGGGGCGATCGTGGCGGTGGTCTGCTGTTACAAGGGGATGAATGCGTCAGGAGGCCCTGAGGGGGTCGGCCGGGCGGTGAACGAGGCCGTGGTCACGGCGCTGCTGGCGGTGTTCGCGTTCAACTACGTGTTCACGCAGACGCTGCTGGCCACGCATCCGGAGATTTCAGTTATCAAATGAGGAACTTCGTTCCGAAAGAAGCGTGTAAGGACGCCGTAGGCGTCCGCAAGGGACTCAAGTGATGCCGGGCTGGCTCGCGATTCCTCGCGACTGGCTCGGCAGCCTCGGCGACATCGCCCGCTTCAGCGGCCGGGTGATGGGGCTCGTCTACTCGGGCCGGGTGCTGCAGTTCTTCGGCGAGACGCTGCGCCAGGCCGGGATCCTGATCCTCGGCTCGACGCTGATCATCTGGGGGCTCGTCTTCATCCTGGGCCTGCAGTGCGGGATCGAGGGCGCGTACTTCTCCCGCAGCGTCGGGGCGCCGGCGAACGCGGGCACCTTCGCCGCGTGGTGCGACCTGAGGGAGGTCACCCCGTACGCCTTCGGCTACATGATGGCCGCCAAGGTCGGCACCGGGATCGTCGCCGAGATCGGCGCGATGCGGATCTCCGACGAGGTCGACGCCCTCGAGGTGATGGGCGTCAGCCCGATGATCTTCCTGTGCGCGACGAGGCTCCTCGGGGCCTGGCTCACCCTGCCGTTCATGTTCCTGGCGTCGATCGGGGTCGGCTACCTCGCGTCGTACATCGCCGTGGTGGAGCAGGTTGCTGAAGTCTCGAAGGGCGGGTACTTCCTGATCTTCTGGATGTTCCAGAACCCGCCCGACCTCATATTCAGCCTGATCAAGGCCATGTTCATGGCGACGGCGATCGTCCTGGTGGGGTGCTACTACGGCTACACCGCCTCCGGGGGACCGGTCGGCGTGGGCACGGCGACGGCGAAGTCGATGGTGCTCAACATCGTCCTGGTGCACATCATCGGGATGATGGGGACGCTCGTGTTCTGGGGAGCCAATCCGAGGGCGCCGATCGGAGGATGATGACCGCAGGGCTGGAGACCCGCGAGCGGATCGCCGGCGCCGTCGTGCTCGTGGTCATGGCGATCGCCTGCGTCAGCTGGTGGATCGGGGTCCCCGTCCTGACGCTGTGGGGCCTCGCCCACGCGACCGACGACGGGCCGACCCACTTCGTCACGGGTCTCCTCGGCGTACCGCTCGCGATGGCGGTGACCGCGCCGATCCTGCTGTGGCTCAACGGGCTGTACCTGCGCGTCACGGGCGTCTACGCACGCGTCATGGAGGACGAGGAGGAGGGCGACTGGCGCCGGCGGCTCCGGGGCCCGCTCGAGCCGATGATGTTCGTGTCGCTCGCCGTCGCCTTCGGCGCGCTCTGCATCTGGTTCTTCTTCATCGCCGAGAGCCCACCGCGGATCATCATCTAGCGGCGGGTCAGTGAGATGGAAGCCGATCTCATGAGCCGGGATGTGCCGACCGGCCGGGCCCGGGAGCGGCTCGCGGCGGCCTTCGTGCTCTGCGTACTCGTGCTCGCATCGGTCGCCTTCTGGGTCGCGATCCCGGTCGGGTTCCTCTGGGGATTGGGGAAACTGACCGATGACGGGACCACCCACTTCCTCGTCGGCATGGTCGGCGCGCCACTTTCGATGGTGCTGTTCTCGCCGGTCCTCTTCTGGCTCAACGGTCTCTATCTGCGGGTCACGGGCGTTTTCGACCGCGTCGACGAGGACGAGCTCGAATCGGGATGGCAGCGGCGCGTCCGGGGACCGCTCGAGCCGATCATGCTGATCTCGCTGGCGGTCGCAATCGTGGCGCTCTGCGTGTGGTTCGTCTTCTTCGCCGAGAACCCATTGCTCTGGTGATCTCCGCGCGCCGATTGCTGATCGCCCTCGCCGCCAGCATCCTGCTCGCCGGCCCGTTCACCTACCTGGTCTACGACGCGGGCGTCGCGCAGAGTGCGCTCGCGACCGCCGGCTCGGTCGTGCTGCTCGTCTTCGCGCTGGGGGTCGCCTGGGCGGCGCACCGCAGCCCGAATGAGCTGATGGCGGCCGGGCTCGAGACTCGCGAGCGCATCGCAGGCGCGTTCATCCTCGTCGGTGCTCGGCGATCGCCTGCGTCGGATGGTGGATCGGGATCCCGGTGCTCACCCTCTGGGGCCTCGCCCACGCGACCGACGACGGGAGCCGACCCACTTCGTCACCGGCCTGGTCGGCGTGCCGATCGCGATGGCGGTGACCGCCCCGGTGCTGCTGTGGCTGAACGGGCTCGTACCTGCGGGTCACCGGCGTCTACGCGCGGCGTCGAGGAGGACGATGGAGGAGGGCGACTGGGCACGGCGTCCTGCGCGGCCCGCTCGAACCCATGTTGTTCGTCTCGCTCGCGTTGCCTTCGTCGCCCTCAGCATCTGGTTCTTCTTCGTCGCGGACACGGCGCCGACGATCGGCTTCAAGAGCGCCGACGCCGCGATCGGGCGCAACTCGCTCCCGCCGAGACGTGGGGCGGGGACGAGGATGGCAACAGGATTCCTACCTTCAGCGCCCGGTGGATCAAGATCACCGACTGATCGAATCTCCTCCGGCTGTTAGGCGGCTCGGAGACCGGGAACGCCGGTAGCATGCGACCGCTGGTCTGCCATGGCCCGCTCAGCCACACCTGATGGCGACGCACCTCTCGTGTCGGTCGTGGTTCCGACTCACGACCATGGCCCCACCCTGGTCCCGGCCGTCCGTAGCGCCTTGCGCCAGACCGTCGCCGAACTGGAGGTGCTGATCGTCGGGGACGGGATGCCGCCGGCGGCGGCCGAGATCGCCCGCGGCCTCGAGCGCGAGCACGAACGCGTGCGCCTGTTCGAGTTCGAGAAGGGCGCCCGCCACGGCGAGATGCATCGCGACCGGGTGATCGAGGATGAGGCCCGAGGACGCTACGTCCTCTACCTGTCCGACGACGACCTGTGGCTACCCGAGCACGCCGAGACGCTCGTCGACGCGCTCGCGGGCGCGGACTTCGTCGGGGGCACCGCGGCCTCCGTGCGACCGCGGGGCCTGGCCCTGACCCCCGCCCATGACCTCTCGCGCGCGGACTTTCGACCGCTGTTGCTCTCGCGACAGCCGAGTCTGGAACGCGATCCCGCTATCCGCCGCCGGACACAGCCGAGCCGCCTACCTGCGCAGCGCGACCCGCTGGAGCCCGGCTCCCACCACGATCTGGACCGACCTGCACTTCTACCGTGGCCTCCTCGCGGACGAGCGGATCACGGCCGCGAGCACCGACGAGGTGACGTGTCTCCACTTCGCTGCCGCCGACCGGAACGGGATGACCAGCCGACGAGCGCGTCTCGGAGCTCGAGCGCTGGAGCCGGCGGCTCGAGGACGCGGGCGACCTGGCCACGATCCGCCGCGAGCTCGAGGAAGCCAGGTGGACGAGGGCGGTCGAGGCGGAGTTGCGGGCGGCCGAAGCGCATCGGGCGCTGACCGAGGCCCATTTCGAGGCCCGCCATCTACGCGCCCTGGCGGTCGAGGCCGACGGGCTCAGGGACTCCGTGGAGCGTCGCCTCCGCGACGTCGAGGCAACGCTGACGTGGCGGTTGCGCGTCTGGCTCCGCGCTACGCGCCCCGGGCGGCTGGCGGCGGCCGGCATTCGTGCCTGGCGCCGCTGGACAGGCGCTAAACGCGGTGTACGGTGACCCCATGGAGGTGAGGCCCGACGCGCCGCAGGACCCGGCCTCGACCGGGCCGCGAATCGAAGGCGTCCAGGTTGTGCGGCTGCACCGATACGCCGACCACCGCGGGTCGCTCACCCCGATCATGGCCGACTCGTCCTTCTGGTCCGAGCCGGTCGTCCACGCCTACAGGATCACGATCCGGCCCGGCCGGATCAAGGGATGGGGAATGCACAGGCTGCAGGCCGATCGCTACTGCATCGAAGCCGGCCGAGTCCGGGTCGTCCTCTACGACGGGCGTGTGGCCTCCGCCACCCACCAGGAGTTCGACGAGTTCGGATTCGATGAGACGACGCCCGCGCTGGTGCGGATCCCGCCCGGCGTCTGGCACGCGGACCAGAACACCGGGGACAGCGATGCGGCGATCCTCAACTTCCCCACGCGCGCATACGACCGCGAGGACCCCGACAAGCACCGCATCGATCCTCACTCCGGCGAGATCCCTTTCGACTGGAGCTTGCGCGACTCCTAGTCCGGGGCCGTCACTGCGTCAGTACCAGGGCGAGCCCGGGTCGCGAGCGGGCTCGCGCAGGTCTCCGGCGGACGAGCCGAGCAGGTCGGGATCGTCGCGGCCCAGCTCCCAGAGCATGTCGTCGAGCAGCGGCGGGGAGATCCCGGTCGCCGTGGCGATCCGCTTCCAGGCGGCGCGGGTCGCGGCGCGAACGTCGGCCAGCTCGCCCGGCGACACCAGGCCCGACCTCAGCGCCAACCGCATGAGCACGTTGTCGGCCGAGACCTCCCAGCGCTCGGGGTCGGTGACCTCGAACCAGCCGCGTCGAGCGCAGATCTTCGCGAAGAGCTGGGACTTCTTGGCCAGCGGGTCGGCGTAGGCCTCGTAGGCCGCGAGCCGGGCGAGCAGGCCGCCGTCGCCGCCGAGCCGCCCGTCGGCGGCTGCGAGCAGCTCACCGGCCCGTCCGCCGTGGTCGCGCAGCAACCCCGCGGCGAGGTCACGCCACAGGGCCGCCCGGCGCTCGGGGTCGGCGACCGTGTCGCCGTCGACCTCGAAGGTCCGGGCGACGGCCTCGGCGGAGACGCCGGTGAGCGAGTCCGCGGTGAGCAGCCCGGGCCGCGCCCGCGCCGAGCGCAACCCCGCCTCCCAGAGCAGCTCGCTGCCCTCGAACGGCCCGCGGCCCTCGACGAGGTGGCCGCTCGCATAGCCCGTGCGGTGGTCCATGGCGCAGAGGAAGAGCGCCGCGTCGGCATCGGGCACGTGGCCGAAGTCGGGAGGGTCATAGCCCGCGCGCAGCTCGCGGACCCGTTCGACAGACCGCCTCGAACGCGGGCCCTTCGCCCGGCACTAGACGTCGTAGGTCGTGAGCTCGAGCTGGTGGCCGTCGGGGTCGTCGAAGTAGATCGAGTGGCTGATCCCGTGGTCGGAGAAGCTGGACCTCGAGCCCGCGCTCGGCGAGCTCGACCCGCGCGCGCTCGAGTCCCTCGCGGTCGACGCGGAAGGCGATGTGCAGGATCCTGATCGCCGGCGGCTCGGCGCCGTCGGGCGCGGCCGACGGATGCAGGTCGCGGGAGAAGATCGCGACGCCGGTGCCGTTGGCCGCCATCACCACCGGCACGTCCCAGGCCTCGTGGGCGCGCTCGAGCCCCAGCACCTCGGCGTAGAAGCGGCGCGAGCGCTCGACGTCGGCGACCCCGATCGCGACGTGGTCGAGACCCTCGTTGCCGTAGCGCGCCATCGCCGCGAGGTTAGATGAGCGCTCTAGCGTTCGCCGACGACCAGGAACTGCTTGCCCATCACCCGCCAGGCGGGCGGGAAGGCGAGGTAGGCGCGGACCAGCGGTCGGCGCCGTCGGCAGGCGGCCGCGAAACGAGAAGGGCAGGAACCTCGGCGTGACCGAGGCCACCCGGAAGCCCGCCGTGTACAGATGCTCGGCGACCGAGACGTGCGAGAGAGCGAGGCTGTGATCGGCGCAGTCGAAGTACTCCCTCGCGCAGTAGCGGAAGTTCGGGCCCATGATCGCGATCCGGCCCCCCGGGGCGGTCAGCGCGTGCATCTTGGTGAGGAAGTCGTAGACGGCGTCGGGGTGCGGCAGGTGCTCGAGGAAGTTGGAGACGAAGATGCCGTCGAAGTAGGCCTCGGGCAGCTCGGCGTGCATGATGTCGGCGACGAGCATCCTGGTGCCCGATCCGGGGACCGCCTCCCCGTAGTCGACCCGGTCCACCGCCCACTTCTCCTCCGCCTCGGCGCAGTCGATGAACTCGCGGCGGCCGGCGGCCGGATCCAGCAGCCGTCCGCGGCCGTGCGAGCGCCGTCGACGTCACGTGGCGGGCGATCTCCCCCCAGACCCCGTCACGCGTCGCTTGGTCGATGTTCCGGAACCGGTAGGCGTAGAGCCGCTGGTAATCCACCGAGCGCGGGAGGGTAGACGTCACTAGCCTGCGGCCGGCGTGACGCGGATCCTGATCACCGGCGGCGCGGGCTTCGTCGGCGCGAATTTGGCCGTCGCGCTGGCCGAGCGGCACCCGGGCTGGGAGATCGTCGCGCTCGACAACCTGCACCGCCGCGGGTCGGAGCTCAACCTGCCGCGGCTCGAGCGCTCCGGAATCGAGTTCGTGCGCGCCGACGTCCGCGAGCGCGAGCCGCTGGCCGGAGTCGCCCCGCTCGACGCGCTGATCGAGTGCTCGGCCGAGCCGTCGGCCCTGGTCGGGATGAGCGGCGACACCTCCTACCCCTTCGAGACCAACCTGGTCGGCGCCTACAACTGCCTCGAGCTCGCCCGTCGCGACGGCGCCCAGGTCGTCTTCCTCTCGACCAGCCGGGTCTACCCGTACCCCGCCCTCAACGACCTGGCGCTCCGCCGCGAGCCGACCCGGTTCGAGCTCGAGCCCGAGCAGGCGATCGCCGGCGCGGGACCGGCCGGGATCTCCGAGAGCTTCCCGCTCGACGGGCCGCGGACCCTCTACGGGGCGACCAAGCTCGCCGCCGAGCTGCTCGTGACCGAGTACGCGGCCAACTTCGGCCTGCGCACCGTCGTCAACCGCTGCGGGGTGATCGCCGGCCCGTGGCAGATGGGCCGTGTCGACCAGGGCGTGTTCACGTTCTGGCTCCTTCACCACCACTTCGGCAGGCCGCTGACCTACATCGGCTACGGCGGCGGCGGCCATCAGGTGCGCGACCTGCTGCACGTCGCCGACCTGGTGGAGCTGGTCGACGAGCAGCTCGCCGACCCGCCGCGCTGGGACGGCTTCGTCGGCAACGTCGGCGGCGGGCGCGAGGTCAGCCTCTCGCTGCTCGAGACGACCGAGCTCTGCCGGGAGCTGACCGGCGCCGAGGTGCCGATCGAGCCCTCGGACGAGGGGCGGCCGGGCGACGTTCCGCTATATATCTCCGACTGCTCTCGCCTGTTCGAGAGCACCGGCTGGCGACCGGCCCGGGGTGCGAGGGAGATACTCGCCGACATCTTGGCCTGGGTCAGAGAAAACGAGGACGCCGTCGCCGCGTCGCTGGGGTTCGACCGGTGAAGCTGTCGATCGTGATGCCGGCCCACAACGAGGCCGGCTCGATCGCCGCGACCATCCAGACCGCGATCGAGACCCTCGAGGAGGCCGGGATCGAGCACGAGGTCCTGGTGATCGACGACGCCAGCGTCGACGGCACGTCCGCGGTCGTCGACGCGATCGGAGCGGAGCATCCGCAGGTCCGCTGCCTGCGCTCCCACTACCCGCGCGGCTTCGGCTTCGCCGTCAGGTCCGGGCTCGACCGCTTCACGGGCGACGCGGTCGTGCTGATGATGGCCGACGGCTCCGACGATCCGGCCGACCTGGTCCGCTATCACCGGCTGCTCGAGCAGGGCTACGACTGCGTCTTCGGCTCGCGCTTCCTGCCCGAGTCGCGGGTCTACGACTACCCGCGGCCGAAGCTGATCCTCAACCGGCTCGCCAACTGGTTCATCCGCAGCGCTCTTCCGCCACGGCTTCAACGACACCACGAACGCCTTCAAGGCCTACCGCCGCGAGGTCATCCGGACGATCCAGCCGCTGCTCTCCAACCACTTCAACCTCACGGTCGAGATCCCGCTGAAGGCGATCGTCCGCGGGCACAGCTTCGCGGTGATCCCGATCTCCTGGCGCAACCGGACGTCGGGCCAGAGCAAGCTCGCGATCCAGGAGATGGGCAGCCGCTACCTGTTCATCGTCCTCTACGTCTTCCTCGAGCACCACCTCAGCCGCGGCGACTACGTCCGCCCGGAGCTCGAGGACGGCCCGAGCCTCGCGGGCAGCCCGTCGCCAAGCCCGACGAGGAAGCCTCGGCCTAGCCGAAGGCGTGCAGAGCTCGAGGCCGGCCGGGGCCTCGAGCTGCCAGGGCCTCGAGGAGCGGTCGGAGAGGATCTCGAGCGCGGCCGACCCGCCGGGCCCGATCCGGCCGAGCTCGACCGGCGAGGACTCGGTGGCGAAGCGGCGCAGGTTGATCGGCGCGGGGGCGTCGCCGGCCTGGTGCAGCAGGGTCGTCCCGGGCGCGAGCGGCACGAGCATGCCCGCGGCGCCGATCGGATCGCAGGCGGCATCCTCGGCCGCCGGGACTCGGTCCAGGTGCAGCCCGAGCGCCGCCGCCATCACCCGGTCGGCGGCCGCCCGGCCTGACTCGGGCGCCGCGGCGAGCTCGGCCTCGTCGTAGGCGGGCGAGCCGAACTTCTCGGCGGCGGAGAGGTAGCTGCCCGCGTCGAGCAGGGTGAAGTAGTCGAAGCCCGAGTTGGCGCGGTCGAGCACGAGCGCCGGATCGACCCGGTCGGCGGTGATCTCGAGCCCGGCGAGGTCGCCGCGGACCACCGGCACCAGGTTGAGCAGGTCGCGGTTGGCGTCGCGCATGGCGATCAGGTTGCCGGCGACGGCGGCGAGCGAGACGAGCAGCGCCAGCCCGACGACCGTGCGCCCCGGACGGGTGCCGCTCCAGACCTCCGCGGCGAACATGAGCACGAAGACCGCGCCCAGGAACTGATAGCGGGAGGTCTCGGCGCTGCGGAAGTAGCTCGCGTTGAGCGCGATCATGACCCAGAAGACGACCCCGATCGCAAGCGCCACCCAGACGCCCTTCGGCACCCTGCCGAGGGCGAGCAGCCGCGCTGCGGCGAGCACGACGAGGACCGCGAAGAGCGCCCTCCCCCACTCCAGCCCGCCGTCCTCGGGCGTCGCGAAGCCCAGCAGCGAGGCGAGCGAGGCCGAGAACCCGTCGAGCACGAACGCGGGCGCGGTCGCCAGGTTCTCGAACGTGAACTGGGTCCCGCCGGTGTGGCCCCAGCCGAGGTACCAGAGCCCGTAGAGGACGACCGGGACGATCGGGACCCAGGCGCGCCGGCGAAGCTGGCCGTCGAACGCCAGGGCCACCGCCACCCCGGCGACGAAGGCCAGGCCGATCGTCTGGAAGCTGAGCCCGACGACGAGCAGGGCGCAGCACAGCAGCGGGTCGCGCGGGCGGCCGCGCTCGAGCGCGAGCAGCGCGGCCAGGCCGCAGGCCACGGGCGCGAAGTAGCCGACCTGGAACGGCGTCAGCAGGTCCTCGTAGGCGGCGCCCAGGAAGAGGATCGGGAGCGCCCCGGCGAGCGCCAGCCAGGCGCCGACGCGGCGGCGCATCCAGACGTACAGGAGCACCACGCTGAGCACGAAGACGAGCGTCGATGCGACCGCGTACGGGGTCAGCGAGCTCATCCCGAAGGTGACGAGAATCGCCTTGTAGAGCGCGGCCAGGCCGATCGCCGGGTGGCCCGCGTGCGGCTCCATGAAGACGTCGAGGCTGAGTCCGCGCCGGTGCAGGAGCACCTCCCAGTCGTCGATGAAGAAGGTCAGCTTCGAGTTCAGGACCACGAGCAAGACCGCCGAGACGACGGCCGCGGCGCCGAGCAGCACCGTCGGCAGCCGCGGGTCGGCGGCCCAGGCGGCGATCCGGCTCGCCGGTGCCGGAGCGGCGGCGCTCGCCGCCCCGCCGGCGCTCACGTCGCACCCCCGAGCTCGCAGACCGAGAGGCTCCCGTGCCCGGCGACCGAGAGCTGCCACGGCTGCGCCGAGAGGTCGCCGGGGATCGCCAGCGCCCGGGCACGGCCGGGGGCCAGCGCGCCGAGCTCGAGCGGGAACCCGTCCGTCGCGTAGCGGCGCAGCGCGATCCGCGGCGATCCCGAGCGGGCGATCAGCAGCGCGCCGCCCTGCGGCAGCCCGACGATCCCGGCCTCGGTCCCGGGCCGGGCGGTCGACGCAGCGGCCGGCCGCGGCCTCGTCGGCAGGGACGAGGCCGACGCCGAGCGCGCTCGCGAAGACCTTGTCGGCCGACAGCCGCGAGCGCTCCGACGAGCCGGCGAGCTCGGCGGGCGTGTAGGCGGGCGAGCCGTAGGCATCGATCGCCGAGAAGTAGGAGGCCGCGTCGACGATCCCCAGGTAGTCGACGCCCGAGTTGTCCTCGGTGAGCTCGAAGTCGTCGGCGACGACGCCGCGGGTGAGCTCGAGCGCCGCCAGCCCGCCCTTCTCCTGCTCGGCGATCCCGGCGAGGCCGTTGGCGTTGTTGCGCAGGTAGGAGAAGTTGGCGAAGGCGGCGAGCGCCGCGACCCCGAGCGCCACCCACACCACCCAGCGGCGCACGGTCACCCCGCGCAGGAGCTCGGCGGCGATCATGACGACGTAGATCACCCCCATGTACTGGTAGCGGCCGGCCGTCGCCTGGCCGAGGAACGAGGCGTTGAGGGCGGTCAGCGACCAGAACGAGAGCCCGAGCGCCAGCACCGCCCAGAGCCGCCGCGGCAGCGCGGCGAAGCCCGCCCGCCAGATCCGCCAGGCCACCGCGGCGCCCGCGAGCACGAGCAGCGGCCGCCCCCAGTCGAGCGAGGTGATCTCGGTCTCGTCGCGCGGTACGGCGAGCCCGAGCAGGGTCGAGATGCTCGAGCCGAAGCCGTCGGCCACGTACCCGGCCATGGTCGAGAAGTTGTGGAAGGAGATGAAGTTCTGGCCGCCGTGGCCCCAGCCGAGGTACCACAGGAACCACAGCGCGGTGGGAATCGCGACCACGAACGCGCGCCGGAACCGCTCGCGGGTGAGCCCGATGTCGACGGTCGCCGCGACCACGAACGGGATCCCGACGTGGGAGAAGAAGAGGCCGATCGCCAGCAGCGCGCAGGCGATCAGGTCGCCGCGGCGGTCCTCGCGATCGAGCGCGAGCAGGGCGGCGATCCCGCAGGACACCGAGCCGAAGAAGCTGATCTGAAACGGGAACAGCAGGTCGTCCCAGGCCGGCCCGAGGAAGAGGATCGGCAGCACGCCGGCGAGCGCCAGCCAGTCGCCGACCCGCCTTCGCACGTAGACGAAGAGCAGCGCCATGCTGGTCAGGAAGACGAGGGTCGAGGCGATCTGGAACGGGATCGGCGACTCGATCCCGAAGGCGGCGATGAGGACCTTGTAGACCGCGATCGGGATCGCGAGCAGCTGCTCGACGAACGGGTCGAGGTAGGTGTCGATGCCCGAGCCGCGACGATCGAGGATGAACGCCCACTCGTCGCGCCAGAAGGTCAGGTCCGACAGGTACGTGAGCAGCAGGCCGCCGGAGAGCAGCAGCGCGGCGCAGAACAGCAGGGTCGCCGGGCTCGCCCCGGCCACGCGCCCGACGACCCCATGCGCGGGGCCGGCCCGGCGCGGCTCCGGCCCGGCGTCGCCTCTGCTCACGCTCGCCTCCATCTAGGGATGGAACTTGCGGGATGGGAGCAGGTGCGAGCGGTGCAGGACCAACCTCCCCGCGGCCCACAGCGTCTTCACGCCGTAGACCGTCGAGACCCACGGGCCCACCGAGGAGGCCTCGGCGAAGTAACGCGTCCGCGCCGGCACCTCGGCGATCCGGAAGCCGAAGTACGACGCCTGCATGAGCAGCTCCGAGTCGAAGGCGAAGTCGATCGAGTTCCGCAGGAACGGCACCGTGAGCAGCAGCTCGCGACCGTAGGCGCGGTAGCCCGTGTGCAGGTCGGTGAGCCTCGTCCCGAGAACGGCGTTCTCGGCCGTGGTCAGGGCCCGGTTGGCGACGCGCTTGTAGAGAGGCATGCCCGCGGCGCGCGCGGCGCCGGCCTCGGCCATGCGGGTGCCGAGCACGAGGTCGGCGCGGCCGGCGGCGATCGGGGCGATCAGCTTCGGGATCAGGCCGGGCTCGTACTGGCCGTCGGGGTGCAGCATCACCACGATCTCCGCGCCGCGCTGGAGCGCCTCGAGGTAGCACGTCTTCTGGTTGCCGCCGTAGCCGACGTTGTGCGGATGCCAGACCACGTGGACGCCGAGCTCGCGCGCGATCCGCAGCGTCTCGTCCGTGGAGCGGTCGTCGACGAGGATGATCTCGTCGACCCAGTTGCGCGGGATGGCGGCGACGGTGGTCTCGAGCGTCTTCGCCGCGTTCAGCGCGGGCATCACGACGACCGTCTTCGGCCGCTCCAGCTCAGCCACGACGGGCCTCGACGTAGACGGTCCCGCCGCGGCGCACCGCGGCCTCGACGAGCGCGCAGGCGGCGGCGGGCGCGAGCGCCAGGACGGCGGCCGCGAGCGTCGCCAGCCGGCGGCCGGTGGGCATCGGCCGCCGCCGCGCTTCCGGCCGGCGGATCGCGTCATAGAGGTCGGGGTGACCGGGGAGCAGGCCGACGATCCCGTGCAGCCAGCCGAAGACGACCTGGCCCCCGCGCAGGTAGCTGACCCGCTCGACCCGGGTCCCCAGCGCCCGCAGGCGTTCGATCAGCGCCGGCGCGGGCACGTGGACGAGGTGCAGGGGGAGGTCCAGGTGCAGCCAGCGGTCGCCGAACAGGCGCGCCTGGAGGCTGGCCGGGTTCGGCAGCGCGATCACGAGCACCCCGCCCCGCTCGAGCAGCCCGGCCGCCCGCTCGAGCTCGGCGCCGGCATCGCGGAGGTGCTCCAGCGAATGCCAGAAGACGATCCCGGCGCAGGGCCGGTCGAAGTCGGCGAGCTCACCCGCCTGCACGTCGGGGCGGCTCGACTCGCGCTCGAGCCCGATCGCGGTCCGCCCGCGCGCGGCGAGCGCGTCGAGGAGGGCCCCCTCCCCGGCACCGACGTCGAGCAGCGGCCCGGCGGGCGCGATCCGGTCGAGGCGCTCGGCCAGCCGGCCGCGCAGCCGCCGCAGCAGCGCGTCGCCGGCGCCCGAGAAGCGCCCCGACTGCGGGCGGTACCAGCTGCCGTAGGCCCGGTCGAGCTCGGCGTCCGTCGGCGCCGGCCAGGTCGTCTGCGCGCCGCAGCGCCGGCAGACGAGCCGCCCGGCGGGATGCGCGCCGGCGGGATCGAGCACGGCGCCGCACCACGCGCACAGCGGAGCGTGCTCGCGGGGCCCGGCGACGGCATCGGGCCTGGGCACATAGCGCGGCGTCGCCGGTGGCGGGGTCACTGATCCGGGGGTGGATAGCAGACGTCGACCGGCCCCCGGCCGCTGAGCTGGAGCTGCCAGGGCACGCTCGACCGGTCCGGCGGGATCTCGATCCCCACGATCCCGTCGTCGACCGTGCCGGCGCCGATCGGAAACGACCCGGTGGCGAAGCGGCGCAGGCGCAGCTCGACCCGTGTCGCCGGCGATCCGGCGACGGTCAACTCGCCCGGACCGACGGCGATGGCCTCGCCCTCGGCCCCAGGCTCCGCGCGCCGGCATTCGCCCCCGGCGGCAGGCTCGTCGGCCGGGCTCACGCGCAGGCCGAGCGCGGCGGCGGCGACCCGATCGGCGGCCTCGCGGGCGGGCTCGGGCGCCGCGGCAATCTCCTCCGGTGTGTCCGCCGGGGACCCGAACTCGTCGGCCGCCTGGAGATACGCGCCGGCCTCCACGTGAGGCGTAGATCGTCCCGGCGAGGTTCTCGGTGAGCACGAAGCCCGGGTCGACCGTGTCGCGGGCGATCTCCACCGATCCGAGGCTGGCGCGGATCAGGTCGCTGGTGCCCTCGTAGCTCTTCGCCGACTGGCGCAGGTAGGCGAGGTTGCTGAGCACCGAGAAGCAGACCAGGACCACCACGGCCGCGATCGCCGGCCGGGCGAGGCGCAGGCCGCGGACCAGCTCGGCCGCCACCAGCAGGACGAAGATCCCCCCGACGTACTGGTACCGGCTGGCCGTCGCGTCTCGCCCGGGGATGAGGTTGAACGCGGTCAGGACCCAGTAGGAGAGCGCGATCGCGCCGACCACCCAGAGCCAGCGCGGGATCCTGCCGAGCCGGTAGATGCGGAAGGCGGCCGCGAGCAGCGCCAGCGCCGCGAGCGGCCGGCCCCAGTCGAGCGCGTCGACGGGAATCCCGGAACGCGGGCTCGCCAGGCCGACGAGCGAGGCGATCGCCGCGGCGATGCTGTCGAACACGAAGATCGGCGCGGCCGCGAGGTTGGCGAGCGAGGCGTGGTTCTCGGCCGTGTGCCCGAAGCCCAGCCACCAGAGCGCGAACAGCGCCGCGGGGACGACGAACACATAGGCGCGCCGCCGCCAGTCCGGCGCGGTGGCGACCGCCACCGCCGCCCCGGCCACGAAGGGGAGCCCGAGGCTGGAGAAGGCGAGCGACACGGTGAGCAGCACGCAGGCGATGACGTCGCCCCGGCGATCGCCGCGCCGCAGCGCGAGCAGCATCCCGAGCCCCGCCGACATCGAGCCGAAGTAGCCGATCTGAAACGACCACAGCAGGTCCTCCCAGGCGGCGCCCAGGAAGAGCACCAGGATCGCCGCGCCGAGCGCCGCCCACTCTCCCACCCGCCCCCGCAGCCACGCGAACAGCAGCGCCGCGCTGGCGAGGAAGGTGGCGATCGAGGCGACCTGGAAGGGCCGCGTCGAGTCCATGCCGAAGAGCTCGAGCAGCGCCTTGTAGACGAGCACCGGGATGACCGCGATGTGCTCGTTGTGGGGGTCGAAGACGGCGTGGGCGTTGAAGCCGGGCCGGTAGAGCAGGAACGTCCACTCGTCGAGCAGGAACGTGATCCCGCGCGTGTAGTAGAGGAGGACCGCCGCCGAGGCGAACAGCGCGGCGCAGAGGAACAGCACCGCGGGCTCCCGGATCCAGGCAAGCCGCGGCCGGGCGGCGAGCCGCTCTCGCGCCGCCGGCGCCTCGGCTGCCCCTGCGGTCGCCACGGACGGGAAATCTAGATGAGGCCTGGTCCGCAACCCCGCGCCGGTTCGCGGTTTTCAATTGCGAGCAGCCACTAACATCGGCCCCTCGCGGACGGGCGCCGACCCGTCCGCTTTCCTTTCACCATGGCAGCGATCGCGATAGTCACCGGCTCGGGAGGCCTGATCGGCTCCGAATCCGTGCGCCACCTCGTGGCGCAGGGTCTCGACGTCGTCGGGATCGAGAACGACATGCGCAGCCGCTTCTTCGGGCCGGAGGCCTCGACGGCGCCGGTGACCGAGGAGCTCAAGGCGGCCCATCCGGAGTTTCACTCGCACGAGCTGGACATCCGCGACGCCGCCGGCGTGGACCGCCTCTTCGCGCGCCACGCGGGCTCGATCGAGGTCGTGGTCCACACCGCCGCCCAGCCCTCGCACGACTGGGCGGCGCGCGAGCCGCAGACCGACTTCGGCGTCAACGCGAACGGCACCCTGAACCTGCTCGAGGCGGCCCGCGCCCACTGCCCCGACGCGCCGTTCATCTTCTGCTCGACCAACAAGGTCTACGGCGACACCCCCAACCGGCTGCCGCTGGAGGACCTGCCGACGCGGCTGGAGCTGCCCGAGTCCCACCCCTACTTCAAGGGCATCGACACGTCCATGTCGATCGACCTCTCGACCCACTCGCTGTTCGGCGCTTCGAAGGCCGCCGCCGACCTGCTGGTGCAGGAGTACGGGCGCTACTTCGACATGCCCACCGTCTGCTTCCGCGGCGGCTGCCTCACCGGCCCCCAGCACGCAGGGGCGAAGCTGCACGGGTTCCTCGCCTACCTGATGAAGTGCGTGGTCACCGGCACCCCGTACACGATCTTCGGCTACGAGGGCAAGCAGGTCCGCGACAACATCCACAGCGCCGACCTGGTGGCGGCCTTCGAGGCCTACCGGACGGCCCCGCGGGCGGCGGCCGTCTACAACATCGGCGGCGGGCGCTACTCGAACTGCTCGATGCTCGAGGCGATCTCGTCCTGCGAGCGGATCGCGGGCCGCGAGCTGGAGTGGGAGCTGGGGCCGGAGCCGCGGATCGGCGATCACCGCTGGTGGATCTCCGACCTCTCCCAGTTCGAGGCCGACTACCCGGACTGGTCGCTGCGCCACGGGATCGAGGAGATCCTGACCGAGATCTACGAGCGGAACCTCGAGCGCTGGATGGCGACCGTCGGCTAGTAGGTGCGACCGGCGGTCGTGCTGCTGCCTCTCGTAACGTTGAGCCCGATCGATGCCGCTCGAGGAGATCCTTTCACCGGCACCGGAGTCCGCTGACGACGCGCAGGTCGCGGCGCGGCCGGTCGTGGTCGAGGTCCGCGACCTCGCGAAGTCGTTCGAGATCCCGCTCCAGCGCGTCGACTCGATCAAGGAGCGGGTCCTGCACCCGTTCGCGTCCCGGGCGTCGCGCCAGCTCACCGCCCTGCGCGGCGTCTCCTTCGACGTCCACAAGGGCGAGTTCTTCGGCATCGTCGGGCGCAACGGAACCGGCAAGAGCACCCTGCTCAAGATCCTCGCCAGCATCTACGCGGCGGATGCGGGAACGATCCGGATGGCCGGCCGGGTGGCGCCGTTCATCGAGCTCGGGGTCGGCTTCAACGTCGACCTGACCGCGCGCGAGAACGTGATCCTCAACGGGGTGATGATGGGCCTCTCGCGCGAGCAGGCCGAGGAGCGGCTCGCCGCGGTGATCGAGTTCGCCGAGCTCGAGGAGTTCGCCGAGCTGAAGCTGAAGAACTACTCCTCGGGGATGCTGGTGCGGCTCGCCTTCTCGGTGATGATCCAGGCGGACGCCGACATCCTGCTGATCGACGAGGTGCTCGCGGTCGGCGACGCCGCCTTCCAGCAGAAGTGCCGCGACGTCTTCCACGAGATGCGCTCCGACCGCACGGTGATCCTGGTCACCCACGACATGAGCGCCGTGGAGCAGTTCTGCCACCGCGCGATGCTGCTCGACCGCGGGGACATCCAGGCGATCGGCGACCCGGACGAGATCGCGCACCGCTACCTGCGGCTCAACTTCGCCGAGAACACCGGCGCCGAGCACGAGGCCCACCCGGTCGCCCCCGAGGGCGCCGAGCTCCTGCTGCTCGACGCCTGGCTGGAGTGCGACGGCGAGCGCACGAACAACATCGAGCAGGGCCGCGAGCTGACCTTCCACGCCGAGTTCGAGGCGCCGACCGAGATCCCCGGCCCCAGCTTCGGGTTCGTGATCGTCAACGCCGACGCGGTCGAGGTCGGCGGCTTTCACGTCGGCATGGAGCACGCCGAGGGCCATCCGGACGTGCTCGCGGCCGGCGAGCGCCTGCGGATCAAGGTCAAGCTCGCGAACCGCTTCACCCCCGGCCGCTACGCGATGCAGGCCTGGGCCTTCCGCAACCACACGCTCGCCGAGCCGCTGATCACCCTGCCGCGCGTGCTCGACTTCGTCGTCTTCGGCACCGAGGCCACCGTCGGGCTGGTCTCGGTGGTGGACGAGATCGAGCTCGACACCGAGGTCAGGGACCGACCGGCCGGGACGCCAGAGGCCGGCTCGTGAGCGTCGCGCCCGAGACGCTGGAGCTGCGCCCGGTCCGGGGCCCGTCGGCGCTCGGCGGCGGTCACCGGCGGTTCTTCGAGCTGCTCTGGCTGATGGCCGTGACCGAGTTCAAGCGCACCTACTTCGGCACCGTGCTCGGCTACGTCTGGTCACTGCTGCGCCCGCTGCTCCTCTTCGCCGTGCTGCTCTTCGTCTTCACGAAGATCTTCCGGATCGGCAGCGAGGTCGAGAACTATCCCGTCCTGCTGCTGTTCAACATCGTGCTCTTCGGCTTCTTCCAGGAGTCGACGACGGCTGCGGTGACCTCGGTCGTCGCCCAGGAGGGGATCGTCCGCAAGACCCAGTTCCCGCGACTGGTGATCCCGCTCTCGATCGTGCTCACCGGGCTCATGAACCTCGGGCTCAACCTGCTCGTCGTCTTCGTCTTCATCCTCGCCTACGGCGTCGATCCGACGTGGACCTGGCTGCTGCTGCCGGTCGTGGTGCTCGCCCTCGCGGTCCTCACGACGGCGGTCTCGATGCTGCTCTCGACGCTCTACGTGCGCTTCCGCGACCTGCTGCTGATCTGGACCGTCGCGGCGACGATGCTCTTCTACGGGACGCCGATCCTCTACCCGATCGAGATCGACACCACCGAGGGCTTCCGGGCGCTGCTGATGGCGAACCCCCTCGCGGTGATCCTCGAGCAGGCGCGGGTCTGGATCATCGACCCGAGCGCTCCGAGCGCGGTCGAGGCGGCCGGCGGGGCCGCGCGCCTGATCCCGGCCGCGCTGATCTTCGTCGGCGCCTGCGTGCTCGGCTGGCGGACCTACAACCGCCAGGCGCCGCGGATCGCCGAGGCGCTCTAGCGCCGCTGCGGAGCTCGGCTGACGCGGAGGCGACCGGCTGGCGGTGGCGGTTGCCGCGACGCGGCTGCACGCGGCACGAGTGTCGAGTTCCTCTCGCTATCCGCAAGGAAGTCGACGCTCGCTTCGCGAGGGCCGCATCGACGCGACATCCCCTGTACGTCAATGCGGCGTCGCAGCCCCGCGCTCGCCGGAGTGATCGACGCACCGATCACCACTCGCGTTGCCCAGCGCAAACGCCGTGCCCCGCGCCACATCCGCCGCCGCGGACGCGCCTCCGCCTAGTACCGCGCGAAGAGGTTGACCGAGCCGATGCGGCGCATCGGATACGAGTCGTAGGGCACCGAGCCGCGCCACTGGTTGTGCGCCTCGGCCGAGACCAGGTAGGTCTCGGGGTCGAGCTCCATCCGCGCGATCGTGCGCTCGAGCTCGGTCGGAGTCGAGCCCCGACGCGGAGACGATCCGCTCGAGGCCCTCGCGGTGCGCGTCCGCGCCCCAGCCCGCGAGCACATGGTCGACCGCGTGGATCGAGCAGCCGCCGCGCTCGGTCAGGAGCCCGGTCGCGCCGGCGATCAGGCCGTCGATCGCCTCGACCGGCACGTGCTCGAGCACCGAGATCGAGTAGACCGCGTCGAACGGCGCCGCCGAGCCCGTCCGCCGGCGGGAACTGGTCGCGGACGAAGTGGACGTCGGGGTAGGCGCGGACGAAGCGCGAGTACTCGCGCGGCCCGTTGCCGCTGCCGTCGTAGGGGTCGACGATCACCACCTCGTAGCCGAGCCGCGAGAGCAGCCCGGCGACCAGCGGCTCGCCGGCGCCGATCTCGACCAGGCGCCCGCCCCGCGGGACCGCCGCCAGGATCGCCTTCACCATCCAGCAGCGCTGGGCGTTCTTCATGTCGCCGCTCGCCGAGGCGAGACCCGCGCATGGTCTCGGTCGAGTCGGCGAAGTCGCGCACCGTCGCATAGCCGATCGCCTCGAGGTCGCCGTTGCCCTCGTAGCGCTCGCGCAGCGGCCAGAGCTCGGCGTCGTCGAGCGCGTGCACGGAGGCGTTCGGTGAGCCGGGCGGCGCGCTCGTCAGGTCGTCGGGCTCGTCGAGCCGCTCCTTGATCCGCCGCCGCGCGGCGGCGCGGGCGCGGCGGGCAAAGCTCACGATCCTCGGCTCGGCCATCGTCAGGCGGCCGCCGCCGCGGGCTCGGCGGGCTGTCCGTGCGCGTCCGCGATCCGGTTGAAGAAGCGGCCCAGGGAGAGCGAGTTGCGCTCCCAGTCGAGCTCGGCCAGGGCGAAGTTGCGCGCGCCCTCGGCCAGGCGCGAGCGCAGCTGCGGGTCGTCGAGCAGCTGCTCGATCCGGGCGGCGATCTCGAGCCCGTCGCCGTGCTCGAGCAGCAGCGCGCTCTCGCCGTCGACCAGGTCGTGGCCGATGTTGCAGTCGGGGAGGATCACCGGCCGGCCCATGGCGAGGAACTCGGGCAGCTTCGACGGGAGCCGGTAGCGGTTGAAGTCATCGGGCGCGCCCGGCTGGACGAAGGCGTCGGCGAGGGCGAGGTAGCCGGGGATCTCGCGCCAGCCGACCGAGCCGAGCTCGATGACGCCCTCGCGCAGGGCGCCGAGCGAGCGCGGGTCGACGCCGCCCAGCTCGGTCTCGCCGAGGCGGACGAGGCGCACCTTGCGGCCGCGGCGCTGGAGCAGCTTCACCGCCAGATAGAGGCTGAGCATCTCGTGCTGGTTGGCGTAGTGGACGGTGCCGTGGTAGACGATCACGAACTCGTCCGGCGCGATCCCGAGCGCCTCGCGGCTCAGCGGCGGCTCGAGGTCCGGCCGGAAGCGCTCCGAGTCGATCCCGGGACGCGCCAGGTGATGCGGGCGACCGGCGTGGTTGAACTCGTTGAGCTCCTCGGTGATCACGGTGATCGCGGCGGCCCTCGCCATGAAGCTCTCGGAGCGGGTCGGGTGGATCAGGGTCGGCGGGCTGATCCGATCCTGCTCGGCGAGCGACAGGCGGCGAACCTCGTCGATCGGCCGGCCGACCGCGGCTCCGTAGAGGTACCACTCGTTGTCCTCGAGGTGGACGACGTAGGGCGCCCCGAGCCGGTTGGCGAAGTTCTCGGTCGCCGCGCGGACGTTGTCGCGCGGGGTCCAGGCGAGCACCACCGTCGGCTCGGCGGCTCGGCGAGACTGCTCGAGCACCGTCGGCAGGTCGTAGTGGGTGACGCACTGGAAGCTGGGCTCCCCCACCTCGCGGATCGTCGCCGGGTCGCCGACCCCGGCCGCGAGGGTCACGTGCCAGCCGACGGCCGTCAGGTCGTTGCCGAAGTGAAACGCCTGGATCGCGCTGTTGATGTTGAGCGGCCCGAAGTAGACGATCACCAGCCGCATCGGCTCGGGCACGCCGGCGTTGTCGGAGGCGGCGCATCAGCCGATCGCAAACGCCGCGTGGTCGCGGATGAAGTTCGGGTTGTAGAAGGGATCGCCGCGCTCGAGGCGCTCGTACCAGCGGTCGACGAACAGCGCCCGGTCGACGATGTCCAGCCGACTCGCGCCGCGAGGCCGGCGTCTCGTGGACGACGACCCGCGGGCGCGACGCGTAGACGATCCCGCCACCGAGGGCCCGCAGGCGCTGACAGAGGTCGAAGTCCTCATAGCCGGTGGCGTAGTTCTCCTCGAAGCCGCCCGCGCTCTCGAACGCCGCTCGCTCGACGCAGAGGAAGTCGGCGCACAGGGCCGAGACGTCGCGGGAGCAGGCCAGCGACCCGTAGTAGCCGTCGGCGTCGGCCTCGAGCCCGGCGAGCATCGGCAGCGCCGGGTGATCGAGCCCCACCGCGACCCCGGCCGCCTCGGTGCGCCCGTCGGGCCGGGCGATCAGCGGCCCGACCGCGACCACGCCGGGCAGGGCGGCGTGCAGCAGCAGGCGCTCGAGCCAGTCGGGCTCGGTGACCTCGGCCGCGTCGGAGCAGAAGACGAGCCACTCGCCGCGCGGCCTCCGCGGCGCCGCGGTTGGCGGCCCGGGAGCGGCTGAACAGTCCCTCGCCGGCCGGCACCGTGCTCACGTCCAGCCCCTCGGGCACCGTGGCGCCCTCGGGAACGGCGACGATCACCTCGCCCGGCGGCTGGGCGGAGACGCTCGCGCAGCGAGCGCACCGCCCGCTCGAGGCCGCGCTCGTCGCCGCGCCAGCCGATCACGACGCTCACGCGGGCGCCGAGGTCGGGGTCGGGGTCGCGGCCCGGCGGTGTCGCGAGCTGGGCCCGGTGGGGGATCGACGGATGCGGCTCGGCGACCGCGTCGACGCCGATCCGCTCGAGGTGCGCGGTCACCGCGCGCGCCTGGAGCTCGGGCACCCCGGACTTCTGATCGGCGCCCGCGGCGATGCTGCCGGGGATCGCGCGCCAGTGGTAGAGCATCCGCGGGATGTGGTGGATGCGGTCGGTGCGCTCGCTCACCCGGAGCATGAACTCGAAGTCCTGGATCGTGTCGAAGGTCGGAGTCGAACCCGCCGGCCTCCTCGGCGAGCGAGCGGCGGACGACCAGCAGGTGGCCGATGTACATCGCCCCGAGCGCGTAGGCGGGCGACCAGTCGGGCTTGAAGAACGGGTCGGCGCGGGCCCCGTACGCGGTCAGCTTGTCGGAGTCGGTGTAGACGACGTCGAGCTCGGGCTCGCGCGAGAGCGCCTGGCCGACGCGGAGCAGGGCGTCGGCGGCGAGCACGTCGTCGTGGTCGAGGAAGGCAACGAACTCGCCGCTGGCAGCGCGCCAGCGCCGTGTTCGTCGCGGCCGAGATCCCCGCGTTGTGCTCGAGGTAGGTGACCTCGATGCGCGGGTCCATGCGCGCGCTTCGATCCAGCAGCGCCCGCACCTCGGGCCTGCGCGAGCCGTCGTCGGCGACCCGCAGCTCCCACTCGGGGTAGTACTGGCCGCGGACCGACTCGATCGCCTCGTACAGGTAGCGGGGATCGGTCTCGTAGGTCGGCATGACGACCGAGATCAGCGGCCGGGTGGGCAGCGCCCGGACCTCCTCGAGCGCGGAGCGACGAGCCCGACCGGCTGCGGTCAGCTCCGGCCTGCGCAGGCGCAGCGCCATCAGATCGGCTTCGATGCCCGGGCCCGCCGGCGCAGGCGGTCGGCCAGCCGCAGAGGCTTGGTCAGCCTCCAGCTCATCGACCCCTCGTATCGCCCCTTGGTCTGCAGCACGATCAGCTCCAACTCGGCGATGCGCATCGACTTGCGCATCAGCTCGCGATGGAACTGCTCGCGCTGGACCTCCAACTCGCTGGGCGACATGGGGCGCATAGTAGAACCAACACCCGGGACCGTACGGATGACGCGGAGCGCCGCGAGCCGGCGACCGGCCCAGGCCCGCGCCCTACCACCAGACGGTCGTCTCGATCCCTTCCAGGTCGGCCACCGGTGTGGTGTAGACGCCCGACGAGAGGTACTTCCACCCGTCGTCGGGGACGAGGAAGACGACGTTGCCGCCGTCGAGCTCGCCGGCGATCCGCACGCAGATCGCGGCCACCGCGCCGGCCGAGACGCCGGCGAACAGGCCCTCCTCGTGGAGCAGCTTCTGGGTCCAGACGATCGCATCGCGGTTCGAGACCATGATCTTCCGGTCGAGCACCGAGAGGTCGATGATCGGCGGGATGAAGCCGTCGTCGAGCGAGCGCAGGCCCTGGACCAGCTCGCCCTGCATCGGCTCGGCGGCGATGATCTTCGTCTCCGGGTCGGCTTCCTTCAGTCGCCGGCCGACGCCCATCAGCGTGCCGCCGGTCCCGAGGCCGGCGACGAAGGCCGTGACCTCGTCCAGCTCGTCGAGGATCTCGACCGCGGTGCCGTGGTAGTGGGCGGCCGGGTTGGCCTCGTTCCCGTACTGGTAGGGCATGTAGTACGAGGCGTCGGCGGCGCCCATCTCCAGCGCGAGCTCGACCGCCCCGTTGGAGCCCTTGGCGCCCTCGGAGTAGACGATCTCGGCGCCGAACATGCGCAGCAGCTGCGAGCGCTCCTCGGTGACGTTGTCCGGCATCACCGCCTTGAACGGATAGCCCTTGCGCCGGCAGATCATCGCCAGCGCGATCCCCGTGTTGCCGGAGGTCGGCTCGAGGATCGTCTGACCGGGGTCGATCGCGCCCTCGGCCTCGGCCTTCTCGATCATCGCCTTTGCCACCCGGTCCTTGACCGAGCCGGTCGGGTTGCGGCCCTCGAGCTTGGCGAAGATCCGCACCTCGGGCCGCGGCGCAAGGCGGGGAAGCTCGACCAGCGGCGTGTTGCCGACGGCCTCGATCAGGTTGCCGTACCGCCCGCCGCACGGACGATTGAGCGTCGGCTCGAGCATGCTTTAGAAAGTGTAGTGAGGTCGGGCCGGCGGCGCGCGACGAGTCGCCTCGCTCCGGGATATCGGCAGCGAGCCGACGCTCGGTGAGCCACGCGCTAGGGTGCGTGGACTTGGCCCCCGCCTGCCGGCCTCCACCCTCGACCGATTGCTCGCCGCCGGTCCGCCGCTGCACGAGGACGACTGGTCGCTCGGGCGGGCGGAGCTCGAGGTCGTGCTGGCCGAGCTCGACGCCGGCCGGCGCCGGGTGGTGGAGTGCGGCTCGGGACTGAGCACGATCGTGATCGCGCGGCGGCTGCGCGAGCTCGGCGGCGGCAGCGTGCACAGCCTCGAGCACGACCCGGCCTGGGCGGCGGCGGGCAGGAGCCGGATCGCAGGCGAGGGGCTCGGCGACCTCGCCGAGGTGATCGAGGCGCCGCTTGCGCCCCATCCCGCCGCCGCGCCCGGATGCCTCTGGTACGACCGCGCGGCGCTCGCCGCCCTGCCCGCCGGCGGGGTCGAGCTGCTCGTGGTCGACGGGCCTCCCGCCGGGGAGCCGGAGATCGAGCGCAGCCGCTACCCGGCGCTCGTTGAGCTCGCGCCCCGCCTCGCGCCGGGCGCCTCGGTGGTCCTCGACGACGCCGGCCGGTCAGGCGAGCGCTGGGTGCTCGAGCGGTGGGCCGCCGAGGGTCGCCTCACGGAGATCCGCCTGGACGAGAGCGGGCTCGCTATCGGTGTATGTTGCGGGCAGTTTCGGACACACGGATCGAAGACCTAGAGAGGGGCGATGGACCGGATGAGAGGAACTCGGCTCTGGATAGTCATCGGACTCGTTGCGCTGTTCGCGCTCGGGCTGGTGGCTGCCGGTTGCGGAAGCGATGACGACGAAGAGCTCCGACACGCACGTCGGCGAGCAGCGGCGGAAGCAGACGTCGAGACGATCACCGAGGGCACGCTGCTGATCGGCACCGACGCGCCGTATCCCCCGTTCGAGATCGGGACGCCCGACGACGCCGACTTCAGCGGCTTCGACATCGACGTCGGCAACGAGATCGCCGAGCGGCTCGGCCTGACGCCGGAGTTCTCAAGACACGTCGTTCGACACGATCTTCCGCGACACCGCCGCCGGCCAGTTCGACATCGCGGTCGCCGCCTCGACGATCACGCCGGGGCGCCAGAAGACGGTCAACTTCTCCGATCCCTACTACGAGGCGCAGCAGGCGACTCGTCGTGCCCGAGGGCTCGGACATCGCCGGGCCCGAGGACCTCGGCGGGCTGATCGTCGGCGCGCAGGACGGGACCACCGGTGAGACCTTCGCAAACGACGAGACGGACGCCGCCGAGGTGCGCGGCTTCCCCGAGGGCCCGGACGCGATCGCCGCTGTGGTCACCGGACAGGTCGACGCCGCGATCATCGACGAGCCGGTCGTCCGTCGACGCGGTCGAGAAGACGGGCGGGATCGAGATCGCGGCCGACGATCCCGACCAACGAGCTCTACGGGATCGCGATCTCGAAGGAGAACCCCGGGCTGCTCGAGGCGGTCAACGGCGCGCTCCAGGAGATGAAGGACGACGGCACGATCCAGGACCTCTACGACACGTACCTGAGCGGTGCCAAGGCCGCCGGACTCGGTGCTCAGCGGCACCACGGAGAACCCGCAGCTAGCGAGGCCGCAACGCCGACAGCAAGCTGAGTTCGAGGGGGCGCCTGAGGGCGCCCTCTTCTTGTGGGGCTAGGCGGACCCGACCCGCCGAGAGGAGCGAGATGGACTTCATCGTCAACTACTACTTCGACTTCAAGAACTTCGTCTTCGCGGACGGCAACTTCGAGGCGATACTGGAGGGCTTCGGGGTGACGCTCAAGCTCTCGATCCTGGCCGGGGTCCTGTCGCTGACCTGGGGGCTTGATCCTCTCCGTCCTGCGCCAGCTCCCCGGGCGGGCCCTGGCGCCGATCCGCTGGCTGACGATCGCCTACATCGACGTCTTCCGCGGCATCCCGCTGCTGCTGGTGCTCCTGCTCGTCTCGGGGGTCTCCGTCTTCGGGGCCCCGATCGGCGGCGAGGTGCTGCCGAAGTGGCTCGCGACGCCGACCTGGCTCGGCGAGGCGCTCGCCGTTCTGGTACGGCGTCATCGGCGCTCACGCTGACCTACGGCGCCTACATGGCGGAGGTCTACCGGGCCGGGATCGAGTCCGTGCCGGGCGGGCAGATGGAGGCCGCGCGGTCGCTGGGCATGAGCCACAGCCAGGCGATGCGCTTCGTGATCGTCCCGCAGGCGGTCCGCCGGGTGATCCCGCCGCTGCTCAACGACTTCATCGCGCTGATGAAGGACACCTCGCTGGTCGAGCTTCCTCGGCGCGACCGAGGTGGTCCAGGCCGGGTCGCGACATCCAGTCCGAGACGTTCAACGGCTCCGGCCTGACGATGGGCGCGATCCTGTTCCTGATCGTGACGATCCCGCTCGCCCGGCTGGTCGACTGGCTGATCGCGCGCGAGCAGCGCAAGGTCGGGCGCGGCGGCAGCGGTGACGGTGACGACGACGCGTGCTCGCCGCCGAGCCGGCGCTCGGCGGCGGCGGCGGGGTGACGGTATGAGCGCGCGACGTCGAGCGCGCGCGGCGGACAACGGCGGCCCGATCCTCGCCCTCGAGGGCGTCTAGCAAGCGGTTCGGCAAGCTCGAGGTGCTGCGCGGGCGTCGACCTCGAGGTCGATCGCGGCGAGGTCGTCTGCGTGCTCGGCCCGAGCGGCTCGGGGAAGTCGACGCTCCTGCGCTGCATCAACCTGCTCGAGCCGCCCGAGGGCGGCCAGATCCTGCTCGACGGCCACGAGATCACCGGGCGACGACCCGGCGGACGGGCGTCGACTACGTCCGCCAGCGCGTCGGGCATGGTGTTCCAGCAGTTCAACCTGTTCCCGCACAAGTCGCGCGCTCGACAACGTCCGGCTCGCGCAGGAGAAGGTGCTGGACCGCTGCGGGCAGGAGGCGACGGAGAAGGCCGAGGCGCTGCTCGCCGCGAGTCGGGCTGGCCGACAAGGTGGACGAGTACCCCGACCGGCTCTCGGGCGGCCAGCAGCAGCGGGTGGCGATCGCCCGCGCGCTGGCGATGGACCCGAGCGTGATGCTCTTCGACGAGGTCACCAGTCGGCGCTCGACCCGGAGCTGGTCAAGGAGGTGCTCGACGTGATGCGCGAGCTGGCCGACGAGGGGATGACGATGATCGTGGTCACGCACGAGATCGGCTTCGCCCGCGAGGTCGGCAGCCGGGTGGTCTTCATGGACGGCGGGGTGATCGTCGAGCAGGGGCCGCCGGCACAGGTGCTCGACAACCCGAAGGAGGAGCGGACCCAGCAGTTCCTCGGGCTGGTGCTCGAGCATTGAGAAGCGCGGCGTCGCGCCGGGCAGGCGGGCGCCCGGCGCAACCGCTTAGGATTTCGGCAGGGGCCAGGTCGCCCCGAGGGAGCAGATGCCACTACACCACCAGGGCTGGACCGCCACCCATTCATTGGATAGCTTCGACTGCACCCTCGCGAACCTGCGCGAGGTGGTCTTCGAATGCCTCGAGGCCGCCGAGGCGCGCTCGGTCGCCGAGATCGGCGCCGAGCACGGCCTGTTCACGAGCGAGTTGCTCGCCTGGGCCGAGCGCACCGGGGCGGACCGGATCTCGGCGATCGACCCGGAGCCGCGCCGGCGCCTGCGGGAACTGGCCGAGCGCCGCCCCGAGCTCGAGCTGATCGTCAAGACGAGTCACGCCGCACTGCCGGGCCTCGCGCTCCCCGACGCGGTGATCGTCGACGGCGACCACAACTACTTCACCGTCAGCGAGGAGCTGCGGGCGATCGACGAGAAGGCCGGCGGGGCCCCGATCCCGCTCGTGCTCGTCCACGACATCGGCTGGCCGCTCGCCCGCCGCGACACCTACCACGACCCGGAGCGCATCCCGTCCGCCTACCGCCAGCCGTTCGCCGAGCAGGGCTTCTTGATCCCGGGCGACGCCGGGCTCGTCGAGCGCGGGCTCTACTACGAGCGGATCGCGAGCCAGGAGGGCGGGCCCGCGCAACGGCGTGCTGACCGCGGTCGAGGAGTTCGTCGCCGAGCGCCCGCACCTGCAGCTCGCGATCGCGCCGCCGTTCTTCGGCCTCGGGGTGCTCTGGGACGAGCGCGCGCCCTGGGCCGGGCGACTGGCCGCCACGATCGGTCCCTGGGACCGCAATCCGCTGCTCGAGCGGATGGAGTCGAAGCGCGTCTACCACCTGGTGGCCGAGTTCGAGAACCTGCAGCGGGTCGACGCGCTGCGCACCGCCGACTACGTGCACCGCTACCGGCTGATCGGCCGCCTGCTGCCGATCCTCGATTCGAGCGCCTTCGCGCTCGCCGAGCGGCTCTCGGCGATCAAGCAGCGAGGGCGCCCGAACGTCTCCCGCGCCGACCTCGCGGCGCTGCTCGACGACCTCGCCGCCGACGACATCGACATCGACCACCTGCGCGCTCACCCCGAGCCCTCGCCCGACGACTACGTGGTCCGCGCGGTCGAGGAGGAGGCGCCTCCGGCGCCGCGCCCGGCGGTCCCGCCGCCGAACCCCTCGGACCTGGCTAGCGAGACCCCCTGATCCGGGCGCCGAGCCGGCGAAGCGGCTCGGTCCAGGTCCAGCTCGAGCTGCGCCAGGTCGTCATCAGCTTGCCCCGGGCGTCGTTTCGCTGCAGCTCCGCGGCGCCCATCCGCAGGCGGTAGGCGGAGGCCTCGGCCTCGGCGTGGAGCGCCCGCCGGCGCCAGTCGCCGTCTCCCCCGCCACCGTCGAGCAGCCCCTCCCACTTCTCGGCGAGCGCCACGTGCGCCTGGACGAACTCGTCGGCGTCGGGCAGCAGGTCGAGCGAGTGGTGATGGACGACGCGCAGGTCGGCGGTCACGACCTTGCGCCCCGCGGCGCGCGCCTGGAGGCAGATGTCGACGTCGTAGCCGTGGCGGCGCGCGAGCTGCTCGTCGAAGCTCAGGTTGCGCACGGCCCAGGGCGAGAGCACGATCAGGCAGCCGTCGATCGCGTCGACCTCGCCGGTACCGACGTAGCCCCGCTTGTCCTCGGGCCGCCACGAGATCCCCGGGATCTCGCCGCCGCCGCCGAACTCCTCGTAGCGCTGGGTCACCGACGCCCAGGTCACCGAGCCCTCCCACCAGGCGAGGCTGCGGACGCCGATCGCCCCGGCGCAGCCGGCGATCGCGACGCTCTCGTCGGCGAGCGCCTGGCGGACCACCGAGGAGAACCCGGGATCGGCGATCTCGACGTCCTGGTGCAGGAGCACCAGCGCCTCCAGGTCCTCGCGCTCCGCGGCCCGGGCGCGAAGCAGGTTGTAGTTGCGCGCGACCGAGCCGGCGCTCGGCTGCGCCAGGAGCTCGGAGTCGGGCTCGGCGTCGGTCAGCCGCCGGATCCCGGCCTCGGCGAAGCGGGCGAAGGTCTCGCCGTCGGTGACCGCGCAGCCGTAGAGAATCATCGGTTGACCCGTACCTTGAAGAATTCGACGTCGAAGGAGTCCGGTCCCGACGCGGGGCCCGCGTCCTTGCCGAGCGTGATCGTCGCCGGATTCGGCGCGAGCGCGAACGGCGCGGGGAAGTCGAGCCGGGCGGGCGCGGAGATCAGCAGCCCGTCGGCGGCGTTCGCCCCGACCAGCCGGTAGACGCGGTCGTCGAGGCCGATCAGGCGGCGGACGTCCTTGTAGAGCGCCGTCCGCAGCCTTCCGAGGCCGCTCGGCTCGAGGCCCTCGATGCGCGCGAAGAGCAGCTCGTCGGGACCTGTCCGCGGGACCGCGATCGGCTCGTTGTAACGGCCCTCGACCGTCTCGACCGCGACCTCGGGCCCGCAGCGGTCGGAGGCGCGATCGAGCACCTGATAGCGGTCGGTCGTGCGCACGGCGCGGAAGCCGCAGAGCAGCTCGCGGGTGGTCGCCGGAGCGTCGAAGGGCGCGTAGCGGCCGTCGATCGAGGCGTTCGGCACATCGCCGAGCCCGAGGTGGCGGAGCACGATCTCCGGCCCGTCGGCGGCGGCGAGGGCCTCGGCGTTCAGCCGGTCGAGCTCGGGGGTGTAGGCGCCGTAGGCCCCGATCACGGGCAGCGGCCGCCAGTCGAGGTCGTAGGCCCATGCCGCGGTGGCCTCCCAGGGGTCGATCGTGACGCTGCCGCGGTCGGAGCGCGGCGAGCGTGCGCGGATCGAGGGCGTACTCGCTCCGCGCCGCGGCCCGGGTGGCCTCGGCGAGCTCGTCGCGCCGGCTCGGATCGAGGCCGTCGCCGAGTTGCTCGAACGCGTCGCCCGCGTCGGCGAGCGGCGTGTAGACGTCGCGCTCGGCGCGGCCTGTGAGCGGCGCCGCGAGCAGGCTGAAGGCGACGACCGCCGCGGCTGCAGCGAAGCGCTCCCCGCCGCTCCAGCGCAGCGCGAGCAGGGGGGCGGCGAGGACCGCGACCACGGTGAGCACGTGGCCGACGTCGTGGCGGACGAAGCCCTGCTTGATCGCGATCAGGCAGAGGGCCGCGACCACGAGCAGCGACCCGACCCTGGTCGCCCGCGGCTGCGCGCGGGTGGCCCACGCGGTGGCCCCGAGCACGGTCGCAATCATCGCCGCCGCCGCGATCCAGTCCCACTCGACCGCCCCGGCCTCGGTCCCCATCGCGGCCGAGTACCCGCCGATGATCTCGAAGGTGGCGCGCGCGAAGTCGTCGACCTGCCCGAGGCCCTGGCCGCTGGCGAACCAGAGCACGACCGCCGTGATCGCGAAGGCGGCGCCGAACTCGGCCAGCCCGCGGAGCCGGCGACCGGGCATCGCAATCACCGCGATCGCGACCAGGCCCGCGGTCTCGATCCCGATGTTGAGCTTGACCAGCAGTTCGAGCCCGGCGAACGCGCCGCCGCCGATCGTGAGCAACGGGCGCGCCCACGCCGGCCGCTCCGGATCGAGGGCGACCAGACACCAGACGACGGCGATCGAGATCGGCACGGCCTCCGCCCCCGTGATCGCGCACACGGCGTAGGCGAGCACGAGCCCGGCGCCCAGCCCGAAGCTGCGCCGGGCGGCCCACAGGAGGCTGGTCGCGAGCGCGAACCGCACCAGGGCCGTGTAGACGACGCCGAGCGCCGCGGTCCAGTCCCCCGCCACCGAGGGCTGCTCCAGGAACCCGAGCGGTCCGTAGGTCCAGGCGATCTCGGTGCCCTGGGCGAGCCCGAGCCGCGCCGCGAGGTTGACGCCGTTGACGCCCGACGCGTCGAGGCCGGCGCCGACACCGAGCGGCAGCAGCTCCCAGGTCGCGAGCATGATCGCCAGACCGCCCACCGGGACGATCCATGGACCGGCCGCGACCCGGCGCAGCCGGGCGGCCACCCGGCCGCCGTCCGTCGACGCCTGGTCGCTGAGCACGCGGGGACGCTACCCGCTATATTAGCCTCCGGGCGATGTCGACCGAGGCCTGGGGAGAGCCGCGCGCGCGGGCCGGCGGCCTCGCCGTCTGGCTGCGCTCCCCCATCGGCGCCCCGCCGGCGGCCGGCGGCGGCTCGGCGATCTTCGTCCACGGGGCGGCGACGCACGAGGGCCGGCCGGTCCGCCGGATCGACCTGGCCGCGGGGGGCGCGCCGGTGCCCGCGATGGCCGCGGGGATGCCGTCGCCCACTCTGGCGGCGGAGCTCGGCTCGCCGGCGGCCGCGAGATCGATCTTCTGGGGGGTCGTGCCGATCGCCGCCACGGGCCCGGCGGCGCCTGAGGTGGAGCTCGTGGCGCGGCTGGACGGCGGCGGGGAGGCGCGGGTCGCGCTCGGCCCGGTCGCCGGGGAGGCCCCCGCCCGCAGCGACTGCCCCGGGCGGGGCGAGCATCGCGATCTGCATGGCCACCTACGAGCCGCCGCCCGAGCTGCTCGAGCGCCAGCTCGAGTCGCTGCGCGCCCAGACCCGCCCGGACTGGATCTGCGTGATCAGCGACGACGCCTCCGGGCCCGAGGCGTCGGCGGCGCTCGAGCGCCTCACCGAGGGCGATCCGCGCTTTCACGTCCACCGCGCCGCCGAGCGCGCCGGCGCGTACGGCAACTTCGCCAGGGCGCTGTCGCTGGTGCCGCCCGATGCCCGCTATGTCGCCCTCTGCGACCAGGACGACCGCTGGTATGAGCACAAGCTCGAGACCCTGATCGGCGCCCTCGGCGACGCCGAGATGGCGTTCAGCGACATGCGTCTCACGCGGCCCGACGGCACGGCGATCTCGGACACGTACTGGACCGCGCGCCTCCCCAACCACGACAGCTTCGCGTCGCTGCTGCTCGGCAACTCGGTCAGCGGCGCCGCGGCCCTGTTCAGGCGCGAGCTGCTCGACCGGGCGCTGCCGCTGCCGCCGCGGGTCGGCAACCTCTACCACGACCACTGGCTGGCGCTGGTCGCCGCCGCGACCGGCCGGATCGCCTACGTCGACCGGCCGCTCTACGACTACGTCCAGCACGCCGATGCGGTGATCGGCCACGCCGGCGCCAACGTCGGCGTCGACGGCGGTCCGCTCCGCCGCCTCGCCGGGCTCCGCGGGCAGCGGCCGGGGCGCCTGCGCGACGAGTGGCGGCGGATCTACTTCGCCGAGTACTGCCGCATGGCGCTGACGGCCGTGGCGCTCGAGCAGCGGCTCGGCGGGTCGATCGACCCCGACCGCCGCAGGGTGCTCGACCTCGCGCTCGCGCTCGACCGCTCCCCCGCCGCGCTCTCGTGGCTGGCGACGCGCCAGATCCGCCGACTGGTCCGCGACGACACCGGCGGCAGCGAGGCCGGGCTGCTGCGCGGGCTCGCCTGGCGCCGTGCCCTCAGCCTGCGCCGGCGCGACGACCCGCTCGACGATGCCGACCTCCCCGACGGGATCGTCGGCATCGACCCCTCGCCGGCGATCGAGCCGGTCCGCTAGCCCGTCCGGTCGAGGGTCTCGGCGACCGCGCGCTGAAAGCCGGCGAGGCTGTGCGCCGGGGTCAGCCTCGTGGCGACGATCTCTCGCGCTCCCTCGACCAGTCGCGCCGCCAGCTCCGGGTCGGTCAGCGCCCGGACGACCGCGTCGGCGAGCTCCTCGGGCTCCTCGGGGGCGACGATCAGCGCCGAGCGACCGTCGCGCAGCAGCTCCGGGATCGCGCCGACCCGGGTGACGACCGCCGGCCGCCCGGCGATGGCGGCCTCGAACGGCACCCGCCCGAAGGGCTCGTTGAAGCGGGCCGGGTTGACGATGACGTCGGCGGCCGCGTACACGTCGGCGACCTCCTCGAAGTGCCCGGCGACGATCACCGCGTAGCCGATCCCGAGCTCGTCGATGAGCGCCAGCAGGCGCTCGCGGTAGGCGAGGTCCTGCGGGCGCGGGAACGGGTCGCCGGCGAGCACGTACCGGGCGCCGGGCAGCCGCTCGAGGATCGCCGGCATCGCCCGCAGCAGCACGTCCTGGCCGCGTCCCTCGGTCACGTAGCCGACCGACGCCAGCACCGGGGCCTCGGGATCGATCCCGAAGCGCTTTCGCAGGCCGGCGCCGTCGCCGTCGGAGTAGCGGGCTCCAACCGGGGGGTACACGGTCTCGATCGTCGACGAGGACTCGATGAACTGGCCGGCGACGGTCTCCGAGCAGGCGATGATCACCGCGGCGAGCCTCGAGGTGAGCACGGCGAGCGCCCGGCTGGCGAGCGCCCGCACGGGGCCGCCGCGGAAGCCGCGGTCGAAGAGCTCGCCGCAGTAGACGAGCGCCGGCACCCGCTCCAGCCGGGCGGCGATCGGGACCGCCGGCAGCATCGTGGTCACCGAGATCACGAGGTCGGGGCGACGCTCGCGGATCGCCCGGCGGAACACGCGGACGTCGCGCCAGAGGCGCCGCAGCTCGCGGGCCATCCCGCGCACGCCCGGCTCCGGCGCGGTCAGCGCCTTGTAGCCCAGCTGGATCACGCCGGCCTCGTCGCCGAGCACCTCGGCAACGTGCCCGGGCCCGGGGATGACCACGTCGAGCGTGCCCTCGCCGGCGAGCCAGGAGAGCTCGGCCTCGAGCGAGCGCGAGGGTCCGCTGGTTCCGGCGATGTGGAAGACCGCGAGCGTCCGCAGGCCTCTGGTCGGCGCCTCCCGGGCGCGCAGCCGCGAGCGGCGGCGGGCGCGGCGGCGCAGGGTCGCGGCGGCGCCCGGCTCCGCCGTCGAGGCCGATCGCCGTCGGGTAGCGCTCGAGCTCGACCGCGCCGCGGTAGCCGCGGACCCGCCCGCGGACCCCGGCGACGTTGCGATCGAGCAGCGCCTGCCCGGCGCAGAGCACCCCCTCGCGGACCAGCACCGGCGCGAGCCGGCGCGCGTTCAGCACCTGCCACTTGCGAAGCACGTAGCCCCGCCCGTAGCCCATCAGGTAGTTCTTCCGCACCGAGCCCGAGCCGAGGGTCGCCGAGTGCTCGTGGTCGCCGAGCGCGTCCGGGGCGAGCGCGCAGCGCAGCCCCAGGCGGCGCAGGCGGATCACCAGGTCGACGTCCTCCCAGTAGGCGAAGAGCCGCTCGTCGAAGCCGCCGACCGAGAGGAACGTCGAGCGGTCGAAGGCCGCGGCGGCCGCGGAGGGGCCGATCGGGTCGGCGACGCCGGTGGCCAGCCGCGAGAGCGGCTCGCCGTTCAGATAGTCGAAGACGAGCAGGGTGCGGTCGAGCTCCATCCCGGCGCTGTCGATCAGCGACGGGTCGTGCCAGTCGCGCATCACGCCGGCCGCCATCACCACCCCGGCGCCCGGGTCGATCGGCGCGGTGATCCGCTCGACGAAGCCCGGGATCGCAGACGCAGTCGTCGTTGAGCAGCACGAGCAGCTCGCCGTCGGCGCGCTTCGCGCCGATGTTCACCGCCCGCGTGTAGCCGACGTTCTCGGGCAGGCGCACGACCTCGACCCCGTCGACGTCGGCGCAGGTCCGGGCGACCCCGTCGCCCGATCCGTTGTCGACCACGATCACCTGCGCCTCGCCGCCGGCGACCGAGCGCAGCATGCGCTCGAGCCGCTCGCCGCCCAGCGTGGGCACAACGACGGTCGCGTCGCGCGCCGAGCTCACGCCGCCGGCCCTCGCCTCGACCACGATCGAGCCGCCGCGGCCGGCGAGCCCGGCGCCGAGCTCGGCCAGCAAGGCGACCGGGACGAGCAGCGGGCCGGCGACGGCGGTGACCAGCGAGGTCGCGCGCCCGGGCGCCGGCCGGGGCCTCGCCGAGGTCGCGCTTGAGCAGCCGGAAGGCGAAGTCGCGCTCGGTCGTGAGCCGGTTGAGCAGGGTCTGCCACATGCCGAGCGGGTTCTGCTCGATCAGCAGGTGGCGGACGCGCACGGGCTGAAAGCCGGTGCGCTCGAGCAGCGCCGCCGCGCCGGCGGCGGTCAGATGGGTGCGATGGCGGGGCACGTCCTGATGAAACCACCGATCGCCGCCGATCCGGGCCTGGAGCGAGGCCAGGTTCGGAACCGCGACCACCAGCGTCCCGCCGGGCCGCAGCCAGCCTCGGATCCGTTCCAGCGCCGAGGCCGGGTCGTCGAGATGCTCGAGCGCGTGCCAGAGGACGACGGCGTCCTCGCTCGCGGGCTCGAGCTCGGCCTCGCCGACGCCGACGTTGGCGACCTCGACCCCGTTCGCCCGCGCGGCGGCGCACGCGGCGGGCGAGGGGTCGATCCCGCGCGCGTCGAGGCCGGCGTCGCGCATCATCCGCACGAGCTTGCCGTCGCCGGCGCCGACCTCGAGCACGCGCGAGCCCGGCGGGAGGCTGCGCACGAAGCGCATCCGGTCGCGCTCGGCGAGCCCCCGCAGCGGCTCGAGCAGGCGGCGGGCGAGCCCCCGCGCGGGCGTGTAGGTGCCGCCCTCGTACATCGCGGCGTGGTCGGCGGCGTCGCCGACGGTGACGGCCGAGCCGCAGGCGGCGCAGCGCTCGAGCTCGAAGCCCGTGCGACCGGCGAGCTGCGGGTCCGAGGCGCTCGCCCGGCGCCAGAACGCGAGCTCGCGCCGGCCGCAGGCCGGGCACACCCGCGCTCCCGCGCCCCCGCCTGCGATCGCGCTAATAGGCCCCGGACCCGCGCAGGGTCACGGGGACCGTCTCGGCGATGATCCGCAGGTCGCGGGCCAGCGAGAGGTTCTCGATGTAGTCGAGCTCGACCGCGAGCCGCTCGTGGAACGTCAGGTCACCGCGGCCGAAGACCTGCATCGGGCCCGTGATCCCGGGCTTGACGCTGAGCCGGAAGCGATGCTCGGGCCGGTAGCGCTGCACCAGCTCGACCTGCTCGGGCCGCGGCCCGACGATGCTCATCTCGCCGCGCAGGACGTTCCAGAGCTGCGGCAGCTCGTCGAGGCTGAGCCGGCGGAGCAGGCGCCCGACCCGGGTCACGCGCGGGTCGTCGGAGAGCTTGAACACCGGGTCGCGGAGGTCGTCGAGGCGGACGACGTCGGCAAGCCGGTGCTCGGCGTCGGCGACCATGGTCCGGAACTTGTGCATCTGGAACGGCCGTCCGTCGAGCCCGGCGCGGGTCTGGTTGAAGAAGATCGGGCCGCGGCTGTCGAGGCGGATCGCGATCGCGATCAGCGGGAACAGCGGCGCCGTGACCACCAGGCCGACCGCGGAGACGAGGACGTCGAAGCCACGCTTGATCATCGCGGTCGAGCGCGAGGGGTCCCAGGTCTCGTACTCGAGCACCGGCAGGTCGGCGACCCGCGCCAGGCGCACCGGGCCGGCCCGGCCGTGCAGCGGCGAGATCACGCTCAGCTTCACCTGCCGCTCGCGACAGAGAGCGACCAGCCCGCCGACCTCGCCCGGCTCCATCAGGTCGGAGGCGAAGATCACCCGGTCGACGCCGCCGGCGAGCGCGTCGAAGGCCTCGATGTCGTGCTCGTCGATCAGGCTCAGGTGCATGTCGGGGAAGAGCTCGAGCTTGCGGCGAATCATCTCGGCGAGGTCGCCGTCGCCGAGCACCGCGGTGACCTCGGGCGGCGTCAGGCGCCTCCAGGCCCAGCGCGCGCCGCCGCGGAGGACGAGCGCGGCAGCGGCGGCCACCAGCCAGCCGCCCACGGCGGTGCTGGGGCTGACCTCGCCGGCGGGGGTCTGCGGCAGCACCAGCGCAAGGAGCGCCACCCCGGAAGCCGCCCAGGCGGCGATCGCCGGGAGCTCGTCGACCGTCAGGTGGCGGATCGCGACGTGGTCGCGGTCGTACAGGCCGAGCAGCTTCGCCAGCAGCACCCAGCCCGGGAGCAGCACCAGGGCCCAGAAGGCGTCGGCCGACGAGGAGGTGATCACCAGGGTCGCCGCCGCGGCGGCGATCAGGTCCGCGAGCGCGAGCATGCGCCGCCGCAGGGCGTCGCGCCAGAAACGGGGCCGCGAGGCCCCCTCCGGGCGGCCCTGGACGCTCCCGACGGACGAAGGGCCTTCCACGACCATCCAAAGAGGTTAACCCGGCCATAAGCGAAAGGATTCGCGCCGTAGGGCGGCTGACCGCCCCCTCGCACGGCCACCTCGGGCGGCGATCTCTACCCTGACCGCCCTTGAACGCCCGATCCATACCCGCATTCCTGCTCTGCGTCGAGAGCGGGCGCCTGGAGAGCGAGGCGATCCTGCTGGTGGAGAGCCTGCGCGCCTGGGGCGGCTCCTGCGCCGAGGCGCCCGTGTACGCGTTTGCCCCCCGACCCGCGTACCTCCCCGAGCAGGCGACGGTGCAGCGCCTGGAAGAGCTCGGCGTGCGGCTGATCGACGAGCCCCTGGTCGACCGCTTCGCCGACGATCCCACCTACAACAAGATCCCGGTATCCGCCTGGGCCGAGCGCGAGCTCGATCACGAGACGCTGGTCTTCACCGACACCGACTGCGTCTTCATGAGCGAGCCCACCGAGCTCGTCGAGGGCGACTGGCTGGCCGCCGCCCGCCCGGTCGACCGGCGGATCGCCGGCTCGCGCGGCAAGGGCAAGAACGAGCCGTACTGGCGCAAGATGTACGCCGAGCTCGGCGTCACCGGGAACCCGTTCGTGCAGACCACGGTCGGCCAGATGGAGATCCGCGCGTACTGGAACAGCGGCCTGCTCGCGGCCAAGCGCAGCGCCGGCCTGTTCGGCGCCTGGGAGCGGGCGCTCAACCAACTCGACGACGCCGACCTGATCTTCGACAAGTGGCCCCAGTTCATGGACCAGCTCAGCTGGGCCGCGGTGACCGCGGACGTCCACGACCGGGTGCGGATCCTCTCCGACGCCTACAACTACCCCCTCCGCCACCGCGCCTCGCTCGTGCCCGAGGCCGTCGAGCTCGACCTCCCCCAAATCGCCCACCTGCACTACCGGCTCTGGTTCCACATGCCGGACGCGCTGCCCAAGGTCAACCCTCCGTTCGACCCGGCGAGCGACCGCTACCACTGGCTCGCGGAGCGCCTGCCCATCGAGCCGATCGTCGAGGAGGACGAGTAGGGACCGGCCGCGCGTCGCGTCGCGTATTCGCGTCTGGCTGGCCGCGTCGAGGCCGTGTCGCCGAAGACCGAGCGTCGACTTCCTCTCGCTATACGGAAGAAACTCGACGCTCGGTGCGAGCGGGCTCCGAGAGCGCGCGCGAGTGTCACGAACGTCACGGAGGCGCACGCGCTCACCCCTTACTGCGAAAGCGGCTCCGAAGCTCGGAGCTCGCCCCGCATCGCCGCGGTTCGGCGCCGGCTAGCTCGCGTCCTCGACCTGGCGCTGGATCTCCGGGTCGCGCGGGTTCAGGCGCTGGGCCTCCAGTAGAGCCGAGCGGGCGCCGCCGAGGTCGTCGCCCTCGGCGTCGATGCGGGCCGCCAGCAGGCGCAGCCGGTAGTCGTCGGGGGAGCGGCTGATCGCCTCGTCGATCGCGTCCGCCGCCGCGTCGAAGTCGCCGGCCAGCTCGTAGACGAGCGCGAGCTGGGTGCGCGGCTCCGCCGACCACGGCTGCAGGTCGATCGCGTCGTTGGCGGCGTCCAGCGCTGCCCCGATGTCGTCGCGGTCGGCGGCCGAGCGGCTCGAGTCGAGCGCATGGGCGCTCAGCAGCAGCAGGCCGGAGCCGCAGATCGAGATCCAGGCGACGAGCAGCAGCGCAACCCCGGCGGCGAAGCGGCGCCGGCGGCGCGCCTCGCCCCGTGGCGGCGGCCCCGGGTCCGGCCCGACCAGCGTCGCCGGCCCCGTGAGCAAGGCGGCGGCGAGGATCGTCGCCACGAAGACCGCCGTGAGGTCCCAGGTCCAGTCGACCGTCGCGGCCGCGATCCCCACCACCAGCAGCGCCAGGGCCGGCGCCGCCTCGGCCACCGCCCCCGCGCGCGCGCACGCGCCGTATGCCCGAGACGATCGTGACCCCGAAGAAGGTCGCGAGCAGGGCGAAGCCGACGATCCCGAGCTCGGCAAGCGTCTCGAAGACGAGCGAGTGCGCGCGCTGCGCCGGGATCGGGATCTCCCGGTGCTCGAACCAGTAGGGCGTGTATCCGCTCGCGCCGACCCCGCCGATCGGGGAGCTCTCGAACGCGTCGACCGCGGTCTCCCAGAACTGGTACCGGCCGCTGCCCCCGCCCCGCAGGAGGCCGACGTCGCCGCCGGCGAGCTCCTCGCCCGTCGGCGGCGCCTTGAACTCGTCGTACTGCTCGATCGGGTCGATCAGGACCACGGCGCCGAGCGCGACCACGACCACGCCCACGACCGCGATCCGCCCGACATCGCGGGGGATCGCGAAGCGCTCGAGCCGGCCGTCGAGCGCCCAGCGAGCGGCCAGGGTCGCGGCGACGATCAGCAGGGTCACACCGAGCATCTCGTGCCCATCGGAGGCCTCGGCGAGCGGCGGGTTGTTGAGCAGCGTGTCCTTGGTCTCGGCGATCGCGATCAGGACCGCTCCGGCGATCGCCCCGAGGACGAGGTTGGCCACCATCCGGCTGCGGCCCTGGCCGCCGAGCAGCAGGACGACGAAGGCGATCGCCGCGGCGATCATGCCGCCCGCGGGAGTCGGTCATCCAGAGGGCCAGCAGGATGGCCGGCAGCGCCGCGACCGAGAGCGAGCGCACAACGCGCGTGCGACCCGCGGTACCGAACCACGAGAGCAGCACGATCGCGCCGGCCATCGTCGCGGCGAGCCCGTTCCAGTAGCCGATCGGATAGGTGAGGCGACCGAGCGCCGCAGGAAGGGTCTCGGCGAGGTCGGCGTCGGGGTCCCCGAACGGCCCCGGCTCGAACCGGGCCAGCAGCGCGATCGCCCCGATCGCGACCAGCCCGATGGTCAGCCCGGCGAGCCACGGGCGCGCCTCGCCGCGCCGGGAGGCGAGCACGACGCAGACGAAGGCGCCGAGGTAGGCGAGCGTCCTGACGACGTCCTCGAAGCCGTCGCCGTCGTTGCTCGCCCAGGCGAGCGAGAGCGCCATCATCGCGGCAAGGCCGGCGAGCGCCAGCCCGGCGCCGATCGCCGCCCCCGGGGGCTCCCCGCGCGGCAGCACCCCGACCGCGAGACCGACCAGCACGGCGATCCAGACGATCAGCCCGGCGGCGGCATAGGCGGTCGGCTCGAACCCCCCGTCGGCAAGCGCCAAAGCGACTGCGATCGCCGCAACAGAGGCAATAATCAGGTGTTGCACATCCAGACGTTGCATGTGACTAAAACATCGGCCGCACCCTGTACCCTGCTGCGCGGCCCCCTCAAAGGACGTGAATTACGGATGACGCAAGGCAGGAAGTCTAGGACCGTGCTCGCAATCGTCGCCGCGCTCGCCGCGCTGGCCGCCGGTGCGCTGCTCGCGCCTGCGGTCGCCGGCGCTCAGGCCGATCAGGAGTACAACCTCGAGCTTCCGGGTGCCGGCGGGGGAAACGGCCAGACACCCACTGACGGCGGACCCACCGGGTCCACGCCGACCGACGGCGGCGGCGGTGGCGCGCCGATCGTCCTCATCGGCCTTGCGGCGATCGCCGCCGGCTGCGTGGGCGTCGCCGCGTGGCGACTCCGCAACCGCGACACGCCGCCCGGGCCGAAGGTCGACCAGACCCGCGGTCCTCAGGTGGGCCCGGGAACCGGCGCAGCCGGCGCCACCGGCGAGTCACAATAGGAAGATGAACCCGGGGGAGCGCGGCGGGACCCGGTTCCCGGCCGGACGTCCTACTCGTAAGTGCACGCTCGCGATCGCGGTCGCCGCAGCGGCGATCGCGCTGACGGCGCTCGCGCCGGGCGCGGGGGCGGCCAAGCTCCAGTACGGAGTCGTGCCCCAGGACGGTGCGCTGCCGAGCGCCAGCGACCTCGACATGATCTCCGGCGCCGGGATCGAGGGGCTGCGGATGATGATCCCCTGGGGCCTGGTCGAGCACAAGCAGGGGGAGTACGACTGGTCGCAGACCGACCCGGTGATCCGCGAGCTCACCGCCCGTGGGATCAAGCCTTACCCGTTCCTCTACGGCAGCCCGAGCTGGGCGTCCGAGCAGGACGGCTGGCCCTGCTCCGGCAACGAGTGCGCCGTCTACCCGCCGCGCTCAACCGCGACCAAGGACGCGTTCGCGGCCTTCGCCGCGGCCGCCGTCGAGCGCTACGGGCCGGGGGGCGAGTTCTGGAGGGCCCCTTCCATCCGCGAGACGGACGTCGAGGGCGACGACCCGGCTCGCTTGCCCGGTCCCGGTCCTCTGCCCGCCCCCGCCGCCCCCGCCGCCCCCGCCGGACCCACCCGCTGCCCCCCGGCGAGCCGCCGTGCGGATGCACTGAGGCGCGCCCGATCACCACCTGGCAGATCTGGAACGAGCAGAACTCCCCCAAGTACTTCGCGCCGAAGCCCAAGATCGGCCTCTACGCCGACATCCTCAAGCGCGCCGGCAACGCCATCCACGCCGTCGACCCGGCGGCCGACGTCGTCGTCGGCGGGATGTGGGGTCCGGGCACCGCCAAGGAGGTGGTCACGCCGGTGAAGCCGTATCTGAAGGGGCTCTACGCCGTCAACGGGATCGAGCAGAGCTTCGATTCGATCGCGATCCATCCCTACGCCGCCGGCGCCCAGGACTCGATCGACCAGCTCGAGACGGCGCGACGCGCGGTGAAGAGGGCCGGTGATTCGGGCGTCGGCCTCTGGGTGAGCGAGATCGGATGGGCCGCCGGCGGCCCGCGCAGCAACCCGTACGTCAAGGGGCTCACGGGCCAGGCCCGGGTGCTGACCAGGGCGCTGACGCAATACGAGCAGCAGCGGCGAAGCCTGCGCCTGCGAGGGGTGTTCTGGTACTCGTGGCGCGACAAGAAGGGCGGCGACGAGATCTGCGACTGGTGCGGCGACGCGGGCCTGCGCTCGAAGAGCGGCAAGGAAAAGCCGGCGTGGAGGGCGTTCGTCCGGTTCGCGCGCGGGTGACCCGGGGCCGAGCGACGGCCGGGATTCCGGCCGGTGCGCTCGCGGTGGTCCTCCTCCTCACCCTTCCCTCCGCGGCCGTCGCGGTGCCGAAGAGCTTCTTCGGCGTCGTTCCGCAGGCACCGCTGGAGCGCCTCGACTACGAGCGCATGGAGGAGGCGGGCGTGGGCCTGCTGCGGTTGGAGCTGCGCTGGGCGGAGATCGAGCCGAGCGACGGAGGCGGCTACGACTGGTCGGCCCCCGACGCGGTGATCGGCGAGGCGGCCGCGCACGGCATCCGGACCCTGCCGTTCGCCTTCGGCGCCCCGCAGCTGGGCCCTGGCGAAGGCGGGACACGAGTGCAGCCCCGGCGCCTGCCCGCCGTACGCGCCGACCGGCTCCGAGGCGCTCGCCGCCTGGGGGCGGTTCCTCGCCGCGGCGGTCGACCGCTACGGGCCGAACGGCAGCTTCTGGGCGCTGCGTCCCGAGCTCCCGCGGCTTCCGATCCGCGCGTGGCAGATCTGGAACGAGCAGAACTCCCCCACCTTCTTCCGCCCCCGGCCCAACGTCCGGGCCTACGCGGAGCTGCTCGCCGCCGCCCATGACGCGATCGCCGCCCGCGACCCCGGAGCGCGCGATCATCCTCGGCGGCATGTTCGGCACCCCCCGCGGCGGCCAGAAGCCGGTGATCGCCGCCGCGGAGTTCCTCCGCCGGCTCTACCGCCGGCCCGGGGCGGCTCGGGACTTCGACGGTGTCGCCCCCCACCCCTACGCCGCCGGGCTCGACGGCGTCATCGACCAGGTCGGGCTGCTGCGCGACGAGATCGAGCGCGCCGGCGACGACGCGAGGCTCTGGATCACCGAGCTCGGCTGGGCCTCCGGCGGCTCGTCCCATCCGCTCGACCGCGGCCCCCGGGGCCAGGCGGAGCGCCTGCGCAGGGCGTTCCGCTACTTCCTCGAGCGCCGCCGGCGGATGAAGATCGAGGCCGTCGCCTGGTACTCCTGGCGCGACAGCGCACCGGCCGCGAGCGCCGTGCCTGTGCGACTGGTGCCCGCACTCGGGACTGCTCGAGCAGGACGGAACGGCCAAGCCCGCACTCGCTGCCTTCTCGGACGTCGCCGGTGCCAGATAGCCTTCCGCGGATGCGAGCTCTCCTCGGCGCGGTTGCGAGCGCGTGCCTGCTTGCGTTCGTCCTCGCCGGCTGCTCGGACTCGGGCGCCAACGACGAGCCCGAGACCACCGCTCCTCCGGCGCCGGAGGAGTTCTTCGGGGTCGTCCCGCAGACGCTGCTCACCGACGAGGACCTCGATCGGATGGAGCAGGGCAAGGTGGGGAGCCTGCGGATCGTCGTCCCCTGGGGTGCGCTCGCCAGCGACCCGAAGGGGGACGAGCCCGACTTCTCGTCGATCGACCCGGTGGTCCTCGGCGCCGCGCAGCGGGGGATCCGCGTCCTGCCGACGGTGTACGGGACCCCCGCCTGGGTCGCCGAGGATCTCGACGGCTACGACTGCGGCGACGCCTGCGGGACCTACGCCCCCCACTCGCCGGAGGCGCTCGCGGAGTGGAAGAGCTTCATCGCCGCCCTCGTCGAGCGCTGGGGTCCCGGCGGCACGCTCTGGGAGGGCCATCCCGAGGTCGACGCGACGCCGGTCCGTACCTGGCAGATCTGGAACGAGCAGAACTCCCCCACCTTCTTTCAGCCCAAGGTCGACCCAGGCGCCTACGCGGCCCTGCTCGAGGCCTCCTCCGAGGCGATCAAGGAGCGCGACGAGGACGCTGAGATCGTCCTCGGCGGGATGTTCGGGACCCCGTTCAAGGGCGAGCCGCCGGCGCTCACCGCGCCAGACTTCCTGCGCCAGCTGTACGCGATCGATGGCGCCCGCGACAACTTCGACGACGTCGCCGCGCACCCGTACGCGCCTCGCAAGGTGAAGATCGAGCAGCAGGTGACGCTCCTCCGAGACGAGATCGCGGCCGCCGACGACGACGCCGGGCTGTGGATCACCGAGGTCGGCGCCTCCTCCGACGACGGCGCCGAGTGCACGGAGCCCTGCCCGCTCGAGCGCGGCCCGGAGGGACAGGCGGAGCTGCTCTCGGAGGCGTTCGAGTTCTTCCTCGAGCAGCGCCAGGAGTGGAAGATCCAGGGGGTGACCTGGTACTCGTGGCGCGACACGAGCGACCCGACCCAGTGCGACTGGTGCCCGGGCTCGGGCCTGTTCCCGGAGACCACGCTCGACCCGAAGCCGGCCTGGGACGCGTTCGTGTCCTTTACCGGCGGGTCCTAGGGCCGCTCAGCGCCCGCCCGCCATCGCGGGCAGGATGACGACCGTGTCCGAGTCCGCGACCGCGGTCTCAAGGCCGTCGAGCACCCGCACGTCCTCGTCGTTGAGATAGACGTTGACGTAGCGGTTGAGCTCGCCGTCGCCGGCGAAGAGCTGGTCGCGGGTGTCGGGATGCGCGTCGGCGAGCGCGCCGAGGACCTCGCCCACGGTGTCGCCGGCCGCGTCCACCTCGGCCTCGCCGCCGGTTCGCGCGCGCAGCACCGGTGGGATCTTCACGGTCGGCATCGGCGGGGAAGCTAGTGCCTAGGCGAGGCTGGGCGTCGCCTCGCGCGCCGGGGCGCCGCAGAAGAGCTCGTAGTCGGGGAACTTCCCCATCTCCTCGGCCGCGATCTCCGGGCGCGTCGTCGCCGCAGATCGGGCACCCGGGGTCGCGCTTGACCTTGAGCTCGGTGAAGCGCGTGCCGAGCGACTCGTACAGGAGCAGGCGGCCGACGAGCGGCTCGCCGATCCCGGTGACCAGCTTGATCACCTCGTTCGCCTGCAGCAGGCCCATGACCCCGGCCATCACGCCGAGGACGCCGTTCGCACCGCAGCTCGGGGCGAGCTCCGGCGGCGGCGGCACCGGGTAGAGGCAGCGGTAGCAGGGGCCCTCATACGGAGCGAAGGTCGAGATCTGCCCGTCGAAGCCGAGGATCGAAGCCGAGACCACCGGCTTGCGCAGCCGCACCGAGGCGTCGTTGAGCAGGTAGCGGGTGGGGAAGTTGTCGGCGCCGTCGACGATCACGTCGTAGGGCTCGATCAGCTCGAGGATGTTGGAGGCGTCGAGGCGCGTGTTGTACTCGACCACCTCGACGTCGGGGTTGAGCGCCTCGATCGTCATCTTCGCCGAGGCCGTCTTCGCGATCCCGACCCGCTCGGTGTTGTGGATCACCTGGCGCTGGAGGTTGGACTCGTCGACGACATCGTCGTCGACGATCCCGATCGTGCCTACGCCGGCGGCGGCGAGATAGAGCGCGCTCGGCGCCCCGAGGCCGCCGGCGCCGAGCAGCAGCACCTTCGACTCGAGCAGCTTGCGCTGGCCCTCGACCCCGACCTCGGGCAGCAGCGTGTGCCGCGAGTAGCGCGTCCGCTGCTCCTTGGTCAGCCCGGAGGCGTTCACGGTCGGCAGCCCCGCGCCCTCCCAGGCGACGATCCCGCCCTCGACCACGGCGACGTTGTCGTAGCCCAGGTCGCTGAGCTCGGCGGCCATCTTGGAGGAACGGTTGTCGGTGCGGCAGTGCAGCAGCAGGCGCTCGGAGGAGTCGGGAGCGACCTCGTCGAGGCGCTCGATCAGCTCTCCCTGGGGGACGTGGACGGCGGCGTCGAGGTGGGACTCGTCCCACTCGTTCTGCTCGCGGACGTCGATCAGCTTCACGCCTTCGGCGATCTCGCGCTGCGCCTCGTCCAGACCGACCATCTCAACCGCCATGGCTAAATCTCCAAATCCGTATCCGGATTACCCGTATTACTTCATAAAGTGTAGCAATGGGGGCTCTGAGGGGCGGGGGGTGGGGAGGGCCCGCCGGACAGTCCTCGCTGTCGCTGCGGGAGCGTCCGGCGCACCTCCCCACCCCCGCCACCCTTCCCTGCGAGGGACTGGCTACAAACCGGGTTTGACGACCATGTCGAGGACTAGCCGGGCGGCAGCTCGGGCACCGGCCGCGCCGAGAGCACGGCCTCGACGGCCGCCCGATCGCGGTCCGTGGCCCGTCCGAGCAGGGTCTTGGCGATCAGCCGCAGGCGCAGGTTGAGCCGCAGAGCCCGCCACCCGAGCCACTCGCGCCGCGGGCCGTACGCCCGCCTCACCGCGGCGCGCCAGTTCAGCGTCCCGGTCGCCCGCCACCCCTCGCGCGAGCCGTAGACGAGCGTCGACGAGCCCTGCCCGTGGTGGACGATCCGGCACGCCGCCGGGTCGAAGCGCGACCGCACCCCGGCCGCGCCCGCGCGCAGGCCGAGGTCGACGTCCTCGCCGAACATGTGCAGCGCCGGGTCGAACGGGCCCAGCCGGCGCAGGAGCGCGGTGGGCCCGGCGACGCACGCGCCGGTCAGCCAGCTGACCTCGAGCGGCGCCTCGAGCCGGTAGGGCTCGGTCCGCGCCCGGATCGAGGCCGGCTGGAGCACCGCCGGCACCAGGGCCCGCACCCACGGCCAGGCGCCGACCTCGGGCCCGCTGGCCGAGGGCTGAATCGTGCCGTCGTGGTTCAACACCCGCGGCCCGACCAGTGCCCCGAGCTCGAGCGCCTCGGCGGCGAGGCGGTCGAGCCCGTCGTCGAGCAGCTCCGTGTCGGGGTTGAGCAGCACGGTCGCCTCGCCCGCGGCCTCGGCGACGCCGACGTTGGACGCGGCGCCGAAGCCGATGTTGCGCTCGAGCTCGATCAGGCGGCCAGGGCCCTTCCAGGCCCCGGCCTCCTCACGCGGGCGCTCGCTCGACGCGTTGTCGACGACGAGCAGCTCCTGCTCGCCGTCGAGGAACCGGTTCATCGTCGCCACCAGGGTGCGCAGGTGATCCGCGCACTCCCAGGTGACGACGACTACCGAGTACTTGGTGTCCTTCAGCGCCCGTTAGCCGATTGCGGGACGCATCTGGCGCAGGCGCCGGACGCGCTCCTCGATCGGCGGATGGGTCGAGAACAGCCCGGCGATCCCCTTGCTGGAGAACGGCTTGACGATGTAGAGCGGCTCCGTCGCCTGGTTGACCTGCATCGGCATCGCCTTCGCGCCCTCCTCGAGCCGCAGCAGGGCCGAGGCCAGGGACTCCGGGTTACCGCAGACCTGCGCGCCGGTCGCGTCCGCCGCGTACTCGCGCTGGCGCGAGACGGCGAGCTGGATCAGGGTCGCCGCGATTGGCGCCAGCAACACCAGGGCGAGGCTTCCGATCAGGCCCAGCGGCGAATCGTCGTCGCCGCCGAACCAGAGGGCGAAGTACGCCAGGTAGGTGATCATCGCGCCGATGGCCGAGGCGACCGACTGGGTGAGGATGTCGCGGTTCTTGATGTGGGCGAGCTCGTGGGAGATCACGCCGCGAAGCTCGTCCTCGGAGAGCAGCTTCGTGATCCCCTGGGTCACCGCGACCGCGGAGTGCTTGGGGTTGCGGCCGGTTGCGAACGCGTTCGGCTGGTCGCTGGGGATCATGTACAGCTTGGGCATCGGCAGGTCGGCGCGCGTGGTGAGCTCGCGGACCATCTGGTAGATGCCGGGTGCCTCCTCCTCGGAGAGCGGCTTCGCGCGCGCGCTGGCGATCGCGATCTTGTCGCTGAACCAGTAGGCGACGCCGTTCATGAGCAGGGCGATCGCGAGGAATACGGACGCGATCTGGATGCCGCCGATCGCGTAACCGATCGCGACCAGCAAGCCGCCGAGCGTCGCCATGAGAATGGTCGTACGCAGGGCAGCGTTGAACTTCGAGTGACGTGTGGTGGTCATCCGGGGGATGCTCCTTGATGCCTGCCCGGCTCTCAATACACAGGCGTCCGGGCTGAAACCTGGTCTGGACATTTTGACGGGTCCGGCGCGAGAACTCCTAGGTGCTGGCCCTATATCGACCTGGGGGGACGCCCCTGGTACGGATTTTCCAGGCGCGCCGGTTGGAGGCCGATAATCAACGTGATGAGGCGACGCGACCTGCTCACACAAGTGCTGGCGGTGAACCTGGTGCTGATCGTCGCCGCGGTGGTCGGGGCGGTCGTGGCCACGAATCCGAGCCTCGATCTCGGCGACAAACCGGAGGCGGGCGTGGTGCTCGGCTTCGCGATCGCGTTCACGGTCGTCCTCAACATCTCCCTCCTGCAGCGCCGGTTCGGGCCGCTCGAGCGGCTCGTGGACGAGATGGAGCGGGCCGACCTGACCCGGCCGGGGGCGAACCTGAGGCAGGTCAGCGACCCGGGCGGGCCCGAGGAGGTCGTCCGCCTGCACCAGGCCTTCATGCGGATGCTCGAGCGGCTCGAGGCGGAGCGCCGGCGCGCGTCGAGCGCGGCGCTCGAGGCCCAGGAGGAGGAGCGGGCGCGGATCGCGCGCGACCTCCACGACGAGGTCAATCAGTCGCTCACCGGCCTTCTGCTGCGACTCGAGGCCGCGCGCGAGAAGGCGCCGCCCCAGCTCGCCGCCGAACTGGCCGAGATCCGCGGGCTCGCCAACCGCGCGATGCAGGAGCTGCTCACGCTCGCCCGCCAGCTCCGCCCCACCGCGCTCGACGACCTCGGGCTCAAGGCCGCGCTGGCCGGCCACGTGCGCGAGCTCGAGAACCAGGGGATCGTCGCGACGAGCTTCGAGGCCGACCGGGAGCTCGGACACCTGCCCGGCGATGCGCAGCTGGTCGTCTACCGGGTCGCCCAGGAGGCGCTGTCGAACGCCGTCCGCCACTCGGGAGCCGAGCACGTGCGCGTGGCGCTGCACCGCGACGGCGACTCGCTCGAGCTCCGGGTGACCGACGACGGCGCGGGCTTTACCTTCGACGAGGCCGGCGGCGGCCTCGGGATCGCCGGAATGCGCGAGCGGGCGATGCTCGTCGGCGCCGACTTCCGGATCGAATCGCGGCCGCAGGTCGGCACAAGGGTTCGGCTGATCGTGCCGATAGAGACTGATAATGATGCTGCAGACGGGAGTCGATGACGTGAAGGTGCTGATCGCCGACGACCATGGGATCGTGCGCTCGGGCCTGCGGATGCTGCTCGAGCAGCAGAGCGACATCCAGGTGATCGCCGAGGCCTCCGACGGGGCGACCGCGCGCGACCTGGCGATCCGCGAGCGCCCCGACCTGGCGATCCTCGACGTCAAGATGCCGAAGCTCACCGGGCTGCAGGCGACGCGCGAGATTCGCGAGCAGGCACCCGACGTCGCGGTCCTGATCCTCTCGATGTACGACGACGAGCGCTACCTGTTCGAGGCGCTGAAGGCCGGCGCCTCGGGCTACGTGCTGAAGACGCAGGCCGACGTCGACCTGCTCGCCGCCGTGCGGGCGGTCGAGCGCGGCGAGCCCTTCCTGACCCCGGAGGCGCAGCGGGCGCTGATCAAGGACGTCCTCGGCGAGAGCGCCGGCCGCACCGACGAGCTCACCCCGCGCGAGCAGGAGGTGGTCAAGCTCGTCGCCGAGGCGCACACCAACAAGGAGATCGCCGAGATCCTCCACCTGTCCGAGAAGACGGTCGAGAACCACCGGTCGAACGCGATGCGCAAGCTCGGGATGCGCGACCGCGTCGAGCTCGTGCGGTACGCGATCCGCCGCGGGCTGATCGAGCCGTAGATGAGACGGCCTTTTCCGACCATCGCGCTAGGATTTAGACGCGATGCTGTTCTCGACCAAGGCGGAGTACGGGGTGCGACTGATGGTCGAGCTCGGCCGCCGCTCCGGCGAGGGACCGCCGGAGACCGCAGAGCCGGTCGCGCTCGCCGCCGTCGCCGAGGCGGAGCTGCTGCCGCTGTCCTACCTCGAGCACCTGGTTGCGAAGCTGCGCCAGGCGGGAATCGTGAGCTCGGTTCGGGGCGCGCACGGCGGCTACCGGCTGGCGAGGCCGGCGACCGAGATCGCGATGCTCGACGTCGTCGAGGCGCTCGAGGGACCGATCGCGCCGATGGAGTGCTTCCACGAGACGCGCGACGGCCAGACGCGCGACGGCCGCGTGCTCTGCTCGCACGAGACCGACGGCGACCAGGCCTGCGCGACGAAGCTGCTCTGGACCCGGGTCCAGGGCGGGGTGACGAAGGCGCTCGCGAGCACGACGCTCGCGGAGCTGGTCGCGTTCGCGGGCCCGCTGCCGGCGCCCGAACCCGTGGCTACACCCGTCGCCTGACCAGGCAACACCAACTTCAAGGAGACCATGGCTGACCTAGAAATCCGCAATCTGCACGTCAACGCCGAGGACAAGCAGATCCTCAAGGGCCTCAACCTCGAGGTCTCGACCGGCGAGGTCCACGCGCTGATGGGACCGAACGGCTCCGGCAAGTCGACCCTCGCGAACGCGATCATGGGCCACCCGGGGCTCGACGTCACCGACGGAGAGATCGTCTTCGGCGGCGAGGAGATCAACGACGCGTCCCCAGAGGAGCGCTCCCGCGCCGGCCTCTTCCTCGCCTTCCAGTACCCCGTCGCGATTCCGGGCGTGACCGTCGCCAAGTACCTGCGGATGGCGCTCAACGCCCATCGCGAGGCGCGGGGCGAGTCGCAGATCAGCCTCAAGGACTTCCGGCGCCAGACCGAGGAGGCCATGGAGCTGGTCAACATCCCGCGTGACTTCTCCAGCCGGTACATCAACGACGGCTTCTCGGGCGGTGAGAAGAAGCGGATGGAGATCCTGCAGCTGGCGATGCTGCGGCCGCGCGTGGCGGTCCTCGACGAGACCGACTCCGGGCTCGACATCGACGCGCTGCGGATCGTGGCGGAGGGCGTGAACAAGTTCGCCGGCCCCGAGATGGGCGTGCTGATCATCACCCACTACCAGCGCATCCTGCATCTGGTCGAGCCGGACTTCGTGCACGTGATGTTCGACGGGCGGATCGTCAAGGACGGCGGCCCGGAGCTGGTCACCGAGCTCGAGCAGAAGGGCTACGGATGGATCAGGGAAGAGGTCGAAGCGGCGGCGTGACGGCTGACGGCCGAGACCTTTCCGATCGACCGCGTGCGGGCGGCTTTCCCGGCGCTCGAGCGGGAGGTCGGCGGCAAGCCGGTCGCGTATCTCGACTCCGGCGCGAGCTCCCAGCGGGTGCTCGCCTCGATCCAGGCGGTCGATCGCTACGAGCGCCGCCACCACTCCAACGTCCACCGCGGCTCGCACACCCTCTCGGCCGAGGCCACGGCCGCCTACGAGGGCGCCCGGGCGACCGTCGCCGACCACATCGGGGCGGCCGACCGCCGCGAGGTCGTCTTCACCCGCAACGTCACCGAGGCGATCAACCTGGTCGCCTACGCCTGGGGCGACGCGAACCTGCGCGCCGGCGACCGGATCGTGCTCACCGAGATGGAGCACCACTCGAACATCGTCCCCTGGCAGCTCGTCGCCGCGCGCACCGGCGCCGTGATCGACTGGGTCGCGGTCGACGACCAGGGGCTGCTCGACCTCGACTCCTACGCGTCGCTGCTCGAGCGCGGCCCGAAGCTGGTCGCGGTCGCCCACCTCTCCAACGTGCTCGGCACCGAGAACCCGCTCCCCGAGATCTCCCGGCTGGCCCACGAGGCCGGCGCCCTGGTGCTCGCCGACGGCGCCCAGGCGGCGCCGAAGCTGGGGCTGGACGTCGCCGAGCTCGGGGTCGACTTCTACGGGCTCACCGGCCACAAGGCCTACGGCCCGACCGGGATCGGCGCGCTCTGGACGCGGCTCGACCTGCTGCGCGAGATGCCGCCGTTCATGGGCGGCGGCTCGATGATCCGCAAGGTGACCAAGCAGGGCACGACCTGGGCCGACCCCCCAGCCCGCTTCGAGGCCGGGACGCCGGCGATCGCCCAGGCGATCGGCCTCGCCGCCGCGCTGCGGTGGCTCGACGGCCTCGGAATGGACGCGATCGCCGCGCACGAGCGCGAGATCACCGCCTACGCGCTCGAGCGCCTCGCCGAGGTCCCGGGAGTGCGCGTCTTCGGCCCGCCGGCATCGCCCGAGCGGCTCGGCCCGGTCTCGTTCGAGCTCGACGGCGTGCACGCCCACGACGTCGCGGAGATCCTCGACCGCCACGGGGTCGCCGTGCGGGCGGGCCATCACTGCGCCCAACCGCTGATGGACCGGCTCGGCGTCACGGCCACCGCGCGAGCCAGCTTCGGCGTCTACACGACGACGGACGAGATCGATCGCCTGATCGAGGGACTCGACGACACAAGGGCTATCTTCGGCGCCTGATGGACGAGCTCTACCGCGAGAACATCCTCGACCACTACAAGCGGCCACGGCATTTCGGGCGCCCGGACGAGTTCGACCTCGAGTTCGAGGACACGAACCCGTTCTGCGGCGACGAGCAGCACGTCTACATCGGCCTCGACGCCGAGGGCCGGGTGGAGGAGGTCGCGTTCGAGGGCAAGGGCTGTGCGATCTCGACCGCGGCGACCTCGATGCTGACCGAGGAGCTCGGCGGGAAGACCCGCGAGGAGCTGCTGCGGCTCGACAAGGACTTCGTCCTCGAGCTGCTCGGGATCGAGATCTCGGCCACCCGCATGAAGTGCGCCCTGCTCGGCCTCAAGGTGGTCAAGAGCGCGGCGCTGGGCGATGCGGCCGACTGGGAGGACGAGGGCCACACCGGCGACCCGGTCGCCGAGCGCGACCTGATCTAGCGGCCCGGCGTAAAGCGCGGCGCCCGGGGGTAGTGGCGGCGCATGAAGCGGGGCTTGACCGCGACCTTCGCGGTCGCCTTGATCGCACTCCTGGCTCCGTCGCTCGCCGACGCGGACGCGGATCCGTTCTTCGGCGTCGTCTCCCAGCAGGAGCTCCTCTCCGATTCCGACGTCGCAGCGCATGGGCCAGGGGCACGTCGGCACCCTTCGGGTCGCGCTCCCGTGGATGGAGGTCGACCCCTCCCCCGTGCCCGCCGACTACGACTGGTCTCGGTTCGACTCGGTGGTCGAGGCCGCCGCGCGGGCCGGGATCACCGTGCTGCCGACCGTGTACACGGTGCCCGCCTGGGTCTCGACGCTCGAGGGCTGCAACAAGCCGCCGGGGGGTCCCTGCTCGATCACCCCGCCCCACACCGAGCTCGGGCTCTCCGCGTGGCGCACCTTCCTCGGCGCGGCGGCGCGCCGCTACGGGCCCGACGGGCTGTTCTGGGCCCTGCACCCGGACCTCGCCCGGCGCCCCGTCGGCGCCTGGCAGATCTGGAACGAGCAGAACTCGCCCGGCTTCTTTCAGCCGCGGCCCGACGTCGGTCGCTACGCGAGCCTGCTCAGCGCCGCGGCGGACGCGATCCGCGGCCAGGACCCGGACGCCGAGATCATCCTCGGCGGGCTGTTCCGCAACCCGCTCAACGGCCGCAAGGGCGGGATCAAGGCGACCGACTACCTGCGCGACCTCTACGCCCGCCCGGGCCTCGAGGAGGCCTTCGACGGCGTCGCCATCCACCCCTACGCCGCGCGCGTGCACTCGGTCGCCAAGCAGGTCGAGCGCATGGTGCACACGGTGCGCGAGGCCGGCGACCAGCAGGCCGGGATCTGGATCACCGAGATCGGCTGGGCCTCGGGCGGCAAGCGCAACCCGCTGAATCGCGGTCCGCGCGGACAGGCCCGCAGGCTCACGCGCGCGTTTCGCTACTTCGTCCGCGAGCGCGAGCCGCTCGGGATCCGGGCGGTCCTCTGGTACGCATGGCGCGACGTGCCGACGGCCGAGAGCCGCTGCAAGTGGTGCGCGCATTCGGGCCTCTTCCGCGCAGGCTCCCTCGTCCCCAAGCTCGCCTGGGACTCCTTCGTGCGCTTCACCGGCGGCGCCTGACCGCCGCCGTTACGCGGATGGCGCGCGCCCGAAGCCCAGCGCCGATTTAGCGTTGCGACAGCCACGGAAAGTCGGCGCTCGATAGCCGTGTGGCCCATCCGCACGACTCACGCCACGAACTAGCGGCCACCCCTTCACTGCCTCGGCAACCGGCCGGCTTCGCCACCTCAACCGCGGCCTAACCGCCGCCGCTAGTCGACGACGGCGATCTGCGACCGATCGCGCAGGCAGACGAAGATCGTTCCCGCAGTGCCCTCGGAGCGCTGCTTGACCACCGCCAGGTAGGCGCCGGACTTGAGCGGGTCGACGATCACCTCCCACTTGCCGTTGAGGTCGCTCTGCGTCTTGCCGAGCAGCTTGCGCCCGCCGCTGCGCTTCTTCTTGAACACCTTGACCCGCCGGTCCTGCGTGCAGGCGGCGTTCGAGGACTTCACCTTGCCGTGGAAGGCCGGGAAGCTCTCGCGGAGGACGATCTGGCTGTCGATCTCCACGGTGTTGGTCGCTCCGGCGACGCCGATCGTGGCGCCGGAGAATGCGAGCGCGAGGACAGCTGCGAGGCCCAGCTTCCGGGTCGTGGGTCTGCTCATGCCTGTACCTCCTTGTTGGCCGTCAACCGACGCTATCCGAGGTCCGGGCCCCGCGCAACGACCTGGTCAGAGCGGGGTGAGCTGGCCCTGCGCGTCGAGCCGCGTGTTCGGTGCCTTGGCCGCGGTCACCTGGAGCTCGGCGACCCTGGCGAGGTCCACCCCGGGGAGCGAGCTGATCGCCAGCCAGCGGTCGGCGCGCAGCACCTGCCCGGCGGCGAACGGCTCGGGGTCGAGCGCCTGCGAGGGGAAGATCACGGCGCAGGAGCCGCCCTGATCCGCCGCAACCTCCTCGGCGGTCGGGGTGAGGTAGGTCACCAGCGCCCCCTCGTACATGTGGAAGTTGAAGTTGTGGCGGCCGTAGGCGCGTGCCGCGCGGTCGCGGTTCCACGCGTCGACGCAGGCGGACGGCGCGTCGGTCACGCCGCGCTCCTCCGAGCCGCCACCCGAGGCGAGCGCGACGACGACGATCACCGCGATCAGGGCGACCGCCGTGCCGAGCGCGATCAGGATCCGGCCCCGGGCCGGCTGCGCCGTCTCAGCCGCCATCGCGCGGGAACCTACCCGCCTACCGCCGGGGGTTCCAGGCCGGCCGCTAAAATCCGACCTGGAAAGTAGGAATAAGTTGGGAAACGCGACCACGACCATCACGATCTGCAAGCTGGGCGAGCTCCCTGAGGGCGAAATGCGCCTGGTCGAGGCCGATGGGCGCAAGATCGGCGTCTTCCACTGCGCCGACGGCGAGCTCTACGCGATCGAGGACCGTTGCTCGCACGACGACGGCCCGCTCGCCGAGGGAGAATTCGATTCAACCTCCTGTACCGTGGAGTGCCCGCGCCACGGCTCGCTGTTCGACATTCGCACGGGCAAGCCGCGGACCCTTCCGGCCTACCGGCCGGTCGAAACCTTCGAGATTCGCGTCGACGACGACGAAGTGAAGCTGGAGCTCTGATTCTCAGATGACGACACCCCCCGAGACCGCCACCATCCCCGGCGCGCCGTCGGGCAAGCAGCTAACCGAGGCCGAGTCGGCGCTCAAGGGCATCGGCTCCGACTACAAGGAGAAGTTCGGCTTCTCCGATCCCGAGACGGGCTACGCCTACAAGGCGCCCAAGGGCCTCAGTCGCGAGCTGATCGCGTCGATCTCCGAGTACAAGAACGAGCCGCAATGGATGCGCGACTTCCGCCTCAAGGCCTACGAGCACTATGAGAAGCGCCCGACCCCGCAGTGGGGCGGCGACCTCAACCAGATCGACTTCGAGGACATCCACTACTTCGTCCGCGCCTCCGAGAGGAGCGAGCGGACCTGGGAGGAGGTCCCCGAGGACATCAAGAACACCTTCGACAAGCTGGGCATCCCCGAGGCGGAGCGCAAGTTCCTCTCCGGCGTCGGCGCCCAGTACGAGAGCGAGTCCGTCTACCACCAGGTAAACGAGAAGCTCGAGGCCCAGGGCGTGATCTTCACGGACATGGACACCGCCCTTCGCGAGCACGAGGACCTCGTGCGCGAGTACTGGGCGACCGTGATCCCGCCGAACGACAACAAGCTCGCGGCGCTCAACTCCGCGGTCTGGTCCGGCGGCTCGTTCGTCTACGTGCCGAAGGGCGTCAAGGTCGCGATGCCGCTGCAGGCCTACTTCCGGATCAACACCGAGAACATGGGCCAGTTCGAGCGCACGCTGATCATCGCCGAGGACAGCTCCGACATCCACTACATCGAGGGCTGCACGGCGCCCGTCTACTCGACCGACTCGCTGCACTCGGCGGTCGTGGAGATCGTCGCCAAGCCGGGCTCGCGGGTCCGGTACACGACGGTCCAGAACTGGTCGCAGAACGTCTTCAACCTGGTCACGAAGCGCGCGATCGCCATGGAGGACGCGACGATGGAGTGGGTCGACTGCAACCTCGGCTCGAAGCTGACGATGAAGTACCCGTCGATCTACCTGCTCGGCGAGCGTGCCCACGGCGAGATCCTCTCGATCGCCTTCGCCGGCAAGGGCCAGCACCAGGACGCCGGCGGCAAGATCATCCACGCGGCGCCGAAGACGACCTCCTCGATCTTCTCCAAGTCGATCTCCAAGGACGGCGGCCGGGCCACCTACCGCGGCCTGCTCGAGGTCGCCCAGGGGGCGACGGAGACGAAGTCGAAGGTCGTCTGCGACGCGCTGCTGCTCGACGAGCAGTCGCGCTCGGACACCTACCCGACGATCCGCATCGACGAGTCCGACGCCAACGTCGGGCACGAGGCCTCGGTCTCGAAGGTCGGCGAGGACCAGCTCTACTACCTCCAGAGCCACGGGCTCGACGAGGAGGAGGCCTCGAAGATGATCGTCAACGGCTTCATCGAGCCGATCGCCAAGGAGCTGCCGATGGAGTACTCGGTGGAGATGAACCGCCTGATCGAGCTCCAAATGGAGGGCTCGATTGGCTAAGCGCGGCCAGGCGCGTGCTTGGCGAGCGAGCGAAAGCCCGCGCATGGCCAGGACGGGAGCCGTAATGGCAAAGCCATTTCGGCGACCGAGGACGCAGCCAGGCGACGGCTTGCAGCCGATGGCAGTACGGGCGTGGCCGTGACCCCGCTAGCGCAGCAGCGGCGCCTCAGCTTCAAGAACCGGACTGGCTGAGGGACGCGCGGGATCGCGCCAAGGAGATCGGCGCGGAGCTTGAGCTGCCGACCCAGAAGCAGAAGGGCTGGGAGTTCACGGACCTGTCCGAGCTCGAGCTCGACGGCTACAACGAGGCCGTCGCCACGGTCGAGGGACTGGAGGCGGCCCGCGAGGACGACGCCGTGGTGATGCCGCTGGCCGCGGCCGCGGCCGAGCGCCCCGAGTTGCTGCGCGAGCGCCTGGGAGCGATCGTCCCGGCGACCGACGCGTTCACCGCCCGCAACGAGGCGCGCTGGCGCGACGGGCTGCTGGTCTACGTCCCCGACGGCAAGCGCCTCACCGAGCCGATCAAGCTCACGGTCAGCGGCGCGCCCGGCGACGAGATCGAATGGCGCGTCCTGATCGTGCTCGGCGAGGGCGCCGAGGCCGAGGTGTGGGAGCGCTACACCTCCGAGGGCGAGGGACTCTTCAACGGCGTCGTCGAGCTGATCGTCGGCGACGGCTCCAACCTCCGCTACGTCTGCCAGCAGGAGCTCTCCGACGAGGGCTGGGTGTTCGCCACCCAGCGCGCCGAGGTCGGCCGCGACGCCGGCCTCGAGTGGGTCGCGCTCGGCTTCGGCTCGGCCCGCGGCAAGGTGAGGATGGAGACCAAGCTCGCGGGGCGCGGCTCGAGCGCCAAGGTGACCGGCGCCTACGCCGGCGACGGTAGCCAGCACCTCGACTACGACACCACCCAGGAGCACGCCGCCGAGGACACGACGTCGGACCTCGCCTTCCGCGGGGTGCTGGCCGAGCGCGCGACAGCGGTCTGGCGCGGGATGATCCGGGTCGACAAGGGCGCCCAGCGCACCGACGCTTTTCAGGAGAGTCGCAATCTGTTGCTCTCCACGGACGCCCACGCCGAGCAAATCCCCGGGCTCGAGATCGAGGCCGACGACGTTCGCTGCACGCACGCGGCGGCGGTCGCCCAGGTCGACCCCGAGCAGCTCTACTACCTGCGCTCACACGGCCTCGCCGACCCGCAGGCCAAGCGGCTCGTGATCGAGGGCTTTCTCCAGGAGCTGGTCGAGCGCGCCCACGAGGGCCCGATCCGCGAGGTGCTTCGCGACCAGCTCGAGCAGCGCCTGGCACGCCTGCTCGCCCGGGCCGCCTGACCACTGGCCATGGAGGCCGGCGGCTCCGATCTCGAACGTCGCCTCGACGCGATCCGCGAGCGCACCCGCCCGGCCGTTCTCGAGCGGCTGGAGGCGATCGAGCTCGCGGCGGGCGAGGCGGCGACCGGCGATCAGCTGGCCGCGGGACGGGCGGAGGCGCACAAGCTCAACGGGCTGCTCGGCACGCTCGGGCTCGCGCGCGGGTCGGAGCTGGCGGCGGCGATCGAGTCCGAGCTCGAGGGCGCTGCCGAGGGGCGGGCGGGCGACGGCTGGGCGGACCGGGTCCGCCGCACGGCCGCCGAGCTGCGGGCGGAGATCGAGTCGGGCTGACTCAGAGCAGCAGCGAGCGGACGATCACGAGCAGCGTGACCACGAGGAGGATGAGCGCTCCCCGCGCCATCAGCCACGCCTCGGCCCGCCGCTGACGCGCGAGCTCCTCCTCAAACCCGATCTCCCACGGCTCGGGGCTCACAGGGCCTCCTTCAATCTGCCGGTCTTCTCGGTCTTGTCCCAGCGCATCTCCGCGCCCTGGATCTCCTTGACGTAGGAGGCGGCGGTCATCGAGGTGAGCAGCGGCCCGTAGCCGACGATGTAGAGCAGCGGCGCGACCAGAGCCTCGAAGCGCCCCGAGCTCGCCAGGCACCGGACGCCGAAGGCGGCCAGCATCGACAGCGAGAGCCAGGCGTAGATGGCGATGATCACGACGCTGAGCTCGGCGCTCGCCGGGTCGATGTCGAACACCGAGAGCAGCGGCGGGTAGGACGCGTAGATGATGATCAGCAGCGAGATCACCCCGGGGAACATCAGGCCCTCGAACCAGCAGCGCTTCGCGGTCGGTGGATCCACGGAGAAGCTCGAGACGGTGATGAACAGGTAGGTGAAGACGTTGATCGCCCAGAGCGCTCGGAAGACGTTCGCCGAGAACTCGCGGTCGATCAGGATAGAGCGCGATCAGGCCGACCGAGGCCGCGATCATGAACAGCGGCATCAGCGTGACCGAGAACCAGATCGAGGCGAAGCTGATCCCGCCGAGGCGGCCCGCCCGGCCGCGCCGAAGCCAGACGTCGCTGAACTCGCGGGTCACCTGGACGTTGCCCCGGCCCCAGCGCAGCCGCTGCTTCCACAGCGCCTCGACCTCGCGCGGCTCCTCGGCCCAGACGATCGGCGTAGGGCTCGAAGACGACGCGCTTGCCGAGCAACTGGATCTTGAACGTGGTCACGGTGTCCTCGGCCAGCGTCGTCGGTGTCGATTCGCCCGCCGATGCCCTCGAGCGCCTCGCGCGTGATCAGCTGCGAGCCGCCGGCGAGGCAGGCCTGGCGCCGAGCACGTTCTGCGCGCGCCGGGCGGCCGCCTGCGCGGTGATGTACTCGAAGGCGACGAACCGGTTCAGGTACGACGAGCGGGTCGGCTGCCCTCCTTGATGTAGGCGGTGACGGCGCCGACGTCCGGGTCGGCGAGGTGGCGGGTCATCATCCGCAGCGCCTCATGGGTGAGGATCACGTCGGCGTCGATGATCAGCACCGCCTCGTACCAGCCCTCGGACGCGAATCTGCTCGAGGCCGTGGTTGATCGTCGCGGCCTTGCCCTCGCCGCCCGTCTCGCGCCGCAGGTGGAAACACCGTCCCGGGGTGCTCCGCGGCCTTGCTGCGGACGATCTCCGGCGTCTCGTCGGTGCTCGCGTCGTCGACGACGTAGATCCGCAGCCGGTCGGCCGGGTATTCGAGGTCGACCAGCCGGTCGAGCGTCCGCCCGATCACCGCGCCCTCGTTCCAGGCGGGGACGATGATGGCGACGCGCGGGTGAAACGGCGCCAGCCGCTTGCCGAAGCGCAGCCGGTGACAGGCCGGCGAGGGCGAACTGGTAGCAGCCGACCAGCGGGCGGGATCCCGCCCGCGAGGGCCATCCCCGCGAGGACCCACTCGAGCGCGCCATGTCAGTCCGGCCGGCGGGTCCGGTTCGGCCAGCGTTGCCCGAGCGTCGAGCGCGGCACGCGACTCCGCGCACGTGCCTGCGTAGCGGCCGATCGTCTCCGGGCCGGTGGCTGTCGGTGCTGAACAGAAGTGGCGACGCCGCGGGAGACGAAGGGCGCGACGGTCCGCGCCGACGGGCAGCTCCAGCGCTCGTCGACCTCGATCCGGGCACCGCCGCGCGGCGGCGGCGTCGGCGAGCCGCTCGAGCAGCTCGTGCGGGCACGTCGCCCTCGTCGATCCCGATCTTCGGCAGGATGCTGAACAGATGCGCGATCACCACGTTCTCGTGCCTGGCGACGGCGCCGGCGGTGGCGGCGACGATCGCCTCGAGGACCTCGCCGGCCTCGAGCTCGCCGCTCGCGAGCCGGTCGCGGATCTCGTCGCGGGTGGTGCGGGCCGTCGGCCATCGGCACCTGGTGGTCGGCCGCGTAGATGCGATCGACGCCCTCGATCAGCTCCGCGGGCGGCAGGTCGAGGCGCCCGCTGGTGTCCAGGAGCTTCGCCTCGATCCCGCAGAGCAGCTCGACGTCGGTGGTCTCGCCGGGCCTCGGCGACGGCGGCCACGAAGTCCGGGACCCAGTCGGTCGACTCGCGGACGTGGTCGACGCAGGTGAGTCCGCCGCACGCCCATGCGCTCGGCCTCGGCGATGTTCTCGGCGATCGTCCCGCTGCCGTCGGAGAAGGTCGAGTGGACGTGCATGTCCTCGCGCGATCGAGCGGTCGCCGACCCGTTGGCGCTCGCGGGCGGCAGCTCGGCCCCCGTCGATCCGGCCGAGCCTCATCTCCGGCGTCCATGAAGAGCTCGCCCATCATCCGCACCATGCCGGTCGGGCGGAACTCGATCCGGCCGGACGGGATCGGGTCGCCGAGCGCCTCGTTGACGCAGAGCTTCGGCATGTCGACGCCGCTGGCGACGGTCAGCGGCATCGTGCCCGGGAAGCGTGGGTTGACCTCGAGCAGCGCGGGCTCGCCGCTCTCCGGCCCCCTTGACCTGGACGTTCGCGACCCCGGTGAGGCCGATCCGCTCGGCGACCTTCCGCCCGAACTCCTCCAGCGCCTCGTCGCGCTTGGTCACCCCGCAGACGGCGATTCCCGAGTCGACCCGCATGCCGCTCGCGCGGGACGACCGCGACCACCTCACCGTCGCGTGCGCGCGAGGACGTCGAGCGAGTACTCGGGACCCGGCAGGTTCTCCTGGACGAGCATCGTGCCGTCGCGGGGTAGGCGCTCGAGGTCCTCGCGGGTCTCGATCAGCATGATCCCGCGCGAGCCGCTGCCCGTGCGCGGCTTCACGAAGGCCGGCAGCGGGGTGCTCGGCCGGATCCCAGATCCCGTCGGCGACCTCGCACCGCGGCACGCGGACGTGGCCCTCGCAGGCCTCCTGCAGGCGCCACTTGTCGAGGCAGAGGCGCAGCGTGCGCTCGCTCGCGAGCACGAGCGTCGATCCCAGCGGCCTCGAACTCGCCCGCGCCGCTCGCGCGAGCGGGATCAGCTCGCTGTCGACGGTCGGGACGAGCACGTCGACCCGCAGCTCGGCGCACCGCTCGAGCGTGACCTCGGCGAACCGGCGGGATCGTCGCCGCGCGGCAGCATCGACCCGCCGCTCCGGCTCGACCGAGTAGAGGCCGGCGGCGCAGGGGTCGATGTCGGCCGCGAGCAGCTCGAAGCGCTCGCCCTGCCTCGGCGAGGTTGCGAAGCAGGCAGTAGCCGGACGGCCCACCGGCGCCCGTGATCAGCACCCGCGCGCCGGCCGCGTCGGCCCGCCGCTCAGAGCATCGGCCATGACCTCGTCCGGAGACTCCGAGGCCCGCCGACGCGCGGCAGGCTCGGAGAGGTCCGCGTCGCGGACGACCTCGAGCGGCTCGGCGTAGCGGCAGTTGGCGAAGCGGGCCCAGTAGCGCGCGGTCGATCGCAGCAGCTCCTCGTCGAGGTAGGCGCGGATCTCGACCTGGGACCGGTAGGCGCGAATCGCCTCGAGCTTGCGGTCGAGGAACGCGTCGATCGGAGACGAAGCGCGTCGGCCGGAAGTCGACCGTCGTCGAGGGCGCCTGGTAGCAGAGCACCCGGGGCACCTCCCGGGCGGCGACCAGGGTCGCGTGGTGGGCGTTGCGGTGGTCCTGGTGGACGTCCCGCGGGGTGTGGGTGTAGATCGTGGTCGGGCCGGTCTCGTCGATCACCCGCTTGATCTCGCGATCGTCTCGCCGCCGTCGGTGACGCTCATGTCCGGCAGCGAGGTGTGGAAGAGACGGCGCCGAGATCAGCTCGGCGGCCCGCTCGGACTCCAGGGCCCGCTCCTCGGCCAGGCCCCCGTGCTCGCCGCCGGTCAGGGTCAGGATCGAGACGTCGTCGCCGGCGTCGCGCGTGGCGCAGGAGGATGCCGCCGACGCCGATCTCGACGTCGTCGGGGTGGGCGCCGATCGCGAGGACGCGCTGCGTGGCCCTCGGCGCGCCGTCGCGTGGTCGCCTTCATCAGCTCCTCGGCCTTGGCGATCAGCGCCTCGGGCTCGAGGGGCTTGGTCATGTAGTCGTCGGCGCCGGCGCGGATCGCCCCGATCGCGTAGTCGAAGCTCGAGCGGCCCGAGACGATCAGGGTGGAGAGATTCGGGTCCGCGGACTTCGCGTTGCCGATGAACTCGATCCCGTTCGCCTCGGGCAGCTCGATGTCGGCGACGATCAGGTCCCAGCGGCGTTCGGGCAGCAGCTCGAGGGCGCGCTTCGGCGCTGTCGGCCCAGCTGACGTCGGCGAGGGAGCTCGAGCAGCTCCGGTGACGACCTCGGCGAGGATCTCGTCGTCCTCGACCAGCAGGACGTGGCGCCCGCCCTCTCTGGCGGTTCGCTGTCCTCGGGCTATGTCTGGCATGGCGACACCTGCTTTTCTTCGGCATCGTCGCGCGTGGACCTTTACCGCGGCGAATCGCTTTAGCGCGCGCCGGGAATGCCGATATGTCCAGTAAGTGCTTACAGCCCTCACCCAGATGCGCCAGCCGGCCGGTGACGATGACCTGCCCGTGCTCGGGACCGACTTCGAGCGGGCGCGCAACAAGGAGCGGATGCATCCGTTCGTGCGGGGCGTCTCGAAGCGGCGAGGTCCGCCCGTTCCAGGCCGCGTTCGTCGTCGTCTTCGTGGCGATGCCGTTCCTCGTGGACGTCAAGCCGGTGCCCTATGCCGTCGCCGCGGCCCTCACGGTCGCGCTCACGGTCGTCATCGAGTTCGCGCCCTGGGACCGGCTGCACCCGCTGTGGCGGGTCCTGCCACCGATCATGGGGATCGCCGTCGTCGCCCTGTTGCGCATGGCCGGCGGCGGGACGACCTCGGGCCTCTCCGCGCTGATGCTGCTCGGCGTGGTCTGGGTGGCCCTCTACGACGGCCGCAAGGCGCTGGTCATCACGATCGCCTCGATGGCGGTCGCGCTGGCGCTCCCGATCGCCGCTGGCCGGAGCGCCTGACTACCCGCCACTCGAGTGGCGGCGGGCCGCCGTGCTCACCGGATCGCGGCTCATCATCGGGATCTCGATTCAGCGAGCTCGTCCGCCGGGTGCGCACTGCGTGGCGACGACGCCGCCCGCGGCCGGGAGTTCCTGCTCGCGGTCATGAACTCGGCCGCCGAGGGCATCGTCAGCATCGACGCGCAAGGGCCGCGTTCAGTACGCAAACCCGGCCGGCTGCGCGCTCCTCGGCTACACCCCGGATGAGATCCGCGGCGAGAACTTCCACGCGCTGGTCCACCACACGCGCGCCGACGGCAGCCCCTTCCCGCGATCAGGAGAGCCCGATCAACGCGACGCTGGTCGACGGGATCGAGCAGGAGGTCGACGACGACGTCTTCTGGCGCCGCGACGGAAGCTCGTTCCCGGTCTCCTACAAGAGCGCCGCGATCGACAGCCGCTCCAACGACGGGCGTCGTGATCACCTTCACCGACATCTCCGAGCGCCGGCGGATCGAGGAGATCAAGGACGAGCTGGTCTCCGTCGTCAGCCACGAGCTGCGCACCCCGCTGACCTCGATCCGCGGCTCGCTCGGCCTGATCGCCGGCGGCGCCGTCGGGCGAGATCCCCGCCGAGGCCGAGCGGATGATCGGGATCGCCGTCGCCAACACCGACCGGCTGGTCGCGCCTGATCAACGAGATCCTCGACATCGAGCGGATCGAGTCGGGACGCGTCGAGCTCTCACGGCGGCTCTGCGACTCCGACGAGCTGATGCAGCACGCCGCGGCCACGATGGCCGCCCAGGCGGAGGAGGCGGGAACCCGGATCGAGGTCGAGCGCAGCTGGGTGCTGCTCTGGGCCGACCCCGACCGGATCACTCAGACGCTGATCAACCTGCTCTCGAACGCGATCAAGTACTCGCCGCCCGGACGTCCCGGTGATTCTGCGGGCGGCCCGCGACGACAGCGAGGTCCGCTTCGACGTCATCGACCGCGGCCGAGGAATCCCCGCCGAGAAGCTCGAGACGCGTCTTCGAGCGCTTCGGGCAGGTCGACGCCTCGGACTCGCGGGACAAGGGGGGCACGGGCCTCGGGCTGCCGATCGCGCGCAGCATCGTGCACCAGCACGGCGGGCGGATCTGGGCGGAGAGCGACGCCGGGCGAGGGGACGACGGTCTCGTTCACCCTGCCGGCCGTGGCCACGGGCGCCCCGCTCCGAGGGCGACGAGAAGGACGGCGGGCCGCTGGCGCTGGTGATCGAGGACGACCCCGACCTCGCCGAGGTCCTCGAGGCGCTCCTGCTCGGCGAGGGACTCAGCGTCTGCGAGCGTGCCCGGCGCGACCGAGGCGGTGCGGCTGCTCGGCACCCGCCGACCCGACCTGATCGTGCTCGACCTCTCGCTCCCGGACGCCGACGGCGCCGAGCTCGTCGACTGGATGCGCAGTCAGGTCGAGCTCGTCGACGTGCCGCTCGCCGTCTACACGGTCAGGGACCTGAGCGAGTCCGATCGCGAGCAGCTGCAGCTCGGGCCGAGCCTGCATGCGACCAAAGGGCTCGTCGAGCCGGACGAGCTCGTCCGGCGCGCGATGGCGCTGCTGGCCGGGCAGGCGCCCGGGCTCGCGACCGCCGAGGCGGTCGCATGAGCCGCCGGGTGCTGATCGTCGACGACGAGCCCGACATCCTCGAGGTCGCGCGGATGAGCCTCGAGTCGGTGGCCGGATGGGAGGTCCTCGTGGCCACGGGCGGCCGTGAGGCGACCGAGCTCGTGCGCACCGAGCGGCCCGACGCGGTCCTGCTCGACGTGATGATGCCCGACCTCGACGGCCCCGCGACCCTGGCCCTGATCCGCGAGCACTCGCCGCCGGAGACTCTCCCGGCCCTGTTCTTGACCGCGAAGGCGCAGCGCGTTCGACGCCGAGCGCCTCGGGCAGCTCGCGGCCCAGGGCACGATCGCCAAGCCCTTCGACCCGATGACCCTCGGCACTCAGATCAGCTCGGCGCTCGGCTGGCCCGCCGGTTAACTGTGCCGCTGGCTCAGTTGAGCCGGGCCCGCAGACCCGTGAGCCGGGCGTGCACGCGGGTGCGCACCGGGGCGCCTAGGGGCAGGGCCATGGCGAGCTCGAGGGCGTGGATCGAGGTCCGGAGATCGCCGCGCTCCAAATAGCGGGTCGCGAGCGCCTCGAGCATCATCGCGCCGACGACGTGCGGGCAGAGCCAGCGGATCGCCGACGGCGGCTGGCGCATCCGCCCGCTGGGGTCGAAGACGACCGTGGGCGTGCTCGAGGGGTCGGCCAGGATCGCGAGGCGGTCGATCCCGACCGTCACCAGCTCGAACCCCAGCCTCCGGGCGACGGCCGCGTAGATGATCGCGAGCGCCAGCGGATGGGCCGCGCCGACGCATGAGCGCCCGGTCCAGCAGCAGCGCGTCGGGTCCCGAGCGTGGCTCGCAGACGACTCCCTGGCGGCAGGCGAGACCCTGAACCAGGGCGAGCGCGCGTTCGGCCGCGGGCAGCCGGGCGATCGGCGGCGATGCCCAGCGCGAGCTCGTCGAGGCGCTCATGGGCGGCTGCCGGGTCCACGGGGACGAACTCGGACGCGATCGCCAGCGCCAGGTCCTCGGGCTGGGCGCCCGGCAGGCGGAGGACGTGGTCGAACGGACTCGCCATCAGGCGAACAGCGCCTCGCCGACGTGGGTGCCCTCCGTCGCGCCGGGCGGGATCGCGAACACGGCGCTCGAGGTGTGGAAGATGTACTCGTTGAGGATGTCCCCGGAGAGGTTGCGCTGGATGCGCTCGAACTGGTCCGGGTCGCGCTGGAAGCAGATGAAGAAGAGCCCGGCGTCGAGCTGTCCGGTGACCTCGTCGAAGCCGTCGGTGAACGAGTAGCCGCGGCGCAGGATCCGCGTTCCGAGCAGGTCCCCGGAGCTGAGCCGCACGTGCGCGTCGCGGTCGATCACCGGGCCCTCGGGGCCGCGCGCCTCGAAATCAGGCGGGTCGAACTCGTCGGTGCCGGTCAGCGGGGCCCCGGAGTACTTGGCGCGGCCGATCGTGCGCTCCTGCTCGGCCAGATTCGTCCGGTCCCAGCTCTCGATCACCATCCGGATCCGGCGGGCGACCATGTAGGTCCCGCCGCCCAGCCAGGCCGGGCCCTCGTCGCCGACCCAGACGAACTCGGCGAGCGTCGGCGGAGTCCTCCGCCCGGATGTTCTTGGTCCCGTCCTTGAGCCCCATCAGGTTGCGGGGCGTGTCCTGCTCGCGCGTGGTGGTCGAGGTGCGGCCGAAGCCGAGCTGCGACCACTTCAGCACCACCGACCCGCGGCCGATCCGGGCGAGGTTGCGGACCGCGTGGAAGGCGACCTGCGGGTCGTCCGAGCACGCCTGCACGCAGAGGTCGCCGCCCGAGATCGCCGGGTCGATCGCCTCGGCGGGCAACGGCCCGAACTGGCGCAGCGACGCCGGCCGCTGCCGGGCGAGGCCGAACCGGTCGACCCCCTCGCGCTCGAACAGCCCGGGGCCGAAGCCGAAGGTGATCGTCAGCCGGCTCGGCAGGTGGCCGATCGCCTCGCCCGTGTCGTCGGGCGGCAGCAACGGCTCGTCGTTGCGCGGCCCGGCCGGCTCGCCGGCGGTCATCCGGGCCGCGGCCTCGGTCCAGGCGCGCAGCACCTCGACCAGCTCGGCACGGCTGGTGGTCGTGACGTCGAAGGCCGCGAAGTGAAGGCGATCCTGGGCGGCGGTGACGATCCCCGCCTGGCGCTCACCCCAGAACGGGATCGTGCCGGTGCCGTCGCCGGCCGAGGCCTCGGCGGCCTCGTGGCCGGCGACGAAGCCGCCGACGCCGAGGCCGACCCCGGCGCCGGCCACGCCCGGCCGTCTTGAGCAGGCCGCGGCGGGTGAACCCGCGCCGCGGCCCGTCGTTCGCTGCCGAGCCGTCCGTCACCCGACCTCGGAAGGTACCTTCGAGAGCGACTCGGCGAGCGCGTCCACCTGCTGGGCGAGCTCCTGGGTCTGCTTCTCCGACAGCGTGTCGTAGAGGACGAAGCCGTCGCCCTCGCGGTAGCCGTCGAGCAGCGCGTACATGTCCTCGAACTGCCCCTCGATCTCGTCGACGAGCTCCGGGTCGACCTGCTCGAGCGCCGGTTCGAGAGCCTCGAACCCTGCCTCCGCACCCGCGACGTTGGCCTCGAAGTCCCAGAGGTCGGTGTGCGAGTAGCGCTCCTCCTCCCCCGTGATCTTCGACGAGGAGACCTCGGCCATCAGGTCCACCGAGCCCTGGGCGATCTCGACCGGATCGAAATCGGCCTTGATGGCGATGTCGTTGAGGTTGGCGACGTCGTTGCGCAGGTCCTTGATCGTCTGGTCGAGCCCGTCGGTCGTCTCGTCGATCCACAGGGCCTTCTCGATCCGGTGATAGCCACCCCAGTCCTGCGGCGGGATGTCGCCCTCGCGGCCGTCGATGTCCGGGTCGAGGTCGCCGAAGGCGCCGGCGACCGGCTCGATCCGCTCGAAGTGCACGCGGGCGGCGGGGTACGCCGCCTTGGCGGCCTCGATGTCCCCGGCCTCGACCGGCGCCAGGAAGGTCTCGGTCGCGTCGACGAAGTCGCTCGTCTCCTGCTCGACGTAGGCGTCGTAGTCGGCGACGGCCTGGTCGAGCAGCGCCTGGTCGATCGACGCCGCAGCGGTCGAGGTCGTCGAGGCGGCCTCCGTGGTCGACTCGTCGTCGTCGCCGCATCCGCCGATCGCGATCGCGAGCGCGCCGATCGCACTCGCCGCCAACATTCCCCAAGCCGGGGTGGGCTGATTCAAGTCTGTTCCCTCCTGGTTCGTGAGTCAGCCGGCCTTGCCGACATAGGTGACTTAGGTGTGCCTAATTAGGCTACCCTAACTACCGCGTTGGAGGGCCGCTGACATCAGGCGGCCCTCCACGCCGATCGCCCCACGCGTTAGGCCGCCGGCCCGCCGGGGTACGTTGAGCCCGAAGGGGACGACATGGAAAGTCGCGATCGAATCGAGTTCTCGGCCAGCGTTGCGCGCGGCAGCGGCGGCGGAAGCGTGATCACGATCTTCGGCGAGCTCGACGTCGGCGCCTCCACGCCCATGGACGACGCGTTCGAGCGGGCGATCGAGGTCCCGGGATCGGTCGAGCTCGACATGCGCGGCTGCAGCTTCGTCGACTCGACCGGCATCGCCACGCTGCTGAAGGGCGCGCGGCGGCTGCACGATCAGGGTCGCGTGCTCGAGATCAAGGGCGCAAAGGAGCGCGTTCGCGGGATCCTCGACCTCTCCGGCCTGCTCTCGCAGGGCTGGATCGTGCTCGAGTAGCCGCCTCCGGACGGCATCGGCCAAGGCGTGGCGCCGAGCGCCGAGCGCGCCCGGCGCCACACCGGCTCAGGCCGTCCTTCGCTCCCTCAGCGCCAACCCGCCGGTGACCAAGCCGGCCGCGCCGACCACGAGGGCGAGGATCGCGAGCCAGGTCGGGGCCCCCGACGCGTCGTCGTCGGAATCGTCGGCACCCGGCGTAGCCGTCGGCTCCTCCTCGGCGACCGCGTGACCGTGCTCCTCCTCCGCCGCCGTCAGCGTCACCTCCGGCGCCGGCTCGTCGGAGTCCGGGGCGCCGATCCAGCGCACGACCTCACCGTCGTCGTAGGTCTGGATCGCCGGGAACGTGAGCGCGTCACCCGCGGCGTACTGGTCGGGCAGGCCGACCGAGATCCCGAAGTCACGGAACTGGCCGGGCTGGACCGCCGCCGCCGGATCGGTGGCGGTCCAGGTGATCGTGTTCACCTGCTCGTCGACGGGCCCGTCGTCGGTCTCGATCGGCTGGTCGAGCTTCTCGGTCGTCACCTGCGCCTTCCAGCCGGCGACCGGCTCGTAGGACGCGAAGACGAAGCCGTCGGGCATCTGCACCTCCACCTTGTCCGTAGCCGCGTCGTCGCGCTCGTTCGGCACCCGGACGTCGAAGCGGGCGAAGCCGCCGGCGGGCGCCGTCTCGGGCTGCAGGGTGACATGGGCGGTCGCGGCCGCGGGCAGCGCGAGGCTCGCGACTACCAGTACGGCGACCAGGGCTGGTTTGCTGATTCTCATCCTTGTTCTCCTTCTCGTTCGTTGACTGCCCCAAGCCGGGGCGATGGCGGTCAACGGCCGAGCGGCGGGGCGCGGCCCGCGAGCGAGAAGGCGATCAGCTCGCCGCCGCAACGCACGGACCGCGGGCGCTGGCGCGGGCGACGGCGCGGCAGGGCCCGCGCGACGAGGTGGGCGAGCCGGTGCCGGCGCCGGGCGCGGGCGAGCCGCTCCTCGCCCGGGTAGCGGCCACGGGCCAGCGCCGCGACCAACGCGACCACCGGCAGCAGCGCGATCAGCAGCTCGAGGCTCACCGGATCGGCACCTCGAGCTCGGCGGCGTCCTCGTCGAAGCGGGACGTCCGCACCGTGACGGTCACGGTCCAGTCTCCGGGGGCGCCGAACTCGGCCGCGGGCGCGACGTAGTGGCCGGGGCCGGCGTGGCGGAGGTCGGGCTCGAGCGGCCCGATCCCGCGATCCGGCTCGATCGATCTCCAGCCGCACCTCCTTCGCGCCGTCGAACTGGCTGCCGTCGTCGGCGTCGAAGAGGTAGAGGTGGATCTGGTTCGGCCCCGACGGCCGCCGGCTCGATCGTGTACTCGAGGACCTGCGCGCCGATCGTCGTCCGGCCCGAGACGGGGCCCTGCCCCGAATCGGCTGCGGGGGCGTAGCCGACGAGTACCGCGGTCACGCCGAGCACGACCGCCAGCAGGCCGACCTCGACGCGCAGGTTGCGGCGCAGCCAGAGCCCGACGCGTCCGGGGCTCGAGCCGCGCTCCAGCAGGCGCGCCAGGGCCGGCAGCAGCCGCCGGCGGTTGGCGGCGCCGAGCCCGACCAGGATCGCGAACAGCGCGATCTTCGCGAGCACCGCGCGCCCGAACCCGGTCTCGACCAGCGCCCCGAAGCTGCCCACCTCGACGATCGCCTGGATCGCGCCGGTGATCGCGATCGCGATCACCGCCCCGAGCGCGAGCGAGGAGAAGCGGGTCAGCGTTCGCGTGGAGAAGCGCCGTCCGGTCGGCGAGCGCGCAGCGCCGCCCGTCGCCCGCGGGAGCGCCGCGATCAGGAGCGACGAGGCCGCCGAGCCACACGCTCATCGCCGCGACGTGGACGGAGGCGGTCGGGATCAGCAGCGCCGCCGGAGTCCTGGGTCGATGCGTGCCCGGCGAGCGCCGGGGAGATCGACGAGCAAGGCAGCGGCGAGCGGCGCCGAGCAGACCGCCGGCGGCGAGCGGTGGCGGGCGCGAGCGCCGAGCCCGGCGGCGCCGAGCGTCACCGGCCGCAGCGCGCCCGCCGGCCGGCGCAGCGCGACCGCCAGAGAGCACGACGGCCGAGCACGACCCAGGCGGCCGCGCGCAGCGGCCATCACGGTCCCGAATCGGGTCTGCAGGACCTCGCTCGAGCAGGTCGGGATCGAGGCCCTCCCAGAAGGACGTCCCGGCCGCCGTCGCGACCTGGAGCGGCAGGGCGAGCAGGCTGGTGATCAGGCCGGTCGCAACGCCCGCGCCAAGCAGGCGCCGGCTGCGCCGGGAGAACGCATCGCCGGCGCGCAGCCACGCCTCCTCGCCTCCGCCGGTCGCGGCCAGCGCGCGGCGCCAGACCGCGAACAGGAACACGAGCCCGCCGACGACCAGCGCGATCGCCGCATAGCCGACCGCCCGATCGGCCCAGAACGCGACCGAGGTCACCGGCCCCGCGTCCTGGCGGTCGAGCACCGACGCGACCGACTCACCACCCCCGGCCGAGGGCTCGCCGATCGAGAAGACGAAGCCGCCCGAGACGGGGTGCGAGTCGGCCGAGACGACATGGTAGGTGGCCGTATACGTGCCGTCGGCGAGTCCCGAGCGCAGGCGGGTCGCAACCGCCGCGCTGTCTCCGCCCGGCCGGAACGCCTCGCCCTCCTGGACCTCCTCGCCGCGATCGTCGAAGACCGCGACCGCGCCGAAGCTCGCCTCGACCGCCTCGTCGAAGTAGAAGGCGACGCGGTCGGGCTGTTCGCGCACGGTCGCGCCCTGGCCCGGGCGTCGTTCGCTCGAGCACCGCGTGAGCGCCGGCGACCGCGGGCAGGAGCAGCAGGAGCCCGACGGCGCCCAGCGCCCCGATCACGACCCTCGGCGTCACCAAGCCTCCCGTGCCGCAGGCTCCTCGGCGCTCGGCGCCACGCTCGGCGGGACGCGGCGCGCCGGCGCCTGCGGATGACGATCGCCGCAGCCCCGGCGATCGCGACCGCCGCGAGCCCGATGAACGGCAGCACCGGAAACCCACCCGGCTCCCCGACCCAGAACAGCGTGCCGTCGATCTCCGCGTCGCGGTCGCCGACCTCGATCGGCAGGCGGTAGTCGAAGATCTTCGTCCTGCGGTCCGGATCGGTGACCTGCGACGGCGTCCCGGTGCTCATGTAGTGAATCCGGTGGTCGTGCCAGACGTACTGGCCGGTGCGGTCAACGAGCTGCCACTCGGGCTCCGCGTCGGCGTCGGCGGTCGCGGGCACCGGCGCGTCGCCGTAGCGGTCGTCGTTCAGGTAGTAGGCCGGCGAGCGGGTGTTGACCTCGACCGCACCGTCGGGCGAGATGCGGACGTAGGGCTCGCCGTCGTAGCCGTCGACGACGACGGTCTTGCCGGTCTCGTTCTGCAGCTGCAGGCTGTCGTCGTAGTTCAGGACCTGGACGTCGAGCCCGGGCACCGGCGGCTCGACGCCGTCGAGCTCGGATCTGAAGTTGACGTTGCCCTGGTGAGCCAGGGCGGAACTCGCCGGGAGCGCGAGCGCGAGCGCGATCGACACACCGGCGACAAGGCGGCGGCTCATCCGGCCTCCTTCTCGGTCGCGGGACGCCCGCGACCGACGGCGGCCGCGGGCCTAGCTCGGGACCGGTGCTGGCGGCGGGCGCTCGGCGAGCGAGGCGGCGATGAGCAGACGGGCGCGCAGCAGGGTGCGGCCGAGGACGGGGCGCGGGCGGGGCGCGGCGGCGGCGGGCCGCGGCAGCGCTCGGCGCGCGCGCGTCGCGAGCCGCTCGATCACCGACTCGCCGGGGAAGCGCCCGACCAGCAGCGGCAGGACCAGTGCGAGGAACGGCAGCGCCGCGAGCGGCCCCGCCTCGTGGACGATCGGGATCAGCGCGAGCAGCAGCAGCCGCCGGCGGCGAGCAGCGCAACGCGCCCGATTCTGTGCCTACTGGTCATGCGGAAGGAGCGTAAGGATCCGGTGGGTTTTCCACGCCGCTCGCCTCCCGTCGCTCGCGGCGCATCGAGTTGACGATCGACACCAGGACAACGATAACCGGGACGGCATAAAGGACCCATAAGGCCCAGTGGCCTGCGTGGGCTATCGGCAGCACTTCTCCATTATGCGCGCGTCGGCCGCCCGACCCCGCTCAGCCGCCGGCGCAGGCCTCGCACTCGCCGCGGATCAGCACGTCGTGCGCCTCGACGCGGTGGCCCAGCCGCCCGGCGAGCCGGTCGATCGCGCGCTCGAGCCCCGGGTCCTCGAACGGGGTCAGCGTGCCGCAGCGGTCGCAGACGGCGTGGTGGTGATGCCCGCCACCGGGGACGACGGGCTCGTACAGCGCCCCCCGGCCGCCGACGTCGACCTTCTGCACCAGCCCCTCGGCCGAGAGCAGGTCGAGCGCCCGGTAGACGCTCGCGACCCCGACCCGCTGGCCCGAGGCCCGCAGCCGCTCAGCGATCTCCTGGGCGCCAAGACAGCACTGCTCGCCGGCGAGCAGCTCGATCACCGCCCGCCGGGCGCCGCCCGTCCGGCGCCCACCGGTCGCCAGCGCCTCGAGAGCGAGCTCCGACCAGCGAGCGTCGACCTTCGAATCCACGTCGGCAAGCGTACCACTGATGAGAATGATTATCATTCTCGTTTCGATGGAATGGATCGTGCTCCCCTTCGCCCTCGCGACCGTCGCTGCGACCTTCGCCGGGGGCGCGCTGGCGCTCCGCCTCGCCCACTCGCTGCCGACCCTGATGGCGCTCACCGGCGGGATCGTCGTCGCCGTGGCGATCTTCGACGTGCTCCCGGAGAGCATCGAGGCCGTCGACGACCCGCAGCGCGTCGCGACGCTCGTCGGCGCCGGATTCATCGTCTTCTTCCTCGCCGAGCGGGTCCTCGTGCTGCACCATCGCGACGACGCCGAGCACGCCCGCGCCCACGCTCAGGTGGGGGTCCTCGGCGCGTTCGGCCTCTCGGTCCACAGCTTCATCGACGGGCTCGGAATCGGGCTCGCCTTCGGCCTCGACACCGCGACCGGTGTGCTCGTCTTCATCGCCGTCATCAGCCACGACTTCGCCGACGGCCTCAACACCGTCAGCTTCGTGCTCAGCCAGTCCGACGACCGCCGCCGTGCCAAGCGCTGGCTCACGATCGACGCCTTCGCGCCGTTGTTCGGTGCCCTCGTCGGCAGCGCGATCACGATCTCCGAGTTCGCGCTCGGCCAGCTGCTGGCGCTCTACGCCGGCTTCTTCCTCTACATGGGCGCCACCGACCTGCTCCCCGAGGCCCACGGTGAGCACGCCTCGTGGCGCCGGGTCGCGCTCACCGTCGGCGGCTTTGCCGCGGTCTTCGCGATCACCCGAATCGCGCACGTCTGACCGTCGAGATCGTCCACAGTGCGCTTCAGACGCGCAACTGAGATCTGCGGGTATCTACTGTGTTCACTCGGGGGTGGGCCGGTTATGGTCGCTCGTGTGGAAGGCGGTTCCAAGAGCATCGACCTGACGCCGGAGACGATCGCGAGCGATCCAGGGGTCGGCGTCCGCCGCCCCAGGCGGCGTGTGCTTACGGTCGTCGCGGCCGGGTTCGTCGCCTGCGGCGCGCTTGCGGCCGGCGCACTGGCGGCGTCCACGAACTTCCTCGAGTTTCCCTCGAGCCCGGAGACGGTGGGCGATCAGCCCAGGGCGGTGATCGCCGCGGACCTCGATGACGACGGCGATCAGGATCTCGCGACCGCGAACCGCAGCTCCGACAACGTCACCATCCTCAGGAACAGCGGGACCGGAAACTACGTCCAGCCCGCTTCGAGCCCCGAGAGCGCAGGCGATCAGGCCTTCTCGCTCGTCGCCGCCGATCTCGACGGCGACACCGACCAAGACCTCGCGGTCGCGAACTTCGCCGCCGGCAGCGTGACGATCCTGCGCAACAACGGCTCCGGCAACTTCACCCCGGCCGCGTCGAGTCCGGAGACGGTCGGCAACAGCCCGACCTCGGTTGCCGCGTCCGATCTCGACGACGACGGCGACCAGGATCTCGCGGTCGCGAACCTGCTCTCCAACAACGTCACGATCCTCAAGAACACCGGCACGGGGAACTTCAACGAGCCCGCCTCGAGTCCGGAGGGCGTGGGCAGCCAGCCGATCTCGCTCGCCGCAGGCAACCTCGACGGCGACGGGGACGACGACCTGGCGGTCGCGAGCCAGGGCTCCGGGGATGTGACGATCCTCCGCAACAACGGCTCCGGGAACTTCCTCGAGCCCGCCTCGAGTCCGGAGGGCGCGGGCGGCTTCCCCGCCTCGGTTGTCGCCACGGACCTCGACGGCGACACCGACCGAGACCTCGCGGTCGCGAACGCCGGCAGTATCGACCTGACCGTTCTCCGCAACAACGGCAGCGGCAACTTCGTCGAGCCCGCCTCGAGCCCGGAGCTGATCGGCGGCAGCCCGATCTCGGTCACTTCCGCCGACTTCGACGACGACGGCGACCAAGACGTCGCAGTCGCGAACAATGCGTCCAGCGACGTGACCGTCCTTCGCAACAACGGGCTCGCCAACTTCGTCCAGCCCGCCTCGAGCCCGGAGCCCGCGGGCAACACGCCGTTCTCTGTCACCGCGGCCGATCTCGACGCCGACCTCGACGCCGACCTCGCGGTCGCGAACGCCGGCATCGACACGGTGACGCTCCTTCGCAACCGCTGAGCGCGGCCGGATCGCCTTCCGTCGGTCACCCGGCGGTTCGCCGGGTCGCACCGCAAGTCCAGCCGACTTGGACGATCAGGCATGGATCAGCGCTCCTCGGCCATAGACGGAGCGCTTGTCGGCTCCGATACTGGACGCACTGCAATCGAAGGGGAGACCAAGATGCCTGACCACACCCGAACCACCGATCCGATCCTCGTCGTCGGCGCGACCGGGAAGACCGGCCGCCGCGTCGCCGAGGGCCTCTCCGCCCGCGGCGTCCCGGTGCGGCTCGGCTCCCGCTCGGCGACGCCCTCGTTCGACTGGGAGGACCCCTCGACCTGGTCCGCAGCGCTCGCCGGGACCTCGGCCGCCTACGTCTCGTTCTACCCCGACATCGCGGTACCCGGCGCGCCCGAGGCGATCGCGGCGTTCGCCGAGCGGGCGCTCGAGGCCGGGACCAAGCGGATCGTGCTGCTCTCCGGGCGCGGCGAGGAGGAGGCCCAGCGGGCGGAGGAGGTAGTCCGGGCCTCTGGTGCCGACTGGACGATCGTGCGCTGCGCGTGGTTCATGCAGAACTTCAGCGAGAGCTTCTTTCGCGACCCGGTGCTCGCCGGCGAGGTCGCACTCCCCACCGACGGGGTCCCCGAGCCGTTCGTCGACGTCGACGACATCGCCGAGGTCGCGGTCGCGGCGCTCACCGACGACCGCCACGTGGGCCAGCTCTACGAGCTCACGGGGCCGCGCGGGCTGACGTTTGCCCAGGCCGTCGGCGAGATCGGCCGCGCCACGGGCCGCGAGATCGCCTACGTTCCCATCGGGATCGATGAGTTCACCGGCGGCCTCGCCGCCGAGGGCGTGCCGCCCGACGTCGTCGAGCTCCTCGGCTACCTGTTCGGCGAGGTGCTCGACGGCCGCAACGTCGCCACGGCCGACGGCGTCCAGCGGGCCCTCGGCCGCGCACCTCGCGACTTCTCGGACTTCGCGCGCGACGCGGCCACGGCGGGCGCGTGGGAGGCCGGCCGGTGAGCGGCGCGGGGACTCTCTGACGGGTTTGTGGCCCAGGAGGCAACAAACCCGCCAAGCGGCATGAGCCCTGAGGGCGCCGCTGCTATTCCGAGAGCCCGGACGCCTCGAGGGCCTCGGATTGATCGAGGAACCCGCGCAGGCTCGCCGCCCTGCCGTCTCGCATCTCGATGATCCACGCCCATTGGCCATCGACCTCGACGCCGCTGCCGCGTCCGCACCCGCGGACATCGCCGAGGACGAGAACGCGGTCGCCCAGGTCGCGGATGTCCGTGGACTCGAACCGGAACGATTCCCAGCTCTCCGAGACGTCGCGGAAGAAGTCACGGATGCCGCTCGCCCCGGTGTAGTGGGCCGGCCCGCCCCCGACGCGGACGAGCTCCATCTCGAACTCCGGGTGGCTGGCGGCGATCATCGGCTCCGGGTCTCCGGGAATCGTGATCTCCGCGAACGCTCCCCGGACGACCTCAACGTTCTCGTGCGACATCGTCGCGCCGAGTATCTCCTACGCGTTCGCCTGCGAGAGCAGGAAGAGGCCGAGCGAGGTGAAGCCGACCATGAGCGCCAGCATCCAGTACTGCGAGCGGGTCGCCAGCTGCGGGTCGCCGTAGACCTTGAGCGCGCGGTCGTGGCCGAGGACGAGCGCGGTCACGTGCCCGACCACGAGCGCCGCGACCTGCACGTACCAGATCGCGTTCGAGCTGATCGCGGCGTAGTCGATGCCGCTGGTCGCGGTGCCGAACAGGTTCGAGCCGTCGCCCAGCGGGTCGGAGAGGAGGAACGTGAACTGGGCCTGCTCCTGGAAGACGACGAGGCTGAAGTAGTGGGCGACCAGGTAGGCGAGCGCGATCGGGATGAACGCGTGCGCGAAGAGCTCGCCCAGCCGCCGCGTCGAGAAGTTGGTGCGCACCGTGTGCATGCCGTAGATCCCGGCCCAGAAGAGGCCGGCGACGAAGCCGAGGGTGATCGCCAGGAAGATCGAGTTGGAGACGCGGGTCGCGGCCACCTCGCCGAGTCCCAGGTCGCCGAACCATCCGGAGACCGTTCGGATCGGCTCGGCCAGCGTCCCCTCGCCTGCGCCGTCGAAGGTCGTGGCGCCGATCGTCACCAGCACGAGCGCGATCGAGCCCGGCGCCTGGGCGACCCAGCGGGTGGCCGCCGAGAGCGCCCGGCGGACCCCGAGCCGCCGCTCGCGCACCTCGAGGGGCGCGAGGCGTGGAGAACATCCCGAAGTAGACCGAGAACGTCTCCCCCCGCGAGAGCCACTTCTCGGCGCCGAAAAGGGTCATGGCGACGAACGTGTACGCCGTGTAGGCGAGCGCCGCGACCGCCGTCGTGTGCGGGGTGAGGCCGACCGTCTGAAAGCCCCCCTGCCCGTAGACGAGCTCGAGCCAGACGAAGGCGACGATTCCGACCACGGCCGGCCAGCGACCGAGGCGCTCCGGATAGGTGAGCGGCGGCGGAGCCGACTGGCCGGCGACCAGCCGGAAGATGCCGCCGACCACCCGGCCGACCGCCCGCCACGGGTTGAAGGCGCGGAAGACGTCGCCGAACACGACGCTGAGGCCGACGAGGCCGAGCCAGGCGGTGATGAAGATGAACGTGACCGAGAAGTTCCGATCCGGCGCCTCGGTTCCGTTGAGCCCCGACCAGACCGTGACCCCGAGCAGGAAGACGCCGATCGCGCCCGCGAGCACGTCGGTGACCGGGTTGACGAGCAGCGAAGAGACCCACGCTCGGACCGGGCGCCAGTGGCTCTCCTCGAAGCGGCTCGTATGCCAGGCGACCGAGAGCCCGAAGAACGAGATCACCAGCACCAGGGCCGCCGCCCAGGCGAACAGCCACGCGGGGATCGGGAGATCCTGGCGGCCGACGAGAGCGTGCCCGACGACCTCGAGCGGCGCGAGCAACATGGGCTGGGCTCAGCTCGGCTCGACGGTGATCTCGGCCAGCGGTACCACCCGCTCCTCGAGCTCGACCTCGAACACGCCGGTGATCGTCGCCGGGACGTCGAACTCGACCGAACCGCCGGCCTCGACGTCCTCGCCGACGTCGTAGCCGTGGAAATGCACCTCGTCGGAGACGTCGGACTCGACCCGGAAGCGGATGTCGTCGCCCTCCGTGAAGGTCAGCTCCTGCACGCCGCCGACCGGCTGGCCGTCCTTGACCACGATCGTCGCGATCTCAGGCTCGTCCGCACCCTCGTCGGCCTGGCCGCCGCCACCGGAGCCGGACCCGCTCTGCTCGCCGCGAACCCGTCTGCTCGCCGGACGTCGTCGTGCTCGTTGTCGACGTCGTCTCGGCCGCGCTCGTCGTCGTATCCGTGTCGTCGTCACCGCCGCGGAGGATGAAGAAGAGGGCCACCACGACCACCAGGGCGGCAACGCCCAGCAGGACTTTCGACCTCGGCGAGTCCATCTAGGCGCGCATCTTACGTAGGGAGCCCTAAGAGAAGGTCAAGCGACGGTTCCCATGTGTGCGTTCCGCAACGAGGGGGTATGGGAGCGCGGACAATTCCGGGCCAGGGGGCCCGGGGGGAAACAGACGGAGGGAATCCATGAACCGTCGTAGGACGCTCGGCTTGCTGGCCGGGCTCGTGCTCGCAGTCGCCGCGCTCGCGCCAAGCGCCGCCGGCGCCTGGGCGCCGGCCGCAACGGCGACCATCAAGCCCGGCAACATGACGTTCACCGAGGGCGGGCAGTGCACCTCGAACTTCATCTTCCAGGACGGGTCGAACGTCTACATCGGCCAGGCCGCGCACTGCTCGGGCACCGGCGGGCAGACCGAGACCAACGGCTGCGACAGCGGCTCGCTGCCGCTCGGCACCGCGGTCGAGGTCAACGGCGCGAGCCGCCCGGGGACGCTGGTCTACAACTCGTGGCTGACGATGCAGTCACTGGGCGAGGCCGATCCCGACACCTGCCAGTACAACGATTTCGCGCTCGTGAAGCTCGATCCGGCCGACGTCGGCTCGGTGAACCCGTCGGTCCCCGGCTTCGGCGGTCCGACCGGGCTCGGGTCGTCGGCCGCGATGCTCGGCGACACGGTCTACTCCTACGGGAACTCGTCGCTGCGCCAGGGCGTCACCCAGCTGAGCCCGAAGCAGGGCATCGTCGCCCAGGGCGAGGGCAACGGCTGGAGCCGCACCGTCTACACGGTGACCCCGGGGATCCCGGGCGACTCGGGCAGCGGGTTCATGGACGAGACCGGCAAGGCGATCGGGGTGCTGAGCACCCTGCAGATCGCGCCCATCCCGGCTTCGAACGGGGTCGGCGACCTGCGCCACGAGCTCGACTACCTGCACGCCCACAGCTCGTTCGGGGGCGTGGGCCTGGTCAACGGCACGCAGCCGTTCAACCCCAACCTGGTCGGGGCGATCCTCGGCGGCTAGCTCGCCGCCACCTGCGGACGATCCGCCCGGCCCCTAGGGCTGGGCGGGTCGCTCCGCGGCGCCGCCGTTGTCGATCGAGGGCGCGTCGACCGTGTCGCCGCTGAAGACGAACACGAACACCGCGACGATCGCGATCCCGAGGACGAGCCCGAGGACGATCCCGATCAGGCGGTCGCCTCGGCGCATCCGATCCGATCAGACCCCGTCGAGCAGGCGCCAGTTGGCCCGGAAGGCCGACTCCGCGGCGGCGACCAGGCGGTCCTCGTCGGCGTCGGCGCCGAGCTCGGAGATGAGCTCCCGGACCTCGGCGGCGTGCTCGACGTCGCGGGTCGAGTGGATGCGGAAGTACGCGGTCCCGGCGGCGTCCTCGAAGCCGTAGCGCTCGAGCAGCCCGTCGCGCTTGGTCCGCGAGATCTCCGGCTGCCCGCTCTCGATCGCGTACAGGCGAACGAGGGACTCGCGGACGTCGCCGTCCGCGGTCCAGCTGCGCACGCACTCGCGCGTCTCGGGCGTCGGCGCGTCGTCGGCGTCGCCGCCGGCGGCCTCGACGAAGCCGTCCCAGAGGCGCACGTGGGCGCGCTCCTCGGCCGCGTGCTCGCGCAGCTCGGCGCGCTCAGGCAGCGCCTCGGCGGTCGCGTCGCTCAGGTCGGCGATCGCCTCGACGGCGTGCCGGTACTGCCCCGAGTAACGGGCCAGCTCCTCGGCCGTCAGCTCGCCGGCCGACCAGCGGCGATAGAAGGGGTGGCGGAGGACGTCCCACCGCTCACGACTGCGCTCGATCCGATCCCAAGTCCTTGACTGCACGGCGCTCCCCTTTCGGACGACCTCGATCTGGGTGAAACGCCAGCATAACGCCCGGCTCCGCCGCTCTACGATCGACTGCCCTTGCGCCCCCAGCCGACCGACATCGCCGCGCCCGTGCTGCCGCCGCGCCTGCGGTGGCTGAACGCGGACCGCCCGCCGGTGCTCGCCGAGCTCACGGCCGCCGGCCCGGTGCTGGTCCACTTCTTCGACTTCGCGCAGCTCAACAGCGTCCGCGCGCTGCCGTATTCGATCGCCTGGGACCGCCGCTACCGCGTCGCCGGGCTGCACACGCTCGGCGTCCACTCCCCCCGCTTCGGGTTCACCGGCGAGCGCGGATCCCTGGCCGCGGCGGTGAAGCGGCTCGGGATCGCCCACCCGGTCGCCGACGACTCGGACTACGCGGTCTGGCACGACTACGGCTGCGAGGGCTGGCCGTCGCTCTTCCTCTGGGGACAGGGTGGAGCCCTGCGCTGGTTTCACTTCGGCGAGGGTGAGTACGCGACGACGGAGGAGGCGATCGCCGAGGAACTCGTCGCGATCGACCCCTCGTTCGAGCCCCCACCGCCGCTCGAGCCACTGCGACCGAGCGACGAGCCCGGGGCCCTGGTCGTCCCGCCGAGCGACGAGGTCTTCCCGGGAGGCTCGGTCACCGAGCCATGGCGGCCGGGAGCCGGCGTCGCGCCGCTGGAGCTCCGCTACGAGGCCGGCGGAGCCCACGCCTCGGTCGCCGGCGAAGGCGAGCTCCGGGTCGAGGTCGACCGCAAGCAACGCACGATCGAGGTGGGCGGCCCCGGGCTCTACGACCTGGCCACGAGCGACCGCCACGGCCGCCACCGCCTGCGCCTCGACGGCACGCCGGGGCTCGAGGTCTACTCGGTGAGCTTCTCCCCCGGCCTGCCGTAGAGCTCGGCGGCCGGCACCGAGCGGACCATGCGCCGCTCGCCGTCGCGGACGAAGCCGAAGCGCTCGTAGAGGCCCTGGGCGTCGAGGGTCGCGAGCGTCACCGCCCGCAGGCCCTGGAGCCGGGGGTGCGCGAGCAGCCGCTCGACCATCCAGACGCCCAGACCGCGACCGCGATGGGGCTCGAGGACGAAGACGTCGGCGATCCAGGCGAAGGTGGCGGAGTCCGTAACCGCGCGGGCGAAGCCCGCCTGCTCGCCGGCGCGGTCGTAGAGGCCGAGGCAGAGCGAGTTCTCGATCGCTCGCTCGACGACGTCGCGCGGCACGTTCTCCGACCAGTACGCGGTGCGCAGGTAGGTCCAGATCGCGTCGAGGTCGAGGCGCTCACGATCGTCTGAGAGCTCGTAGCCGTCCCGGCGGAGGATCATCCGCCGGCGTCCTCCTTCCCCCCCGCCGGCGCCGTCTCGATCTGCAGCAGCTCCCCGCCCTCGTGGTCGACCTGAAGCGTGGTGTGCTCGAGCCCGAAGCGCTGCTCGAGCATCCGCTCGAGGTCACGCCGCGTGGCGTGGCAGTCGGTGTCTCGCGACGACGAGCACGTGGGCGGCCAGCGCCGGGAATCCCGAGGTGATCGTCCACACGTGGAGGTCGTGTACCTCCGTGACCCCGGGCACCGAGGCCATCGCCTGCCCGACCTGCTCGACGTCGAGGCCGGCCGGCGAGGCCTCGAGCAGGATCCTGGTGGAGTCGCGGAGGACACCCCACGAGCTGCCGAGGATCAGCAGGCCGATCGCGACGCTGATCACCGGGTCCGCGTACTCCCAGCCGGTGGCGAGGATGACCACCGCCGCAAGCACGACCCCGGCCGAGCCGAGCAGGTCGGCGATCACGTGGCGCATCGCGGCCGAGACGTTGAGGCTCTCGCCCGAGTGGCGCTGGAGGATGCGAGCGGAGACGACGTTGACCGCCATCCCCACCACCGCGACCGCGAGCATCAGGCCCGCCTCGACGTCGGGCGGGTCGCCGAAGCGCTGTCCCGCCTCGACGAAGATCAGGATCGAGATCACGACCAGGGTGACGCCGTTGAAGAGCGCGGCCAGGATCTCGGCGCGACGGAAGCCGAACGTGCGGCTCGGCCCGCCCGGGCGCCCGGCGAGCCAGGCAGCGAACAGGGCAACGCCGAGCGAGAGGCTGTCGGACAGCATGTGCCCGGCGTCGGCGAGCAGCGCGAGGCTGCCGGAGATCAGGCCGCCGGCGACCTCGGCGAGCAGGAACGCCGTGGTCAGCGCGAGGACCAGCTTCAACGCGCGCTTGGCGCCCGTCCGGTCGAGGTCGTAGGTGTGAGCGTGGTCCTGCCCGCCCGGGCCGTGCATGTAGCCCAAGGTACCCCGCGGGGAGCGGGCTAGGCCCGAGGCGTGCGCCACGCCGGGCGCCGGGCGACGCGGCCGTGGCTTGGCAATGAGGGATAGCGTGGGTGGCGACGCGGCGTGTGCCGACTCGCGCGTGCGCGCAATCGCCCGGGGCCGCGCGCTTCTGCCTTCCTCACGCCGAGAGTCATCTTGACCACCCCATGCGTGGTTTGATGCACTCGACGAACGGCGTGCTGCCAACCGCACGCGAGTGCCATAAGCGTCACGCAAGGCGCACGCTCCCACTCCCTCACTGCCAAGCCGGCTCGCGGCGACCCGCGCCTCGAGTGGCAGGCGTTAGGCCCGGGCCGCGAGCTCGGTGCGGATCTTCTTCGGCAGCATGAAGCGCACGTCCTCGTCGATGGCCCGCAGCTCGGAGACGTCGTCGGCGCCGCGGGCGCGGAAGAACTCGACCAGCTCGGTCACCAGCCCCTCCGGGGCGCTGGCGCCGGAGGTGATCCCGACCGTCTCCACGGCCTCGAGCCAGGCCTCGTCGACCTGGGAGGCGTTGTCGATCAGGTGCGAGGCGGCGCCGTGCTCGCGGGCGACCTCGACCAGCCGATTGGAGTTCGACGAGTTGGTCGAGCCGATCACCAGCACCAGCTCGCACTCGCGGGCGAGCTGCTTGACCGCGATCTGGCGGTTGGTGGTGGCGTAACAGATGTCGTCGGACTTCGGCGCCGTGATGTTGGGGAAGCGCTCGCGCAACCGGGCGATGATCACGCCGGTCTCGTCCACCGAGAGCGTCGTCTGGGTGATGAAGGCGACGTGGTCCGGGTCGGGGAGCTCGAGCGCGTCGACGTCGGCGACGGTCTCGACCAGGACGATGTTCTCGGGCGCCTCGCCCGTCGTCCCCTCGACCTCCTCATGGCCCTGGTGGCCGATGAGCACGATCGTGTAGCCCTGCTCGGCGAACTTGCGAGCCTCGACGTGAACCTTGGTCACCAGCGGGCAGGTCGCGTCGATCGTGCGCAGGTTGCGCGACGCTGCGTTGGCGTGCACGGTCGGGGCGACGCCGTGGGCCGAGAACACGACCAGGGCACCCTCCGGGACCTCGGTCTCCTCCTCGACGAAGATCGCCCCGCGCTCGGCGAGCTCCTCGACCACGTGCTTGTTGTGGACGATCTCCTTGCGGACGTAGACGGGCGGCCCGTACATGTCGAGCGCGTGCTCGACCGTCTGGACGGCCCGGTCGACGCCGGCGCAGTAGCCGCGCGGGGCGGCCAAAAGGACACGCTTCGGAGCCGCGGTTTGCAGCGCTTGGGGCACGCCCAGAGGGTAGCCGGGCGCGCCCCGCGCGTCGCCGCCGATCCTGGCTCGCTCAGCGCACCAGGCGGTAGCGCAGGTGAGTTGCCGTCGGCGTCTGCGTGATGTCGACCGGCTCCAGCTCGAGGTGGCCGTCACCCAGGTTCTCGAACATCCGCGTGCCCTCGCCGAACAGGATCGGCACGAGGTGCACCGAGACCTCCTCGACGAGCCCGGCAGCGATGTACTGCTGTCCGATGTCGGCGCCGCCCATGACCGTGACCACGCCGTCTCCGGCGGCGGACTGCGCCCGCTCGAGCGCGGCCTCGATCCCGTCGGTGACGAACTCATAGACCCCGCCCTCCGGCGCGGTCGCCGGCGGCTCGTGCGTGACCACGAACACGGGGCGCCGCGCAGCGGGACCGTCGGCCCCCCACCAGGGGACCGAGTCGTCATAGGTGGTCCGCCCGCAGATCACGGCGCCGAGGTCGGAGACCGCATTCTCCAGGTACTCGCGGTCCCGCTCGTTTTCGCCCATCGCCCAGCGGTGCAACCTCTCCCCACCTTCGCCCATTGGCTCCTCGGCGGTGCGGTTCGCGGCGGTCATGAACCCGTCGAGAGACATGCTCGTGTCGAAGACGACCGTGCCCATGGCTACGCCTCGATCCGCTCGCCGCGGACGTCGTAGGCGATGTTGACCGTCTCGTCGGCGCCCGGGTTCGGCCGCCAGGAGCCGGCGAACGTGTCCGCGTCCTCGGCCAGCCCGCCGGTGAACGTGGCGTCCATCGGCCCGTGCGAGACCGTGATCTTCATCTGTCCGTCCTCGACCTCCCAGACGTAGGGCAGTGGATCCGGCGACGCGTTCGTGAACACGACGGACTTGAACGTGGCGGAGCCGGGGTCGTAGCCGATCAGCTCCTCCGCGTCGATCTGGGCCATGCCGGCGAAGTCGAGCTCGATGTGCTGCCGGAGAAAGAAGCCGCCGGGGAGCCACTCGAAGCTGGCCTGGCCGACGATGTTCTCCTCCTCGGAGCCGAGCAGGCTCCCGCGCATGCTCCACGTTCCGATCAGGAAGTCGAGCCGGCGCAGGGCGGGATCCGGCTGCGGGGCCGCCTGGGTCGTCTCGGGCGCTTCGGTCTCGATGCTCATCTGGAACTCCTCTCCATTTGGGTCTAACTGAACTGTACCGACCAGTATATACATACTTTACGGTTCAGTTCAGTTAGCCGGTAGACTTTCAAGCCATGGCGAAGCCAGAGCCCAAGGCCGAGGCGACGAACGGGCCGACCGGGGAGCGCGCTGACCGCAACCGCAAGGCGATCGTGGCCGCGGCCAACAAATGCTTTCTGAGCGATGGCTACGACGTTGCGGTGGACGCGATCGCCGCCGAGGCCGGGGTCTCGAAGGTCACCGTCTACAACCATTTCGGCAACAAGGAAGCGCTGTTCAACGCCGTCATGAGCGAGGCGCTCGACGAGGCGCTCAGCGAGACGCTGGTCGAGGCGAAGGCGCGGCTGAGCGATACGACGGACGTCCGGGACGCCCTGGTCTCGACCGCCCGGGCGTGGGTCGCCGGCGTCGCCAATCCATCGGTGCTGGCGCTGCGGAACCTCGTCTCCGGCGAGCTGCGCCGTTTTCCCGAGCTCGGCCAGGCGTGGGAGGAGCGCGGTCCGGGACGCTTCATCCCGATGCTCAAGGAGGTCCTCGAGCAGCTCGTCGAGCGCGGCGAGCTTCGGATCGGCGACCCGGACGTGGCCGTGATCCAGCTCTTCGCGCTGACCCTGTATCCCCACCTCGTCTTCAGCTCCTACGGAAGCCGGGTCGAGCCCGAGCTCTCCGACGCGCTGATCGAGCGCGGGGTCGACATGTTCCTCGACCACTACGGGGCCGGCTGAGCGACTAGCGGATCCGCGGGATCGCGCCGAGCGCCGCCTCCCCCACCGCGTCCAGGCTCTCGGCGCAGACCTTGTCGAGCGTGTCCTCGGGCGTGTGCCAGTACGCGCCCGGCGTCGGCCCGGGCCCGAAGTCGAAGTCGATCAGGTCGACGGCCGGAACGCCGGCCTCGAGGAACGGGACGTGGTCGTCGCCGACGGCGAAACTGCGGCCCTCGAACGGGGCCGGGTCGCCATCCGCCTCGGTGGCCGCCTCCGCGAACAGCCCATAGAGCGCCGGGTCGGAGTTCTCCTCCAGAGGGATGCGCAGGTCGCAGTCGCCGACCAGGTCGAAGAGCACCATGGCGCGGATCTCCTGCAGCGGCACGGCACCATCCCGGCCGCCCCGGCGCGCGTCGGCCACGTACTGGCGGCTGCCGCGGGTCCCATCGACGTCGAAGTCGCGGTTGCCGCGCGCCTCCTCGGCGTCGAAGGCGACCAGCTGCACCGACGGCCCGTCGAGCGGGTTCGGCAGCGAGCGCGCCAGCTCGGTGAGCACCGCGACACCCGAGGCGCCGTCGTTGGCGCCGACGAAGCCGGGGATGCCGCTCTTGGTGTCGTAGTGAGCGCCGACGACCACGGTTCCCGGCTCCGAGCCCGGGATCGTGCCGACCACGTTCTCCCACGGCGACTGGATCGCGACGTCCTCGACGCCCGCGTCGCGCATCCGGTCGGCGATCCACTCGGCGGTCCGGTGAGCCGCCGCCGAGCCAGCCGGCCGCGGGCCGAACTCGACCTGCGCGGCGAGGTCGTCGAAGGCGCGGTCGCCGTCGAAGCCCGATTCCTCCGCCCCGTCGGTCGCGTCGCCGCCGCAGCCGGCGAGCAAAACGAGGAAGGCGAGGGAAGCGGAGACGACCGGGCGCATGGCCGGGTAAGTTAGGCGCATGGCCCAGGGACACATGGACCGGCTGAGCGCGCTCGACGTCTCGTTTCTCACGAACGAGAGCTCGTCGGCGCACATGCACGTCGGCGGGATCTGCATCTTCGAGGGGCCGCCGCCGAGCTACGACGACCTGCTCGATCACGTGCGCTCGCGGCTGGACCAGGTGCCGCGCTTCCGCCAGAAGCTCGCCTACCCGCCGGTGCCGACCGGGCGGCCGTTCTGGGTCGACGACCCCGCCTTCAACCTCGAGTACCACGTGCGCCACTCGGCGCTCCCGTCGCCGGGCTCGGAGGAACAGCTGCGCAACATGGCGGCGCGCGTGTTCTCCCAGTCGCTCGACCGGACGAAGCCGCTGTGGGAGCTGTGGATGGTCCAGGGGCTGACGCGCAAGCGCTTTGCCTTCGTCACCAAGACGCACCACGCGCTCGTCGACGGCGTCTCCGGCGTCGACATCGCCACGGTGCTCTTCGACGTCAAGCCGGTGCCCGAGCCGGCGTCGGGCGAGGACGACTGGATCCCGAACCCGGAGCCCTCGGCCGCTCAGCTGCTCGCCAAGGACGCCGAGGCCGTCGCCCGCGCCCCGCTCGAGGCCCTGCGGCGGGTCGAGTACGCGATCGAGCACCCGCGGAGCGCGATCGAGCGGGTCTCCGAGGCGGTCGAGGCCGTGGGCGAGGTGGGCTGGAACTTCGCCAACCCGGCGCCCGACGTGCCGCTCAACGTCAAGGTCGGATCGCACCGGCGGTTCGAGTGGGTGCGCGCCGATCTCGGCCAGTTCAAGCGGATCAAGAGCGCGCTCGGCGGGACCGTCAACGACGTCGTGCTCGCGGTCGTCACCGGCGCCCTGCGCCGCTGGCTGCACAGCCGCGGGGTGCGCACCGAGGGCATGGAGCTCCGCGCCCAGGTCCCGGTCTCGATCCGGGCCGCCGACGAGCGCGGCCAGCTCGGCAACAAGCTCGCCGTGCTGCGCGGCCCGATCCCGGTCTACGTCGAGGATCCGGTCAAGCGGCTGGAGATCTGCCGCAAGGGCATGGAGGGGATCAAGCAGTCCAAGCAGGCGCTCGGCGCGGAGGTGATCTCGCGCTTCAACGACTTCGCGCCGCCCACCCTGCTCGCCCAGGCCGCCCGGGTGAACTTCTCGACCCGGCTGTTCAACCTCGTGGTCACGAACGTCCCCGGGCCGCAGCTCCCGCTCTACGTGCTCGGGCGCGAGCTCGAGGACATCTTCCCGGTCGGCTTCCTGCCGCCGGAGCAGGCGCTCTTCGTCGCGATCATGAGCTACAACGGCGGCATCAACTTCGGCCTGCTCGCCGACTACGACGCGATCGACGACGTCTTCGAGCTGGCCCAGGGGATCGAGGTGTCGATCGCCGAGCTCGCCGACGCGGCTGCGCTGGCGGCCGACCGCGACGCTGCCGAGACGCGAGCCGGCGCCCGCGTAGATCTACTGGGCGACGGCGCGCCGGTAGCGCGCGACCGAGAGGGCGCCGAAGACCCCGATCAGGCCGATGCACCAGGCGAGGCTGGGAATGATGTCGTCGGTCCCGGGCCCGCCGACGAACAGGGCTCTCACGGCGTCGACCATGAGCGAGAACGGGTTGATGTCCTCGGCGAACGTCTGCAGCCAGGCCGGCATCGACTCCGGGGGCACGAAGGCCGAGGAGGCGAAGGTCAGCGGGAAGATGGCGATGAAGCCGAACGCGTTCGCGGCTTCCGGCGTCGAGGCCAGCAGCCCGACGTAGGCGAACACCCAGGAGAAGGCGTAGCCGATCAGCAGGCAGAGCGCGATCCCGCCGACCACCTCGGGGACCGAGGTGCTGAACGAAAAGCCGGTGATGTAGCCGACGATGATCATCACCACGAGGGCGAGGGCGTTCATCGCGATGTCGGAGAGCGTGCGCCCGGTGAGCACCGCGCTCCGCGACATCGGCAGCGAGCGGAAGCGGTCGACGAGCCCCTTCTTCAGGTCGTCGACCAGCCCGAGCGCGGTGGCGAAGCCGCCGAACGACATCTGCTGGACGATGATCCCCGGGATCAGGAAGTCGGCGTAGTTGTCGTAGCCGGGGGTCTGGATCGCGCCGCCGAAGACGTAGACGAACAGCAGCGTGAACATGATCGGCTGGACCGTGTAGGCGGTCAGCAGATCGGGGTTGCGCGGGATCCGGCGCAGGGCCCGCATCGCGAGGACGAGGGTGTCGGAGATCGCGTAGCGGGCGGTCACCTCACGCCGACCTCCTCGTGCTCACCCGTCTCCTGGGCCTCGCCGTCGTCCGGCTGCTCGGGCTCGGGCGGGCGGCCGGTGAGGGTGAGGAAGACGTCGTCGAGGGTCGGCCGGCGGACGGCGATGTCGTCGATCTCGATCCCCTCGGCGTCGAGCTTGCGGACAGCCTCCGCGATCGCGCCCTTGTGCTCGCGGACCGGGATCCGCACCGTCCCGTCCTCGGTCGTCACGCGTGTCGGAGGCGAGCTCGGTGAGCGCCTCGATCGCCTGCCCCGCACTGCTCGCCGCGCTCGAGCTTGAGCTCGATCCGCTCGCCGCCGACCCGCTCCTTGAGCTCGTCGGAGGTGCCCTCGGCGATCAGGGTGCCGTTGTCGATCACCGCGATCCGGTCGGCGAGCCGGTCGGCCTCGTCGAGGTACTGGGTCGTCAGCAGCACGGTCGAGCCCTGCGCGACGCGCGCCTCGATCACCTCCCAGAGGCCGAGCCGGCTGCGGGGGTCGAGGCCCGTGGTCGGCTCGTCGAGGAAGAGAACCGGGGGCCGCGCGACCAGCGCCGCGGCGAGGTCGAGGCGGCGGCGCATGCCGCCCGAGTAGGTCTTCACCAGCCGGTCGCCGGCCTCGGCGAGGTCGAAGCGCTCCAGCAGCAGGCGCGCCCGCTCCTGCGAGCGCCTTCTTGCCCATGTGGTAGAGGCGCCCGACCATGTCCAGGTTCTCGAACCCGGTGAGGTTCTCGTCGACCGCCGCGTACTGGCCCGCGAGGCCGATCTCCGCGCGCAGCTTCGCGGCGTCCTTGACCACGTCGAGGCCCATGACCCGGGCCGTGCCGGCGGTCGGCGGCAGCAGGGTGGTGAGGATCCTGACCGCCGTGGTCTTGCCGGCGCCGTTCGGGCCGAGCAGGCCGAGCACGGTCCCGGTCTCGACCTCGAGGTCGATCCCGCACAGCGCCTCGACGTCCTTGTAGGACTTGCGCAGACCCTCGATCTCGATCGCCGAATCGGGCACGGCGGCCGACTTTAGCGAGGTTCGCCCGGGCGTTGCTGACGATTTCCTAATCGCGAACACAACCCCCGCTAATCGAGCTAATCGGGTTCGACCGTCCCGCGTAGGATGTGCGCGTGGAATCGATCAACTACCACCTGGAGCTGACGCCGGCGCAGCTCAAGATCACCCACACCGCGCTCCGCAGCCTGCGAGACGACTTCGGTCACGACGAGCGGGAGATCCACGCGATCATCAACGAGGTGCTCGCCAAGCTCCCCGACGAGCACGCGATCCGCGCGATCCAGCTCGACGTCGAGCTCGAGCCCCGCGCGCCGGGCCCCGGCGACGACGACACGCCGCCCGGCGCCGCCGCCTGAGATCGGCCCGAGCCGCCCGGTCCCCTGAGCCTCTCGGTCCAGATCGGCCTCCTGCTCGCGCTCGCGACCGCGTTCGCGTCGATCCTCGGCTTCCTCTTCAAGCAGCGCGGCGCCGTCAAGTCGCCGCCGGTCGAGCTGCGGCGCCCGGTGCGCACCTCGCTGGCGCTCTTCCGCGCCCCCGCCTACACCCTCGGGATCGTGATCGCGATGGCCGGCTGGGGCCTGCACGTCGCGGCGCTCTCGCTCGCCCCGATCTCGCTGGTGCAGTCCGTGATCGCCGGCGGCCTCGTGTTGCTCACGGTCACCGCCGACCGGCTCTTCGCCCACGAGGTCACCAGGCGGGAGTGGATCGGGGTCGGCGCTCGCGGCGCTCGGGCTCGCCTTCCTCGCCGCGACGCTCGAGGGGGCGGGCGACGAGGCGCACTCCGACTACGAGACCTCGCGCCTGGTCGCCTACCTCGTGATCGTCTCGGCCGGGGCCGGGATCGTGGCCGTCGTGGCGAGCCGCTCCCTTCGCGAGGGCGTGCTGCTGGGCGCCGCCGCCGGCCTCTTCTGGGCCTCCTCGGACACGGCGATCAAAGCGCTCTCCGGCGAGATCGGCGACGCGGGCTGGACCGCGATCGTCTTCAGCCCGCTGGCGGTCGTGATCGCGCTCTGCTCGGCGATCGGCCTCGTGCTCTCGGCGCGCAGCCTGCAGGTCGGCAAGGCGGTGCCGGTGATCGCGCTCACCAGCGTCGCCGCCAACGCCCTCACGATCGCCGCCGGGCCGCTGGTCTTCGCCGAGCCCTTCCCCGACGAGCCGCTCGCGGCCGCGGTGCGCGTGGCCGCCTTCGCGCTCGTGATCGTCGCCGCGGCGCTCACCCCCGCCCCGGTGGCCGCCGCGCATCTGGAAGAGGCCTGACGAACTTATTGTGATCCACTTGCAATAACAGCTACGTAGCCATTAGCGTAGATCCCGCCGACGGCCAAGCTGGCCAGGCACTTCAGGAGGAGGTACGCGGATGGAGGCGATGTCGATCACCGGGCCGGGAGGCTCACGGCTCGCGCGCATCCGCGGGGCGCTCTCCAGGGCGGAATGGCGGCGGGTCGGCGGCATGGCCGCGGTCGTCGTCGGTTTGCACGTGGTCGGCTTCGCGCTGCTCTTCGGACTCGTCGCGCCCCAGCACCTGCGACCTCGGCTCGGCCGGCGCCTTCGGCGTCGGGATCGGGATCACCGCCTACATGCTCGGGCTGCGCCACGCCTTCGACGCCGATCACATCGCGCGCGATCGACAACACGACCCGCAAGCTGATGACCGACGGCCAGCGCCCGCTCGCGGTCGGCTTCTTCTTCTCCCTCGGTCACTCGACGATCGTCTTCGCGCTCGCGGGCCTGTTCGCGATCGGGATCAAGGGCCTCGGCGGCGCGGTCGGCGACGACGGCTCGTCGCTGCACCAGGCCACCGGACTGATCGGCCCCACCGTCTCCGGGCCTGTTCCTGTTCGTGATCGGGATCCTCAACCTGCTCGTGCTGATCTCGATCATCGAAGATCTTCCTGCGCATGCGCCAGGGGCGCTACACGAGGCCGAGCTCGAGCATCAGCTCGACAACCGCGGGCTCATGAACCGCTTCTACGGGCGCGCCACCGGGGCGATCACGCAAGTCGTGGCAGATGTATCCGCTCGGGGCGCTCTTCGGGCTCGGGTTCGACACGGCGACCGAGATCGCGCTGCTCGCCACCGCCGGCACCGCCGCGCTCGGCGGTCTGCCGTGGTACGCGATCCTCTGCCTGCCGATCCTGTTCGCCGCCGGGATGTCCCTGCTCGACACGATCGACGGCGCGTTCATGAACTTCGCCTACGGGTGGGCGTTCTCGAAGCCGGTGCGCAAGGTCTTCTACAACATCACCATCACCGCGCTCTCGGTGGTCGTCGCGCTGGTGATCGGCACGATCGAGCTCGTCTCGGTGCTCGCCGAGAAGCTCAGCCTCAGCGGCCAGCCGTGGGACTTCGTCGCCGGGATCGACCTCAACTACGTCGGCTACGCGATCGTCGGCCTGTTCGTCCTCACCTGGGCGGTCGCGCTCGCGGTCTGGCGCCTCGGCCGGATCGAGGAGAAGTGGTCGGCGAAGGTGGAGGGCTAACCGCTCATCTAGCCTCCGGGAGGCGATGACCGACTCCCCCCGGGTCACCCCGCTCGCCTTCGAGAGCATCGAGGACGTCGCGGCCGCGATCCGGGCGGCGGGCGGGCGGGTGACGGCGGCGCGGCGCCTGGTGCTCGAGGCGCTGTTCGAGGCCGACGGGCCGATCTCGGCCGAGCTGCTCGCCACCCGGCTCGCGCGCCGCGGGCCCGCCTTCGACCTGCCCTCCGTCTACCGCAACCTCGAGCGCCTCGAGACGCTCGGGAGTCGTCCGCCACGTCCACCTCGGCCACGGTCCCGGGCTCTACGGGCTGGTCGGCGGCGGCGAGCGCGAGTACCTCTCCTGCGAGCGCTGCCGGCGCGTCACGAGCGTCGAGCCCGCCGAGCTCGACCCGATCCGCGACCAGATCCGCAAGCGCTTCGGCTACGAGGCCCGCTTCACCCACTTTCCGATCACCGGGCTGTGCGCCGAGTGCGCCGCCGAGACCGACTCCGAAGGAGGCCCGACGATGGCCGATCACGAGCACTCACGAGCACGAGCACGCCCACGACGAGCCGCACGCCCACGAGCACTCGCACGGCGACGAGACCCACTCGCACCCGCATGACGCGCACGACCACGAGCACGTCGAGCACGAGCACGAGCACAGCCACGGCGACATGGTCCATTCGCACCCGCCGTCCATCAGCAGGGCCTCGAGCACGAGCACGGACACGCGCCGAGCAGCACGCGCGATCGCGTGCCCGGTCAAGGCTCAGCGCTGATCCAAACCCGGCCGAGCGGCGTAGGGCAAGGCGTCAACGGTTCCGCGACGGAAGAGGGCCGGAGGCCCTCGGAGCCGGGAACCGGCTCTCGACGAAAGGAGTCAGAGATGGAGGGCGTGAGCCGACGCAGGCTGCTGGGCTCTGCAGGCATGGTCGCGGGCACGGTGGTGATCCCCGCCGCGGCCGCCGAGGCGCTGGAGCGCGGCGAGGTCACCGACCCGTCGGGCCCGCCGCCCGAGGAGGCCGTGGTGGCGATCGTGCGCGACGCCAAGCGCGGCGAGGTGACGTTGATGTCCGGGACGCGCGAGGTCACGCTTCGCGACCGGGCACTGGTGAGGCGGCTGCTGAAGGCAGCGCCGAAGAGCGAGGAGTAGGCAGATGTCGTCACATCGCGAGGCGCCCGAGATCAGCAAGGACCCGGTCGCCGACAACACCGACACGTACGCGTTCGTGAGCCCGGACAAGCCGGACACGGTCACGATCATCACCAACTACATCCCGCTGGAGAACCCACCGGGCGGGCCGAACTTCTTCGAGTTCGGCGACGACGTCCTCTACTCGATCTACGTCGACAACGACGGCGACGGGCTGCCGAACATCGAGTACCAGTTCAAGTTCAAGACGAAGCTCCGGAGCGAGAAGACGTTCCTCTACAACACCGGCCCGATCACCGGCATCGACAGCCCGAACTGGAACCGGCGCCAGTTCTACGACGTCAGCCGGGTCGAGTACACGAAGCAAGGGCCATCACAACGGCAACAAGCCGAAGCCGAAGCTGATCGGGCGCAACCTGCCGTGCCCGCCGTGCAACATCGGGCCGCGCTCGACGCCGAACTACCAGGCGGCGCTCGGCGACCCGGCGGTGCGCTCGCTGCGCGGCGGCGTCGACGTGTTCGCCGGCCAGCGCAACGAGGGGTTCTTCGTCGACCTTGGGTCGATCTTCGACCTCGGCGACCTGCGCCCGTTGCAGAACCTGCACCTGATCGCCACCGACCCCGCGATGGGCGTCGACGCGACGGCGACCCTGAACGTGCACACGATCGCGATCCGGGTGCCGATCGGGCAGCTGACCCGCGACGGCTCGATGCCGACCGACCCGAACGCCCGCAAGGCGGTGCTCGGGATCTGGGGCGCGGCGAGCCGGCGCAAGACGCGGCTGCTCGACGTGGCCAAGGACGAGCGCTCCGAGTCGGGGCCGTGGGTCCAGGTCTCGCGCCTCGGCAACCCGCTGTTCAACGAGGTCGTCGTCCCGATGGGCCAGAAGGACAAGTGGAACGCCCTGCATCCGGCGGACGACAAGAAGTTCGCCAAGTACGTCGAGCGCCCGGAGCTGCAGAAGCTGCTCCCGGTGCTCTACCCGGGCGTGTTCCCGAACCTGGCCGCGCTGAGCGCGAAGCGGGCGGACCTGGTGGCGATCCTGCTCACCGGGATCCCGGCCGGGATCGTCGACGGGTTCCAGAACTACACCGGGACGGTGCAGGCGGACATGCTGCGGCTGAACGTCGCGATCCCGCCGACGACCTCGAACCCGAACCCGCTCGGCCTCGTGGCCGGCGACGCGGCCGGGTTCCCGAACGGCCGGCGGGTGTTCGACGACGTCGTCAACATCGAGCTCAACGCGGTGGCCGGGCTGACCTATCCGCTGGTCGACCCGAGCTACACGCCCGACGCGGCGGCGGGGATGCTGACCCAGGGGCTGACCCCGGGGCCGGACCGCTACCAGGCGACGTTCCCCTACCTGGGCACGCCGCACGACGGGTTCAGCACGCCGTCGTAGCCCGATGAGCCACACCCACCCACACACATACGCCGATCGCAAGCACCCGGAGTACGTGGTCCTCGACATCGGCGAGGACCACGGGGCGCTGATCCTCCACGCCGACCCCGATCTGCACGGCGTCGAGGTGGAGATCAGCCCGGCGGGTGCCGATGCGCATCGCCAGCACAAGGAGGTGCTCGAGCGCAACATCGACGGCCGTCCCGCGTTCACGGCGGTCTTCGACAAGCTCCCGGAGGGTCGCTACAGGCTCTGGGTCGACGACGAGGCCAGGGCGCGGGACGTCGCGATCGCAGGTGGCGAGATCTCCGAGCTCGACTGGACCACCACCCGGTCCTGATCGAGGGGGTCGCCCGGGGCACGGACGCCCCGGGCGACTCCGCGGGGGCAATTTCAGCGGCCCGGGCGGGGACTACGCCGGTGCCTGCAACACTCATGGTGCGGCGCGCTCGGAGTGGCGCCGACCTCCAAAGGAAGGACCCTTTCGCATGCTCGCGACCCTGCTCACGCACCTGCGCCGCCAGTGGCTCGGCGCGCTCGCCCTGTTCCTCGTGCTGACCGGCGGCGTCGCCTACGCCGCCGACACGATCGGCAGCGACGATGTGATCGACAACTCCCTGCTCAGCGCCGATGTCAAGAATCAGCAGCTGAAGAGCGCCGACGTCCGCGACGACGACCTGTCGAACGGAGGCCTCAAGGGCAGCGACATCATCGAAGGCAGCCTCGCCACGGTCCCTGACGCCGACCAGCTCGACGGCCAGGACTCGAAGGCCTTCGCCCGGCTTGGCGGCGTGGTCAACGGGGACGGCTCGGTCGTCCAGGGATCCGGGTTCACCGTCACCCATCCCAACGACGGCGAGTATCAGGTCTCCTTCCCCAACGGGACGCTCGGGGTGAACTGTCCGCCGATCGTCACGGCGATGCCCTTCGCCGGCATCGTCCGCCACCCGCAGCTGTCGGGCCGTACGTGCAGCGGCCTCGGATCCGGGAATTTCACGATCAAGATGCTGGACAACGACGGGGTCGCGCACGACACGCCGTTCCTGTTCATCGCGATGTAGGGCAGCAAGCGCATGGACGCGCGGCGCAAGCTCGTGGAGGACCTGGGGACGTACTCGAGCCGGCTATTCGAGCGCGAGTCGCCGTTCTACGCCCGGCTGACGCGGTTGATGGCCGCGGATGTCGAGGCCGGCGGGCCGTGCTGGGAGCTGCTCGGGCCGTATGCCCTCGAGCCGAGCACCGAGTACTACCCCCTGCGCGCGCTCGCGGGCGTGCACCGGATGGCCCTCGACGGCTCCGCCCCGGACCTGCGAAGCCATTACCCGTCGGTCGGTGGCGACGGCGACGTCGAGGCGGCGTGGCCGGCCGTCCGCGGCGCCCTGGCCGCACACGCTCCTGACGTCCTCGCCGACCTCCGCCACCCGCTGCAGACCAACGAGACCTCCCGGTGCGGAGCGCTCGCCGGTGGCTTTCACGTGATCGCCGGGCGCACGAGCCTGCCGGTGCGGGCGCTCGAGCTCGGGGCGAGCGCCGGCCTCAACCTCCACTTCGACAGCTACCGCTACGAGGGCGGCGGCCTCGCCGCGGGACCCGCGGACTCGCCGGTGCGCTTCGTCGACTACTGGCGCGGCGGGACGCCGCCGTTCGACACCGAGGTCGAGCTCGCGGAGCGCCGCGGGTGCGACCTCGACCCGATCGACGCGTCGACCGAGGAGGGCCGGCTCTCGCTGCTCTCCTACGTGATGCCCGACGAGCTCGACCGCATCGAGATGATGCGGGGCGCGCTCTCGATCGCCGCACGGGACCCGGTCGCCGTCGATCGAGAGAGCGCCGACACCTGGGTCGAGGGTCGGCTCGAAGAGCCTGCGGGAGGGAACGGCCACCGTCGTCTTCCACTCGATCTTCTGGATCTACCCGCCGCCCGAGGTGACCGGGCGGATCGCCGCCTCGATCGAGGCGGCGGGCGAGCGCGCAACCGCGGAGGCTCCGCTCTTCTGGCTCCGCTACGAGGAGAGCCCGAACGAGATGAGCGTCATCGAGCTGCGGCTGCGGAGCTGGCCTGGCGGAACGGAGGAACTGCTCGCCCGCGGCGAGCACCACTACGCGCCGATCGACTGGCTCGCCCAGGGCGGCGGCTGACGGCGGCTTGCGCCGTGAAGTCACAACCGACCGTGTGCTGATTGCGACAAGAAGGATGGGTGTGAACTACTGATGCGCCGTGCTCGGTGTCGTGGAAGGATCGTCTGACCCGAACCGTTTAAGCCAGGGAGGTACTCATGCGCAGACATCTGACCTACGCCAACGTGATCTCGACCTTGTCCTTGGTCCTGGTCGTTGGTGGTGGAGCGGCCTATGCCGCGAACACGATCGGCAGCACGGACATCATCAACGGCCAGGTCAAGTCCGTGGACATCGGCACCGCGGCCGTGACGACGGCGGACATCGCCGCCAACGCGGTCGACTCGTCGAAGATCGCCGACAACAGCGTGACGACCGCAGACGTCGCCAACAACTCGCTCCGCGGCAACGACGTGGCCAGCAACTCGCTCGACGGCCTGGACATCCAAGAGGGTTCGCTCGTGCTCAACGAGCACTTCTCCGCCGTGGCGTCACCGGCTGGTGGTTGCAACGACGACCAGCACACCGGGGCCATCTGCGCAACGACCACGCTCAACCTCGAGCGGTCCGGCAGGATCCTCATGACCGCGACGGGCCAGTGGCGCACAACCAGGCTCGACGACATCTCGGACCCGGGGGCGAACACGGACAACTCCACCGCGGTGGCGGGATCCTGTGTGCTTCGCGTCGATGGCAACTCGGTCTCCACGCCCATCAAGATGGGCGAGCTCTCGGCGGACGGGCCCACAGCGCCCACGCATCCCTTCGATTTCCCCGGGACGTTCGCGCTCACGGACCTGAGCGGTGACCTGCCCTCGGGCCAGCACCCCGTGGACGTGTTCTGCATCGAGAATGACGGCGACATCGACTGGCACAACATCAGGCTGACCGCGGCGCGCGTCGACAACTAGACGCAGCCGCTGAGGCGAGGCGGCCCGCCCGGCGTGGCGGGCCGCCCTCGCCGCTACTCGGAGCCCGACCGCCGCGATTAGGCTCCCCGGATGGAGCGGGTCAGCGGCATCGGCGGGTTCTTCTTTCGCTCGAGCGATCCGGCGGCTCTCCAGCGCTGGTACGAGGAGGTGCTGGGAGTCAAGGCCGTGCCCGGCAGCTACGAGGAGAAGCCCTGGATCCAGGCTGAGGGCACGACGGTCTTCGCGCCCGTCGAGGAGGGGTCCACGATGCCCGGGTCCCCGGAACACCAATGGGCGATCAACTTCCGCGTCGACGACCTTCAGGCGATGGTCGAACAGGTAAGAGCCGCCGGCGCCGGCGTCGAGGTCGATCCCGAGGAATACCCCAACGGGTTCTTCGCCTGGACGAGCGACCCCGAGGGGAATCGAATCCAGCTCTGGCAGCCGAAGTAGCTTCGACTACGGGCGCCCGGCCGGCGGGTGTCGATGCGTAGCTCAGCAGTACCGCGAGGACGAGAAGCGGAACCTCTCGCCTACTCGGGGATCCCAGCTGCGTCGAGGGCCTCGGTTCGGGTGAGGAACAGCTCGATACGAGCGACGACGCCATCGCGCACTGTCGTGACCGACCAGGTACGAAGCTCCAGAGGGATGCCGCCGTCGCGAGGCGTCCCGCGCTGGATCAACTCGATCAGAACCCGGTCACCGGCGTCGATGAACTCGACGGCCTCCTGGGTCAGTCGCTCGAAGGAGTCCACCCAGGCAGCCAGCCAGCGTCGGGCCGCCTGACCGCGGTAGGTCCCGGCGTCGGGCATCTCGGGAGCGGTGACAAGCTCGAACTCGTCGGGGAGTTGGGCGTAGGCGCTGAAGTCCCCCCGCGCGAACTGGTCGAAGCTCGCTCGCAGCGCGTCAACGACTTCCCGAGACATGCCCGCTGAGTATCGCCGAGAACGGCCCGCCTTCCGCGCCAGACGAAGGTCGCGCCTTTCGCGAATAGGCGCGGGTCCCTGACTCAGCGCACTTTTCGACGCAGCCGGTCGAGCTCGCGCTGCTGGCGCTTGACCTGTGCCAGCAGCAGCACCGAGAGCTGGTCGTAGTAGACGCCCTGGGCCTTGCCGTCGTCGTCGTATTGCGCCAGCGCCGGCAGGCGCTCGGCGACCTGTTCGGCGATCAGCCCGAACTGGCGGCGCCCGGAGCGCTGGCCCCGGTAGCGGTAGCTGACCGGGTCGAGCGCCAGCACGCCGGCCGAGCCGCGGGCGTCGACCGCTCGGATGTCGCGCTTGAGCTCGCGCGAGCTCGAGGTCGCGGTGCCGAGCTGGCCGTCGGCGTTGACGCGCACCGCGGCGGTCGGCCCCGTGATCGAGACGCCGCTGATCCCGGCCATGAAGGCGCGGGTCTGCTTGCCGTTGGTCCCGATCCGGGTCGTCCCGACGTCCCCCGGAACCCCGGGGTTGGCGATGTAGACGTCGTTGGAGCCCGCGGCCAGCTTGTTGCCGGCGCCGACGCCGAGCGGCGACGTTGCGGTTGCCCTTGGCCTTCTGCAGCGCCCCGGAGCCGACCGCGACGTTCGAGCCCCCGGCGCGGTCGGCGAACAGCGCGTTGTCGCCGAGCGCGAGGTTGTTGTCTCCGGTGGTGTTGTTGAACAGCGACTGGAAGCCGACCGCCACGTTGGTCTCTCCGCTGGTGTTCCCGAAGGCCGCGTTGTTGCCCAGGGCGACGTTGTTGTTGCCGGTGGTGTTCGACCACAGGGCGATCGGGCCCGAGGCGACGTTCGCGTTGCCGGCGGTGTTGTTGCGCAGCGCCTGCCAGCCGCTGGCGACGTTGCGGTCGCCGGTGGTGTTCGCCCGCAGCGCGTCAGAGCCGCCGGCGACGTTCTGGGCCCCACCCGTGTTCGCGTAGAGGGCATTTGACCCGAGCGCGGTGTTCTCGTTTTCGGTGGTGTTCGAATACAGCGCGTTGACTCCGTAGGCGACGTTGTCGCCACCGGTCGTGTTCTCGTGCAGCGCGTTGGTCCCGGTCGCGGTGTTGCCGCGGCCGGTGGTGTTGCCGTGTAGGGCCTCGAAGCCGTTCGCGAGGTTGTAGTCGCCGGTGCTGTTGGTGAGCGCCTTGAAGCCGGTGGCGACGTTCTGGATCCCGGTCTTGTTCGAATACAGCGCGCGCTCGCCGACCGCGACGTTGCCGCTGCCGGTGGTGTTGAGGAGGAGCGCGCTATAGCCGAAGGCGAGGTTCTGCGTGCCGCTCGTATTGCTGGTCAGCGCGCCCTCCCCGACCGCAGTCAGGAAGGGGGCGGTGTTGTTCTCCAGCGCCTCTCTTCCAACCGCGGTGTTGCAGCAGGGTGAGTGAGCCGCCTGTGCCCGGTAGCCGACCGCGGTGCTGCCAAAGGTGTTGTAGGCGCCCTCCAGCGCGTCGGTGCCAACCGCGACGTTCGCGTGGGGGTTGTTGGCCGCCGGCATCATGTCCGGGCCGACGACGGTGTTGTCGCCCAAGAGCCCAACCCCCCCGGCGAACGGGTTAGGGCCGGCGCCGACGTTGCCGCCCGAGTCGTAGTAGACAGGGGTAGTCGATGCCCGCGCGGCGGCGGTCCAGACGACCATCTGCGCGATGCACAGCCCGGCGACGACGATGGCCGCGGTCGCCAACCCCTTCGCGGCGCCCTCGCGGCGCGCGTGGGTTCCCAGCACGATGGCGGCAAGCGCCAGAGGGAGGCCGATCCACAGCCCACCCCACGGCAGTTCCCGGGCCACGGTCGAGCCCGGTACCGCGAGCAGCGCGAGCGCCATCGCGAGCCCCGGTCGTGGAGCGGTATGCGGGGCGAGATCGATCGTTGTGCGTGACGGCTGAGTGGACATCCAATCCCTCTCTGAGGAGCGGTTTGATGATTCGCGCCGACGCTACGCCCGATGTGGAGCGCGGAAATCCGGGCCAGCACTCGATCGACTAAGCGCTAGCGCTGATCCTGGGCGGGGTCCAGGCGCGCGAGCACGGCCAGCACCCGCCGGTTCGGCGCTAGAGTCGCGTCTTCGTCAGCCGCCAGTCCCCTTACGGGCTTGGGCGCGTTTGGCCCTGTCCCGTCGGCGCGAGCAGACGATTCGTGACGACTGGGCCACGGTCTGGGGTCCGGGTGGCTTGCCAACTAATGGGAGGAACGAGATGAGCGTCACCGGTCAGGGCATGAGGATCCGAGGAGTACGGGCCGCGACCGTCGGGGCGGCCGTCATGCTGCTCGCCTCGGGGTGGGGTGCCGCGGTTAGCCGCGCCGACTCGACTGGCGTCTACTTCGACGCCTCGGCGAACGTGGGCGCCGGCCCCAACCCGTTCAACGCGACGTTCACCGGGTTCGAGAACGTCGGAGTCGGAATCGAGCCGATGAAGTCGTTGACCAACGGCGCGTACAACATCGGGATCGGAACCCAGCCGCTGCCGTCGGTGACGAGCGGCAGGTACAACATCGGGATCGGCACCTTCTCGCTCGACGCGCTCGCCACCGGTTACTACAACACCGCGCTCGGCGCCAGTGCGGCGACCAACACCACGACTGGATACTCCAACACGGCACTGGGCGACGCCGCCCTGGCCGCGAACACCACCGGCGGCTCCAATGTGGCGATCGGCCACGCGGCGATGCTCAGCACCACCTCCCAGTCGGGACAGGTCGCGGTCGGAACGGACGCACTGCAAGAAAACACGTTCGGGCAGGGAAACGTCGCGATCGGTCTGGAGGCGATGAAATCCGGCGAGCGAGGGTCCAACAACGTCGCCCTGGGCTCGGGCTGGCGCTGCGGGCCAGCGACGGCGGTGACGCGAACGTGGCGATCGGATATGCCGCGCTGAGCAACAACACGACCGGCGACGCCAACGTCGCGTCCGGCCAGAGCGCGCTCGGGGCGAACACCACGGGCAGCAGCAACATCGCCTCCGGCAACAACGCCCTCGGGTCCAACATCACCGGGGCACGACAACCTCGCCACTGGGACGCGGTCTCTCGAAACGAACACGAGCGGCGTGGCGAACGTCGCGAGCGGCACCTCGGCGCTGGGCAAGAACACCCAGGGGAACAACAACGTCGCGAGCGGCATCAACGCACTGCTGTCCAACAAGGTCGGTGCCAGAAACGTTGCCTTCGGCAACAACGCTCTGCTCAGAAGCACCGGCAGCGGCAATATCGCGCTCGGGTATGGCGCCGGTCAGGACCTGACCACGGGTTCCGACAACATCTACATCGCCAACCGCGGCATTGACGGGGAGTCGGGAAAGATCCGGATCGGCACCGCCGCAAGCCAGAATGCGACCTTCATCGCCGGGATCAGCGGCAAGCCGGTGGCCGCCAACGCCCAGCAGGTGCTCGTCAACCCGAACGGCAAGCTCGGGACCGCGCCGGCAAGTTCGGCGTCCACCGCATCGCTCGCGGCGACCGTCGAGCGACTGCAGCGCCAGGTCGAGCGGCTGCGCAAGCAGGTGAAGGGAGGCTGATTGAGGAGCGCGCTTCGCGTCCTGTCACGATCAGCGGATGACCGCACCGCCCGAACTCACCGGATCTCAGGTGCGGCTGGTGCCGTGCGCTCCGGAGCATCACGCACGCCTCCGAGAGATCCATCTCGAGCCCGAGGTGCGGCGCTGGTGGCAGGACCCGGCCGACGACTTCCCCGCCGGCATGGACCGCAGCACCAACTACGCCGTGATGCTCGACAAGCGGGTCATCGGCTTCGCTCAGTGGTACTCAGAGGAGGAGACGATTATCCGTTTTGCCGGCTTCGATCTCTTCCTCGATCCGGCGGTGCACGGGCGCGGGCTCGGTCTCGACACCGTGCGGGTTCTGTGCGCGCACCTGATCGACGATCACGGCTTTCACCGCGTTGTGGCCGACCCAGAGGCTGAGAACGAGATCGCAATCGCGTGCTTCCGCAAGGCTGGCTTTCGGCCTGTCGGTGTCCTGCGGGAGTACTTGCGCGACCGCTCTGGCGTCTGGAAGGACGGCCTTCTGCTTGACCTGCTCGCCGAGGAGTTCATCCGCGGGTAGCGCTCGTACCCCGCTTGGAAAGCGGCGCTTCATCGAGAGATACTGCGTGGGCCATGCCGGACGACAGCGCCAAGCTCGAGACCCTGAGGCGCCTCTACAGCGATACTGGACCCCAGGAGATCTCGATGGAGTCGACGAGGTCCTCGACCCCGCCATCGTTTGGACGGCGATCGAATCCGCTCCGGACGCTGGAACGCGAAGAGGCTACGACGAGTGTCGCGCCTACATGAGGGAGTGGCTCGACGACTTCGTCCTGGAGACGCCCGAGATCCATGAAGTTGGTTCCACGCCCACGGGCGACGTCGTCTGCTCGTTTGCCGCGTTCGCCACGGGGAGGGCCAGCGGTGTCCGAACCGAGATCAGATTCGCCATCACGTGCAGGTTTGCCGATGACGGACGGATCGTCGCGATCCACGAGTACGCCACGTTGTCCGAGGCCTCCCAGGCGGCCGGGCTTTCGCCCTAGGGGCGATCGCCGCCCGCGCGCGCTCACTCAAGCCCGCCGCGCGCCACGCCGATAGGGAGGCGATGGGCAAGACCGCCGCCGTCGCGAGCGCGACCTGCCTTCTCGCTTGCCTCCTCACCCTCGGGACATCATCGGTCGCGCAAGCCGCGACAACGTCCTACTACGTCTCACCCCAAGGAAGCGACCGCAACCCGGGTACGCGGGCGCAGCCGTTTCGTACGCTCGATCGCGCCCGCAACGCTGCCCGCCAGGTGCAACGTCCGCTGCACGGGGACATCCAGGTGCGTCTCCTTGGCGGCACCTACCGCCTCAAGCACGCGCTCACGCTGCGCGCCCGCGACTCGGGCGGGAACGGCTACGACGTCGTCTACAAGGCCGCGCCGGGCGCGCACCCGACGATCAGCGGCGGGCGCCGGATCACGCGCTGGACCCTGTTCGACCGGGCCCGTGGCATCTATCGCGCGCGTGCACCGGGGCTGAACACCCGCCAGCTATACGTCGACGGCCGTCGCGCGGTGCGCGCGCGAAGCGAGCTCAATCCGTCTGGGTTCACCAAGACGGACACGGGCTACTCGACGACGGATGCGGCGATGGCCGGGTGGCGCAACCAAAGTGACATCGAGGTGCTGTCGAACTGGCGCTGGAAGAGCTTCCGTTGCCCCGTTGCCTCGATCATCGGGCAGCAGATCACGATGGCCCAGCCTTGCTGGCACAACGCGAACGTGTTCATCGGACCCGCCGCGATGGGCCTGCCCACGCAGATCGAAAACGCTTACGAGCTGCTCGACCAACCGCACGAGTGGTACCTGGACCGGCGCTCCGGATGGATCTACTACAAGCCCGCGCGCGGCGAGAACCTGGCCCGCGAGGACATCGAGGCCGCCGCCACGCAGGTACTCGTGAACGCGCGCGGGACCGCGGCGCATCCGGTGAGCCACGTGCGCTTCAAGGGCCTGACCTTCGCCTACGCCACGTGGATGGGTGTCAGCGGACCCGAGGGCTACGCAGACGATCAGACCGGCTTCCACGTGACCGGGCCAAACCAGCCGCAGACATTCGAGCACGCGGAGTTCACCACGCGCACACCGGGGAACCTGCGCTTCGCCTACGCCCAGCACGTGACGATCCGCGGCAACCGGTTCCGGCACCTGGGCGCCGTAGGGGTCGACTTCGGAACCGGGAGTCAGCACAACACGATCGCGGGCAACGGCTTCAGAGACATCTCCGCTGCCGCGATCCAGCTCGGCGGGGTGGATGAGATCGACCACCACCCGACCGTCGCGGGACAAGTCACGCGCGACAACCGGATCGCAAACAACACGATCACCAAGCCGGCCCAGGAGTTCTTCGATGCGGCGGCGATCTTCGCCGGCTACACGACGCGCACCACGATCATCCACAACTCTCTCTCCAATCTGCCCTACACGGGAATCGCGATCGGCTGGGGCTGGGGGATGACCGACCCGGGCCGCTTCCCCGGGTGCACCGGCTGCCCGTTCGAGAGCTGGAAGACTCTACACGACGCCGACCACCAGCAAGGGAAACAGGATTCTCTACAACAAGATCTCCGACTACCTCAAGGTCGCCTACGACGGCGGCGGCATCTATTCGCTCGGTCAGCAGGGCACCTCGCTGAGCAACGGCGAGCTAATCGCCGGCAACGTCGTCTCTGGCAAGGCGGCGAGCCACGGTGGCAACGCCCTGTACACCGATGGCGGCAGCCGCTACATCACGCTGCGCGGCAACGCCGCGTTTGACAACCCGCTCGGCCTGGACGGTCCCGACGGTCTGCCCTACGGGCACGATTGGGGCGGTTGCCGGCCCTACGGCGATATCGCCTGGGTCGGCAACTGGTGGCAGTACCCGGCCGAGACCTACGACTGCTATCCGCCCTACCCCCCGGTCAATGTCTCCTTCCAGGACAACACCGTGATCGAGAGCCGCGCCGGGGTGCCCCCCGACGTCCTGGCTCGCGCGGGCGCTCACTGAGCGCGAGGGCGGCCTGGACGGTCAAAGCGATGGATCGCGAGATACTGCGCGGGCGATGTCGCAGGAGAACGTCGAGACCGTCCAACGAGCCATCGAGGCGTGGAATGCCGATGATCTGGACGCCTTTTTGGCCGAGCTCGATGCCGACGTCGAGTGGCACCCTGCGATCCAGCCGGGCCTTGAGGGAAAGGCAACTACCTACCGAGGTCATGACGGGGCGCGAACGGTTTGGCGGGAGGACCGCGGCGAGGCGTGGGAACGCCTCATCAATCGGCCTCAGGAGTTCCGCGATCTCGGCGAGTCGGTCCTCGCCCTCGGTCACATGGACTTGACCGCCCGGGCGACCGCGATCGAGTTCAGTCAGGAACTCGGTGAAGTCTTTGACATTCGAGCGGGGAAGATCGTTCGCATCCGCGACTTTCTGACCCATGCGGAGGCCCTCGAGGCCGCCGGGCTGTCGGAGTAGTGGCGGCCTAGCGGGCGCGCCGCTTGATCCGCGCCACCGGCCGCGGTACGTTGCGCGTTGTGCCAGGTGTCCGACCGAAGCGGTCCAAGAGGAGGCTGCTCGGCGCGCTGATCCTTTCGCTCGCTGCGGTCGGCCTGGCCCCTGCTGCCGCCAGCGCGGCGTGGACCGCGCCGCTGACGCTCTCGGCGGCCGGCCAGCCGGCGGTCAAGTCGGCGGTCGGCGTGGACCCGGCGGGAAACACAACCTTCATCTGGCTGCGATCCGATGGGATCAACTTCAGGGCCCAGGTCAGGAGGCGCAGCGCGGCGGGTGCCCTGACACCCGTGCATACGCTCCCGGGCGTCGCGCTCGACGATGGCTTCGGCGAGGCCTTCGCGCCCCAGATCGCGGTCGATTCCGACGGGGATGCAGTCTTCGTCTGGACCGACTTCGACGGCGCCAACTCCAGGATCAGGGCCAGCTCGCTCTCGGCCGGTGGCGTGTTCGGCCCAGCCCGCTACCTGTCGCTCCCCGGCGAGGACGCTTCCGAACCGCAGGTCGCGGTCGACCTCGACGGCGACGCCGTCTTCACCTGGGTGCGTTCCGACAACGGCGTCAACCGGACGCAGAGCCGCGCGATGACCGCCGCCGGAGCGCTTGGCCCGGTCCAGAATCTGTCGCCAGCCGGAGTGGCGACCGAGTGCCCCCAGGTCGCGGTCGACTCCGACGGCGACTCCATGATCTCTTGGACGGCGGAGCAGGGCACGCCGATACGCCCGTTCACGATCCAGGCCCGAGCGCGCAATGGCGCCGGGGGCCTGAGCGCAGTTCAAACCATCTCACTTCCGCTCACCGACCTCAGCTGCTCGGATGTCGGCGTCGACTCCGGCGGCGACGCGATCTTCACCTGGTCCCGCCTTCAGGATGGTGACTTCCGTGCCGAGAGCCGCTCGCGATCGGCAGCCGGCACCCTCGGTTCCCGCCAGACCCTCTCGCGCCCGGGGGACGACGGCTTCTTCCCCCAGGTCGGCGTCGATGTCGACGGCGACGCGGTGTTCGTCTGGACTCGCGTCGCGGGTGGGTTCGTGGCCGCGGCCCAGGGTCGGGCCCGGTCGGCTGCCGGTGTGCTGAGCCCGATCCAGACGATTCGCACCGGTGAGGTGATCGGCTCGCAGGTTGCGGTCGACTCCGACGGCGACGCCGTCTTCACGTGGCGGCGCAACGACGGAAGCAACTCGCTGGCGGAGGCGCGCACACGCTCGGCGACCACGGGGGCCCTCGGCCCGCTCGCGCCGTTGTCCGCACCGGGCGCGAGCGCGAGCGCACCGCGACTCGACGTATCAACCACCGGCGCGGCTGCCGCGAGCTGGGATCGTTCCGACGGCACCAACACCCGGGTTCAGGCGGCGTTCGGGCCCTAGTGCGCGTCCGGGCCGCGAGGTGCCGCCGCGCCGGACGCGGCTTTACGACCTGACCCGGAAGTGGTCGTCGGCCGCCGTGGGATCGGTGTTGCCGAACCGGTCGGTGGCGCGGACCTGAAGCCGGTGGTCACCGGCATCGAGGTCCTTGATCTCGTGCGACGCCGCGCATCGCCTCCAGCGGCGCTTGTCGAGCTTGCATTTGAAGCTCGAGTCGGGCTCGGAGGAGCCGAACCGGAATCGGACCGACTTGCCGTGGGTCCTGGCCGGCGGATGGCGCTTGATCGTCGTCTTCGGGGGGGTCCCGTCGGCGTCCACCGCGATGTCGGCGATCCCCGACTCGCCGTGACCGACATGGGGACCGTTGATGAAGCGGGTCTTCACGTTCTTGCCGCTCAGGGCTGAGCGGCCGATTCCGCTCTGCTCGACCCACCACACGTGCGCGTCGTCGACGGCGACGTCGTGCGGGTAGATCCTGCGAGCCGAGACGAACTTCTTCTCGATCCCGCTCCCGTTCAGCTTCGCGCGACTCACGCCTCCGCGGGTCGGGCTGTACCTGAAGAACGCCCAGTAGATGTGGCCGCTGTCGACGGCGACGCCGTAGGCCTGCGTCGAGACGAAGCTCGTATTGGCGCCGGTGCCATCGAGGCTCGCGCGGCCGATCCCTGCGGAGTTGGTCCAATACACGTATTGACCGTCCACCGCGACCTCCACGGCGCCCTTGGCGTCCGCGATGAAGCTGGGATTCACATCGCTCCCGTCGAGCGCCGCGCGGCCGATCGAGTCCGTCCCCGAGTTGGCCCAGTACATGTAGTGGTCGTCCACGGCGATGCCGTGCGGGCTGCTCAGGCCGGTCACGAACTTGCGCTTGACGGTGCTCCCGTTGCGGCTTGCTCGCCCGATCCCCCCGCCCTTGCGGTCGGTCCAGTAGACGTGGTGGTCGTCGACCGCAACTCCGTAGACGCTCGTGCGCACCTTGATGTAGGACTGGTCCACGCCCTTGCCATTCGTCTTCGCTCGGCCGATCGACTCCAGGTCCCGGTTCGCCCAGAACACGAAGGCGTCGGCGGAGGTGGCGAAGAGCATCGTGAGCGCGGCGGCGAGGGCGGTCGCGGTGAGCCAGCGCCGGCGCGACGATCCTTCCTCGGAGCGATGCCCTGCCATGCAAGGCCATCTTTTCCTGCGCGCGGGACCAAAGTCAAGTGACGCGCACGGCCGGCGTCGTCTTCGCCGCGGCTCTCGCGGTCGCGTTGCCGGCCTCGAGCGGAGTCGGCGACACCGAGGATCGGGCTTCAGGACGTCCGCACCTTGCCGGGGGCTCGCGGATCGCCGCGGTGCGCGTGTTCCAGGGAGGGGTGCTCACGGTTCGCAGGGAGACGCCGGAGTCGATTGCGCACGAGCTCGCGCGGCTGCGTCCGACGCTCGTCACCGCCCCGCTTCGCTACCACGTGGGGGATCCGATCACGGCGCGCGAGGTGAGCGCCTGGCAGACGATCCGCCGTGCGGTTCGCGAGCGCAGCCCCAGCGCGAGGTTCCTCGTCTCCCTGAACGCCCTCAACTACGGCCGCGCCCGCCGTGTCGAGGCGATGATGGCGAAGGTCCGCGGGCGCATCGAGCCGGACGGCTGGGTCTTCGATTTCTACACGCGGGCGGCCGAGCGCAGGAGGGCGGTGATGAAGGCCGCCGTCGCCGACGCCAAGCGCCACGGCGAGACGGTCGGTGGCAACGTGTTCGGGATCGCCAGGCGCCCGCGGATCCCGGACGGGACCGATTACGTCGTGGTGCAGGGTGCGGACTTCCGCGTCGACCTCCCTGCGGTGCGGAGGCTCGCGAGGCGGTTTCCCGTCTATCTCCAGGTTGGCAACGACCCGCGACGGCCGGAATCGGATGGCTGCCGGTTCATGCGCGAGCTGAGCGCAAAGGAGCGCCTCGCGTATGTGGCGCGAAGGGCTCGCCAGCAGTCCAGGTATCACTATCGCTTCGCCTATCCGGTCTTCTTCCCCTCCTGCGTCAGGGCGGCCGCCGCGAGCGGTGGCCGGGGAGGGGTCGTCGCCTACAACGCGACCCGGGACCGCGCGATGGTGCGGGCGATCAGGCACCTGATGGACCGCTACGACGAGCCCGGCTCCCGCTGAACGCTGGCCGCGGACCTCAGCTCAGCCGCCCCGATCACGAGGCTGTAACTGGCGGTCGGCCGGCGCTTGCTCGCGCTGCCGGCGGTACTGTGTGCGCCGGGCATTGTCGAGGCCACGCGCGAACGCGGGCAGATGGGGTGGGAGTCAGGGCTTCATGACGAAGGCTCCTCGGTCTGAAGAATCAACCGGTACGACCAGGCGGCGTCGCACGACCCGTGGCGTCGGCGTCGCCGAGCGTGGACGCCCGTCGGTCGGGGCCGCACCGCGGATTCGAGACATGGCCTCGACGGGTCCCGAGCTTGATGCCGAGCTCAACCAGATCGCGAAGGACCTGCAGCAGATCAGCGCCGGGGTTCGCGCGCCGGGCGTCATGCCGAGGCAACGAAAGAGCGATCTCAGGGAGCACCTGACGAGGGCGCAGGTGCATATTTGGCGCGCCACCCGCGCGGCGCGGGCCGAGGCCGCAGGCGCGATGCGCTCCTCCGCGAGCGGCGCGCCGACACAGCTGCGCGAGCTCCAGGGTGAACTCCGTCGACTCCGACAGCGAGCTCAATGCGACTGCGCCCGCGCAGGCGACGATCAAGGCGAGCAGACTGCACCCGATCAACCGACGACCGCGACGAACGCCGGCGCAGCGAATCATCAGCCACACGAGCCAGAGCCAACGGGCGACTCCGAAGCGGCGCTGCCCGCGATCGTGGTCGGAGCCGAGCCTGCCTCAGTGGCCGCGACCAAGGCGAGCCGCCGGCCGCTTGCGCGGATCGCCGGCGCCGCGGCTCTGGTTGTCGCGGCTGCCGTCGCCGGGTTGCTCCTCGGGGGCTCGACCGGCGACGACGCGACCTCCTCGCAACCGGCGATCGCGCCTGCGTCCTCGCAGGGCGGCGACTACGAGCGTGCCGTGGGCGGGCAGCTCCAAGGGCTTGCGGAGGCCCGTTCCTCGGCGCTCGAGCAACTGCGGCAGGCGCCGAGCCCCGCGGCCCAGGCGGCAGCAGGCCGCGACCTCGCCGCGGCTCACCGTCTCGCCGCCGGTGCGATCGCCGCGACGGCGACACCGGCTTCCCTGCAAGCGGTCAAGCGCCAACTGGTCGACGGCCTCACGCGCCTGGCTCATGGATACCGGCAACTCGCACGAGCAGCGGCGGACCAGAACGCCGGCAGGTACAAGGACGGACGGCGTGCGGTCAGGCAGGCGGAGGGCGATCTCGAGCGCGACCTCAACCGGATCCAGGAGGTGCCGGGATGACCGCCCGTCGACGCCGCGGGATGCTCTCGGGCCTCGCACTGGCAGGCGCCGGGATCGTGGCCGCGCTCGGCGCGGCATCCGCCCCGGCCTTGCCGGGGATACCGCCCACCGCCTCGATCACGGCGTCGCCGAACCCGGCCTTGGTCAACGAGAACGTCACTTTCGACGGATCGGGATCGACTGGGGACGGACTCGGAAGCTCGATCACGACGTACGAGTGGGATCTCGACGGCGACAACACGTTCGAGACGAACACCGGCAACAGCCCGACCGTGTCTCGGCCTTACTCGGCGCCGGGCACGATCACGGTCAGCCTGCGCGTCACCGACGACGACGGCGACACGGACGAGGACTCGGTCAGCCTCGTCGTCAACAGTCCACCGACGGCGAGGTTCATCTACGAGCCGTCCACCCCCGCGGTCAGGGAGCAGATCACGTTCTCGTCGACCTCGTCGGACGCCGAGGGCCCGATCCCCAACTCCTCCCAGCGGTGGGACTTCGACAACGATGGCGAGTTCGACGACGCGACGGGACAGACGGTCACCCGCGCCTTCTCGAGTTCCGGAACCAAATCTGTGGGGCTGCGGGTGACCGACTCCGACGGCGCCAGCGCGACGGTGGTCCGGAACGTCCTCGTGCAGCCGAATCCGCCATCAGCCGCCTTCTCCTTCGCTCCCCAGGGTCCGCTCAGCGGCGAAGCCGTCACCTTCGACGGATCCGGCTCGACCGCGCCGGCGGGTCAGACCATCACCGCGATGAACTGGGACCTCGACGATGATGGAGCCTTCGACGACGGTCCCTGGCCCTACGCGCAGGCTTCCTACTCCACCCCCGGGCCGCACACCGTGCGACTGCGCGTGGAGGCAAGCGGAGGCGGCTTCGACATCGTCAGCCAGGTGGTCCCGGTGGGGAACCGGCCTCCCATAGCAAGCTTTGAATTCAGCCCGCGACCGGCCCGTGCCGGCGAGGCGCTGAGACTGACGTCGACCTCGTCCGATCCGGACGGTCCGATCGTCGACACCGCCTGGGACCTGGACGGGGATGGAGAGTTCGACGACTTCGGCGGGCCGACCGCGCAACTTCGCGCGCCCAAGCGCGGCACGCTGACCGTCGGCCTCAAGGTCGTGGACTCCGGCGGCGTCTCCAATCAGGTCACGGCTTCCGTGCCGCTCAGCGGCGGGCCGCGCAAGCTCCTGGCTCCCTTCCCCGTCGTGCGTCTCGCCGGGGAGCTGAAACGGAACGGCAAGACGGAGATCGCCAAGTTGTCCGTGCGAGCGCCGAAGGGGTCGGACGTGACAGTGAGCTGTCACGGACGCAGCTGCCCGTTCCGGAGCAGAACCCGAGGGGTGAAGAAGCGGCGGGTCGGCTTTCCGGCCCTCGAGCGCCTGCTGCGCCCAGGCGTGGTGATCAGGGTCTACGTCACGGATCCGGACAAGATCGGAAAGTTCACCAGCTTCAAGCTGCGGGACGGGAAGGCCCCGAGGCGCACCGACAGCTGCCTGAAGGGCGAGCGCCACAAGCCGATTCCATGCCCCCACTGACGACGGCTGGCTCGAGATCGCTCCAATCGTTGGCAGCTCCCGCTGTTGATCGTGCTGGCCCTCGGGGCATTCGGCGTGTTCTTCGCCGTGGGTCGCGCTGACAGCGAGGACACACCGGTGGAAGCTTCCGGCGAGCAGAGCGAAGCCGGCACAGATCATCAACTCTCGTTGCCGAACGTTCGACTCACCGGCAGCGGCAACCTCCCGCAGCTCGCCGCGGTGAGAGAACCGCCGGCGGCGGAGAAACCGAAGCCGACGCCGACCGCCTGCGGCGCAGACGACGGAGCCCGCCGAGCCCGCCGAGCCCGCCCCCGTCGACGAGGCAGTGCCAGCCGCCCCCGCCACCACGCCCACGCCCACGCCGGCGCCCACGCCCGCTCCCGCGCCGGCCCCGGCGCCTTCCTCCTCGTCAGGGTCGTCGGGCGGCTCGAATCAGCCTCCCGTCTCCTTCGACGACTCTGGCTGAGCATCCTCGGTCATCATCTCGCTCGATGAAGGCTCGCGTTGTCGCCGTTGCCGTGATCATTGCCGCCGCGGCGGCTCCTGCGGCGCAAGCTGCCTCTTGGAAGCGGGTCACCACGCCGGACGGGGCGAGCTCCGACCAGGTCGGCCTGGCGCGCACCGCGGACGGCGTCCTCCATATCGCCTGGCACCACCCCACCGGGCCGAACACCGCCGACCTCCTGCACACCGTGATCTCCGCGGCGGGCAAGGTCGGCGCCACGAGCCCGGTGCAGAGCGGTTGGACCGGCTTCACGAACCCCGCGCTCGTCGTCGAGCCCGGCGGCCTGCGGGCGTTCTGGGGCGGCTTTCGCTCGACGGACAGCAGCGACCCCCAGAACGAGACCAACACCGCGCTCTCGCGGGACGGGGGCGCAAGCTGGGCGCTCCAGCCCGGCTCCGTCGTCCCGCTCGGCGCGCAGTCGTACGCGAGCAACACCGCCGCCACCGTGCGCGCCGACGGCTCGACCCTGCAGAGCTTCGCCGGGACGCTCGGCACGTGGGTGCACGCCGGGCTCTCGCCCGCCACGGCCAACCACGACTACCAGGCTCCGCTGGGGCCCTATGGCTACGACCCCAACCTCGCAACCGACGCGAGCAACCGGACCGTCCTGGCCTGGTACTCCAACGCGGCCGGACACCTCGGGGTGCAGGCCCAGGACGTGGCGGCGGACGGCTCGCCCGTGGGTAGCGCGGCGACGATGCCGGGAACGAGCGACATGCAGGTCGGCATGCTCGGCCGCACTCCCCTCGTCGCGCGGAAGGGCGGCGGTTTCTACGTCGCGTACCCGACGGGCTATCCCACCTCGGACCGCGTGCGCCTGTGGCGGGTCGGCGCCACCAGTGCGACGCTGGTCGAGCGCGTGCGCGGTTCGAGCAGCCCGGCCGTGGCGGTTGCCGCGGCCGGCGACGGGAGGCTGTGGGTGGTCTGGACGGAAGGCTTCGGGGATCCCAACGTGCTGGCACGGCGGTCGAACAAGAACGCGACGAAGTTCGGCGCGACCGTGAACGCCGGGCATCCCAAGGACGCCCTGCAGGCCTACAAGGTCGACGCGAGCGCGGCGGGCGGCGCGCTCGACGTGCTCGGCAACTTCAACATCGACACCTCGGCGACCGCGGTCACCTCCTACCGCCGCCTGCTCCCCGGCCTGACCCTGCGGGCCACGCCCGGGAAGCTGCGCAAGGGCAAGGAGACCGCCGTGCGCTTCACCGTGCTCGACGCGGGCGACGCGGTGAAGGGCGCGAAGGTCAAGGCCGCCGGCGCGTCGGGCACGAGCAATGCCAAGGGCAGCGTCACGCTGACGATCAAGCCCGGCAAGACGGTGAAGGCGTCGGCGACGCGCTCGGGCTACACCCGCGCGACGAAGCGGCTCACCGTGCGCCGCGCAAAGCCCAGGTAGCTACTACCGCTTGACGAGCTTGACCCTCTTGGTCTTCGTGTTCCTGTCGCCGTTGTCGGGCGTATAGGAGACGGTCGCCTTGACCTTCGTCTTGCCGCTCGCGGCCAGCTTCGTCTTCGCCTTGCCCCTCGGCTTCACCAGCAGCTTGACCTGACCCTGCGAGCCGGCCCGTTCGGTGGCGGGCTTCACCTTGCCCGTCTTCGAGAGCTCGACCTCGCCGGGGCCGGGGACGTTGACGGTGAGCTTCGCCGTCCCCTTGCGCTTGTTCTTCTTCGACTTGCCGAAGCTGAACTCGTTGGAGGGCTTCTCGCCGTTGTTCCCGCCGCCGGGCCTGGTCACGTTCACCGTCACCGTGCCGTTGCGATCCCCGAAGGTGACCGCGTCGAAGCTGCGGATCGTGAGCGTGTCCGTGCCGCTGAAGCCCGGGTTCGGCGTGTAGGTGATGCTCGCCGGAACGGTCTGGGAGACCTCGGGGGTCACGGTGCCGTTCGTGGGTCCCTCGGTGGCGAGCGCGTTGACCGGGGTCTGCTCGTAGTTCGGCCCCGTGTCCGCGCACAGCAGCGGGATCTCGACCGGGGTGTCGACGTTGGTGTTGATCGTCTGGTCCTCGCACTGCGGCCGCGCGTCGGGCGCCCAGTCGGGGTTGCCGTCCCAGCCGGCCGAGGTCTCGAGGTCGATCGGAACCGGGCCTGTGCTGCCGTCGGCCCGCTTCATCACCAGATCCCCCGGGCCTGCGAAGCCCTCGACGTACGCGATCTGCGTGCCATCCGGCGACCAGGTGCAGTTGTAGTCACCGGTGCCGCTCGAGGCGAGCACGGTTGCGCTGCCCGGTGAGCTGACCGGCCCGACGAGAATGCTGGCGGTCGAGCTGGACCCGGGTGCCGTGCTCAACGTGAAGCACATCCTGGTGCCGTCCGGTGAGATCGAGGGCTGAAAGACGTGGGCGCCGCTGACGTGAAGGACCTCGGTCGCGGTGCCGCTGTTGTCCGCCGGCTCCTTGTAGAGCTTCACGTCATTGGTGTTGCCATTGGGGGCCACGTTGCGGTCGCCGAGCCCGTAGTAGACCGTCTGAGAGTCGGGGGTCCACGCGGGCTTGACGTCGGGCTTCGGGTCGTTGGCCAAGGTGATGTTCGTCCCGGACCCGAACGGCTCCGGGTCGACGAGGATGTCCACCTGCGTGCCGGACTCGCTCTCGTAGGCGATCCGGGTGCCGTCGGGCGACCACGCCGGCCGGTCCTCGGTGATCGTGGGCGTGTTGGTGATGTTGACCGGGGTCGCGTTCGGATCGGTCAGGTCGAGGGTGTAGATGTCGCAGTTCGTGGCGCAGTTCGCGTCGCCGCGGGCGTAGGCGATGTGCGTGCGATCAGGGGACCAGGTCGGGTGGCGATGCTGGCCGGGGGTCGCATCGAGCGGCACCGCACCGGCCGGGAGCGCTGGGCCGCCGAAGCTGCCGCTGGTCAGGCGGAGGAAGAGCTTTCCGTTGGCGTTGTCGGGTCCGATCCGCCCGCTCACGAACAGGATCCGCCCGTTCGCCCCCGAGAGCACCGCGCTCGCGGCCTCGGGCAGCGCCACCACCGCCACGAGGCAGATCGTGGCCATCGTCAGTCCCAGCCGGCGTCGGGGCGCGGCTCCCTTGGATGCGTTCATGTTCCTCCCTGAGATCGTCCTGCGGGGCCGGATCGTCCCACACGCCCCGTGAAAATCAAGCGCATACGAGATCAGAACCTCCGCGAGATACTGCACGGACGATGACCCAGGAAACCGCCGAGATCGTGCGCGGTTGGTTCGTACGACTCAGTGCCGGTGATCCCGCTCCGGACCTCTGCGACTCCAGCATCGAGATCCGGAACTGGGCAGAGTCCCCGGTCCCCGGCCCCTACCGAGGTCATGACGGCCTTCTCGAGTGGTGGCGAGATGTCCATGACCCCGACATGGGGCTGGAGATGGAGTACTTCGACCTCGCGGAGGTCCACAAGATTGACGAAGAGCGCGTCGTCACGATTCAGCGAGCCACGGGGCGCGGTCGAACGAGCGGAATCGAAGTTGACCAGCTGTGGGGGTCGATCATCTCAGTGCGAAACGGCAAGATCAGCTCGGCTCACGGCTTTCCGTCTCGCGAGCAGGCGCTAGAGGCGGCCGGACTCGCGGGGTAGCACTCTGCCCTGATGCCATGTCCGGGACGGATGAGGGACCTGGAAGAAACCGCTTTGTAAAGCGACTCAGAACCCGAACGCGAACTTGGCGTCCTCGGTCATCATCTCCGGGGACCACGGCGGGTCGAAGATCATCTTCGGGTGGACCTTGTCCACGCCCTCGAGATCGCCGACGAACTCGCGCATCTGCTCGGAGACCTGGGGGCCGATCGGGCAGGCGGGCGTCGTCAGGGTGAAGGTGACGAAAACCTCGGGGCCCTCGATATCGACGTCGTAGACGAGGCCCAGGGAAACGAAGTCGAGCCCGAGCTCGGGATCGATCACCTCTTCGAGCGCCTCGTAGACATCCTCTTCAGTGGGCATGCCCTGATCGTAGTGGACGGCTTTGCGTAGCCTGTCTCTTGATGGGATTCGTGCTGCTTCTGCTCTTCCTGGCGCTGCCGATCGCCGAGATCTACGTGATCATCCAGGTCGGCAACTCGATCGGCGTCGTCCCGACCCTCTTCCTGCTGATCCTCGACGGATTGGCGGGCGCCGCGCTCGCGCGCTGGCAGGGCCGGAACGCGTGGGAGCGCTTCAACCGCGCCCTGGCCGCGGGCCGGGTGCCGGCCAAGGAAACCTTCGACGGGGCGATGATCATCCTCGGCGGCGCGTTGCTGCTCGCCCCGGGATTCATCACCGACGTGATCGGCTTCGCGCTCCTGATCCCGCCGACCAGGGCGCTGCTCCGAGGGATCGTCACGCGCGTGGCGCGCCGGCGGGTGAGCTTCACCGGCACCGTGTTCGGTCCGCCGCCGCCCGCGGGTCGGCCCCCGCCCCGGGGCGAGCGGCCCGGCCCGCTCCCGGCGCGGCTACGACTACGAGGGCACCGCGCACGAGGTGACCGACCCCGCGGAGATCGAGGTCGGTGACCGGCGTGAGTGAGATCGTCGCGCTCGAGTTCGAGACCCCGGAGGCCGAGATCCTGCGCTTCGAGTGGGCGACCGACGAGCTCGCCGCCCTCGAGCCGGACGCATCGCGCGAGCGGCCGGTCTGGCACCTGACCGGCGAGCTCGACTGGGATGAGGTCGAGTCCGTGCGGGTGCTGTCCGGGCACGTCGACGACGGGCGGCTGATCGCGGTCGCGGCCATTCGCCCCGCGGGAGTCAACGGCCACGGCGAGGAGCTGGTCGCCGGAGCTCTCGGCGACGCCGAGTCCTTCGAGCAGCTCGCCGAGACGCTGCTGTCGACCGAGTACGGGCCCGACGGGCTGCCGCGGCGGGTCGGGCTGGAGCTCTACCGGTCCGAGGGCGGGATGCCGATCCGGGTCGCGGGCGACGCGACCGGCGCGACCGAGCGCGACGCCGGCAGCCTGCACAGGACGACCGCCGCGCTGGCCCTGCGGTCCGCCGGGGCCGTCCGGGCAGGGGACGCTCGACATCCTGCGCCCGGCGTGAGGAACTCGCCGATCAAGGCCGTGATCTCGGACTTCGGCGGGGTGCTGACGACGCCGCTGATGAACTCGTTCGCGGCGTTTCAGGATCGCACCGGGATCTCGCCCGAGGCGCTCGGCCAAGCGATGCAGGCGGTCGCCGACCGCGACGGCGACCATCCCCTGTACGCGCTCGAGACCGGGCGCATGACCGAGGCCGACTTCCTGGCACGGATCGGCGCGGCACTCGAGCCCGAGCTCGGCCACCGGCCCGAGATGCACAGCTTCAGCGAGATCTACTTCGAAGCCCTGGAGCCGAACGAGCCGATGATCGAGCTCATGCGCGAGATCCGCCACCGCGGCCATCGGATGGCCATGCTCACCAACAACGTCCGCGAATGGGAGCACCTGTGGCGCTCGATGCTCCCCGTCGACGAGATCTTCGAGCTCGTGGTCGACTCCGGGTTCGTGGGCATGCGCAAGCCGGAGCCCGAGATCTACGAGCTCACCCTGGCCCGGATGTCGGGCATCAACGCCGAGGACTGCCTGTTCGTCGACGACCTCGTGGTCAACGTCGAGGCGGCGAGGGCGATCGGGATGACCGCGGTCCGGTTTGAGTCGAACGAGCAGGCGATCGGCGAGATTCGCGCCGTACTGCGTCTGGGCGACTGAAGCAGCGCTACGGTAGGCGTCGGGATGAAGCGAGGCGCCGCTCTCGACGCAGTCTTCAAGCCCGTTCGCACGTCGACGACGTTCGAGGAGACCGTCGAGCGGCTGGGGACGGCGATCCGCATCGGTCTGCTGGCCCCGGACAGCCGGCTGCCGCCGGAGCGCCAGCTCGCCGTCAGAGCTCGGCATCTCGCGCTCCACCCTGCGCCAGGCGCTGACCACCCTCGTCCAGTCGGGCCACCTGACGGCGACCCGCGGACGCACCGGGGGGACGTTCGTCGCCGAGCGACCGCCGCTCTCGGAGGTCGACGGCGAGCCGCTGGGCCGCGACGCCAGGGCAACCCTCGACCACCGGGTCGCGATCGAGGTCGGCTCGGTGATCCTCGCCGCCGAGCGGGCCCAGGACGCCGACCTCGACGCCCTCGACCGGCTCGTCGAGCGGATGTCGGGCGACGGCGACTTCGAGCTCTACCGCCGCGCGGACATCCGCTTTCACATCGGCCTCGCCGAGGCCGCGCGTTCGCCCCGCATGGTCGCCGGGATGACCGAGGTCCAGGGGGCGATGAGCGATCTCATCGCCCGCATCGCCCACCCCGAGGAGGTCCTGACCCGCTCCAACGCCCAGCACGCGGAGCTCGTCGGGCTGCTGCGCAAGCGAGACGCCGCGAAGGCGGTGGCGGTCGTCCGCACCCACATCCTCGGCACCGAGCACATCCTCGCCGGCCTGCTCTGAGCGCCTCGGGTCAGGCCCGCTCGCACCCCACGAGCCCGACCTCCCCCTCGGGCGGCAGCTCGTCGATCACACCGACGCCCCGCGCGTAGAGCTTGTGCTCGACCTCCTTGTCGGGCAGGGCGTACTCGCGCACGTCGATCACGTGGCGATAGCGCTTGCCCTGGACACGGACCGAGGCGATCCGGTCGACCATCCGGTCGTGCTCGACGATCGGGGGCGCGTCCTCGCTGCGCCAGCGGTCGCCGATTCGCGGGTGGGCGGGCATCAGCACGCCGATCACGTCGGTGTCGCGGCCGTAGAGCCAGCTGCCGTCGTGGTTGACGACCCGCCCGTCGCGGATGTTGTCGACCCGCTCGCCGAAGTAATGGACGGTGCCGGCGTCGTCCTGGGCGAAGAAGTCGTGCGTGCTCTCGATCAGCTCGCCGTCAGCCCAGACCCGGTCCTTGACCACCATCGTGTCCACCGCGACGCCGGCCGACGTCGAAGCCGCGGGTGCGATCGAGCACCTTGCGCTTGATCCGCAGCCGCTCGCCGTCCTCCTGACCGCGCAGGGTGCAGCGCCCGAATTCGCTCAACGGGAGGTAGGGGTTGTCGATCCGGGTCGGATCGCTGAACGCGAGCGCTCGCGACTCGGCGCCGGCGGGCGCGCTTCCGAGGGCGGCCGCGGCGGCGCCGACGGCCAGGGCGGCGAGCACGGTGCGGGTGAGCTTGGCGGTCATCGGGGATTCCTTTCGTCGCTTTGCAAGGCGCGTTATCCCCCGCCGCGATGAAAGCCGCGTGAAAGCCGGCCCGGGACGGAGGCGGCTTTCATCCGGTTTTCATCTTCGCGCCTAGCCTTGGCGTTGCGATGCGCGTGCTGATCGTCGAGGACCAGGTGAAGATGGCCGGGCTGATCCGCCGCGGGATGCGCGCGGAGGGGATTGCGGCGGACGTCGCGATCAAGGGCGAGGACGCGCTCTGGATGGCCGAGGCGACCGAGTACGACGCGATCGTGCTCGACATCATGCTGCCGGGGATCGACGGGTTGGAGGTCTGCCGACGCCTGCGCACGGCGGGGGTCTGGGCTCCGATCCTGCTGCTGACCGCCCGCGACGCGGTCTCCGACCGGGTCGCCGGGCTCGACGGGGGCGCCGACGACTACCTGACGAAGCCGTTCTCGTTCGCCGAGCTGCTCGCCCGCCTGCGGGCGCTGGTCCGCCGCGGCGCGGTTGAGCGCCCGGTCGAGCTGCGGGTCGGCGAGCTGCGGCTCGACCCGGCGACGCGGCGGGTGTGGCGGGACGACGCCGAGATCGAGCTCTCGGCGCGCGAGTTCGCGATGCTCGAGGCGTTCATGCGCCGGCCGGGCGAGGTCCTCTCCCGCTACGCCCTGCTCGAGCGGGTCTGGGACTACGACTACGAGAACCGCTCCAACGTCGTCGACTCCTACGTCCGCTTCCTGCGCCGGAAGATCGACAAGCCGTTCGGGACCGACTCGATCGAGACCGTGCGCGGGTCGGGGTACCGCCTCCGCGAGGGGAGCCCCGCTTGAGCCGGCTGCCCATCCGCGTCCGCGTCACGCTCGCGTTCGCCGCGGTGATGGCCGTGGTCCTTGGCGGGGTCGGGCTCTTCCTCTACCTGCGGCTCGAGGCGCAGCTCGACGAGTCGCTGGACACGGCGCTGCGGTCCCGGGCGACCGAGGTCGCGGCGCTGGCGCGCGATGAGGGCGGCCGTCTGTCGGGCGCAGGGAACGACCCGCTCGTCGAGCAGGACGAGAGCTTCGCCGAGCTCGTCGAGGCCGACGGCGAGTTGATCGACGCGACCCCGCAGCTCGGCGAGACGGTCGTCCTCGACCCGGACGAGCTCGCACGGGCCGCGCAGGCCCCGATCGTCCTCGACCGCTCGGGCGTGCCGGGGATCGAGGGCGAGGGGGCGCGGCTGCTGGCCGCGCCGGTGACGATCGACGACGACACGGTGATCGTCGTGGTCGGCTCCTCGCTCGGCGATCGCGACGAGGCGCTCGACGGACTCGCCCAGCTGCTGGCCGTCGGCGGTCCCGTCGCGCTGCTACTCGCCTCGGCGGCCGGCTACTGGATGGCGGGAAGAGCGCTGCGCCCGGTCGAGACGATGCGCAGCCGCGCCGCCGAGATCTCGGCGTCCGAACCCGGCGCCCGGTTGCCCGTGCCGGAGGCCGAGGACGAGCTGCGGCGGCTGGGCGAGACCCTGAACGAGATGCTCGCCAGGCTCGAGGAGGCCCTCGAGCGCGAGCGCCGCTTCGTCGACGACGCCAGCCACGAGCTGCGGACCCCGCTCGCCCTGCACAAGACCGAGCTCGAGCTCGCCCTGCGCCACGCGACCGGCGAGGGCGAGCTGCGCGCGGCGATCGCCTCGGCGGCCGACGAGATCGACCGGCTGATCGCGCTCGCCGAGCAGCTCCTGGTCGTCGCCCGCAACGAGGACGGCGAGCTGCGGATTCGAGCCCGAGCCCTTCGCAGCGGAGGACGCGCTCGCCGCGATCGGAGCCCGGTTCGCCGCCCGGGCCGAGCGCGCCGGGCGCTCGCTGACCTACTCCGCGCCGCCCGACTCGCCGCCGGTGCGAGCCGACCGCCTGCGCGTCGAGCAGGCGTTGACGAACCTGGTCGACAACGCGCTGGTCCACGGCCGGGGGCCGGTGCGGATGGAGGCGCGATCGAACGGCGCCCGACACGGAGCTTCACGTCACCGACGAGGGGCCCGGGATCCCCGACGAGTTCATCGGCCACGCGTTCGAGCGCTTCAGCCGCGCCGATGGCGCCCGCGGCGATGGCGGCACGGGGCTCGGGCTCGCCGTGGTCGAGGCGGTCGCCCGCGCGCACGGCGGCGCCGCGCACGCCCGCAACCGCCCCGGCGGCGGCGCCGACGTCTGGATCGAGCTTCCGGGCTAGCCGGCCCGGATCCGCTCGCCCTTTGGATCGAACAGCGGCTCGGACGCGACCTCGCCCGCGATCCACTCGCCGAAGATCTCGACCTCGACCGCGGTGCCGACCTCGGAGCGCTCCGGGGGCAGGTAGGCGTAGGCGATCGAGCGCTCGACCGTGTAGCCGTAGCCGCCCGTGGTCACCCGGCCCGCGATCTCGTCGCCGATCCGCACCGGCTCGTTTCCGAGCGCGACCGAGCGCGGATCGTCGAGCACCAGGCAGCGGAGCCTCGTCCGCGGTCCGCTCTCCTTGGCCTCGACCAGCGCCTCGCGGCCGATGAAGCCGCCGTCCTTGTCGAGCTTCACGCAGAAGCCGACCCCGCCCTCGTACGGCGTCTCGTCCGGGGTGATGTCGGCGCCCCACACCCGGTAGCCCTTCTCGAGCCGCAGGGAGTCGATCGCCCGATAGCCGCCGGCGACGAGCCCGTGCGGCGCGCCCGCCTCCCACAGCGCGCGCCAGAGCCCGAGCCCGTACTCGGTCGGGCAGTAGATCTCCCAGCCGAGCTCGCCGACGTAGGTGACCCGCAGGGCGCGGACCGGCACGTTGCCGATGGTCGTCTCGCGCGCCGACATGTACGGGAAGGCCTCGTTGGAGAGGTCCTGGGGCGTGAGCGGCGCGACCACGTCGCGCGCCCGCGGGCCCCAGATCCCGAAGCACGACCAGGCGGAGGTCACATCACGGACGCGCGCGCTGCCGTCCTCGGGCAGGTGCTTGCGAATCCACTCGCGATCGTGGTTACCGAACGCCGTCCCGGTGACGATCTGAAACAGCTCCGGCCCCAGCCGCGCGACCGTGAAGTCGCATTCGATCCCGCCGCGCTCGTTGAGCATCTGCGTGTAGGTGATCTGGCCGATGTCGCGGGCGACGCGGTTGTCGCAGAGGCGCTCCAGCAGGCCCGCCGCGCCCGGGCCCTCGATCTCGAGCTTCGCGAACGAGCTCTCGTCGTAGATCGCCGCCGCCTCGCGGGTGGCCCGGTGCTCGGCGCCGATCGCCGGCGACCAGTGCCGGCCGGCCCAGCCGCGCGGCCGCAGCGACTCGTCGCCGCCGCCGGCGTTGGACTCGTACCAGTTGACCCGCTCCCAGCCCGACTTCTCGCCGAACGCGGCATCGTGGTCGCGATGCCACGCGTTGGGGGCCGAGATCCGCAACGGCCGGCCGGCGGAGCGCTCGTGGTTCGGATAGCGGATGTCGTAATAGGTCTCGTAGGTCTCGCGGGTGCGGGCGTGGGTGAACGACGGCGACCGGTACTGGGCCCCGAACCGGCGCACGTCCATCTCCCAGAGGTCGAGGCTGGGCTCGCCCTCGGCGATCCACTCCGCGATCACCCGGCCGATCCCGCCGGCGCCCGCGAGGCCGTGGGCGCAGAAGCCGGCGGCGACGAAGAAGCCCCGCACCTCCGACTCGCCGAGGCAGAACTCGTTGTCGGGGGTGAACGCCTCGGGGCCGTTGATGAGCTTGGTGATCTTGGCCTCGTCCATCACCGGGACGCGGACCTTCGAGTTCTCGGTGATCTCGGCAAACCGGTCCCAGTCGTCCTCGAGCAGGCGGCCGTTGAAGTCGGGCGGGATCGCGTCGAGCCCGGCGGGCCCGAAGGGCAGGAAGGCGGGCTGCGAGTCGCGCTCGTAGCCGCCCATCACGAGCCCGCCGCCGTCCTCGCGGAAGTAGACGAGCAGGTCGGGATCGCGCAGCGTCGGCAGCCGCCGCTCGGCGTCGTGCTCGCGGACCGGCTGCGTGACCAGGTACTGGTGGCCAAACGGGATCACGGGGACGCGGACCCCGGCCATCCGCCCGATCTCGGCCGCGAACATGCCGCCGGCGTTGACGACCACCTCGGCCTCGATCCGGCCCTTCTCGGTCTCCACCGCACGCACCCTGCCGCCGTCGACCTCGATCCCGGTCACCCGGGTGCTCTGGAACACCTGCAGGTCTCCCTCCCGGCGGGCGACGTCGGCGAGCGCGTAGGTGAGCTGCGAGGGGTCGATGTAGCCGTCGGTGGACGTGTACGCGCCGCCGAGGACCCCCTCGGTGGACATGAGCGGGAACATCTCCTTCGCCTCCTCGGCCGAGATCAGCTCCAGCGGCAGCCCGAACGTCTTCGCCCAGCCGGCCTGGCGACGCAGCTCCTCCATCCGCTCGGGGCTCGAGGCGAGCCTGATCCCGCCGCACTCGACCCAGCCCGGGTCGAGCTCGGACTCGGTCGCGAGGCCGCGGTAGACCTCGACCGAGTGCATCATCATCTTCGTCAGCGAGACCGAGCCCCGCAGCTGGCCGACGAGCCCGGCCGAGTGGAAGGTCGAGCCCGACGTGAGCTCGGCCCGGTCGACGAGCACGACGTCGCGGTACCCGAGCTTCGCCAGGTGGTAGGCGATCGAGGCGCCGCCGACGCCGCCGCCGACGATCACGCAGCGCGCCGAGTCGGGGAGCTCAGCCCGCGGGCTCACGCGCCTCCTCGAGCCAGCCGGCAAACCGCGGGTCCGAAGCCGTCTCGCTCAGGCGGTCGAAGTGCTTGCGGTGATAGCCGTTGAAGTCGAAGTCCAGCTCGGAGACGACCTCCTGCACGACCCCCCACATCGCCTCGCGGAAGTCGGACATGAACCGCATCAGCCGCAGCGACGCCAGCCTGCGCCGCGCTCGGCGGCTCGCCGAAGTAGTCGGCCAGCAGCGCCTCCTCGTCGGCATCGGCGAGCTCGTTGTTGACCGAGAAGTTGGCGAGGTCGAAGTAGCGATCCCCCATCCCGGCGTACTCCCAGTCGACGATCCACAGCCGCTCGGGGCCGGCGATGAAGTTCGCCGCCAGGAGATCGTTGTGGCAGGGCACGGGCTCGTGCTCGGGGCCGGCCAGCGCCGCCTCGATCTCCGCCGCCTGGGCGAGTGCCTCGCCGTAGGCCTCCGGCAGGGTGGCGCCGCGAGCCACCGCGGTCTCGGCGAAGGTCTCGACGAGCCGGAAGGAGTCGAACCGGCTGGGCAGCGGCTCGGGGATCTCGTGGATCGCCCGGAGGGCACGCGCCACCGCGCTGCGCGTCGCGGGCTCGCGCAGGTCCTCCGCGGTCATCCCGCGTCCCTCGACGAACACGGTGACGATCGCCTGCGGGTCGTCGAGCATCGCCGCCACCCGCGGCGCGACCCCGACCGCCGCGGCGCGCTCGTTGGTGATCCGCTCCGCCTCGCGGTCGATCTCGAGCAGCGATGTGTCCTTGCCCGGGACGCGGATCACGTAGTCGGCGTCGCCGAAGCGCGCGCGGTAGTTGCGGTTGGTGATCCCGCCATCGAGCGGACGGGCCTCGCCGTCGACCCGGCCAAGCGACGCCTCGAGCGCTGGACGATCCGTCCCAGATCGGCGTCGGACCCTTGACGGGCATCCGGTGACGGGTTTAGGGTCGCGTCGTCCATAGGTCGGGCTGGCACACCTTTTATCGCACGGAGGGCTGCCGGTCAGAACGAGGGGAGATACGCGTGGAAGCGAAGGCGACCGAGTTCCGGGACGAGGACGAGCGCCAACTCGCCGAGATGGGGCTCAAGCAGGATCTCCACCGCGGGTGGGGCGCCTTCTCGAACTTCGCGATCTCGTTCACGATCATCTCGGTCCTCGCGGGTTGCTTCACGACCTACGGACAGGCGTGGAACAACGGCGGCCCGATCGCGATCTCCTGGGGCTGGATCCTGATCTCGATCCCGATCCTGATCATCGGCTTCTGCACCTCGGAGATCGTCGCCAAGTACCCGACCGCAGGCGGCATCTACTGGTGGGCGGCACGCCTCGGCGGTCCCGTCTGGGGCTGGTTCACCGGCTGGTTCAACCTCGCCGGCCTGGTCGGCGTCGTCGCCTCCGTCGTCTACGCCTCGGCCACGTTCCTGAACGTCGTCCTGGGCCTCTACGGGGTCGACATCTTCGGAGTCAACTTCGGCGATTCCGAGCACATCCTCGGCGAGACCTTCCTGCTTGTTCGCGATCATCCTCGCGATCCACGCGACGATCAACATCATGCGCACCCACCTGCTCGCGATCACCAACAACATCTCGGTGTTCGTCCACGTCTTCGGCGTCGTGATCATCATCGCGATCCTGGTCTTCGTCCCCGACGAGCACCAGAGCCTCGACTTCGTCTTCACCGAGCGGATCAACAACTCCGGCTTCGGCATGGACATGTTCTGGTTCTACGTCCTGCCGCTCGGCTTCCTGCTGACCCAGTACACGATCACCGGCTTCGACGCCTCGGCCCACGTGTCCGAGGAGACGCACGACGCGTCCAGATCGGCGGCGCGCGGGGTCTGGCAGTCGATCTTCTACTCGGCCGTGATCGGCTGGTTCGTGCTGCTGGCGATCACCTTCGCGGCGACCGACCCGGACGCCGTGACCGCCGGCGAGGGCTACGGCGCCGGCAGCTCGCTCGAGATCTTCAGCCTCTCGCTGTCGACCGCGGCGTTCAAGGCGGTGGTCCTGATCTCGACCATCGGCCAGCTGTTCTGCGGCCTCGCCTGCCTGACCAGCGCCTCGCGGATGTGCTTCGCCTTCTCGCGCGACCACGGTCTGCCGTTCTCGGACCGACTCCAGAAGGTGAACGCGAGCGGCACGCCCCGAAACGCGGTGATCACGATGGCCGTCGCCGCGCTGATCATCACGCTGCCGGCGCTGAAGGGCAACTCGGCCGGCGACCCGTTCCCGTTCGCGTTCTTCGCCGTCGTCTCGATCACCGTGATCGGGCTCTACATCGCCTACGTGATCCCGATCTTCCTGCGCTGGCGCGCGGGCAGCTCGTTCGAGCAGTCGCCGGTCTGGAACCTCGGCAGCAAGTGGCGGTGGATGAACCCGTTCGCGGTCTTCTGGGTCGCGCTGATCACGATCATCTTCTGCCTGCCGTTCACCCCGGCGGCGGTTCCCTGGAACGACGAGTTCAGCTGGGAGGCGGTCAACTACGCGCCGCTCACCGTCGGCGCGGTGATCGTGTTCGCCGCGATCGCCTGGGTCGCGGGCGCGAAGAACCACTTCACCGGCCAGACCCGCAACATCGACATCGACGAGGCGCTGACCGCGGAAGGGGAGCAAGCCCGCGAGCAGTCCGTAACGTCTCGCGGGTGACGCTCGACGAGCTCAAGCAGGCGGTCGCGGACGGCACGGTCGACACCGTGCTGCTCGCGATCGCCGACATGGAGGGGCGGCTGCAGGGCAAGCGCCTGACCGCGAGCCACTTCCTCGCCGACACGCTCGAGCACGGCGCCGAGGGCTGCAACTACCTGCTCGCGGTCGACGTCGACATGGAGACCGTGGGCGGCTACGCGATGTCCTCGTGGGAGCGCGGCTACGGCGACTTCGAGATGGTCCCCGACCTCGACACGCTGCGCCCCGTGCCCTGGCACGAGGGCACGGTGATGCTGCTCGCCGACCTGCAGTGGGGCGACGGCTCCGAGGTCGTCGCCTCCCCGCGCCAGATCCTGCGGCGCCAGCTCGCCCGGCTTGCCGAGCGCGGCCTGGTCGCCAACGCCGGCACCGAGCTCGAGTTCATCGTCTTCAAGGACACCTACGAGGAGGCATGGAAGAAGTCCTACCGGGAGCTCGAGCCGGCCAACCTCTACAACATCGACTACTCGCTGCTCGGCTCGGCGCGCGTCGAGCCGCTGATCCGCCGGATCCGCAACGAGATGGCCGCGGCGGGGATGACGGTCGAGAACTCCAAGGGCGAGTGCAACCTCGGCCAGCACGAGATCAACTTCCGCTACTCGGAGGCGCTCGCGGCCGCCGACGACCACGTGATCTACAAGAACGGGGCGAAGGAGATCGCCGCCCAGGAGGAGATGGCGATCACCTTCATGGCGAAGTTCAACGAGGCCGAGGGCAACTCGTGCCACATCCACTGCTCGCTGGCCGCCGAGGGCGGCGGCAACGCCTTCGCGGCCGATCGGCAGCTCTTCGAGCGCTTCCTGGCCGGCCAGCTCGCCTGCCTGCGCGAGATGACGCTGTTCTACGCGCCGCACGTGAACTCCTACAAGCGCTTTACGCCCGGCTCGTTCGCGCCCACCGCGGTCGCCTGGGGCAACGACAACCGGACGTGCTCGATGCGCGTCGTCGGCCACGGCGAGGCGCTGCGATTCGAGAACCGCCTCCCCGGCGCCGACGTCAACCCCTACCTGGCGCTGGCGGCGATGATCGCCGCGGGCCTGCACGGCGTCGACGCCGAGCTGGCGCTCGAGCCGCCGCTGGAAGGCAACGCCTACACCGCCGACAAGCCGCACGTCTCGACCAACATGTACGAGGCCCGCGACCTGTTCGCCGCCAGCGACGTCGCGCGCGAGGCGTTCGGCCAGGAGGTCGTCGACCACTACCTCAACCGCGCGCGAGGTCGAGTTGGAGGCGCTGGAGAGCACGGTCACCGACTGGGAGAAGTTCCGGGGGTTCGAGCGGCTGTGAGGCGGAGGCCGACAGGCCGAGGCCGAGCCGAGCCGCTGTTGAGGCGCCTGATTTGATGCGCAGGCGTCCGGTGATCGGGATCAGCGCCGCGGTCGCCAGCGCGCGCTGGGCGATCTGGGAGGACATCGACGTCAACATCTCCCAGCGCACGTACTCGGAGCGTGTCGACCAGGCCGGCGGGCTGCCGCTGCTGCTGCCGACGAGCGACGTCGGGACCACCGATCCCGATTCGGTGCTCGATCTGATCGACGCCGTCGTCCTCACCGGCGGCGCCGATCTCGATCCGGCGATCTACGGGGCCGGGCCCGATCCGCGCACCACCGGCGTCCATCGAGGGCGGGACGAGTTCGAGCTCGCGATCGCCCGGGCCGCGATCGAGCGGGACATGCCACTGCTGGCGATCTGCCGTGGGTTCGAGGTCCTCAACGTCGCCCTCGGCGGCACGCTCGAGCAACACCTCGCCGACGCCGACCTGCACATGCACACCCCGGGTCGGTTCTCGGACCATGACGTGCGGCTCGAGCCCGGCTCACTGGCGGCGCGAGCCGCGGGAACCGAGCGGCTCACGGTCCGCTCCCATCACCACCAGGGCGTGGGTCGGCTGGGCGACGGCCTCGTCGCCACCGGATGGTCCGAGCCGGGGGGCGTGACCGAGGCGATCGAGCTTCCGGGCCGGCGCTGGATCCTCGGCATCCTCTGGCACACCGAGGAGGAGGCGATGAGCGCGATCGTCGCGGCCCTGATCAAGGCGCGCCGCACGCTCGCGAGGTAACCGCGTGATCGAGGTCCTCGAGCCGGCGACCGAGCAGGTGATGGCCGAGGTGCCCCGCGCGGGCGTCGAGGAGACCGACGCCGCGGTCGCGGCGGCGAAGAAGGCGTTCGGCCCGTGGCGCGCGATCGCCCCCGCCGACCGGGCCGCGCTGCTGCGCGGGCTCGCCGACAGGCTCGAGACGGAGTCGCCGAAGCTGGCGGAGCTCGAGGCGCGCAACGCCGGCAAGCCGATCTCCGACGCGCAAGGCGAGATCGCGATGGTGGTCGAGTGCTTCCGCTACTACGCCGGGGGTCCCGAGCGGCTGCTCGGGCGCACGATCCCCGTCGCCGGCGGGGTCGACATGACCTTCCGCGAGCCGCTCGGCGTCGTCGGCCTGATCACTCCGTGGAACTTCCCGCTGGTGATCGCCTCGTGGAAGGTCGCGCCGGCGCTCGCGGCGGGCAACACGGTGGTCCTCAAACCGGCCGAGCTCACCCCCCTCACCGCGCTCGAGCTGGAGCGGATCGCGCTCGAGGCGGGGCTCGACGAGGGCGTCCTCAACGTGGTCGCCGGACCCGGGTCGGTCTGCGGCCGGCGGCTGGTCGAGCACCCGGACGTCGCCAAGATCGCCTTCACCGGCTCCACCGAGGTCGGCCGCGGGATCGCCGCCGGCGCCGCCCAGACGATCAAGCGGGTGACGCTCGAGCTCGGCGGCAAGTCGGCGAACGTCGTCTTCGCCGACGCCGACCTCGAGGCGGCGGCCTCGGCCGCGCCGAGCTCCGTGTTCGCCAACGCCGGTCAGGACTGCTGCGCGCGCTCGCGGATCCTGGTCGAGCGCCCGGCGATGGACGAGTTCATGGCGGCGCTCGAGCGCCGCGTGCAATCGATGCGGGTCGGCGACCCGCTCTCGCCCGAAACCGAGATGGGGCCGCTGATCTCAGCCGACCAGCGCGAGACGGTCAGCTCCTACGTCACCGACGAGGCGCCCGTGGCGATCCGCGGCCCGGCGCCCGACGGCCCGGGATTCTGGTTTCCGCCGACCGTGCTCGCGCCGATGTCGAACACCGACCGCGCCGCCAGCGAGGAGATCTTCGGCCCGGTCGCCTGCGTGATCCCGTTCGAGGGCGAGGAGGAGGCGGTGCGGATCGCCAACGACACGATCTACGGCCTGTCGGGCTCGGTCTGGACCCGCGACGGCGCCAGGGCGCTGCGGGTCGCGCGGGCGATCGAGACCGGCGTGATCTCGATCAACTCGAACAGCTCGGTGCGGGTGACGACGCCCTTCGGCGGCTTCAAGCAGTCGGGGGTCGGCCGCGAGCTGGGCCCGGACGCGCTCGACCACTACTCCGAGGTCAAGAACGTCTACTACGCGACCGCGGAGGGCTAGCGGCATGGCGGGGCGGCTCGAGGGCAAGGTCTGCGTGATCACCGGGACGGCGAGCGGGATCGGGGCGACCTCGGCGCGGATGTTCGCCGCCGAGGGCGCTCGGGTGGTCGCCGTCGACCTCAATCCGAGCGAGGTCGGTGAGCTCACGATCGAGGCCGACGTCACCGACGAGGACCAGGTCCAGAGCCTCTACGCGCGGGTCGTCGACGAGCTCGGCCACATCGACGTGCTCTTCAACAACGCCGGCATCAACCCCTACGACGACACCTCGGTGGTCGAGGAGCCGCTCGAGGCGTGGCAGCGGGTGCAGGAGGTAAACGTGCGGTCGGTCTACCTCTGCTGCAAGTACGGGATCCGCCACCTGCTCGAAACCGGCGGCGGCTCGGTGATCAACACCGCGTCGTTCGTCGCCGTGATGGGCGCCGCGGTCTCGCAGATCTCCTACACCGCGTCGAAGGGCGCCGTGCTCGCGATGTCGCGCGAGATGGGGGTCGAGTTCGCCCGCCGCGGCGTCCGGGTCAACGCGCTCTGCCCGGGCCCGGTCAACACGCCGCTGCTGCAGGAGCTGTTCGCGAGCGACCCGGCGAAGGCGGCGCGGCGCCTGGTCCACCTGCCGATGGGGCGCTTCGCCGAGGCCGAGGAGATCGCGAACGCGGCCATCTTCCTCGCCTCGGACGAGTCCTCCTACATCACGGCCTCGACCTTCCTCGTCGATGGCGGGCTCTCGGGCGCCTATCTCACTCCGGAGACGGGGGAGTAGCCGCCTCGACTCGCGCCAGCGCGTGCATGTCGGCAGCCAACCGCGGATAGAGCTCGCGGTAGCGGTCGTAGAGCTCTGAATACAACTCAGCGGTCGAGGCCGCCGGCTCGAGCACGCGCTCGACCCGAACCCAATCGTCCCCTTCCGCAACCAGCGAGACCGCGTCGCGCCGCGAGGATCGCACTCCCGAAGCTCGCGCCGACGGATGGATGACAGATCGCCTGCTCGCGGCCGAGCACGTCGGCGACGATCTGCGGCAGCAGGCCGTCGCGCGTCCCACCGCCCACCCCCGCGATCCGGGTGGCCGCGGAGCCGACCGAGGCCATCGTTTCGACGTTGTGCCTGATCGCAAACGCGATGCCTTCGAGTACCGCGCGCAGGAGCTCCGGCTGTCCATGCCTGAGCGTCAGCCCGACGATCAGGCCGCGCGCATCGGGATCGAAGATCGGCGTCCGCTCGCCGGCGAGGTACGGCAGCATCAGCAGTCCACGCGAGCCGGCCGGGACGGCCGCGGCCTGCTCGAGGAACTCCTCCCAAGGCGGTGCGCCCACAACGTCTCGCAGCCAGGTCACCGCGAGGCCACCGGTGGCCATGCCGGCCGCAAGCGAAAACGTCCCGGGACTCACGCCGGCGGTCGTCCACAGTGACGCCGACGAGGCGCGGAGAGCCCATGCACTGGACCAGGAAAACGGTCGACCCGTACATGATCATGAGCTCCCCGGGCTCCGTTACGCCCGCGGCGACCGACTCCGCCCAGGCGTCGATCGTCCCCGCGCAGACGGGCGTGCCGGCCGGGATCCCGGTGAGCTCCGCGGCCGCCGAGGTGACCTCGCCGGCCACTTCCGCCGGCCACAGCAGCCGCGGCTGCGGCAGCTCTCCGGCGATGCGAGGTCCACCGCTCGTCGATCCAACGGGCCGCCCGGAGGTCGTAGAGCGGGTCGCATTGGCTCGCGCTGTGATGGTCGAGCACGTATTCGCCGGTGAGTCTGAGCACGGCGAGCGAGCTCGGCATCAGCAGTCGGTGCGCCGCGCGCAGAGGTACCCGTCGTCGCGCTTGCCGAGCCAGCGCAGCTTCGGGCCGACGGCCTGGCTCGTCAGCGGGGATCCGCCGACGGCCAGGATCTCGTCCGCGCCGAGCTCCTGGTTGAGCTCGCCGATCTCCGCCTCTGCCCTGGAATCGATCCCGTAGAGAATCGCGGGGTGAAGCGGGCGGCCGGCGGAGTCGGCGATCAGGGCGCAGGGGCCGATCCCGCTGACGCAGACCGCCGCCGGCTCGCCAGGTCGTTCCCGTACGAGCGCCCGGATCACCCGGACCGTGTCGTCCCACCAGACCGCCTCGGCGTCCTGTTCGGCAAAGCCTGGTTGCGGCTGCTCGAATCCGTGCTCAGCGCGCGCGCTATCGACGATCTGCCCGTCCCCATCGACGAGCACGGCCTTCGTCGCCGACGTGCCGACGTCGATTCCGAGCACCAGGGAAGCCACGCCGACTACGGCTCGATGCAGTCGATGTCGAGCAACGCGCAGACGCCTCGGAGCTCGGCCCGCCGGTCGCCGGGAACGGCGTGGATGTGATTTGAGGCGTAGGTCTCGAGGAACGCCTCCGGCGTCGGATCGAGACCGGGCGAACATGTGCGGCCAGGTCCGCGTCGTCTGCTCGGCGAGCGCCAGGTCCTCCTCGTCGCCGAAGCGCTCGGCCGAGCCGCTGAGCAAATGCATCCGGTAGCGCCCGTCCGCGTGGGTCAGCCGCGCGAAGGTGAACTCGCCCCGGGGCGGCTACGTGGTAGACCGAGGCGCCGCCGGCCGGGAAGTAGAACTGGGCCGGAAAGAGCTCGACCTGGCCCAGATTCTCGGCCGGATCGGAGGATCGCGCGGCGAGCCAGGTGGCATGCTGGCCGGAGTTGCACAGGTCCCAGATGCCGCGGTCGGTGGTGGTAATGCCTGACGTCCGCGAACAGGACCGGGGTGCCGGAGAGGGACTGAAGGAGCTGCATCGTCAGCGCGCCGTCCATGTCGGCCTCCGTCGCGCAGACGTGCGGCGCCTTGGGGCCGTTCCAGTCGTAGGGATCGTTGAGCAGGGCCTCCGCGACGTCGGCAGTCGCGAAGTGCGTCGTCAGCTCCGGCTGACCCTTGATGCCGGTGAAATCGAGGTGCAGGTCTGCGATCAGGTCCGTCATCGCGATGTACATCTGGAGCTGGCGCTCGAGCAGCTCGGGCGTGAGCAGCTGGCCGTCGTAGTGGATCGCGCGGCAGTTCTCCTCGAGCCAGAGCCGGCCGCGGCGCGCCTCCGCCGGATCCGCCTGCTCGGCGCGCCGAACGAGCTCCAGCTGGTCGACCTCCTCGACGTCGATGCCGAATTGCGCCATCCAGGTGTCGGTGCCGGCGGTCGCTGTGTACATGCCCATCGGCCGGCCTCCGATCCGCCCGAACGTCATCCCGCGCAGGCTGGAGACGGCGCGCGCCGAGGCGACCTGCGCCTCGAGACGATCCCGCACCGACGCGTCGGCGATGTCGCCCCACACGCGCGAGTAGCCGCGCCCGACCTGGTCGAGTGCCTCCGGCGACGGCGAGCATCGCCACGAGCCCGGGCCGCGCGGGATCGAGCGTGCGAGAGCAGGATCAGCGGCGAGCGGATCTCCGTCGCGGCGAGCATCGCGAAATGGGGGAACGCCCAGACCGAGAGGTTGAAGACCACGCAATCGACCCCGGCGGCCGCGATTCTGCGCCCCTCTCGCACGGCGAGCTCGTTGCTCCAAACGGGCTCCTCGCCCGCCACGACCGTGTGGCCGTTCGCCTCGAGCGCGGCGCGGATCGTCGCGCTCGGCCGCGAGGACGTCCTCGCAGCACGGTCGCGTGGGCGAAGTCGCGTCCATCGGAGAAGCTGAGGAGGCCGACGTTCGCCATCGCTATGCGCCCCCGACGGCGCTGCCGTGAGCGACTTCCTCGGGCAGGCGATACCACGGCTTGCGGGTGCCGACCCGCGCCCGGCGGTTCCAGCGCCGCGACTTGGGCCACTCCTGCATCAGCTCGAGCAGCTCGCTCGCGCGCTCGCCGGCCACGTCGTCGGCCCCGCTGAAGCGCTCGAGGTTCGCCGAAACGGTCCGATGCCAACCCCAGTCGGAACAGGTCACCTCCTGGATGCGACGCGGGTCGATCGCGTCGTGTCGCTCGGCGATCTCGAGGTGCTCGAGCAGGGTCCGCGTGTCCTGCTGGTCCTTCTCCGTGAACTCGACGATCTGGAGCTTGCTCAGGGCCAGATCCGCGGCGGGGACGGTCGGGTGCGAGAGCTCCAGACGGTCCCTGAGGTCGAGGTCGTGGCACATGTCCATCCGGCCCATGAAGACGTCGATCGGGACCCCGTCGGGGCCGTCGAAGTAGAGGCGCTTGTGACCGTGGAGGGCATTGAACTCGCGGTCCGGGATCGACCCGTCCTCGGCGAGCGTCGCCTCGACGGCGCGGCGCTGCTTCGGCGATGCGACGAAGTCGAGATCGCCGAGCTCCGAACGACCCGTGCCGCAGAGATAGGTGATCGCGACCCCGCCGACCATGCGCAAAGACGCCCCGTGGCGGTCGGCCAGCGAGACCAGCTCGACCGCGCGATCCACGAACGGAGCGGTCATCTACGCCTCCACCCGCTGGGCCCGGACCCCGCGCTCGTCGATGTCGACCAGGCAGGCTCGCAGGATGCCGATCGCGGCCTCGCTCCCCGCGTTGACGCACAAGGTCTTCCCGACCCGGACGTGACCGGGCGACTCGTGCACATGGCCGTGGAGGGAGAGGACGGGCTGGACGTCCTCGATCACCCTGCGGACCGCGGTCGACCCGCACGGGACCTGGATCACCTGCCCTCCGGAGATGACCGGGCGCAGCTCATCGTCGAGCAACGGCACGGTGTCGATGGAGCTCTCGTGCGGCGGGACGTGGGTCATCAGAACGGCCGACCCAGGATCGTCGGCCCCGTCCACGAGGGCGCGCAGCCGCTGTTCGATCTCCTGCTCTTCCAGCTCCCTCGGGGTATCCCACGGCGTGTGGTTCGAGCTCGCGAACCCGATCAGCTCGCGTCCGTCGGGCAGGCGAACCACGCGTCCATCGGCGTTGATCACGCCGGCGGCCCCATCGAGCACCGCGTCGATCTCGTACGGATCGTCGTTGCCTGGGATCACATACAGCGGCGTCCCCGTCTCGGCCAGCCGCTCGCCGGCGAGCTTCATCCAGTCCTCGGTCCGGGACACGATCTCCGCCAGGAACCGACGCTCGACCGCCTCCGGATCCCTCAGGTCGGCGAGCTCGTCCTCGCTGACGGCGATCGCGTACAGGCCCTTGTCGGCGAGCGAGCGCTCGAGGGCCTCGAGCTCCACCTCGTCGCGCGCCACCAGCTCCCGGCCGCCCTGCTCGCCGTGCCAGCCTCCGTTCGACCGCACGAGCGGGATCAGGGCCTTCCCCGCGAGGTCTCCGGCGACCAGGACCGCGTCCGCCTCCCAGATGCCCAGGCGCACCGCGTTGAGCAGCTTGCGCCACGCGCCCTCGGACGCGTGCAGATCGGAGGCCACGAGCAGGCGCATCAGTGCGGACGCGGCACCCGCTCGCCGGCGGCGGGCAGCGCCAGCGGTTGATGGGGCTCGGCCTGATACCAGAACGCAACCGAGGTGAGCTCGTCCGGTCGCTTGTTCGCGTGCCCGTGCTCGATCGAGACCTTGATCGATTCCCGGAACAGCACCGGGTCCTCGATATGAAAGCGGTAGTAGGTGGAGAGCCCGCTCCAGTTCTCACCCCCGCCCCGGATCAGGCCGTGGTAGGGCGTGGCGTGCTCTTCCTGCGGGCACCAGGTCGAGTCGAAGTAGTCCTCCAGGCCCGTCCCGTGAAGGGCCGGCGGCCAGTCGGCACCGTCGATGAAGATCATGTCGTCGCCCTCGCCGTACCAGTTCCACTCGTGCGTATGACGGAGGTTGTGGACCGAGAGGAAGCACCCGACGTAGTGGCCGCGCCCTTCCGCGGAGAGCAGCACGAAGTTGTCCTCGGCGCTCAGGTTGCTGCCCCCGAACAGGTACTCCTCGTTGGTCACTCCCTCGTCCGACTCGCCGTCGAAGCGCTGCCGGTTCCAGGTGGCGTGAAAGCGGGCGATGTCGGGCTCGAGGCGGTCGAACTGCTCGTAGTCGACGTAGAACCAGAGGCGGATCGGGTCCTCGCTCTCGCTCCGCAGGCTCACCCGCGCGCCCGACGCGAACGGCATGTGGAAGAACGAGGTGAAGCTCCGCGCATCGCGCGGGCCGACCTGGATCGGGGAGGAGACGAACTCCGCCGTCTCGACGTGGGTGCCGCCGAAGAACGCGCCGAGCGGAACGAGGACGCTCGGCGACTCCTCGCCGTCCCAGCGCATCTCGAGCACGAGCCGCTGCAGGGCGTCGGCGTTGCGGGACTCCGGTTGCGCGCCGCGGTATCCGGCCACATCGGGAATCCCGATCCAGATGTGGTTGATGCTCCCGGCGCCCTCCGCGGTCAACAGGGAAGCCGACTGGGCCGGCTCGACGATGATCCAGTCCTCGTTGCCCCCGGTGGTGTCCCAGCTGGATGACCGCCGCCGGGCTCCGGCCCGCAGGCGTGCGAAGGTCGCGGAGGCTGCTCCCGTGGGGGCCGAACCCTGTCCTGCTCTGACTCCATTCGTGGGTTCTACTCCGATCAATCCGGTGGGATCGTCGCGAACACCTCGGTGCGCTCCACCCCCCGGGACCGATTCCAGGCCAGGTTGACGAAATACAGGATCAAGCCGATGCCGATGACGATCAGCGCGGCCAGGATTCCCGAGGACCTCAGGTAGGAGCCCGCCGCTTCTTCATCGCCGGTCAACCCCTCGAACAGCGGCTTGAAGATCGCCGTGACATAGATGAGCACGATCGCGACCAGCCAGCCGGCCCCGACCCAGGGCAGCCTCGGGAGCTGTCGCCGAAGAGGTCGGGCCGGCGCCGCTTGGCGAACAGGGCGTTGACCCCCGGCATGATCCAGACGAAGGCGAACAGCAGGACGGTGAACCACAGGGTGGCGCCGAGTGCCAGGCCCTGGTACGAGCTCAGGTAGAGGATCAGCTCGGCGACCAACGCGCAGGCCAGGATCGCGTTCAGCGGGGCGTTCGTGCGCGGGTTGACGCGTCCGAGCCATTCGGGCGCCTGCCGGTCCATCGACCACGCGAGGATGACGCGGGCCGCGACCGTGAACCAGACCGGGATCAGCAGGAAGGTGAACAGGCCGGCGACGAGCGCGCAACCCGCCCAGATCGGCCACAGGTCCGGGTTCGCGATCGCGCCGAAGGTCGGCGGGGAGCCCGTGATGCCGCCCGGCGCGTCACCGCCCGCCCAGAAGATGGAGCTCCATGACGTCGTCAGCTCGACCCCGAACTTGTGGGCGAGGACATCGGCGTAAATGGTCTGCGAGAACACGACGATCGCCAGCGCGCCCAGGATCGAGATATAGGTGGCCCGCTTGACGCCGCCCGACATCTCGCCGGAGATGAACGCGGCGTACTGGAAGCCGACGAGCGCAAAGAGCATGAAGGAGCACATGGCCATGAAGCCCAGGAACGTGCCGCCCTCCTGCGGATAGGCGCCCGCCTTGATGATCTTCTCCGGCGTCTGCCCGGTGACCTCGACCACGTTGCGCAGGAAGTCGTCTGCGACAGGAACGGGACGACGACCATCATCAGGACGATGATGATCAGCGCGAGGAAGCCCAGGACCGTGAGCGCGCGGTAGAAGAGCCGGGTGGGCAGGATGGCGAACAGGCACGCGAGCACGATCGACGACGGTCCCGCTGATGAACTGCGAGTCGCACGGTTGAGAACCAGCCCGCGGCGCCGTCCCAGAGGCCTGAGTCCGGGAACGCGATCGACATCACCGACCCGGCGAGATTGAACATCAGCAGCCCCAGGGGAATGAGCACCGCGGCGCCGGCCACGAGCCCGATCACAAACGACCAGGACTCCAGCCAGGCGAGCAGGGGCGAGAGGATCCGCGAGGTGAACACGTAGTTCGCGCCCGCCCTCGGCATCGCGCTGCTCAGGTTCGCGTAGAGGAACGGCGAGCAGCACGCACGCGCCACCGACCGCGATCGCGGACCAGGCGTACGCCGTGAAGCCGGCCTGCCACATCGGCTGGAAGGTCACGGTCATGTTCTGGAACGTGAACGCGATCCCGCCGCCCAGGACGGCGGCCATGCTGAAGAAGAGCGCCTGCCGCGGCGACACGTCGCGGACCAGGCCGGACGAGCGCCTCACGAACGCCCGGGCGGTGGCGTCCGCCCGAGCCCGCCTCCGCGCCGCCACCCGCTCCTGCGTTGATAGCCATACCAGGATCTCCTCTCCCGTGGACGCGGCGCTCCGTTCGCCACCGATTTTGGGAACGCTATCAGAGACTGCGGTGCCTCGGCAAACGCCCACGCAAGCGTGCATTCCTACGCCGTATGAGATAGCGCTATCAGAAGCTGGAAGCGCTAGACGGACTGACGCCTGTCGGTGCTCCGGTTCGGGAGCGCTAACATCATTGCGATGGCGGCGGCTCGATCCGACAGGCAGGTCACGATCGCGGACGTAGCCGAGCGCGCCGGGGTATCGCAGATGACGGTCTCGCGCGTCATCAACGCCTCCGCCGCGGTCCGGTCGGACAAGCGGGCGCGCGTCGAGCGCGCGATCAAGGAGCTTGGCTACGTCCCGAACCGGCTCGCCCGTGGGCTCAGCGCGCGCCAGCTGGGAGTGATCGCCGTTCTCGTGCCCGACCTGACCAACCCGTACTTCACGGAGATCGTGCACAAGATCGAGGAGATCGCCAACGAGCAGGGCCTGACGGTCCTCATGGGCAATTCAGACGAGCGTCCCGAGCGCGAGGCGGACTTTCTGCGAACCGTTGCCGCGTTGCGCGTGGACGGCGCGATCGTCGGAGCCACGGGCGATGCGCGCGGCGGCGAGCATCAAGCAGCTCGGCAGCGCGGGCATCCCGGTCGTCGCGATCGATCGTCGCATCGACAAGCTCGAACTGGACATGGTCCTCGGCGCGACAACCGAGCCCGCCCAGTTGCTCACGCAGCATCTGATCGAGCACGGCCACCAGCGAATCGGGATGATCGGCGGCCCCTCGACCGCCTCCACCAGTCGCGAGCGCGGCGAGGGCTATCGCCAGGCGCTGCGCGAGGCCCAGATCGAGGTGGATCCATCGCTGTACCGCGAGTCGAGGTTCAGCCGGTCGGACGGATTCGACATCGGCAGCGAGCTCCTCGGGGGGCCGGATCCCCCGACGGCCCTGCTCACCGCCAACAGCTTCCTCGCCTTCGGCGTGATCGGCGCTGCGGAGGCGCTCGGACTCCGCGTCCCCGACGACCTCGCGATCGCATCGTTCGACGACTTCGAGATCGGCCCGCGTGAGCCGATCCTGACCTGCGCGGATCAGCCGGCCAGCGAGATCGCCGAGTTGGCCGCGCGCCGCCTGTTGGCGCTGATGCGGGGTGACGACTCCGAACCGCGAACCGCGATCGTCGGAACCGATCTGAGGATCCGTACCTCCTGCGGCTGCACGGGAGCGGACCCCGGGTCGCCCGAACCACAGGGGGCCAGGGTCGTGAGCCAGGCGTAGCTCGCCTCAGCGCACCGAGACCGGCAGGCTCTTGATCCCGTTGAAGATGTTCGAGCGCAGCCGCTCGACCGGCCCGGCCAACTCGAAGTCCACGCTGCCGGGAGAGCAGCTCTTCGAACGTGATCCGGATCTCGAGGCGGGCGAGATGGGCACCGAGGCAATGATGGATCCCGCCTGGCCCGAAGGCGATCTGCGGGTTGGGCTCGCGACCGACGTCGAAGGCGTCGGGGGCGTCAAAGACCGTCTCGTCGCGGTTCCCCGACGTCAGCCAGGTGGTCACCTTGTCCCCGGCGGCGATCCGAACGCCCTGTAACTCGACGTCCCGCGTGGCGGTACGGCGGAAGTAGTAGATCGGCGTCGCCCAGCGCAGCATCTCCTCCGCAGCGGGGCGAGCAGGTCGGGGTCGCGCCGCAGCCGCTCGAGCTGCTCCGGGAACTCGAGCAGCGCCAGGAGACCGTGGGTCATCGTATGGCGAGTGGTCTCGTTGCCGGCCACGGCGAGGAGCAGGAAGTAGAGATCGAACTCGCGCTCGGTCAGGTCCGCGGAGATCAGCTGCGTCACGACGTCGTCGCCCGGGTTCGCGCGGCGAGCAGCGGCAACGCGCCGGCCGAACTCGAAGAACTCCAACGCCGCCGGGTTCGCGAGCGGCAGGGTCTGGTCGACCTCGTCGGCTGCGAGCTCGAACTCGGGGTCCTGGCTGCCGAGAATCCGATTCCCGATCTCGACCACCTCGCGGCGCTCCGCCTGGGGGATGCCCAGGACGCTCGCGATCACCTGCATCGGGATCTCCGATGAGACCTCCCTGACGAAGTCGAACTCGCCCAGCGGCAGGGCCCGGTCGATCGTCTCACTCGCCGCGGTCCGGATCTGATCGGTCCACACCTCGACCGCACGCGGGGTGAACCGCCGGTTCACGATCGCCCGGAGCTCGTTATGGCGGGGCGGGTCGTGATCGATCAGCAGCTTGCGCCCTTCGAGATCCTCGGGGGTGACGTCCTCGAGCGTTATGCCGCCCAGCTCCGAGGAGAACGTCGCAGCGTCGCGGTGGATCGCACGGATGTCCTCGTGCCGCGTGACCGCCCAGAAGCCGGGTCCATCGCGTCTCGGGGTTGAAGTGGACCGGGTCCTCGCGGCGCAATGCGGCGAAGGCCTCGTACGGAGGACCGGCGGCGAACGAATCCGGGTCCGAGAGGTCGATGTCGAGTGCAGGCGATGGTCACTGTTCGAGTCGGATCGCCATCACGGGACAGGCGCTCTCGGCCTCCTCGAGCTCGGCCCGCCTCGACTCGTCGACCTCTTCTTTCCAGCGCAGGAGATCGTCGTCTCCGAGCTCGAACACGTCGGGCGCCGCGAGCGCGCAGAGGCCGTTGCTCTGGCAGAGATCCAGGTCGACGATGACCTTGATCACCGGCGTTCTCCGAGCCTAGAGGGCGTCTGCATATCGCTCCACCTCCTGAGCGGAGACGTACGCTCGCTCCTGCTTGACCTCCCAGCGACGCGTGCCTGCGTAGAGCCGCACGAAGTCATCACCGAGGTACTCGCGCGCGATCTCGCTGGCCTCAAAACGCTCGATCGCTGCCTCGAGCGATGTCGGGATCGTCTCGGCGTCCGGATCCTCGTAGAAGGCTCCGGTGCTCGGCGGCGGAGCCTCGAGCCCGGCTTCGATGCCGTGCAGGCCGCCGGCGACGGCGGCCGCCATCGCGAGATAGACGTTGGCCTCGCCGCCCGATGCCCGATGTTCGACCCGGAAGCTCTCGGCATCGTTTCCGCTGACGCGAAGCGCCGCCGCCCGGTTCGCGAACGCCCAGCTGACGGTCCCCCCGACAAATGGGAGCAGCCGCTTGTAGGAGTTGGGGGTTGGGGCCCACATGCAGGTGAAGTCGGCCAGGGTCGCGAGTTGGCCGGCGATGTAGGAAGCCGCGACGTCACTGAGGCCGTCCTCGCGACCGGGGTCGAAGAAGAGGCTCTGCCCGGTCTCCTCCGACAGTAGGGACTGATGCAGATGACAGCCGGAGCCGAAAAGGCCCTCGACCGGTTTCGACATGAAGGTCGCGCGAACCCCGTGGATGCGAGCGACGGCTTTGATCGCGTACTTGAGCAGCATCGCCTCGTGGGCGGCGGCCGGCAAGGGACCGTGTCCGATCGCGACCTCGTACTGACCAGGACCGCCCTCGCGGTGGTGCGCGATCGGTCGCAGCCCGAGCGACCGCAGGTGGCTGCCGAACGAGCGCAGCAGCAGATCGTCGTCGCCCGGACCCACTCCGCAGAACCCCTCGCCAGGGCCCGATGCCGGATCGTCCAGGATGAAGAACTCAAGCTCCGCAGCCATCTGTGGGCTGAGGCCGAGTCCCGCAGCACGCTCGAGCACGCGCTGGAGCACCCGGTACGGCGACACGGGCAACGGACCGCCGTCCGGTAGCCGAAACTCGGCGAGCACGATCCCCGTGCCCTCGCTCCACGGAAGAGCCCGAAGCGTCTCGAGATCGGGGACGATCACAACGTCCTCGTGGCCCGTCGTCTCGCCGCTCGGCCACCAGCCCTCAAAATGCTTGGGGCGGACGATGACCTCGCCACGTACGTCGAGCACCAGGGCCAGGTCGCTCAGCCCGACGGGCGCCAGGGGATCGTCCGCGAAGCGGTCCGCCGCCACGCTCTTGCCCCGAAGCACGCCACTCAGATCCGCGGCGGCGACGATGATGGTGTCCAGCTCCCGCGCCTTGACCAGATCGCGGCAGCGCCCGACAAGCTCGTCAGCGCTCGGCGTCGACAGGTCGCGGGGAACGGTCAAGTTATCGGTACCATACAGAAAGTCGAAGAGCACCATCTAACCGGCTTTAGACGAAGGAACCGTTGCTGATATCGTTACCAGCCTGGTGAAGGAGATCGACAATCTCGGCGTGCCGCCACTCGCCGGGATCAGCACCTACGAGGAGGCCTCTCGGCCCGGCCTCGGAGTCGATGAGAGCGTCGAACGGCTCCGCCGCGTCGAGTACGTCCTCCGCCGGCTGCATTTGCTCTGCGCCCGCCTGCTCCCGACCGTTCCGGAATGGGAGGTGAAGTGCGGGCTCGGGGTGCATTCCTGGCTCGACGCTGAAGCCTGCGGTGCGATCCGCGACCGCATCAACGAGTTGCGCCACCCCTCGTTGCGCTTCGACGATTCGCCCGACGAGCGCTTGACGAGCGTGATGGACGAGCTCGTCGAGGCCGAGTCGACGGTCGAGCTCCTGGCCGGACTCGAGCTCGTGCGTTCGGACCTGTTGGCCTCGATCGATGAGTACCTCGCCGAGGCGAATCCGCTCGCCGATTTCCCAACCGTCTTTCTCTTGCGGCGCATCGGGCGCGAGCAGGCGGACGTGCTCGAGTGGACGCGCGCTGCCTTGAAGGGCCTCTCCGAGCACTACGGGGACGAACCAGCCCCCTGGCCGTCGGGCGCGACCGAAATGACGCCGCGCCGCGACCGCCGCTTCCGCGACCGGTTCAACACGTCGGCGAAGATCGATCGCTACTACAGCGACGAGTCGCGCCCGGCCGACGAGCGTGCCTACGCGCTTGCCTACAAGCGGCTCCGAGAGATGGACGTTCCTGAGTGGATGGGCCCGATCCTGGCTTCGGCCGCAGATCGGCCCTGGGAGTACCACCTCGACCTCAGCCGCCAACTCTGTGATGAAACGAGGCACGCGATGATGGGCGAGGTGGTGCTCCACAGCCACGGCGTGCCCCACTACGCGTTCCCCGTGCCGATCAACGCCGTGGAGGCGCTCAACTCCGAGTTCGATCCCCGTGAAGCGCATCTCCTCTTGTGGGGAATCGAACAGAGCCTCATGCCCGCCGACACCGGTAAGCGGTTCGAGTTCGAGATCGTGCGGGAGCACGGGGATCCGCTGATCGCAACCTTCCAGGACTTCGACTGGGCGGACGAGGTGGTACACGTCAAGATCGGCCGCCGGTGGATCGCCTCCGAGTACGAACAGTCCGTCGAAGCGCGCGAGGCCGCAGCGCAGGTCTGGAAGCGCTGGGACGCCGTCGCTACCCAGCTCGAGGCGCGCTCGGACCAGGCTGAGTGGTGGCCGACCTTCGTTGAACGAATGCGGGCAGGCGCGGGGCCTACCTGACGCCGGAGATCCGCGAGTAGCGCTCGGCCGCGGTCAGGAAGCGCCGGCAGAGGCCTCGGCCGAGGTCGTTCCAGGCCGCGATCCGCTCCGCGGTCTCGGCTCGCAGGGCGTCCGGGTCGAGCCCGATGCGCACGGCATCCGGATCGGTGGTGCCGTAGTCGTCGATCCAGCCGTGGGCGTTGGCGGCGCTGACCTCGGCGTGAAACTGGATCCCCCAGGCGCTGTCGCCGACCCGGTAGGCCTGGACGCAGACGGCGCTGCGGGCGAGGATCGCGGCGCCCGGCGGTGGCAGGCACTCGTAGCCGTGCCACTGGAAGGACTCGAACCCGGGCGCGAGCGCGGACAGCAGCGGGTCCGACTCGCCCTCGGCCGTGAGCTCCACCGCCCGCCAGCCGATCTCGGGCTCGCGCGCGCGGCGGACCTCGCCGCCGGCGGCCTGCGCGAGCAGCTGGGCCCCGAGGCAGACGCCGAGCAGCGGCACGCGGCGCTCGAGCAGCCCGGCGAGGAAGGCGATCTCGGCGGCAATCCACGGATGCTGGTCGGCCTGGTCGACGTGCATCGCGCCGCCGAAGGTGATCACCGCGTCGTAGGTGTCCGGGAGCCCGGGAAGGTCGTCGGTCTCGGCCCGGTGCCACACGTCGAGCCGCCCGCCGGCCGCGCGCACCGCCTCGGCGAAGACGCCCGGCCCGGCGTCGCGCTCATGGCTGATCGCGAGCACCCTCATCGTCCCGCGAAGTCTGCCAGGGGCCGCCGGACCGGACGGTCGAAAAGGGCGCGCCGCTAGGCGCCGAACTGGCAGGGCCCCGGCAGCGCCTGCACGTCGCGTCCGGCCGGGTCGAGGTGGATCCGCGTGCGGTGGTTGTTGTTCGTGTCGCTGAGCTCGTCGAGCCGGTTGACCGGGTCGGCGCGCGAGATCAGGCAGTAGTTGCCGGCCGGCAGCCCGGCCACGCTCAGGCTCTGGCCCGGCAGCGACGCGTCGTAGGTGTCGGCCCAGCCGATCGAGAGCCCCTCGACCGACGCCGGGCCGCAGCCGACGTTGCCGTAATGCGAGTTCCGCGGCGACCCCGGCAGCGCCGGGAACAGGTGGTCGGTGTCGATGACGCAGAAGCTGACCTTGTCGGAGTGCGCGACCGTGACCGCGTCGGGCTCGCGCTTGAGCAGGTACAGCGAGAAGTCCTCGAAGTGCCAGTGTGAGTGAGCCGGGTGGTAGACCATGCACCCGACCTGGCGGGCGGTGGCGGCGGTGTCCTGCCCGCGGATGAAGTAGCCGGGCGAGCGCGGGTCGGCGGAGTCGTCGAAGACCCGCTGGAAGGCGATCCGGTCGTTGTTCTTGATGCCGTCGCCGTCGCAGTCGCCGCCCGCGGTCTGCTCGGGATAGATCTCCGCCGGCCCCACGCCGCGGTTGGCGATCGTGTTCGAGAGGCGCAGCTCACCTCCCTGGACGTAGAGCTCCGACGGCGGCCGAGTCCGCAGGTCCGGAAGCAGCGCGTCCCCCGGCGCCGCTGCCGGCAGCGCGGGAGCGGAGTCCGCCGAGGACACCGTGGCGACGGAGAGAGCCGCCAGCGCGGCGGCGAGCCCGACGAGCACGGCCAGGCGGCCCGTGCGACCACGACGTGGCGGCGCTGAAATCACCAGCCCACCCTATTCCCCTGACGAGGGCGGGAGGCCGTCAGGCAAGGATGCAGCCGGCGAAGCGTGCTCTGCACGTGAGCCGGCGAAGACGCCGCCTGACGCCCTCCCGGCCCGTCAGTTGTCGCAGCCGGCGCGGTCCCAGATGTAGAGCTCGACGGCCTCGACCGCGAGCTCCATCAGGCGCGGGCCCGAGAGCCACTCGAGCACCGTCTCCAGCGCCCGCTCCTCGGTCACGCCGCGGTCGACGGCCTCCTCGCCGCGGAACCCGGCCGCCAGCTTCAGCGCCTCGCGCCGGTGCTGGCCGAGCGAGGGGAAGGCGCCCATCAGGTAGTCGCGGTTGGGAATCGGCACGCCGACGTCCATCGACGCGTGCCAGGCGGCGAGCATCGAGATGTCGTGCTCGTCGAGCTCGGAGATCGCCTTCGCGTAGTGGGCCTCGAGCTCGTCGTCGGGGATCTCGTCGACCCAGGCGCGGACCGCCTCGCCGAGCAGCTGGCGCCGCGCCTCGCGGCCGATCGAGTCGGCGATCGCGCGAATTGCGTCGGCTGGGTCGATGAAGCAGAGGGACATGGCCTGAGCGGAAGATAGATCGGTCTCAGGACGTCAAAAAGCGGGCCGGAATCGCCCAACGAGCGGCCTCGCGCGTCAGCTGAGGCTGCCGGTGAGCGACCTATGCTCAAGCGATGGGGCTGACGCTGATCCAGGGACCCCCGAACTCGGGCCGCGCGGGCGAGGTGCTGGGCCGTTTTCGGGCTGCGCTCGACCGCCAGCCGGTGCTCGTCGTGCCCACGGCCGACGACGTCGCCGCGTTCGAGCGTGACCTCTGCGCCGGCGGGGGCGCCGCGCTCGGGGGCTCGATCACCGCCTTCGCCGGGCTTACCGCCGAGGTCGCCAGGGTGGCCGCGATCGAGCTTGGTCCGCGGCTCTCCCCCACCCAGCGCCTGGCGCTCGTCCGCGCCGCGATCCGCCGGGCGGCGCCCCGACGGCTGCGGCGCTCGGCCGCCCGCCCCGGCTTCGCCCCGGCCGCCGACCGGCTGATCGCCGAGCTCCAGTCGGCTCTCGTGAGCCCGGCCGAGTTCGAGCGGCTGGTCGCCGAGCTCGAGGACCCGGCCTACGAGCGCGAGCTCGCGGCGATCTACACCGCCTACGCGGAGCTTCGCGACCGCGGCCGGCGCTCGGACAAGGGCGTCGTCGCGGCCGCCGCGATCTCGGCCCTGACCGCGGATCCGGATGCCTGGGGGCGGCGGCCGGTGTTCCTCTACGGCTTCGACGACCTGACCCGCGATCAGACGGAGCTGATCGCTCTGCTGGCCCGCACCGCGGAGGTCACGGTCGCGGTGACCTACGCCGACACGCGGGCGCTCGCCGCGCGGTCGGGCCTGCTGACCCGCCTGATCGACGAGCTGGGCGCCGAGCGACCCGAGCCGCTGCCCTTCGACCCCGACTACACGACGAGCGCCACCCTTCGCCACCTCGACCGCCACCTGTTCGAGCCCGAGGCGGAGCGAATCGAGCCCGACGGCGGTCTGGTGCTGCTCGACTCCGCGGGCGGGCGCGGCGAGGCCGAGGCGATCGGAGTCGAGATCGCCCGCCTGCTCGCCGACGGCGTGCGGCCCGACGAGATCGCGATCGTCCTCCGTCACCCCGACTCGTCGGGGCCGCTGCTCGCGAGCGTCCTCGGGACGCTGGGGATCCCGGTGGCGCTCGAGGCCTCGATGCCGGTCGCCTCCACGTGCGTCGGCACCTCGCTGGTCGCGCTCTGCCGCGCGGTGGCCGACGAGGGGGCGGTCGACGCGCTCCTCGCCCACCTGCGCAGCGACCCGTCGCTGGACCCCGGCGCGGTCGACTGGGTCGAGCGGCGGATCCGGCGGGGCAAGGCCACGACGGTCGCCGAAGCAACCGCGGGCTGGGAGAAGCCGCCGCGCCACCTCGAGCGCCTGCGCAACGCCCCCAACGCGGTCGCCCGGCTGCGGGCGCTGGCCCGGTCGGCTCGCGAGCTCGCGGAGGGTGCGCACCGCGCGGAGGCTCCGCACGCCCGTAGCTCGCCCGCCGACGCGCCGGGGACGCCGTTCTCAGCCGTCGAGCTGCGAGCCGGCGTCGCGGCGGCGGAGCTGCTCGAGGAACTGGCGACGCTCGGCGACCTCCCCGGCGCCGAGGCGCCCGGGCTCGCCGACGCGACCGAGGCGATCGAGTCGGCGACGGTGCCGCTCTGGCGCGGACCGGCCGCGGGCAGGGTCCGGGTGATGAGCCCGTACCGGGCGCGCGCGGCGCGGGTCAAGGTCCTGTTCTGCGCCGGCCTCCAGGAGGGCGAGTTCCCGAGCTCGGCGCCGCCCGACCCGCTGCTCTCCGAGGAGCGCCGGGCGCGGATCGGCAACCCGGACCTGCGTCGCGCCGACCAGGCCGACGAGGAGCGCTACCTGTTCCACGCCTGCGTCTCGCGCCCCACCGAGCGCCTGTACTGCTCCTGGCAGAGCTGCGACGAGGACGGCGCGGCGAAGGGCCGGTCGCCGTTCGTCGACGAGATCCTCGACCTGATCGACGCCGGCCGCGAGGGCGAGCAGCGGCTGCTTCGCGTGCGCGGGCCGGAGCGGGCGCTGCTCGACGCGGCGAGGCGTCCACCCCCCGCACGCTCGCCCGGGCGCTGGCGCTCGCCGGGCCGGCGACCGGCCGGGCCGCGACGCTCGAGCGGCTCGGCGTCGGCGCCGAGCCGGCGGCGCGGACCCTGGCCCAGTTCGAACGGCTGCCGGACCCGAACGCCCTCCCCGGGCCGCTCGCCTCGCCGGCGGTCCTCGAGGAGATGCACGCGCGCCGGACGTTCAGCGCCAATTCGCTCGAGGGGTGGGTCACGTGCTCGTACAAATGGTTCGTCGACCACGAGCTCTCACCGCAGGTGCTGGACCCGGCGGCCGACCCGCTCTGGCTCGGCAGCCGCGTCCACGACGCGCTCGAGCGCCTCTACGCAGAGGCGCCCGGCGACGACTCGATCCCGCGCCCGGGCGACCTCGGGCGCTGGCAAAGCCGCTTCGGCGAGCTGCTCGACGAGTCCGTGGCCGGGGAACGGGGCGCCGCCCTCAACCGCCACCGCCGCGCGATGGTCGAGCGGGCCCGGGTCCAGGTCGAGGCCTTCCTCGCCGCCGAAGCCGATGCGGAGACCGAGTTCCGCCCGGCTCGCGACCTGCTCGAGCTCGGCTTCGGTGAGCTCGACCACGTTCCCGAGGACGGGCCCGAGCCGCGCCCGGCGCTCGAGCTCGGGGAGGTGGAGCTCCGGGGACGGATCGACCGCATCGACCTCGCGGCCGACGGGCGAAGCGCGATCGTCCGCGACTACAAGAGCGGCAAGAACGTGACCAGCGCCGACAAGTTCAGCGAGCGCGGCACGCTGCAGATCCAGCTCTACATGCTGGTCGCCCGGCGGGTGCTCGGCCTCGACCCGGTCGCCGGGCTCTACCAGCCGCTCGGGGCGACCGTTCCCAGCGCCCGCCGGCCGCGCGGGGTCGTCGACGCGGACGACGAGCGCCTGGCGGGCCTCGACCTCGTCCGCAGCGACCGCAAGCCCGCCGAGGAGCTGGAGGAGCTGCTCGACAGCGCCGAGGCGATCGCCGTCGAGTCGGCGGCCCGGATGCGGGCCGGGCAGATCACCCGCGATCCGCTCAACGGGGAGTGCCCGCGCTACTGCACCTACCAGCCGATCTGCCGCCTCGAGCGCGCGCTCGGCGACGTCGGCCAGGAGCGCTCGAACGGCGGTGAGGAATGACCTTCCAGGAGCAGCTCTCGCTCGCCGACCTGGAGCCGGAGGCAGCCGCCGCCGAGGTCCCGGTCGCCCGCCCGCGGCCGGAACCGACGCCCGAGCAGGCCGCCGCGGTCGCCGCCCGGAGGCGCGACGCGTTCCTCGAGGCGGGCGCCGGGACCGGCAAGACGGCCGTGCTCGTCGACCGCTACTGCGCCTCGATCGTCGACGACGGCGTCGAGATCGACCGGCTGCTCGCCTTCACCTTCACCGAGCGCGCCTCGGCCGAGATGCGCGCGAGAGTCCGCAGGGAGCTCACCCGGCGAGCGCGCGAGGCGCGCGCGCGAGGAGACGCGGGCACGTTCGAGCGGTTGCGGGAGCTGGCGAGGGCGACCGAGCGCGCCTGGGTGATGACGATCCACGCCTTCTGCCGGCGACTGCTCGCCTCCCACCCGCTGGCCGCGGGACTCGATCCGGCGTTCGGCGTCCTCGACGCAAACCAGGCCGCGCGCCTGCGCGACCGCGCCTTTCGCGAGACGCTGGACCGCCTGCTTGCCGCGGGCGACGCCGAGGTTGCCCAGGCGGCGGCCGCGTACGAGCCCTGGCGGCTGGCGGCGATGACGACCGCCGCCCACGAGCGCCTGCGCAGCCAGGGGATGTCCGAGCCGCGGCTGCCGGAGGTCGGCGAGCCCGTGCAGTCGCCGAAGGCGGGCGACGAGGCGCGCGATCTCAGCCCGGCGGAAGTCGCCGCCGCGATCTCTGCGCGGGCGGCGTTCGAGCGCCTCCTGGAGGGCATGCACGCGCGGTACGAGGAGCTCAAGGAGGAGCGCTCGGCGCTCGACTTCGCCGATCTCGAGCTGCGGGCGCTGGAGCTGTTGCGGTCGACCCCGGCGCTGGCGGCGCTGTGGAGCGAGCGCTTCGACCAGGTGATGGTCGATGAGTTTCAGGACACCAACCGGGTCCAGCTGCAGCTGGTCGAGATGCTGCGCGGGCCGACGACGAAGGTGTTCATGGTCGGCGACGAGAACCAGTCGATCTACCGCTTCCGCAACGCGGACCTCGAGGTGTTCCGCCGCGAGCGCGAAGCCGCCCGGGCGGCTCCCGACCGCGACGTGCTGCCCCTGCTCGGCAACTTCCGGTCTCGTCCGGCCGTGCTCGCGGCCGTCAACGCCCTCGGCGGGGCGCTGCTCGACGGCTTCACCGAGCTCAACGCCGGCCGGGTGCCCGACGACGGGCCGGGCGCCGTCGAGCTCCTGCTGACGCTCGACGAGGGCCGGGCGCAGACGGCGCGCCGCTGGGCGGCGGACGAGATCGACCTCGACCCGCAGCCCAGCGCCTCGCCGCCGCGGGTGATCGCCGAGGCCCGCTTCCTGGCCGAGCGGCTGCGCGAGCTGGTGGACAGCGGCGACGCCGAACGAGGCGAGATCGTCGTGCTGCTGCGGGCCTTCACCCACGTCGACGCCTACGAGCAGGCGCTCGCCCGCGCCGGGCTGCGGCCGTACGTCGTCGGTGGCCGCGGCTACTGGACGCAGCAGCAGGTGGAGGACCTGATCCGGCTGCTGGGCGCCGTCTCCAACCCGCTGGACGACGAGCGGCTGTTCGGGGCGCTCGCCTCGTTCGCCGTGGGCGTGAGCCCCGATGCGCTCTGGCTCCTGCGCCAGGCGGCGCGCGGCGAGCAGGGCGGCGCCGGGCACGTCTGGCCGGTCCTCGAGTGGCGCTTCGGCGGCGGCCGCGAGCCCGACCAGGCCGCGCCCGAATGGCTCGACCGCATCGAGGCCGAGGACGCGTCGCGGCTCGAGCGCTTCTGCACGGTCCTCGCGCGGATGCGCATCGAAGCCCCGCTCATGACGCTCGAGGACCTGGTCGAGCGGACCATGACCGCCTTCGGCTACGACCTCGGTCTGCTCGCGCGCCCCGGCGGCGTCGGGCGGATGGCCAACGTCCGCAAGCTGATGCGCCTGGCCCGCGAGTTCGAGGCGAGCGAGGGCCGCGACCTGGCCGGTTTCTTGGCGCTGGCCGCCGAGAGCACGGCGCGCGACGAGCGCGAGGGGATGGCCGCGGTGCAGGCCGAGGGCCACGACGGCGTGCGGGTGATGACCGTGCACGCCGCCAAGGGCCTGCAGTTCCCGGTCGTGGCGGTCCCCGACCTCGGCCGCGGGCTGGCGGCGGGCCACCGGCGCGGCGACCTCGTCATCGGCCCGCCGCCGGAGCCCGGCGACGCCGGGCCGCACCGCTTCGGGATGCGCCTGGCCTTCCCGGCGGCGAAGTCGTTCGGGCTCTGGGAGCTCACCGACCTCAACGAGGCCGAGGGCGCCGCCGAGGCCGAGGAGGGCTGCCGGCTGATCTACGTCGCGGCTTCCCGCGCCGAGGACCGGCTGATCCTCAGCGGCATCTACAAGCCGTCGGACCTCGAGCCGGTCGACGAGCCGAAGCCGGCCGACACGGCGATCCGCCGGCTGCTGCCGGCGCTTTCGGAGGCGACCGGCTGGGAGGGCGGGTCGGCGCTCGTCACGCTGCCCGGTCCGCGGCCCATCGGCTCGCCCGACCGGCTCGGCGACGCGGCGCTCGAGATCAGCGTCTCCGAGCCCAGCCCCGAGCGCGCCGCCGAGCTCGTGCGACGCGCGGATCCGCCGCCCGAGCCCGAGCCGCTCGCGGGGACGGTGAGCCCGCCGCCGCTCATCGCCGACCGTCCGGCGCCGGTCCCGGTCGGGCACGTCTCCTACTCGGCGCTGGCCCTGTACGAGCGCTGCGGGTACCGGTTCTACGTCGAGCGCGTGCTCGGGGCGCGCGAGACCCTGGCGGCGGCGCAGCCACCCGACGACGACGAGGACCGCCCGGGCGCCGCCGACGCCGACGACCTCGGCGATGCCGAGGTGCCGCGAAACCGCGCGCTCGGGGTCGGCAACGCCGTCCACGGCGCGCTCGAATGGAGCGCCGGGCGCCGGTGGGAGGCGCCGCCGGCGGACCTGATCGGCCGCCTGCTCGCCCGCGAGGGCCTGGGCGACGACCCCGAGGCGGCCGAGCGCGTCCGCGGGCTGCTCGACGGCTGGCTCGGGTCGAGCCTGCTGGCGGAGTTCGCCGAGGTGCCGGTGCAGGCCGAGCTGCCGTTCGTGCTCGGTCTGGGCGAGACGGTCGTCCGCGGACAGATCGACCTCCTCGTCCCCGCCGCCGACGGCGGGGTTCCGACCGTGATCGACTACAAGACCGACGCCCTCCGCGGCCGGCCGCCGGGCGAGCTCGCCGAGCGCTACCGCGCCCAGCGCGAGGTCTACGCGATCGCCGCCGGGTCGGAGCACGGGGCCCGCGTCGCCCACGTCTTCCTGGAGGCACCGGACGACCCGGTGATCGCGACGCTCGACGGACCGGAGCTCACGGCGGCCCGCGACCGACTCGAGCGGATGATCGCGGCGATGCACGAGGGCCGGTTCGAGGTCGCGCCCGAGCCCTACGCCGAGCTCTGCCTCGGCTGCCCCGCCGCGGCGCGCCTCTGCCCGCGGCCGGCCTGGCGCCCTGGTCGTGAGGCGGAGGCCGACAGGCCGAAGCCGAGCCGCGCCGCTGTTGAGGCGCCTGATGTGATCGCCGTCTTCGGCTACGCCTCGCTGGCGAGCGCGGCGAGCGCCTCCGAGACCCTCGGGCGGCCGGTCGAGATCGCCGCGATCGCCCGCCTGCGCGGCTGGTCGCGTGCCTGGACCCTGGGCCGCGACAACCTCGCCTCGGAGAAGACCTTCGCCCGCAGCGACGGCTCGCTACCGCCGTTCTGCCTCGGCCTCAACCTCGAACCGAGCCCCGAGGCGTCGCCGCCGAACGGCGTGTTGATCGAGCTCAGCGAGGCCGAGCTCGAGCGCCTCGACCTGCGCGAGATGCGCTACGACCGCGTCGACGTGACCGAGGCCGTGACGATCGACGGCGGCGGGCCGGCGCCCCACGGCTTCGACCTGGTCGTCGCCTACAGCGCCAAGCCCGAGCACCACCACCCCACCGCCCCGCCCGGCGCCGTGATCGTGTCCACCTATCCGTCGGCGATCGAAGCGGCCTTCGACGCCCTCGGGCCCGGCCAGCTCGACCTCTTCCGCCGAACGACCGTCCCCGCGCCCGTCGAGCTCGTCGAGGCCACGCTGGTCCGCGACCGGATCCCGCCGGGGAACCCGCGGGCGTGGTGAGCAACCGCGGCCGGCGGCGCCGCCTCAGGGCGAGGCGTCGCTGACCGGCTGCACGTGCGACGTGAGCTCGTCGCCGATCAGCAGGTGGACCGCGAACGCCGGGACGTCGGAGGTCTCGTCGATCTCGGCGGGCTCGAGCTCGAGCTTCGTCTGCATGTAGGTGCTCGGGGCGACGAGGACCGAGCGCCCGCCGGCCTCACCGGCGATCGTCCGGTGGACGTGGCCGGCGACGATCCGCTTCACCTGCGGGTTGCGGGCCATCAGCTCGCGGAACGCCGTGCGGTCGGGCTCCCGCACGCCGATCTCGTCGAAGGCGGGAATGCCGATCGCGATCGGCGGGTGGTGCATCGCGATCAGGGTCGGCGCGTCCGGGGCCGCGCTCAGCTGCGCTTCGAGCCATCCGAGCCGCTCGGCGTCGAAGGCTCCGCCCTCCTCGCCGGGGACGATCGTGTCGAGCATCAGCAGGCGAAGCCCGCCGACCTCGGCCGCGTGCTGCACGGGCTCGGAGCCCTCGCCGGGGAGGTCGAACGCCTCCCGCAGCGGGCCCCGCTCGTCGTGGTTGCCCGGGAGGACGAGGAGCGGCGCCTCCAGCCTGCCCGCGAGCGAGCCGACCAGCTCGTACTCGGCCGGTGCGGCATGCTCGGAGAGGTCGCCTGAGATCACGACCGCGTCGGGACGCAGGCCGATCGTCCGCACCCGCTCGACCACGGCCTCGAGCGTCCGCGCCGGGTCCGGCCCGCCCCACTCGGCGCCCACATGCGAGTCGCTGAGCTGGACGACGACCACCGGTCTGCTCATGGCTTCACCTGCAGCAAGGCCGGACGCTAACCGTCTCGGCGCGCGGATGCGCGCCCCGGATGGCGACCGGCACGCGGCTCTAGCTTGCCGGGCGATGCGGGCGATGTTCTGGATCTACTCGACCGTGATCGTGGCCGGGCTGGCCTACTTCATCGTGATCGGCCTCAGCCACCACTGAAGTGCGGCGTTTCGTTCGCGAGAACTCGCTCTCGCTCTTCTTCGGCCTGCTCTTCCTCGCCTCGCTCGCCGGCCAGGCGATCGCCGGGCACATCGCCTACAACTCGGACCAGTTCGCGCATGGCGAGGAGGCGATCTCGCTGGGGCGCTACGTGACCTCGTCGAGCTTCGCCAACGCCGTGGCGGAGAACTGGCAGTCGGAGTACCTGCAGTTCATGCTCTTCATGCTGGCCACGGTGTGGCTGCTCCAGCGCGGGTCACCGGAGTCGAAGGAGCTCGACCGTCCCGGCCGCGAGAGCGACGAGGCCCAGAAGCTCGGCGGGCACGCCCCGGCCGACGCGCCCGGCTGGGCGCGCGCCGGCGACTGGCGGACGAGCGTCTACTCGAACTCGCTCCTGATCGTCATGGGAGCGATCTTCGTCGGCTCATGGTTCGCGCAGTCGGTCACCGGGTGGACCGAGTTCAACCAGATCCAGGCCGAGCACGGGGAGGCCGCCGCGAGCTGGATCGGCTACCTCGGCTCGGCCGACTTCTGGGAGGCGACGCTGCAGAACTGGCAGTCGGAGTTCCTCGCCGTCGGCTCGTTCGCGGTCTTCGCGATCTACCTGCGCCAGCGTGGCTCGCCCGAGTCGAAGCCCGTCGGCGAGCCGCACGGCTCGACCGGCGTTGAGGGTTGAGACCCGGACGGGGAACCGGCCGGACGCGAGCCGACGCTCAGTCGCCGCGGCGCGCCCGTCCACGCGTGGCGACCGACTTCCCGGCCTCCTTCGCGGCGTTCCCGGCCGCCTTCGCCGCCGAGGTCAGGCCACCGATCGCCGAGCCGGCGGCGCGCTTGGCCTGATCGAGGCTCTCAGCGGCTGCGTTGCCCTGACGGGTCGAGGCGGCCTTCGTGCCTCGGGCCTGCGATTCGGACCTGACCTTGTTGCGCTCGCGGGTGGCGGCGGCCTTCTTCGCCGCCGCGCTGCGATCCGCCTTCGTCTGCGCCATGCGTTGCCTCCTCGGTTCGTGTCGGTTGCGGGAAACCGCTCTTACCCGGATAGAGGCGCCCGAATCGGGTAGCCGATGAGCGATGGAGCTAACGCGGACGATCGAGAACACGCGGGTTGCTCCCGCGCTGGCGCGCGCGGCCTCCCGCGAGCTCGCGGACGCGATGCCCGCGGCGACCTACCTGGACCTGCGGACCGTGCTCACCGAGCTGGTGTCGAACGCGGTCCAGTTCGGCCCTCCCAGCGCCCATTCGCGTCCGGGTCGCTGTCCGGCGCGACGGCGTGATCCGCGGCGAGGTCGTCGATCACGGTGACGGAGAGATCGAGATCGACCGCAGCCGCCCGCTCGAGCGCGGCGGCCTCGGGCTGCAGATCGTCGATGCGCTGTGCTCGTGGTGGTGGGCGCCGCGCGGAAGTGGGCGAGTCCGGTTCGAGATCGAGCCGGAGGGCTACGCGAGCCCCCCGGTCATGGGCGTCTAGCTCCGGCTCAGCCTTCGAGCTGGCGGGGGCGAAGGCCGCGCGCGGCCCCTCGCCCTCCCGCCGGCGGCTCAGGTCTTGCGCTCGAGGTCCGCGACCTCCGCGGCCTTCTCGTCCGCCCGCTCCTCGGCGCGGTCGAGCTCTTCCTTCTTCTCGCCCTTGCGCTCCTCCTGCAGACCCTCGCGGCGGGTCTCGGAGTCGTTGGTGAGGTCGCCGACGACCTGCTTGGCCTTGCCGGTGACCTTGTCGGTGATGCCCATACGGGCCTCCTTCGATTCGATTTCGGTGTCCATGGGGTCTACCCGCTGAGCGGACCGCTAATTGCCCGTTAGCGCCCCCACCACCCCGGGTAGACCGCCGACCGCGGCATCGACAAGGCGAAAGGACGCGAATGAAGGCAGTCACCTGGCAGGGAAACGAGGACGTGCGGGTCGAGGAGGTTCCCGACCCCACGATCGAGCAGCCCACCGACGCGATCATCCGGGTCACCTCGACCGGGCTCTGCGGCTCCGATCTGCACCTCTACGCGGTCCTCGGGATGTTCATCGATCCCGGCGACGTCCTCGGGCACGAGCCGATGGGCATCGTCGAGGAGGTCGGCTCGGAGGTCGGGGACCTCGCCAAGGGCGATCGTGTCGTGATCCCGTTCAACATCTCCTGCGGCCACTGCTGGATGTGCGAGCGCCAGCTATTCGCCCAGTGCGAGACGACCCAGAACCGCGACACCGGCACGGGCGCCTCCCTGTTCGGCTACACCAAGCTCTACGGCCAGGTGCCCGGCGGACAGGCGGAGTACCTGCGAGTGCCCCAGGCGCAGTTCGGCCCGATCAAGGTCCCCGAGGGCCCGCCCGACGACCGCTTCGTCTTCCTCTCAGACGTGCTGCCGACCGCCTGGCAGGCGGTGGAGTTCGCTGACATCCCCGACGGAGGCTCGGTCGCGATCTTCGGCCTCGGACCGATCGGCCAGATGTCGGCGCGGATCGCCAAGCACCGCGGCGCGCGCGTGATCGGCATCGACCTGGTCTCAGAGCGGCTCGACCGCGCTCGTGACTGGGGCGTCGAGGTGCTCGACGTCTCCGATGCGCCGGGCGACACCTCGGCGATCGCCGAGCGCATCCGCGAGCTCACCGAGGGCCGCGGGACCGACTCCGCGATCGACGCGGTCGGCATGGAGGCCCACGGCGCGCCCTTCGGGGAGCTGGCGCAGAAGGCGGCCGGCTATCTGCCCGACGCCGTCGCCAAGGCAATGATCGAGAAGGCGGGCATCGATCGCCTGAGCGCGCTGTACGCCTGCTTCGAGAGCGTCAGGCGAGGCGGGACTGTGTCGATCAGCGGCGTCTACGGCGGCGCCGTCGACCCGATGCCGATGATGCAGCTGTTCGACAAGGGGATCCAGATCCGCATGGGCCAAGCGCACGTCAAGCGCTGGATCGACGAGATCCTGCCGCTGGTCACGGGCGAGGAGGATCCGCTCGGAACCGAGGGGTTCGCCACGCACCGCCTGCCGCTGGCCGAGGCGCCCGCCGCCTACAAGCAGTTCCAGCAGAAGCAGGACGGCATGTTCAAGGTCATCTTCGAGCCCTGAGCGGGCACGGCGTGCGGGCAAGAATGGCCTCTTGACGCCGCCTGAGCCGCTTGTAAGAATCCATCGGCCGCTGAAGCGATTCGAGGAGGTGCCGGCGTTTGGACACGACACCGACAGCTCTCGGAAACGGCTTCGAAACCGAAACACCCGCCAGCGACATCTCGCGTGAGATCGTCAGCCTGCACAAGCGCTATTTCGGACGCGGCCCGGTCCACATTCGAACTCACGTGCTCGGCGACTGCGTCCTCGTGCTGATGAGCGGCACCCACGCCCCGAGCGAGCGCGCCCTCGCGGCCCTCGGCCGGCCGGATCTCCCCGCTCAGACCCGTGCGGCCATTCACGAAGGCCTGCGCGCCGCCTATGTGAACGTGATCGAACAGCGCATCGGCCGCCGGGTGATCGGGTTCATGACCGACAGCCAGGCGGATGCGGACCTCGAGTGCCAGGTCTACGCGCTCGAGGTCGCCGGCGCGACCGCTCCATCGGCGAACGGGTCGGAGCCCGGTCCCTGATCGACGCCGAGGGGACGGCCGGCCCGGCACCGGCCGTCCCCGAGGCCTCACTCCTCGTACGGGTCCTCCACTGCCGCGAGCGTCAGCGCGCACTGCCGGACCGTCTCGAGGTGGCGCTCCTGGATCGGCAGCGCCCACTCGACCAGCTCGCCGACCTCGCTCTCGCCGGCGGTCTCGTTGAGCTTGCCGAGCACCTCCCAGTGCCCGACTTCGCCCGCCTCGGCCATGGTCATGAACTCAAACCCGTCGAGACCGTCGGCGTCGTCGCCGAGATAGGTCGACATCATCTCCTCGGCCTCGCCCTTGGTCTCCCGGGCCTTGTCGAGGATCGCCGTCTTCTTGCCGTCGCGCGCATCCGCGATCTCGGTGCAACGGCGCTCGGTCTCCTCGGCCTCCTCGCGCATCCGCCGCAGCTCGCCGCGGATGTCGTCGTCGGAGACCAGGCCCTCGACCTTCTCGGTCGCGCCCTGGGCGGCCTGCGCCAGGCCGAGGACCTCGGCCAGCTTCTCCTCCAGCGTGTTCACTTCCGCCATCGGTTCCTCCTTCCACGCTTGGTCCTTCGGGGTGCGGATCTACCCGGACGCCTGACCCGTTAACTGCCGGTGAGGACCGGCCCGCGAGCGGGTAGGCCGGGTCCATGAGCAAGTCCCGGCCCGAGCCCGGCACGCCGGCGGAGGAGCTGATACCGCCGGGACGGGGCGTCCGCGCCCTGCGGGAGGCGGCTCGCGGCTGCCGTGCCTGTCCGCTGTGGCGCGACGCCACCCAGACCGTGTTTGGAGATGGTCGCGCGAGCGCGGACGTCATGCTCATTGGCGAGCAGCCCGGGGACCAGGAGGATCGCGCCGGCGAGCCCTTCGTCGGCCCGGCCGGGGCGCTGCTCGACCGGGCGCTGGCGGACGCCGGGATGGAGCGCGACCGGATCTACGTCACCAACGCGGTCAAGCACTTCAAGTTCAAGCCGCGGGGTAAGCGCCGGATCCACCAGACGCCGGCGAAGCTCGAGGTGGAGGCCTGCCGGCCCTGGCTCGACGCGGAGCTCATGCGCGTGCGGCCCAAAGTGGTCGGGCTGCTCGGTGCGACCGCCGCGAAGGCGCTGCTGGGACCGGGGTTCCGGGTCAGCCGCCGGCGCGGAGAGCTGCTGCAGGTCGAGTTCGCGCCCGTGGCCGTTGCGACCTACCACCCCTCCTCGGTCCTCCGCGCGCAGGACGAGGAGCGTGAGAGCGCCTACGAGGCGCTCGTGTCCGACCTCCGGGTCGTCGCCGAGGCTGCCTGAGCCGCGGCCTCGGCCCCGCGCGTCGCGGCTTCGAGCGCCTCGCCGCCGATCAGCCGCTGAAACTGCCCCACCGTGGACCACAGCGCCCGCATGCGCCACCGGGCGCCGCGGTCGACCGGCTCGACCCGCGACTCGCTGACGATCGCGCTGCGGCCCTCGTCGTCCTCGACCCAGTGGGCGAAGAGGACGCGGACCGTGCCCGGCTCGCCCCAGTCCCGGAACGCCTGTGGCCCCTCCAGCTCCGGGTAGTCGCGGCGGATCGACCACACGCGCCCGCAGAGCCCGGAGATCGACCAGCGCTCGCCCTCGGCGAGGACGATGAACGGGTAGCGCCCGAACACGTCGCGATAGGGCAGGTCGCCCGGGGTCTCCGGGATGCGCCAGCGCAGCACCCGCCCGAGCCGCGGCGCGTCGCAGACCTTGATCCGTTGGGCGGCCGCCCACAGGGCCTCCGGCGAGGCCGTGGACGGTGCGCCGGTGAAAGGTTCGAATCTGGGGGTCGGCGAGCCAGCTGTCGAGGTCGGGCGGGTTCAACTCTGGTCGACGCTGGAGCGGACGAAGTCGATGAACGCGCTCGCGGCCGCCGAGCGGTGGCGGTCCTGGCGCCAGAGGACGTAGACCGGAAGCCTGACCGGCGGGCTCAGCGGACGGGTCTCGACCGGCGGGCCCTCACGGCGGGCGAGCGAGGCGGGAAGCACAGCGGCGCTGAAGCCGTCCGAGACCAGGCACCGGATCAGGTACGGATCGCCGCTCTCGAGCGAGATGTTGAGCGGCTCCCCGGCGCTGGCGAAGAACTCGTCGACCGCCGCCTTGATCGCCGACCCCGAGCGCGGGCACGCGAGCGGGACGCCGGAGAGGTCGCGGGCGGCGACTCGCTTCTTCGCCGGCGCCGCTCCCGGCGGGTAGGCGGCGACCACCTCCTCCTCGCTCAGCAGCAGCGCGGCCATTCGCTCCGGCAGCTCGCCGGCGACCAGCGAGAACGCGGCGTCCAGCTCGTCGGCCTCGAGGAGCGCCAGCATGTCCGCCGCCGTCCCCTCCCTGAGCGCGACCTCGATCCCGCCGAACGCTTCACGGAAGCGCGCCAGGATCGTCGTCACCTGGATCCCGCCTGCGGGCAGGAGCGCGCCGATCGCCACCCGCCCGCGGACCAGCCCTCGGAGCTCGTCGATCTCGTCGCGGACGCCGTCGAGCTCGGCGACCACGCGACGGGCGCGAGCGGCCACCGCCTCCCCCGCCTCGGTCGGCACCACGCGGCGGCTGGTGCGCTCGAAGAGCTCGGTGCCGAGCTCGCCCTCGAGCTGGCGAACCTGGTGCGAGAGCGCCGATTGGGCTACGTGCAGCTCCTCCGCCGCGCGGGTGAAGTGGCGGTGGCGGGCGACGGCCTCCACGTATACGAGCTGGCGGATGTCCACCGGCGATCGATCGTATAACACGATTGATCCGTTCTCAACTAGATCTTGCATCGATTGATCGGCTGGTGGAGAATGCCACCGATGCTGATCCGCCAAGGTGACAGTCCGCGCCGCTGCGCATGAGCACGCTGCCGACCATCCGTCGCGAGCTGCGCCCGGGCGACCTCGGCGCCATCATCGCCCACCACGGCCGCGTCTACGGCTCGGAGTACGGCGTCGATTCGACCTTCGAGGCGCAGGTCGCGGCCACCGTCGCCGCCGCGGGCAAGCGGGGCTTCCCGCGCGAGCGAGAGGGGATCCGGATCGCCGAGCTCGACGGCCACCACGCCGGCAGCGTCGCGCTCACCGACGAGGGCGACGGGCTTGGAACCCTGCGCTGGGTGGTCCTCGACCCGACGGTCCGCGGAAAGGGTCTCGGCCGGCGGATGATCGGCGAGCTGCTCGCGACAGCGGAGTCGCTCGGCTACGAGACGATCGGCCTCGAGACCTTCAGCGAGCTGCGGGCCGCCGCGCACATCTACCGCTCGTGCGGCTTCGAGCTGCTCTGGGAGGAGACCGGTCCGCGGTGGGGACGCGAGCGGGTCACCTACCAGCGCTACGAACTCAATTTCCAGGTGCGGGCCCAGTCCTCGAGCCCGCCGAGCACGGGCTCGAGCGAGCGGCCCTTCTCGGTCAGCGCGTAGGAGACCCGGGCGGGCGTCCCGTCGTGGACGGAGCGCTCGACCAGTCCGGCGCCCTCGAGCTCGCGCAGGCGCCTGGACAGCAGCCGGTCGGAGAGCCCGGGGACGGCGATCGTGAGCTCGGCGAAGTAGTGCGGCCGCTCGGCGAGCGCCCAGAGGATCGACCCGGCCCAGCGGCGCCCTATGAGGTCGATCGCCGCGCGGAAATCGGGACCGACCGGTACGGGGCGCCCGTGGCCGGCCATCGATGCGCGCTCGGCGCGAGGGTATTCGCCCGCGGCCTCCACCCTGTCTTCGAGGGTACAGAAGGCCGCTCCCCGGCCCGCGTGCGCGATCCCGCGGCGGAGTCGGCGAGCAACAGGTACGCGAGGCGGATCTCGGTCAGGCTGCACATGGGCCGGTGTCCGTGGGAGTGAGCTTATCCGCGAGCGCATTCTCCACCACGTGGTTGGGCACTCCGAGCCCGTTCGACTGGCCCTGTCCGGCCGAGGCCGCGAAGACCGTGGTCACAACCGCGCCGTCGAGGTCGACCACCGGGCCGCCGGAGTTGCCGCTGCGGACGTCGGCGCGGAACGGCGTCATCCGCCGCTGCACCGGCCCGCGGCCGTAGGAGTCCTGGCTCGTGACCTTGCCGGTGCGTCCGAGCCGCGCCGGAGTGATGGTCAGCGGCCCGTTCTCGGGGAACCCGAGCACCGCCGCGTCGTCGCCCTTCCCCGCGGTCTCCGAGAGCGGGAGCGGCGGCGCGCCGAGCCCCTCGACGGCGAGCAGGGCGAGGTCGTTGCGGCTGTCGTAGTGGACGGCGGTGGCCTCGAGCTCGGGCCCGCCCTCGACGCTGACCGTCGTGTCGTCCTCGCCGGCGACCACGTGCGCGTTGGTGACCACCAGGCCGGGCGCCGCCACCCAGCCCGAGCCCTCGACCCCGAGCCCGCAGGCGGTCCCGAGCACGCGGACGGTCGAACCGCCGGCCGCCCGCACCTCGGGATCGTCGGCGGCGGCCGGGTCGGGGGGCGGAACGTCGGCGTCCGGTCCCCGCACGGACGGCGTCGGGTCGACGCGCCGGAGCACGTTGAGCAGGGGCCCGGAGGGCGGCAGGGCGTCGTTGAGGGCGCCGAGGATCGCCGACTTCTGCACCGCCTCGCGAAAGTCGCGTGATCGATCGCCGGTCGCGTGCAGGGCGACGGCGCCGAACCCCCAGCAGACGAGCAGCCCAAGCGCCGCGAGCAGCACCGCCCCGCCGAGGCCGTCGAGGGTGCGCAGCGCGGGCCGTTGGGCGCGCCGGCGCAGTCGCCGCGTGAGCCCGTCGAGGGCGACTGCGAGGAACGCTCCGATCAGCACCCCGGCGATCGTCGCGACCAGCGGCGCGTACTCGGACTCGGCGCCTTCGGGGAGCAGCTCCGGCCCGACCCGCGCGCCGAGCGCGGCGCCGCCGACGAAGCCCGCGAGCGGCAGCGCGCTGGCGAGCAGTCCCCGCTCGTAGCCGACCGCGGCGAGCGCGATCACGAAAAGGACGATGCCGACGTCGACGAGGCTCATGGTGGAGCGGGGAAAGCGACTACCTTTTCCCGCATGATCATCGGCTCGCAGATGCTGCGCGGCGGGACAGCTTACGCTAGCGACCGCGCGCGGATCGAGGCGGATTGAGCGCTGATGGCGCTTCGGCGGAGCGTCGTCGCCGCGTCTACACACGCACCGCACCACTGATCGTCGTCGCGACGATGGCGTTCGCGGGCGGGATCGTGGTCGCGGTGGAGCCCGACGCGCCCGCGGCCCAGCGCTTTGTCGACGCCTGGGAGCGCGACGACATCGCGGCGATGTACGACGAGCTCACCCCGGCGGCCCAGGAGGAGTACTCGCTGCCGAGCTTCCGCGGCACCTACGACGAGGCGGCGGCGACGGCGACCGTGGCCGAGCTGAGCGCGGGCGAGGTCACCGAGGCGGATGAGGCCGCCTCCGTGCCCGTGAGCATGCGGACCCGCCTGTTCGGCGAGCTCGGCGGCGAGCTCACCGTGCCGCTCACAGACGGCAAGGTGGCGTGGGCGCCGCACCTCGTCTACCCGGACCTCGACGCGGGCGAGCAGCTCAGCCGCGAGACCCGGGCGCCCGAGCGCGCCGCGATCCTGGCCGCCGATCGCAGCCCGCTCGCCGAGGGCCCGGCCTCGGCCCGCATCGTCGGCACCGCGGCGCTGGCCGTGGTCGGCGAGGTCGGCTCGCCGAGCCGTTCGCAGGCCGAGCGCCTCACCGAGCGCGGATTTCCCTCCGGGACGCTGACCGGCACGTCGGGGCTCGAGCTCGCCTTCAACGACCGGCTGGCCGGCCGGCCCGGCGGCCAGCTGCTCGCCGTGCCCGAGGGCGCGGATGCCGACACCGCGGCCGGGCGCGTGCTCGCCACCAGTCAGCCCAAGCGCGGCAAGGCCGTGCGCACCTACATCGACCCCGAGCTCCAGGACGCGACGGTGGCCGCCCTCGGGAGCCTGTACGGCGGCGCGGCGGTGCTCGACACGCGCACCGGCGCGGTGCTGGCGCTCGCCGGGCTCGCCTACTCGGCGCCGCAGCCGCCGGGTTCGACCTTCAAGATCATCACGGCCACCGGGGCGCTCGACGCGGGGATCGTCAAGCCGTCCGACGAGTTCCCGGTCGAATCCTCGAACTCCGAAATCGGCCGCGAGATCCCCAACGCCCACGACGAGCTCTGCGGCGGGACGTTCACCGAGAGCTTCGCCAACTCGTGCAACACGGTCTTCGCCCCGCTCGGGGCCGAGCTCGGTGGCCCCGAGCTCGTCGAGACCGCCGAGCTGTACGGCTGGAACGCCCCGCCGCCGCTGTTCGACCGGGCGACGACGGCCCTCATCGACCCACCGCAGAGCACGATTCCCAAGGACCTCACCGAGAGCGTCGAGACCGGCGAGTCGGCGATCGGCCAGGGCCAGGTCCTGGCGACGCCGCTGCGAGATGGCGATCGTCGCGGGGACGGTCGCCAACGGCGGCAAGCGCCTGCCCGCCCCGATCGCCCGCGACCCCGGGCTCCAGCCACCGCCCGACACGGTCAAGGTCACCTCCCGCGAGACCGCGGCGACACTCCGCGACCTGATGACCCAGGTCGTCACCAACGGCACCGGGGTGGCCGCGGCGCTCCCCGGGATCCAGGTCGCGGGGAAGACCGGGACCGCGGAGCTCGGCCCGAGCGCGCTCGAGCCCGGCCAGGAGCTCGGCCCCGGCGAGGAGCCGCCCCAGGACATCGACGCCTGGTTCACCGCGTTCGCCCCCGCGGGCGACCCGAAGATCGCGGCCGCAGCGATGGTGGTGGACGCCGACGGCGACGGCGGCACGGTCGCCGCGCCGATCGTGCGCCAGATCATGGCCTCCTACTTCGGGGTCGAGTGACCCGGATCTACCGGGGCGGAAAGCCGATCGTGGCGCCGATGATCACCAGCGCCGAGCCGGCGATCGCCACGACCCCGGCCGCCGTCTCGGCGGGCTCGGAGAGCTCGGCGATCGGCGAAGCCGGCGACGGCGAGCGCCGCGCCCAGGCCGACCAACAGCCACCATCCCCCGCCGCGGCGGCTGCGCTCGGGCTCGATCAGCCAGGTGCCGGCGACGAGCACGCCCAGGCACGCGATCCGCGCCCCGGTCGAGAGCAGGCCGCCCATGACCACGACGGCCGCCGCGGCGATCACGATCAGCACGAGCTGAAGCTTGCGCGTCGACACGCTGCGGCCGTCGATCGCCTCGACTAGATGTCGAGGATGACGTCGCCGCTGCCGTCGAAGGTCTCGATCTCGAGCTTGCAGCGGGCGGTTGTCGCTGACGTCGTCGCTGACCGGGAAGATCAGCAGCGAGCCCTGATTCGGCCCCGTCTGCGCGGTGGTGTTCGGCGAGCGGAAGCTGACCCTCTGCCGGGAACGTCGGCGCCGATCTCCAGCGCGTACGGGCTCTCGCTCTCGACCGGCTCGAACTCGTTGTCGAGCGTGTCGACGACCGTGTAGCCCGTCGCCGAGGGCCGCGCGTCGTCAGTCGCGTTGTCGATCACCATGAACACGCCGAGGTAGGAGTTGCCCGGCTTCAGCGGCGGCTGGCCGACCAGGTACTCGGAGTCCTCGGCGTCGTCGGGGTTGAGAAACCGGGTGATCTGGATGTTGTATCCGAGGCCCGCGATCTCGATCGGCTCGCCCTCCGCCACCTCGCTCTCGTGCTCCTCGCCGCAGCCCGCGGCGAACGCGCCGAGCGGCGAGCACGGCGAGCGCGAAGGCGGCGTAAATGGCGGCGCGGCGCATGGCGGCCGGAAGCATATGCGACCCGCTGCGCGCGGCTAGCGGACGAACGCCGGCAGTGCGTCGCCGCCCGCGACCCCCACCCGCTCGATCTCGGCGTCGGTCTCGACCAGGTCCCGCAGGCGCTCGAGCGCGCGCTGGAAGTCGCGCCGGAAGTACCGGCTCGAGCCCATGCGCTCGCGGAGGCGGTCGAGCATCATCGTCGGCTCGGTCCAGAAGGTCACCGAGAGCTCGGTCGACTCCGGCGACGCGCCCTCGGCGAGCTCCCAGACGGTGAACGTCGGGACCCGGTTCTCCCGCCCGCCATGGCCGGCCTCGCGGATCAGGTGGGGGCGCTCGGTCTCCATGATCACGGTGTCCAGCCAGCCGCCCGAGTGGTGCAGGCGAAAGCGGGCGCCGGCGCCGACCCCAACCGGGTCGAGGCGCTCGAGGCGGTACTCGTCCAGGAAGTGGTCGCAGAAGGCCGGCCGGGCCGAGAGGTCGCAAAGCAGATCGAAGACCCGCTCGCGAGGGGCGTCGATCGAGGTGCTCGCGAAGACGGGGCGCATCAGGGCGGCGATTCTATTGCGCGCCTCGGCATAGAGCCCGCAAATTCCGTACAGCGCGAGTGCATTTCGTTGGACACTACGGCAAATGTCGTTAATATCGGCACAAGCGGGTAGAGGACCCGGCCGTGCTGATCGAGCGCTCCCCCACACCGACCGAGATTCACGAATCCGGTGAGCAGATCACCGAGGCCCAGCCTGGGTCGCTGTATTGCGTCTCCTGCGGGTTCGCGGTCGCGATCTCCCCGGGCTCGCTGCCCGAATGCCCCAACTGCCACGGGCGCCGCTTCCGCCGTGGCTCGATCTTCGACCACCGGCCCGCCGTCCGGACCTCGTCCGACGAGATCGGCGAGCGCGACGCCCGAATGGCTCGAGGAGGCGCGCGCCGAGCTCGATCGCGCCGGCAGCTACCTCGCGTTCGACGAGGGGGACGGCGAGTACGCGGTGATCCGACTCGAGCCCGGCTGGACTCGAATCGGCCGCTCGGGCGCCGCGGACGTGCGGCTCGACGACGCGACGGTCTCGCGCCGGCACGCGCTCGTCGTGCTCACTGAGACGGGCGACCTGAGGGCGCTCGACGACCGCAGCCTCAACGGCCTGTTCGTGAACGGCGAGCGAGTCGAGTGGGCGCCGCTGGGCGAAGGCGACGAGCTCGAGATCGGGCGCTTCCGCATCCACGTGCTCGCCGCCTAGAGCTAGCCCGGGCCGCGCCGCAGACGGACATCATCGCCCCGGAGTCGATCGCCAGCTGCCACGACCTGGTGCCGCCACCCTGGCCGGACGCCCGATGTCCGATTAGGATGGCGCCGATGTCACCGATCCTGATCCTCGAGGCGACCGGCCCGCGAGCCGAGGAGCTGGCGATGGCCGCCGGCGAAAAGCGTCAGATCGCCGTCGGCTTCGACCCGGAGTTCGAGAGCTTCACCTTCGACGCCGACGGCGTCACCGAGGAGGAGCTGGAGACGGTGATCTTCGAGGAGCTCGACGCGCTCGAGCCCGAGTGGCGCTCGCACCTGCGCAAGGTCGACTGAGCTCTACTCCGTCGAGATGTTCGGGTCGGCCTGGACCTTCTCGGGGATGATCATCAGGAAGTGCTCGGGCGCCTGCGCCGCGAGCGCGAGCACGCGGTCGGCCTCCCCGGTCTGATCGGTCGCGCGCAGCTCGGACGCGTAATGGCCGAGCAGGTCCTCGATGTCGAGCAGCCCCTCGGCGTCGAGGTCGACGAGGCTGACCTTGGCCCCCTCGCCGAGGCGCCGCTGGATCGCCTCGCGGTCGAGGTTCCAGTCCGGGTTCTGGCGCACGTAGACGCGTCCGCCGGTCATCCCCGCGCAGGCCCACGGTCCGATGTCGCCGAACACGACCGCGCGCCCGGAGGTCATGTACTCGAACGCGAACCCCTTCGCGTTGGCGCGGTCGGAGATGCAGCCGCGCGAGTCGTCGAGCGCCTCCGCCGGCTCCCCGCCCAGAACCACGTCGGCGCCGGAGAGGCGGATGCAGAAGCGCGAGTCCGCCGAGCCCTGGACGAACAGGCGGCCGCGCTGGGCGCCGTAGGCGAACGACTTGCCGACCGAGCCGTTGACGCGCTCGCCGCTTCGGTTGCGGCCTTTGAGGATCGACACGGTGCCGCCGAGCATCGTCTTGCCGACGCCGTCCTGAGCGCCGCCCTCGACCCGGACCACGAGGCCGTAGGAGTTGAAGGCGCCGAATCCCTGGCCCGCGACCGAGCCGCCGTTGAAGTCGAGCTCGGCGAGCACGTCCTCGGAGCCCTCGGGCGCGCCGTCGTAGATCCGCGACGCGGGCGATCGCCCCGGAGAGCTCGGCGCCGAGCACGCGATCGTGGGCGTCGGTCGACCGCGGGAACTCGAGCCGCACGCCGGGCGCCTCCGCAAGCCGCGTCGCGAGCGCGGCGAGCTCGGCGGAGGCCTGCTTGGGCTCCATCCGGATCGGGCGGGCGCGGACGAGCCCGGCCTCGGCGCGAGCCTCCACCGGCTCCTCGGCGGCCACGGGCAGGTCCGACCGGCGCCAGCTCGAGGTACTCCTCGAGCGGCGTCAGCAGCTCGGCGAGATCGAGCTCGCCCGCACGCGCCCGACCTGCTCGAGCAGGTCGTAGCGGCCGACGAGGTCCTGGGTGCGCTCGTAGCCGAGCTCCGCGGTCAGCGCCCGCACCTCCTCACCCATCGCGGCGAAGAAGCGGGCGCAGTTGGAGGCCGCGTCGTCGACCCGCTGGGGCGTGAACTTCTTCAGCCCGTGGGCGGTCGCCGCCTCGGGGGTCTCGATCTGGGTCGCGATCCCCACGTGGCAGGTGTCGAGCTGACAGCCGCGGCAGATCGTGCACCCGAGCGAGACCATCGCCAGGGTGCCGAAGCCGATCCGGTTGGCCCCCATGCAGATCAGCTTCACGATGTCGTGGGCGTGGCGGTAGCCGCCGTCGGCCCAGATCTCCACGCGGTTGCGGATCCCGGCCTCCATCAGCGCCCGGTGCACGAGCCGGGTGCCGATGTCCGAGGGCAGGCCGACGTGGCGCAAGGCGTGCTGGCGGGCGGCGCCGGTGCCGCCCTCGAACCCCGACAGGGTGATGATGTCGGCGCCCGCCTTCGCGATCCCGAGGCCGATCGTGCCGATGTTCGGCACCACCGGGACCTTGACCGAGACGCGCACGTCGGGATTCACCGTCTTGAGCTCGTCGATCAGCTCCGCCAGGTCCTCGATCGAGTAGAGGTCGTGGTTGTTGGAGGGTGAGATCAGGTCGGTGCCGGGGCTGGCGTTGCGGGCCGCCGCGACCTTCTCGGAGACCTTCTTGCCGGGGAGGTGGCCGCCCTCGCCCGGCTTCGCGCCCTGGCCGATCTTGATCTCGGCGACGTAGGAGGCGTTGATCATCTCCGCCGAGACGCCGAAGCGGCCCGAGGCGACCTGCTGCCCGCGCCACTTGCGGTAGCGCCCGTACATGTCGCGGATCTCGCCGCCCTCGCCGTTGATGCAGAGCACGTTGATCCGCTTCGCGGCCTCGGCGTAGGCGCGGAACGCGGGCTCGGACTGCGAGCCGAAGCTCATCGACGAGATCACGATCGGGTAGTCGTGGTGACCGACCCCGGTGTCGACGCCCTCGGCGGCGATCGGCTCGCGATCGGACCGAACGTTGATGATGTGGCGCATCGAGATCGGGCTCTGGGCCTCGAGCTCGCGCACCTTGGCCGAGTAGTCCTCGTAGCTCGCGGTGCCGTTCGCGGCCGCCACCGCGGACTTGTAGACCTTGGGGTAGAAGCGGAACGTCTTCGCCGGGCGCGCGCCCTCGTCGTCGGCGCGGAGCACCGCCAGGCGCTCGTCGGTGTCGGCGTCGAGCGCCTCGAAGCCGACCCCGCCGGCGGCGGAGGCGGCGAACGCCTCGGTCTGGAAGATCTCGGCGAGCTCGGGCCGGATCCCGATCGACGAGAACTGGCGCGCGTAGCCGCGCACCTCGTGGATGCCGATCGTCGAGATCACCTTCTCGATCCCCTTCGAGAGCGCGGCGCAGACGTTGGACGACGTCCTGCGCGTAGTCGTCGACGCAGACGACCTCGAGCATCACGTACGGGTTGACGCCGTTGGCCCCGAGGCCGAGCGCGAGGACGACGTCGTGGACGTTGCGCAGCGCCGCCGAGCGGAGCACGATCGAGCAGCGGCGCCGCAGGTTCTCGGCACCCGGCTCGACCCGGAAGTTCTTCAGCGCCTGGTCGACCGCCGAGGTCGCCAGATGGGCGTCGAGGTAGCGGCGCTCGCCGTCGTAGACCGTGCGATCGGTGAGCACGAGAAGCTCCGCGCCGTCGCGAACCCGGCGCACCGCCTCCTGCTTGATCCGCTCGATCGCCCCTGCGGTGCTCTCGGACTCGAGCAGCGCCGTGTCGATCGCCGCGCCGCGCCCGCGGAACCGCTCCCAGAGGTCCTCCATCAGCCAGGTCTGGTGCCTGCGGGCGATCTCGCGGTAGGTGGAGTCCGAGAGCGGCGCGAGGTCGTGGTGGCCGCCGAGGATCACGGGGAACGAGGTCTCGACCGTGTCCGTGTCGGCGGCCGGGTCGTGCAGCGACGGCCGCCGGCCGAACACCGCGCGGGTCGAGAAGTGCTCCATCTCGCGCTCGCGGTCGATCGCCGGGTTGGTGACCACGGCGACCGTCTCCTTGAAGTAGTCGGCGAGGTTCTGGCGCTCGGGGCTCAGCGCGGCCAGCGGCCCGTCGTAGCCGAGCGAGCCGATCGGCTCGGCGCCGTTTGAGGCCATCTGCTGGACGAGCTTCACGTCGTCGCGCTGCCAGCCGAAGCCGGACAGGACCCGGTCCGACACCTTGACGGGCTCCGCCGGCCCGGCGGCCGTGTACCCGGGGATGTCGGTGCCCTGCAGCGGTCCGCCGGTGTCGCAGCGCCCGGTCGTACGGAGCCGCGGCGCCGGCGCCGGTGCGAGCGAGCCAGCGGCGCGCGACCTCGCGCTGCATCTCGGCGTGCTCCCAGAGGCGGGCACGTCGCTTGGCGGCGTCGATCGAGACCATCAGCTTCTCCCCCGGGCCCAGCGGCAGCGGCTCGGAGACCATCTCGTCGACCGAGACGACGCCGGGCTCGGAGCTGAAGATGTGGTCGTCGGGCGTCTCCAGCCGCCACAGCGGGCGCAGCCCCAGCGCGTCGGCGGAGAACACGCACTCGTCGTCGTGGCGGGCGATCAGCGCCACGGGGCCCTGGGCGAACGGGCCCATCGCCTCGCGCAGGTACATGTAGAACGGGTGCAGGTCGGCCGGAAGCGACCGGATCTCGTTCACCACCGGGGGCACGATCAGCTCCATGGCCTCGGCGAGGCTCAGTCCCTCGACCCGGACCAGGTGGTCGATCGTCCGGTTTAGGTCCATCGAGTCCGAGCCTCCGGCGGGGATGTCGACGCCGAGCGCACGGGCCTCCTGGCGCAACTGCTCGATCGTGTTGATCTCGCCGTTGTGGCCGAGCACCGAGAACGGCTGCACGCGGCGGAACGACGGCCAGGTGTTGGTCGAGTAGCGGTTGTGACCGAAGCAGGCGACCGTCTCGAAGCGGTCGTCGGCGAGGTCCGGGTAGTAGGCGCCCGAGCACCTTCGGGGCGCCCATCACCTTGTAGACGCAGGTCGCGCCCGAGAACGAGGGCACGTGGAAGCCGAGCTCGGACTCGAGCTCGCGCGCGAGCGCGAACAGGGCCCGGTGACGGTCGTCGGCCGAGGCGAGCAGCCCCCCGAACTGCCAGAAGTGCGGCTCCTCCTCGCGCGCGGTCGCGCCCAGCGCCTGGGGCTCGACCGCCCCGAGGCGCTCGGCGAGGATCCGCAGGCCGGCGCGCCCGAGCAGCTCGCGGGCACCGTGCAGCGCGGCCTCGACGTCCGCGGAGCGCTCGATGAACACGTGTCCGACGGCGAAGGCCGGGTCGTTGGCGAGCGCCGGGTTGTGGCCGCCCGCCCGCACCTCCTCGGCCCAGATCCGGCGGGGGATGTCGACGAGCATTCCGCAGCCGTCGCCCTCGCCGTCGACGTTGCCGGCGCGGTGGAGCATCTTCTGCAGGTTCGCGAGCGCCAGCTTCACCGGCTCGCGGCTGGGCGTGGCGTCCTTGCGGACCGAGGCGTAGATCGCACAGGCGTCGCGGTCGTCGACCGAAGGCGGCGAGACCAGCGGACGCCAGGGCAGGTGCGGCGAGTAACGATTCAATTGGGCCTCCCGGGTACCGCGCCTTCTTCGAGCGGGCGCGCGACGGGCACGTGTGCGAGCCGATTATATGGCCGCCCCGAGCGGCATATCAGTGCGGCCGATGGCGATCACGATCGCGGTCCTCTCGCAAAAGGGGGGCACGGGCAAGACGACGCTGACGAGGACGCTCAGCGATGTCTTCGGGCGCCTCGGCCTGGACGTGCTGGCGATCGACGCCGACCCCCAGGGCAACCTCTCCGACTACTTCGACGTGCCGCGCGACGCGCATCCCACGCTCGCCGAGGTCCTCAGCGGCCAGGTCCGTGCCGCCGAGGCCGTCCACGGGCCGGTGATCCCGGCGAACATGCGCCTCGCCGAGGCCGAGCTGTCGCTCGCCGGGAAGATCGGGCGCGAGGTGACGCTTCGCAACGCGCTGCGCGATCTGAAGCGCGAGCGCGACCTGATCCTCATCGACTGCCCGCCGACCCTCGGCCTGCTCTCGGTCAACGCGCTGGTCGCCGCCGACCACGCGCTCCTGACCACGGAGGCGCAGTACTTCTCGCTCCAGGGCGTCGAGCAGGCGCTCGAGGTGGTCGACCTGGCACGCGACTCGCTCAACCCCGACCTCGACCTGCTCGCCGTGGTTCTCAACATCGCCAACATGCGCACCAAGCACGCGCGTCAGACGCTCGAGGCGCTGCGCGAGCGATTCGGCGACAAGGTCTGCCGCTCGGTGATCCGCCAGTCGATCGCCTACGCCGAGTCGGCCGAACGCGCTGTGCCGATCCTCGACTACCGGCCCGACCGCGGCGCCGACTACCTCTCACTGGCGGGCGAGCTGCTGCGCCGGCTGCAGCGGCCCGAGCTGCTGGGGCGGCTCGACGAGCTCTCGACCGAGCTCGTCCCCGCGGGCGCCCGCGGGTAGGCGATGACCGACCCGCTCGAGCTGCGCCCGGAGCTCGAGCGGACCCTGACCCTCGCGGCGCAGGAGGCGCAGGCGTACGTCGCCGGGCTCGGCGACGAGCCGGTGCGGCCCGCCGGGCGTCGACGAGCGGCTCGACGGCTTCGATCCGGCGCTGCCGGAGAACGGCGCCGGGGCCCCGCAGGCGATCGCCGAGCTCGCCGAGCTGGGACGCGCGAACGCCACCCGGTCGAGCGGACCGCGCTTCTTCCACTTCGTCATGGGCGGCACCACGCCGGCGGCGCTCGGCGCCGACTGGCTCACCTCGACCTTCGACCAGGTGGCCTTCGCCTGGGCCTCGTCGGCCCTTGGCTCGCGGCTCGAGGCGGTCGCGGTTCGCTGGCTACGCGAGCTCTTCGAGCTGCCGCCGGAGTTCGGCGGGGTCCTGGTCACCGGGGCGACGATGGCCAACTTCACCGGCCTGATCGCCGCCCGCAGCTGGTGGGCCGAGCGCTGCGGCTTCGACGCCGACGAGGCGGGGCTCGCCGGCGCCCCGGCCCCGGTCATCCTCAGCAGCGGCTACATCGCATCCGAGCGCGATGCAGGCGATCAGCATGGCCGGGCTCGGTCGCGCGCAACGTCCGCCGCCTGGCTCGTGATGGCGTCGGGCGGCTCGACCTCGACGCGCTCGCCGACGCGCTCGCCTCCAGCGGGCCGGCGATCGTGATCGCCAACGCCGGCGAGGTGAACGCCGGCGACTTCGACCCGCTGGCCGAGATCGCCGAGCTCACGTCGGCCAACGACGACGCCTGGCTGCACGTCGACGGGGCGTTCGGGCTCTTCGCGCGCCTGGCGCCGGAGTCGCGCGGCCTGACCGAGGGGATCGAGCGTGCCGACTCGATCACGGTCGACTGCCACAAGTGGCTCAACGTGCCCTACGACTGCGGGGTCGCGTTCGTGCGCGAGCCGGCCCGGCTGGCGCGGGCGCTCAACTTCGGCGCCCCGTACCTGCCGCGCCCCGACGACCCCCGCCTCAACTTCGGCTTCCTCGCGCCGGAGAGCTCGCGCCGCTCGCGCGCCCTCACCGTCTGGGCGACGCTGCGCGCGTACGGACGCTCCGGTCACCGCGAGATGGTCGAGCGCCACCTGGCGCTCGCTCGTGCGCTCGGCGAGCGGGTCGACCGCGAGCCCGCGCTCGAGCGGCTCGCCGACGTGAAGCTGAACATCGTCTGCTTCCGTGCCCGCCCCGAGGGGGTCGCCGAGGACGAGCTCGACGCGCTGAACCGCCGCCTCGGGGAGCGGCTGCTGGAGGACGGCCGCGTCTTCTGCGGCACGACGGTCTACGACGGGAAGGTCGCCTTCCGACCGGCGATCGCCAACTGGCAGACGACGGAGCCCGACGTGCAGCTGCTGATCGACGTGCTGCTGGAACTGCTCGAGGAGGACCAATGAACGAACAGAGGCGCCTCAACAGCGGCGCGGGTCGGCTACGCCTCCCAGCGACACGCCCGAGGCGCTCGAGAGGGCGATCGCCAGTTACAACGACGCCTGGAACGCCCACGACCTCGACGCGATCATGGCCATGCACGCGCCCGACATGGTGTTCGAGAACCACACCGCCCACGAGCGCGCCGAGGGCGAGGCGGTGCGCGAGCACATCGGCGCGATCTTCGAGACCTGGCCCGACATCCGCTTCGAGGGCCGGCGCACCTACTGCCGCGAAGGGCTCGTGGTGCAGGAGTGGACCGCGACCGCCACGCACGCGAACGAGATGCGCCGCGGCGACCTGGTCGCCGAGCCGACCGGCAAGCGCGTCACCTGGGACGGCCTGGACGTGATCCCGTTCGAGAACGGCCTCGTCAAGCGCAAGGACGTCTACTCCGACTCGGTGACGATCCTGAGCGAGCTCGGGTTGCTCTGAGCGCGCCGGCCGTTGTGGCTGACCGTGACGGTCAGCGGCGACGCCAACCGTGGCTTGGCAGTGAGGGGGTGGGATCGTGCGCCTTGCGTGACGTTTGTGGCGCCTAGCTGCGCGCTCTGCTCGCACGGTCTCGCCCAACGGTACGAAGTGTCGCTATATAGGACACTTCGTACCGTTGGCGGCTGGCCGGCTTCGGGCGTCAACGCCGCGCACAAATCCCGCGCCGCCCGCGTCACACCCGGCGCGGAATCAGCCACACCGGCCCGGCGCTCCCACTTACTCCCTCCCCTACCCAGCCAAGCAACGGTCGGCGTAGCCGCCAGACGCCGAGGGTCGCCACACCGGCCCGCGCCGGCGCCCTCAGAGCTCCGGCACGTCCGCGCCCAGGGCGCTGAACGCCACGCGGCGCACCTCGGCCCAGCCCTCAGCCGCCGCGGTCGCCGCCTCGACGACCTTGCCCGTGTCCTGCCAGTAGCACCAGAGCAGCAGGGTCGGGCCGGCGCCCGAGATCGTCGCTCCGATCGCGCCCAGCTCCTGCGCGCGGCCGAGGAGCTCCATCGAGCGCGCGTAGAGGTCGCGGCGGGCCGGCTGGTGCAGGCGGTCGGCGAGGCCGTTGGCGATCAGGGCGAGGTCGGAGCGCTCGATCCCGAGCACCAGCTGGGTCGCGGCGGCGACGTTCGCGACCGCGTCGGTCACCGAGATCGCGGGCGGGATGGCGGTCCGCGCCTCCGCCGTCGGCACCGTGTCCGGCCGGGATCGACCAGCACCGGCTCGACGCCCTGTGGCGGCTCCAGCCGGAGCGGCGCCGGGAGCTCGGAGCCGTCCGGGCTCGGGCAGAGGACGAAGCCGCCGTAGAGCGCGGCGGCGACGTTGTCGGGATGGCCCTCGAGCTCGACCGCGTGCCGGTAGATCGCCGGCCGCTCGAGCCCGAGCTCGAACAGGTGGTCGGCGGCGACGAGCCCGGCGACGATCGCGGCGGCGCTCGAGCCGAGGCCGCGCGCCAGCGGGATCTCGCTGCGGATCTCGAAGCGCAGCCCGTCGGCCGGGTGCAGGGCCTCGAACGCGCGCACGCAGAGGTTGGAGCGATCGGTCGGCACGTCCGGGCCGGCGTCGACCCCGAACTCGCCGGTCTCGGTGACCTCGAGCTCGAGCTCGATCGCCAGCGCCGCGGCGAGCACGTCGAAGCCGGGGCCGAGGTTCGCCGAGGAGGCCGGGACCCGGACCAGGCGCCGTCGCGCGGTCACGACCTCAGGAGCGGCACGCCTCACAGCCACTTGATCGAGCAGCCGACCGGCTCGGTGCTCGCCGGGGGCGTCGTCGCCCTCGAGCACGGCGTCGAGGGCGTCGCGCAGCCACTCGGCCCGCAGCGACGGGATCCTGGTGGTCGGCGTCGGGAGCGCCCTCGTAGACGATCCTCAGCTCGGGGTCGAGCACGAACAGGTGCGGGGTCACGCTTGCGCCCCATTCCCGGGCGGCCTCCTGCGACTCGTCGCGGAGGTAGGGAAACGGCCAGCGCTCGCGCTCGAAGCGCTCGCGCATCGCCTCCGGCCCGTCGGCCGGATAGCGCTCGGCGTCGTTGGAGTTGACCGCCAGAAAGCGCACCCCGCGATCGGCGTACTCCGTCGCGACGTCCACCAGGCGGTCGTGCCAGGCGAGCGCGTAGGGGCAGTGGTTGCAGGTCCAGACGACCACGGTCGCGGTCGCCTCTCCCGGCCCGGACGGCAGCGAGCGCGTCTCGCCCTCCGTGTCGGGAAGCGCCAGCGCCGGTGCCTGGCGGACGGGGGCGTTGTCGCTGTCGGTCATCGGTGCGCCTGACTCCTCTTTGCCGCCGCGAGCGCGTCGGCGATGTCGGCTCGGTCCGGGAGCGCCGAGATCTGCCCGTCGCGCAGCCGGTAGACGCGGCAGGTTAGCCCGATGGGGCTCCTGACCCGGGTCGTTGACGTCGCGACCGTCGACGCGGATCGTCGGCGAGCCCGGAAACGCCTCGCGCTCGGCCTCGGCCTGATCGCGGATCTCGCGCACCCGCAGCTGCTCGGGCTCGATTCCCGCGGTGCCCATCTCCTCGCGGACGATCTCGATCGCCTCCTCGGCCGAGGGGCAGCCGCGCCACCAGAGGAGCTCGATCTCCATCGCCCTATTGGAGCAGGCGCTCGACCTCCGCCAGCAGGCCGTCGGCCTCGAACGGCTTCTTCATGAACCCGTCCGGCTCGACCCCGTGCCGCCGGATCGCGCGCTCCTCGTCGACGGTCGCGGTCAGGATCAGAACCCGGATGCCGTCCGTCCCGGGGTCGGCGCGCAGCCGCCGCAGGATCTCGAACCCCGCCAGTCCGGGCATCCCCCCGTCGAGGATGCAGAGGGCCGGCGGCCGCTCGCGGACGCGCTGGAGCGCCTCCTCCCCGTCGCCGGCTGTGACCACGTCATAGCCGGCGCGGCCGAGCACGATGGCGACCAGCTCGACGATGTCGCGCTCGTCGTCGGCGACGAGCACCAGCGCCCCATCCGCGGCTTCAGTCATTGTCGGCCAACATCCGTCGCTCGCCGCCCCGCGCCGCGCGGCCCGGGCGGTCGCGCACCGGCGTCCGGTGCTCGCGCGGGTCCCAGGCCTCGCGAACGGGCAGCTCCACCCGGAACGTGGTCCCCTTCTCGGGCTCGCTCGTGACGGCGATCGTCGCCTCGTGGGCGTCGACGATCGCCTTGACGATCGTCAGCCCGAGCCCCGTCCCCTGGATGTGGCGGCGCTCGGCTTCCCCCGCCCTGTACATCCGGTCGAACAGGCGCCCGAGATCGTCCTGCTCGATCCCGATCCCGGTGTCGGTCACCTCGAGGGCCACGGCGCCGGGGGTGCGCTCGACCCTGACCGCGACCCGGCCGCCGCGCGGGGTGAACTTGATCGCGTTGGAGACCAGGTTGTCGACCACCTGGGCGAGGCGGTGCGGGTCGCCGTCGACGACCATCGGGACGCCCGCCTCCAGCGAGAGCTCGACCTCCGCCTGCTCGGCGGCCGGCCGCGCGGCCTCGAGCGCGCTGGCCGCGAGCTCGGTCAGGTCGGCGCGCCCGAGCTCGATCTCGAACGTGCCTGCGGTGATCTTGGTCAGGAGCAGCAGATCGCCGACGAGGCTGAGCTCGCGGCGGGAGTTGCGCTCGATCACCTCGATGAACCGCCTCCCCTGCTCGCTCAGGTTCTCGCGCTTCGACCTCGGCCAGCAGCTCGCTGTAGCCGATGATCGATGTCAGGGGGGTGCGGAGCTCGTGCGAGACGAGGCCGAAGAAGTCGTCCTTGAGCCGCTCCGCGTCGCGTTCGGCGGTCACGTCGCGGCTCGTGCCGAGCAGGCGGCGCGAGCCGTCGGCGTCGATCAGCGGCCGGCCCTCGACCTCGATCTCGCGCACCCGGCCATCGCCGAGCACGACCCGGTAGGAGATGCGCAACTCGCGCTCGGTGCCGAGGAAGATCTGCTCGATCTCGGTCTGCGCCCCCTCGCGGTCCTCGGGATGGATGCGCTCCAGCACCTGCTCGAACGTCGGCAGCGGGTCGCCGGGCTCGAAGCCGTGGTTTCGGTACTGCTGCGCCGACCACGTGCGCTCGCCGCTGTCGAGGTCGAGCTCCCAGCTGCCGACGCTGGCGATCTGCTGGGCGTCGGCGAACTGGCGCCGCTCGGCGGCGAGCGTCCGCTCGGCCTCCATCCGCCCGCTGATCTCGCGCCCGACGCAGTAGAAGAGGCCGGCGGGCACGTCCGGCGACGCCGACCACTCGGTCCACAGCCAGCCGCCCTCGCTCGTCTGGACCCGGATCTTGAACTCCGCCGTGGTCCCGCCGCGAGCGAGCCTGGCGACCTCGCTCTCGACCGCCTCGCGGTCGTCCGGGTGGACGATGACGATGAACGGGTTCGGGAGCAGCTGGTCGGGCGTCCACCCGAAGGTCTCCTCCCAGGCCCCGTTGAGCTTCTTGAAGTAGCCGTCGAAGCCGCAGGTGGCGACCAGGTCCTTGATCAGCTCGAAGTGACGGGCGCTCTCGGCGAGCTTGCGCTCCGCGGCCTTCTGCTCGGAGATGTCGCGTGCGATCGTCGAGACGCCGCTGACCCTCCCCCGCTCGTCGTGGACCGGGGAGACGGTGAGCGCGATGTCGATCCGCCGCCAGTCCTTGCGCATCCGGACCGTCTCGAAGTTCTCGATCCGCTCGCCGGCCCGTACCCGCTCGAGCAGCTCGGGCAGCTCGCTCTCGTGCCCGGGAGCGACCAGGACGTCGAGCGAGCGCCCGATCATCTCCTGCGCGTCGTAGCCGTAGATGCGCTCGGCCCCGCGGTTCCAGCTCGTCACGATCCCGTCGAGCCCCCAGCCGATCACGGCATCCGCGGTGCCGTCGACGATGGCGGCGAGCTCTCGACGGGCGCGGTCGACCGAGACGCGCCTGCTGATGTCGCGGATCGTGCCGGTGAAGTACGTGCGCCCGTCGACGTGCCAGTCGACGAGCGAGAGCGAGAGCGGGAACTCCTCGCCGCCGCGACGCAGCCCGACCAGCTCGATCGTCTCGCCGATCAGGCGGCGCTCGCCGGTCTCGAGGAAGCGCCGCATGCCCTCCTCGTGGGCGGCGTGGTAGCGCTCCGGCATCAGGATCTTGATCGGGCGCCCGACGGCCTCGGCGGCGGGCCAGCCGAACATCCGCTCCGCGGCCGGGTTCAGGTAGGTGATCAGCCCCGCCTGGTCGCCGGAGATGATCGCCTCGAGCGAGTTCTCGGTGACGGCGCGGAACGAGTGCTCGCTGAGGTCGCGCCGGCCGCTCTGCACCCGCACGTAGCGGACGCTGACGACGATCACCGCCAGCAGGACGGCGATCGACGCGAGCGTGGTCAGCGCCGGGCCGAGCTCCTCCCCGAGCAGGCCGATCAGCACCAGCGCGCCGAGCGCGATGACCGCCCAGCCGTAGACACCAGCACGGTGCCGGGCCGTCGGTCCGAAGGTCCTGTGCTCGCCTTCCATCTCTCCTCCCTGAAGCATCGGTGAAGACGGTCGGTTGGCGATACGAGTAATCCCGCAGATCGTTCGCGGGTTTCCCGCAGTCTAGGAGGAGGTCCCGCGGCCCGCCGCGGTTGACGAACCCGCCAGCGCGGGCGCGCTGCCGGCGATCGCGCCGGCCAGCAGTCCGTCGACGGGGACCTCGGCGCCCGGCAGCAGGACCGACTCGCGCACGCGCGCTCCGGCGCCGATCTTCGCGCCGGGCCCGATCACCAGCGGCCCCTCCAGCGTCGCCCCCTCGCCGACCTCGGCGCCGTCGCCGAGCAGCACCGGGCCCTCGACCTCGACCCCCGCTGCCAGCCCGGCGGCCCGGGCGTCGTCGATCAGCTCCCCGGCCGGGCTCGACGTCGATCGCCCCGGTGAGCACGTCGAGGTTGCCCTGCAGGTACTCGGGCAGCGAGCCGACGTCGTTCCAGTAGTCCTCGGTCACGTGAACGCCGAACGGCACGTCGGCGTCGAGCAGGGCCGGGAAGACGTCGAGCGCGAAGTCGACCTCGTCCTTGTCCGGGAAGTGGTCGAAGACCTCGGGGTCGAGCACGTAGATCATGCAGTTGGCGAGGTCGGAGAGCGCCTCGGCCGGCTCCGGCTTCTCCTGGAATCCCTGCACGCGCCCGTCGGAGTCCGTGACGACGACCCCGTACTCGGTGGTGTCGGTGACCCGCTTGACCGCCAGGGTCGCGATCCAGTCGTTGTGCTCGTGGGTGCGCGCCAGGGCCTGCAGGTCGATGTCGGTGAGCGCGTCGGCCGCCATCACCGTGAACGGGTCGTCGCCGAAGAAGGAGCGCACGTTCCGCACGCCCCCGGCGGTGCCGAGGAGCTTCTCCTCCTCGCTGTAGGTGAGCTCGATCCCGAGCTCCGAGCCGTCGCCGAAGCGGTCGCGGACCGTGTCCCCGAACCAGTGCAGGTTGGCGACCACCTCGCGCATGTCCTGGCCCGCGAGCAGCTCGAGGATGTGCTCCATGATCGGCCGGTTCGCGACCGGCACGAGCGGCTTCGGGATCTCGTGCGTGAGCGGGCGCAGGCGCGTGCCCAGCCCCGCGGCCATCACCATCGCCCTCATCGCCGTCAGGCTATTGGGTTCGCAGCCTGTCTACGATTCGCAGGTCAAACAAACAGGAGAAGCATGACCAGCACTACCGCCGTCACATCCCCGGACTACAAGGTCGCCGACCTCGGCCTGGCCGAGTTCGGGCGCAAGGAGATCACCCTCGCCGAGCACGAGATGCCGGGGCTGATGCGCACGCGCGAGGAGTACGCCGACTCCCAGCCGCTCGCCGGCGCCCGCATCACCGGGTCCCTCCACATGACGGTGCAGACCGCGGTCCTGATCGAGACCCTGCTCGCCCTCGGCGCCGAGGTCCGCTGGGCCTCCTGCAACATCTTCTCGACCCAGGACCACGCCGCCGCGGCGATCGCCGCGACCGGGGTCCCCGTCTTCGCCTGGAAGGGCGAGACGCTGGAGGAGTACTGGTGGTGCACCGAGCAGGCGCTCACCTGGCCCGATGCCGACGGGCCGAACATGATCCTCGACGACGGCGGCGACGCGACCCTGCTCGTCCACAAGGGAGTCGAGTTCGAGGCCGCCGGGGCCGTCCCCGACCCGGCCTCCGCGGAGTCGGAGGAGTTCCGGATCATCCTCGAGACGCTGACCCGCTCGCTCGCCGACGACCCGCAGCGCTTCACGCGCATGGCCGAGGGCCTCCTCGGCGTCACCGAGGAGACCACCACGGGCGTCCACCGCCTCTACCAGTTCGCCGAGGCCGGGACGCTGCTCTTCCCGGCGATCAACGTCAACGACTCGGTGACCAAGTCGAAGTTCGACAACCTCTACGGCTGCCGGCACTCGCTCGTCGACGGGATCAACCGCGGCACCGACGTGATGATCGGCGGCAAGGTCTGCGTGATCTGCGGCTACGGCGACGTCGGCAAGGGCTGCGCCGACTCCCTGCGCGGCCAGGGCGCCCGGGTGATCATCACCGAGATCGACCCGATCTGCGCGCTGCAGGCGGCGATGGAGGGCTTCGAGGTGCGCACGCTCGACGAGGTCATCTCGAGCGCCGACGTGTTCGTCACCGCGACCGGCAACAAGGACATCATCACCGTCGATCACATGGCGCGGATGAAGCACCAGGCGATCGTCGGCAACATCGGCCACTTCGACAACGAGATCGACATGGCCGGGCTGGAATCCTCGGGCGCCAAGCGGATTCAGGTCAAGCCCCAGGTCGACGAGTGGACCTTCCCCGACGGCCATTCGATCATCGTCCTCTGCGAGGGGCGGCTGCTCAACCTCGGCAACGCGACCGGCCACCCGTCGTTCGTGATGTCGAACTCGTTCACCAACCAGACGATCGCCCAGATCGAGCTGTTCAGCAAGAACGACGAGTACGAGAAGCGCGTCTACGTGCTGCCCAAGCACCTCGACGAGAAGGTCGCCCGGCTGCACCTCGACGCGCTCGGCGTCAGCCTCACCGAGCTGCGCCCCGACCAGGCCGCCTACATCGGCGTCTCGGTCGAGGGGCCATACAAGCCGGACCACTACAGGTACTGAGGAATAACTCGCGGCGTGGTGCCGCACGTTCCAGATCGCGAGATCCATCTGCGCACCAGCCGGTCGTCCGGCCCCGGAGGGCAGCATGCGAACGTGACCGCCTCGCGGGTCGAGGCGGTCTTCGAGATCGACGAATCGACGTCGCTGAGCGAGGAGCAGAAGCAGCGGCTGCGCGCGCGGTTCGGCCCGCGGGTCACCGCGGTCGCCCAGGACGCGCGGAGCCAGGCGCGCAACCGCACGCTCGCGGTCGAGCGGCTGCAGGAGCGGATCGCGGCGGCGCTGCAGCCGCGAAAGCATCGGCGCCCGACCAGGGCGACCACCGCGTCACGCCGGCGCCGCCTGGAGGCCAAGCGGCGGCGCTCGGAGACGAAGCGCAACCGCCGGCGCCCGGCTTCGGACGCGGACTGAGCGCGCAGCGTCGCCGGGCGCACTCCCGACGCCGAGTGGCACATTTGCCCCCTATACGGGGGTCGATGTGCCACTCGGCGTCCGAGAGGCCGAAAACGCCGATCCGGCGCCACTCGCGCCACACCTACGCGCACGGCGAGGCACAAACGCCCGCGTCGCCACACACCTCCGCCCCTTACTGCCAAGCAACGGCCCGCGCCCTCGCCAAAGCCCGGGGCGCTCGGGCAAGGCTCACGCGGGAGCCGCGGGGGCCTCCTCAGGCGCACCGGCCTCGGATCCCCGCCTCAGCGCCATGCCGACGAACGGGTAGATCAGGGTCGAGAGCATCGCCGCGCCGACCAGGCCGGCCGCGGTCGACGACCGCATCTCGCCCGCGTCGACGGCGATCGTCGTGATCGCGACCACCAGCGGCAGCTCGGTGGCGCAGAAGAACGCGAGCGCGACCCGGTCGCGCGCGTTGAGCACGCCGCGGTAGAGCAGCAGCGCCGGCGTGCCGCGGACGACCAGGAACAGGGCGAGGAAGAGCAGCAGCTTGGCGATCGCCTCGGCCGAGCCAAGCGCGGCGAGGTCGAAGTTGAGCCCGCTGTCGACGAAGAAGAACGGGATCAAGAAGCCGAAGCCCACCGCCGTCAGCTTCGACTCGAACGACTCGAGCTCGCGGCCCCGCAGCGCCGCGCGGACGATCATCCCGGCGACGAAGCCGCCGAGCAGCACGTCGAGGCCGAGGTCGGAGGCGAGCAGGACCAGGCCGAAGACGAGCACGACGGCAATCCGGATCGCGAGCTGGCTGCTCGACTCCAGGGTCCGCTGCAGCACGCCGAAGCCCCGCCAGGCGAGCTTCACGGAACCCAGCGCCAGGACCAGCGCGATCCCGATGAAGGCGAGCAGGATCGCCGCCTCGTGCAGCGGCTGGGTGGTCGAGAGCACGAGCGTGATCAGCAGGATCGGGCCGAACTCCCCCACCGCGCCCGCGGCCAGCAGCTGAGTGCCGAAGCGCGTCTTCAGCTCGCCGTTGTCACGGAGGATCGGGATCAGGGTCCCGATCGCCGTGGTGGCCAGCGACGAGCCCGTGTAGAGGAACGAGACGATCACCCCGGCCGCGGCGAGGGCGCCGCCGATCCCGTAGGCGAGCGCCAGCGAGAGCAGCCACCCCAAGGCGCCGAGCGTGAGCGGCTTGCCGCGGATGCGCTCGAAGTCGATCTCGTACCCGGCGAAGAAGAACAGCATCCCGAGCCCGAGGTTCGAGAAGAAGTCGATGAACTCGTCGGGCTCGGCCAGGCCGAGCACCTCCGGGCCGATCACGATCCCCAGCATCAGCTCGAGCACGACCACCGGCGGCGCGAACCGGCTCGGCAGCACGACGACCGTGAGCGCCGCGACCATCGCCGTGAGGATGATCGCGAAGAAGGAGGTCTCGTCGACGGTGATCAACCGGCTCGGGATTATCGCGGCGTCGCTACGCTCGCGCCGTGCGCGCCCGGGCCGTGGTCGTCGATCGCTCTTGCGTCGCTCGCGCTGCCGGCGTCGGCGGCCGGCGACGAGCTCCCGGTCCCCTGGACCGGCGACTTCTCCCAGCAGGTCTCCGACCCCAACGCGCCGCCGGCCGGCTCCAACGACTGGGACTGCGAGCCGTCGCGACGCCATCCCAACCCCGTCGTCCTCGTGCACGGACTGGCGGCGAACCGGACCGTCAACTTCCCGACGATCTCGCCGTTCCTCGCCAACCACGGGTTCTGCGTGTTCGCGCTCACCTACGGCACCCGCCCCGAGGTCGACCCTCCCGGCTACCAGCCGGGCGGCCTGCTGCGGATGCAGAAGAGCGCCCGCAAGCTCAAGCGCTTCGCCGCCCGGGTGCTGCGCGCGACCGGGGCCCGCCGCGTCGACGTCGTCGGCCACTCCGAGGGCAGCCTGATGCCCGACTGGTGGGTCAAGTACCTCGGCGGCCGCCGCAAGGTGGACGACTACGTGGGGATGACGCCCCTCTGGGACGGCACCAACCTCGCCGGGCTGGGCTCGGTCGACCAGATCGGCCAGGCGCTCGGCTTCTCGTCCGTCGCCTACGCCGCGCTCGAGCCATTCTGCTCCTCCTGCCGCCAGTTCCTCGCCGGCTCACGGTTCATCCGGAAGCTCAACGCGCAGGGAGGCCCGCGGGTCAAGGGCGTCGACTACACGATGCTGCTGACCGCCAACGACGAGCTCGTCGTCCCGTACACCAGCGGGCTCATGGACGGTGCCGACAACGTCATCGTCCAGGAGGTCTGCGAGCTCGACCAGTCCGAGCACCTGTCGATCGCCTTCGACCCGGTCGCCGCCTACACGATCCTCAACGCCCTCGATCCTCGCCACCCGCGTCCCGTCCCGTGCGTGCCGGTGCTGCCGTTCGTCGGCGCTGTCGGCTACTCGGAGCTAGGGGTTCCCGAGGTCCTGCTTGAGCCGCTCGATCACCTCGATCGGGCCCGGGTCGACCCCGTGCGTCCGCGGCGAGGTGAAGCGAGACCAGGTCTCCCAGCATCACCGACCACAACAGCCGCTCGACCCGCGTCTCGCCCTCGGTCTCGACCTCGACGACGCAGGCGGCCGCGGGCTCGATCAGCTTCGCGGTGAGCTCGGCGCGCTCGCGCAGGCGCGGGTGCTGATCGCGAGTCGCCGAGGAAGACGGCGGCGAAGCGGGGTGCCGTTCGCGCTCGGGGCCCAGCCGACGATCTCGTTGTGGTCGATCTCGGGCAGCTGGTTGTCGAACGCGTGGCGCTTGGCGTTCTCGTTGATCTCGCACTTCCACCGGTAGGCCGCGGGGACCGTCAGGTCGCAGCCGTAGATCAGCGGCACGGACCCGGCGATCTGCTCGGCGACCTCGCCGGCGCGGGCGACAAGGGCGTCCCGGGCCTCGTCGAGGTGGGCGGCGGCCGTGTCGATCTCCGTCCGCATCCCCGGTGCGGCGCCGACGAGGGCCGCGACCTCGCAGGCGACGGTGAAGCCGTAGCCGACCGAGTGGCGGGGCTGCAGCCCCGCGGGCAACCCGATCACCGGCACGCCCGCCTTGCGCGCGGCGTCGCCGAGGGCGCCGCCGGTGGTCATCGCGAACCGGTGCGCCCCAACCGCCTCGGCCGCCTCGAAGCAGGCGAGCGTCTCCTCCGTGTCCCCGGAATAGCTCGAGCAGAGCACGGCTCGCTCGTGTCCCGTCCACGAGGGCAGCTCGTAGTCGCGGAAGATCAGCATCGGCCGGTTGAGCACGTCGCCGAGCGCGGCGCGGGCGAGCACGCCTCCGACCGCCGAGCCGCCCATGCCGCAGACGATCAGCCCGCTCGCCTCGAGCGGGCTCGAGCCCGGCCGACTCGACCCGCCAGAGGGCGTCCCGCAGGTGCTCGGGCAGCGCCAAGACGTCGTCCAGCTGCCCGGACGAATCGACCGCGCGGATCGCATCGACATCGCTCACACCGCCACCTCCGGTTCGATCACATCTCCGGGTGCGATCCGGGCACCGGCGGCTACCGCCGCCCCGGCCTGGACCCGCGCCCGCTCACCGATCACGCTTCCCGCCGCGATCGTCGCTCCGTCGCCGACCTCGACCCGGCGGGCGAGGATCGAGCCACGCACCTCGGCCTCGGCGCCGACCCGGCAGTCGTCGAACAGCACGCTCTCGGCGACCACGGCGCCGTCGGCGACCGTCGAGCCGGACCGCACCACAGCCCGCGCGGCGATGCTGGCAGCCGGCGAGACCTCCGCGCCGGGCGCGACGAACGGCCCGCCGGTGCCGTCGAGCTCGGTCTCGACGCGGCCCTCGAGGATGTCCCAGCTCGCCTGCAGGTAGCGCTCCGGCGTCCCGATGTCCATCCAGTACCCGTCGAGGCGCAGGCCGTAGAGCCCGTTGCCGACCAGCTCCGGAAAGATCTCGCGCTCGATCGAGACCGCGCGGCCGCGCGGGATCCGCTCGATCACCGAGGGCTCGATCACGTAGGCGCCGGCGTTGACCTCGTCGGTGTCGATCTCCTCCGGGTCGGGCTTCTCGAGGAAGCCGAGCACCTCGCCGTCCTCGCGGCGCCGGACGAGCCCGTACGAGCTCGGGTCGTCGACCGGGTGCAGCGCGATCGTCGCCACCGCGCCGGTCGCCTCATGGCGGCTGACGAGCGCGCTGAGGTCGAGGTCGGTCAGCAGGTCGCCGTTGATGGCGACGAAGCGCTCGTCGAGCAGCCCCCGGTCGGCGGCGAGGCCGAGCGGGCCCGCGGTGCCGAGCGGCTCGGGCTCCTCGATGTAGACGATCGAGGGACCGCCGGGCACCGCGTCGCCGAGCGCCTCGCGCAGCGCGTCGGCCTTGAAGCCGCAGGCCATGATCACCTCGTCGATCCCATGGCGCCCGACCCAGTCGACGAGGTAGCGGATGAACGGGCGGTCGACGAGCGCCAGCGCCGGCTTCGGCTGCGTGAGGGTGAGCGGTCGCAGGCGGGTGCCCTCCCCGCCGACGAGCACCAGCGCACGCATCAGCTCCCTGAGCCGCCGCCGTTGGCGGCGGACCGGCGACCGATCCCCTCGTAGTCGAAGCCGGCGGCGCGCATCCGATCCGGGTCGAGGTAGTTGCGTCCGTCCACCATCAGCGGGTTCGACATCCGCCCCGCGAGCCCCTCCCAGTCGAGCTCGGCGAACTCCGGCCACTCGGTGACCAGGATCGCGGCGTCGGCGCCCTCGAGCGCCTCGGCCGGGCTGTTGCAGAGCTGAACGCTGGGCAGCATCTGGGCGGCCGGCCCCTCGGCCACCGGGTCGTAGGCGACCACGCTGGCCCCCTCGCCCTGAAGCCGGGCCGAGAGCACCAGGCTCGATGCCTCGCGCATGTCGTCCGTGTTGGGCTTGAACGCGAGCCCGAGCAGCGCGATCCGCTTGCCGACCAGCGACCCGAGATGCTTGGAGAGCTTCGAGATCACCCGCCGCTTCTGCAGCTCGTTGACCTCGATCACCGAGTTGAGCAGCTGGAAGTGATAGCCCGTGTTGCCGGCGAGCATCTTCAGCGCGGAGACATCCTTGGGAAAGCACTGCGCGCAGACAAGCCCACCGCTCGTAACCACCGTGTGGCTGCCCGGCACCTTGAGTGAGTAGACAAAGCCGCTAAAGGCCTCGCGAGTGGTCTCGGTTACTCGCAGCCACGGCATCGAGGTCGGCGCGAAGCGCCGGTACCCGGTCGGGGCGATGCGCTTGCGCTGTCTCGAGATCGCGCTCAGGACCCCGAGCGCGATCCCGCTCGGGAACCAAGAAGAGGGCGCGCTCGATCTGATCTGCACCGCTCACGCGGAGCCAGTGCGTCTCCTTTGTCGACTTCGCCGTCCAGCCGCGACGCCAGGCGCAGACGAGCCCGGCCTCGCCGAGCAGTCTCGCGACGCCGTCGGCGAGCTCGTCGCTGACAGTCCCCCACTCGAGGATCACGCTCGGTCCCCCGTTGACGAGAGACCAGGAGCCGTCCCCCTCCCAAAGGCCCGACAGGAGGGCGAGCTTGCGATCCCGCGCCTGCTCCCAGAGCAGGTCGGGCAACCGCTGCTCATATGAATTGGCGCCAAGCCCGAGCACCTCGCCCCACCACGCGGCAAGCAGCCTCGAGCTGACCTCAACCCGCCGCGCCGTGGGCGTGCTGCGCACGGACGCCTTCACGCCCTGCGCAGCCCAATAAGCGACCACCTCCTCGACTAGGTGCTCCTCACGAGATGGGTGAAAGCTCCAGATGATCCGCGAGCGGCGAGATCCGCTTGAGCCCCGATCCTCGGAGATGCAACCCTCGGCGAGGTAGAGGCCGGCGACCCGCCAAAAGCGAGGTCCGAAGTCGAGCTCGATCGGGGAGAACGTCCCGTTGGCGGCCGTGCCAACGGTGGCGCCGCGAAGATCCATGCCTGCCGAGCAGGCCTCCCGCAGCCTCAGCGTCCCGGTCCGCGCGACGTCGTAACCGCGCTTGAGCCCGCGGGGGTGCGAGAGCGCCTCGGCACGGCGTTCTGCAGGCTGCGATGCGAACGCGGCGATCTCCGCTGCTCGGGGTCGTACGAGCACCGAATCGGCCTCGACATGCCCGTCCTCGATCGCGGCCATCGAGCGAGTAACGGTCCGGGCGCGAACCCAGGAACCATGCCGGTGGCGGCTGGCAGCCAGTGCGCCGCGGTCAAGTCCGCGGGCGAGTACCTGGCTGAGCACCCGATCGTCCTCTCCATCGCCGACCACGAACGGGTGATCGTCGGTAACACGAACGCGCCGCCCCATCTTGGTCCTGACTTCGACCAGGTCGCCGTGGTAGCGGCCGCCTCGTGAGCACCGAGACCGGGCGCCACTCCGGCTCGTCCTCGCCGGGCACCCACGACCAGACCTCGAGGTCCTCAGGAGCGATCGCTTCGCCGTCCTCCGCGCGACCGTCTCCGTCCACCAGGTCCCAAAGCGCCTCGAAGCTCAACAGCCGGGGCCAGCCGCGATAGCGCACCAGGACGGTCTCCGAGCCGGCGAAGCAACTGCCCCCGTAGCCGATGCCCGCCTGCAGGAACTGGGGGCCGATGCGCTGGTCGAGGCCCATGCCGCGGGCGACCTCGCTGACGTCGGCGCCGACGCCCTCGCAGACGTTGGCGATCTCGTTGATGAAGGAGATCTTGGTCGCCAGGAACGCGTTCGACGCGAGCTTGATCATCTCGGCCGAGGCGACGTCGGTGCGCACGAGGTGACCGCCGAGCGGGGCGTAGAGCTCGGCGACGGCGTCGGCGGCCCACTCGGAGCCGGGGTCGGCGCCGACGACCACGCGGTCGGGCTCGAGGAAGTCCTTGACCGCCGAGCCCTCCTTGAGGAACTCGGGGCAGGAGACGTAGACGAGGTCGGGCTTCGAGCGGCGGATCGCCTCGCCGGTTCCGGCGGGGACGGTCGACTTCATCACCAGCGCGTGCTCGGAGCCGGAGGGCAGCGCCGCGACCACGGCCTCGACCCGCGAGAGGTCGGCGTCGCCGGAGTAGGTGGGCGGCGTGTCGACGCAGCAGAACAGCAGCCGGGCGACGTCGAGCACCTCCGGCATCTCCGTGGTGAAGGTGAGCCGGTCGCGGTTGCGCTCGACCAGCTCGGGCAGCCCCGGCTCGTGGATCGGGAGGGGCGCGCCGGCGCGCAGCGCGTCGACCTTCTCCTCGTTGATGTCGACCGCGACCACCGGGTGCCCGGTCTCGGCGAAGCAGGCGGCGGTGACCAGGCCGACCCAGCCGACCCCGATCACGCCGATAGTCGGCTTTGCGTCTGCGCTCATGGCGGGGAAGCTACTTGCCTTCGAGCTCGCGCATCGAGGTGGCGATCGAGAGCATCTGGCCCTCCTCGAGCGACTGGAGCAGGGTGTTGTTCACCCAGTACGCGCCCTTGCTCGTCTTCCAGCCGACCAGGCGCAGCCGGTCGCCGTCGTAGAAGAGGAGGTAGTCCTTGCCGTCGATCGTCCGGGTCTCGGACGCGTTCTCGAGGATCGGCGCGTTGACCCAGTCGGTCCCCGAGACGCCGTAGTACTCGTCGAAGAGGCCGTGGCCGAAGGTGTCGCCGGGCACGTCGACGACCATCTTGTAGCCGTAGTAGACGTCCTTGTCCGGCCCGTCGATCGGGAACGCCCGGGTGTCCGGGGTGATGACGGAACCGGGGGCGAGCCGGGTCGGGTAGTAGATCGGGAAGTCGACCATCGGCTTGCCGTTCTTGCGCTTCTTGATCGAGACCTGGTGCGCGTAGCGCTGGCCCTGCTCGGTCGAGTCGTCCATCGGCGGGCCCTCGAAGTGATCCTCGTTGTCGGGCTTCGGCTTGCCGTCGCCGTCGCCTCCGCCGCCCCCGCCTCGCCGCCGGACTGGCCGTCCTCGCCGTTCTCGGGCGAGTCGCCCGAGGGCCGCTCGCCGGGGGTCCCCTCGGCGTTGTAGAACTGATTCACCGCCTCCTTGACCGCCTCGTCGTTGGCGGTCACGTAGACGTCGCCGAGCTGGGCTGGGAAGTGAACCTCGCGGACGGGCGCCGACTGCACGGCGGCAAACGTCTTCAGCAGCTCGAGCAGCGGCACCGCGTCGCCGATGTCGGAGGTCGTGTACTCGGTGAAGATGTCGAGCAGCTCGTTGCGGTCGCGGATCAGGACGCCGGGCGGCAGCTTCTGGCGCGCCTCGCGGAGGAAGTCCTGCTGGCGCGCGGACCGGACGAGGTCGTTGTCGAAATGGCGGAAGCGCACGTACTGGAGCGCGTTGTACCCGCACATCCGCTGGTAGCCGGCCTCGATGTTGATCTCCGCGGTCCCCGATTCGGGCGGGATGTAATAGCGGCGGTCGACGTCGATATAGACGCAGCCGATCGCGTTCACCGCGTCGGCGAAGCCGGTGAAGTTGATGTTGACGACGTGGTTGATCTCGAGCCCGGTGAGCTGCTCGACCACCTTGAGGGTCTTGTCAGGACCGCCCTCGGTGTAGGCGACGTTGAACTTGTCGACGCCGACCCCGGGGATGTTGACCTTCAGGTCACGGGGGATGGAGAGCAGCGCGATCGCATGCTTGTCGGGGTCGACGCGGAGCAGGATCGTGGTGTCGGAGCGGCCTGGGTCGCCCTGCGTGTCGAGGCGCTTGTCGGAGCCGATGATCAGGATCGTCTGCGGGGCGCCGCCGTCGGCCTCGGTGAGCTGGTCGCGCAGCGAGGCGAGCGTGTCGTTGTCGGAGAGCCCCTCGGCGATGTCGGTGAGGTAGAGCAGGATGCTGATCGAGGTCGCCGCGGCCATCGAGATCACGATCACCAGCGTGGCGGCCAAGAAGCGCGCCCACAGGGGCTTTGCCCGGGGGGGCTTGCCGTTGTCGGCCTCGTCCGGGACCGGCTCGGCCTCGGCTCGGGCTCGGCGGCCGCCGCGACGACAGCGGGTTCTGACTCGCGCTCGGGCTCGTGCTTCGCCGCGCGCGCCTGGAGCGCGGCGAGCGCCTCCTCCTCGGCCTGCTCGCGATCGGCGAGCGCCAGGGTCTCCGCCTCCACCGTCTCCTGCGAGCCCGCGGCGGGCTGCTCGGCCTCGTCGGGCTGCTCGGCGTCGAGGGGCTCGTCGGGCTCCGCGTCGGCGTCGGGCTCTGGCTCGCCGGGCTCCTCGGGCTCCTCGCGCCGGGCTCCTCGGACTCGGCGACGGGCTCCTCACCCTCGGGCTCGGCTTCCTCGGCCTCGGCTTCCTCGGCCTCCTCGTCGTCCTGCGGCTCCTCGGCGACGGGCTCCTCGGCGTCGTCCTCCGGCTCGGGCTCCTCGCTCGCGCCGGCGCCCGCCAGCTCGCGGTCGAGGTCGCGCTCGATCGCGTCGTACTCGTCGGATTCGCCGGCCTGGGGCTCTGTCTCGGGCGCCTCGCGGGTCGGGCTGCTCGGTCGTCGCCGGCGCGCTTGCGGCCGGCCCAGGTGGCGGGAGGCGGAGCCTCGTGCTCGGCGCCCTCTCCCCCTCGTCGCCCTCGGGCACGCGGCGGCTCGTCGCGCTCGTCGTCGGGCGTCATCCGGTCTCCCCGTCCACCGCGCGCTCGAGCGCGGCGGGAAGGCTGGTGGCGAACTCGACGATCGCCTGGCGGTAGCCGGCGAGCGACTCGATCGAAACCCACTCGTCGGGGCCGTGGTGCCCGGCCCCGAGCGGGCCGAACTCGACCGCCGGGACGCCCGCCCGGAGGAAGGAAACCGCGTCCGAGGCGCCGTCGCGCCCGACGCTGGTCACCTCGCCGTTGGTGTGGGGGGCGGTCGCAGCGCACAGCGCGCGCACGAACGGCGACTCGGGGTCGACCATCGCGGGCGGGCGCTTGAAGGTGGAGACGATCGTGGCCCCGGGGATGCCGGCGACCTCGCCGAGGATCGCGTCGGGATCCTGCTCGGGCAGGTAACGCACGTCGACGTCGATGTAACAGGTGTCGGGCACTTTGTTCAGCGCGTCACCGCCGAGGATCCGGCCAAGGTTGATCGACGGGCGGTCGAAGAGCTCCGAGCTCCGGGACGCAAACGGTAGCGATTGGATCGCGCGGAATACGTCGAGCGCGCGCAGGATCGCGTTCTCGCCCAGCCACGGGGTCGCCCCGTGAGCGGCACGCCCGTCGACGCGCACCCGCATCGCCACCACGCCCTTGGCGGCGATGCCGACGTGCATGTCGGTCGGTTCGCCGGTGATCACGAAGTCGCCGAGGAACCCCTCGCTGACCAGGAGGTCGCCTCCGCGCTCGACCTCCTCCTCGGACTCCTCGTCGGGGACGACGCCGAGCCGCACCCGGACGCGTTCCGAGTCCCGCAGGTCGGCGACCGCGAGCAGCATCGCCGCCAGCGCGCCCTTCATGTCGTAGGCGCCACGGCCGACGAGCCGATCGCCGTCGACCCGGGGCTCGAACTGCTCCGCCCGCCCGGGGACGACGTCGATGTGCCCGTGGAGCAGCAGGGTCAGCTCGGGCTCCGCGGGGCCCACCTCGGCCAGCGTCACCGGCAGGTCGCGGCAGTCGATCTGGCGGGTCTCGATGTTGCGCGCGTCGAGCCAGCCCTTGACGAAGCCGGCGCACTGCTTGATCCCCTCGGCCTTCGAGGTGTCGTAGCCGATCAGCTTCTCTGTGAGCAGTTGCTCATCCACGGCCCGGGGAGGTTAGACGACGGCCCCCCGACCGCAGACGATCTCTAGCCGCCTTCGGCGATCTGGATGAAGGCCTCGCAGCGGGCGCGCTCGCGCTCGGCCTGCTCGGCCGCGGCCGAGCCCTCCTCGGCCTCGGAGAGGCTCTGCTCGGCCCGCTCGAGCCGCTGCTTGAGGTCCGAGACGTCGAGCGAGTCGGGCGACGTCGCCTCGGCGACGAGCACCCGGGCGCGGTTTGCGAACACCTCGAGCCAGCCCTCGCCCTGGGCGTAGGTCTCGACGTCGGAGTCCGACTTGTGCAGGCGAAGCTCGGCGGGCAACAGGCGGGCGACCATCGGGATGTGGCCGGCGAGGATCCCGACCTCGCCCACCGCGGTCCGGGTGACCAGCATCTGCAGCTCGCCCGAGAAGACGGCGCCCTCGGGGGTCAGCACCTCAGCCTCGAGCTTGTTCTCACCCGCCATCGGACTCGGCCGTCTCGGCCTCCTCCTCCTTCTTCTCCTCGGTCTCGGCCTGCTCGCGCTCGACGCCCTCGTCCTTCTCGGCCTTCTCCTCGGTGCCGGTGACCTGGTCGATCGAGCCCTTCATGTAGAAGGCCGACTCGGGCAGGTCGTCGTACTTGCCGTCGAGGATCTCGCGGAAGCTGCGCACCGTGTCGGCTACGGGCACGTACTCGCCGTCGCGGCCGGTGAACGCCTCGGCGACGAAGAACGGCTGGGAGAGGAAGCGCTCCAGCTTGCGGGCCCGGTTGACCGCGACCTTGTCCTCGTCCGAGAGCTCGTCGATCCCGAGGATCGCGATGATGTCCTGAAGCTCCTTGTAGCGCTGCAGGTTCTCCTGGACCTCCGTCGCGGTCCGGTAGTGCTCCTCGCCGAGGATGTCGGGCTTGAGGATGGTCGAGGTCGAGTCGAGCGGGTCGACCGCCGGGTAGATCCCCTTCTCCGAGATCGCCCGCGAGAGCGTCGTGGTCGCGTTCAGGTGCGCGAACACCGACGCCGGCGCCGGGTCGGTGAGGTCGTCGGCGGGCACGTAGACCGCCTGGATCGAGGTCACCGAGCCCTGCTTGGTCGAGGTGATCCGCTCCTGCAGGCCGCCCATCTCGGTCTCCAGCGTCGGCTGGTAGCCGACCGCCGAGGGCATCCGCCCGAGCAGCGCCGAGACCTCGGAGCCCGCCTGGACGAAGCGGAAGATGTTGTCGATGAACAGGAGCACGTCCTTGCCGCCCTGCTCGCGGAAGTACTCGGCCATCGTCAGCCCCGAGAGCGCCACCCGCAGGCGGGCGCCGGGCGGCTCGTTCATCTGCCCGAAGACGAGCATCGTCCGGTCGATGACGCCGGACTCCTTCATCTCGAGCCAGAGGTCGTTGCCCTCGCGCGAGCGCTCGCCGACGCCGCAGAAGGCGGAGTAGCCCTCGTGCTCCTCGGCGATGTTGCGGATCAGCTCCTGGATCAGCACCGTCTTGCCGACGCCGGCGCCGCCGAAGAGGCCGACCTTGCCGCCCTTGGCGTACGGGGCGAGCAGGTCGACGACCTTGATCCCGGTCTCGAGCACCTCCTGGGTCGGGGTCAGGTCCTCGACCTCGGGCGCCGCGCGGTGGATCGGCCAGCGGGTCTCGGCGTTCACCTCGCCGGCGTTGTCGATCGGCTCGCCGAGCAGGTTGAAGATCCGGCCGAGCGTCGCATCGCCGACCGGGACCGTGATCGGGCCGCCGGTGTCGAGCACCTCGTCGCCGCGCTTGAGGCCGTCGGTCGCGTCCATGGCGACGGCGCGCACGCGGTCGTCGCCCAGATGCTGCTGGACCTCGCAGACCAGGGTGCTCGCCTCGTCGGCGTCGCGCTCGGCGCCGCCCGCGGTCATCTGGATCTCGAGCGCCGAGTAGATCTCGGGCAGGTCGTCCCCGAACACCGCGTCGACGACGACGCCGGTCACGGACTCCACCCTGCCGATGTTCTTGCCGTTGCTCGATTCGCTTCCGTTGTTCTCAGCCATGTTCCCTTTCTAGATCAGCCGAGCGCTTCGGCCCCGCCGACGACTTCCAAGATTTCCTGCGTGATCTCGGCCTGCCGGACGCGGTTCGCCTCCAGGGTCAGGTCGTCGATCATCTCCTCGGCGTTCTCGGCCGCCGAGCGCATCGCGGTCATGCGCGCGCCCAGCTCCGAGGCCGAGGACTCGAGCAGCGCCCGGTAGACCGACAGGTCCACGTACTCCTCGAACAGCATCGGGAGCAGCTCCTCGGGCTCGGGCTCGTAGTCCCAGTAGGCCTTCTCGTGCGCCTCTGCGAGCTCCGGGTCGGCCGGCTCCTCGGGCTCGGGGATGCCCTCGCCGAAGACCTCGGCCTGCTGGAGCGGCAGCAGCGTCTGGCGCCGCACGTACTGGGTCAGCGGCGAGACGTAGCGGTTGTAGACGAGCTCGACCCGGTCGAGCTCCTCGTCGACGTAGGCGGCGGTGACGTCGCGCGAGATCTCGCGCGCGTCGGTGAACGCCGGGCGGTCGGTGAAGCCGACGTAGGAGTTGGCGATGTCCTCGCCGCGGAAGGTGAGGCTCGAGGTGCCCCGCCGCCCGACGACCGAGAACGAGGTCTCGACCCCGTCGGCGGCGAACTCGCGCTTCAGGCGGGTCCCCTCGCGGAGGATGTTGGCGTTGAAGGCGCCCGCCAGCCCGCGGTCGCCGGTGACCAGGATGATCCCGACGTGGCTCGGGTTCTCGCGCTCCTCGAGCAGCTTGATCCGCGGGATCGCCCCGGCGGCGGCGTCGGCCACCTGCTGGGTCATCTTGCGGATCGCCTGCGCGTAGGGGCGCATGTGGTCGATGCGCTGCTCGGCCCGCCGCAGCCGCGCCGCGGCCACCATCTCCATCGCGCGCGTGATCTTGTGAATGTTCTTCACGCTCGCGATGCGGTTCTTGACTTCTTTTTGGGTGGCCATGAGGCGGAGTTGCTGGTCGCTAGTTGCTAGAGCCGGGGATTAGGCGGTGACCTTCTCGTCGGTCTCGCGCTCGGCCTCTTCGACCGTGCGCTCGGCCTTCTCGGCCTCCTTCTCGGCCTCGGCCTCCCCCTTGGCCTCCTCGTCCGTGCGGGCGGGGCGCCCGTGCTCGCCCTCGTCCTTGACGCGATCCGACTCGCCCTCCTCGAGCGGCTGGCCCTCCGCGTCGAAGTCGGGGCCGAAGTCGTCGACCATCTCGGCGATCGCCTCGCCGAGCTCCTCCTCGTCCTCGTCGGAGAGCGCGCCCTCGTCGATCCGGCCCATCAGGTCCTTGTTCTCCGAGTGCAGGCGGTCGAGCATCTGCGCCAGGAACTCGTGCACGCGCTCGGTCTTGATCCGGTCCAGGTAGCCGCCGGTGCCGGCGTAGATCGAGGCGACCTGGTTGGCGACGGAGAGCGGACTGCGCTCGTTCTGCTTCAGCATCTCGACCAGCCGCTCGCCGCGGGCGAGCTGGCGCTGGGTCTCGGGGTCGAGCTCGGAGCCGAACTGCGCGAACGCCTCCAGGTCGCGGTACTGGGAGAGGTCCAGCTTCAGCTTGCCGGCGACCTTCCTGATCGCCTTCGTCTGCGCGTTGCCGCCCACCCGCGAGACCGAGATGCCGACGTTGATCGCCGGCCTCACGCCGGAATAGAAGAGGTCGGACTCGAGGAAGATCTGACCGTCGGTGATCGAGATGACGTTCGTCGGGATGTACGCCGAGACGTCGTTTGCCTGCGTCTCGATGATCGGCAGCGCCGTCAGCGAGCCGCCGCCGAGCTCGTCGTTGAGCCGCACCGCGCGCTCGAGCAGCCGCGAGTGCAGGTAGAAGACGTCGCCGGGGTACGCCTCGCGGCCCGGCGGGCGCCGCAGCAGCAGGCTCATCTGGCGATACGCCGAGGCGTGCTTGGTCAGGTCGTCATAGACGCAGAGCGCGTCCTTGCCGTCGTAGAGGAAGTGCTCGGCCATCGCGCAGCCGGCGTAGGGCGCCATGTACTTGATCGGCGCCGCCTCGTCGGCGGGCGCCGCGACGATGACGGTGTTCTCGAGCGCCCCGTGCTCGTCGAGGATCTCGGCCACCTGCACCACCGTCGCCATCCGCTGGCCGATGGCGACGTAGACGCAGATCAGGTCCTTGTCCTTGTTGTTGATGATCGTGTCGATCGCGATCGCCGACTTCCCGGTCTGCCGGTCGCCGATGATCAGCTCGCGCTGGCCGCGGCCGATCGGGATCATCCCGTCGATCGCCTTGATCCCGGTCTGCACCGGGGTATCCACCGGCTGGCGCTCGACCACGCCCGGGGCCTTGAACTCGGCCGGTCGGGTCTCGGAGGTGTTGATGTCGCCCTTGTCGTCGAGCGGGCGCCCGAGCGGGTCGACGATCCGGCCGAGCAGCTCGGTTCCGACCGGGATCTCGAGCAGGCGGTCGGTGCGCTTCACCGTGTCGCCCTCGACGATCTTGTCCCACTCGCCGAAGAGCACGACGCCGACGTTGTCGGCCTCGAGGTTCAGCGCGAGTCCCGTGACGTCGTGCGGCAGGTCGAGCAGCTCGAGCGACATGCAGTTGTCGAGCCCGTGGACGCGGGCGATGCCGTCGGCGACCGAGAGCACGGTGCCGACCTCGGCGAGGTCGGAGCTATCGGCCTCCAGCCCCTCGATCCGCTGCCTGAGGATCTTCGAAATCTCGTCGGGCTTGATCTCCACGCTGTGTCGCTCCTCTGGTTCTTCTTCTGAATCTCTTGCGGCCGGCTTCGCCGGCCTTACATGCTGCTTTCGGGGCTAAAGCCCCTTACAAACAATCTCTTGCGGCCGGCTTGCGTTCCGTTGTTCCTTGAATCTCTTTGCGGCCGGCTTCGCCGGCCTTACATGCTGCTTTCGGGGCTAAAGCCCCTCACCACCGCCTATTACGCTGCGACTTCCTTTCTCAACTTCTCCAGCTTGTTGCTGAGGCTGGCGTCCAAGACCATGTTCCCTACCCGGAGCACGAGCCCGCCGAGGATGCCGGGGTCGACCTGGGTCTCGAGGTCGACCTCGCGGTTCGTCTGCCGCTCGACCTCTTCGCGGACCTGCTCGACGATCTTGTCGTCGAGCTCGACGGCGCTCGTGAGCGTCACCTCGAGCCGCTTCTTCGCCTCGGCCCAGAGCTCGTCGAAGCGGTCCCTGATGCGGAAGATCGCCGGCATCCGGTGCTTCTCGGCGAGCAGCTCGAGGAAGTTTACGAGCTCCTCGCTGGCCCCGGAGACCGCGCCGCGGATCCCCTCGCGCTTGTCGGCCGACGAGAAGTACGGCGAGAAGAAGAACACGCGCATGTCGTTGCTCGAGTTCATCGCGTCGGCGAACTCGCCGAGCTGGTCGTGGATCTCGTCCAGCTCGTCCTTGTCCTGCGCCACCTCGAACAGGGCGTCGGCGTAGACGCGCGCGATCTCCTCCATCGGGCTAGCTCCGCTCCTTCGAGGCCCCGTTGCCGGCCAGGGCCGAGAAGTCGACCTCCGCCAGCGCCTCTTCGACCAGCCGCTTCTGGTCGTCGTCGTCGAGCGTCTTGCGGGTCACCTTCTCGGTCGCGAGCACGGTCAGGTCCGCGACCTCGTTGCGGATCCGGTCCAGCGAGCGCTTGGTCTCGGCCTCGATGTCGCGACGGGCGGCTGCGACCAGCTCCTCGCGCTTGGCCTTGCCCTCGGCCGTCGCCTCCGCGACCGCGGCCTCCGAGGCCTTGCGGGAGCGGTTGACGATGTCCTCGGCCTGCTCGCGCGCCTCCTTCAGCCGCTGCCGGTACTCGGCCAGCAGCTCGTCGGCCTCCTCGCGCTGGCGCTCGGAGGCCTCGATGTTCTCGCGGATCGCGTTCGCCCGCTTCTCCAGCGCATCGCCGATCCGCGGGAAGGCGAACTTGGCGAGCACGTACATCGTCACGCCGAACGCGAGCAGGGTCCAGAACATGAGCCCGAGCGAGGGCGAGACGAGGAAGCTCCCGCCGCTGTCCTCCTCCGCCGCGAGCGGCAGGACCGTTGCGATTGTGGACACCAACTCCACGGCCTACGTGAGGAAGAAGGCGATCAGGCCGAAGATGAAGGTGTAGAAGGCGACCGCCTCGCAGAGCGCGAAGCCGAGCCAGCGGATCGACTGGAGCTCGTCCTTCATCTCCGGCTGGCGGGCGACCGACTCGATCTCCTTGCCGAAGATGATCCCGATGCCGATCCCGGCTCCGATCGAGCCGAGCCCGGCGCCGACCCCGAGGGCGATCGCGCGCCCGGCGTCGGTTACCGGCGTCAGGTCGACCGATTCTGCAGCCTGAGCGATGGGCAGCAAGTCCATTCTTGGTTGCTCCTTTCTAGTGAGACTCGGCGGTTGCGCCGCCGATGTAGATGGCCGTCAAGGTCGAGAAGATGAATGCCTGCAGCGTCGCCACCAGCCCGATCTCGAAGATGAAGAAGGCGAACGCGAGCGGGAAGGTGAGCACCCCGAGGGCGGCGAGCCCGAGCAGCACGGCAAGGCCACCGGCCATGAACAGGATCAGCAGGTGGCCGGCCAGGATGTTGGCGAAAAGACGTACGGAGAGCGAGATCAGCCGGACGAGGTGCGAGATCGCCTCGATCAGGAAGATCGCGGCGCGGCCGAAGACGTTCATGTCCTCCAGGCCGGGCGGCAGCCACGACTTCAGGTAGCCGAAGAGGCCCTTGGCGCGGATGCCCTCGAGGTGGTAGGCGATCACCGAGACCAGCGCCAGGGCGAGTGGGATCGAGATGTTCGCCGTCGCCGCGTAGATCGCCAGCGACGGGACCTCGAGCCCGAAGATGTCGACCTTGTGCTCGGTGTTGGTCGGCAGCGGGATGTAGCCGAGCATGTTCGAGAACCAGATGAAGAAGAACAGGCCGGCGAGGTAGGGGAACCACCTGCGGGCGAGCTTCTCGTCGGGGATGTTGCCGCCGGTGATGTTGTTGCGGGTCAGGTCGTAGGCGACCTCGACCGCCATCTGGATCTTGTTGGGCTCGCGCTGCATCCGGTTGGCGATGAACAGCATGGTCCCGATCGTCAAGCCGCTCGCGAGCAGCAGGTACAGCACGGCCTTGGTGATCGAGATGTCGATGCCGGCGATCGAGATCTCGATCCAGGGCTCGAGCCGGAACTCGTTCTGCGGCTGGAACTCGTCGTTCTCCCCCGCCGAGCCGACGATCACCACGAGCAGGATCGTGATCAGCAGGTAGAGGCCGAGCGCGAGGAAGACCTTGGCCTTGGTGCTCACTTGGCCTCCGGATAGAGGAACTTGCTCAGCGCCAGGGAGCCGAGGTGGGCGGTGACCAGGACGAAGCTGAGCACGGCGGCGGCGAGCCCGTCCTCGCGCTCGCCGAGCAGGCCGACGAGCAGGATCGCGAGCGCGACGAACCAGACGCGGCTGAGGGTCGCGGCGCCGACGATCGCGAGCGCCCGCCGGCGGTCGCCGCGTGCGAGGGCCGCGGCGGAGGCGCGATCCGCGCCGGCGAGGATCGCGTGCTGGACGAGCCAGGCTCCCGCGGCGACGGCGTAGCCGAGCATCGGCCAGCCGGCGGCAAGGAAGATCGGCAGCGCGAGCGCGAGCAGCGCGAGGTCGGCGTAGCGGAGGAGCACGCTCGGACGCCCACCCGAGGTGGTGGCGTCCGAGCCTTCTAGAGCGAGCGTAGACACGAGCAGTACCCCCGGCGACGCCCCGGTGCTACCCGGCCCGGACGTGGCGCACCGCAGCGGCCGTCCCGTCGGAGCCATGCGTGGCCCGCGGGTGGCCGGCCGTCGTGGCGACGGCCCTCGTCGAAGGGGTCTCGGTCATCGGAGGAGTTGAAGAATCGACCAGGCAACGGGCCAAAAACGGATCCCAGGGACGTGACAGCCGCCCGTCCCGGAAGAGCGCCAGGACCCGGCGGCGCCGCCGACTATAGAGGAAAAGGTGCCTCTCGGCGGGCGCGCTTGTAACACGCTTGTAACAGTCGCTGCTACGCCCTCGGGGACCCCGCCTCGGGGGGATCGAGGACCTCGAGCTCGCCGGTGTCCGGATCGACGGCCGGGAAGCTGCCGGTCTCGAGCTCGCGGGCGACACCCGCGTCGATCTCCGCGTCCGCCGGCGGGGAGCCCCGGGTGCCGAACAGCTCGCGGAAGCGCGTCGTGCGCAGCTTGAGGATCTCGAGCGTGATGACCAGGTAGAAGCTCGCAGCGAGCGCCGCCACCAAGCAGACGACGATCACCGCCGTCCACCAGGGGTCGAAGTTGCCGTGATCGTCGGAGTAGGGGACGAAGCGCAGCGCCAGCGCGAGCCCGGCCATCACCAGCGCCCAGCCGTACAGGTAGGCGAGGGTGCGGCGCTGGGAGAAGCCGATGTTGGCCATCCGGTGATGGAAGTGCCAGCGGTCGGCCCGGTAGATCGGCTGGCGGTACTTGATCCGCTTCGCGATCACGAAGCCGGTGTCGAGGATCGGCACCGCGAGCACCACGAGCGGGAAGAAGAGGGCGACGACGGCGTTCGTTTTCAGCGCCCCCTGGACGGCGATCACGCCGAGCAGGTAGCCGAGCAGGTTGGAGCCCGTGTCCCCCATGAAGCTCGACGCCGGTGGGAAGCCGTGGCGGAGGAAGCCCAGCGCGCCGCCGGCGGTGAGCGCGGCGAGCACGGCGGCGCTGGTGCGATCGAGCGAGACCGCGACGATCGCCAGGGTGATCGCCGAGATCACGCAGACACCCGCCGCGAGGCCGTCGACGCCGTCGATCAGGTTGACCACGTTGATCACGGCGACGATCCCCAGCACCGTGAGCAGGTGGCCAAGGTGCACGTTGCCGACGAGCGGGAGCGTCCAATAGCTCGACCGAGTTCAGCTCGATCGGCCGAAGAACGGAACCGTGAAGTTCGCGACCTGGACTGCCGTTGAGCACCGGGATCGTCGCGGCGACCGCCTGTCCGAGGAGCTTCAGCGCGGCCGGCAGGTCGAACAGGTCGTCGACGGCGCCCACCACGGTGATCACGATCGCGCCGGCGAGGATCGCCTGCGTCAGCGGCACCCACGGGAGGAACAGCAGCCCGCCGACCAGGACCGCGATGAGGATCGCGAGCCCGCTCAGCTTCGGCGTCGGCGTCGTATGGAGGCTGCGCTCGTTCGGATAGTCGAGGGCGCCGATCCGGCGGGCGAAGCGCTCCGCCAGCGGGACCAGCAGCCAGGCGATCGCGGCGGCGACGACGAACGCGAGTGCGACGTCGACGGCTTCGGGCTTGCCGCTCATCCGGCCAATCTTCGCCTAAGCGGCAGGCGGAGCCGGTGGGCCGACTCCGGCGGCGCCGGGTCCGTCGGACTCCATCCACAGCGTGAGCGCCAGCAGGCCCCAGATCTCGCGGCTGAGGTCCTCCTCCCGTCGCACGTGCCGGTCCATGAGCCCGACGGTCGCGGCGGATCGAGCAGCCCGTGGCGGCGAAGCGTGTCGGGGGCGAGGACGTCACGCGCGAAGGTCTCCATCGCGCCGCGCAGCCAGGCGGCGACCGGCGCCGAGAACCCCTGCTTGGTGCCGTCGACGACCGCGCGCGGCAGCAGCGGCCGGACCGCGCGCCGCAAGAGGCGCTTCTTCGACAGTCCGCGCACGCGGGCCCGGCGCGGAAGCGCCAGCGCCAGCTCGGCGACCTCCCGATCGAGAAACGGCACCCGCGCCTCGAGCGAATGCGCCATGCTCGCCCGGTCGGTCTTCACGAGCAGGTCGTCGACCAGGTAGATCCCGAGGTCGGCGTCCTGGAGCCGCGCCAGCGACTCCGCCCCCGCGGTCTCGGCATAGCGCTCGCGATACGGCGCCAGTGGATCGGCGTCGGCCACCGCGGCGGCGAGCGACGGCGAGCGCGCGTCGCGCGAGCGCAAGCCCTTCCAGGCGAGGTGGCGCTCCAGCGGCGGCAGCTCAGCGCCGCGGACGAACCGCTTGGCCTTGAACTCCAGGCTCACTTTGCGGCTCGAACTGGGCAGGCGCTCCACGAGCGGCCGGACGATTCCGGCCGGCCTGCGCATCCACGGGCCCAGCCGGTCGGCGACGTAGGTGTAGTAGCCGCCGAACATCTCGTCGGCCCCCTCGCCGGAGAGCACGACCTTGACCTGGCGTGCGGCGAGCTCCGCGACCAGGAAGGTCGGGAGGGCCGAGGAATCGCCGAACGGCTCGTCGAACGCGGCGACGAGCCGGGGCAGACAGCTCGACCGCATCGGGCTCGAGCACGAGCTCATGGTGGTCGGTGCCGTACCGGCGGGCCACCTCCCGCGCCCGGTCCGAGCTCGTTGAACGACTGCTCCGCAAACCCGATCGAGAACGTCGCGACAGGATCGCGCGACGCCTCGGACGCGAGCGCTGCGAGCGTTCCCGAGTCGACCCCGCCGGAGAGCAGGATCCCGACCGGCACGTCGGCCACCAGGTGAGCGCGGACGGAGCCGCGCAGGCGCTCGAGCAATTCGGCCGCGAGCACTGCCTCGTCCTCGGTCGCGAAGCGCGTCGCGGGCTGCCGGAGCAGGTCGCGAGAAGCGGCTCGTGCGCGGCGGCGACCCCGGCTCCCAGACGAGCAGATGGCCGGCGGGAAGCTTGCGCGCGCCGCGCAGGATCGTCATCGGCCCGGGCACGCTGTTGAACGTCAGGTAGGCGTCGACGGCCTCTGGGTCGATCTCTGCGGCGAATCCCGGCGCGCGTCGCAACCCGCGCAGGTCGGAGGCGAACGCGAGCGACTCCGGGCCGCTCCAGTAGACGAGTGGCTTGATCCCGAACGGATCCCGCGCCAGCACGAGCCGGCGCCGGCGCACGTCCCAGATCGCGATCGCGAACATGCCCCGCAGGCGCTCGGCGAAGTCGAGGCCGTGCTGCTCGTACAGGTGGGCGAGCACCTCCGTGTCGCCGTCGGTGCGGAACCGGTGACCCGCCGACTCGAGCTCGGCGCGCAACTGCCGGAAGTTGAAGATCTCGCCGTTCTGCACCACGACGACGTCTCCCTCCTCGTTGGTGAGCGGCTGGTCACCGTGTTCGAGGTCGATGATCGACAGGCGGCGCGCCGCGAGACCGACGGGCCCCTCGATCACGAGCCCAGCGCTGTCCGGACCGCGGTGGACCATGGTCTGCGCCATCGCCTCGAGCTCGTCGCGGTGGAGCGCCGCGCTCGATCCGTCCAGGCGGGCGATCCCGCAGATCCCGCACACCCGGGCCGCCGCTCAGCTCCGGCCGGCGCCGCAGACCCGGGAGCAGCCCCTCGGTGGCGCGCCGGACGATCCGCCCGACGGTCGCGCCGAGCACCTGGACGTACAGGCTCACCGAGCGGTCCGCGATGTATTCCAGGTCGTGCGCAAGCTTGTCGGCCCAGGTCTCCTCCCGCCGGACGCGTGTCTGCGCGAATCCGGTGACGCCGGGCCGCACGACGAGCCGCTGCCAGTACTGCGGGACCTCCTCGGTCAGCTCCTCGAAGAACGCGGGCCGGATCGGCCGGGGGCCGACCATGCTCATGTCACCCCGGACGACGTTCCACAGCTGCGGCAGCTCGTCGACGTGGACCGCCCGCAGGACGCGGCCGATCGACGTCGCCTCCTGCTCGTGCAACGCGGTGAGGTCGTCGCCGAGCACGTTCCCCAGCCGGTGCTCCGCGCCGGGGGCGAGGGTCCGGAGCTTGTACATGACGAAGACTCGGCCGCCACGGCCGATGCGGTCCCCGCGATAGAGGACGGGCGGTCCCGAGAACACCTGGATCGCCCCGCCCACGAGCGCCAGTAGCGGCGAGGAGGCCAGCAGCAACCCGCCCGGCGATCAGCAGATCGAGGCCTCGCAGGACCGCATCGACCTGGCGGTCGCCGTAGGCGTCGCGCATCCCCGCGTACGCATCTGCCGGATGCGCGTACGTCGCGTGCGCTTCTTGCGTGAAGTCAGTCAGGGCTGGGCTCGATCGTCCCGAGCACGAGGTCCACCAGCAACTGGGGATCGCGTCGCGCTCGCTGTCCTTCCCCTTCGCGCTTTCGCAGTTCGATTGCGTCTGGGCTGGTCAGCGGCCGCAGCCGCCCGGAGCGGATCAGCGCCTCGTCGACGCCGCCCATACGCCCTCCGTACGTAGTGTAGACCGGCACGCCGAGCGCCACCGCCTCGCGGTTCATCGTCCCGCCGGCGGAGATCACGAGGTCCGATTGTGCGATCAGGCTCTGCGCGTCGACGGCATGCTCGGGCAGGATCACCGACGGCAACCGCAGCGTGTCGACGAACTTGCGCTGGGCGGGGGTCCGCGGGAGGACCACGGCCTGGATCGAGGGATCGTTCCCGAGCTTCATCAGCACCTCGGGGAACAGCTTGTTGGACTTGCGGTGGTAGAGCGAGACGTCCGGGCGGCGGGCGCAGGACGACGACGACCCGTGCCGGATCGATTCCGAGCGTGGCGGGAGACGGTCGGGTCGGGCTCGAAATCCGCGAGGTAGTACTCCTCCTTCAGCCCTGGATATTGCCGGAGCTTCGCCGGGCCGACCCCGAACCGGCGCAAGCGCTCCGCGGGGACGAACTCCGGGAAGATGACCCGGCGGGCCAGCCGGCACCCCACCCGATGCTGCATCACGGCGTACTCGTAGTCGTGCATATTCGCCTCCGGCACGCCGAGCGCGCGCGCGGCGATCGCGAGGTCGTTCGACCCGTGCGCGAGCGCGAGATCGAACCTTCGGCGGCGCCCGAAGCGGATCATCGCCGCGGTCCGCTGGGCGAGGTGCGCGGCCTTTCGAACCCGCGAGGCCCCGGCGTGGCTACCGATCCGCGTGTGCTCCATACGGTGCAGGGCGAGCAGCTCGCTGGTCTGCGTGTACTCGCGGGAGGTCATCTCGACCGTGTGCCCGGCGGCACGCAGCCGCTCGATGATCGGCCGCAGCACCAAGACGTGCGCCGGTCCGCTGATGTCGACCCAGATCCTCATCGAGGCGCCGAAACTTACGTGCGTCCGGGCGGGTTTGCCCGGGTGGGGGAAGTCCAAACACTCCACGGGAGGTCCCAAATGAGTAAACAGGAGGCTGCCCTCGCCGGCGATGCTGGTCGCGATCTGCGCGCTGGTCGTCGGCCTCACCGGCTCGGCCGTCGCCCTGCAGGGCAAGAACTCGGTCAAGTCCGAACGACATCGCGCCGAGCGCGGTCAAGGCCGCGGACATCCACAAGCTCGCGGTCCATCCGCCGGCGCTCGACCTGTTCAAGACCAAGGGCCTCGTCGGTCCGCTGTCGACCGCGTCCGAAGACGCCGGTCGACCTCGGCGGCCCATCGGTGACGGTCAAGGTCCCGCAGGGCGGGCTGGTCGCGATCTACGCCCGGGTCACCGGCCAGGTCAACGGCGGTGGCAACAACGCCAGCGGCCAGGTGCACCTGTTCGAGCCGACGCTGTTGCCGGCGGCTCCGTCGATCATGACCTTCAACACCGCGCGACCGCAGATCGCGCTACACGGTCCCGGGCGCGGGAGACGTCGGCGGGGTGGCGAGCCCGATCAGGGCCGGGTTCCTCGTGTTCTCGCCGGTGAGCGCCGGGAAGTACACGTTCTCGCTCCGCTACAGCAACCCGGGCAGCGGCGCGGCGACGTTCAACAACGCCGGCATCTGGGGCGGCGTCGTCCAGTAGCTCAGACGGCGGCGGGGGCCGACAGCTGGGAATAGAGCGGATACCGCTCCATCAGGGAGCGGGTCCGCTCGCCCAGCGCCTCGCGTCTCGGACTCGAACCGGTCCGAGAGCGCGACCGAGATCACCTGAGCGATCTCGCGCATGTCGTCCTCGACCAGCCCGCGGGTGGTGAGCGCGGGCGTCCCGATCCGCAGGCCCGACGGGTTCATCGGCGGGCGCTCGTCGAACGGGATCGCGTTGCGGTTGACCGTGATCCCGACCTGTTCGAGGCGATGCTCGGCGGTCTTGCCGTCGAGCCCGGTCGGCCCCAGGTCGACGAGCACCAGGTGCACGTCGGTGCCGCCGGTGAGCACCTCGACCCCGTTGGCGATCAGCTCCTCGCCGAACGCCTTCGCGTTGGCGATCGTCTGCCGCTGGCGGGCGCGGAAGGGCTCCGACGCGGCGATTCCGAGCGCCACGGCCTTCGCCGCGATGATGTGCATCAGCGGCCCGCCCTGCTGACCGGGGAACACCGAGCGGTCGATGTCCTTGGCCAGCTCCTCGCGGCAGAGGATCATCCCGCTGCGCGGCCCGCAGAGCGTCTTGTGGATCGTCGTCGTGGTGATGTCGGCGTGCTCGACCGGGTTCGGGTGCTCGCCCGCCGCGACGAGCCCGGCGAAGTGGGCCATGTCGACCATCAGCTTCGCCCCGACCGAGTCGGCGATCTCGCGGAAGGCGGCGAAGTCGAGCTGGCGCGGGTAGGCCGACCACCCCGCGACGATCACCTTGGGCCGGTGCTCGGTGGCGAGCCGCTCGACCTCGTCCATGTCGCAGAGGTAGTCCTCGCGGCGCACGTGGTAGGCGACGACGTTGTAGAGCTTGCCCGAGACGTTGAGCTTCATCCCGTGCGTGAGGTGGCCGCCGTGGTCCAGCGCCATGCCCATGATCGTGTCGCCGGGCTCGAGGATCGCCATGTAGGCGGCGTTGTTGGCCTGGGCGCCCGCGTGCGGCTGGACGTTGGCGTGCTCGGCTCCGAACAGCGCCAGCGCTCTGTCGATCGCCAGCTGCTCGGCGACGTCGACCTCCTCGCAGCCGCCGTAGTAGCGGCGGCCGGGGTAGCCCTCGGCGTACTTGTTGGTGAGCACCGAGCCGGCGGCGTCGAGGACCGCCTGGGGGACGAAGTTCTCCGAGGCGATCATCTCGAGCGTCGACTGCTGGCGCTCGAGCTCGCGCCGCAGGACCTCGGCGATCTGCGGATCGACCTCGGCCAGCGGGGCGGTCTGGAAGTCCTCGGGGAGCTCGGGCGGCACCGTCGCTGATAATACGGGCGTGGCGGACGGGATCGACGTGATCATGCGGACCTTCCGGTTGCTCGACGCGGACACCTACGAGCAGGCGCTCGAGTTCATCGACGAGCGGTTCGAGATGACCACGCCGGCCGACCTCGCGAGCGAGCCGGACGTCTACCGGGGCCCCGAGGGCGTGCGCAGGTGGTGGGAGTCCTTCCTCGACGTGATGGACTACGTCGGGCTGGAGCTGGAGGAGGTGCATCCGGTCAACGACGACCGGGCGCTGATCGAGTTCGTGATCCGCGCTCGCGGGCGAGCAAGCGGAATCGAGACCCAGCAGCGCGCCGTCGGGCTGGCGACCGCGGACGGCGGGAAGCTGATCGGCCTGGAGTTCTTCAACAACCTCGAGCAGGGTCGAGCCGCCGCAGGGCTTCCTGCGAGCTGAGCGCGCCCTCGCGCAGGATCACGGGCTCGCCGCCGCCCTCGATCCCGGTGATGTCGACCACGGTCGACGGCATCCCGGTGAGCTCGCCGCCGTCGATCTCCAGGTCGACGCCGGCGCGGATCGCCGCGTCGACGTCGCCGAGCCGGGCCGGCGCCGGCTCACCCGAGCGGTTGGCGGAGGTCTGGAAGGCGGCGGCCGCCGCCCCCGCGAGCGTGCCGCCGATCAGCCGCAGCCCGAGGCGCTCCGGATCCTCACGGCAGGCGAGCGGGTAGCGGCGCTGGGGGTTGGCGACCACCAGCGTCACCGGGCCGGGGAGCATTGCGCCGAGGGCGTCGCGGGTGCGCGGGCCGAGCGCGGAGAGCACCTCGCGCATCGCCAGGGGCGAGAAGTACATGACCGCGGCGGGCTTGCCGTCGTCGCGCCCCTTGAGGCCGTGGATGCGCTCGATCGCCTCGGCGCGCGTCGGGTCGCAGGCGAGCCCGTACAGGCCGTCGGCGGGAAACAGGGCCACGCCGCCGCCCAGCACGCAGGCGTCGAAGGCGTCGCTCACGCCCATCCGACTACAACCCGGTCGATCCCGCCGAGGTCGGGGCGAATCTCGATCCGCTCGAACCCGGCGCGGCGCACGAGCTCGGCCACGGTCGGCGCCTGGCCGAACCCGACCTCGAGCCCGATCGCCCGCGGCAGCTCGGGCGCGACGGCGACCTCGGCGAGCAGCGACTCGATCGACTCGAGCCCGGTCGGGCCGCTGACCAGCGCCTCGCGAGGCTCGTACTCGCGGATCTCCGGGCGCCAGGCCCTGCCACTCGCCGTCGCTGACGTACGGAAGGTTGGCGACCAGCAGGTCGACGCGACCGGGCTCGACCGAGCCGTATGCGAGCTGAACCCGGTCGCCCAGCCCGAGCCGCTCGCGGTTGGCCTGGGCGACCGCGAGGGCGTCGAGCGAGGTGTCGGTGGCGGTGATCGCGGTCGCGCGCAACTCGTCGGCGAGCGCCAACGCGATTGCGCCGGAGCCGGTGCCGACGTCGAGCACCGTCGCCGGGTCGAGGTCCAGCGCCAGCTCGACCAGCAGCTCCGTCTCCGGGCGCGGGATCAGCACCCGCCGGTCGACGCCGAGCTCGATCCGGCGAAAGCCCTTCGTGCCGAGGATGTAGGCGAGCGGCTCGCGGCGCAGCCGCCGCCGGACCATGGCCCCGAACTCGCGCGCCGCCGGGGCCGTGACGCCGGCCTCCGGGGCGGCTGCGAGCCGGGCGCGGTCGCTCCCGGTTGCCCGCTCGAGCAGCAGCTCGGCGTCGAGCCGCGGGCTCTCGACACCCGCGGCCGCGAGCGCGTCGGCCGCCGAGCCGAGCGCCGCGGCGACGCTGCCGGCGACGGCGGCGACGCTCACCCCTCCGTCTGCGCCTCGAGCCGCGCCCGCTTCTCCTCGGCCGCGAGCGCGTTGGTGAACTCGCCCAGGTCACCGCCCAGCACCTGGTCGAGGTTGTGGACGGTGAGCTTCACCCGGTGGTCGGTGATCCTGCCCTGCGGGTAGTTGTAGGTGCGGATCTTCTCCGAGCGCTCGCCGCTGCCGACCTGCGAGCGCCGGTCGGCGGCGATCTCCGCGCGCTGCTGCTCGAGCTCGCGCTCGTACAGCCGGGCGCGCAGCACCCGCATCGCCTTGTCACGGTTCTGAAGCTGTGACTTCTCGTCCTGCATCGAGACCACGATCCCGGTCGGCTTGTGGGTCATGCGGACCGCGGAGTCGGTTGTGTTCACCGACTGGCCGCCCGGGCCGGAGGAGCGGTAGACGTCCACCTGCAGGTCCTCCGGGGCGATCTGGACCTCGACCTCCTCGGCCTCGGGCAGCACCGCCACGGTCGCGGTCGAGGTGTGGATCCGCCCCTGCGACTCGGTCTTCGGCACCCGCTGCACCCGATGGGTGCCGCCCTCGAACTTGAAGACCGAGTAGGCGGCGTCGCCGCGGATCTCGAAGGTGACCTCCTTGAAGCCGCCGACCTCGGCCGGAGACTGGGAGAGGACCTCGGTCGCAAAGCCGAGCTCCTCGGCGTAGCGGGTGAGCATCTTGAAGAGGTCGCCCGCGAACAGCGCCGCCTCGTCGCCCCCCGCGCCGGCGCGGATCTCGATGATCACGTTCTTGTCGTCGTTGGGGTCGCGCTCGACCATCGCCAGGCGGATCTCGTCCTCGAGCTCGCGCAGCCGCTCGGGAGCCGTCGCCACGAGGCCGCGGAGCTCCTCGTCATCGCCGGCCTCGGCGAGCAGCTCCTCCGCGCCCTCGAGGTCGCCCTGGAGCTGGCGCCACTCACCGACCAGCTCGTGCGCCGGCTCGAGCTCGTGATAGAGCCGCCCGACCTCGGCGTAGCGCTCGCGATCGGCGATCACCTGCGGATCCGACATCTGGCCCTCGAGCTCGGCGAACCGTCCCTCGACCTGTTCGGCCAACTTCTCGATCATGCACCCCAGTCTGACGCCCGGCAGGCGGCTGGGCGTGTTAGAACCTGCGCATGACCAGAGCGCGGGCAGCGACCGCCGTGCTCGCCGGGCTCCTGATCGCCGCCGCGACGGGCCTGCCCGGAGCGCAAGCGGCGCCCTCATGCTTCGGCCAGGCGGCGACGATCGTCGACGGGCCGGGGTCCAGCCGGATCCAGGGCACGCAGGGATCCGACGTGATCTTCGCGGGCGCCGGCAACGACACCGTGGCGGCCGGCGACGGGGCCGACCTCGTCTGCGGCGGCGAGGGCAACGACACGATGGACGCCGGCACCGGCGACGACCAGATGGACGGCGGCGACGGCGACGACGAGATGCACGGCTACAACGGCGACGACCGGGTCGTCGGCGGCCCCGGCGGCGACTTCCTCGACGGCCGTCGCGGCCGCGAGGACCTGCTGCTCGCCGGCTCCGGCGACGACCGCCTGATCGGCGGCACCCTGCTCAAGGGCGGCGGCGGCAACGACACCCTCAACAGCGCCGGCTACCGGCGCGAGACCACCGCCGACCGGATGGAGGGCGGCTCCGGCGACGACCGGCTCAAGGGCGACGGCCAGAGCGGGCCCGGCGAGCGCATGGACGGCGGCCCGGGCTCCGACGAGCTCAACGGCGACGCGGGCGACGACGAGATCGCCGGCGGCGACGGCCCGGACGAGCTCCGCGGGGACTCCGGCGACGATGAGCTCGACGGCGGTCCCGGCACCGACAGCTGCGACCAGGGCTCGGGCTCCGGCCCCTCCCGCGGCTGCGAGAGCTAGCGCGGCGCCTCCCCTCGCCGAATGCACATCTCAGCGCACCTCCTGGGTGGCTCAGATGTCACTCGGCGTCGGGCTAGGCGACGATCTCGATCTGCCCGGCCTCGCGGGCGGCCTGCTCGGGGTTCTCGACCGCGAGCACGGCCTCGAGCGCGGCGATCGCGACCGCGAGCTGGGCGCGGTCGGGCTCGCGGGTGGTCAGGTACTGGAGCATCAGGCCGGGCCACATCAGCGCCCGCACCCAGCGCTTGCGGCGGTTCTTGCCCGCCCACTTGATCACCTCGTAGGAGAGCCCGGCGATCAGCGGGATGCCGAGGATCCGCGAGAGCACGAGCCAGTACCACTCGGGGAGCCCGATCGGCGCGAAGACGAAGATCGCGAGCACCATCACGATCAGCAGGAAGCTCGTGCCGCAGCGGGGGTGCAGGCGCGAGTAGATCTCGGCGCGCTCCGGGACCAGCCGGTCGCCGGCCTCGAAGCAGGAGATCGTCTTGTGCTCGGCGCCGTGGTACTCGAACACTCGCCTCAGGTCCGGCAGGCGGCTGATCAACACGATGTAGCCGATGAAGATCGCCGTCCGCAGGACGCCCTCGACGAGCCAGAAGAGCACCGCGGAGCCGAGCTGGTCCTTGATCAGGCTCGTGGCGCCCACCGGGACGACGAAGAAGAGCCCGATCGCCAGCGCGAGCGAGAGGACGATCGTCAGGCCCCACGTGAAGCCGCCGATGGTCTCCGGCTCGGCGTCCTCGTCCTCGGCGACCAGCTGGGCGTTGGCGGAGATCGCCAGCGCCCGGAAGCCGATCTTCAGCGACTCGGCGAGCGCGACCACGCCGCGGATCACCGGCAGGCGCAGCAGCACGGTGGCGCTTGGCCCACGACACCAGCGGCTCGGAGGTGACCTCGATCTCGCCGAGTTCCCCCTCAGGCGCGTCCTCTGCGACCGGAGTGCGGACGGCCACCGCCCAGGTGGAGACGCCGCGCATCATGACGCCCTCGAGCACGGCCTGGCCGCCCACGGGCGCGTCCTTGGAGGCGACCGGCATGCCGTCCGGCATCCGGGCCACCTCGATACTCGGGGCCCCGTCCGCGCTCATCGACCGGGCGCGGGTCAGCCTTGCTTGCTGCGGGCGGCCCTGCGCTTGAAGCGCTCGACCCGCCCACCCGTGTCGACCAGCTTCTGCTTGCCCGTGTAGAACGGGTGGCAGTCGGAGCAGATCTCGACGTGGAGCTCCGGCTTGGTCGAGCGCGTGTAGAACTCGTTCCCGCAGGAGCAGCGCACGTGGGAGAGCACGTAGTCGGGGTGTATCCCGGTCTTCATTGCATTCGAGTTTAGCGTCGCGGTCGCAACCCCTCGACCAGTCCGGCGAGCGTCTCGCCCGCCTCGACACGGGCGGCCTCTGGATCCTCGGCACGGGCGACGAACATCGCCACCTCGTCCAGCGCGCCGAGCAGCGCGTGGGCCAGCGGCTGCAGCGGTTGGCTGCGGATCTCGCCCTGCTGCATGCCCACCGCGAGCAGCCCCTCGATCAGCCCGAGGCCGTAGCGGGCGCCGATCTCGCGCCACCGCTCCCACCCGAGCACGGCCGGGTGCGTCGAGCAGCACGATCTGCTGGACCTCCGGCTCCAGGCAGTGGTCGAGGAACATCTCGGCCCCCGCCGCGAGCGTCTCGAGCGGCCCCGCCCCGGGCGTCGACCGCATCCGCGAGCCCGGCGGCGATCTCTGCCTCGATCTGCTCGTAGACGGCGGCGAGCAGCTCGCGCTTGCCGTCGAAGTGGTGGTAGAGCGCGCCTCGCGTCACCCCCGCGGCGCGCACGATCTCCTCGGTGCCGACGGCGGCGTAGCCACGCTCGGCGAACAGCGCCGCGCCGCCGCCAGCAGCGCCGTCCTGGTGCTCTCGGAGCGCGCAGCCTGGGTTCTGCTTGACATCCATACAGCCTGTATGTTAGAAACGTACTGGCTGTATGTTACCCATGAGACCGGAGAGCCGAAGACGAATGACCACCGCAGCGCCGGCGACGATCGAGACCCTGATCGACGAGTACGTGGCCGCATGGGAGGCGCGCGACGCCGACCGGATCGCCGCGTATCACGCCGAGGACGGGATCTTCCACCTCCACTCCGCCGCCGAGGCGGTCCGCGGGCGCGACGCGATCCGCGAGACCTTCGCCGGCCTGCTCGCCGTCTTCCCCGATCTCACCTTCGTCGAGCAGGAGCTCCACTCCGGCGACTGGGGCTGGGTGGTGCGCTGGACGATGAGCGGCACGCTCGCGCAGCCGTACCCCGCCGGCAGCAAGGTCGCCCAGCCGGGCTCGCGGTTCGAGATCGACGCGCTCGACATGATCACCGTCGCCGACGGGGAGCTGACGGCCAAGCACACCTACGTCGACTGGCAGGCGGCGCTCGACCAGCTGGGGCTATCGTGACCACCGCGGTCGAGACGCGGACCGCGGTCGAGTGGGTCGAGGCGTTCGCCGACGGCTGGCGCGCTCCTACCGACGCCGACAGCTTCAGCGACCACTTCGCGCCCTACCTCTCCGACCGGATCCGCCTCGTCCAGCCGCAGATGCACGAGGTGGTCGGGAAGGCGGCCTTCCGCGAGCAGTTCGCGCGCCCGCTCTTCGACCTGTTCTCCGAGATCCGCGGCACGGTCGGGTCCTGGGCCTCGACGCCCGACGCCGACGGCGAGGTCGTGCTGATCGAGCTCACGATCCGCGCCAGGGTCGGCGGCCGGCCGGTCGCCCTGCACACCGTCGACAAGGTCACGTTGCGTGACGGCGTCGCGGTGGAGCGGATCGCGACCTTCGATCCGCTCGAGGTGCTCGGCGCGGTGGCCCTCAGCCCGCGCGCCTGGCCGGCCTTCGTCCGCGCGAGGTTCCGCCGATGAGAAGCGCGGTCACCGTCGACCAGGGCACCGTCGCCTACTCGGAGACGGGCCCGCAGGACGCCCCCGCGATCGTCTTCGTCCACGGCGCGTTCGTCGACGGGACCCTGTGGCGCAAGGTCGTGCCCCTGCTCGAGGGGAGCTACCGATGCGTGGTGCCCGACCTCCCCCTGGGCTCGCACGTGACGCCGATGCACCCGGACGCCGACCTCTCCCCTCCCGGCCTCGCGAAGCTGATCGCCGATTTCGTCGAGGCGGTCGGGCTCGAGGACGTCACCCTCGTCGGCAACGACACGGGCGGCGCGCTCTCCCAGCTCGTCGTCGTCAACCACCCCGACCGGGTCGGGCGCCTCGTGCTGACGCCCTGCGACGCCTACGAGAACTTCCTCCCCCCGGCGTTCCGCTACCTGCAGCTGCTCGCGCGAGTCCCGGGCGGGGTGAGCGCGGTCGCGCAGGCGATGAGGATCCCGGCGAACCGCCGCTCGCCGATCGCCTTCGGCTGGCTCTCGAAGAAGCGGATCCCCGCCGACGTGCTCGCGCAATGGACCGCTCCGGTGATCCGCGACCCCGCGATCCGCCGCGACGTGCGCGCCGTGCTGCGCGGGATCTCGAACCGCTACACGCTCGAGGCAGCGACCCGGCTGCACGAGTTCGGGGGCCCGACGATGCTCGCCTGGGCGACCGAGGACCGGTTCTTCAAGCCGGCGTTCGCCGAGCGTCTCGCCGGCGACATCCCGGGCTCACGCCTCGAGTGGATCGATGACGCCCGCACGTTCGTCTCCGAGGACCAGCCCGAGCGGCTCGCCGGGCTCGTGCGCGAGTTCGCGCCGGCGCCCGTTCAGGCGCCGTAGAAGAACTTCAACCGCTGGCCGCCGTTCTTCGGCCGCTTGCACTTGATCTTCAGGTCCTCCGGGCCGAGCTGCTTCTCGCGACAGGTCCAGTTGTGAAACGGCGGGTCGTAGGCGGCGCTGACGTAGATGTCGGCGAGGTTGCGCGCCGCGCGGCACGAGACGTTGTCGGCCTTCAGGCTGGTCCACGGAGCGCCCATGGCGCTCTCCTGATCGCCGCAGGAGCGGTCGTAGCCGCCGCCGGCGGAGGCGGGCGCGGCGAGGATCAGCACAGCGAGGGCGGCGAGGGCGAGGGCGGCGAGGGCGTGCTTCTTCACCGGGTCACCCTAACCGCAGCCCCCACGGAGGCGTCGCGAGCTCGACCGTGCCCCCGGCGACGACCCGGAGCACGCCGGCCATGTGCTCGCCGATCCCGGTCTCGGGGATCTCCACCTCGGCCACGATCGTGCCCGCCTCGCGCGAGATCACCTTCGCCGGGCCGAGCGACGCGAGCACGTCCTGCACCTGGTCGTTGGTTGCCAGAAGCAGCGCGGTGAAGGTCTCGACGCCCTCCTCGCGGGCGCGCTCGGCGAGGAGCTGGCAGAGCGCCGTGCCGAGCCCGCGCCCGTGCCAGTCGTCGATCACGGTTACCGCGGCCTCGGCCTTGACCGAGTCGTCGAGGCGGACGAAGCGGGCGACACCCACGCCCTCGCCGGTGGCCGCGTCGATGGCGATCAGCGCCTCGTGATCGTGGTGGTCGACCTCGGTCAGGTAGCGCAGCTGCGCCTCGGAGAGCTCGGCCACCGAGGTCATGAAGCGCTGGTAGCGCGAGCGCTCGCTGAGCCTCTCGAACGCCGCCTGGAGCGCCGCCTTGTCGTCCGGCGCGATCGGGCGCACGACGACCTCGGAGCCGTCGCGAAGCCTGACCCGCGTCGAGGTCGCGGTCAGACCTCTTGGTAGAGCGGCCCGTCGCCGCCCTCGGGCATCGTCAGCCGCCCGCCCTTGGCGTTGATCGCGCCGCACTGGACGCAGTTGGAGGCCGTGACGTGGACGTCGACCTGCTGCGCCCCGCTCTCGAGCTGGTCGTCGGGAATCTCGTAGACCTGCGCCGGGCACAGGTTGACCCAGGTCTTGGCCAGCTCGCGCGGGACGTGGCTCTGGATCTTGACGTGGTTGGGGGCGTCGTCACGGGTCGCGTTGCCGGAGAGGAAGACCGAGTCGAGCTTGTTGAAGGTGAGCTCGTTGTCGGGCTTCGGGTAGTCCTTGTCGGCCCCGCCGTCCGTCATCGGGATCTCGGTGTCCGGCTCGTACTTCCACTTGCCGCCCGGGAACAGGCCCTTGGTGACCGTCATCGCACTGGCGATGGCGCCGCCGACGAAGAAGCCGTGCGAGAACGGCTGGCGCATGTTGCGCGACTCGAACAGGTCGCTCTCGATCTGCGACTTGCGCACCTTCTCGTCGTAGGAGTCGAGGTTGACCGAGTCGGACTTGAGCGCCTCGAAGATCGCCTCGGCGGCGTACATGCCCGCGTAGAGCGCGTAATGGATGCCCTTGAGGGTCGGGATGTTGACCATGTTCGCCGCGTCGCCGGCGATCGCCATCCCGGGGACCGAGAGGCTGCGCGGCATCGAGTAGTAGCCGCCCGAGGGGATCGTCTTCGCCCCCCAGGCGACCCGCTTGCCGCCCTCGAGCATCTTGCTGATGAACGGATGGGTCTTCATCTCCTGGAGCAGGTCGTGGCAGGAGAGGGTCGAGTCGGTGTAATCGAGGCCGATCACCAGCCCGATGCAGAGCTTGTCCTCACCCATCGGGTAGATGAAGCTGCCGCCGAACTCGTTCCACTTCGCCCGCTTGCGCAGCGGCCAGCCCATCGTGTGGATCACCCGGTCGAGCGGCTTGGGGACCTCCCAGACCTCCTTCACGCCGAGCTCCCAGCGCGTCGGGAGCGAGCCGTGGAGGTCGAAGTAGTCCAGCGCCGCCTGGGTCAGGTGCCCGAGCGTGCCCTCGGCGAGCACCGTCGTCTTCGCGACCACGTCGGAGCCGGGCTCGAAGTTCCCGAGCGGCTCGCCGTCCTTGCCCCGGCCGCGGTCGCCGGAGCGGATGCCGCGCACGATCCGGTCCTCCACCAGGAGCTTGTCGGCGACCGTCTCGGTGAGGACGTAGGCGCCCTTCTCCTCCGCCTGCTCGGCCAGGAAGCGCGAGAGCTTGGCGACCGAGATCACGTAGTTGCCGTGGTTGCGGAAGTTCGGCGGCATCGGCTTCAGCGGCAGCGCCGCCTTCTTGGTCAGCAGGTAGACCGCGTCCTTGGTCACCTCCTGGTAGGCGAAGGGCCAGTCCGAAGGGTCGAGGTCGGGAAACAGCTCCCGCATCGCCTCGGGCTTCATGTTCGCGCCGCTGAGCGTGTGCGCGCCGCAGACCTTGCCCTTCTCGATCACCGCCACCGGCACCTCGCCGAGCTTCTCCATCAGCTCGGGCTCGTCGGCGAGCAGGTCGAGCAGCCTGTTGGCGCAGGCGAGCCCCGCCGGTCCGCCGCCGACGATCGCCACGCCGACCTCGATCCGCTCGTCCTCGGGGTCCGTGGGAGCCGCGATCAGCTCCGCCTCGTCGAACGGCGGCGGGTACTGATCCGGCTCGACGGCCGGCGGGGGTGCCATCGGCGCCTCAGCCGCCCTTCTTGGCCTTCAGGGCCTCGGTCAGCTTGGGCATGATCTTGTGCAGGTCGCCGACCACGCCGAGGTCGGCGAACTCGAAGATCGGCGCGTTCGGGTCCTTGTTGATCGCGAGGATGTTCTCCGAGCTCTGCATCCCGACCTTGTGCTGGATCGCGCCCGAGATCCCGGCCGCGAGGTAGAGCTTCGGCGCGACGGTCTTGCCCGTCTGGCCGATCTGGGCCGCGTACGGGTACCAGCCGGCGTCGACCACCGCGCGGGTCGCGGCGACGGCGCCGCCGAGCGCGTCGGCGAGGTCCTCGGCGAGCTTGAAGTTGTCCTTCTCGCCCAGCCCGCGACCGCCGCCGACCAGGATGTCGGCGTCCTCGATGTTGACGTCGGCGCCCCGCTGCTCGCCGCGCTGGCGCATGCGCGCCTTGGTCGACCACTCGGAGAGCTCGACCTCGACGTCGACGACCTCGGCGTTGCCGCCGGAGCCGTCGTTCTCCGAGAACGCGTTCAGGCGGCTGATGATGATCCCCGGCTCGCCGACGTAGCCGACGTCGACGATCGCCGAGTCCTGGAGCACCGGCCGCTCGGCGACCAGCTTGCCGTCGGCGACCTTGACCGCGGTCACCTCCATGGTCACCCCGGCGTTCAGCCGCGCGGTGAGCCCGGCGCCGATCTCGAAGCCGAGCAGGCCGCCGCCGAAGAGGGCGTACGAGAAGCCCTCGTCGCCGATCACCTTCGCCATCACGTCGACGATCGGCTGCGCGAGGCCCTCCGGCGCCGACTTGGCGCGGAAGACCCGCTTCGCGCCGTAGGCGCCGAGCCCGGCCGCCGCGTCGTCGGCGACCTCGCCGACGACGACCGCCGCCGCCTCGGTGCCGAGCTCGCCGGCGAGCTTCGCCGCCTCGGAGATCGCCCCGAGCGAGTTCTTGTTGAAGTTGCCCTCGTCGTCGTGGAGGGCGTAAACGAGAATCCCACCGGCCATCAGATCAGCTTCCTTTCGTCCATCCAGGCGACGATCTTCTCGACCGTCTCGTTGGTGTCCTCGTCCTCGATGATCTCGCCGGCCTGCTTCTCCGGCGGTGGGTTGATCTCGAGCACCTGCGTCTTCGAGCCGCCCTCGCCGACCTGGTCGGCGGAGATCCCGACGTCGCCGGTCGACTTGCTGTCGAGCGGCTTCTTCTTCGCCCCCATGATCGCCTTGAGCGACGGGTAGCGGGGCTCGTTGATCGCGTCGCCGACCGAGATCACGGCGGGCAGGTCGACCTCGACCGTGTCGTAGCCGTACTCGGCCTGGCGCTCGCAGACGAGCTTGCCGTCCTCGACGTCGATCTTGATCACCTGGGTCAGCGACGGCATCTTCAGGTGGTCGGCGACGACGGCGCCGATCGTGTAGCACTCGCCGTCGTCCGACTGCTGGCCGAGCAGGACGAGGTCGGGCTGCTCGGACTCGAGCACCTTGGCGAGCGCGTAGCCGGTGGCGCAGACGTCGGAGCCCTCGAGGGCGGCGTCGGTGAGCTGGACCGAGCGGTCGGCGCCGAGCGCAACCGCCTTGTGCAGCGCGCGCACCGAGCTCTCGGGGCCCATCGTCACGGCGATGATCTCCTCGACCTCGGCGCCGTTGTCGCCTTCGCGAATCTGCATCGCGGCCTCGATGCCGTGGGTGTCGAACGGGTTGAGGTTCTTCTCGCCGGAGCGGTCGAGCCGCTTCGTGCCCGGGTCGATCCGCTTCTGCACGGCGGCGTCCGGGACCTCCTTGACCAGACAACAGATCTTCAAGTCAGGGTCCTCCTTGGGGAATAAGGGGCGCGCATGTTACCGCGATTACCCCCTTGACTGATCAGTCAATCGGTTTGCCCGAGATCGATCGCGTGGGTCAGGCCGACGCCGCGTCGAAATAGGGGGATAATCGAAACAGGGTGAGGGGTGGCATCAGCCTGGGTTCGACTCTGGGCGCGCGACTCGCGCGCGAAGACGCCGCGCGCTTCGTCGGGCGAGACGCCGAGCTCGAGGCCCTCGAGGGACTGCTCTCCGCCGCGCACACCAGCGTCGTCCTCGTGCACGGGCCCGGAGGCATCGGCAAGAGGGCGATTCTGCGAGAGCTCGCGCGGCGGGCGCGGCGGTGGGGCCTGACGCCGGTCTGGAGCGAGGTCGCGACGTCGCCCCCGCTCCCGACGCTCTCGAGGATGCGTTCGCCCCCGCCCGCGAGGTCGAGCGCCCGTTCGTGGTCCTGGACAGCTACGAGCGCATCTCCGGCGTCAATGGATATCTCCGGCGCGCGCTGCTTCCGTCCCTACCCGAGCGCAGCCTCGTCGTGATCGCGAGCCGTCAGCAGCCAGAGGACGCCTGGTTCCAGGGAGGCTGGGAGCGGGTCACTGTCGAGTTCAAGGTCGGGGGCATCGCGGATGGGGACGGCCGCGAGATCCTCGGGGCCGACAGCGTGCTCGACGAGGGCTCGATCTCCGAGCTACTCGCCTGGGCTCAGGGATCGCCGCTCGCGCTCACCCTGGCCGCAGAGGTGATCCGGGCCGAATCCCGACTGGCGGCCGGAGAGCAGCATCGACAACGAGCAGCTCGTCGAGGGGGTGATCCGGCGGCTTGCGGGCGCCGAGATCAGCGGTACCCACTGGAGCACCCTGGCGACCGCCTCGATCGCACGCTGTGTGACCGTGCCGCTGCTGGCGGACGTCCTCCCGGACCGCCGCGCCGAGGAGGAGTTGGAGTGGCTTCGGAGCTGCAGCTTCAGCGAGCAGCTCGGCGACGGCATCGCGCTCCACCATCTGGTCCGCGAAGCTCTCTACGCGGATCTCCGCCGTCACGACCCTGAGCGTGAGCGAGCGCTGCGCCGGCGGGTCGCCGACCACCTGTACGGACGCGCCGCCGCCGGTGACCTGCTGCTGGCGATCGACCTCGCACACCTGATCGAGAATCCCGCCATCCGCTGGGGATACTCCTGGGAGGCGCACCGCGACTACCACCTCGACGACGTCCGGACCGGGGACACCGAGGCGCTCGACGACGCGCTCCGGGGAACACGCCACGAGGCGCTCTGGCTCGGCAGCCGGGAGTTCTTCGAGCTGGCGCCGGAGCACGTGAGCGTGGTCCGCGACCAGCTCGGGCGCCCGTGCGGCTACGCCGTGGCGATGACCCCAGCCACCGCGCCCGAGCTCGCCGACGACGACGACGTGGTCGCGCCGAGGCTCGAGCACGCGCGCCACCTCGGGAACGAGGGCGCGGTGGTCGTCTACCGCGACCTGGTCGACCTGACCGGCGACAGCAGCCCGCACGTGATCGGCATGCTGGGCCTCGCGGGGATGCTGCGCGCGCCGCTGGCGAACCCGCGCTACGCCTACCTGATCATCAACCCGCGGCTTGCCGGAGCCCGCGAGTTCGCCGCTGCGCTGCGCGCCGAGCACGTCGAGGAGCTGGACATCGAGCACGGCGGTGTCCGGCTCGAATGCCACCTGCTCGATCACGGCCCGGGTGGAATGCTCGCCGACGAGCGCGAGGTGATCTACCGCGAACTCGGCCTGCCGCCGCCGCCGCGCGAGGAGGCGAGCGCGTCCGTTACCGCGGAGGCCGTGCGGGAGGCGCTGCGAAACCTGCGCACCCCCATCTCCTGGCTCGAAGCGCGCTCGCAAAAGGTCAGACCGACAAGCAGCGCGCGGCCCACGTGCGTGGGCTGCTCGGCGAGGCGGCGGACAACGCCTTCGGCGAAACCCCGGGCGAGCGGCTGATGCGGCGGGTTCTGGTGCGCGGCTACCTCGATCCGGCCCCGAGTCACGAGCTCGCGGCCGACGAGCTCTCGCTGAGCCGTTCGACCTACTTCCGCCGCCTCAAGCATGCGGCCGAGCGGGTGGCCAGCTACCTCGCCTACAGCGGCCCTGACGCCGGGTCCTGAGACCAGATCGAGACCAGGGGGATATTGCGCCGGCGCGGGTGAGCCGAAATGGTCCGCGTCGGGGGGCGCGCACGATCGTCTGAGGACCGCGCTGGGGGGCGCCGGCCTGGGCGGGCGCGCCGAGTACGCAAAAACGGGATGGGAGAAGTGGGATGACGACCGCTGGGCGGACGTTGAACTTGCAGGCGGCGACCGCGCTCGTCGGCGTAGCGCTCGCCCTGCTTGCACTGCTGGCGCTGGTGTCGGGGAGATCGATCGGTCCCGCGGCGCCACAGGGCGACGGCGTCTCGAGCGCCGCCGCCGAGACGGAGGCAGACGCGCCGATCGCGCCCGACTACGGCCACCTGCCGCTCGCCTTCGAACCGAACACCGGGATCACGGACCGACGGGTCGACTTCCTCGCCCGCGGGCAGGTCGGCTCGCTCTTCCTCTCGCCCACCGAGGCGACCCTGGCCCTTCACCGCGGTGACGCCGAAGCCACGGCGTTGCGAATGCGGCTTCTGGGCTCCGACCCGTCCGCGCGGCCGGCCGGCGAGGATCGCCTCGCGGGAACGGTCAACTACCTGCGCGGATCCGACCGCAGCGGCTGGCGGACCGCGATCCCGACCTACGGCGAGGTCTCCTACGCGAGCGTCTATCCGGGGATCGGCATCCGTTACTACGGCTCCGAGGGCCGGCTCGAGTACGACTTCGAGCTCGCCCCGCACGCCGATCCGCGACTAATCGCGCTTCGCTTCGACGGCGCGCGCACGGTCTCGGTTGCCGCAAACGGCGACCTGCTCCTCCGCCTTCCCGGCGGCACGGTTCGCGAGCGCGCCCCGGTCGCCTACCAGCGGATCGGCGGCGAGCGCCGCCGGGTCGCCGCCCGCTATGCGCTCGACGGCGATCGGGTCCGCTTCGCCCTTGGCGATTACCGGCGCTCGCGGCCGCTGACGATCGACCCGCTCGTGCTCGCCTACTCCACCTACGTCGGCGGAGACCTCGGCGTCGACGACGGCTACGACGAGTCGTCGGCGCTCGCGGTCGACTCGGCGGGCAGCGCCTACATCACCGGCGACACCCAATCGATCGACTTTCCCACGACCCCGGGGGCCTTCGACCCGAGCAAGGGCCTGAACGGGGCCGACGACGGGGTCGCCGACGCGTTCGTGACCAAGCTGGCGGCGGACGGCGCCAGCGTCGCCTACTCCACCCATCTCGGCGGTGCCATGGCCGACTTCGGCCGCGCGATCGCCGTCGATGCCGCCGGCAACGCCTACGTCACCGGGCACACGGCCTCCGGCGACTTCCCGACCACGCCCGGGGCTTTCGACACGGTGTCGTCGGGCCTCGGCTCGTTCGTGACCAAGCTTGCTCCGGATGGCCAGGACCTCGTCTGGTCCACCTTCCTGGACGGGTCCGAGCCCGGGGAATTCGACCGCACCCGCGGGATCGCGGTCGACTCGGCCGGCAGCCCCTACATCGCCGGCGTGACCTTCGCCGGCATGGGCGGGGCGAACGACTTCCCCACCACGCCCGGGGCGTTCGACACCACGTTCAATGGCGGGGCGGATCTGTTCGTGACCAAGTTCGCCCCGGCCGGCGGCAGCCTCGTCTACTCGACCCTGTTCGGCGGCACGCGCAGCGGCGACGACTCCGAGGATGCCTCCGAGCTCGCGGTCGACTCGAGCGGGCAGCGCCTACGTAACCGGCGACACGAGCTCGCGGGACTTCCCGACCACGCCCGGCGCGTTCGACACCACCGTGGGTGGGCCTTCCGACGCATTTGTGACCAAGGTCGCCCCGAATGGCGGCAGCCTCGGCTACTCGACCTACCTCGGCGGGACCGCGGACGACATCGGCGGCGGTCTCGACGTCGACTCGGCGGGCGCGGCGTACGTGGGCGGCCCAACGAGCTCGGGCGACTTCCCGACCACGCCGGGCGCGTTCGACACGGCCCTCGCCGGCGCCTCCGACGGCTTCGTCACCAAGCTCGCCCCGACGGCGGCGGCCTCGCCTACTCGACCTACCTCGGCGGCGGAGCCGCGGACGACGCGGCGCCGCGGTCGCGGTCGGCTCGACCGGGAGCGCCTACCTCGCCGGGGTCACCGAATCGAGCGACTTCCCGACCACGGCGGGGGCGTTCGACACCACCTACGCCGGCGGCGGGCGGGACAAGCACCTGACCATGCTGTCGCCGGACGGCCAAAGCCTCGAGTACTCGACCTTCCTCGGCGGCGTCGAAAGCGATGGCGGAGCGGGGATCGCGATCGATCCCGCGGGCGACGTGTACGTCTCCGGCTGGACCCGATCGAGCGACTTCCCGACCACGCCCGGCGCTGCCGACACGACGCTCGGGGGAGTCCTCGATGCGTCGATCACCAAGTTCGACGAGGCGCCCTCGAACGAGTTTGGCTTCGGCAAGCTGAAGCGAAACCGAAAGAAGGGCACCGCCAAGCTCACGGTCAAGCTCCCCGGCCCCGGCGGCCTGGCTCTGGCGAAGACGAAGAAGGTGAGGGGGGCGGCGAAGGTGGCCGAGGCGGCGGGGCCCATGAGGCTCGAGCTGGCCTCGCACGGCAAGGCGAAGCGCAAGCTGCGCCGATCGGGGGCGGTGAAGGTGAAGGCCGAGGTGACCTTCACCCCGACCGACGGCTTCGCCGGCACCAGCGCCAAGAAGGTGCGGCTGATTCGAAACCCGTCCGAGTGAAGGAGATCAAAACGTGCCCACCAAACCCGACCGAAGCAACCAGCTCCCGTACAAGCTCGCCCGCCAGATCCGCTCCAATGTCCTCGGGCTCGTGGCGATCTTCATCGCGCTCACCGGGACGGCGTTCGCCCTGCCGGGCAACAACACCGTCGACTCCGGCGACATCATCAACGGCCAGGTGCGCAGCCCCGACGTGCGCGCCAACGACCTCACCGCAGACGACCTCGCGTTCGGCGCGGTCACCTACAGCGAGCTCGCACCGTCCGCCTTCGCCGCCGGCGACATCGCACGACCCGGCAGTCCCTTCGCCACGGGCTACGGGGTCGCGCCCGACGCGATCCAGTCGGCCGAGGTCAGCGCGAACACGCTCACGGGGGCGGACATCAACGAGGCGAGCCTCGACCTCGACGTCGAGCGGGTTCTCGGATCGAGCCCGAACAACTCCGAACGCTCGAAGACCGCCGTGGCCCGGTGTCCCGCGGGCAAGCTCGTCATCGGCACCGGCGGGGACATCATCGGTGGGCGCGCAGACTCCGACCCGACCGGTGACACGGTCGGGGTGACGATCTACGCCATCGATCCGGGGGCGACGAACGTCGAGGTGACGGCCTACGAAGCGAGCGGCGGGAGCAGCGAGAACTGGATCGTCAGGGCTTGGGCGATCTGCGCCCGCCTGGCCGGCTAGCCGATCCGCGTGATCCGACACATCTTCCGACTGAAGGAGGCCAAAGCGTGAATACGACGACGATGACCTGTGCCGTGCGCCGCTGCCTGCAGGCGACGCTGGCGGCGGGAGCGATGCTCTCGATCCTTGCGCCGAGCGCGGGTGCTGCGCCCTGGACCCAGGTGACGACCGTCAGCCCGACCAACCTCGACCAGGTCGGGGTCGTGCGGACGCCGGACGGGGTTGCCCACCTCCTCTGGCTCGACCAGCCGAGCACGAGCGCTCCGGAGACGCTGATGCACTCGGCCTTCGATCAGGCGGGAAACCCGATCCCGGGCGCCACCGTTCCCGTGGCGGCGAACTGGAACGGCATCAACGAGAGCGTCGAGGTCGTCTACGTGCCCGCGGGCGCCGGCTCCCTGGTCGCGATCTGGAGCGGATTTCGCACCCTTGATCCGGGCGAGGAGTTCAACGGGGAGCTGATCGGAGCGTCGGCAGCGTCGACGGGAAGACCTGGGGACCGCCCCTATCGCTCTCGGATCGCGAGGTCGCCTACGTCGCCTCGGGGATCGGCGCCGATGCGGACCCGCGCACCGGTCAGTCGGTGGTCGCAGGCGCGTGGGGCGACAGCGCCCCCGGCAACAACGGCTACAGCTTCGGTGCTGCCTTCCCGAACCCGAACCTCAGCCCGGTGAGCATTCTCGTCAATCCGGAGGTCGCGATCGACGCCGCGAGCGGGACCGCGGTCGGCGCCTGGCAGTCGCTCGCCGCCGGCAACGAGGGGATCTTCGCCGCACCGCTGGGGCCGGGCGCACCGCTCACCGCGCCGCTCCTGGCTCCGGGCTCGGCGTCCGGCGGCTCTCTCCGCCTCCAGGGCCAGCGCACCGCGATCACCGCGCTGCAGGGGGCGCCGGGCATCTACCTCGCTTACGGCAGGGGATACCCGAGCACCTTTCAGATCCGCCTCTGGCGGATGGGCGCCGCACAGGCAACGGCGCTCCTGAACGGGAAGAAGAAGAACCACCGCAAGAGGAAGCTGGGGAAGTTCGCCCGCGACGCAGAGGCGATCGGGATCGCGAAGGCTGACGGCGGGCGGTTGTGGATCTTCTGGGAGCGTCACGGCCGCCTCTACGCGGTGCGCACGAACCCGGCGGCGACCAAGGCGAAGAGGCTCGCCAGCGTGAAGCCGCCCAAGGGCACCGATGAGACGTGGCGGCTCACCGGCGAGGGGTCGGCGGGCCCGCTCGACCTCTTCGCCCAGATCGAGCGCGACGGCCAGACCGCGACCTGGCACACCCAGGTCCTCCCCAGCCAGCTGAAGAAGCACCCGAAATGAGCGGACGCTCGCCCCAATCGAAGGCTGGCGAAGAGCGTCTCCTGCGGACCCGGGGGCGACGGCCAGGTGGTCCTCGTGAGCTCTTACCCGAACACGGCCAACTCCTGGAACGTGAAGGCGTACGACCAGAGCGGCCCGCCAAGACGGTGAGCATCTGGGTCCTCTGCTGGAGGGTAACCGATCAGTCACTCGGTTTGCGGTGCGGGCGGCTGGGACCGAACTCCAGCCGGACGCTTGCCCGCGGCGAGCCCCGCGACCGACGCCTCCAGCCGCCCCGTCGCGGGGCCGTACGACCAGCCGCGCAGCTCGCGCGTGATGCCGCCAGTCGTGAGGGTCACCTCGCGTGGCCGGTCGACGCCCAGGAACCGCAAGAGGTAGCGGCGCTTTGGGCGCATGCCCGGGAAGCGCCCGTGCGCACGTCCGATCGTCAGCGTCGCGGAGCCCTGGTTCCAGCGCAGGCGCGTGCGCGCGAACTGACCGCGCCGGTAACCGAAGCCGTCGCCGGCGTCCTCGTAGAGGGAATAGGACCCGTCGGCCCCGGCATAGACGTCGATCGCCAGCGGATCCGCTTGACCGCCGCGGACCTTCGGTTCCGGCTGGCGGGGCACGATCGCTCCCGTCCGCGCGAAGACCGGCATCCGGTCGAGCGGGACCCGCAGGCGCTCGCTGCGGCCGCCGGCGTGTGCCTCCCCCGTGAACACGTCGACCCACCTCCCCGGCGGAAACCACACCCGCTTGGTCGCGCGCGGACCGGGCTCGGTGACCGGCGCGACGAGCAGCTCGTCGCCGAGCATGTACTGGCCGTCGAACCGGTAGGCGCGTGCCGCCCGCGGCCAGTCGAGGTACATCGGCCGCGCGATCGGCAGGCCGCTGTCGTAGGCCTCGCGCGCCGTCGTGTAGAGGTAGGGAAGCAGCGCCTCGCGCAGCCGCAGGAACCCGCTCGCGATCCGTTCCGCACGGCCGCCGTACTCCCAGGGCAGGCGGGCGCCGTGGTCGGAGTGGAGGCGCAGGATCGGCTGGAAGGCGCCGAACTGAACCCAGCGGACGTACATGTCCTCCGACAGCCGCTGCGGCTGGAAGCTGCCGATGTCGTGCGAGACGTACGGCAGCCCGATACCGGCTCCCTCGGCCGTCGTCATCCGGATCTGGAAGTCGAGCATCTCCCACGTGCCCTGAGCGTCGCCGGTGAAGTGGATCGCGTTGCGATGCTCGGCCCACACCCCGGGCATCGCGGCGCCGTAGTTCCAAAACGAGGACCCGATCCGACTCAGCGTCAACCAGCGGCGGCCTCGCGAGGCCTCGCGGGCGGCGTACAGCGAGTTGATCCAGGCGTCGGGAGTCAAGCCGGGTGCCTGAGCGTCGCTCTCGTCGCTGTTCCAGTCCAGCCACCAGAAATCCACGCCCTGGCTCTCGAACGGAGCGTGAAGCTCGAAATACGCGGCCACCTGCTCCCGCCGCGCCCAGTCGAAGACCGCGCAGCTCTCGAAGGGATCTCTGAGGTGCGAGCGACACCGTCCGCTGTCGGGCGCCAACCCGCCGGCGGTCGCATCCGCGGCGGCAAAGGACGGGTCCGAGAGCGAGATCGAGGGATGGACGTTGAGCCCGACCTCGAGCCCCTTCGCGTGGGCCCAGCGCAAGAAGCCGGCCGGATCCGGCCCGAACACCGGCGTCCACTGCCAGCCGTTCCAGGCGTTCGGTGACTTGACGTCGGTATCGATCACGAGGACGTCGAGCGGGACCCGCTCGCGGCGAAAGCGCGCCAGCAGCTTGTGGTACTCGCCGGCGGAGAAGAACGTGTACTGCGAGAACCAGTTGCCGAACGCCTTGCGCGGCAGCAGCGGCGCCGCTCCGGTCAGGTCGCGAAAGTCGCGCAGCCCGGCGGCGTAGTCGTCGCCGTAGGCGAACAGGTAGCCGTCCTGGTAGGGCCCGTCGCGGGGCGGCCGCGGCGCAAACCAGCGGCCGCCCTCGACCAGCAGCGGGCTGATCGTGTCGTCGAGCAGATACCAGCCGTCACGCGACAGGATCCCGTCGTGCAGCGGGACCGGGCCCGACTGGCCGTCGAGGCCCCGGTACCAGCCGCCGAGGTTGCCGTGGGCCCGCGCGGCCGGATCTCCGGGCTGCGGCGGCGTCACGATCGGCGGCGGCGCGTCCGCCCGTGCCACCGACGCGCCGCCGAATGCCGGGGCCACGGTGCGCCGCTTGCCGCCCACCTCGAGGCTCAGCGAGAGGTTGTGCGGACCGAAGGGGCCGGAACCAAGGCGGTAGCGCAGCACCGCCCGCGGCGTCCTGATCACCCTCGTGCCGTGGGTGCGGCGCGTCGTGACGTCCGTGCGCGGGGCGCCACGCCGCACCGCGGTGAGCGTCGGCGCGTCCTCGAAGTCGCCGTCAGCGGCGTATTCGAGCCGGATCAGAGTTGGGCTGAGGACCTCGAATCGCGCCGGGCCGTCGTTGATGACGGCCCCGTCGCGGGCCGCGGCGCTCGTCGTCGGCGCCGAGGCCGCCGCGGCGGCGGCGATCCCCAGCAGTGAGAGCCCGGCCCGGGCGCGCACGGAGAATCGCTCGGCGAGCCGGACTATGCCGGCGACCGCTCGCTCACTGCGCTGCGGACGAAGTCGACGATCTCGTCGGTCGACGCGCCCGGGGTGAACACCTCCGCCACGCCGAGCTTCTTGAGCTCGGAGACGTCCTCGGCCGGGATCGTGCCGCCGACCGTGATGACGACGTCATCGACCCCCTGCTCTTCGAGCAGCTTGACGACCCGCGGCACCAGGGTCATGTGGGCGCCGGAGAGGATCGAGAGCCCGATCGCGTCGGCGTCCTCCTGGACCACGGTCGCCGCGATCTGCTCCGGCGTCTGGTGCAGGCCGGTGTAGATCACCTCCATGCCCGCGTCGCGCAGGGCGCGGGCGATGATCTTGGCGCCGCGATCGTGGCCGTCGAGGCCGGGCTTGGCCACGACGACGCGGATCTTGCGGGCGGACGACTCGGAGCTCTGCTCGTCGCTCATCTGACGCGGGAGCGTAGTGCAGCTACGTCTTGGCGAGCGTCTCTTCGACCCGGCCGAGGAGCTCGGCCGGCGAGAACGGCTTCTTGATGTAGTCGTCGGCGCCGACGCTGAAGCCGCGCTCCACCGCCGCCTCCTGGACGCTCGCGGTCAGCAGGACGATCCCGATCCCCGCCAGCTCGGCGCTGGCGCGCAGGCGCTCGGTGACCTCGTAGCCGTCGAGCTTGGGCATCATCACGTCGATCACGCAGAGGTCGGGGCGGCGTGCGAGCGCCACGCGGACGGCCTCCTCCCCGTCACCCGCCGTGATCACCTCGTAGCCGGCCCGCTCGAGCCGGAAGACGACCAACTCGCGCACGTCGGCGTCGTCGTCGGCGACGAGGATCAGCTTCTGCGCCCGAGCGCCGCTCACCGCGCTGAGCGTAACCGAGGCGCTAGCTGCCGAAACCGGTCAGGGACCCGGTGAGGGCCAGGATCACGAGCAGGAGCGTGACCGCCGCCAGCAGCCCGCCAAGCGCCAGGAACGCCGGGCGCATGCCCTGCCGGGCGTCGTCGATCCCGTGCACCTCGTCCGGCGCCACCACGACCGGCTCGTCGCCCTCCTCGCTCACGCGATCCTCCTCGGCACGCAGCTGCGCCGCCGCCTCGGCGCTCTCGCGGTCCGGGTGGTTGGACAGGGCGACTCCCTCGTCCTCGCGGAGCACGTCCCAACCGTCGATCTCGTTGCGAACGACCTTGAGTGCCATGTCCCCCGGTTACCCGTCAGCGGGGGCGGCGAATCAGAACTGGGGGTGCTCGGTGTAGGTGCCGAAGACCTCCTGCAGCGTGGCGACCATCTCGCCCTCGGAGGCCCGGGCGCGGGCGGCGGCGATGAAACGCGGCATCAGGTTCTCGCCCTCGACGGCGGCCGCGCGGCGAAGCTCGGCCAGCGCCGCCTCGACCGCGGCGTCGTCGCGGGCCGCGCGCGTCGCGGCCAGGCGGTCGGCCTGGCGGCGCTCGGCGGCGGGGTCGGGGCGGTGCAGGTCGGGCGCCCGCTCGTCCTCGAGGCGGTAGTCGTTGACGCCCACGACGATCCGCTGGTTCTGGTCGACCTCGCGCTGGTAGCGGAAGGCCGCGTCGGCGATCTCACGCTGGGGAAAGCCCCGTGCGCACCGCCTCGACCATGCCCCCGAGCTCGTCGATGCGGGCGAAGTACTCGTAGGCGGCGGCCTCGAGCTCGTCGGTGAGCTTCTCGACGAAGTAGGAGCCGCCGAGCGGGTCGGCGGTGTTCGTGACCCCGGACTCGTGCGCGATCACCTGCTGGGTGCGAAGCGCCACCCGCACGGCCTCGGCGGTCGGCAGCGCCAGCGCCTCGTCGAAGGAGTTGGTGTGCAGCGATTGGGTCCCGCCGAGCACGCCGGCGAGCGCCTCGATCGTCGTCCGCACGATGTTGACCAGCGGCTGCTGGGCGGTGAGCGAGACCCCGGCGGTCTGGGTGTGAAAGCGCATCATCTGCGAGCGCTCGTCGCGGGCGCCGTAGGTGTCGCGCATCTCGCGCGCCCAGATGCGGCGCGCGGCGCGGTACTTGGCGATCTCCTCGAAGAAGTCGAGGTGGGCGTTGAAGAAGAAGCTCAGGCGGGGGGCGAAGTCGTCGACCGCCAGCCCGCGCTCGAGCGCGCGCTCGACGTAGGTGAAGCCGTCCTTGAGGGTGAAGGCGAGCTCCTGGGCGGCCGTCGAACCGGCCTCGCGGATGTGATAGCCGGAGATCGAGATCGGGTGCCAGCGCGGCATCTCCGTCGAGCACCACTCGATCATGTCGGTGACCAGCCGCATCGCCGGCTCGACCGGGAAGCACCACTCCTTCTGGGCGATGTACTCCTTGAGGATGTCCGTCTGGATCGTGCCCCCGAGCCGGTCGGCCGCGATCCCGTTCTCCTCGGCGGCGACGACGTAGAAGGCGAGCAGGATCGCCGCCGGGGCGTTGATCGTCATCGAGACCGTGACCTCGTCGAGCGGGATGCCGGCGAACAGGGTCTCCATGTCGTCGACCGTGTCGACCGCGACGCCCTCCACCCCCACCTCGCCCTCGGAGCGCTGGTGGTCGGAGTCGAGCCCCATCAGGGTCGGCATGTCGAAGGCGGTCGAGAGCCCGTGCTGGCCCGCCTCGAGCAGGTAGCGGAAGCGCTCGTTCGTCTCCTCGACCGTGCCGAAGCCGGCGAACTGGCGCATCGTCCACAGCCGCCCGCGGTACATCGACGGGTAGATGCCGCGGGTGAAGGGGTGCTCGCCCGGATGGCCGAGCTTCTCGGCGGGGTCGAAGCCCTCGAGGTCCTCCTCGGTGTAGAGGGGCTCGATCGGATGGTCCGAGATCGTCTCGAAGAGGGAGTCGCGCTCCGGGGTGCGCTCGTAGAGCTCCTCCCGCCATTGGTGCGCGCGCCGGCGCGCCTCGGGCTCGATCGCCATGTCCCGGAGGCTACCGGCGGCGACGACTAGGCTCACGGCCGGGGGCACTAGATTGGCGGTCATGCCGGTCGAGTGGAGCGACGAGATCGACGAGATCCTCGGCAACGACCTCGCCGCCGGCTTCGCCTACACGACGCCGGCCAAGGGCGTCGTGATCACCCCGATGGCCCCGCTCGGGATCCGCGACCGCGAACGCGGCACGGTCACGCTCTCCAGCTCGCTGGGGCTGCCCAAGAAGCTGATCCGGATCCGCGACAACCCGGAGGTCGCGGTCGTCTACCACGCGCGCGAGCACTCCGAGATCGACCGCGGGCAGTACGTGCTCGTCCAGGGCAGGGCCTCGTTCGACCCGAAGCCCGACCGCCGGTGGCTCGACTCGATCGTGCCCCAGTGGGAGCACTTCCTCGGCCCGAAGCACACAGGGGTGATCGAGCGCTGGCTGGACGTCTACTACTACCAGCGGGTGGCGATCGTGATCGACGTCGAGCGGGTGCTCTCGTGGCCGGCCGCCGAGTGCGCCGGCGAGCCCGAGGTCTTCGGCACGCCGCGACCGCCCGCGCCGCCGCCTTCGCAGACGCGCGCCCCGAAAGGGCACCGCGGCGCGCGAGTCGACCTCGCGCCTGCGCCGCCAGGCGGGCAAGCTCCCCCACACCCTGCTCGGCTGGGTCGGCGCCGACGGCCTCCCGGAGGTGGTCCCGGTCGCGGTCACCGGCGACGACCCCGAGGCCGTCGACCTCGCTTCGGCCGCCGCGGCGCAGGTCCCGCCCGGAGGGCGGCGGGCAGGTCTCACCGCACACGCGTTCAAGCCGCGGATGGTCGGGCAGGAGCAGCGGGTCCACACGGGGTGGCTCACCAACGAGGACGGGCGCATCCGCTACTCCCCGCACACGCGCACCGGCTACGCGCTGCCGGCGTCGAAGGCGATCTTCATCGCCGGCGCCGCGCTCGGGACCCGGTCGGGCATACGCAGGGCGCGCGCAGCGGGACTCGCCTAGGCGCGGCCGGCACCTCGGATGTCGCGCTCATCCAACCGCGGCTGGGCCGCGTTCTCGCTCGTCGGGATCGCGCTCTGGGTCGGCGCGACGGTGCTGGTCACGGTGCTCAACGACGATCCGGCCGACGGGAAGCCGACCCTGCTCACGTTCGCCGGCGGCGGGGCCGCGTTCTTCGCCGTCGTCTTCGGGTTCGCCTGGTGGCAGACCAGGCCACGGACCGACCCCGAGCTCGACGCCCTGCTGGCCGAGCTCTCGCTCGATCCCGGTCCCGCGCCAAGGAGCGCTCGCGCGATCAGCGGCATGCGCCGGGTGGCCCGCGCCTACATCGTGCTCGGTGCGCTGGTGACCGCCCTCGGCTTTGCCGCGATCGTGCAGGAGGGCCTCGGCGTCGGCGACCCGCGCGCGACCCTGATCGCGGTCGTCGTGATCGTCGTCGCCTGGGCGGCCGCCGTGCCCTTCGTCCTGCGTCAGGCGCGAGCCGCCTCACGGGCCGTGCTCACCCCGCTCGGGCTGACCCAGTTCGGCGACAGGATGAGCGGCGAGCGCCGCGACCGGGCGGTCAGCGTGAGGATCACGCCACGCGGCTCGGTGACCTCGCTCGCGGGAGGGTCGGCGGCGCTGCCGCTGGAGGGCGACGCCATCCTCGCCTACGCCGGGCGGGGCGACGAGCGTCTCTGGGAGGGCGTCGAGGCAATCGCCGACGGCGACCGGATCACCGTTCGGCGCGAGGGCCACGAGGGAGCGGCCTGGCTCTGGGACCTGTGGCTCGCCGAGCGGCTCGCCGACGACGGCGCCATCTAGCCCAGCGGCGGGCGGCGGTCGGGCCAGCCCCGCTCGGCCTCGAGCTGCGCGGCCAGGGCAAGCACCGTCGCCTCGTCGGCCGGGCGCGCGACCAGGGTCACCGACCTGGGCATCCCCGCGGCGGTGAACCCCGCCGGGATCGCCATCGCCGGCTGGCCGGTGTGGTTCCAGCTCGGCGTGAACGCGAACACCCGGCTCAACGCCAGCAGCGTCCGCAGGGCGCCCCGCCCCGCCCAGCGCCCGATCTCGATCGCGGTCTCGCCCACGGTCGGGGTGACCAGGACGTCGAACCCGCTCCAGCTGCGGTTGATCTTCTCCGCGTCGGCCGAAGCGGCCCGGGTTGCCCGGCTGACCACCGAGGCCGGATAGGCCCGCCCGAGCTTGCCGAAGCCGCGCGTCTGCGCGTCCAGCCGCTCCGGGCGGGGGACGGCCGCGATGTCGTCGGCGGCCCCGCCGAGATACCGGGGGACGAAGTTGTTGCCGCTGAGCCCGAACGACGGCTCATGTCGGCGCACGTCATGGCCGAGCGAGCGCAGGATCGCCTCGGTCTCGGCGAGGCCGGCCTTGACCTCGTCGCTGACCGCCGCCGGCAGGATCGCCCGCGCCGGCCGCTCGGAGATCGCGATCCGCAGCTTCGGCGGCGGGGTCGCCGCCGCCTCGGCGAACGGCCGCTCCGGGGCCGGCGGTCCGCCGGGATCGCCACCGCCCGCCGTGACCACGTCCAGGTAGAGCGCCGTGTCGGCGACGCGGCGCGTGAGGGAGCCCGCCGCCGACAGCGAATGCCAGTGGTCGTGCGGCTCCATCGGCACGCGCCCGCGCTGAGGCTTGAGCCCGACCAGACCGCAGAACGCCGCCGGGATCCGGATGGAGCCGCCTCCGTCGGTAGCCGAGGCGGCGCCGACCAGGCCCGCGGCGACGGCCGCGCCGCTGCCGCCGCTTGAGCCGCCCGGCGACCGCGTCGGATCCCACGGGTTGCGCGTCGGCCCCCACCCCTTGGTCTCCGTGAACGGCAGGATCGCCAGCTCCGAGAGCGTCGTCTTCGCCAGGATCACGGCGCCCGCCGCGCGCAGGCGGCGGACCGACTCGGCGTCGGAGCGGGCGGGCGTCGGGTCATAGCCCTCGCTCCCGAAGCGGGTTGCCGCCCCCTCGACGTCAACGTTGTCCTTGATCGCGATCGGCACCCCGAGCAGCGGGGCCGATTCGCCGGCGGCGCGGCGCTCGTCGGCCGCGTCGGCCTCGGCCTGCGCCCGCTCGGAGAGGACCTCGGTGAGGGCGTTTACCTTCGCCCCGAGGCGCTCGATCCGCTCCAGGTAGAGCTCGACCAGCTCGCGCGAGGAGACCTCGCCCGCACGGATCAGCTCCGCCTGGCGCGCAGGGCCGGCGTACGCGAGCTCCTCGGTGTCCACGGGGCGATCCTATGCCGTCCGAGGAGCCCGGCGACGAGCAGCGCGACGCTGAGGCCGGCGAGCGCCAGGCGACGGCCGAAGCGCTCGAACCGCATCACCCGCCAGCCCTCCGCGCGGGCGACGGCGGTCAGCTCCTCGTCGGGGTTGACGACCACGGGGATGCCGACCGCGCGCAGCATCGGCAGGTCCGAGACGGAGTCGGAGTAGGCGTAGGAGCGCGCCAGGTCGATGTCGTGCTCGGCGGCGAACCTCCGCATCGCCTCGACCTTCCCCTCCCCGTACATGAACGTGCCGCCGAGCTCGCCGGTGAACAGGCCGTCCTCGCCGACCTCGTAGCTGGTCCCGATGCCGCCGTCCATGTAGAGGATCCGGGCGAGCAGCTGAACGAGCTCGTCGCCCGCGGCCGAGACGATGAAGGTGGGGCGGCCGGCGTCCTGGTGGGAGTAGACCTCGGCGAGCATCTCGGGGTAGATCCGCGGCAGCACCCCGACCAGGACCTCGGGCGCCATGCGCGCGATCTGCCGCGCGGGCGTGCCCTGGAAGACCTCCTTGATCTCGCCGAGCAGCCTCTCGGTCGCCTCGTCGGTGGAGCCGCGCATCCGGAAGCGCAGCGCCTCGACCCCCCACCGCGCCATCTGCCGGCGGCTGATGATCCCGGCCTTGGTCGCCGCCCGCGCCCATGGCAGGCCGGACGAGCCCGAGATCAGCGTCCGATCGAGGTCGAAGAAGGCCGCTTCGCGCGGCACCGGCTAGCCCCCGTTGACCTCGAGGACGATGGCGTCGCCCTGGCCGCCTCCGGAGCAGATCGCGGCGCAGCCGAGCCCTCCGCCGCGACGGCGAAGCTCGTGGATGAGCGCCCCGACGATCCGCGAGCCGGAGGCGCCGATGGGGTGGCCGAGGGCGATCGCCCCGCCGTTGACGTTGACCTTGTCCTCGTCGATGCCCAGCATCCGCACCGAGTTCAGGGCCACCGACGCGAACGCCTCGTTGATCTCCCACAGGTCGACCTCGTCGGCCGTCTTGCCGATCTTCTCCAGCGCCTGCTGCGCCGCCTTCGCCGGGGTCTTGGCCAGGTACGGGAAGTCGTCGGCGACCGCCCCGTAGGACAGGACGCGCGCGATCGCCGGGCGGCCGTTGGCGCTCGCCCACTCGTCCGACGCGACGACCACAGCGGCGGCGCCGTCGTTGACGCCCGGGGAGTTGCCGGCGGTGTGGGTGGCGTCGTCGCCGCCGATCGCCGGCAGCTTCGCCAGCGTCTCGACGGTCGAGTCGGGGCGGATCGCCTCGTCGGCCTCCACCACGGTCTCGGCCTTGCGGCTCTTCACGGTCACCGAGACGATCTCCTCGGCGAGCCGGCCCTCGTCGGTGGCCGTGGCGGCCAGGTGGTGCGAGCGCGCGGCCCAGCGGTCGAGGTCGGGGCGGGTGATCTCGAGCTCGTTGCCGACCTCGCTCGCCTCGTTGATCATCTGCTTGTTCGTGAACGGATTGGTGAGCCCGTCGTGGGTCATCGAGTCGACCGCCGTCACGTCGCCCATGCGGAAGCCGAAGCGGGCGCCGGGGAGCAGGTAGGGGGCGTTGGACATCGACTCCATTCCGCCGGTCACCCCGAGCTCGAGGTCGCCGGCGCGGATCGCCTGGTCCGCGAGCCCGATCGTCCGCATCCCCGAGGCGCAGACCTTGTTGATCGTCTCCGACGGGACCTCCTTCGGGATCCCGGCCTCGATCTGCGCCTGCCGCGACGGGATCTGCCCCTGGCCGGCCTGCAGCACCTGGCCGAAGATCACCTGCTCGACCTGCTCCGGCTCCACCCCGGCCCGCTCGAGCGAGGCCACGATCGCCTCTCCGCCGAGCTCGATCGCGCCCTTGGAGGCCAGCGCTCCGCCCATCTTCGCGAACGGGGTGCGCGCGGTGCCGAGGATCACGGTCTGGGACATCGGAGCCTTTCTCTGTCGGGCGGCCGGGCGCCGCTGAGGACGCCCGGAACTGTAGTTGAGGCCGCTTTATAGACTCGCCGCGGTGGACCTCGAGGTGGTATCGGCGGACCTCGGCGAGCTCGACGCCGACCTGACGGCGATCGCGCTCACCGACGGCGAGACGCTCCCCCCGGAGATCGGCTCGGCGCCCGGAGCGGCCGACGCGAGGGGTGCCTTCAAGCGCCAGGCGCTGATCCACCCGGAGCGGCCCGCGAGGGTGCTCGCGATCGGGTTGGGGCCGGCGGACGATGCCGACGCCGAGCGGCTGCGGGTCGTCGCGGCCCTGGCGACCAAGCGCGCCGCGGCGCTCGAGGCGGCCTCGATCGCCTGGGTGCTGCCGGCCACGCTCGGCGCGCCCGAGGGCGCCGCCGCCCTGGTCGAGGGCACCGTGCTCGCCGCCTACCGCTTCGACCGCTTCCGCTCCCGCGACCCCGACGACCCGCCCCCACCGCGGCTCGAGCGCCTGGTGCTGGTGGCCGACCCCGGCGAGCTCGAGCGGGTCGAGGCCGAGGCCCGGATCGCGCTCGTCGGCGCCGAGGCGGCCAACCGGGCCCGCGAGCTGCAGAACCTGCCGGCGAACGAGCTCACCCCGGAGGGGCTCGCCGAGCGCGCCCGCGAGATCGCCGCGGCCCACGAATCCGTCGACGTCGAGGTGCTCGACCGCGACGCGATCGCCGAGCTCGGGATGGGTGGGCTGATCGCCGTCTCCGCCGGCAGCGTGGTGGAGCCCCGGCTCATCGCCCTGCGCTACTCGGGCGGCGGTCCGGGTCCGCGGATCGGCCTGGTCGGCAAGGCGGTCACGTTCGACAGCGGCGGGATCTCGATCAAGCCGTCCGCGGGCATGCACGAGATGAAGATGGACATGTCCGGCGGCGCCGCTGTGCTCGAGGCGATGGCGGCGGTCGCCGAACTCGGGCTCGAGCTCGACCTCGTCGCCGCGATCCCGGCCACCGAGAACATGCCCAGCGGCTCGGCGGTCAAGCCCGGCGACGTGATCACCCAGCTGAACGGCAAGACGGTGGAGGTCAACAACACCGACGCCGAGGGCAGGCTGATCCTGGCCGACGCGCTCACCTACTGCGTCCGCGAACTGGGGGCCGAGCGCCTCGTCGACGTGGCGACGCTCACCGGCGGCGTCGTCGTCGCGCTGGGCTCGACCTACGCCGGCCTGATCTCCAACGACGACGAGTGGGCGGCCGTGGTCGAACGCGCCGCCGGCGAGAGCGGGGAGCTGGCCTGGCGGCTGCCCCTGCACGACGAGTACCGCCGGCTGACCAAGGGCACGATCGCCGATCTCACCAACGCCGCGGCGAAGCGCAAGGCGTCGTCGATCTACGCCGGAGCCTTCCTCGAGGAGTTCGTGGACGGGGTCCCCTGGGCCCACCTCGACATCGCCGGAACCGCCTGGGACACGGGCCGCGAGTACGTCGGCAAGGGCGCGAGCGGGTTCGGCGTGAGGCTGCTCGTCCGCCTGGCCCGCGATCTGGCCAGCTGACCGGCGCATTCTCAAGGCTAATTCGTGCCTGGCCGATAGGTAGCGCATGGGAGCCATGCGCGCTGCAACATGCGCCCCGGCGCCGAACGGGGCCGTCGCCGAGCATCGATCGACGCTGGGTCGGCGTCGGACGACACGCGCTCGCGACGAGAAGCGTTCGCCTTGACGGTCGTGCCGACAAGCTGGGCCGCACAGCAACTCACCGAGTTCCTTGCCGCGATCTCGACCGCCGACGACGAGCCGGCGGCGATCCGCGACGCGATCGAGCGGGCGTCCGAGGCGTTCGACGCCGAGGCGGGCGCGATCATCGGCCGCGAGGGGGTCCTGGCGTCGACCGGGTTCGGGCTCGAGCAGGCGCCGTTGGAGGCGATCGAGCTGGTCCGCCGCGGCGGGCAGCGAACGGCTGCTGGTCCGCGGGGTCGGCGAGTGCCAGGCGCTCTCGACGCCGATCGACGACGAGCAACTGGAGGCGCTCGTGCTCGCCCGCCACGGCGAGCCCGAGTTCTCCTCCGAGGAGCGCAACCTCGCCCGCGGCATGGCGAGGGTGCTGGCGCTCACCGTGCGCCTGCTGCGCGTGGTCGACGCCGAGCGCGGCCTGCGCGCGCTGAGCGATCGCCAGCGGGCCGAGAACGAGCGCCTGCTCGAGTCGCTCGAGGAGCGCCAGCGCCTGCTCGAGCGGCTCTCGAAGATCCAGCGCTCGATCGTCAGCCGGCGTGACCTGCAGGAGGTGCTCGACGCGATCGTCGACCGGCGCCGGGGACCTGCTCGGCGACGAGACCGTCGGCCTGCGGCTGCTCGACCCGGAGGATCCGGAGCAGCTGCGTGATGGCCGCGTCGGTCGGCATCGAGGCGGAGCTGGTGGCGCAGATGCGCCGGTGCCCGCTCGGCCACGGTGCCGGCGGGCGCGCCGCGGTCGAGGGCAGGCTGATCGTGATCGAGGACTACGCGGCCTTCCCGTACAACCTCGCCCCGTTCGCGGACGACGGGATCCGGGCGGCGCTCGCGGCGCCGGTGCGCGAGCACGGTGAGGTGGTCGGCAGCCTCGTCGTCGCGACCCACCGCGCCGGCCGTCGCTACTCCAAGGCCGAGCGGGAGATGCTGGTCGCCTTCGCCGAGCACGCGAGCCTCGCGCTCACCGACGCGAAGACGGTCGAGGACGCGATGCACCAGGCGCTCCACGATTCGCTCACCGGCCTCCCGAACCGGCTGCTGCTGGTCGACCGCCTCGAGCACGCCCTGGTCCGGGCCGAGCGCTGGCAGACGAAGGCCGCCGTGCTGTTCGTCGATCTCGACATGTTCAAGAACGTCAACGACACGCTCGGCCACGCCGCCGGCGACGATCTGCTTTGCGAGGCCGCGGACCGGCTCACCTGCTGCATCCGCGGCGTCGACACCGCGGCGCGCTTCGGCGGCGACGAGTTCGTGGTCCTGCTCGAGGACGTCGACGAGGAGCACGTCGGCCTCGTCAGCGACCGCATCCTCGCGGTCATGAACGAGCCGTTCCGGATCCAGAATCGCGAGGTCTTCATCGGCGCCAGCATCGGGATCGCGATCGGCGGCAACGAGTCCGACGACCTGCTGCGAAACGCCGACCTCGCGCTGTACCGGGCCAAGTCCAAGGGCAAGGGGCAGGAGCAGATCTACGAACCGCAGATGCACGCGGCGATGGTCGAGCGGATGGAGCTCGAGGAGTCGCTGGCGCGGGCGCTGCGCAACGACGAGCTCCTCCTCCACTACCAGCCGATCCTCGAGCTGCGCAGCCAGCGCCTGGTGGGAGTCGAGGCTCTGGTGCGCTGGGAGCACCCGACCCGGGGCCTGCTGCTCCCGGGCGAGTTCATCCCGATCGCCGAGGACAGCCGCCTGATGCTTCCGCTCGGGCGCTGGATCCTGAACGCCGCCTGCATGCAGGCGGCGGCGTGGCGGGCGGAGGGCGCCGACCCCGGGCTGACCCTGAGCGTCAACTTCTCCGGCGCGCAGTTCTCGGACTCGGGCCTCGTCGACGACCGTGCGCCGGGCGCTCGACGAGAGCGGGCTCCCGCCGGACCGGCTGGTGCTCGAGCTCACCGAGACCGCGCTGCTGCGCGATCCCGACACCGTCGGGGAGCGGATGATCGAGCTCAAGCGGCTCGGGATGCGGCTCGCGGTCGACGATTTCGGCACCGGCAACGCCTCCCTGCGCCACCTCGCCCGCTTCCCGATCGACGTGCTCAAGGTCGACCGCTCGTTCGTGGCCAGGATCGGCATCGATCAGCGCCAGACGGCGATCGCCGGCTCGATCGTGCGCCTCGGCCAGAGCCTCGAGATGGTCGTCGTCGCCGAGGGCATCGAGACCCCGGATCAGCTCGCCCAGCTCCTGGCGCTCGGCTGCGACTTCGGCCAGGGCTTCCTCCTCGGCCGCCCGAGCGAGCCGCTGGAGCTCGAGCACCTGCTCGGCCCGGACGCCGCGCCCGACCGCAACGGCGCCGCCGTCGAGATGGCGCCGCTCGCGCGCGTCAGTCGATGATCAGGCAGGTCGCCGAGCCGTGGGCGAGCAGCTTGCCGGTCTCGGCGTCGGTGAGCTGCGCCTGGGCCGTCGCCTGGCGCCGGCCCCGGTAGAGGACCTCGCCCTCCGCGCGGACCCGGCCGATGTCGGCGGTGATCGGCCGCACCAGCTTCACCTCGAGGCTCAGGGTCGTGTAGCCGACGCCCGGCTCGAGCGTCGTGTGCACGGCGCAGCCGAGCGCCGAGTCGAGCAGCGTCGCCGCGTAGCCGCCGTGGACCACGCCGATCGGGTTGTAGTGCTCCTCCCCCGGCTCGCCCTCGAACACGGCGCGCCCGGGCTCGACCTCGACGGGCTGCATCCGCAGCAGCACGGCGATGGGCGGCGGTGGCAGCTCTTCGGCGGCGAGCGCCCGCATGTAGTCGATCCCCGCGAGCCGCGCTCCCTCGGCGGCGACGGAGAGCGGGTCCTGCCATGTGACGGTCCTGCTCCGCGTCGCCTCCGGGGAGCGCTCGGCGTGGGCCTCGGCGGCCTCGAGCGAGGTCATCGGCCCTCGCTGCCGCCCGGGTAGAGGAGGTCGGCGAGGATCTCCTCCTCGGTGACGTTGACGCTGATCGGTGTGAGCTCGACGAACCTCATGGCGGCCCTCCTTGAGCGGAGTTGCTTGACAAAACGGACCGTAGCAAGACGAGTTGCGTGATGCAACCGAGTGTGCGAAGATCACACCTGTGCTGAAGCGCGACTACGACCAGGTCTGCTCGATCGCCCGCACCCTCGAGGTGCTCGGCGAGCGCTGGACGCTGCTCGTGATCCGCGACGTCTTCAACGGCCACCGGCGGTTCGACCAGCTGCAGGAGAACCTCGGCGTCGCCCGCAACGTGCTCTCGACGCGGCTCGCACGCCTCGTCGACGAGGGCATCCTCGAGAAGCGCGCGCTATCAGGAGCGCCCGCCCCGCTACGAGTACTTCCTCACCGAGAAGGGGCTCGACCTGTGGCCGGTGATGATCTCGCTGCTCGACTGGGGCGACCACCACCTCGCCGAGCCGAGTGGCCCGCCGATGCTGATCCGCCACAAGCGGTGCGGCGGGCTCGTGGACGGGCGCGGCTACTGCGGGGAGTGCGGCGAGCGCCTCGCCGCGCGCGACGCCTACACCGAGTACGGGCCCGGCGCGCCGGCCGAGTGGCGGCGCGCGGCCGAGGCGGCCTAGTCCACTAGCGCCCTAAGCTTCGCCGCCGCTTGGACTTCGAGCTCTCAGACGAGCAGCGGCTGCTGCGCGAGACGGTCCGCGACTTCGCCCGCAACGAGGTCGCTCCGGTCGCGGAGGAGCTCGACCGCACCAAGGCCTTCCCGTACGAGATCGTCGCCAAGCTCGGCGAGCTGGGCCTGATGGGAATCCCGTTCCCCGAGGAGTACGGGGGCGGCGGCGGCGACACCCTCTCCTACGCCCTCTGCGTCGAGGAGCTGGCGCGGGTCGACTCGTCGGTCTGCATCACGCTCGCCGCGCACACCTCGCTCGGGACGATGCCCATCCATCTCTGGGGCACCGACGAGCAGAAGTCCGAATGGCTGCCGGCGCTCTGCGCGGGCGAGCGGCTCGCGGCGTTCGGGCTCACCGAGCCCGAGGCGGGCTCGGACGCCGGCAACACCCGCACCCGCGCGCGGCTCGAGGACGGCGAGTGGGTGATCGACGGCGCCAAGCAGTTCATCACCAACTCGGGCACGGAGATCTCGGGCTGCGTGACGATCACCGCGGTCACCGGCGAGGCGACGGCGAGGCGCGAGATCTCGAACCTCATCGTCCCCAACGGGACCCCCGGCTACGAGCCCGGCGAGCCGTACCGGAAGATGGGCTGGAACGCCTCCGACACGCGCCCGCTCGCGTTCGACGGTTGCCGGGTTCCGGAGGCCAATCTGCTCGGCCGCCGTGGCGAGGGCTTCAAGAACTTCCTCCACATCCTCGACGGCGGCCGGATCGGGGTCGCGGCGATGGGCGTCGGGCTGGCCCAGGGGGCGCTCGACGAGGCGCTCGCCTACGCGAAGGAGCGGCACGCCTTCGGCCGGCCGATCTCCAAGTTCCAGGCGATCCAGGCGAAGATCGCCGATCTCTCGGCCCAGATCGAGGCGGCGCGGCTGCTGACCTATCGCGCGGCGCTGGAGAAGGACGCCGGCCAGTCGTTCACGCTCACCGCGGCCCAGGCCAAGCTGATCACCGGCCGGCTGGCGGTCCGGGCGACCGAGGAGGCGGTCCAGATCCACGGCGGCTACGGCTACATCGAGGAGTACCCGGTCTGCCGCTTCTACCGCGACGCCAAGATCCTCACGATCGGCGAGGGCACCGACGAGGTCCAGCAGATGGTGATCGCCCGCCAGCTCGGCTGCTGACTCCCTAATTTGCGGATTCGTCCGCATCCGCACGAGAAGACGTCCGCAGGGCGCGCTTAGACTCGGCGCGACAGGTCACCTTTCCGCGTCGAGGAGAGTCGATGGAAAGCACGGACAGCAACGCGAGGTGGCAGGAGATCGCGGCGGTGCGGGACGAGTTCGAGGGTCCCGCGGTGGTCGTCCCGATCTGCGTCAGCCGCCTCGACGGTCGTCGCCACGAGCTCTCGCCGAAGGCCCGCAGCTTCGCCGAGGCGCTCTCGTTCTCGGAGTCCTGGTCGAGGATCTCCGACGCACGCAACCGCGATCTCGCCGCCTGAGCGAGCTCCGGATCAGTTCAGCGGCCTGGCGCTGACCGCGTCGTCGTCGCGCTCGGCGAGCTCCGCGGCGCGCCCCGCGTCGACGGCGATCCCGTAGTGGCCCAGCAGCTCGCGCTCCGCGGCGGTGCTCAGCGCCTGCTTCGGGTCGGTCCGCGGCGCGCCCCGGATCTGATCGCGCGAGTACGGGACCCAGACGTGCCCGACGCCCTCGACCGCGTCGCGACCCGGGATCAGCGTGTAGTGGCCGAAGCGTCCCAGGCGGGCCACGACCCACTCCACGCTCGCCGCTCGACTCGGCGACGAACAGGCCCTCGACCTTGCCCACGTCGACGCCGGAGATGTCGTCGAGACGGTGTCCGACCCAGCCGCGGGCCTGATCGGCGCCCGGGCGGACCACGGCTTTGGTCGCGTCAGCCATCGCGGTCCTTTTGTAGCAACTCGCGCGCGGCCGTGGCGGGGTCGATCTCGCGCCGGACCACGCGCTCGAGCAGCTCCGACCAGTCCGGGTCGCTCTCGGCACGCGTCTCGAGCTCCCGGCGCAGGCGCCAGGCGGCGATTCCCAGCACCTCGGCGCGGAGGTTGCGGGCCCGGCGCTCGGCGAGCTTCCCCGCGGCGGCGATCTGCTCGCCGTGGGCGTCGATCGTCCGCACGAGCTCGGCGATCCCCTCCCCCTTGGTCGCCTCGGTGCGGACCACCGGCACCTTCCAGTCGCGGTCCGGCCCCAGGGACAGCACCGCCTTGACCTCGCGGATCATCGTGTCGGCGAGCGGGTGCTCGGCCTTGTTGACGCAGATCACGTCGGGGATCTCCATCACCCCGGCCTTCAGCGCCTGAACCGAGTCGCCGGAGCCCGGCATCAGCGCGAGCACGATCGTGTCGGCGTGGTCGACGACGTCGATCTCGCCCTGCCCGACGCCGACCGTCTCGAGCAGGATGTCGTCCTTGCCCGAGGCGTCCATCAGCAGGGCCGTCTGCAGCGCCGCCTCGGCGAGCCCGCCGAGCGAGCCCCGGGTCGCCATCGAGCGGATGAACACGCCGGGATCGAGGAAGTGGTCGGACAGGCGGATCCGGTCGCCGAGCACCGCGCCATGGGTGAACGGGCTCGAGGGGTCGATCGACAGGACGCCGATCTCGCGGTCGGCCTTGCGCAGCTCGGCGCAGATCGCGCCGATCAGCGTGCTCTTGCCGACGCCCGGCGGGCCCGTGAGGCCGACGATCCGCGCCTCCCCCGTGCGCGGGAACAGCTCGGCGACCAGCCGGTCGCCCTCGGGATCGCGGTTCTCGACCAGGCTGATCGCCCGCGCGAGCGCTCGCTTGTCGCCCGCGATCAGCCGCTCGGCGAGGGAGTCGGTGGTCTTCTGGCTCGCTTCGGCCAAGGCGGTCCGGGAGTCTAGAGTCCGCGCCGCCGTGATCCGGACCCTCCGCTTCCTCGCCGCCAACCGGATGCTCAACCTGAGCTACGCGCGCCTGCTCTGGCGCTATCTGTGGCGTCGCTTCCTCACCCCGGCCGGCTGGCGCTGGGAGACCGACGGCCCCGTGTTCTTCGGCAAGGACCTCCAACTGCAGATCTCAAAGCGCGGCCGGGTGCGCTTCGGGCGCTTCGTCTGGGTCGGCGACGGGACCAAGATCCGCTGCCACGAGGGGGAGGTGGAGATCGGGGCGAAGACGGTCATCGGCCAGGAGTGCACCATCTCGGCCTACCGGCGGGTCCGGATCGGCGAGCAGTGCGTGATCGCCGACCGGGCGATGTTCATCGACTTCGACCACGGCATGGTCGAGGTCGAGCGCCCGATCCGCGTCCAGGGCATCTACATGCGCGAGGTCGAGGTCGGCGCCAACGTCTGGATCGGCTACGGCGCCTGCTTCCTGCGCGGCGTGCGGGTCGGCGACAACTCCGTGATCGGCACGAGCTCGGTCGTCACCCGGGACGTGCCCGCGAACGCCGTCGTCGGCGGGGTGCCGGCGAAGGTGCTGCGGATGCGCGAGGCGCCGCGCGAGCTGCGCTGGCCGGATCCGCTCGAGCCCTAGTTCCCGGTGCGCAGCGGCGGCTCGGCGCGGCCCTGCCACTCGTCGATGGCCCCGGGAAACCCGCGCAGCGCCGGCGGGACCGCCCATGCCGGGCGGTTGTAGAGGGCGACCACCACCATCAGCGCCACCGTGAGCGCGATCAGCACCCCGAGCACCGTCTCGAGCGCGTCGGCCGCCGAGCCCTCGGGCAGCGACGCGGCGTACCGGGCGGCAAAGAACACCGCCTCCACCGCGCCGACCGGCCCGGCGCGGAGCAGGCCGCGCCAGGTCGGCAGGTCGAACGGCCACCAGTCGGGCGCGCGGTAGGGGTCGGCTCCCCCGCCACCGCCCCACTCGGCCCGGGCGACGCGCAGCGAGTAGAGGCCGGTGACGGCGAAGAAGACGGCGAGCAGGAGGTCGATGGTCACGGTTCGCGCTCCACCCACTACTTGGCCGCGAGGGCGCCGCTCAAACCTGCTCGAGCTCCAGCTTCGCCTCGAGCCCGAGGAACTCGCCGAAGCGCCCGACCGTGGCCTCGAGCTCGGCCCGCTGCTCGCGATCGAGCCGGGCGAACACCGTCGCCTCGACGGTCACCGAGTCCCGCGCCAGGGTCCGCCGCCAGCCGCCGACGGTGCGGCCGTCGATCGAGATCGTGCGGGTGAGACAGGCCCTCGCGAGGCGGCGCGCGGACGAGGTCGACGCGCAGGTCCTTGTAGGAGACGATCAACTCGTCGTAGGTCGGGAGGAGCAGGGCGCGGTGGCGAGCCGGCCGCTCGAGCGCGCCGAGCGAGAACCAGGGCGTGCCGTCGTCCCCGGGCTCGGTGTCGAGCGCCGGCTCGACCAGGGAGATCGCCTCCCGGGCCCCCGTCAGCGTCAGCCCCGACCACCAGGAGAAATCGCGGGCCGTGGCCGGGCCGTGGCTGCGGAAGTAGCGCCTCGCGAGCTCGGCCAGGGCCGCCTCGCCGCTCGGTCCGGGAGTGGCCGGAGCCCGGTCGTCGAGCAGCAGGTAGGTGTGCTGCTTGCCCCGCCGCGGGCCGCTGCAGATCAGCTGCTCGAGCTCCGCGTGGCCGAAGATGTAGCCGACGACGCAGCGAGTCTCCCTCGATCCCCGCGGCCGCCAGCGCCGCGACCAGCTCCTTGCGCGTCCGCGGCTCGCCGTCGGCGAGCGCGTCCGCGAGCACCCGGTGGGCGCGAGCGAGCGTCGGGCCGTCGAGCCCCGTCCGGCGGTACGCGTACCCGTTCGCCTGGTGGACGCGGGGAGCGGTGAGGCGCAACAGCCAGCGGATGTCGTCGGCGGCGACGATGTGCCAGGTCGGCCTCATCACGTGCGTGCGCAGGATCTCCCCCTCGGCGAACGCCCGCTCGACCTCGGCGTCGGGGGGCGAGCCCGCCGTTCGCTCGGACAGCGACCACTTGACCTCGGCGAACTCCTGACCCTGGACGGCGCCCGACCAGCGCACCGCCTCGGCCACCGAGCTCAGCGGCTCGCCCGCGAGCCGCTGGCTCGCGTGGCGCCGCCGGATCGTCGCCAGCGGCTCCAAGTCGCTCAGGCCCGGGTCCGCTCCCCGATCAGCTCGCCGTAGACGCCCGCGGTGCTGCGGGCGACGTCGGCCCAGTCGAAGCGCAGCACGTGTTCGGAGCCCTCCGCGACCAGGCGGTCGCGCAGCGCGGCGTCGGTGAGCACGCGCTCGACCATCTGACCGAGCGCGTCGGGGTCGCGGGCGCGGAACCGGAGCCCGGCCTCGTTGTGGGGGACGACCTCCCGCAGGCCGCCGGTGTCGGCGACGATGCAGGGGCAGCCGGAGGCCATCGCCTCGAGCGCCACGAGCCCGAACGGCTCGTAGATCGAGGGCACCAGGCAGACGTCGGCGATCCGGTAGAGCGAGTGCAGGACGTCGTCGCCGATCCAGCCCAGGAAGGTGCCGTGGTCCATGAGCCCGAGGGTGGTGGCCTGCTCGCGCAGCTCGGACTCGTGCGTCCCGGAGCCGGCGACCAGAAAGCGCGTCCCGGGGACCGCCTCGATCAGCCGCGGCATCGCCTCGAGCGCGAGCTGAAAGCCCTTCTCGTAGACCAGGCGGCCGATCAGCAGCACCAGGTTCTCGTCCGGGGCGGCGAACTGCGCGCGCAGGCGCTCGAGCTCGGGACCGTCCTGGGGCTGCAGGTCGGCCGGGTCGATCCCGTTCGGGATCACGACCACGCGGCCCTCGTCGGCACCGAAGATGTCCACGATCTGCTCGCGCATGTAGTACGAGCAGGCGATCACCCGATCCGCCCGATTGGCGATCCAGCGCTCGACCCCGTGGATGTGGCTCTGCGGGTGCTTGTCGACCCAGCCCTGGTGGCGGCCGTACTCGGTCGCGTGGATCGTGGTGACCAGCGGCGCGTCGAAGCGGCGCGCGAGATGATCGCCGGCCATCGCCACGAGCCAGTCGTGGCCGTGGACGAGGTCGAAGTCGTGGCGGTCGCCCAGCTCGACTCCGGCGGCGAGCATGTCGGCGTTCATGCGCTCCACCCACGCGACGAACTCGCCCAGGTCCGTCGGGCGGGTCGGCTCCCGCACGCGGTGGATCGCGACCTCGTTGACGACCTCCTCCGGCGGCGACTCCTCGCTCCCCCTGGTGAGCACGTGCACCTCGGTGCCGTCGCGGGCGAGGCCCTCGGAGAGCTTGCGCACGTGCCGGGCGAGCCCGCCCTCGATCAGCGGCGGGTACTCCCAGGAGAGGATCAGGACTCTTTGCACTGCGGGCTTCGGGGTGCTGCTAAGGCTCGAGCAGGGGGCTGAGGCTCGGGTCTGCCGCCAGGTTGCGCACCAGGGCGGCTGGTGGTAGGCGGCTGAGTCTATGGGCTGCGCCCCGTGCGAGCGCGGGCGGCGTCGGGCGCTTGTACCGCGCTGCACCGGGGCCGGGTGCACGATCAACGAGCGCCGAGCGCTACCCCTACCGGCCGTCCCGCGTCGTCGAGTCCGTCGCCGACCTGATCGACGAGCTGGCGCGGCCGGCCAGGGCTCGAGCAGGGGACCCAGGCTGAGGTCGGGCGTGTTGCGGCTCGGTCGGACCTGTCAGCCGGTCACGATCAACGCGCTGCCGGCCAATGTCAGCGCGATACCCAGCGCCTGAGCCGTGGACAACCGTTCACCGAGCACGGCCAGCGACAGGATCACGGTCACGGCTGGGAAGACGGCGCCCAGCATGGCCGTCAGGCTCAACTCGCCGTAGGTGCTGGCGGAGGCCCAGAGCATGTTGGCCCCGGTGTCGAGCACACCGATCGCAGCCAAGGCAAGCAGCACCCGGCGGTCCATGCCAGCACCCTTGGCCGTCCCGGTCGTCGCGAGTGCAACCCCCGCGAGTACGGCGACCGCGGTCGCCCGAGGAAGCAGAACGGCCCACAGGGCGCTGGACTCCGCCACTCGGTCGACGCCGATCATCGCGACGCCGATCGCCGCCGCCGTGACCAAGGCAAGGCCGAACGCTCGACGGCTATGTGGGCCCTGTCCCTCCTCGCCATCCTCGGTCGGGGGCTCGCTCGACACGAGTGCGATGCCGATCCCGGCTCCGCCGATGCCCACACACTGTGACCAGCTCAGCTCGTCCCCGCTGAGCAGGCCGACCATGACCGGGATCGCGGGAGCGGTCGCGAACACCGGCGCGACCCGCGCCATCGAGCCAAGCGCGAGCGAGGCGTAGATGCCCCAGAAGGCGATCCCGCCGACCAGTCCCGTCGCCAGGCCGACCGCGACCAGGTCGCTCGGCGGTGGTGCGATTCCCGACAGAAGCGCGATCGTGAATAAGAGCAGCGCTCCCGTGGCCTGAGCGACCAGCGCCACCGCCAGGGCTGAGACCCGGCGCGCCGCCAGGCCGCCGACGAAATCAGCGGTGCCCCAGCAGACCGCGGCGGCAAGCGCCAAGAGGCTGGCCACGGCTCAAACGGCTGTGAATCCGCCGTCGACAGTCCAGACGCTTCCGGTGACGAAGCTGCTCAGGGGCGACGCGAGGAAGGCCGCCACGTTGGCCACTTCCTCGGCTCGGCCCAGGCGACCGAGCGGATGCAGCGCGGCAACCTCGTCCCGGAAACCTTCGCCCCGGGTCCGCCAAAGGGCCTCATTCATCGGTGTATCGATCACGCCCGGGCAGACGGCGTTGGCCCGGATGCCGGCCGACGCATGGTCGACCGCCAAGGCGCGCGTCAGCCCGATCACCCCGGCCTTCGAGGCACAGTAGGCGGCCTCGCCGTCGGTCGCCACGATGCCGGAGATCGAGGCGATGTTGACGATCGATCCGCCCTGTCCCATCCGCGGGATCGCGTGCTTTGCGCAGAGGAAGACTCCGGTCAGATTGACTCCCAGAATCCTGTTCCAATCCTCGAGCGAGGTCTCTGTGGTCGTGGCCTGTAGCTCGATCCCGGCGCACGCCACCAGCGCATCGACACGCTCGCCCGTCCGCTCGAAGGCCGCGAGAACCGATGACTCATCGCTGACGTCGCAGCGGACGATGTCCTCCCCCGCCCGTACGTCGAGGCCTACAACCCTGTCGCCGGCCTCCCGGAGCCGGTCGGCCACGGCCCTGCCGATGCCTGACGCGGCACCAGTGACAACACACGATCGCGCCCTGCCCATTCGCCGTCAGTCGCGCAGCTGCGCCCGGCGACGCACCGCATCGGCGAGGATGCTGATCGACCCGACCGTGAGCGCGATCGCGGTCGCGGCGACGATCATCTCCAGCGGGGTCCTCGACAGATACGCGTAGCCGTCGGCGAGCATGTTGCCCCAGCTCGGCTCCGGCAGCTGCACCCCGAGACCAAGGAAGCTCAGCGCGGCCTCGCCCGGCACCGCGTGACCGAGCATGAACACGGCCTGGGCGCTGATCGGGATCCAGATGTTGCGGGCGATGTGGACCCTGGCTATTCGCATCCAGGACGCACCCGCCACCTGGGCCGCCTGCACGTACTCGCTGTCGCGCTCGCGCAGGGTCAGCCCTCGAGCCACCCGCGCGAAGGCGGGAATCATGACGACCGCCAGCGCGATCATCGTGTTGCGGATGCCGGGGCCGAGGCCGATGGCGATTACGAGCGCCAGGACGAGCGCGGGGAACGCCAGGAAGACATCGACCAGGCGCATCAGCAGCGTGTCGACGAGCCCGCCCTTGTATCCGGCGATGACCCCGAAGCTGAGCCCAAGCACGAGCCCGATGGCCGTCGCACCGAACGCGATCTCAAGCGAGACTCGCGTTCCGACGAGCAGGCGGGAGAGGATGTCGCGCCCGAGCTGGTCGGTGCCAAGCACGTGACCATCGGTGAATATCGGCAGGAAGGCCTGGCTCAGGTCCTGGCGCTCGGGGTCGTACGGCGCGATCAGGGGGCCGATGATGGCGATCAGCAGGATCAGGCTGAAGACCCCAAGGGCGATCTTCTCGATCAGCGTGAGATGGAACCGAGCCCGCTCCGAGCGCCAGGTCGAGAGGCGGTCGGCGAAGGTGCGCGGGGGCAGCGGGGAATCGGCGGTGGTCGAGCTCATGCCGGCTGTGCCCCGAGGCGGATACGCGGATCGATCTTCGCCGAGATCACGTCGGCGAGCAGGCCGCTGGTGACCACGAGGATCGTGTAGACCATCGCGACCCCCTGGATCACTGCGTAGTCGCGGGTCTAGGAAGCTGTCGATCATCAGCTTGCCCAAGCCGGGGATCGAGAAGATCGTCTCGACGATCACGGCGTCGCCGAGGATGTAGGCGAATTCAGCCCCGATCACGGCAATGATCGGGACGGCGGCGTTCCGGAGCGCGTGCGAGATCAGCAGGCGTTTACGTGAGATCCCCTTGCTGCGTGCGAAGCCGATGTACGGCTCTTCAAGTGTCTCGAGCACCGCCGCTCGGGCGACACGGCTCAAGGTCCCGATCGTCGGCATCGCGAGTGCGACCGAGGGCATGATCATCGACTCGAGCCAAGCCGCCGGGTCCTCGCTGAACGGGACGAAATCCGATGACGGCAGGAGTTTGAGAGAGATGGAGAACACGAACACCAGCGAGATTCCCCAGACGAACGTCGGCACCGACGTCGCGACAACCGAGACCGCCGTGAGCGCGTTGTCGAGCCGCCCCCCGGGATGGGTCGAGCTGAAGTAGGCGATCGGCAGCGACACCGCGATCGCGATCAACAGCGCGAACAACGCCAGCTGCAGGGTGACCGGCAGCGCGTCCGCAACGAGCTCGCCCACCGGTTGGGCTGCCCCGTAGGTCACCCCCAGGTCACCGACCGGGATTCCCTCGACCCAGTCCAGGTACTGCTCGGGGATCGACCCGTCGAGCCCCAGCTCGGCGCGCTTGACCTCGAGCTGCTGCTCGGTCGCCTGTCGGCCGAGGATCTGACGGGCCGGGTCGCCGGGGACGACCCTGAGCGTGACGAAGAGCAGGATCGTCGCCACGATCAGCACCGGGATCAGCTGCAGAAGCCGCTTGAGTACGTAACGTCCCACTGCTTCCTCTCGACCCGGCCCGTCTTCCTTCCTAGTCCATCGATACGTCGCTGAGGTAGATCACCCCGTTGGCCGGGAGGGTCACCCCATTGACGTCGCTGGCCCAGGCCCGAACCGTGTTCGGGTGATAAAGCGGCGCGAACGGCGCCTCCTCCTGAGCGATGGTCTGCACCTCGGTGTAGATCGACTCGCGCTCGGCCTGGTCGCTGATCGTGCGGCCCTGCGCCAGCAGGTCGTCGATCTCCTTGCTCGCGAAGCCGGTGCCGTTCAGCGGGCCGTCGCTGGCGAAGAAATTCGACAGGCCGGCATCTGGATCCGGGCGCTGGTTGCCGAGCGAGTCCGAGAGCTCGAGCTGGTAGTCGCCGCTGTAGTAGGAGTCGACCACCGTGCCCCAGTCGGCGCGCTCGATCTCCGCGGTGATGCCGACGTCCCCGAGGTTCTGCTCGACGACCTGCGCCACCTGCGGATAGCTCGGCGGAACCAGGAACTCGACCGTGTACGTCTTCCCACCGAGCAGCTCACGAGCCTGATCGGGGTCGTACGGGATCTCCGGCACGTCGTCGGTCAGCCCCCACGAGGACGGCGAGAGCATCGACTTCGCCGGCGAGCCGGCGCCGAAGACGAGATTGTCGACGATCGCATTGCGATCGATGGCCAGGTTGACCGCCCGCCGAACATCGACGTCGTCCATCGGCGCGGCCGCCGTGTTCATCGCCAGGAAGACGACCGTGTTGTATGGCGCCGGGGCCTGCTCGAGGGTCAGGTCGGAGCCCTCAACTCGATCAATCTGCTCGGGGGGGACGTAGTCGACCATCTGGACCTGACCCGACACCAGGTCGTTGATCTTCGCCGTCGGATCGACGATCGGCCGGAAGAACACGGTGTCCAGGTAGGGCCGGTCGTCCTGCCACCAGTCCTCGTTCTTCTCCAATTCGACGTGGTCGTTCTTGACCCACTCGACGAAGCTGAACGGTCCGGTCCCGACCGGATTGCTCGCGAACTTGGCGCCGAGCTTCTCCACTGCCGTCGGCGAACGCATCATCCCCGGCTTCTCGGTCAGGGTCGAGAGCAGCGGTTCGAACGGCTGCTTGAGCCTGAATTCGACGGTGAGCGGGTCGATTACCTCGACCGACTGCACGGCAGCGAAGTCCGACTGCCAAGACGAGGCGCTCTTGGGATCGCGGATCGAGTCGATGTTCCACTTCACGGCCTCGGCATCGAACGGCGTGCCGTCCTGGAACTTGACCCCGTCGCGAAGTTGGAACCGGTACGTGGTTTCGTTCGGCTGGTCCCAACTCTCAGCCAACCACGGCTCATACTCGCCGTCGTCACCGACGCGCACCAGAGTGTCGAAGATCTGGTTGTTGATCAACGTCGCCGCGTAGGTGTCGTCGACTATCGGGTCGAGCGATCCAGCGTCGCCGTCGACAGCGACGGTCAGCGACCCCCCGGGCTGGCCAGGTTCGTCGGAGGAGCTGTCGCTGCCGCTGTCGCTGTCCGATCCTCCGCACCCCTGAATCGCGCCCAGCGCAAGGACTGCGGTCAAGAGCGTGAGGGCATACCTCAACCGTCTCATGGTTCCTCTCCTCGTTTAGTTCTTCCCGGGACCGTGGCCGCCGGGAACTCACCGCGTGTTCGATCAAGCTCGGGGTAGGATCCGTTCGTGCCTGGACGCGGGCGCAGTTCGTCCGCGGTCGGCGGGCCGGGGAACAAGCAGGCGGCCCGCCAGCCGCCGATGTCCTGCAGCCTCGGGTCATCGAAACCACACCGCTCGCGAGCGCGGAAACACCGGGTATGGAAGCGGCAACCGCTCGGCGGATGGACCGGGCTCGGGGGATCACCGGCGAGAACGATGCGCTGCCCTGTCTCGTGGACGTCGAGGGCGCTTGAGAGCAGGGCCGCCGTGTACGGATGTGCCGGAGCGGAGAAGACCTCGTCGATCGGCCCGTCCTCGACCAGTCGGCCGAGATACATCACAGCCACCCGGGTGGCGATGTGGCGGACGACCGCGAGGTCGTGGGAAACGAAGAGATAGGTGAGCCCGAGCCGGTCGCGCAGATCGGCAAGCAGGTTCAGCACCTGGGCCTGTACCGACACGTCGAGGGCCGAGACGGGCTCGTCGAGCACGACGAGCTCGGGGTCGAGCGCAATCGCGCGGGCGACCGCGGCGCGCTGCCGTTGGCCGCCGGAGAGCGAGCCGGGGCGTCGTTCTCCGATCGCGGGGTCGAGGCCGACCTGCTCGAGCAACTCATCGACCCGTGCCCGGCGCTGTGAACGGGAGCCGCGGCCATGCACCGCCAGCGGCTCCTCGACGCTTCGCCAGACCGCAAGCTGCGAATCAAGCGACGAGTAGGGATCCTGGAAGACCATGCTGACGCGCTCATGGAGCATCGACAGCACTCGCCTGCGATCGACCTTCAGGTCGAGGCCGCGGTAGACGGCCGAGCCCTCGGTTGGGCTGTCGAGGCCGACGGCTATTCGCGCCAGCGTCGTCTTGCCGGACCCCGACTCGCCGACCAGCGCCACCGCCTCACCGGCCGCCAGGTCGAGGTCGACCCCGTCCAACGCCCGAAGCTCTCCCTGCGGCGTCTTGAAGGTGCGGCGCAGGCCGCGGAGTTGAAGGAGCGGCTGTCCCGCGACCTCAGGCACGCTGCTCCAGCAGCTCCCGGCTGCGGTCCGAGCTCGACGCCGGGTACCAGCAGGCGACCTCGAGCTCACCCAGCACCGGCTCCTCGGCTCGACACCGATCGCGCGCGTAGGGGCAGCGGGGAGCGAAGCGGCACGCCGGGGGAGGGTCGGCCAGGTCCGGGGGGCGGCCGGGGATCGTCGGAAAGCGCACCAGGCGGTTGTCGCGCACCCTCGGGGTCGCCGCGAGCAGGGCCTCGGTGTACGGGTGCTCAGGGGCGCGGGTCACCTGGGCGGTCGGCCCGGTCTCGACGATCCGGCCCGCGTACATGACCATGATCCGGTCCGCGGCACGGGCGATCAACCCCAAGTCGTGACTGATCAGCAGCACCGACATACCCCGCCGGCGCGCGGAGGCGACGATCAGGTCGATCACCTGCGCCTGCACCGTCACGTCGAGAGCCGTCGTCGGCTCGTCGGCGATAACCAGCTCCGGCTCGCAAGAGAGCGCGATTGCGATCGCGACCCGCTGGCGCATCCCGCCCGAGAGCTCGTGCGGGAACGCCCGGAGACGATCCTCGGGCTCGGGAATCCCGACCGAGCGCAGCAGCTCGACGGCCCGATCCTCCGCCTCTCGGCCCTTGATCCCCAGGTGCGCCTCGAGGATCTCCTCGATCTGATCACGAACGCGCATCACCGGGTCGAGCGCCGTGGTCGCGTCCTGCGCAACGTAACCGATGCGGCCGCCTCGGACCTCGCCCATCGTCTCGTCGTCGGCATCGACGAGCTCGAGCCCGTCGAGCGCGATCCTGCCCTCGGCGATCTTCGCTGAGCGCGGCAGGAGGCCGATCGTCGCCAGCGCGGTCATGGTCTTGCCGCAGCCGGACTCACCGACCAGGCCGACGATCTCGCCTCGGGCGATCTCGTAGCTGACGTCCTCCGCCGGGACCACCAGACCTCGACTGCTGTCGATCTCGATGCGCAGACCGGAGACCGTCAGCAGCGAGTTGGCAGCCGTGCTCATCAGCCTGCGATCAGACTCGGCGACGAATCACGCTGAAGCGCACGAACCGGTCGACCACATGGATCTGGGAGACCATGATCCGTTGGTTGCCTCGCGTGTAATGGCCCTCGATCAGGCGCAGCAGTGGGGCGCCGGGATCGACCTTGAGCTCGCCCGAGAGACGCTCGTCGGCGATCACCGGGACGATCTCGACCACGGTGTGGTCGATCGGCTCACTGGCGTGCTCGTTGGCAAAATCGAAGATCGACTCGTTGACGTCACTCGAGTCGATCTCCCCCTTGAGGTGCTTGTGCTGAATCATCTCGGCTACGAGGATCGCGGGCTCCCCATCGGCCAGGAAGAGGCGGTCGATGACCGCGAACGGGGTCTCGGGGGAACAGCCCATGTACTGCGCAATGTCGAGCCCGGCCGGCTGGACCCGCACGGTCGTGTACGCGATCGACGGCTTGTGACCGGCCTCGCGGATCAGATCCCAGAATCCGACCACCCGGTTGAGTGTCAGCCGGGCTCGGGCGATATGCCCGTTGATGCGGGTTCCGACGCCGCGCTGACGGGTCACCAGCCCCTCCTCCTCCAGCGAGCGCAGCGCCCCGCGGACCGTCGTCCGGCTGACCCCGAGCTGGCGCGCGAGCTCGTGCTCGCTGGGGAGCACGTCGCCCTCGAACCCGCCATCGACGATCGCATCGACCAGGACCTGCTTCACGCGCTCGGGAAGCAACCCCGTGTCGAGCGGCTTCAGCGTGGCCCTCTCCTCCACTGCCATGCGCAGGTACGTTATCAAATGTTGGTTGTCCAACATTTGATGTCTGGCTTCATTACGATCCCGGACAACGCGTGATCGCCTACGTCTATTCCGAGCGCGCCCTGGAATTCGAGCCTCCGCCGCCGGTGGTGCGGGTCGGCTCCCGCGAGTTGCAAATGGGTACGCTGAACGTCTCCAACACGCTGCTCACGCGCCTCGCCCACGAGATGATCGAGGCCGCCGGGCTGCTCGACGGCGACACCCTCCGACTCGAGGCCGAACCCGTGCCCGACGAGGTCCTGCTCGCCGTCCACGATCCCGACTACGTCGAGTCCTTCCGGCGTGCGGCCCTCGACGGCGGCGAGTGGGACGCGGACTTCGCTCCGGTCTCCGAACAGGCCTGGGAGGCCGCTCGCCTCGCCGCGGGCGCAGCGGTCGTCGCCGCCGACGCTGTGCTCGACCGGCGCGCCCGGCGAGCGCTCGTGCAACGTACGGCCGCCCGGCCACCACGCCGAACGCGACCTCGCGATGGGGTCGTGCTACCTGAACAACGTCGCCTGTGCGGCCGAGCGCGCCCTCGGCCGCGGTGCCGAGCGGGTGATGATCGTCGACTGGGACGTCCACATCGGCAACGGAGCCGAGCGGATCTTCTGGGACCGCGACGAGGTGCTCGCGCTCTCGATCCACCAGCGCGGCTGGTATCCGGACGGGCGCGGGGCTGATCGGATTCGAGCGGGGGAGCCGGCGCCGAGGGGGCGACCGTCAACGTGCCGCTGCCGCCGGCGGTCACCAACGCGGGCTACCTGAGGGTTCTGGAGCGGATCGTCGAACCGATCGCGCGGCGGCTACCAGCCCGACCTGTTAATCGTCGCCGCAGGGCAGGACCCCGCGATCTTCGATCCGATGGGCCGCATGCTGGTCTCGGCTGCGGGCTTCGGCGCGATGACCGAGTGGGTCGCCCAGCTCGCCGATGAGGTCTGCGACGGACGGCTCGTGGTGTCGATCGAGGGCGGCTACAGCCACCTCTACACGCCGTTCTGCGTCCTCGCCGTTTTCGGCGCCCTCCTCGGCCGGGTGCCGGAGCTGGTGGACCCGTTCGAGGGCGACGCGGAGCTGCGCCTGTCCCTAGGCCCGGCCTCACCAGCGGTCGACGACGCGATCGAGGCCGTGCGCCGCAGCCAGCCCAGGTGGTTCGCCTAGCGCCCCGGGGCGGGAGTCGAGCACCACCGCGTGGTGAACTCGAGCAACAGCTCCGTGTGGCGCTCGAGCATCGCCACCTCCACGAACTCATCGATCGCGTGTGCCTGATCGTTTGAGCCGGCGCCAAAGGACACCGCGGGGATGCCGGCGCGGATCAAGGAGACCGTGTCGTCCCAGGTGTCGAGGCCGGAGATCCTCGCGGCGATGCCGCGTGCCTCCAGCAGGCCAGCAAGGTCCGCCGCGAGCGGCTCCTCAGGTGAGATCTCGGCCGGGGGGAAGTCGACCGACCAGGCAATCTCGGGCGGTGCTCGGCGAGCCAGGGATCGGCATCCGCGAGCATCGACAGATGGCCGTCGATCTCGTCGCGGACCGCGGCGCCGTAGCCCTCGTCGTCCTCCTCGCCGACGACGTAGCAGACGTCCAGGGTCGCCCGACACTCCGCGGGAAAGCTGGAGGCAAAGTCCCCGCCCGAGATCTCCGTGACCTGGATCTGGCCGGGCGAGCACAGCGCGTGCGCCTTGTCGGCGCGCACCAACCACTCCGCGTTCAGCCGATCGAAGCCGTCGAGGATCGCACGCGCCTTCGAGATCGCGTTCACCGCGCCGCCCTCTCGCCAGTCGGGTTGGGCGATCTCGACGTGGCCGCTGCGACCCTCGACCCGCAATTCGCCGATCAGGATCCCGCGGAAAGCGACGTGGATGCTGAGCTCGTTTGGCTCCGGCACGATCGCCGCGTCGGCCCTGTAGCCCCGATCGAGCAGCGCCAGCGTGCCGAGGCCATTCACCTCCTCATCGTTGACCAGTCCGACGAGCAGGTCGCCCGCGAGGGGTTCGGGCGACTCGGCGACGGCCAGGGCCGTGGCCAAGATCGAGCCGAGGCCGCCCTTCATGTCGCAAGCCCCACGGCCGAAGAGCCGCCCGTCGCGGATCTCGGGCTCCCAGGGACTCGTCGTCCACCGCACCGCGTCGCCGGCCGGAACCGTGTCGATATGGCCGGTTAGCAGCAGCGAACGCCCCGACCCGTCCCCGGCAGGCGAGCGACCAGGTTTGGGCGCCCGTCCCAGTGCTGGCCTTCGACGTAGCTGCGGTGCGATTGCATCTGCTCTGGCTCGGGTTCCCAGAGGTCGATCTCGAACCCAGCCGCCTCGAGCAGCTCGGCCGCGTAGGACTGACACGCACGCTCGTCGCGCGCCGGATCGGCGGGCTCGTCGACGGTGGTGTCGAAGGAGATCAGCCGCGCGGCGATCTCGACCGCTCGCACACCGGCCGCCGGGGCCACGCTCATCCGGCCGGCGTCGGCTCGGCCGCCTCGAGGATGGCGCCCAACTGCAGCTCGAGCCCGCCGTCGACGAACGCGTGGTCGAGCGCCGCGGTGCCGACCGTGAACCCCCAGACGCCGAGCTCTCGCAGCTCCCGGACCCGATTGAGCGAGTCCACCGAGCCAGCGGCGAGAATCGGAAGCGAGCAGGCCCGGGAGACGCTCGTGATCAGGTCGCGGACATCGCCGTCGTAGCGGTAGGCGAGCAGGTTGATGCCGTCGACCCCGAGCCCCTCGGCGCGGCTCGCACCGGCGCTGATCTCCTCGATGGTCCCTCGCAATAGGCAAGGATGGTCGACGATCCGGCCGACGTAGGGAAGGAACCTCGTGCGCGCCCCATCGAGGATCTCCTGGATCGGCTCGATCAGGGTGCCCCCGACGAGGTAGTCGGGTTCGACCTCGGCGGCGACCCAGCGGACTGCAAGGTCGCTTCCTCAGTCGAGGCGACTACTTCGAGGTAGGAGGAATGCCCGGCCTGCTCGATGTCCTCGAACAGGCGCTTCAGCTCGTCGACCCCGAGTCCGATGTCCTTACAGCCAAAGCGGGTGACGCCGGTGTCGACGCTGCGAGCGAAGACCTCGCGAGCATCGGGGATGGTGACGTCGTCGCGGGTGAGCATGAAGACGAACTCGGCCATCAGACCCTCCCATGACGGCCGAGCCAGTAGGCGAACGCGAGCCCGCCCAACCCGAGCCCTAGCAGCGGCGCGTCCTCGGACCCGATCCGCACCTCCGAGCGCCAGACACCCATCTCGGCCGGGACTGAGAGGCGCCCCTCGACGAGCCGGGGCCGACCGAGCCTCAGCGGAAAGCGCCCAACGGGCGACAGAACCTCCATCACTCACCACCTTCGTTTGGATTGCGCGCGACGGCCAGCCGGCGCACCACCGAGGCCACGGCGACCCTCGCCGTCGCCTCAGCGTCGTCGACGCGCTTGGGATCGGCGGCCGAGTGGCACAGATCACGTCCGGGTGCTCGCCCTCTCCGACCGCCCCCTCGACGTTTCGCATCGGGATCCGGCCTTCGGCGATCAGTAACGCATCGACGGCCAGTCGTTCGCACGAACCGTCCCGTTCAACCCAGGCGGCCGCCACCCGGCTCACGCCCGCGACGCGCGTGACCCTCCAGCCAGCAACGGACTCCGCGCCCGCCGGCACCGCGACCGCTGCGCCCGGACTGACCACGGTCACCGACCTCGCCCCCGCCACGAGCAACTTGCGCGCGCATTCGGCAGCGAGGGCTCCGCCGCCGTAGACGAGCGGCCTGTGACCCGGAAGGACGCCCGAATCGAGCAGGTGTATCGCGGCGGTCGCCGGCAGGACTCCCGCGCAGCGGTCGCCGGCGATGTTGAGCTCACCGCGGGTCGCCGGGCGGGTACCGGTCGCGAGCACGAGCGCGTTTGCGTTGAGGCGCCGCGATCCCTCGACGCCGAGGGTCTCCAGCGCGCCGCCGTCGAAGCGCACGGCCATCGTCCCCAACAGCCAGGCGACTCCGGCGCGGCTGGCCGCGCGAATGAGGGCGTGCTCGACCTCACCCTCCGGTTCCTGGCCCCCGGCGGCCGGCAACCGCTCGACGACAGTGGTCACAACGCCTCGCTCGGCGAGCATCCGGCCCGCGAACAGGCCGCTCTGGCCGGCGCCGACAACGACCGCCTCAGCGACGGGTGACATCGACCCCGAGAGTGCTTCCCGGCTCCGACCATGGGATCGACCATGCGGGGCCATCGACGTACTGCGAGGTGATAAACGAGATCCCCGATAGGCAGGCGGCTCCCTGGCAGCGCCCCCAGCTCGCCCGCGTGCGCTTGGCGACGCCGGCAATCGAGCGCGCCGGGACCCGGGCGCGAAGCGCGTCATGGATCTCGAGAGCCGTCACCTTCTCGCAGGCGCAGATCACGGTCCGGCCGAGCGGATCGGCGGCGAGAACCTCGGGCCCTGCCTCGCGCAGGCGCGGGCAGCGCGGTAGCCGCCTGATCGACTTCGCCCGAGCGCTCAGCTCCAGGCCCGCATCCGCGAGCAGCTCGGTCACGTGCTCGGCGATGCCGAGCGAACCCGAGACGCCGGTCGAGCGGATTGCGCATGCCTGGATCAGGTTGTCGATCTCGGCGGAGCGCTCGATCCGATACGTGCGGTCGGACGCCGGACGCAGGCCGGCGAAATTCTTGATCACCCGCTCACGGTCCAGGCCGGGCACCAGGGTCCTGCACTCGTCCAGGATCCGATCGAGGACCTCGGCGTGGGTCGAGCGATCGCTCTTGTCCAGGTCGTCGGTGGCGGTCGGGCCGAGCAACAGCGAACCGTGTGTCGAGGGCACGACCATGACCCCGCGGGTGTGCTCGTTCGGCGGCTGGGTGATGACCCGATCGATCCGACTCCCCACCTCCCGGTCGAGCAGCAGATACTCGCCGCGCCGCGGCCAGATCGAGAACTCCTCACCGCCGAGGACGCGGGAGACGGTGTCCGCACCGAGGCCGGCGGCGTTGACGACATAGCGGGTGCGGATCCGCTGGCCGGGCGTGCGAAGCTCGCGGACCTCCCTTCCGTGCCGGTCCGCCTCGAGCAAGGGCTGGTTGAACAGGAAGCGCACGCCGTTGAGCGCGGCGATCTCCGCGTACCCGAGTGTCAGACGAATCGAGTCGATGACCCCCTCCTCGGGTATCTCGACCGCCCCGCGGCAGTCGGGGCTGACGTACGGCGCCGCCGCGAGCGCCTGGTCGCGGGAGAGCCGGCTGGTCGGGACTCCGTTCGCGGAGGCCTGAGCGACGATCGAGTCCAGGGCCGCCTCCTCCTCGGCGTTCCGAGCGATGCAGAGTCCGCCGCAGCGTTCCCACGGAACGTCGAGCAGATCGCAGACCTCCTCCCACTGCAGCGTGCTGCGCCTGACCAGCCTGCCCTCGAGCGACCCTGGCGGACACTCCCAGGCGCAGTCGGCGACCCCCGTGTTCGACTTCGAGGCCTCCTCTCCGACGTCATGGTGGCGCTCGAGCACGCAGACCCGGGCGTTGGTCTCGGAGAGCTTGTGGGCGATCGCGCAGCCGACCACCCCGGCGCCGACGATCGTGACGTCGACATCGACGGAACTTCCGGCCACGCTCACGAGGCTCCGAAGGGGCCGTTCCGGACGACGGAGATGTCGAAGGCGTCGGCGACGTGAAGCTCCTCCGAGTAGAGCACGACCTTTCCGGTAGAAGTGAAGTCGCCCTGGAGCAGGCGCAGCAGCGGGGTGCCCTCCTCGACCTCGAGGCTGCGCGCCGTCTCGACGTCCGCCAGGGCCGCGGTCAGCCGGGCGACGCCGTACGTCACCTCCAGCCCGCAATGGTCGGCGAGCCAGGAGTAGAAGCTGACCTCGGCCAACAGCGGGGCGGTGGCCGTCTCGACCACCCGGGCGTCAAGCGAGTCGATCGTCAAGACCACGGGCGTACCGTCGGCCGCGCGGACTCGCGCCAGCTCGACGACCGGATCCCCCGGCGCGAGCGCGAGCGCGCTCGCGACCTCGGCTGAGGCGCCGAGGAAGCGCAGCTCGGCCGAGACGACCGAGTGGCTGCGCCCGGACGACTCGATCAGCTCACGAACGCTCCCGTTTCGCTGCAGGGGATGGGCGAGCGCCGGCCGAGCGGAGACGGTGGTGCCGACGCGCTGGCGGCGTGAGACCAAACCTTCGCGCTCGAGCTCCTTGAGCGCCTCGCGCATCGTCGCGCGGGAGACGTCGTACTTCGCCGCGAGCTCCGGCTCGGGCGCGAGGCGGTCGCCGACGGCGAGACTGCCCTCGGCGATCGCGGTGCGAAGCACGGCGGCGACCGAAGCGGGAAGGTTGGCTCTCGGCGACCCTGCCATTTGTCAGGCAATATACTCTTTGACCAGACTATTGCCTACCCGGTCCGCGAAGTGTCCGAGCTCTTCCTCGCCATCGATCAAGGGACCAGCGCGACCAAGGCGTGCGTTTTCGAGCCCCCCGCGCGGCTCGTCGGCCAAGCAACCGTCGCGGTCTCGCGAAGTTCCCCCGAGGCGGATGCCGTCGAGCAGGACCCCGAGGAGCTCGTCGGGTCCTGCCGGCGGCGGCCACCGAGGCGCTGCGCGCAGCCGGCGGGCGGGCGCGCGACCTGCGCAGCGGCGCACTGGCCAACACAGGGCGAGTCGTTCGTCCTGTTCGAGCTCGCGGCCGGGCGGTGACCCCTCTATCGGCTGGCAGGACGGCCGAGTGCGGCGACGTGCTCGAGGCCGTCGAGCGCGAGGCACGGGCCGCGGATCAAGCGGCCTCACCGGGCTGCCGCTGCACGCCGAGTTCACGGCGCCGAAGCTGGCGCACCGGCTGACCGAGGTGAGCGGCCGATTCGCTGCGCTTCGGGACGCTCGACACCTGGCTGCTGCACGAGCTGCGACCGGAGCGCGGCCGCTCGTCACCGACCGGGCGACCGCGTCGCGGACGATGCTGGTCGCGCTCGAGGACGACGACTGGAGCGAGGAGCTGCTCGCTGGTTCGGCGTGCCCCGCGACGTGCTGCCGAGATCGGCCCGTGCGACGACGCTGGACGCGGCGCTCGCGGATCGACGGCGCCGAGGTTCCGCTGTGGCGCCTCCGGCTACGACATGGGGCTGGCGCTGCTCGGGCCACGGCTGCCTCCGCCCGGGCGAATGAAAGCCACGTTCGGCACCTGCCTCGGCGTCATGGCCGCGACCGGCTAGCCGAGCGCGACCGGCGACGGCCTGCTGACGCGCGATCGCCTACGGCGCGGCGGGCGGAGCGGTGTTCGCTCTCGACGGCGAGATCGCCGCGCCGGCGCGCTGGTGCAATGGGCGGTCGGCTGGGCATCGCCGAGTCGCGCGGCGAGCTCGACGCGCTGGCGGCCTCGGTCGCGGACGCCGCGCGGCGCCGTCATCGTGCCCGCGATCAGGGGCTCGGCGCGCCGCACTGGCGTGACGACGTCGCGCGGATCGTCGGGCTCAACCGGGCGTCGGGCGCGAGCGAGCTCGCCCGCGCCGTATACGAGGCGCATCGCGCTGGTCGCTCGCCGACGTGATCGCCGCCCGATCCGAGCCCGGGCTACCGGTGCGAGCGATGCAGCGTCGACGGCGGGCTCGTGCGTAGCCGAACCCTGATGGCCGTGCGCGGACGTCGCCAGCTGGAGTCGATCCGGCTCGGGCCAACCCGAGGCGACGGCGTTCGGCGCCGCCGCGCTTGGCGATGCTCGCCGCCGGGGCGGTCGGTGGCGACGAGCTGGAAGCTGCGGCGCTCGAGGACGCGACCACGATCGACCCGGGAGCGGGACCCGATCCGGCGCTGCGCGAGCGCTGGGACGACGCGATCGCCGAATCGCTGGCCGGATGAGGCGGCGGCGCTAGCGGCCGCCCGCGTAGCAGCTGCGCCGAGGGTCGGCGGCCGCTGCGAGCACACGCCGCTCGGGATCGGGCCGCCCGGGCTCCAGCGCCATGCAGACGCCGCCGGCGTCGAACTCAAGCGCCGGCCAGTCGAAGATGCGGTGACCGAGCGCCGCAAGCTCGGACTTGACGGCAGCGCCGATCCCCGCCTCGACGCAGACCCGCGCCGGGACCTCGACATTGGGAAAGAACGAGTCGGGATAGCTGAAGCAGCCGACCCGCGATGCCTCGACCGCCTGCTGGGGCGTCATCTCGAATTCGACGACGTTGAGGAATGCCTGCGCCATGCCCTGCAGGATCACGTCGCCGCCGGGACAGCCGAAGGGCCAGGCGAGCGCCGGGCCACCATTCGCAGCCGGGCGTAGGGCGAGCGCGGGGGCGGGCGTCAGTCGCGGGCGCTTTCCGGGCGCCAGCACGGCGGGGTGCTCGGGGTCGAGGCGGCTCTGAACCCCGCGTGGGGAGGCGACGATCCCAAGGCCGGGGATCAGCGGGCAGCCGTCGAGGGTGTCGCTGATCGTGGCGCTGAACGCGTTGCCGCTCGCGTCGACGGTGCAGAGATACGTGGTGTCCGGCCGCCTGCGCACCGGACCTGATGGCGGCTCCGATGCTCCTACGGTCGGGAGATTCGGAAGGACGGAGGCAGGGTCGATCATCGCGCTGAGCTCGGCAGCGTGCTCGTCGGAGGTCAGCCACGCCAGCGGCACATCCACTTGGCGCGGGTCTCCGTAGAAGCGCTCGCGATCCGAGAACGCGAGCTTGATCGCTTCGGTGAGCAGGTGGATGTACTCGGCACTGTTGTGCTCGAGCCGGGAGAGTTCGAACCCCGACAGGATTGCCAGCACCTGAAGTAGGGCCGGGCCCTGGGTCCAGGTGTCGTTGACGCTCACCGTCCAGCCGCCGTACTCGGCGCTCACCGCAGGCTCAACCTCCGCCACGAACTCGGCCAGGTCCTCGAGGGACATGAAGCCACCTCCCCCGCGAACGAAGGCGACGATTCGCTCGGCGGTCTCGCCTTCATAGAACGCTCGGTGCACGGCGACCAGGGCATCGTCGCGCGAGGCGCCCCGGTTCAGGGCCTCACGCTCGGCGCCGACCAGCGTTTCAAGCAGAACGCCGAGATCTCGCTGGACGATCCGCTCACCCACCCTCGGTGCACGGCCTCGAGGCCAGAAGACCGCGCGGCTCGTCTCCCACTCGGCGAAGGTCCTACCGCAGATCTCAAGGCTCTCCGCGGTGCGGCGATCGAGCGTGAACCCGTCGCGCGCGTACTCGATCGCTGCCGCCGCGACGGACGCGAAGTCCCAGTTCCCGAAGCGTCGCAGGGCCGCAATCCACGCCGCCGCGGCCGCCGGGACGACGGCGCAACCGCTACCAGCGGGGATGTCACCGCCGAAGCGCTCCAGGTGCGCCTCCAGCGTCGCCTCCTTACCCCAGCCGCCGAGCCCGCCAACGCTCCAGACGCGATCGCTGTCTCCAGTCCGAACGAGCAGCGGCGCAACCCCTCCCAGGTTGCACATGTCGGCTTGGACCACGTTCGCGGCCAGGCCAGCCGCTACCCCGGCGTCAATTGCGTTGCCGCCGCGCTCGAACACCCGGCAGGCGACATCGGCGACGAGCGGGTGGCCGGCGCTGACCATGTAGCGCTCGCCAATCAGGGTCGGACGCATCGATTCGGGCGGTGGCCAGAGCTCAGGCGTCGGACCCGTGCTCCTCATGCCGCCACCCGGCACGCCGACGTCCCCGGCCTTGCTCACGTTTCCCGGGCGTCTTCGCAGGTTGCCTGACAGACCGCGGCATAAATGCGCACCGCGTCGCTGAGCTGATCGAGCTCCAAGCGCTCGTCGGTCGTATGCGCCTCCGCCGGCGCGCCGGGTCCCAGCAGAACCGTGGTGATGCCCGCTGCATCGAGCCACGAGGAGTCGTTCGAAGCAAGGTCCATCCCGATCGCGGCCGGCCTGCCGCAGGCCGCGACGACAGCGCGCGAACGGCGGGCGATCGCGTCGTCCGCCTCGATCGCGTACGGCGGCCACTCGCGCAGAAACTCGATCGAACCAGTGAACGGGTCGCGAACTGCACGAGCGATCGCGGCCTCGATCGCCGCACGGGCCTCGGCGACGTCCTCGCCGGGAACCAGACGGCGGTCGAGGCTGAGCCGTGCCTCGTCGGGGACGACGTTGACAGCGTCGTTCGCCGCGCCGGCGTCGAGCTTGGTCACCGTGAGACTCGGACTCGGCGGCTCGAAGCGCTCGTCACTGGCGGTGAGCGGAATCTCGGCGAGCTCATGCGCGAGGTCGAGAACCGCGGCGATCGGATTGTCGAGCGCGTGCGCGAGCCCCGCGTGACCGCCGGATCCGCGAACGGTGACCTCGGCCCAGATCAGGCCGCGGTTGCCGAGAAAGACGTCGAGTCCTGTCGGCTCGCCGCAGATTGCCTCGGGGGCCTCGATCGCACCCTCGGCCAGCAGCGGGATGAGGCCGCGGCGGCTACCGACCTCTTCGTCGCCGGTCAGCACGAGCTCCAGCGGACAATGCGACAAGACGCCCGCATCGTTGAGCGCCTGCAGGGCGGCGACGAAGGCGGCGACACCGCCCTTCATGTCGCAAACGCCGCGCCCGCGTACAGCGTGCTCCTCCTCGGCGAGTTCGAACGGGTTCGCGCTCCAGCGCCCATCGACGGGAACGACGTCGACATGGCCGGAGAGCGCGAGAAGGGGCCTCGAGCCCGTCGGTCCGAAGCGGGCGATCAGAGCTTGGAACGCCGTCGTTCTCGATTCGCCGAACCTCGTGAGCCAGCGGAGCGATCTCTCGCTCGAGCAGGTCGAGGCAGGTCCGGATCGCCGGGCTGCCCTCCAGCGACGGCTGCGCGACCAGGTGCCGGAGCAGCTCGAGCGCGTACTCGCTCCTGGCGGTGGCGGCTCTGTCGACCGCGCTCATGGGCATTCAACCGTCGCCATCGCCATCCCCCGGTTCAAGCTGGGCGGCGAGCAGCGCCGCAGTCGTCCGCAGATTGGTCTCGAGCAGATCCGCTGCGCGCGCGGGATCCCCGGCGCCGATGGCTTCGAGGACCCGAATATGCTCGGCGACGAACTCGCCACCGCTTGAGCGCAGGCCCGGTGCCAACCGCAGGTAGCGCTCAGCACTGCGCCACAACTGGTCGATCAGGTGCATCGTCCACGGCGATGCACCCGGCTCGTAAAGGGCGAAGTGAAAGAGCCGGTGATGGACAAGCGCCAAGCCGCCGTCCTCGGCCTCCAGCGCGGCCGCCATTGCTTCGAGCTCCTGCCCAGCTCGCGAGAGTCGGTCCTGGTCGAGACGAGGAGCCGCTCGGAGCAGGGCGTGGCGCTCGAGCGCAACCCGCGTCTCGTAGATGTCGTTCATGTCTTCGAGCGACAGCGACGAGACCCGGGCACCGCGGTTGGTCTCGAGCACGACGAGCCGCTCGGCCTCGAGCTGGCGTAGCGCCTCGCGAATCGGAATCAGACTGACGCCGTGCTGGTCGGAGAGCCGCGCGAGAACCAGACGCGAGCCTGGCTCGTACACGCCACTGAGAATGCGCTCGCGCAGGGCCTGGTGCACACGATCGACGGCGCTCGTCTCGGTCAAGGCTTCACCCCGTGAGGGCGCCGGCATCGACGTTGATCGACTCGCCGTTGATCCCGGAAGCTGCCGGCGAACAGAGCCAGGCCGCGACCTCGGCAACCTCGTCCGGGTCGACAAGGCGCCGCTCGGCGGCATCCTCGACGTAGCTCGTCATCACGTCTTCTGTAGTCCGAGCGCCGCTCTCCCGCCTCACCTGGGCCTCCGCGACAGAGCGCAGCATCGGGCTGTCGACGTTGCCAGGACAGATCGCATTGACGCGAATGCCGTGCATGGCGACCTCGGCAGCGAAGCACTCGACGACGCCTTGGAGGCCGAACTTCGAGGCACAGTAGGCGGCCGCCCCCGCCTCACCACGCTTACCCGCGACCGAAGAGAGATAGACGAAGCAGCCGCCCTCCCCTGCCGCGATCATGCGCCGACCAAACGCCTGACCTACTGCGACCGCTCCGATGAGGTTGATCTCAAGCACCCGCCTGTAGACGGGCCAATCGGTGTCGAGGACGTCGCACGTCGTCTCGACCCCGGCGGCGTAAACAACCGCACCTGAGTGGTCGGACAGCGACGCCGCCGCGTCGACGCTCTCGAGATCCGTGACGTCGATGGACGAGCCTCTGTGGCCCGCGCCCGGTAGCGATCGCGCAAGTCCGGCCGCAGCGTCGGGATCGAGATCCAGAGCGAGCACGCGCGCGCCGCGGCCAGCGAAGGCACGGCAGACGGCCGAGCCGATCGTCCCGCAAGCTCCGATCACAACGACCCCGGCCTGAAGCTCGGACGAGCTCACCCGCGGGCCTCGAGGAGTTGCCCGACGGCGTCGGTGATCGACTCCACCGAGGGGATCACGACCTGTTCGAGACTAAGGGCCGCGGGAATTGGCGTGTCGGGAACGGCCAGGCGTCCGATTGCGGGTCGAGTTCCTTCGGGCCATTGCTCGAGGACGCGTACGAGCAACTCGGCCGAGAGGCCGAAGCTGCGGTAGTCCTCGTCGACTACCAGCAGCCGCCCCGTGCGAGCAGCCGATTCGGCGACCGTGGCAACGTCGAGAGGGACGACTGAGCGCAGGTCGACAACCTCGATGTCGATGCCGTCGGCGGCCAGTGCGTCGGCCGCCTCGAGTGCCGTGGTGACCGTGAGCCCGAGGGTGGCGAGCGTGAGATCACTTCCGTCGCGAACCACGCTCGCCTGGCCGATCGGCACCTCGAATCGCTCCGAGGGCACCTCGGCTCCGTGGCGAAAATCGGCGGCGCGGCGCACGAGCAACTCCTTGTGTTCGATGTAGATGACCGGGTCGTCGCAGGTCAGGCTGCTCGCCATCAGGCCCTTGTAGTCGTACGGGCATGAAGGGACCACAACCTTCATTCCGGGCAGGTGGGCGAACAATCCCCACAGGCACTGGGAGTGCTGCGCCGCCGAACCGAGGATCCCGCCCGCCGTCTTGATCGTCACCGGCATCCGGACCCGGCCACCGGACATGTAGTGGTTCTTGGCGATCGCGTTGTAGACCTGTTCGAGGCAGACGCCGATGAAGTCGACGAACATCACCTCCACGAGCGGTCGGTAGCCGGCCAACGAGAGGCCAACGGCCATGCCGGTGAACGTCATCTCCGAGATCGGTGTGTCCGCGACGCGATCCTCGCCAAAACGCCGCTGAAGATCGCGCGTAGCCCCGAACACACCGCCCATCTCGCCCACGTCCTCGCCGAGGACGACGATTTGCTCGTCGCGCTCCATCTCCTGGGCGATCGCCTCGGCGATGTACGCGGAAAGGATGCGATTGCGACTCACTGAGCCGGCGGTCGCGGTCATCGCTCGTCCTCGACAAACACATACAGGGCGGCATCTGACGGATCCGGCATTGGGTCCGCGCGAACCTGCGCGAGAATCGCCTGCATCTCCTCGCGTGCTTCGGTAGAAATCGCGTCGAGGCGAGCTTCGTCCCCGGCGCCGGCCTCGAGCAGGCGCTCCCTGGCGATGACGAGCGGATCGTGGTCACGTCGGATCCGCTCCAGCTCGTCCTTCGCGCGGTACTGCTCGGCATCGCCCTCGTAGTGCCCCTGGAAGCGGTAACAGAGCGCCTCGAGGACGAAGGGGCCGCCGTCTTCGCGGCAATGGCGGATCCCGTCCGCGACCGCCGCGCCAACCAGCTCGTAGTCGGTGCCATCGACGGTCCGCCCGGGCGCGCCGTAGGCGGCCGAGCGCTCCGCGATCGTCGCTGTGGCCGTCACGTGCGAGGTCGGGACGCTGATGGCGAGAAAGTTGTTCTCGACGAGGACCAGCAATGGCAGCTCCCACGCGGCGGCCAAATTGAGGGTCTCGTGAAAGGTGCCGTGGTTGGTGCCACCGTCGCCGGTGACGGCGACGGCAACCCGCTCTCCGCCCTCGATCGCGAATGCGTAGGCGTACCCGAGGGCCACCGGCAGCCCAGCGCCCACAATGCCCGTGGCGGAGAAGTTGTTCTCAGGGTCAAACGGGTGCATATGCCCGCCTCGGCCCCGGCAGAGGCCGGATTCGCGCTCGAAGATCTCGGCCATCAGGGCACGCGCGTCGACGCCCTTGGCAAGCGCGTGGAAGTGGTTACGGTGGGTGCTAACGAGGGCGTCGTCCGGGCGGAGCGACGACGCCAACCCCGCAGCAACCGCCTCTTGACCGATGCCGGTATGCATCTCGCCGTGGATCTCGAGCGTGGGCACACCCTCGAGGCAGGCGCGGTCGAACTCGCGCATGCGCGCCATCAGCCGGTAGGTCTCGAGCTCAGTCGACGGCGACTGCATCCGGATCGATCTCCGTGAGTTCGAAGACGGAGCCCGCGGGCTCGCGCATGTAAATGGCCCTGCCCTCGGGAAACGACACGACCTCGCCCACTCGCACCGCGCCCAGCGCCTCGACCCGGCCGAGAGCGACATCGAGGTCATCGATCTGAAACGCGACGTGGCCGTGACCGACCGCGGTCGGCGGCTTTTCCTCGTCGCCCGGCTCCGGTCGAAACTCGATGAGCTCGAGGACGTGATCCGACGCGGGGAAGCGCACCTGGGCCAAACGGCACCGCATGCCCTTGATCGCTGTGGTGGCGGCAATCTCGGCACTCAGAGTCTCCGAGAAGAGAACTTCGGCGTCGAAGGCCTCGACGTAGAACTCAAGGCCACGGTCGAGGTCGACGATCGACAGGCTTGAGTGAACCCAGGTTGCGCGCATAGGGGCGGATTTTATAAGATCCCGTGCCGCGTCGACTGGACGCAATTGGATCGCGATTCCTCTCTCGATGGCCGGGGTCGCCGGTGCCCAAGCTCGAGACATCGGCGATCCCGAATCCTTTGTTGCTGCGGGGCACCGCGGCTAAGGCTCGAGCAGGGGACTCAGGCTGAGATCCGGCGCCAGGTTCCGCACCCGCGGGCCTGGGGGGCGCACGGCGGCCGGATCCAGCGCCGCGAGCAGGCTGCGGGCGTGGTCGGTGCTCCGCTGCCACGGGTAGTCGCCCGCCTGACGACGGCGGTCGAGGAAGGCCCAGTCGCTCGCCTGGACCGCGAGCAGCTCCCGGGTCGCGCGCTCGGCCGCCGCGCCCGCGAGGCCGGCGCCGAGCCCGCGCAGCAGGCGCAGCTCCAGCCGACGGGCGGCCGTCGCCAGGTCGGCGACCTCGGGCGAGTCCCAGGTCCGCAGGTCCTTGCCCTCGCCCCAGCTCGAGCGTCGCAGGGCGCGCCGTTCGGCCGGGTGGCGCCGAGCCGCCTCGCCGAGCGTGACCAGGTCGATCCCCCGGGCGGGCGCCAGCGTCAGGACCTCCTCGAGCCACACCGGCCCCTCCCACCACCAGTGCCCGAGCAGCTCGGTGTCGATCGCGAACACGATCAGCCCCGACGCGGCCGCGCTCGGCCGCGAACCGCTCGAGGCGGGCGGCCACCGCCTCGACGAACTCGCGCCCCTGCTCGCGGGCACGGGCGGCCGCGGCCTCCGGGTCGTAGGCCTCGCCGCCGATCGACCAGGGCCGCGCGCCACGCAGCGACTTGCGGTGGAAGTCGGCGTGCAACGGGTCGGCCGGATAGCCGTCGAGCGACCACAGCCACTGCACCGCCTCCCAGTCGATCGCGAAGCCGACCGTCTCGCCCGCCGCCACCGGCGCCAGCGCCGCGAGCGGTGGCTCGGTCGCGCTCTGGTCGGTGCAGAAGTAGCCCACGGACTGCTCGGCGAGCAGCCGCTCGAGCCCGGGCTCGTACGCGCACTCGGGCAACCAGAAGCCCCGGGGCTCGCCGAACCGCCGCCGGTGCGACCGCAGCCCGGCGTCGATCTGCAGCCGCCGGCCCGCCGCGGTCGCGAGCAGGGGCAGCACGGCGTGCGTCGCCGCCGAGGCGAGCAGCTCGACCCTTCCCTCGTCGGCGGGCGCCGGCGAACAGCCGCAGGAGCTCGCCGTCGAGCGACTCGAGCCGGGCGAGCACCTCGCGGTAGCGATCGGCCTCCGCGCGACAGGCCGCCCGGTAGGGCGGCTCGACGTCGCGCTCGTCGGCCTCGCACGACTCGATCCGGAAGCGGCGCAGGAACTCGAGCAGCCGCTCGAAGACGCCGTCGGCCTCGAGCTGGTCGGCGAGCACCGGGCGTGACCGTGAACGTGAGCCGGTCGGCGATCGCGCAGACGGGGGCGTAGGAGCGGATCACCGCGTCGAACAGCCACTCCTCCCCGAACGGGTAGGTCCCGTACCCCTCGACGTAGGGCATGTGGCTGTGCAGGACGACCGCCAGCGAGCCGGAGCGATCGGTCACGAGTGGCAGACGGCGACGAAGTCCAGTGCCCGGTCGAGGTCGCAGTCGCCCTCCGGGCGGAGCGCGAAGTCACCCGCCGCGATCGCGGGCACGAAGCGGTCGTAAAAGGGCTTGGTGATCCGCAGCGCCCGGTGCACGCGGTCCCAGCCCGCGCGGATCGCCAGCTCGTGCAGGCGCAGCCGGCGCGCGTGAAAGACGCCGTAGAGCTCGAATCGCGAGAAGGCCGGCGCCAGCAGGGCGCGGTACTCGGCGGCCGTGTACTCGCGCAGGTGCCACGGGTTGTCCGACTTCTCCGCCCCCTGCGGCGCCAGGGTCAGGCGGTTGGGGGTCGACACGTAGCTCACCGCGGCGGCGCGGGCGAAGCCCTCGAGCAGCGCGCCGGGCTCGGCGACGTGCTCGATCGTCTGCAGGAAGACGATCGCGTCGCACGGACCCGTCGTAGGACTCGACCAGGCCACGCTCGAAGCGCAGGTTCGGCGCCCGGTAGCGAAGCCTCGCGTGCTCGTGCGCCTCCGGGTTCGCGTCGACCCCGACCACCTCGGCGGCGCGCCTGGCGAGCACCGCCGAGCCGTAGCCCTCGCCGCAGGCGAGGTCGGCGACCCGCGCGCCCGCCACCCGCGCGGCGATCCACTCGTACACGGCGAGGTGGCGGCGAAACCAGTAGTTCTCGGCGGGCACGTCGGGGAGCGTGCGCTCGCCGGTGAGCGCGAGCGGCGGCACGCCCGCGGGCTGGTCTCGCTGCAGATGCGCCTCTTCCACGGCGCCGGACCGTAGTGCGTGAGCGGGCCGAGCACCTACCATCCCGGCCGATGCCGGCGCCCCCAACCGCCACCGCGGCTGAGATCAAGGACGTCAACACCCGCTACCACGACGCCGCCGCGGCCGAGTACGACTCGAAGTGGGGGATCGACTACGGCCCGATCGGGCAGGGGCAGGTGCGCCAGAAGCTCGTCAAGGCGCTCGGACGGGCGCCCGAGCGGCCGTACGGCGACGCGCTCGAGATCGGCGCCGGCACCGGCTACTTCTCGCTCAACCTGCTGCAGCTCGGGACGATCGAGCGCTCGACCGCCACCGACATCTCGCCCGGGATGCTCGCGACCCTGCGGGCCACCGCCGAGCGGCTCGGGCTCGAGGTCGAGACCGTATGCACCGAGGCAGAGCGGCTGCCGTTCGCCGACGCGAGCTTCGACCTCGTCTTCGGCCACGCGGTCCTCCACCACATCCCGGACCTCGAGCGCGCCTTCTCGGAGTTCCACCGCGTCCTGCGGCCCGGCGGGACGCTCGCCTTCTGCGGCGAGCCCTCGCGCTACGGCGACCGGATCGCGGCGATCCCGAAGCGGGCCGGGCTCCTCGCCGCCCCGGCCTGGCGGCGGCTGCTCGGCGCCCCGGGCGCGGCCTGGCTCGACGGATCGGTGGACGAGGGGCACGAGCTCGAGCCCGAGGTGGACGTGCACGCCTTCTCCCCCGCCCGGCTGCGCGGCCTCGCCGGCGAGGCGGGCTTCGGCGACGTCCGGCTGCGGGGCGAGGAGCTGGTCGCCAACGCCTACGGCTGGCTGCTGCGGACGCTCGAGGCGACCGCCGAGCCCGAGGGCGTGCCCATGGCCTGGCGCCGCTTCGCCTACCGCAGCTACATGGCGCTGCAGCGCCTCGACACCGCCGTGCTCGAGCCGCGGCTGCCGCCCGAGCTCTTCTACAACCTCGTGCTGAGCGCCCGCAAGCCGGGCTGACCGTCAGAGGCGCGTCAACGCGGTCCTGAGGAGCGCGGTGAGCGGCCAGCGCTTGCCCGGTCAGCTCGCGAGACGCGAGCAGGACGAGCGAGAACAGGGCTTCGCCGAGAGCGACATCGAGCCACTCGCTGCCCGGTCCAAGCAGCTCGGCCGCGGCAAAGGTCACGAATGACGCGACGGCAAGGTCGATCCCCATCGAGCCCGCGATGCTTCGCGCTCGCCCTCGAGGCGCCGGTCGCGATCCGCTGGAGTGGCCGTGATGTCCATAGTCGGGCCCCTTTCCTTGGCACCTGCGGCCCCCAATGCCGGCCTGGATCGTCCGTTCACCCCTGCAGGTGAACTGCTAACGACCGTCACGACGTTTGCGGCACTTTCGACCGACCGATGGACGCGGATCACCCGGTCGATCCCCGGCGAACCGACCGGTTGACCTGCGGCCGCGATGCTTCGTGGCGGCGGCGGCGGGTACCAGTCAGCGCGTAGACCGTGCGTACCGACCGGGTCGACCCTGACGCCGGCGAAAACCGGACAACCGATAGGAGTCGACTATGTCCATCGTCACCATCCTCGTGATCATCGTCCTCATCCTCCTGGCGATCTACCTGTTCCGCCGCATCGCCTAGCCGAACGTGAACGCGTAGCCCTCGATCCCGGGCTGGAAGCGGAGCTCGAGCGTGTGGCGCCCGGCCTCGGGGAGCTCGACCAGGCGGTAGAGGCGCTGGGCGCCGATCGTCGCTCGAGCGTCGCGGACGTCGCTGCCGGCGTCCGCGTCCGCGATCGGCTTGCCGTCGAGCAGCACCTGTAGCTCGCGTGGCGCGTCCTCGGCGCCGAGGACGAGGAACACGCGGCGCGCCTGGAAGCTGAGCGCGATGCTCGCCCCGTCGCCCGCCCGCGCCGACTCGTCGCCGACGTCCCAGGCCCCGCCGAAGGCGAACTGGTTCAGGTCGAGCGAGCCCGGGTCGGGGTCGCCGTAGTCCTTGCTGCCGGGCTGCGGGCCGTTCACCCAGCCCTGGGCGCGGGCGGTGCCCAGGTAGGTCTCCGGAGTGCGCAGCATGGGGTCGGCCCGCTCGACCCGGCCCGGGCGCGCGCTCGCGCCGAGGTCGCTCGGAGCCCGCCTCGGCGAGCAGCGAGCGGATCGCCGCCTCCGTCTGCTCGTACTGGCCCTCGCCGAAGTGGACGTAGCGGACGTCGCCGTCGGCGTCGATCAGGTACTTCGCCGGCCAGTACTGGTTGCCGAACGCGGTCCACGTCCCGAGATCGTTGTCCTGGACCACCGGGTAGCTGGATCCCGTACTGCTCGATCGCGTCGGCGACGTTGCCGGCGTCCTTCTCGAACGCGAACTCGGGCGAGTGCACGCCGACGATCGTCAGGCCGTCCTTGCGGTACTCGGAGTCCCAGGACTCGACCTCCGGCAGCGTGCGGATGCAGTTGATGCAGGTGTAGGTCCAGAAGTCGATCAACACGACCCGCCCCTGGCCCTCGGTGAGCTGCTTGATCGAGAGCGGCTTGCCGTCGGTGTTGAACCACTCCTGCGTGCCCACGAAATCCGGGCGCCGGGCCGTAGTCGGGCAGCGAGACCCCGGCATCCGCCTCCTCCGCCCCGCCCTCCGCGGCCACGCGGTGCCCGCCGCGTACCGACGCCAACGGGTCCGAGACCGCGTCGCTGGACTCCAGCCCCTCGGTCGGGTTGACGAGCACCGACGGGAGGTCGTCGGCGATCGCATCCTGGAACTCGAGGTCGAGGTCGGCGGTCATCGCGATCGCCACCAGGACCATCGTCGCCCCGGCGGCCGCCTGGACCCAGGCGCGGGCCGGCTTGATCCGGTCGACCAGCCGCCGGCCGCCCAGCATCAGCAGGTAGAGCACGCCCCCCGAGCCGAGCGCGTAGGCGAGCGCGACCGCGAGCTTGCCGGCGGTGAAGTCCTGGGAGGCCGAGACGGTGATCACGCCGGCGAGGATCGGGCCGGCGCAGGGCGTGTAGACGAGCCCGAGGCTGGCGCCGAGCAGCAACCCCGAGCCGAAGCCCGACCCGCTCACGCGAGCCGGCCCGGGCGCGATCCGGCTTCCGAAGGCCTCGATCCGGTCCCCGAGGCCCGGGATCAGCAGGGTGATCCCGAATCCGAACAGGGTGACGATCGCGAGCGTGCGCACGAGGTCGTCGGGCAGCCCCAGGGCGTCGATCACGTAGACGAGCGCGACGGTGGCGAAGGTGAACGCGAGCACCAGCCCGGTGACCACGCCCAGCGGTCGGCGCCGGCCGCCGCCCACCCCGGCCCCCAGCACGGCCGGCAGCACCGGGAGCACGCACGGCGAGAGCGCCGTCGCGGCGCCCGCCAGGAACGCGAACAGCATCAGGAGGACCATCTGACTAAGTGTCCGTCGGGAGCGTCAAGCGTTACTGAAGCCGCCCGGCTCTACCTACCGACTACGGCCGGCGGGCCGGGATGGATCAGTCCGCGCGGCGGCAGCGGTAGAGCTTTACCGAGCCGTCGATGCCCTTCAGCCTGCGCGAGCCCGCGAACGACCAGGCGTAGTCGTCGGCGAGCGCCTGCTCCACCCCCTCCTCGGCGAGCACGCTGTCGGGCCGGGCGATCGCGGTGATCCGGCTCGCCAGGTTCACCGGGCGGCCGTACCAGTCGCCCCCTCGCGGGAGCGCCTCGCCGCAGGCGACCCCGGCGCGCAGGAGCGGGAACTCGTCGCCCTCGGCGTCCGCGGCCTCCACCAGCCCGAGCGCCGCCTCGACCACCGGGGCGGGCTCCGGGCCGACGAACATCGCCGCGTCGCCGATCAGCTTCACCAGCCGCACCGGCGGCTCCACGGCCTCCGCTGCAAGCTCGCCGAGCCTGCCGGTCACCGTCCCCAGCGCCTCGGGGTCGAGGGTCTCCCCCAGCTGCGTGAAGCCGACCAGGTCGGCGAAGCAGACCGTGACGCGGTCGCGAGCGGCGGCCCGCCCGCTGGACAGCTCGGCGAGCCCGAAGGCGTCGTGGCGGATCTGCTCGCGCAGGTGCATGGCGAGCGCATACGGGAGCAGGTCGCCGATCAGCGGCAGGAATGCCCGGGCGGCCTCGGCGAAGCGCGTGGCGACCTCGTACTCGGTGTCGCCCGCGCGCATGAAGGTGTCGGCGACCAGCCGCCTGTTGGCCGCAGCGAGCTGCGACATCGTCATGCCCAGCAGCCGGCCGACCTCGAGGATGCCGTCGTCGGGAACGCCGGCGTCGCGCAGCTCGCGCACCCGTTCCGCGGCCTCGACGTCGCGCTCGGAGTAGACCGCGGCGTCGTCGTCCGCCGCCGCCAGGCCGAGCGCCCGCCACTGGCGGCGAAGGAAGTCCTCGTCGACCCCCGCCCGCTCGGCGACCTCGTGCGCGGTCAGCCGCTCCTCGCCGCCGCTCAGCACGCGCTCGACCGGGAGCAGGGCGAGACGGTCCTCCTCGACCGCGACCCGCAGCTCGTCGAGCGACACGCCGTCCTCGGCCAGCTCGGCCAGGAGCCTGCGGCGCGCCTCCTTGGCCTCGCCGTCGAGCCCGTCGAGCAGCCCCTCGGCTTCGAAGTCGATCGCGGCCATCGGAGGGGCGCATTCTGCCGTGCCGGCGCCGCCGGGGTCCTAGACTGGGCGCATGGGCGCGGACGGGGTCGAGCTACCGATCTTCGAGCTGCCGCTGGTGCTGCTGCCCGGCGAGCTGCTGCCGCTGCACATCTTCGAGGAGCGCTACAAGCGGATGGTCGGCCAGTGCCTCGAGGATTCCGAGCCCTTCGGGATCGTCTTCCGCGACGAGGAGGGCGGCGCGCGGCGGGTCGGCTGCGAGGCGCGGGTCACCGAGGTGACCGAGCGGTTCGCCGACGGGCGCCTCAACATCATCGTCACCGGCGAGCGCCCGTTCCAGGTCCTCGATCGCTACGACGCGCCGGGGTACCCGGCGGGCGAGGTCGAGCCGGTGGACGCGGCCGTCGTCGAGGCCGAGGCCGACGCTTCGGCCGGCGAGGCGGCGCGCGAGGGATTCGCCGAGCTCGTGCGCAAGGTCGGCGCCGACGAGCTCGAGCCCTCGGAGCTCGAGGCGCTCGACTCCTACGGGCTCGCCGGCCGCGTCGAGCTGCCCCCGGAGACCAAGCAGCGGCTGCTCGAGCTGCGCTCCGAGCCCGAGCGCATGCGGGTGCTGGCCACCGCGTTCGACACCCTCATCGCCACCGTCGCCCGCTCGCGCGAGATCGCCGACCGGGCGCGGATGAACGGCAAGCTGATCATCGGCGACTTCTAGGGCGGCGCTCAGGCGACGGCGACGGCCCCGCCGCGGCGCGGGTCCCCGCAACCGCTCAGCTCGCCGGTCGCCGGGTCGCGGGTGACCGCGTGGACGCCGCCGAAGAAGACGTTGCGATCGGGCCAGCGGACGACCTCGTAGCCGCGCTGCTCGAGCCGCGCCAGCGCCTCCTCTCCGATCCCGGGCTCGGCCTGCACCGCTCCCGCCTCGAAGTGCACGCGCGGCGCGACCACCGCCTCGGCGACGCCGAGGCCCTCGCGGAGGCGGAGGATCGTCTGCAGGACGGCGGAGCGGATCCGGTTCGAGCCGCCGCTGCCGAGGCCCGACCTCGAGCCCGCCCTCGCCGAGGACCACCGTCGGCGACATCATCGACGGCAGCCGCCTGCCGGCCCCGTGGCGGTGAAAGCCGAGCGGGTTGAGGTCCTCCTCCCCGAGCATGTTGTTGACGTGCACACCGGTCCCGGGGACGATCAGCCCCGACCCGGTGCCGTTCGAGCAGGTGACGCTGGCGCACATTCCGTCGCCGTCGACGGCGGTGATGTGGGTCGTCGAGCCGAGCCGGTCGGCGGCCAGGAACGCGGCCGCGAAGCCCTCCTCGTAGAGGCCGGCGACGAACGCCTCGCTGCGCTCGGCCTGCGCGGCCTCCATCGCGGCGACGATCGACTCGACCTCGAACGGCCGGTCGGAGCGCTCGAGCAGCTCGAGCGCGAACGCGATCAGGATCCCGCCCGACGAGGGCGGCGGGTTGGAGAGGATCTCGCGGCCGCGAAAGCGCGCCGCAACCGGCTCGCGGGCGATCGGCTCGTAGGCGGCGAGGTCCGCCGGCGCCAGGGTGCCGCCGCGCTCGAGCACCCAGTCGGAGATCGCGGCCGCGATCTCGCCCCGATAGAAGGGCTCGGACGCCCTCCGCACCGAGGCGCTCCAGCGCGTCGCCGAGCTCGGCGAAGCGGAACACGTCGCCCTCGCCGAGCAGGTTGCCGTCGGGCGCGTAGATCGCGCGCGCCTCGTCGTAGTGGGTGAGGATCGGCGCGAGGATGGCGAAGAAGTACGCCTGCTCGCCGTTGACCGCGAAGCCCTCGCGGGCCAGCCGCGCCGCCGGCGCCGCGAGCTCGGCCAGCGGCATCGATGCCGAAGCGCTGCACGGCGCGCTCGAGCCCGGCCGGCGTACCCGGGACGCCGCAGGAGGCGGCGCCGACGTTGAAGACCTGCACCGACTCCGGCGTGAACCAGATCTCGATCGGGACCAGCTCCGAGCGCCGCTCGACCCCCGCCGCCCCGGGGGCGGCGACGAAGAAGTCGAGCACGGTCGCCTCCGAGCCCGTGTGGACGAGCATGTAGCCGCCGGCGCCGAGCCCGGTGAGCGGGCTCTCGGTCACGCACGAGGTCATCACCGCGGCGACGGCCGCGTCGACCGCGTTGCCGCCCTCGCGCAGCACCTGCGCGCCCGCCTCCGCGGTCAGCGGATGGCCGCCGGCGACGACGCCACGCGGGCTCACGGGCCTGTTACTTGCCGGGGACGTACTCCGGGACGTCGAGCTCGAAGTCGCGGGGCCGCGACTCGAAGCTCCTCGCGGTGCCGGCGCGGCGCTCGGCCGGCCTGCGGTTCGCCGTCGCCGCCGTGCCGATCTCCCGCCGCTCGGCGGTGCCGGAGCCGTCGGCGCGGCGGCCGCGACCGTCGAAGCGGGTCGCGATCACCGTGATCCAGACCTCGTCGTCGATCGACTCGTCGACGTTGGCGCCGAAGATGATGTTCGCGTCGGGGTGCGCGGCCTCCTGGACGATCTTCGCCGCCTCGGAGACCTCGAGCAGGCTCAGGTCCGGTCCGCCCGTGATCGAGAGCAGGATCGAGCGCGCGCCGTCGACGGAGGTCTCGAGCAGCGGCGAGGAGACCGCGCTCTCGGCCGCGCGCACGGCGCGGTTGTCGCCTGCGCCCATGCCGATCCCGAGCAGCGCGTGGCCGGCGTCGCGCATCGTCGTGCGCACGTCGGCGAAGTCGAGGTTGATCATCCCCGGCAGCGTGATCAGCTCGGAGATTCCCTGCACGCCCTGGCGCAGGACGTCGTCGGCGACCTGGAACGCCTCGACCATCGTCGTCGTCTTCGCGAGCACGGTCAGCAGGCGCTCGTTGGGGACCACGATCAGGGTGTCGACCTCGGCGCCCAGCGCCTGGACCCCCTCCTCGGCCTGCGAGCCGCGGCGGCTGCCCTCGAATCGGAACGGCTTGGTCACGATCCCGACCGTGAGCGCCCCGACGTCGCGGGCGAGCCGGGAGATCACCGGTGCCGCGCCGGTGCCGGTGCCGCCGCCGGCGCCGCAGGTGACGAAGACGAGGTCGGTGCCCTTGAGCAGGCGCTTGATCTTGTCCTGCTCCTCGAACGCCGCCCGGTAGCCGAGCTCGGGGTTCGAGCCGGCGCCGAGGCCGCGGGCCATGCCGCTGCCGAGGTGCACGGTGACGTCGGCGTTCGACTGCTGAAGCGACTGCAGGTCGGTGTTCACCGCGAGGAACTCGACCCCGGGAATCCCGGCGTCGACCATGCGGTTGATCGCGTTGACGCCCGCTCCGCCGACGCCGACGACGCGGATCACCGGCGAATGCGGGGTGGCATCGCGGAAGTCGCCGCTGTAGCGGGGCTCCTCGCGGCCGTAGGCGGGGCCCTCGACGTCGAGGACCTCGTCGGAGAAGATCCGCGAGAGACGCTCCTTGGCGGCCGGGGGATCGTCGTCGAGCGGTAGGCGCGGACCTCGGGGTCGGGCTGGGCCAGCGGCGCCTCCGGCGGCGGCTCCTCGGCGTGGTCGAACGGCGCCGCAGGTGTGGCGGCCGGTGGCGTCGCTCGCGCCGCTCGGGCTCGGGCGGCGGCGGCGCGGACGCGCTGCTCGCGCATCACGCCGGTCTCGCCCTCGACGCCGCGAGGGAGCCTCGGGCGGATCGTCGGGATCCTCCGTCGAACGGAACAGGTCCGCGAGCGGGCCCTCGCGCATACTGGCCCGCTTACGACGCGCCATTGGTCAGAACCTCCTGGGCGAGCGCCCGGTAGCAATCCGCCGCGTTGCCCTTGGGATCGTACTTCAGCACGCTCGCCCCGCGGACCGGAGCCTCGGCGAACTTGATCGCCTTGCGGATCCGCGACTTGAACACGAGCTCGCCGAAGTTCTCCTCGAGGATCTCGATCGCCTCCTTGGCGTGCACCGTGCGGGAGTCGAGCATCGTCGGCAGGATGCCCTCGATCTGCACGTCCGGGTTGAGGTTCTCGCGGATCATCTCGAGCGTGTTCTGGAGCTGCAAGCAGGCCGCGCATCGACAGGTACTCGCACTGCACCGGGACGATCACCTTGTCGGAGGCGGTGAGCGCGTTGATCGTCAGCAGCCCGAGGCTCGGCGGGGTGTCGATGCAGACGAAGTCGTAGTCCTGCGCGACCACCGACAGCGCCTTCTCGAGCGAGCGCTCGCGGCCGATCTGGGTCGACATCGCGATCTCGGCGCCGGCGAGGTCGATCGAGGCGACGGCGATGTCGATCTCGCGATGCCTGGATCACCTCTCGGATCGGGATGTGATGCACGAGCACGTCGAACATCGACTTCTCGACCCGGTCGGGGTCGATCCCCTGGCTCATGGTCAGGTTGCCCTGCGGGTCGAGGTCGACGCACAGCACCCGATGTCCCGACTCGGCGAAGGCGACCGCGAGGTTCAGGGTCGTGGTCGTCTTCGCGACCCCGCCCTTCTGGTTCGCGAAGCTGATCACCTTCGCCCTGCCGGCCGCCTCGTCGTCGGCGCCGGCCGGCGCCTGGACGCGGCGCGGGCGCGATCGCCTCGCTGGCGGTGATCCGCACCTCCTCGTCGGGGCTCGGCTCGGGGACGGCGGCACGCGGCGCGGGGCGGGCTCGGCGCGGGCGCGGGGCGCTCGGCCACCGGCGGCGCCGCAGGAGCGGGGGGCGCCGCGGGCGCGGGCTCGGGCGCGGCGCGCGGCGGGCGCGGGCGCGGGCTCGGCGCGGCTCGGGCTCCGTCGGCTCGGTCGAAGCCTCGACGCTCGGCTCCGGCGTGGCCGGTGGCGGCGCGGGCTCGGCGACGCGCTCGCGAACGACCGCCGGCGGGCCGCTGGGCGCCGGGGGCGGCTCGGCCGCCGGCTCCGGCTCGGGCGTTACCCGGGCCTCCGGCTCGGGCACGAGGGGCGCCTCGGCCCCTGCCCCGTCGGGGCGATCCGCCGGGTCGGCGGTGCCGTTTGTCGGCCAACCCTCAGGGGTCGACCGTCGGTCATCTTCGGAGCGCGATCCGCGGCTGAAAAGTCCCATCGTTCGCGATTATTCGCACGCACTGGCGGCTTTCCTCCCCCTGCAATGATCGGCGACGGTGCCCGGCCTGCTCGACAAGCGCCTGGTGATCGTGACCGGCAAGGGGGGCGTCGGCAAGTCGACCGTCGCGCTCGCCCTCGCGCTCGCCGCCGTCCGCGAGGGCAGGCGGACCATCCTCTGCGAGGTCTCCGCCCAGGAACACCTCTCGCACGTCTTCCACCGCAGCCAGGTCGGCTTCCGCGAGGTCGAGATGCGGGAGAACCTGTGGGCGATCTCGATCGACCCCGACGAATCGATGCGCGAGTACGTGCTGCTGCAGCTGAAGGTCAAGCCGATGCGCGACCTGCTCTTCCGCTCGCGGATCTTCACCTACCTGGCGGCCGCCACCCCGGGGCTCAAGGAGCTGGTCACGATCGGGAAGATCTGGGAGCTGGCGCTCGACGACCGCAAGGCGCGCGGCGGGCGCCGCTACGACCAGGTGATCGTCGACGCGCCGGCGACCGGGCACGGGGTCGGCTTCCTGCAGACCCCGCGGACGTTCGCGAACATCGCCAAGGTCGGGCCGATCCGCCAGCAGGCCGAGACCCTCGACGCGCTTCATCCGCGACCGCAAGCGGACCGGGATCGCCGTCGTCGCGCTCCCCGAGGAGATGCCGGTGAACGAGACCGCGATGCTCGAGCGCGACCTGGCGACCGAGGTCGGGCTCGAGGTCGACCGGATCTTCTGCAACGGCCTCTATCCCGAGCGCTTCGACGAGGCCGAGTCCGAGCGGATCGCCACGGCGTTGCCGGAGGCGACCGGTACCGCGCGGACGGCCTGCCGCGCGGCGATCACCGAGAGCCGCCGGGCCCGCTCGCAGCGCGAGCAGCTCGCCCGCCTGGAGGAGAACTGCGAGGCGCCGGTGACCCCGCTGCCCTACCTGTTCTCGGCCGACCTCGGCGTCGACGCGGTCGAGGCCCTGGCCGATCGGGTGGCGGTCTGATGGCGAGCGTCGCCGAGCTGCTCGAGGGCCGGCGGGTCTGCGTCTGCGCCGGCTCCGGCGGGGTCGGCAAGACGACCACCGCGGCGGCGATCGCGGCGGGGATGGCGGCGCGCGGGAAGCGGGTCGCGGTGCTCACGATCGATCCGGCGAAGCGGCTGGCCGACTCGCTTGGACTGCCGGAGCTCGGCAACACCGAGCGCCAGGTCGACCCGGCGCTGTTCGCCGAGACCGGGATCGACCCGGGCGACGGCGAGCTCTGGGCGATGATGCTGGACGCGAAGCAGACCTTCGACGAGGTGATCCGCGAGCACGCACCCGACGCGGCGACCCGCGACCGGATCCTCTCCAACCGCATCTACCAGCAGCTCTCCGCCGCGCTCGCCGGCTCGCAGGAGTACATGGCGATGGAGAAGCTCTACGAGATCCATGCCGAGGACCGCTACGACCTGCTCGTCCTCGACACCCCGCCCTCGCGCAACGCGCTCGACTTCCTCGAGGCTCCAAACCGGCTGCTGCAGTTCATCGAGGGCCGCGCGCTCCAGGTGTTCATGCGCCCGACCGGGATCGGGATGAAGTTCTTCGGCCGCGGCACGTCGATGATGTTCTCGGTCCTGCGCCGGATCACCGGGGTCGACCTGCTCGAGGACCTGGCCGATTTCTTCCAGGCGTTCGGCGGCATGATCGGCGGCTTTCGCGAGCGCGCCCGCAAGGTCAACCAGCTGCTTGCCGACCCGCGGACCTCGTTCCTGGTCGTCTGCGGCCCGCAGAACGAGCCGATCTCCGAGGCCGTGTACTTCCACCACAAGCTGGTCGAGGCCGAGATGCACTTCGGCGGCGTGATCGTCAACAAGGTCCACTACGACGGCGAGGTCGGCGAGCGGGGGCCGAAGCTGCTCGCGGAGCTCACGGACCTGCTGGGCGATCCGGACCTCGCGCACCGCGTGACCGAGAACCTCGACGACTTCAGCCGCCTGGCCGAGCGCGACCGACGCAACATCGAGCGGCTCGGGCTGGAGCTCGGCGCCCCGGCGGTGATCGAGGTCCCCTACCTGGACGACGACGTCCACGACCTGGCCGGCCTCCTGGAGGTCAACCGCTACCTCTTCGCCCCCGGGCGCGAGGAGCGGGCGGCCATCGCCGCCGCGGTCTAGAGTCCGGTCGTCGCGGAAAGGCCGAAGCCACCGCGCGTTGAGCGCGGTGGCTCGACCTGCTCTTCCTGGGGGTGGTCGGAGGAAGTCTCAGTTGGGGACGCGGGCGCGCCGGGCGCGGTCGTAGGCGATCTCGCGCACGTTCCACTCGGTCGTCTCGGGCCGGGGGAAGAGCCCGGCAACGCGGTCGCCGCGCGCCTCGCGCTCGGCCCGCGTCTGCTCGATCAAGCGCAGCACCGGGCTCGCCGGGCGCGGGCGACCCTCGTCGTCGACCAGGCGGCGGCTCTCGGCCTCCACCGGCGTCCGCGGGTCCGGCGGCGGCTCGGCGGGCAACGGGATGGAGCTCGAGCGAGCCGGTTCCGGCCTCGCCCTCGGGGTCGATCCGGCTACCGAAGATCTCTCGCGCGCGCTCGAACATCATCTCCTCCTCGGGCTCGGAACCGTCCTCGGGTGAGATTCGCTCGTCGAGCTCGGAGACCTCCTCGAGCGCCGGGTCGGGTAGCAGCCGGTCGAGCTCGGCCTCGAGCTCGAGCTCCTGCTCAAGCGGCTCGTCCTCGAACTCGAGCTCTGCTCGAGCGGCTCGTCCTCGTACTGCTCCGCGAGTGCTCGGGGACCTCGGTCGGTCGGCCTGGTCGTCGGCCGCCTCCTCGGCGACCGGCTCGAGGTCCCACTCGGTGGTCCCGCCGCGCTGCTCGCCGGCCCCGTCGCCAACGGCGAACCCGTCCGCAAGCAGGATCTCGTCGGCGGTGGTGCGCAGGTCGGAGCCGAGATGGCCGGCGCCGGCGTCCTTGAGGATCGCTCGCGCGAGGTCCTCCAGCGCGACAGCGGTCTCCGCCGGGGTCGCCGACCCGCCTCCCGGGGCGGGCTCGCCGCTCCACAGCTCGCGCTCGAGCCCGACGGCGCGGTCGACCACGGCCTTGACCTCGCCGCGGCGCTCGGGCTCGGCGCAGAGCGCCGCCACCCGCATCGACAGCCCGAGGTCGGCCGGGCCGGCCCCTTCGAGCACGAAGCGGAGCGCCAGCAGGTAGTCGTTGAGGGCCTCGATCACGACGTTGCGCTCGAGCCCGGCCTCGAACCGGTTGAGCGCCCGCCCGAGGGTGACCGCGAACCCCGGCCGGTCGTCGGCGAGGCGCGTGAAGGGGGTGCCCTGCGCGCTCAGGGCGCGGGAGAAGGCGGCGAGCTCGCCGAGCTCGTCCTCGGTCAGCCGGTAGCCGCCCGGGCGCTGGCGCCCGGAGCCGGTGGCGATCCGGCGCCAGCGATCGCCGCCGATCCGGGTCCAGGCGTGGGGGCCCAGGCCGACGCCGCCGGCCTTGAACAGCCTCAGCGTCGTGACCAGGCGGCGGAAGCGCTCGACGGCCGCCATCCCCGCCTCGGCCGTCTGGCCGAGGTCCTCCGCGGCCTCGCTGACCCGGACCACGCCGAGAAACGGCGTCTCCCAGGGCGAGACCCCGAGGCCGTCGGTGGACCGGGCCTCGGGCGGCACGTCGACGATGTCGGCGCGCACGATCGACGCGGGTGCGAGGTCGAGCCTCGCCACCGGCATCTGCAGGCCACGGATCGGGACGATGAGCTCGATCTCGCTCTCGGTCGACGTCGCCGCCGGCCTCGAGCTCGTCGATCGCGGCGTCGAGCCGCTCGCCCTCGACCGCGAAGTCGGTGCTGCCGATCCACAGCCGGCACAGGAAGACGATGCCGGCGAGCTCGCCGCGGGGCCGCGGCTCGGTCGGCACCGAGATCCCGAGGTCGCGCAGGTAGCTCGAGGCGAGGCCGGCGGCCTCGATCGCCGCGCAGCAGGCGCCGAAGGAGTCGAGCTCGCGCAGGTCGCGGGCGTGGTCGCGGACGAAGATCTCGGTCTGCGGCTCGTACTGGCACAGCGGCGAGCCGTCGCCCGGCTCGTGGACCTCGTACGGGATCTCCTCGCCGGCGCCGGTCAGCTCGCGCAGACGCTCGGCCGCGTCGCAGGCCATCGCCTCCAGCCCCTCTCTCACCACCAGGTCGCGCATGCGGAGGGGCTTCGCGCGCCCGGCGGCCCCTCCTTTGTTGCAACGGCGCTTGCAAGGCGCGCAGCGGGCGAGCGGCGACGCGGCTGCTGAGCCGCGAGAGCCGAGCAGGGCAAGGAAGCAGGGAGCGTGGCGTGCTCTGCACGCGAGCGACCGATGACGCCGCCATGCGACGGCTATCGCGGCTCAGGCCGGCGTGAGCCAGGCGCGGCCGTAAGAACGCATCTCCTCGATCACCGGGATCAGCGCCTTGCCCTTCTCGGTCAGCGCGTACTCGACGCGCGGCGGGACCTCGGGGTAGGTGTGGCGCTCCACGATCGCGCACTCCTCGAGCGCCCGCAGGCGCAGCGAGAGCGTCCGGGGGCTGATCCCGGCGAGCGAGCGCTCGAGCTCGCAGAACCTGCGGTTGGAGTCCGCCAGGTCACGAATCAAGAGGAGGGTCCACTTCCCGGAGATGATCTCCGCACAGCAGCCGACGGGGCAGGGAGAGTCGTTCATAGCCTTCTGCGGCCGGGGCGGTTCATCGACGAATGCGTACCCCAGCTCGGGTCCGAGTATAGCCAACGCTTCAGTAATTGAAGCGAGGAAAGTGCAGGGGATGCGCCGGGTCTCCGGCCCGGATCAGCTCGACGCGACGGGCGCCGCGGGCTCTTCCTCGGGCTCGCCCAGGACCTGCTCGATCCCGCTCGAGCGCTGCCCCTTGGCGTCGAGCATGAGCTTGAAGTCGTGCGGGCTCGAGGCGACCTCGAAGGCGACCGACTCGTCGATGTTGCCGGCCATCACGTGGTACAGCAGGCCCTGGTCGAAGGTCTGCATCCCGTAGTACTCGCCCTCGGCGATCACCTCGCTGAGCCGGCCCGTCTCCTGCGGGTTCAGGATCAGGTCCTGGACCCGGCCGGTGGCCACCAGCACCTCGCAGGCGGCGACCCGCCCGTCGCCGGCGGCGCTCGGCACGAGGCGCTGGCCGACGACCCCGCGCAGGGTCGCGGCGAGCATCACGCGCGCCTGCTGCTGGAGGTGGGGCGGGAAGAAGTCGATGATCCGGTTGACGGTCTCGGTCGCGTCCAGCGTGTGCAGGGTCGAGAGCACGAGATGCCCGGTCTCGGCGGCCGAGAGCGCCGTGCGCACGGTCTCCTCGTCGCGCATCTCGCCGATCAGGATCACGTCGGGGTCCTGGCGCAGGACGCGGCGCATCGCGCGGGCGAAGCTCTCCGTGTCGGCCCCGACCTCGCGCTGGCTGATGATCGAGCGCTTGTCGCGGTGCAGGTACTCGATCGGGTCCTCGAGCGTGATGATGTTGCGCGAGCGGGTCGAGTTGATGTGGTCGACCATCGCCGCCAGGGTCGTCGACTTGCCCGATCCCGTGGTCCCGGTGAGCAGGACGATCCCGCGCTGCTCCTCGGCCAGGGTGCGGATCACGGCGGGCAGCCCGAGGTCTTCGATCGTGCGCACCTGGAAGGGGATCGCGCGGCAGGCGACCGCGACGGTCTCGCGCTGGCGGAAAGCGTTGACGCGGAAGCGCGAGACCCCGGGGAGCGCGTAGCTGAAGTCGGATTCGCCGACCTTCTCGAACTCGTCGAGGGTCGCGGGGTCCTTGACGATCTGGCACAGCGCGCGCTCGGTGTCCTCCGGCGTCAGCGGCTCGGCGCCCTCGATCGGGCGCAGGTCCCCGTGGACCCGGATCATCGGCGGCGAGGGGACCTTGATGTGCAGGTCCGACCCCTCCTGGTCGACGAGGTGGCGCAGGGCTTCGTCGATGTCGAACATCAGACCCTTGTATCGGCCCGCGGCCGGGAGGCTTGAGCGGAACCGAACGTGGCCTGGACCGCCGCTCAGAGCCCGGCCGGGGGCGGCGGGCTGACGTCGAGCAGGCAGTCGCCTCCCACGCACGAGCGCAGCTCGGCGAGCGCCTCTGCGAGCGCGGCGCGGGTCTGCGCGTACGCGACGTCGCCGTGTCGGCTCTGCAGCTCGTCGGGGTCGTGCTCGAGGTCGTAGAGCTCGGTATCGGTCACGGCCCCGGCGCCGATCGGCAGGCCGAATCCCTGCTCGAGGCTCGCGACCTCGGCGCGATAGTGCTCGACGTAGACGTAGCGGGCGGTGCGAACCCCCACCCACGACGGGGCGATGACCGTGCCGGTCGAGCCGCGGCGCGGCGGCCGCTTGGACTCGATCAGGATCGCTCGATTGGGGTCGCCGCGGCCGTACGTATACGAGGCGAGCGAGCGCCCGTCGATCGGGCGCTCGAGCTCCGGCGGCGCCGGACCAACCTCGGCGAGGTCGAGGATGGTCGGTGCGAGGTCGACGTTGGCGACCGGATCGGAGACCTTGATCCCGGGGGACACGCCGGGCCCCCGGATCACGAGCGGGACGCGCAGCGCCTCCTCGTAGGGCTGCACCTTCTCGGCGCTGATCCGGTGCTCGCCGTGCATGTAGCCGTTGTCGCTGGTGAAGATCACGTAGGTCTGGTCGCTGAGGTGGGCGTCGTCCAGCGCGTCGGAGATCTCCTTCACCGCCCGGTCGACGCCGAGCAGGCTGGCGAGCTCGCACTGGTACTTCGTGGTCAGGTCGCGGACGGCCCGCGGGGCGAGGCGCCGGCGGCCGCGCACCGCGCCGGGCTTGTCGCTCATGTTGCGCTCGTTGAAGGAGGGCGGCATCGGCAGCGCCCGGTCGCCGAAGGCCCCGGCGTCGCGCGGCGCCGGCTTCGCCTTCGCGGTGTCGAAGGCAAAGGGCTTGCCGTTCGAGCACCGCCGGCCGGCGGGATCGTTGCGTCCGCGCCCCCAGTGCGGCGCGATGTAGGAGACGTGGAGGAAGAACGGGTCCCGGTCCCGGGCATGGGCGCGGATGTACGGGAGGGCGTAGTCGCGGGTGAGCACCTCGGTGACGTAGTCGGAGGCCGCGTCGCCGTACCGGATCCGCCCGCCCTTCGAATCGGTGATGTCGTACCCGTAGTAGTTGACCATCGTCGCCGGGGTCAGAGCCCAGAAGCGGTCCCAGCCGGGGGCCGGTCGCAGGGTGCGGTAGTCGTGCAGCCACTTGCCGGCCAGGGCCGTGTCGTATCCGGCGGCGTCGAGCCAGGCGGGCAGCACCCGATCGGGGTCGCGCAGCGACTCATACCCGCCGCCGTTTCGCTCCTGGTTGTCGATCACGCCGTGGTTATGCGCGTACTCGCCGGTGATCCAGGTCGCGCGCGACGGGCAGCACAGCGGAAACGAGGCGATGTTGTTCTCGAACGTCGCCCCCTCGTCGACCAGCAGCCGGCGCGTCTGCGGCATCGCCGCGAGCGAGGCGAGGGTCTGGTCGTCGGTCGAGATCAGGACGATGCTCGGCCGCACCGGGGCGCTCGAGGCGCGCTCGTCGCCGCCGAGCACCACCGTGCCGGCGATCAGCGCGGCGAGGGCCGAGGTCGCCGCCGCCGTTCGCCTGATCGTGACTCGGATCCGTCCCGCCGCCATGCCTCGACCGTCCACGCTAACGCGCCCGGCGCGACGGCCCGGGGATCGAGACGTCCAGCACGCACTCGGCGCCCGAGCAGCGCTCGAGCGCGCCGAGCGCGTCCGCCAGCCTCCGGCGGGCGTTCGCGTACGCCGGGTCGCGGTCGCGGTTGCGCAGCTCGTAGGGGTCGCGCTGCGAGGTCGTAGAGCTCGCGCTCGGTCGTCCGGCCCGCGCCGATCTCGGCGTCGATGCCCGCGGCGCGGGTGTCGAAGCGGGCGCGCCGATACTCGAAGTACGCGTAGCGGGCGGTGCGCACGCCGACGTAGGAGCGGACCTTGAAGCCGCGGCGCGACCCGGAGACGTTGTCGCGGCCCTCGATCGGCACCGCCCGGCGCCGATCGTCCGGCGCGCCGGAGAGCACCGAGGCGAGCGAGACGCCGTCGATCGGCCGCGCGAGCTCGGGCGGTATCGGCGCGCCGGCGATCTCGAGCATCGTCGGGGCGAGGTCCGCGTTGGCGACCGGAGCCTCAACCTGCGCCCCGGCGGCGATCGAGGGCCCGCGCATCAGGAGCGGCACCCGGATCGCCTCCTCGTAGGGTCGGTTCTTGCCGCGCTTGATCCGGTGCTCGCCCGCCATCACGCCCTGGTCGGTGAGGAAGATGAGCACCGTGTTCGCGAGCTGGCCGGTCGCCTCCAGGCGCGAGACGATCCTGCCGACCGCGTCGTCGAGCGCCAGCAGCGCCGCGAGGCCGCAGCGGTAGTCGCGCTCGATCTGGGTCAGGTCCTCGCGGGAGAGCGGCGGGCGGCGACGGACGAACTTCGGCTTGTCGCTGACGTCGCGCTCGTCGAACGACGGCGGGCGCGGCACGCGCGCGGCGGCGAAACGCCGCGCGTAGCGGGGCGGCGGGATCGCGCTCTGCTTGCCGGCGCGGCTGTCCGGCGCCCCCTCCGCGCAGCGCCGCCCCGCCGGGTCGTCGCGGCCGACGCCGTTGTGCGGCGGGTGGTAGGCGAGCCAGAGGAAGAACGGCCCCGGCCGTCACCGCCTGCCGGTCGATGAACGGCAGCGCGTATTCCCGCGTCAGCGCGTCGGTCTGGTAGTCGGCGGGACGGGTCGGCGAAATGGCGCGGTGGTGCCGTCCGGCTCGAACACGTCGTAGTCGTAGAACGAGGAGAGGCCCTCGCCGCCGGCCCCGACGAGCCCGTACCACTCGTTCCACCCCGGCGGCGGCCGGCGCGGGGTCCGGAGGCCGTTGAGCCACTTGCCGACGAAGCCGGTCACATAGCCGGACGCCTGGAGCCACGCGGCCAGGTTGCGCTCCGGGTCGATCAGCGCCCGGTAGCCGCCGCCGCTGAGCGGGTTGTTGCCCGTGGTCCCGTGGTTGTGCGCGTACTGGCCGGTGAGCAGGGTGGCGCGGGCCGGGCAGCAGAGCGGGTAGGTCGCGAAGGCGTTCTGGAAGGTCGTCCCGCGGCCGCCGAGCTCGCGGGTGACGGTCGGGAGCGCCTTCATCATCCCGGGGCCCTGATCGTCACTCATGACGATCACGAAGTTGGGCGCCGGCACGACAGCCGCGGGAGCTCCGCCGACCCCGGGCGCGAGCACGGTCAGAGCGGCCGCGAGCGCCACCGCCCCCGCCGCGAACCTGCCCCGGCCTCGTCTCTGCGTCCCCGCCGCGATCCGCAAACGCTATCCGGCCCGCGCCGCGCGCCTCGGTGCGGCGACGCGGACCGGGTCGCGCTCAGGCCGTCAGGCAGAGCGCCACGGCCTGGATGCTGTGGTCCGCGCCGCTGTCGTTGCCGCCGTCGACGATGATCGACTCGGCGCCGGCGTTGTAGCGCACCTCGGCGATCCAGAGCTCGAAATTGCCCGCCGGAGTTGTCGTCGGGCACCCACTGGCCGTTGCCGCCGATCAGCTCCTCGCCGGCGTTGCACGAGGCGGTCGCCGTCCCGACGTCATAGGCGCCGTTCTGGGCGGTCCCACCGGGCACGTTGACCGCGGTCCCGGCGCGGGTGATCACGCCGTCGCCGACCTCCGATGCGCCGACCGCGCCGGCGCCGATGTCGGCGACGCCGATCGTCTCGTTCTCGATCTCGTCGAACTGGACCGAGTCCGCCTGCAGGTCGTTCGTGTCAGCGTCTCGTTGGTGACGTCGACGCTCGCGACCGTGTTGTCGAGGATGTCCTCGCTCTCCAGCGAGTTGTTGATCACGTGGCGCGACGCGGTCGAGTCGTCGCGCAACTTGCCGCCGTTGACCGAGTCCGCCGCCAGATCGGCGGACCTGACCTCGCCGTTGACGATGTCGTCTGTGAAGACGGTGTTCGTGCCCGGCAGCGCTATGGCCGTTCCGGTCAATGCGAGGAACACCGCGATATAGCCGACCACGTTGCTGCGCAGGTGGTCGCCAAATGCCTTGCTCATAAATGAGCACCTCCCGGGAGGACCGGCATCGTGCCGGCCCTATGGGTCGTTGGACGGACGCCCTGAGGCCGCCCGCGGCGGCGGGCGTCGGCCCACCCTCTCACCCGGTTGATTTCGTGTCAACCGGTACGAGGTCTGCCTGGACGCTTAGGCGACCTCGCGCAGCTTCTGCGCCTCGGCGAGGCTCTGCAGCTTCTTCAGCGACTGGTTCTCGATCTGGCGGATGCGCTCGCGGGTGACGTTGAAAGTCCGCCCGACCTCGTCGAGCGTCCGCGGGTGCTCACCGCCGAGCCCGTAGCGGAGCTCGAGCACGCGCCGCTCGCGGTAGGAGAGGTTCTCCAGCGCCTCGCGCAGCGCCTCCTTGGTGAGCAGGTCGGCGGCGCGCTCGAACGGCGACTCGGCCTTCTCGTCGGCGATGAACTGGCCGAACTCCGACTCCTCCTCGTCGCCGACCGGCTTCTCCAGCGAGACGGGGGCCTGCGCCGAGCGCTTGATCTGGTCGACCTCCTCGGGATCGATCCCGGTGACCTCGGCGATCTCGTCCGGCGTCGGCTCGCGGCCGAGCTCGGTGACCAGCTTGCGCTCCGCGCGGCCGATCTTGTTCAGCTTCTCGACGACGTGGACGGGAATCCGGATCGTCCGCGCCTTGTCGGCGAGCGCGCGGGCGATCGCCTGGCGGATCCACCAGGTCGCGTAGGTGGAGAACTTGAAGCCCTTGCGGTAGTCGAACTTCTCCGCCGCGCGGACCAGGCCCAGCGTGCCCTCCTGGATCAGGTCGAGGAACGGCAGCCCCTGGTTGCGGTAGTTCTTGGCGATCGAGACGACCAGGCGGAGGTTGGACTCGACCATCTTCTGCTTCGCGTCGAGGTCGCCGCGCTCGATCCGCTTGGCGAGGTCGACCTCCTCCTGAGCGGTGAGCAGGCGGACCTTGCCGATGTCCTTGAGGAACAGCTGCAGCGAGTCCGTGGTCATGTCCGGCTTCAGGTCGAGCGCCGCGGCCTTGCGACGCTTGCCGCGCTTGGGCTCGGCCCGCTCGGCGTCGGGCGACGACGCCTGCGCCGGGTCGACGTCGTCGACCATCTCTACGCCCTGGCCCTCGAGGTAGCCGTAGAGCTCCTCGATGTCACTCTCGTCGACGTCCACCTCGGCGAGCGCCTGGGCGACCTCGCCGTAGGCGATCACGCCCTCGGTGTGGCCCTTGGTGACGAGGTTCTTGACCTCTTCGAGCTCCTGAAGTTCGGCGATCAGCATCGGTTGGCTGGGTCTTCCTTCCTGGTCTGGTGGTAGCTGAAAGGCTTTGATCTCTCGTCGGACGTCGGGGCCGTCGGCGACAACTCCGGGTCACCCATCACCCCTTGACGACCGACCCGGTTCGCTCCCCAGGGTCCGCTCCCTGGCCAGAGCTTTCCCGGCGACGACGAGGTCAAACGTGTGTTCGAATAGTAATCGCTAAGAATACGAAGTCAAGGTTAGTTCCCTATTTGCGGGGGTTTTCCCGTCCGGCGCACGCGGGCGTGCAGAACGGGCCACGCGGGCATGCAGAACGGGCCGACTTGAACACCCGTACCCGGCGGGAGTTTCGTCCAATCAGGCACCCACCGGCGCCGCGGCTGGCGCGGCGCGGCCCGCACCGCAACGCGCGCGTCCGCCGATCGCGATGGAATACGAACCGATGAGCGACGAGCCCCAGAGCGGGTCGGAGCCGGGATCCTCGGGCGGCGGCGTGTTCGGCAACCTGCCGGACTCCCGCCCGGGCACGCGGAGCCCGCGCCGCGACTCCGGTCGCGCCGCCAAGGGCGGCTCGGGCGACGCCCCGCGCAAGCCCGCGGCGTCCAAGCGGCGCAGCCACTCCGGCGCCGGCCCCGGAGCGCCCCGCCCCGGACGAGCCCCGGCCGGCGGCCGAGAGGCCGGGGCAAGCCCCGGCGCCCGAGGCCGAGCCGCCGAAGGAGGGCGGCGGGCTCGAGGACATCGCCTGGGCCGGGGTCGCGGCGGCCGCCGAGGCGGCGACGATCGGGGTCCGGCTCGCCAGCCGCGCGATCGAGGCCCTGCGGGGGAACACGGAGAAGACGGAGAAGGAGTGAGCGTGGCCGAGGCCGGCCGGACGGTCTCGCGCGCTCCGATTCGGTACCTGCGCGTCTTCTGGGAGCGCGCCTACCGCGAGAACATCACCGGGATGGCGGCGATGGTCGCCTACAACCTCGCGCTGGCCCTGTTCCCGTTCGCGCTCCTGGTGCTGTTCGTCTTCGGCCAGGTGATCCAGAACCCCAACGTCGAGGCGAGCGTGCTCCGCGACCTGCAGAGCATCTTCCCGGCCGCCGAGCAGAGCTCGCTGGCCAGCATCGTCGACCGCATCCGCGACAGCTCGACCACGATCGGCGTCGTCGCCGCGATCGGCGCGATCTGGATCGGCGCCTCCTTCTGGGGAGCGATGGACACCGCCTTCTGTCGCATCTACCACGTCGAGTGCCGGGGCTGGGTCGAGCAGAAGCGCTTCGCCCTGGTGATGCTGGTCGTGGTGATCATCTTCCTCGCGGCGAGCGTCGTGATCCCGGTCGCCGAGGGCGTGCTCGCGTCGAGCGCCGAGGACCTCCCGTTCGGCCTGGACGAGATCGCCGGCCTGCGGAGCGCGGTGGTCCTCCTCGCCGCGCTCACGGTCACCTTCGCGATCGTCGCCCTGATCTACTACTCCGTCCCCAAGGGCCACGTGCCCTGGCGCGGGGTCTGGCCCGGGGCGCTGTTCGTCACCCTGACGACGGCGGTCGCGAACGCGGTCTTCCCCTTCTACCTCGGGCAGTCGAGCATCGACGCGCTCGGCGGAGCGCTCGGCTTCATCCTCGTCGCCCTGGTCTGGTTCTACGTCGTCAGCCTGGCGCTGCTCGCCGGGGCCGTGATCAACGCCCTGCGCTACGAGTTCCACGAAACCGGGAGCGTCGAGGAGGAGCGCGCCCGCGCCTTCGCGGACCTCGACTCCTAGCCGCGCTCGGCCTCGTCGAGCGCGGCGCGCATCGCGTCTCCGAGCGGCGTCGGGTCGACCTCGAACAGCTCCATCCCCGTGCGGTCGGAGACGACCGTCTCGGTCGCCAGGCCCTCGATCAACGGCCGGGCGACGCCGACGTCGACCGGGGTCACCAGCCCGACCCACAGCGAGGAGAGCCGCGGCGTCAGCAGGGGCACCGGAATCTGCAGCGGCGGGCGCCGATCGAGCGCCCGCGCCATCTCCTCCATCATCCCCCGGTAGGTGGTGACGTCCGGGCCGCCGATCTCGATCTCGCGGCCGGCGGCGGCCTCGACCTCGGGCGCCGCGCGCAGGTACGCGACCACGTCGGCGATCGCGACCGGCTGCGTCCGCGTGGTCACCCACCGCGGGGTCACCATCGCCGGCAGGCGCTTGACCAGGTAGTAGACGACCCGGAACGACTCGCTGCCCGCCCCGATCACCGCGGCGGCGCGGAAGTAGGTCAGCGGGACGCCCGAGCCCTCGAGCACCTCGGCCGTGTGATGGCGGCTGCGCAGGTGCTCGGAGCCGGGATCGCCGAGGCCGCCGAGGTAGACCAGGCGTTGCGTCCCCGCGGCGGCTGCCGCGGCTCCGAAGTTGGCGGCCGCGCCGTTCGTCGCGGGCGGCGAAGTCGCTGTCGGAGCCGCGGCCCATCGAGTGCACGAGGTAGTGCGCGACGTCGATCCCCTCGAGCGCCGGGCGCAGCGTCGCCGGCTCGAGCACGTCGCCGCGGATGACCTCGCAGCCGATCCGCTCGAGCTCGCCGGCCCGCGACGGGTCGCGCACCAGGCAGCGCACCTCGACGCCGTCCTCGCGCAGCGCCCGCGCCAGCAGCCCGCCGACGTAGCCCGTCGCGCCCGCGACGAGGGTTCGCGGTTCAGCCGTAGCGGCCCCCGGTGACCGCGCGCAGCTTCGCCTGGTCGTGGCGGGCCGTCACCGTACGCACGGTTCCCGACCGCGAGCGCATCACCAGCGACTCGGTCGTCGCCTTGCCGCGGCTGTAGCGGACACCCTGGAGCAGCTCGCCGTCGGTGACCCCGGTGGCGGCGAAGAAGACGTCGTTGCCGGTCACCAGGCGCTCGGAGTCGAGGACCTCGTCGAGGTCGTACCCGGCGTCGATCGCCGCCTGGCGCTCGGAGTCGTCGCGCGGCCAGAGGCGGCCGAGCAGCTGGCCGCCGATGCACTTGATCGCCGCGGCCGAGATCACCCCCTCGGGAGTGCCGCCGATCCCCCAGAGCAGGTCGACGCCGGCGTCCGCGGAGACCGCGAACAGGGCGGCCGAGACGTCGCCGTCGCTGATGAAGCGGATCCGCGCGCCCGTCTCGCGGATCTCGGCCGCCTGCTCCTCATGGCGCGGGCGGTCGAGCATGATGATCGTCACGTCACCCACAGCCTTTTCCTTGCGCTCGGCGACCCGGCCGATGACCTCGGGCAACGGATCGTCGAGGCTGAGCACGTCGGCGATCTCGGAGTTCCCGGCGATCTTCTCCATGTACACGCAGGGGCCGGGATCGAACATCGTCCCGCGCTCGGCGAGCGCGATCACCGAGAGCGCCGCGGGCATCCCGCGGGCGGTGAGCGTCGTGCCCTCGAGCGGGTCGACGGCGATGTCGACCTCGGGCGGGCTGCCGTCGCCGATCCGCTCGCCGTTGTAGAGCATCGGCGCCTCGTCCTTCTCGCCCTCGCCGATGACCACGAGGCCGTCCATCGGCACCGTGTCGAGCAGCAGGCGCATCGCGTCGACCGCGGCCCCGTCGGCGGACTCCTTCTCGCCCTTGCCGACCCAGCGCGCGGCGGCGAGGGCGGCGGCCTCGGTCACCCGGACGAGCTCGAGCGCCAGGTTGCGGTCGGGCTTGTCGCCCGAGCGCTGGTCGTGCGAGATCACGCTCACGCGACGCAGGCTATGGAAATCAGACGGTGCCGGGCGCCTTGCGGGTCTTGCGCGGCCCGCTCTCGATCGAGCGCGTGAACCCCACCCCGCCGATCACGATCGAGCTGAGGAGCGCGATCCAGTAGCCGTAGTCGAGGCTGACGCCGATCTCGGCCGGCCCGGAGCCCGGCTTGTCGATGATCCCGTTGTAGGCGATCAGCACGAAGGCGATGAAGCCCGCGATCATCGTCATCTCGCCCGGCGGGTAGGAGAGCCGGTGCCCGCGGACGATGATGTAGCCCAGGATCAGCGGCGCGATCGCCGCCAGCAGCAGGAGCCAGCGGAGGATCGGGAAGGTCTCGAAGCCGGTGCAGCTGCCTTCGCCCTCCCCGCAGATGAAGGTGTCCGCGTTGAAGTCGGCGCTGCCGACGACCCGTTGGGGGACGTCGAGGTCGACCGTGTACCAGGGCAGGAAGAGGATCGAGACGATCAGCAGCAGGGACGCGATCGCGCCGACGAGGACCCGACCCCTGTTGAGGCGCGAGAAGTCCATCCGGCCGCGAGCCTATCCCACGGATAGGCTGCTGCGCGCAGGTGAATCCCGCCGCCGACAAGCAGCGCTGGGGGCTGACGCTGCCGCTGCCGATGACCCCGCTTCGCGAGCACGCCGAGCTCGTCCGGCGCGCCGAGGCGGCCGGCTACACCGACCTCTGGAGCGGTGAGACCAACGGCCCCGACGGCTTCACCCCGCTGGCGCTCGCCGCGGCCTGGACCGAGAACGTCAGGCTCGGCACCGGCGTCGTCGGCGTGTTCCAGCGCGGGCCGGCCCTGCTCGCCCAGCAGGCCGCGGCGCTCGCCGACGCCAGCAACGGGCGCTTCGTGCTGGGGATCGGCGCCTCCTCCGACCGGATCGTCGAGGGCTGGAACGGGATCCCCTTCAGCCGGCCCCTGTCGAAGGTCGCCGAGACGGTCGACTTCCTGCGCCCCGCGCTCGCCGGCGAGCGGACGGCCAACGGCTTCAAGCTCGAGCAGGCGCCGCCGCCGGTGCCGATCGTGCTCGCGGCGCTCCGCGGAAAGATGCTGCGGCTCGCGGTCGAGCGCGCCGATGGGGCGTTCACCAACTTCCTCCCGATCTCGGGGCTGCCGCAGGTGGTCGAGCAGCTCGAGGGGGCGCCGGAGGACTTCGAGCTGCTGTGCCGCTTCTTCTGCCTGCCGGGAGAGCGCGAGCAGATCGAGCCGCTCGCCCGGTTCATGTTCGCCTCCTACGTGACCGTCCCGGTCTACGCCGAGTTCTACCGCTGGCTCGGCCACGGCGACGCGATCGCCGAGATGTGCGAGGCGTGGGCGGCGAAGGATCGCGAGCGGGCGACCGCCGCGGCGCCCGTGGGAGCTGATCGAGGAGATGTTCATCCTCGGCTCACCGGACCGGATGCGCGCCCGCCTGGACGAGTTCGTCGCCGGCGGGATCACCTGCCCGGTGCTGCTGCCGATCGGGCCGCCCGACCAGCTCGGCGACCTGATCGAGGCGCTGGCCCACCGGCCTTAACCGCGATGGGCGACTTCGGCGGCGACGGGACGATCGAGGTCGAGGCCGGTCGCGAGCGCTGCTTCGAGGTCGCCGCGGACGCGGAGGGCTACCCGGCCTGGCACCCCGTGATCAAGTCGATGACGACGCTCGAGCGCGACGCCGAGGGTCGCCCGGAGCGCGCCACGGCGGTGGTCGACGCCAGCGTCTCCGAGGTGACGCTCGAGGTCTCGTTTTCGATGCGGGAACCGGACTTCGTCGAGTGCCGCCGCGAGTCGGGCGACCTGAAGGAGATGTGGACGCGCTTCGAGTTCGCCGAGGTCGCCCCGAGGCGCACGCGGGTTGACTACTCGACCGGTCTCGACCCGGGCCGGATGCTCTCGATGCTCGCCCGCGGCCCGGTCCTCGACAAGGTCCGCCACAAGCTGATCGACGAGGCGCTCGCCGGCTTCAAGGCCGCCGCCGAAGCGCGCTGACGAGTGCGCCCGGGTCCCCGCCGCTCCCTAACCCGCGGCCCGGAAGACAATTCCGCCGATCGATGCCCCGGGCTCGCGATGATCGGTCGCATAGACCGCTCCCGGCGGCAGGTCCGGGAGTCCGGGGGCCAGCGGGGTCGGGTTCTCGCCGTTGACGAAGATCGCCGGCTCGTTGCCGAGCACGCGCCGTGCGGGGAAGGTCTCGATCCCGTCCGGGCGGTAGCCCGGCGGGAGGATGAAGATCACTCCGTCGAGGCTCTGCTCGCCGAAGTTGCACTGCCCGTCGCCGCCCCCGCCGCCGACGTTGAACGCGGTGCCCTCGAGGTGGACGAGCCCGAACGGGTCCTTGTAGAAGCCGGCCGGATCGACGTCGACGCGCAGCCAGAGGCAATCCCGCTCGCCGCCGTCGGCGTACGACGGCTCACCGAGGTTGCCGACGATGTGCGTGGGCTCGATCGGGGCGAGCTCATCGCTGCGGACCTGGCCGCGCCCGATGTCCGAGCTGCGCACCTGTCCGCGGACGATGTGGATGCTGCGGACGGTGTCCGGCTCGAGCTCGAAGACGAAGGCGGAGGCGCCGGCGATCACGACGAGGCCGGCGAGGATCAGCTGCAGGCGTTTGGCTCGGGCGCTGAACATGGGCCAGAAACCGCGCCGCGAACCTCATCCGCGCGGCCCGACCGCGCGGAACGAGACCCCGTCGAGGAACAGGGTTCCGCCGTCCGACTCGCCAGAGAGGCCCGTGGGATCGCCGACCACGGCGACGCCGCCGGGCTGGGAGCCGACCCCCGAGCCAGGGGAGATCGAGAGGATCGTCTCGGCGTCGACCGAGCTGTCCGGGCCGCCGGCGACCGCCTGGACCTGGAGCCCGGAGGGCCGGTATCCCGGCGGGAGGGAGAAGATCAGCTCGTCGTCGGCGTCGAGCTCGCTGACGTCGCATTCGCCGTCGCCCCCGGGCCCATCGGCGACCACCAGCCCTCCGGCGAGGTGCACGACCCCGAACGGGTCCTTGTAGAAGGAGGGCGCCTCGAACGGCTGCCCGCTGGCGGCGGCCAACGACCTCCACAGGCAGTCGCCCTGGCCCCCGTCGCGCAGCTGCGGCTCGCCCGGCTCGCCGAGCAGGTGCGGGGACTCGGCACGGCGCAGGTCGAGGGCCTTCACCTGACCGTCGCTGATGTCGCCGGAGTCGACGGTGTCTCGCCCCTCGAGCGCGAGCGCGCTCCCTCCGGCGAGGGTGAGGAACAACGCCAGGCTTGCCACCGTGTTCGCGTAGGTGGGTCTGCTGGGGCCTCTGCTCGTCATCGCCGGACGAGTATCTGCGCCGGCGCAAGCCATTTCTTCGCCTGAGCGGGCCAACTTGCGACCGGCTCGTGGGAATGGCCCGTCCGGGCCATGGTTCGCTTACGCGGGGTGTTCAGAGCTCGCCGAGCCGGTTCAGCTGGGCGACCGCGGCGGCCCGCGAGGAGCAGCCGAGGCGCGCGTACACGTTCGCCAGATGGCGGTGGACCGTGTGTTCGCTGAGCACCAGCCGAACGGCGATCTGGCGGTCGGTGAGCCCGTCGGCGACCAGCCTGACCACCTCGAGCTGGCGTTCGGTCAGCGGGCCGCGCGCCCGCTCCGCCGCCTGCTCCCCCGCCGCTCGAGCTCGGCGAGCAGCGCACGCGCGCGGGCGGCCTCCGCGGCGGCACCGAGCTGCTCGAAGCGCCGCAGCGCCGTGCTCGCCTCGCGCTCGGCGTCGCCGGCGCGGTCGAGGGCGCGCAGGACGGCGGCGAGCTCGAGCCGGGCGCGCCCGTTCTCGAACGGCCCGCCCGCCGTCGCGAAGAGCTCGATCGCGTCCTCGAGCGCCTCGCGCGCCGCGTCGGCGTCGCCCTTCGCGGCGGCAACCACGCCCTCGCTGAAGCGCAGCGACGCACGCACCGGTGTGGTCGCCGTCGCGGCGGCGACCGCCCGCAGCTCGTCCAGGTGCGCTCCGGCCGACGCCGGGTCGCCGGCACCGACGGTGGCGCGGATGATCAGCTCGAGCGGGGCCGTGCGCTTGGTCAGGCTCGAGGCCGGCGTCTGACGCAGCTGCTGCTCGAGCCGCTCCACGGCGGCCGTATAGCGGCCGCGGTCGAGGTCGAGGTCGGCGAGAACGAGGGGGGCAAGCGGGTTCCCCTCGGCGGCCGCGAGCAGCTCCTCGGCCTCCTCGAAGCGGCCCTGGCGGCGACGGAGGTCGGCGAGCCTGACGATCGCCTCCGTGCGCCAGAACGGTCGCGTCGAACTCAGCTGCTCGACGGCGGCGGTCAGCTCCTGCTCGGCGCCGGCCCAGTCCCCGTGCCAAGTGAGCACGGTGGCGTAGTGCGCCCGGCACACCCCGTTGACGAACCGGATCCGCTTGCGCTCGCTGAATCGCTCGATCCTCTTGCTCCATTGCGCCGCCCGGTCGTAGTCGCGGACCCGCTCGCAGGCCGAGATCAGCCCGCAGCAGGTCCAGCTCGCCGGAGGAAGCTCCTCGTATTCCCCGCCGAGGGCGGCCGCCGTCGCCTCGTCGAGCATGCTCATGCCGCGCTCGACCTCGCCCTCGTTGACCATCGACAGGCCCTCGACCGCCAGCGCGAACATCTCCAGGCAGACGACGCCGAAGCGGCGGCCGACCCCGCGCGCCTCGACCGCGAGCCGCTTCGCCTCGACCGTGTCCTGCGCGTTGAGCGCCCAGTGGCCGCGAAATGCCGAAAGCCAGCCCTGCTCGGGGCAGACCTCGAGCGGCTCCAGGATGCTGGCGGCGCGGCGGAACCAACCGTTGGCGACGGCCCGCTCGCCATGGAACTCGAGGTGGTCGTCGCCGAGATAGAGCGCCATCCGCCCGGCGCCGCACATGTTCTCCGCCTCCTGGTAGAGGCCGTAGGCGCGCTCGCGCGCCGCGAGGCAGTCCTCGACCTCGTCCAGCCACCACGCGGCCCAGCTCAGCCCCTCGAGCGCCTCCGGCGACTCAGTTGCCGCTCCGGCCTGCTCGAACAGCGACCGCGCCCGCTCCCAGGCGCCGTCGGTGAGCGCCATCCATCCGGCGCCCAGCGGGTCATCCAGGACCGCCTCGTCTCTTGGGCACGACGGACACCGTATCGCCTGCGCTCAGGCCGGTTTTGCGAGGCTGAGCGCGAAGAGCTCGTCCGGGTCGGTCCACCACTCGACCAGCTCGAGCCCGGCGTCCGCGTAGCTTGCCTCGAGGCGCTCGCGGGTGAACTTGGTCGAGATCTCGGTCCGCATCTCCTCGTTGCGGGCGAAGTGGGTGCGCATGTCGAGCGTCCGCAGGTCGATGAACTGCTCGGCGAGCGAGCGCAGGCGGATGTCGATCCACTCGTTCTCGGGGTCGAAGAAGGCCACGTGCTCGAAGTTGTCGAGGTCGAAGTCGGCATCGAGCTCGCGGTTGAGGACGTTGAGCACGTTCTTGTTGAACTCGCGCCGTGATCCCCGCGGAGTCGTTGTAGGCGGCCTCGAGCACGGCGACGTCCTTGACCAGGTCGGTGCCGAGCAGGAAGCGGTCCCCGGGGTACATCAGGGTCGCGATCCGGGCCAGGAACGAGCGCCGCGGGCCGGGGCGGAAGTTGCCGATGGTGCCGCCGAGGAAGGCGATCAGCGCGCCCTCCTCGCGCGGGACGCGCTCGAGGTGGGTCTCGTAGTCGCAGACGACCCCGTGCACCCGCAGGCCCTCGTACTCGGCGACGAGCTCGTCGGCCACGCGGCGGGTGATCTCCTCGGAGATGTCGACCGGCACGTAGGTGTCCAGCGTGCCGGCGTCGCGCATCGCGTCGAGCAGCCACCGGGTCTTCGACGCGGCCCCGGAGCCGAGCTCGATCAGCGTCGTCGGGCGCGCGGCGGCGGCGATCGGCCGGCGACTCGCGGTCGAGGATCGAGCGCTCGACCCGGGTCGGGTAGTACTCGGGCAGCTCGGTGATCGCCTCGAACAGCGCCGAGCCGCGCTCGTCGTAGAAGTACTTGGGCGGCAACTCCTTGAACGGGCACGAGAGCCCCTCGCGCACGTCCTCGGCCAGGCCGGCGAGCGTGCCGCCCTCCGGCAGGTGAACCTCGATCTCGATCTTGCGCGGTCGTCACCTATACGTCCCTTACGCAACGCAGCCCGGAGAAGATCTGTGAGCGCTCGGGGAGGTCCCAGTTGCGGAAGCTGGGGCGGAGCACGTCGCGGCGCGTCGCCCAGGCGCCGCCGCGAAGGACCTTGTAGGTGTCGCCGAAGAAGACCTCCGAGTACTCCGGGTAGGGGAAGGCGCGGAATCCGGGGTAGCCGGTGAAGTCCGAGGCGGTCCACTCCCAGACGTCGCCGAGCATCTGCACCGCGCCGCAGTCGGCGGCGCCGTCGGCGTAGGCCCCGGCCGGGGCGCAGCCAAAGCCGAGCTGGTCGAGGTTGGCGCGCTCGGCGTCGGTGCCGGCCGCGGCCGCCTCCCACTCGAGCTCTGTCGGCAGCCGCTTGCCCGCCCAGCGGGCGAAGGCGTCGGCCTGGTGCCAGCTCACGTGCACCACGGGCAGCGCCGGGTCGAGCGGCTCGCGGCGCCCGAAGGCTGTGCGCACCCACCCGCCGTCCCTCGCGCTCCCAGTACATCGGGGGCTCGCTGCCGGTGTCGGCGACGAACTCGGCGAAGGCTCGGTTGGTCACCGGGGTGCGATCGATCTCGAACGCGTCCAGCTCGACCGCGTGCCGAGGGCGCTCGTTGTCGTAGGCGAACCCGTCCGGCGGCGCGCCGACCTCGTAGGTGCCGGCCTCCACCATCACCGTCTCCGGACCCTCCGAGACGGGCTCGGCGGCGACCGACGCGTCGACCTCGGCCGGCTCGTAGCCGGCGACCATCTGCAGCAGCTGGAGCATCGTCTCGTTGTGCTGATGCTCGTGCGCGATCAGCATCTCGTAGATGAACCCGCCCTCGAGCATCGGGTCGCCGCTGGCGTCCAGATCGACCGAGTCGAGCACCTCCAGCGTCCGGGCCGCGGACCTGCTCCATGTAGGAGCGCAGCTCGTCGCCCCGCAGGATCGGCAGCTCGTTGCGGGTCTTGCGCGGGTTCTCGATCGCGTCGTAGAGGCGGCCGAGCTCGCCGTCCATGGGCTCGCGGTCGCCGACGCGCTGGACCAGCCAGAGCTCCTCGAAGTTGGCGATGTGGCCGAGGTCCCAGGCAAGCGGGCTCAGGATCGGCGAGTAGACGGTGTTGAGCTGCTCGTCGGCGAGCGGGTCGATCAGGAGGAGGGTGCGCTCGCGGGCCTCGGTGAGGCGATCGGCGATCCGCTGACTCAGATTGGCCTCGGCCGTCGGCGCGATGCCCCAAGGCTACCCGGGTGCCGACCCGCCACTCGCAAACGAGCGGAGATATTGTGCGCGCCGATGCAGAGCCAGGGAGCGATCGCGCTGGTCGCCGGCGGCGCCTCGGGCCTCGGCGAGGCCAGCGCCCGCCGGCTGCACGCGGACGGCGCCACCGTCGTGATCTGCGACATGAACGCCGAGAAGGGCGAGGCGCTCGCGGGCGAGCTCGGCGAGCGCGCGAGCTTCGTCGAGGCGAACGTGCTCGAGCCCGACCAGGTCCAGGCGGCCGTCGACGCCGCGACCGGGCTCGGCGAGCTGCGGATCTCGGTCTGCTGCGCGGGGATCGGCTGGGCCCAGCGCACGGTCTCCAAGCAGGGCCCGCACGACCTCGAGATCTTCTCCAACGTGATCAAGGTCAACCTGATCGGCACCTTCAACGTCCTGCGGCTCGCCGCCACGGCGATGGCCGGCAACGAGCCCGACGAGGGAGGCGAGCGCGGCGTCTGCGTCAACACCGCCTCGATCGCGGCGTTCGACGGCCAGATCGGACAGGTCGCCTACTCGGCTTCGAAGGGCGGGATCGTCGGGATGACGCTGCCGGCCGCGCGTGACCTCGCCGGGCGCGGCGTGCGGGTGGTGACGATCGCCCCCGGGCTCTTCGATACGCCGCTGCTGGCGGCGCTGCCGGAGGAGCAGCGCCAGGCGCTCGGCGCCGGGATCCCGTTCCCCTCGCGGCTCGGGCTGCCGGCCGAGTACGCGGACCTGGTCGGCGCGATCGTCGCCAACCCGATGCTCAACGGGGAGACGATCCGCCTCGACGGGGCGCTGCGGATGCCGCCGCGCTAGCGCGCGCTCAGCCGATCGCGAACCAGGCCACCTTGCACTCCGCAGTCGCAGCGGCTGTCAGGGTGATCTCGAAGGTGTCCGCCCCGACGTTCTTGGTCACGTGACGCAACGTGGTCGTCCCGCCGGGATTGGAGTTCAGCGTGCAGAGGATCTTGGTGAGAGAGGTGATGTCCAGCCCCGGATTCACGACGACCGAACTCGATCCCGCGGGAATCGTGGCAGTCCCCGCACTATCGGAGACCTCGATTGGTCCAGCGACCTCAAGCGCGACCGCTCCGTCGACACCCGAGAAAACGCCGCCGACCCCGGTCGGGCCGGACGCCTCGCCGAGGACCCCGGTCCCACCCTGGGCGAGGCCGGCGACCCCTTTCCCGGCCGGGCTGCTGGTCTCGCCGCGGACGCCGGAGCCAAAGCCCGAAGGCGTCGTGTGGACGCCCACCACTCCCTCGCCGTCGGGGCTGCGAGTCTGCCCGAACACTCCGGCCGCGTCGCCCGAAGTGGCGAGATTCTCGCCGCGGACCCCAATGCCGTTTGGCGCGACGCTGCGGCCGACGACGCCCCTCGGGGCCCCAGTCGTGGACGTCGCGTTGGCGAATACGGCCGTCGCGTTGGCGCCGGGGACGAAGCCGAGGACGCCGTTGCCCCCCGCCGCGTTGCTCTGGCCCAGGACGCCGGTGACGCCGACGCCGGTGACGCCTCGACTGCTCGTTCCGTTCGCCTGCGCGAAGACCCCGGACTTGGTCGTCCCGCCCCCGTTCGAGATCGCCCGGATCGACGTGGCGCCGTTGCAGGTCACCGTCGTCGAGGCGGTCGTGGGGTTGTTGACGTTCTTGTGCACAGCGTCCGGGTCGCTGTTCTGCCGGCAACGGCCCGCTCGGGGCGGCCGCGCGGCGATTCCCAAGGACCCCCACGAGACCCCCGAGGGCACCGGCCACCAGCCCCCGCCTCGTCCGCGATTCATTCATGCTGAGCGCCATCGGCAAACCTCCCGTTCTCCGAGCGGCCCCGATGGCCGCAACCATCGAGACGATCCTAACCCGCCCCCAATGAACCCTCCCATGCAACTCGGATTCCTGATCCTCACCGACCACAGCGAGGTCCTCAACGGCAAGGTGTACGCGATGGGCGGCGGGTGGAACATGCTCCACTTCCCCGAGCTCCCGGTCGAGCACGGATTCGGCATCGCCTTCGGCCTCGACGTTCCCTGGGAGGAGAACAACATGCGGCACGAGCTGCGCCTCGAGATCGAGGATCCCGACGGCGCCCGGCTCGGCGACGAGTTCGCGTTCGAGTTCGAGACCGGCCGGCCCCCCGGACTCGTGCCGGGGCAGGACCAGCGGATCGTGCTCTCCCTCGAAGCGCGGCTCGAGCTCGCCACGCCGGGCCCGCACGCGGTGGTGATAACCGTCGGCGGGCAGGAGATCGGCCGCAGCCGCTTCTACGTGCTCGAGTTGCCGGCGGCGGCCGCGCCGCCCACCTGACAGGGTCGATCGACTCACGTTCGGGACGCGGCGGGCGATTCGCTTAGCTGCGAGGACCGATGACGACCGGGCTCCGAGACCTGACGTCCGTGCTCCGGCACCGCGAGTTCCGCCTGCTGTGGACGGCGCAGTCGCTGAGCGTCCTCGGCGACCAGATCGTCACCGTCGCCCTGGCGCTGTTCGTCACCGAGCTCACCGGGAGCGTCACCGACCTCGGCCTCGTGCTCGCCGCCCACACGCTGCCGCTCGTCGGCTTCATCCTGATCGGGGGCGTCTGGGCCGACCGGCTGCCGCGCCATCGCGTCGTCGTCGTGACCGACCTGGCCCGCTTCGCCCTGCACGCGCTGCTGGCGATCCTGATCGTCGCCGGCGACGTGCAGATCTGGCAGGTGATCGTCATCGAGGCCCTGTTCGGGACCGCTGAGGCGTTCTTCCGCCCTGCGTCCGCCGCGCTGGTGCCGCAGACCGTGCCCGAGGCGGAGATCCAGCAGGCGAACGCGCTGACGACGATGTCGAACAACGTCGGCGAGTTCATCGGCCCGGCGCTGGCCACGTTGCTGGTGCTCGGGGTCGGCGCCGGCGCCGCGTTCGCCCTCGACGCCGCGACCTTCATCGTCAGCGCGGCCCTGATCATCCGCATCCGCCCACGGCGGCGGGGCGCCGAGGAGCCGGCGGCCCCGCGGCAGGACTGGCGCGCCGAGCTGCGCGACGGCTACCGCGAGGTCCGCTCGCGGACCTGGGTCTGGGCCACCCTGGTCTCCTTCTGCGTCGCGGTGTTCATCGGCCTCGCGCCCTGGTACGTGCTGGGGCCGACGATCGCCACCGAGCAGTACGGCAGCATCGCCGTCTACGGCGCCGCCGCCGCCGTGCTCGGCGCCGGCACGATCATCGGCTCGCTGGTCGGGATCCGCTGGCGCCCGCGCTACCCGATGCGGATGGCGATGATCTGCGTCCTCGCGCTCCCGGCGGTGCAGATCGTCTACGCCGCCGGCGTCACGCCACTGATCATGTATCCCGCCAGCCTCGTCGCCGGCGTCGGGTTGGCGCTGTTCGACATCTGGTGGCTGACCGCGCTCGCCGAGCGGATCCCTCCGGACCGCCTCTCCCGCGTCACCTCCTACGACTACCTGCTCTCGCTCGGCCTCGTGCCGTTCGGCTTCCTGCTCGCCGGCCCGCTCGCAGCGGAGTTCGGCGCGGTCCCGATCTTCCTGATCGGCTCGGTGATCGCCTTCTTCGCGCTGCTCGCGGCCCTGCTGCCCCGCGAGACGCGGATGCTCGAGCGACTCGACGACGAGGAGCACCTCGAGGTGCTCGGCGAACCACAGCCGGGACTGCCGGGGTGAGCGGGATCAGGCGATCCGCGGCACGGGCGTCGCGGGGCCTCGCGCCGTCGGCGGGACTGCGCGGCCGTGGCTTGGCTGGGTAGGGGGCGGCGGCGGGCGCGAACCCATCGAGCGCCGAGTTTTCGTGGTCAGGGCCACGGAAATCCGGCGATCGCGAGGGCGAGGCCCCTCGCGGAGCGCCCGCCGCTCAGACACGAGTGTGGAGATCCAGTGACGACTGTCGTAAGCGGATCTCCACACCCCGACCGCCCGATCAGCCGGGAGCCGGACACCGCGCTCAGTCCGTGCCCGTGTACTCGGGATCGGCCCAGACGCGCTTGCGCCACGGGGGCGTGATCGCGAACTCGGTCTCCGGGTCTGTGGCTGCGATCGGCTCCAAGGGGACGAGGCGGACCGCCTCGCCGGGGGTCCAGCGGTAGGGCTTGGAGTCGGGCTCGCTCGCGTGGCCGGCGTGGCTGCCGCCGGAGATGAAGTAGCGGCGCCGGTCCGGACCCCAGGCGGCGCGGTGGGTGACCCCGGCATCGGAGAGCCAGTTGCCGGGCCCGCCCTCGTAGTTGTAGCCGTGGTGCGAGCTCGCCCTGGCCTCGGCGCCGCCCGCGCGCAGGCGCAGCTGCTCGGACTCCCAGTCGTCGCGGTGGAAGCCGCTGTCGCCGTAGATCCGCGTGTTGCTGCCGGGGTAGTAGGCCCAGTACTGCAGGTAGAGCGAGCCGGCGCGCTCGCCGGAGCAGTCGGGGGCCCGGGCGGTCGGCGGTTCCGCGGAACCGCGGCAGTCGATCGCGTGGGTGAACAGCGTCACGGGCTCGCCCTCGAAGGACTCACGAACCTCGCCCGACTCGGGGCCGAGCGAGCACGGGTCCTCGCGGCAGGTGCGGTAGTCGACGGGCACGGCGCGCATGCCCGGCTCGTAGACGAGGTCGGGCGCGTGCGCGGAGACCTTCGCCGCGAGCTCCTCCCCGTACGCCGCGTCGAGGGCCGAGGCCACCGGCTCGCAGCCACCCGCGAGCTCGATCGCGCACACGAGCCGCGAGCCGATCGCGCGGGCCAGGGCGGCCCCGGGGAGGGCGATCCCGGCGAGCGCCACCAGCGCGCCCACCAGCAGGGCGACGAGCGCCAGCAGGGCGATCCACTCGACGGTTGCCTGGCCGCGTTGGCTTCGCAGTCGCACACCTCGACGCTAGGCGTGGCGACGCGGCCCGTGGCGCGCCGATTGGGCCGGAAGCGAGGCGGGATCGAAGCGATACAGTCGCGCCGTGGCCGACCCCCGCGAACCACCGGTCATCACCCGTCAGGAGGGGCGGGGGTGGCGTTTCTACGTCGTCGCTCGTCGCCGGCGTTCTGCTGCTGATCCTCATCGCCCAGAACGTCCAGAAGGTCGACGTCGACTTCCTCTTCATCGAGACGGAGACGCCGCTGATCGTCGCGCTGTTGATCGCCGGTGCCCTCGGCGCGCTGATCGGCTGGGCTCTGCCGCACGTGCGTCGCGGGCGACGCCGCGAGCGTGAGCTCGAGCGCGAGCGCAAGCTCTAGCCGCGAGCGACTGGACCAGCAGCGCGATTCGGGGCGTCTTGGCACCGAGGCGGCGGGCGCGTGCGCCCTGCGCGATGTTCGTGACGCTCGCACGCGCTCCTGCGGCCTACCGCTCGTCGATGGCGCCTTAACCACGCTATGTGGTTAAGGCGCCATCGGCGTTTCGACGAGGCGGGAGGCATCGCTGCGGTGACACTCTCGCGATGCGCCGCTCGCGTTCGGGCACACCGCGCGCTCCCCTCACCAGCCGGGCAGCGGCCTGGGCCCGCGCGGCCCACCACGGCCAGCCATCGTTCTGAGGATCAGCTAGCGGTCGAACAACACCACGTGCGCCGCCCGGTGGTGCTCCCGCGTCATCTGCCCGGGCTCGATCCCGACCGTGGCGAGCGCGCCGAGCCGGCGCGGGTCGCGTGCGGCCGCCTCGGAGCCCTCCGGCGAGGGCCAGAGGTTGACCATCAGCAGGCCGTCGTCGGTCGGCGCCGCGACGTGGACGAGCAGGCCGTGGTCGCGCCCGACGCCGTTCATCGTCTCGGCGAAGCCCCCATAGCTGCGGAGCAGCTCCTCGGGGTCGCCGGCGATCCGGGCGATCGTCAGATAGCCGTGTGCGAGCTCCATCAGGCCACCTCCGCCAGCGGCCGCGTGATCTCGATCCCGTGCTCGGCGGCGACCGCCATCACGCGCTCCATCGGCACCGGCCCGTCGGCGTCGAGGCGGGCCGCGGCGCGCACGAACGTCTCCATCTCGGCCCCCGGCGCGTAGATGACGAACGCCACCGCGTCGGCCTCGGACTCGTTGCGGATCGTGTGCTCGCGTCCGCCCGCGATCGCGACGGTCTCGCCGCGGCCTGCGGTGAAGCGCTCGATCGTCCCGTCCGCGGCCTCGACGTAGAAGGTGAACTCGCCCCGCTCGACCCGGTACAGCTCGGACGGCCCGTGGCGATGAAGCGCCGGCGGCCCGCCGCCCGGCGGCATCCGCACCGCGGCCGCGACCAGGCCGCCCGCGCCGTCCGCAGTTGTGACCTCGAACTCGATCTCGTCGTTTCCGACCCTCATGCGCGCTCCTTCCAATATCGACAGGATGCCTGTCTATCTCAATGCGGCGTAATATAGACAGGCTTCCTGTCGATTGTCAAGTTGGCCGAACGACTCCGCTCCCATCGCTCCCCCGCCCCACTGGGCTTCCTGCTGCGCGAGCCGGTGCGGATCGGCAACGCCCTGATCGCCGAGCGGTTGGCCGAGCGCGGACATCCGGAGATCCGGCCGCCCCACAACAACGTGTTCCAGTTCCTCGACGCCGACGGGACCAGGGTCAGCGTGCTCGCCGAGCGGGCGGCGATCACCAAGCAGTCGATGGCCGAGCTGGTTGCCCATCTCGAGCGCCACGGGTACGTCGAGCGCGTCCCGGACCCGAGCGACCGCCGCGCGAAGCTGGTTCGCTCGACCGCCCGTGGAAGTGAGGTCTACGAGGTCGCCCGCGAGGTGGTCGCGGAGATGGAGGCCGACTGGACGCGGCGAATCGGCGTGCAGCGGATGAACGAGCTGCGCGCGATCCTCGAGGACCTGAACGCCGGTCCCTGAGCGCGGAACGCGCCCAGCGGACCACCGGCTCTCGCAAACGACCCGTCGTTCAGCGCCGGGCCGAGGGGCGCGCGGACCGCTCGGACGGCCGCTTGACCGCCGGGCGGTCGGGCCTTCCGGTGAATAGCGTGACCATGGCTCTGACCATGCGAGCGACACTAGGCGCGGGCGTCGCCGAACGCACCGGGTGATCGCCTAGTTGCTCGCGCCCCGACCGGCGTGGCCCCTGCGGCGCCGCGTGGCTAGGGTGTGGGGCAGGCGTGCTGGTCGGAAGGGAAGCCGAGCTCGACCGGATCGAGGCGCTGCTCGACGGCGCACGGTCCGGATGCGGCGGATCGCTCGTCCTCCGCGGGGAACCGGGGATCGGCAAGACCGCCCTCCTCGCCGAGATCCGCCGGCGCGCTCCCCGGATGCTGGTGGCGACGGCGTCGGGCGTCGAGTCGGAGGCCCAGCTGCCGTTCGCGGCCCTGGGCGAGCTGGCCTCCCCGATGCTCAGCGGGCTCGCGGAGCTCCCCGAGCCGCAGTCGACGGCGATCTCGACCGCGCTCGCGCTGGCCCCCGGCGAGCGCGCGATCAACGAGCGCCTGGCGATGTTCGCGGGCTTCCTCGGCCTGATCCGGGTGACCGCTCGCGAGCGCCCCGTGCTGATCCTGGTCGACGACGCCCATTGGCTCGACCGTCCCTCCTCCGAATGCCTCGGCTACGCGGCGCGGCGCCTCGACGACGTCGCCGCCGCGATGGTGGTGGCCGCGCGGGTCGACGAGGCGGCGCCGCTGGCCGCGGGGGCGGAGGAGCTTCGTCTCGACGGGCTGGCGCGCGCCGACGGCCTGACGCTGCTCTCGCCGGCCGAGCTTGCGGCGCCGGTCGCCGAGGCGCTCTTCGACCTCTCGCTGGGCAACCCGCTTGCGCTGCTGGAGCTCCCGTCGATGCTGAATGACGATCAGCGCCGCGGCCTCGCCCCGATCGAGCCGCCCCCGGCGCCTGGCGGGGCGCTCGGCGAGGCGCTCACCCGCCGGGTCGCGGCCGCCGGACCCGACGCCGCGGAGATGTTGCTCGTCGCCGCCGCGTCGTCGGACCGGGCGCTGGTCCCGGTGATCGCCGCATGCCGCGACCTCGGGATCGAGGACTCCGCCCTCGAGCGATGCGAGGCCGCGGGGCTCCTCGAGACCGAGAACGAGGAGCTCAGGCTCGCTCATCCGCTGCTGCGCGGCGTCGTCTACGGCGGCGCGGCACCGGGCGATCGCCGGCGCGCGCACCGCGCCCTCGCGGACCACGCGCCCGCCGATTCCCGGGCCTGGCATCTGGCGGCCGCCGCGATCGGGCCCGACGAGGCGGTCGCCATCGAGCTCGAACGGACGGCTCAGCGCGCCGGCGCTCGTGGCGCGCATACGTCCGCCGCCGACGCGCTCGAGCGGGCCGCGCTCCTGAGCCCCGGCCAGGCGCTCGCCTCCGGGAGGCTCTTCGGCGCCGGGCTGGCGGCGGCGATGGGAGGTGCCTACGAGCGCGGGGCGACCCTCCTGGAGCGCGCCCGCGAGACAGACGACCCGGCGATGCGGGTCCGGGCGGTTCACCTGCTGGGGATGGTCACGCTCAACGGCGGCATCCGCAACGGCCTCGAGAACCATCGGATGCTGACCGAGGAGGCCGAGCGGATCGCCGGGCCCGACCCCGCGATGGCGGCCGTCCTGCATGCCGACGCCGGGGTGACGGCGACCGTCGTCGGCCTCTGCGACCTGGTGCTGGCCTCGTCCGAGGCCGCGGTCGCGATCCTGCCCGACGACGCGTCGGCGACGACCCGCTGCCGCGCGCATTCGATCCACGGCATGGGGCTGGCGCTCAAGGGACGGACCGCCGAGGCCGCGCTGGAGCTCGACCGCGCCGGCGACCTGCTGGCGGAGGTCGAGCCCGTCTCGGCCGCCGCGCAGTCGATCTCCTTTGCCCTCATGGGCCGGCTGTGCACGGGCGGGGAGGCGCGCCTGCGGGAGGAGACGCGGGGCCTGGCCGCCGTGGCCCGAGAGAGTCGCTCGCTCGGCATCCTGCCCTGGTTTCAGCTGCAGTCCGCCGACGCCGGCTACCGCCTCGGCGACTGGGACGAGGCGGAACGGGAGGCACGCGATGCGGTCGAGAACGCGGAGGTCTCGGGCCAGCTGGGCCCGCTCGCGATCGCGCTCATCGTCAGGGCCCGGATCCATGCCGCGCGGGGCCGCGAGCAGCCGGCCCGCGACGACGCCCGGCGTGGGGTCGAGATCGCCGACCCCGTCGGGTTCGGCAGCCCGCGGCTGTGGTCCTCGGCGTGCATCGGCTTCCTCGAGCTCTCCCTCGGCCGCGCACAGGAGGCGGTCGCGGAGCTCGAGCAAGCCGCGGTGCTGGCCCGGATGTCCGGGCTCGAGGACCCGGCGATGGTCCCCTGGGCACCCGACCTGGTCGAGGCCCAGGTGCGCTCCGGGCGCGATGCCGAGGCCGCCGAGCAGGCGGCGGAGCTCACCGGGCTGGCCGATCGCACCGCCAATCCACTCAGCCTGGCGCTGGCGGCGCGTTGCCGCGGCCTCGTCGCGCCGGGGGAGTTCGAGCCCGAGTTCGAGCTCGCGCTCGAGCTTCACGACGAGGCCGGCCTGCCGTTCGAGCGCGCGCGCACGCTGCTTGCCTTCGGCGCTCGCCTGCACAGGGCGCGCCGCCGCGTGGCGGCCCGCGATCGCCTCCGCGAGGCGCTCGAGACCTTCGACGCGCTGGGCGCGCCACCGTGGAGCGAGCAGGCCCGCGACGAGCTCCGGGCCGCCGGCGCGGCCGCCCGCCGGCGGTTCGCCGACCCCGATGAGCTCACCGCGCAGGAGGTGCGCGTGGCGCGCGCCGTCGCCCGGGGCCAGACCAACCGCGAGGTCGCCGCCGAGCTCTTCCTGAGCCCGAAGACGATCGACTTCCACCTGGGGCGCGTCTACCGCAAGCTCGACATCCACTCGCGCGCGGAGCTCGCGACCATGGTCGCCGAGGGCCGCGTTGGGGACGCGCCGGGGTAGCGCCTCAGGAGACCGCGAGCTCGAAGCCGTCCGCGCCGCGGAGCTTTGCGATCCGGGAGCACTCGCGCTCGAGCTCGTCGCGGTCCAGTGGCGCCAGGCGCTCCAGCTCGAACTCGAGCCGGCCGCCGCGGCCGGCCTTCGCCTTCCACATCCCGGCGAGGGCGCCGTCGCGGAGCACGGCGCCCGGGCTGGCGACGGCGCGGAAGAGGCGCTTGCGAACCGCGGCATCCGGCACGAGCGTCTCGCGGTCGGCCTGCTGGAGGTAGGGGTCGCGCGGCGGGATCAGCCGCGTGCCCGAGGCCTGCGGCGGCGAGTCGAGCGCCTTGCGGTCGGCCGCGGCGATCCACCCCCTGCCTCCCGTCCACTCGACCTCCTCCAGCTCGTCGTCGAGCTCGCTCCAGATCCGCCGCCCCTGCGCCGGGGCGAGCCGAGCCCAGTCGGTAAAGCCCTTGACCTCGGCCGGCCCGTAGAAGCGCAGGTACGCGCGGGCCAGATCGGCGGGCCGGCGCCGGCGGCCCGGGCGCCCGGCGCGGAAACGCCGCTCGGAGTCCATCCGCATCCCGGCCTCGACCCCCGCGTAGCGCCACAACATCGGTGAGACGTGGTTGCTCTCACAGCCCCTGCACCAGGGCAGGAGCTCGGCGCGCACGCGCTCGCGGAGCCCGTCGTGCAGCCCGGTGCGATCGAGGCGACGCCCGCCCTTGAGCGTCTCCCGGGTCGCCTCGGTGACCTCCGCCAGCGCCTCCGTCGGGGCGATGCCGTGTTGATTGAGGCCCTTCATCGCCCCCTGGCCGAGCTGGCGGCCGAGCTCGTCGTCGTCGTCGGAGATCGCCGTGCGGCCGTAGAGCGAGAGGTCCTCCGGCGCGACCGCGTGGATCGCGGCCCGCAGGCTCAGGGCGAGGACGAGCTCGCCGCCGTCGATCGCCGCCGCGTACGTCGCCCGATCGGCCTTGGTCGCGCGCGCGGCCAGCGCCAGCAGCGCCGAGTCGCGCTGGAAGTCCGAGGCGGGGCAGGCGGCCGCTGCCGCGAGGTCGATCCGCCGCCGCCGGTCGAGGCCTTGACGGGCGAGACGGTGGGCCAGGACCTGGTCGACGTTCAGAGCTTCTCGACCTCGGCGGCGATCTCGGCGGCCGCCTTCTTCGCGTCGTCGAAGAGCATCGACGTGTTCTCCTCGTAGAAGAGGTCGTTGTCGATGCCCGCGAATCCGGGCGAGAGCGAGCGCTTGATGACGATCACCTGCTTGGCCTCTGAGACCTCGATGATCGGCATCCCGGCGATCGGGCTGTTGGGATCGTTCTTGGCCGCCGGGTTGGTGACGTCGTTGGCGCCGATCACCACGGCGACGTCGGTGCGAGGCATCTCCGGGTTGATCTCGTCCATCTCCCGAAGCTTCTCGTAGGGCACGTCGGCCTCGGCGAGGAGGACGTTCATGTGCCCGGGCATCCGCCCGGCCACCGGGTGGATCGCGTAGTTGACCTCGACGCCGCGCTTCTCGAGCTCGTTCGCCAGCTCCTTCACCGCGTGCTGGGCCTGGGCGACGGCGAGCCCGTACCCCGGGACGATCACCACCGAGTCCGCGTAGGCGAGCTTGATCGCGGCGTCCTGGGCGCCGATCGACGTGTGCGGACGCTCCTCGCCGGGTCCCGCGCCGGCCGCCGGAGCGCCGCCGAAGCCGGCGAACAGGATGTTGGCCACCGAGCGATTCATCGCCGTCGCCATCTCCATGGTGAGGATCGTTCCGGAGGAGCCGACGAGGGTCCCGGCGACGATCAGGGCGACGTTGTCGAGCGCGAAGCCGGCGGCGGCCGCGGAGAGGCCGGTGAACGCGTTCAGCAGCGAGATCACCACCGGCATGTCGGCGCCGCCGATGGGCAGCACGACGAGGTTGCCGAGCAGGGCGCTGGCGATCAGGATCCCGATGAACAGGGCCTGCGAGGGATCGTCGTTGTTGACCGAGATCACCACGCAGGCGACCACGATCCCCACCAGCAGCAACGCGTTGATCACCTGCTGCCCGGGGATCGCCACCGGGCGGGTCGGGATCAGGTCCTGGAGCTTGGCGAAGGCGATGTTCGAGCCCCAGAAGGAGACCGAGCCGACCACGGCGCTGAACAGGATCGGGATCAGCTCGTCGAGCGGCAGCTCGAAGCCGGGGAAGAAGTTGACCGTGTCGATCCCGTGGCGGAACTCCGACCATGCGATCAGCGCCACGGCGCCGCCGCCGACCCCGTTGTAGAGGGCGACCATCTGCGGCATCTGGGTCATCTGCACCCGGGTCGAGGCGATGACGCCGACCGCCGAGCCCACCACGAGCGCGCCCACGATCACGCCCCAGTTGCCGAGCCCGTCGAGCAGCAGGGTGGTGATCACGGCGACCGCCATGCCGCCGGCGGCGATCAGGTTGCCCGTCTTCGCCGTCCTCGGGTGGGTGCCCTGCATCAGCCCGTAGATGAAGAGCGAGAAGGAGACGATGTAGAGCAGGACGGAGGCGTCGCCCCCCGGCTCGAGGACCGCGAGCGCATATCAGGCCTCACGGCTTCGGCTGCCTCGCCTCATGGCTTGGGCGCCTTCGCGTCCGCGTCCGCGTCCTTCTTCGGCTTGCGGACGAACATGCCCAGCATCCGGTCGGTGACCAGGAAGCCGCCGACGATGTTGATCGCGCCGAAGGCGATCGCGATGAAGGCGATCAGCAGCTCGAGGAACCCGTCCGCAAACCCGGCGACGATCAGCCCGCCGAGCATGACGATCCCGTGGATCGCGTTCGTCTGGCTCATCAGCGGCGTGTGCAGGGTCGTCGGCACCTTCGAGATCACGGCGAAGCCGACGAAGGCGGCGAGGACGAAGATCGTCAGCTCGGTCACCAGCTCCATCAGCCCTCGTCCCTTCCGGCGGCCCGCTCGTTGCGGATCACGCCCTCGTGGGTGATGCAGGCGCCGGCGAGGATCTCGTCGTCGAAGTCGAGCGCCAGGTGCCCCTCGTCGTCGAGCAGCAGCCCGAGCAGGTTCTCGACGTTCTTCGCGTAGAGCTGCGAGGCGTGGACGGCCATGTCGGAGGGCAGGTTGACCGGAGAGATCACCTTGACCCCGTTGTCCGAGATCACGGTCTCCCCCGCCTTGGTGAGCTCGCAGTTGCCGCCCGAGTCGCCGGCGAGATCGATGATCACCGAGCCGGGGGCCATGTTGGCGACCGCCTGGCGGGTGATCAGGATCGGCGCCGGGCGGCCTGGGATCTGCGCGGTGGTGATGATCACGTCCTGCCTCGCCGCGTTCTCGGCCAGCGCCTCGCGCACCTGCTCGTTCTCCTCGTCGGTCAGCGGGCGTGCATAGCCGCCCTCGTCCTCGGCGTCGGGGATGAAGTCGAGCTCGAGCGGTCGCCCGCCGAGCGACGCGATCTGCTCCCAGGCGGCGCGGCGGATGTCGAACCCGCTGACGACCGCGCCGAGCCGCTTCGCCGTCGCGATCGCCTGCAGCCCGGCGACGCCGGCGCCGAGCACCAGGACCTTCGCCGGCGCCACGGTGCCCGCAGCGGTGGTCATCATCGGGAAGAACCGCCCGGCCTCGCGCGCCGCGAGCAGCGTCGCCGCGTAACCGGCGACGTTCGCCTGCGAGGACAGGGCGTCCATCGCCTGGGCCCTGGTGATCCTCGGGATCGCCTCCATCGCGAAGCTGGTGATCTCGCCCGCGGCGAGCGCCTTGTTCGTCTCCGCCGAGGTCAGCGGCGCGAGGTGGCCGATCAGCAGGTGGCCGGGGAGCAGCCGGCCGATGTCCTCGACCGTCGGCACGGCGACGCAGACGAGGATCTCCGAGCCCCAGGGGTCGCCGATCTCCGCCCCCGCCTCGGTGTACTGAGAGTCGGGATGCCCCGAGCCCTCACCGGCGCCGGCCTCGACCACGACCTCGACGCCGCGCTCGCGAAGGGTCGCGACGACGTCGGGAATCAGCGCCACGCGGCGCTCGCCCGGAGCGGTTTCTGATCTGACCCCGACCTTCATTCTGCGTGCCGGAAGCGGCGCCACGCGGGCCACCGATCTCGGAGCCGGGGCAGCCTAACGAAATGCCGTCGGACTATGGTCAGCTCCATGAACGGGCAGGAATCGGGGCCACGAGCGCGCTCGGCGCCCGAGCTCAAGGCGCAGATCGAGGCGGAGAGGCTCGGGCGGCCGTTCCTCGTCTACCGCGACGGAGGCGACGAGCAGCAGCTGCTCGTGATCGAGGAGCGGGTCGAGTCGCTGTGGGTGGGGCGCAGCGCGTCGGCCGACCTCAACCTCGATTGGGACCCGGAGGTCTCCAGCCTGCACGCGCAGCTCGAGCTCGTCGGGCTCGAGTGCACCCTGGTCGACGACGGGGTGTCGCGCAACGGCTCGTTCGTAAACGGCGAGCGGGTCGGGGGACGGCGGCGCCTGCGCGACGGCGACACGCTGCGCTTCGGGCGCACGGGCGTCCTGTACCGCGCCCCGGCGACGACCAAGAGCGAGACGGTGCTCTCGGGCGACGCGCTCACCGCGGCCGGCGTCTCCCCGGCGCAGAAGCGCGTCCTGGTCGCCCTCTGCCGGCCGTTCAAGGCCGGATCGTCGTTCGCGACCCCGGCAACCAACGGCCAGATCGCCGAGGAGCTCCACCTGAGCGTCGACGCCGTCAAGACCCACCTGCGTGCCCTGTTCGAGAAGTTCGGGGTCGAGGACCTGCCGCAGAACGCCAAGCGCACCGCCCTGGTCGAGCGCGCGCTGCAGAGCGGCCTGGTCACCGAGCGCGAGCTCTAACGCCCCCGGCGTCAGGTCCACCAAGGGGTGGCCGGGACCACCCCGGAAGGGCGGCCGGTCCCTCCCCGGGGTGCCTGGGCAGAGCGCGGGCGATCGCCGATGCTGGTCCCAGCAAGCATTCGAGACCACGACTGACCCGGATCGTCACCGGACCAGCCAAGGCCATCAGACCGGCGGCGCGTCATCGGCTCTCGACCAGCTCTCGCGACCGGGCCCCTCCTCCAAGGGGCCCGGCGCCGTTCTCAGGGCGTGATCCGGGTCAGCGTGTTGCTGATCCCGTCCGCGACCCAGACGCTCCTCGGGCCGGCCGTGATCCCCTCCGGGCCCGACCCGACCCGGATCTCCTGCGCCACCCGCGCGCGTCCCGGATCGATCCGCGCCACCTCGTCGGCGCCGCCGACCGTGACCCAGACCGAGCCGAACGCCGCGACGACCCCGCGCGGCTCCGCGCCGACCTGGATCGCCTTGCGCTCCGAGCCGCCGACGACCTGCGAGACCGTGTCGTCGTCGGTGTTCGCCACCCAGACCGACCCGCCGTCGACCGCGATCCCCTTCGGGTTGTCGCCGACCGCGATCGGGTCGTCGGTGTTGTTGTTGACCGGGGTGATCCGGACGATCGAGTCGTCGCCCCGGTTCGAGACCCAGACCCCGCCGTCGCCGAACGCGATCCCGTAGGGGCTCGCGCCGACCCCGATCGTCGTGGTCTCGCCGCTGTCCGGGTCCACGCGCGTGACGGAGTCGGCGCCGCTGTCGGCGACCCAGACGTCCCCGGCCGCGAAGACGACGCCGCCGGGCCGGTCGCCCACCGCGATCCGGTCAGAGACCTCGCCCGACCTCGGGTCGAGGCGCAGCAGCTCGTCGTCGGCCGCGCTGGCGACCCAGATCGATCCGTCGCCGACGTCGATCCCCTCGGGCGACGAGCCCGCGGCGAACTCGGCGACCTCGTTCGCGAGCCGGCCGTCCACGAGCGAGACCGTGTCGCTGCGGCGGTTCGTGACCCAGAGCCCGCCCCGTCCGTGGGCGAGGTTGACCGGCAGCCTGCCGACCGGCACCGCCGCCTGCGCGACCGTCGCCTGCGTTGGACGTGTCGCCGCCGTCGGCGGTCGTAAGCGTCGCCGGCGGGGGCAAGCCCGACGTGCCCCCGCCGTCGTCGCCGCCGGTCGGGATCAGGATCACCGCGACGACAGCGGCCGCGACCGCCGCGGCGCCGCCCGCGAACAGCACCCTGCGTCGGCGCCAGTCAGGCCGCTCGACCTCGGCCCGCGGGCGCGGACGGCGGCGGCGGGGCCGCGACGGAGTCCGCCGGCACGGTGACGGCCTCGGGCTCGCCCGGCCCGTCGTCGGCCGTCGTCGTCGCGTCCGGCGGGCCGGGGGCGGCGGCGCCGATGGCGACGCTCCGCTCGGAGACCTTGGTCGGCTCGCCCTCGACCGCGGCCGAGACGGCGCGCCCGAGGTCGCCGGCGGACGGAAAGCGCTCGGCCGGGTCCTTGGCCAGGGCCCGGGCGGCGACCGCATCCACCGCGGCGGGGAGCTCCGGGCGCAGCACCCGGAGGCGGGTCGGCTCCTCGTTGAGGTGCGCGTACATCTTCGCCACCTTGTCCTCGCGCGAGGCGAACGGCGGGATCCCGGCGAGCAGCTCGAAGAGCACGCACCCGAGCGCGTACACGTCGGCGCGCGCGTCGACCCGGTCGCCGCGGATCTGCTCCGGGGCGACGTAGTCGAGCGTGCCCACGAACGCCCCGGTGGCGGTCACCCCGCTCGTCGCCTCGACCCGGCGGGCGAGCCCGAAGTCGGTCAGGTAGACCCGCTGGTCCGCCTGCGCCTCGCCCTCCATCAGGACGTTGGCGGGCTTGACGTCGCGATGGACCAGCCCGGTCGCATGCGCCGCGTCGAGCGCCGCCGCGACCTCGGCGACGATCCGGGCCGCCCGCGCCGGGTCGAGGGCCGTCGGAGGTCCGCAGCAGCGCGCGCAGGTCGGCGCCCTCGATCAGGTCCATGGTCACGAACAGCAGCCCGTCGTCCTCGCCCGCGTGATGAATCGCGACGACGTTGGGATGGCGGATCGAGGCCGCGATCCGCGACTCGGCCGTCGAAGCGGCGCCGGAAGCGCTCGTCCTGAGCGAGGGCCGGCGAGATCACCTTCAGGGCGACGACGTGGTCGAGCGCCAGGTGCCTGGCGCGGTAGACCACGCCCATCCCGCCCCGGCCGGCCACGGCCTCGATCCGATGGCCCGCGAAGACGTCGCCGGGCTCCAGTCCCTCGGCCATGCGGCGATCCTACGCTCGCCGGCCGCGCCGGCGGAAGCGATCGGTGGGCGGGCTCAGGCGGGTGCCGCGACGCCGGCCAGATCGGCGAGGCGGTCGACCGTGTGCGCGCGCTGCGCCGCGTCCATGTGCACCGGCGAGCAGATCAGCCGGTCGACGCCGGCGGCGGCGAGCCGCTCGATCCGCGCGGCGACCTCGGCCTCATCGCCGATCAGCGAGGTGGCGTCCACGAGCTCGTCGGGGATCGCGTTGTAGGCCTCCTCGCGCTTGCCGTCCAGGTAGAGCGACTGGACCTCGTCGGCGACCTCGCCGAACCCGAACCGGTGCGTGAGGTCGACGTAGAAGTTCGTCTCCCGCGAGCCCATCCCCCCGAGGTAGAGCAGCAGGCCGCCCTTGACCACGCCGCGCGCCATGTCCAGGTCGCCGTCGATCGCGACCGAGAGCGACGGCGAGATCTCGAGGTCCTCGCGCGTGCGCCCGCCCTTGGCGAAGCCCGCCTCGAGGTGCTCTCCCCAGGTCTCCTCGAACGCGTCGGCGCTGAAGAAGATCGGGATCCAGCCGTCGCAGATCTCCGCCGCCATCTCGACCGACTTGCGGCCGATCGCGCCGACGAACACGGGGATCTCGTTGCGGACCGGATGGAAGTTGAGCTTCAGCGCCTTGCCCTGGCCGGTCCCGCCCTCGATCGGGAGCTGGTAGTGCTTGCCCTCGAAGTTCAGCGGGCCCTCGCGGGCGATGATCTCGCGCACGACCTCGATGTACTCGCGGGTGCGCCCCCAGGGCTTGGCGTACTCGACGCCGTACCAGCCCTCGGAGACCTGCGGCCCGGAGGGGCCGAAGCCGAAGATGAAGCGGCCGCCGGAGAGCGCGTCGATCGTCGCTCCCGCCATCGCCGCAGCGGCGGGCGGGCGCGCCGGCACCTGCATGATCGCGGCGCCGAGCTTGATCTTCTCGGTCTGCGCGGCGAGCCAGGCGAGCACCGAGACGCAGTCGGAGCCGTAGGACTCGGCAACCCAGACGGAGTCGAAGCCGCGCGACTCGGCGGTGCGGACGAGCTCGACCGCCTCGGAGCCCTTCGGTCCGATCCCCCAATAGCCGAGGTTGATGCCGAGCTTCAGCGCCACCGACCGGGACGCTAACCGACTCAGCAGCCGCAGGCGATCTTCAGCTCGGCGAGTGAGCCGTCGATCGCGCGCGCCAGGTCGGCGACCCCCTCGACCGCGTCCGGGTCGGTGCAGAGCCCGATGCCGACGTGGCCGGCGCATGAGATCGCCGAGATCCGCAGCGCGTGGCGGTCGGCCGGCTCGGCGACCGAGCAGAGGCGCTCGACCGGGCGTCCGGCCACGCTGAGCGCGGCTCGCGGTCCCGGGACGTTGGAGATCGACAGGCTGAACTCGCGCGGGCCGGCGGCGATCCGCTGCATCGCCTGGTCGAGGTGGTGAAACCGCGCCAGGGCGTGGAAGAAGTCGTAGAGCTCCTCCGCGTCGTCGAGCTCCTTGCGCCGCTCGGTCTCGGCGTTGATCCGCTCGAGCCGCGCCACCGGATCGGGCTCGCGCACCGGCAGGTCGACGTTGAAGTACGAGTCGCGGTTGCCGAGCTCGGTCTCCGACTCGCCGCGGTGGTGGAGGCTGACCGGGATCTGGGCCTTCAGCCGGGGCAGCCGCCGGGTGCCGGCGGCGAGCCAATCGCGCAGGCCGCCGGCAACGCCGGCGAGGAAGGCGTCGTTGACGGTCACGTGCCCGGGGCGCGACTTGCCGATCCGCTTCAGGTCGGCCAGCGGGAAGGTGGCGAAGGCGAGCTCGCGCCCGGAGCCGATGCGGCGGGCGAGGGGGCTCCTCCCGGCCAGGTGCCCGAGCTCGCGCCCCACGGCGCCGGGCAGGTGGGCCAGCTCCTGCAGCCGCGAGCGGTGCGGTCCGTCGGGAGCCGCGCTCGCGCGCGCGACGCCGGAGGCCGGAGCCGGGGGCCGCTCGGCCTCGTCCCAGAGCACCTCGGAGAGGAAGCGCACGCAGCTCACCCCGTCGGCCATCGCGTGGTGGATGCGGACGACGATCACCTCGCGGCCGTCGGCCAGCGGGCCGACCAGGTCGATCGCCCACAGCGGCCGGGCGTGGTCGAGGCGCTCGGCCATGAGCGCCGAGGCCACCGCCCAGGCGCCGGCCTCGTCCACTCCGGAGGTCTCCTCCAGCCGGCGCACGTGAGCGTCGATGTCGAAGCTCTCGTCGACGACCCAGCGCGCGTCGGCCGCCCCATCCGGCCCGAGCTCGACCCGCTGGCGCCCGCGCGAGCCAGCCGGCAGGCGGGCGTCGACCGCGGCTCGCAGCGCCTCGAGGTCGAGCGGCTCGGGCGCCGGCTCGAGCACCAGCGCCTTGAGCGTGTGGCCCGCGATCGCGGGCGACTCCAGCGCAAGGATGTGCGCGTCGTCGGCGCTCAGACGCTCGCCATCGCCCTCCACGCTGCCTACCGTAGCGGTGTCGAGTCCAGGTGCTCGCGCAGCTCGACCAGCGACTCGAACACGTCCACCGCGCCGGCCGCGCGCAGCTCCGCCTCCGAGAACCCCCCGGTGAGCACGGCGAGCGTCTTCACGTCCGCGCGCGCGGCCGCCTCCACGTCCCAGGTCGAATCGCCGACCATCACCGCCGAGAGCTCGCCCGCCTTCTGCATCGCCACGGCGACCAGGTCGGGCTCCGGCTTGGTCCGCTCGACGTCGGCCGAGGTCGTGGAGGCCTCGATCAGCTCCCCCGCGTCCAGCAGCTCGATGTAGTGGTCGGTCTCCTCGCGCTTCGACGAGCTCGCGAGCACGCAGGCATGGCCGCGATCACGCAGCTCGACGATCAGCTCGCGCGCGCCCTCGAACGGCTGCACCTCGTCGATCAGCTCCCCGTAGAACCGGGACTCGGAGTCGCGGATCGCATCGCCGAGGCGCTGCTCGGTCTCCTCGCCGGCCACCCGCGCGACCAGCTGGTCGCCGCCGACGCCGATATGGCGGTGCACCCGCCACACCGCCGGCGTCACCCCGTGCTCGCGAAACGCCCGGTACCAGGCGATCGCGTGCTGGTAGTTGGAGTCGACGAGGGTGCCGTCGATGTCGAGCAGAGCCGCCGCGCCCACGGGGCCAACCTACCCCGTGGGCCGCGGCGGAAGCCGCTACGTCAAAGACCGGCTGGGCCGCGCTCGCCTCCGCCTACTCGATGTAGCCGAACTCCTGCAGGTACTCCTGGGCAGCCTGCTCGGGCTTCTCCTTGTCGATGTCCACCCGGGCGTTCAGCTCCTGCAGCACCTCGAGCGAGAGGTTGCCCTGGACCTTCTCGATCGTCGCGCCGAAGTCCGGGCCGGCCTCGTCGACCGCGTCCTGGCTGGCGATGAACATCACGTTGCCCGCCGGCAACACCTCCTTGTCGTCCTCCAGGGTCACGTAGTCGTCCGAGGTGAACAGCTGCGCATCGGTGGTGAAGATGATCGACAGGTCGGCGTCACCCTTGTCGAGCACCTCGTAGCGCAGGCCGATGTCGACCGGCGTGAAGTTGTCACGCAGGCCGTCGAGGCCGTAGTACTTCTCGAGCCCCGCGAGGCAGTCGATCCGCTCGCGGCACTCGGGTGATCCGGCCAGGGTCAGGTCCTGGTGGTCTTCGAGGTCGGAGATCGTCGTGATCCCGAGGTCTTCGGCCTCGGACTTCAGCATCCCGACCGCGTTTGCGCTCGAGAACGGGGTCGGCGGATAGGACACGAGGCCCTCGTCGGCGAACTCCTGCTTCGAGTCCTCGTACGCCTTCTGCGCGTTCCCGGGCACGTCCTCGGGCGCGGTGCCGAAGAACGCGGTGAGGGCGGTCGAGGTGTACTCGGGATAGCCGCTGATCTCGTCGTTCTGCAGCGCCTTCAGCGCAACCTGCTCGGAGCCGAGGTTGAGGTCGGTGGAGACGTCGTAGCCCGCGGCCTCCAGCCCCTGGGCGTAGATCTCGCCGAGGATGAACTGCTCGGTGAAGTTCTTCGATCCGACCGTGAGGCTGATCGAGCCGTTGTCGGGGTTCGACTGGATCAGGTCGCCGCTGGCCTCGGTGGTCGTGTCGCCGCTGGCCTCGGTGCTCGTGTCATCGGAGTCGTCGCCGCAGGCGACGAAGGCAAGGCTCAGTCCAACCACGGCGAGCAACGCGAACAGCGCTCGCAGCCGGTGATGGGTGCTCATGGGGGTGATTCCTCCCTCTCGTGTGACTACCGCTGCATCGCGGACACGGGAAAGCCTATGCGGTCGCGCGGGCGGCCTCGCGCTCCAGCACGACCCCAGCGCGGCGTGAGCAGCCGCTGCAGGCCGGCGAGCAGGAGCTCGACCACGAGCGCCAGCAGCGCGACCAGGATCGCTCCCGCGATCTGGCCCTCCTCGCCGTAGACGTTGCCGTTGATGATGAAGTCGCCGAGCGTCGTCACACCGGCGAGCGAGGCGATCGTCGCCGTGGCGATGATGTTGACCGCCGCGGTGCGCACGCCGCCCATGATCGTCGGCACCGCGAGCGGCAGCTCGACCTTGCGGGCGATCTCGAACTCGGTCATCCCGATTCCCCGGGCCGCCTCGACGGCGTCCCGATCGACCTGGCGAATGCCGACGAAGGTGTTGGTGAGGATCGGCGGGATGCCGAGGATCAGCAGCGCGATCGTCACGTTGAGCAGGCCGAGGCCGACGAAGGCGACCATGAAGGCGATCACGGCCAGCTCCGGGACCGCCCGGCCCGCGTTGCCGATCGCGATCGCGAGCATCTCGCCCTTGCCGTGATGGCCGAGGTAGACCCCGAGCGGAAAGGCGAGCAGGAGCGCGCCCGCGAGCGCGAGGGCGCTGACCTCGATCTGCTTCGCCATCAACTCGCCGACCTCGTCGAGACCGCCGACCTCGTTGCCGGAGCCGACGAAGACCGAGCTGCGCGGTTCGAAGATGAACTCGATCGCGCCTCCGAAGGAACCGAGGAACGCAAGCGTCATCGGTCAACCGCCCCTGCTCCGGCGGTATCCATCGGAGCGCGCCGGAAGAAGCCCGAGATCCAGTGCCGGCCGTCGCCCCCGCCGCGGTCCGCATCGCGCCAGCGCGACAAACGCGCCTGCACGAGCACCAGCACGAGGTCGAAGAGCAGCGCCATCCCGAGCAGGATCACGGTGCAGATCGACGATCCCCGTCTTGAAGGTGATGTCGTTGTAGATCTCGGCGCCGAGGCCGCCGGCGCCGGCAAACAGCGCCAGGGTCGCGATCGCGATCGTCGAGACCGTCGCGATCCGCAGGCCGGCGACGATCTCCGGCAGCGCCAGCGGCAGCTCGACCCGCCACAGCAGCTGGCGCTCGGTCATCCCCATCCCCCGCCCGGCGTCCTTGGACGCGTTCGGCACGTTGTTGAGCCCGAGGACGATGTTGCGGTAGATGATCTGCAGGTTGTAGGCCGTGAGCGCGATGATCGCGGTGACGTATCCGCGCCCCGTGATCGGCAGCAGGAGCAGGAACAGCGCGATGCTCGGCAGCGTGTAGATGATGCCCGGTGATCCCGGTGAACGCCGGGATCAGCCACCGCCGCCGGTGGGAGAGCAGCGCCAGCCCGAACGCGATCGCGAAACCGAGCGCGACCGAGGGCAGGACGAGGGCCACGTGCTGAAGCGTGGGCGTGACATACCGGTCGATGTTGTCGATCGCCCAGCCGATGCAGAAGGTGTCGTTGTCGGCCACGCAGGTCGCGTCCGTGGACTCGCCCGGCTTGCGGACGAACCCGCCGCCCTGGGCCAGCAGCGGCAGCCAGCCGAGGACCGAGGCGAGCACTCAGGCCTCCTGGGCCAGCGGGCGCTCGGCGGCGGAATGCTCGTCGGTGAGCGCCTCGGGCGAGGTCAGGAACTCGGAGATGATCTCGACCGAGAGCACCCCGGCGATCCGGCCGTCGCCGTCGACGGCGGGCGCGTAGCGAGTCTCGGCCTGGAGCAGGTCGGAGAGCGCATCGCGCATCACGTCGTCGAGGTCGAGGATCGGGTCGGGGCTGGTGTCGGGCTTGGCGGGGACCGTCTCGCGGGCGAGGTCGGCGTCCGACAGCCAGCCGATCGGGCGCCGCTCGGAGTCGATGACGAGGGCGTGCGGGACCTCTGCGCCCTCGAGCTTCGCCCGCACCTCGCTCGTCGCCTGCCCGACGTGGGCCAGCGGCGCCTCCCAGAGGTCGATGTCGGACGACCCGCAGCAGCGCCAGCCGCTTCAGCGCCCGGTCGGCGCCGACGAAGTCCTCGACGAAGGCGTCAGCGGGCGCCATCAGCAGCTCGGCGGGGGTCGCGAACTGGGCGAGGTGGCCGCCCTCCTTCAACACCGCGATCCGGTCGCCCATCTTGATCGCCTCGTCGATGTCGTGGGTGACGAAGAGGATCGTCTTGCGAAGCTCCGCCTGCAGGCGCAGGAACTCGTTCTGCAGCCGTTCGCGGTTGATCGGGTCGACGGCGCCGAACGGCTCGTCCATCAGCATCACCCCGGGGTCGGCGGCGAGCGCGCGGGCGACGCCGACCCGCTGCTGCTGACCGCCCGAGAGCTGGGCCGGATAGCGGTCGCCCGTCTCGGCCCCGAGGCCGATCAGCTCGAGCAACTCGGCGGCGCGCTGTTGCTGGCGCGCCTTGTCCCAGCCGAGCAGGGCGGGGACGGTGGCGATGTTCTGGGCGATCGTCCGGTGGGGGAAGAGGCCGATCTGCTGGATCACGTAGCCGATCTCGCGCCGGAGCTCGGCGGGCGAGCGCTCGCGGACGGACCGGTCGCCGATGAGGATGTCGCCCTCGGTGATCTCGACCATCCGGTTGGCCATCCGCATCGCGGTCGTCTTGCCGCACCCGGAGGGGCCGACCAGGACGCAGATCTCGCCCGCCGGAACCTCGAGGCTGAGCTTGTCGACCGCGGGGCGATCGGCCCCGGGATAGACCTTGGTCACCTCGCGGAACTCGACCGAGAGCGCGTCCTCGGCGCGTTCGCTGCTGGGGCTGGTGCCCGCCTCCACGTCGCGGCGATCGTACCCGCCGCGGGCGGGAATACGCTCGGGCGCGACTCGGACGCGAGTACGCTGGCGGAGGTTACGAGTAGTGAGCGAGCCCCGGCCCACGAAGGCGAACCCCTGGTGGGTCCTGGCCGGAGCGTGCACCGGCCTGTTCGTCCTCATGCTCGACTCGACCGTCGTCACGCTGGCGCTGCCGGCGATCCGCAGCGACCTGGACGCGACGCTCGACGGCCTGCAGTGGATCCAGAACGCCTACCTGCTCACGCTGGCGGCGACCGTGGTCGCGGCCGGTCGGCTGGGCGACATCGTCGGCCGCCGCCGGGTCTTCATCTGGGGGATGGCCCTGTTCGCGCTCGGCTCCCTGGTCGCCGGCGCCGCGACGTCGGAGGAGATGCTGGTCGGCGGCCGGGTGCTCCAGGGGATCGGCGGCGCGGCGCTGCTCTCGCTCTCGCTCGCCCTGACCTCGGCCGCGTTCCCGCCCGAGCTGCGGCCGCGGGCGCTCGGGATCTGGGCCGCCGTGTCGGCGGTGGCGCTCGCCATCGGGCCGCTCGTCGGCGGCGTGCTGATCGAGGCGGCGAGCTGGCGCTGGATCTTCTTCGTCAACCTGCCGGTCGCCGTCGCCGGGATCGTGATCCTGCTCACGCGCGGGGAGGAGTCCCGCGACCCCTCGGCATCGAAGGTCGACCTGGCCGGAGTGGCGGTGCTGGCCGCCGGGCTCGCCGCCGGCGTCCTCGCGCTGGTCCAGGCGGACGAGTGGAGCCTCGCGCCGACGCTGGCGACGGCCGCGCTCAGCCTCGCCCTCCTTGTCGGCTTCTGGGCGCTCGAGCGCCACCGCGAGGCGCCGCTGGTCGACTTCTCGCTGTTTCGCAACCGGCCGTACCTGGGCGCCAGCGCCGCGGCGTTCGCGCTCGTCGGTGCCTACTGGGTGGTGATGTACTTCCAGCCCCAGTACCTGCAGACCGAGCTCGGCTACGGAGCGGTCGCCGCCGGAGCGCTGATCCTTCCGGTGACGGTGCCGATGGCGGTCTTCTCGCCGTTCTCCGGGCGCCTGATCTCGGCCTTCGGCCCGCGCGCGACGATGACCGTCGGCATGCTGCTCGGCCTCGTCGGGATGACCCTGCAGGCGATCGGCGAGAGCTCGGACAGCTACGTGGCGCTGCTCCCGGGCTTCGCCTGCTTCGGGATCTCGCTCGCGCTCGTCTACGCGCCGATGTCGACCGCGGCAATGGCGGCGATGCCGACGTCGAAGTGCGGCATCGCCTCGGGGGTGCTGGCGATGACCCGGGTGCTGGCGGGGGCGGTGCTCCTCGCGGTCAGCGGCGCCGTCTTCCAGGCGGCGCTGCCGACAGACGCCCACGGGGCGGCGGCCGAGACCGGCTTCTCCGACGCGGTCGCCCGCGCCTTCGTGCCCGGGATCGCCGTCCTCGTCGCCGGCACCGTCCTCACCTGGCTCCTGGTCCGCGCCCCCGAGCGCCCCGGCGAGCCCGCCGGCGACCCGGCTCATCACCAGCATCACCGCCGCTTCCACCTCTGAATGCTCCGGTGAGATGATGCGCGCGTTGTGATCGACCCGGTCGGACGCTGGGAGGATGGGGACAAGCCCGACTACGCCGGGCTCCTGACCTACGCCGGAATGCCCTACACCGAGGACGCGGCCGAGCTCGCCGGGGTCGACGTCGCGATCGTCGGGGCGCCGACCGACGACCTGGTCAGCGGCCAGCCCGGGACCCGCTTCGGACCCCGCGCGATCCGCGGGGCCAGCACCCTGCCGGGCGCGCACCTCGACGCCGGCATCGACGGCTTCGAGGCGTTGCGCGTGGTCGACTACGGCGACGCGCCCGTGGTCCCGGTCGACGCCGCACGCTCGCTGGCGGCGATCGAGCGGACCGTCGGCGAGGCGGTCGATGCCGGAGCGGTGCCGATCGTGCTCGGCGGCGACCACTCGATCGCCGAGCCCGACGTCCGCGCCTGCGCGGAGCGCCACGGCCCGCTCGGCCTGATCCACTTCGACACGCACACCGACACCGCCGCGGAGCTCTACGGCGTCGAGGTCTCGCACGGCACGCCGATGTACCGGCTCGTCGAGCAGGGGCACGTCGACCCCGGCCGGTACGCGCAGATCGGCATCCGCGGCTACTGGCCGGGCGAGCCGGAGTTCGCCTGGCAGGACGAGCACGGGATCACGACCATCTTCATGCGCGACGTGCGCGAGCACGGGATCCGCGCGGCGGTCGAGCGCGCCCTGGAGGTCGCCGGCAGCGGCCCTGCGTTTCTCACCGTCGACGTCGACGTCCTCGACCCCGCGTTCGCCCCCGGGACCGGCACTCCCGAGCCCGGAGGGATGACGCCCGGCGACCTGCTCTGGGCGTGTCGCGAGGTGGCCTCGCGCCTGGAGATCGTCGGCGCCGACGTGGTCGAGGTGCTCCCGAGCGCCGTCGGCTCGGCCGACGTCACGGCGCTGGTCGCCGACCGGATCGTGCGCGAGATCGTCACCGGGATCGCGCTCGCCCGGCGGTCGGACGGCTGAGCGGAGCGCCCCTGCGAATATGGAGCGGTGGAGGCTGCTTCGGTAATCCAGGGCCTGTCCAGCGCGGAGGCGGCGCATCGTCTGGCGCGGCTCGGCGAGCCCGAGCCCGCGAACAGCCGCTCGGTCGCGAGCATCGTCACCGCCAACGTCCTGACGCTGTTCAACGCGATCATCGGCGGCTTCTTCATCCTCATCCTCTCCCTGGGGCTGTGGGCCGACGCGATCTTCGGCCTGATCGCGATCGTCAACTCCGCGATCGGCATCCGCCAGGAGCTGAAGGCCAAGGAGACCCTCGACCAGCTGGCGCTCCTGGTCGCGCCGCACGCGAAGGCAATCCGCGACGGCCGCGTGGTCGAGCTGACGGCCGACGAGGTCGTCCCCGGCGACGTCGTCCGGGTCGAGCCGGGCGACCAGCTGGTCGCGGACGGCCCCCTGGTCGACACCCGCGGGCTCACGGTCGACGAGTCGCTGCTCACCGGCGAGTCGGACGGGATCCGCAAGCGCGTCGGTGACCGGATGCTCTCGGGCGCGTTCGGCCTCTCCGGCTCGGGCCACTACGAGGTCGACGCGGTGCGCGAGGACAGCTACGCGGCGAAGATCGCCGGCGAGGCGCGCGAGTTCCGCCATGCCCCCTCGCCGCTGCAGGTCGAGGTCAACACGGTGCTCAAGGCGACGACGATCGCCCTGGTCCCGATCGCGCTGATCGTGCTCGTCGGGTTCACGATCCACGACAAGGCGTTCCGCGAGGCCGCCCAGGAGGCGACGGCGGGGCTCGTGACGCTGATCCCCGAGGGGCTCGTGCTGCTGATGAGCGTCACGCTCGCGGTCGCGGCGGTGCGGCTGGCGCGCCAGAACACGCTCGTCCAGCAGATGGCGGCGACCGAGGCGCTGGCCGCGGTCGACACGATCTGCGTCGACAAGACCGGGACGCTCACCGACGGCACCCTGGAGCTGATCGCGGTCGAGGCCGCCGACCCGGCGGGCCCGGCCGCGGCCGAGCGCGCGCTCGCGACCTTCGCCGCCTCGGCCGGCGAGCGCAACCGCACGCTGGAGACGATCGCCGAGCGCTACCCCGCGCACCCCGAGCAGCCGACGGCGGAGGTGCCGTTCTCGTCGCAGTGGAAGTGGAGCGGGCTGACCCTGAACGGCTCCAGCTACGTGATCGGCGCCCCCGACGTGCTCACGCGTGCTGGAGCGCTGAACCTGCCCGAGGGGCTCGAGCGCGCGCTCGCCGAGCACACCGGCGCCGGGCGCCGGGTGATCGCCTTCGGCGAGGCGCGCGGCGGGCTGCCCTCCGACCCCGCGGCCGAGCCGCCCCCGCGGCTCGAGCCGCGGGCGCTGGTCGTGCTCGAGGAGACGCTGCGCCCCGACGCCGCCGAGACGATCGCCTACATGCGCGAGCAGCAGGTCGACCTGAAGCTGATCTCCGGCGACGCCCGCGAGACGGTGACCGCCGTCGCCCACGCGGTCGGCGTGCCCGCCGACGCCCCGGTCATCGAGGGCCCCGACCTTCCCGACGACCGTGGCGGTCTCGCCAACGCGGCGCTTCGCAACACGGTCTTCTGCCGGATCACCCCGGACCAGAAGAAGGCGCTGGTCGCCGCGCTCGGCGATCGCGGCCGGTTCACGGCGATGATCGGCGACGGCGTCAACGACGTCCCGGCGCTGAAGCAGGCGCGGCTCGCGGTCGCGATGGGCTCCGGCAGCCAGATCACCAAGGGCGTCGCCGACATCGTCCTGCTCCGCGACCAGTTCTCGATGCTGCCGCGCGCGGTCACCGAGGGGCGGCGGATCGCCCGCAACATCCACCGGCTCGGCCGCCTCTACCTGACCAAGTCGGTCTACGCCGGCTTCCTGATCCTGCTCGCGGCGATCTTCGACTTCACCTTCCCCTTCCTCCCCCGCCAGCTCACCGTCGCCGCCCTGCTGACGATCGGGATCCCCTCCTTCGTGCTCGCGCTCGCCCCGAGCGAGGGCCCGCTCTACCGCGGCCGCCTGCTGCGCGCGCTGGCGGCGTTCGCGTTCCCGGCCGGGATCGCGATGGGGATCGCCTCGCTGCTCTCGTTCTTCTTCGTCGACAGCGTCTTCGGCGGCAGCCTCGACGAGGGCCGGACCGCGGCGACGACGACCCTGATCGTGCTCGGGCTCTGCTTCATCGTCCTGCTCGAGCGCGGCCCCGGCCGCGAGCACATCACCGTCCAGAGCTACATGCTCGCCCTGGTCGCCGGGCTCGGGGCGATCTTCGCCGGGATCATCGCGATCGACCCGGTGCGCGAGTTCTTCGACCTCTCGGTGCTCGCCGGCGGCCAGTGGTTCGTCGCCCTGCTCTGCGTCGCGGGCGGGCTCGGGATCGCGGCGCCGCCTGGCAGCTGCCCTACATGCAGCGGCTCGAGCTGCCCGAGGGCGCCGAGCTCGAGGCCGACGACGGCCCCGAGCCGACCCACAGGCCGCAGACCGGCGAGTTCGAGACGGTCGCGATGCCCGGCGCCGATCCGAGCGAGGCGCCGACGACCGTCGCGCCGGAGCGAGGGCCGGGTCCGTGAACGGCCACCGGCGGACCAAGATCGTGACCACGATCGGCCCGGCGACCCGCAGCGTCGAGGGCATGATCGAGCTGATCGACGCCGGCGCCGACGTCTTCCGGCTCAACTTCTCGCACGGCACGCGCGAGGACCACGCCGAGAACGTCGCGATGGCGCGCGAGGCGGCGCGAGCGCTCCGGCAAGGAGGTCGGCATCCTCGGCGACCTGCCCGGCCCGAAGCTGCGGATCGGCGACGTCGACGACGGGATCGTCGGCCTGCGGCCCGGGAGCGAGATCGTGCTCACCACCGAGGACTGCGTCGGCAGCGACGAGAAGCTCTCCGTCTCCTACGACGGCCTTCCCGAGGCGGTGACGACGGGCAGCCTCGTCTACCTCGCCGACGGCCGCATCCGCCTGCGGGTGCTCGAGACGGGCGACGACGAGATCCGCTGCGCGGTCGAGGTCGGCGGCCGGGTCTCCTCCCACCAGGGGCTCAACCTGCCCGGCGCCGAGGTCGGCCTGCCCGCCGCCGGGCGCGAGGACCTGGCCTGGGTCGACTTCGCGATCGAGCACGGGATCGACCTGCTCGCGGTCTCCTTCGTCCGCCGCGCCGAGGACCTCGCCCCGGTCGAGCGCCGCGTGCGCACCGGCGGCTCGGACATCCCGGTGATCGCGAAGATCGAGAAGCCGCAGGCGGCCGAGCGCGCCGAGGAGATCGTGAAGGCGGTCAAGGCCGGGATCATGGTCGCGCGCGGCGACCTCGGGATCGAGCTGCCGATCGAGCAGGTCCCCGGCGTCCAGCGCCACCTGCTCGCGCTCGCCGGCCGCTACTCCATCCCCTCGATCACCGCGACCCAGATGCTCGCCTCGATGGTCGCCTCGCCCCGCCCGACGCGGGCCGAGGTCTCCGACGTCGCCAACGCGATCTTCCAGGGCACCGACGCGGTGATGCTCTCCGAGGAGACCGCGGTCGGCGAGTACCCGGCCGAGGCCGTCCGGGTGATGGACCGGATCGCGCGCGAGACCGAGCCCGAGCTCCCGTACGGCGACTGGGTCTTCAACCGGGTCGATTCCGACGAGACCGACGTCGCCAGCTCCGTCGCCCGCGCCGCGGTCGGCGCGACCTACACCCTCGGCCTCGCCGCGATCGTCGTCCCGACGCGGAGCGGGCGCACCGCCCGCCTCGTCTCGGCCCACCGCCCGCGCACGCCGGTGCTGGCGATCTCGCCGCGGGTGGAGACCGTCCGCCGGCTCAACCTGCTGTTCGGGGTCCAGTGCGAGATCGCCGATGACTGGACCGGCCTCACCGCCCTGCTCGAGGACTGCGCCCGGCTCGCGAAGTCGACCGGGGTCGCGCAGTCGGGCGACCTGATCGCGATCACCGCGGGCCTGCCCGCAGCAGCAACTGGGCACGAACCTGTTCGAGATCCACCGGGTCCCCTGATCTCGCCGGCTCAGGCCAAGATCGCGCGCCTCGCCGCGCCGCTGGCGCTGATGGCGCTGATCTTCTACTTCTCCGCCCAGCGCAGCGTCGGCCCCGAGCTGCCCGCGTTCACGAGGGTGATCGCGCACTTCACCGAGTACGCGCTGCTCGCCGCGCTCTGGGCGTGGGCGCTCGGCCCGGTGCTCGGGCGCCGGGCGATCGCGGCCGCGGCAGCGATCAGCCTCGTCTGGGCGATCAGCGACGAGATCCACCAGAGCTACGTCCCGGGCCGCGACTCCGACCCCGTCGACGTCCTCGTCGACTGCTGCGGGATCGCGTTCGGTCTCTGGCTCAGCGTCCGGCTTCGAGGTTGGCGAGCAGCGCCGCGTCCTGGTCGGACATCCCGCTGATCGGCTCGCCGTCCCAGCTCATGTCGGAGGCCGCGGCGGCGAAGAACTTCTCGTGCTCGTGCGCGCTCTCGTCGCCGAAATGCGCGACCGAGAGCGCCGAGTACATGGTCGGCAGCGGATCGTGCCAGCCGTCGCCGGCGTCGCGGACCCGGGCGAGATCGCGAATCGTCTGCGGCAGCCGGCGCAGGTGGTCGGAGAAGCCCTCGGCCGAGCACGGCGAGCTCGAGCTGGACCGTGTGCCCGGCGGGGAGCAGGAAGAGGTCGGCATCGGGATCGAGCAGCCCGCGCGCCAGCTCGCCGGACGGCAGCAGCAGGAGCCCGTCGGTGGCCCTCGGGTTGCACTCGACGAAGCTGAGCCCGCCGTCGGTGACGATGAAGTCGAACGAGACCTGGCCCGTGTAGCCGGAGATCGGCGAGGATCGGCTCGATCAGCCGCAGCGACTCCGCGGCGTCGACCGACTCGAAGGAGAGCCCGGTGCTGTGCTGCCACTGGCGCGGGATCCGGTACATGAGGTGCGAGCTCACCCGGCCGTCGTGGACGGTCGAGTAGGTGCAGACGGTCTCGCCGTCGACGAACGGCTGCACGAGCCAGGGCGCCTGCGGCGTCGGGTGGCAGTCGTCGATCGCCATCGTCCCGGCGAGCGGGCCCGTGTTCGTGAGCAGGCTCACGCCCCCGCGCGAGAAGACGGCGCGGGCGAAGTAGCGGTCGAAGCGCGAGACCGCCTCGCGCAGCTCCTCGTCAGCTGGTCGCGACCACCGTCTCGGGCACCGGCAGCCCGAGGTCGTGCGAGCAGGCGGCCGAACTCCGCCTTGTCGTGCAGGCGCGCGAGCGCTCCGAACGAGGCCGTGAAGACCCTCGCCTTCCCCGCGAGGTCGCCGCCGCGGGCCGCGAGGTAGAACGCCTCCTCGAAGGCGGGGACGATCACCTCGATCCCGGCCTCGGCGACGATCCGCCCGAGCTCGGCGACGAACTCGTCGGTGCGCTCGCGCGGCGAGGGGTAGACGAAGTGCCCGGCGAGGTACTTGGAGTGGCTGCCCGGCGAGCGCTCGTAGTCGTCCGCGGCGTAGACCTCGTGCCCGGCCGCGGCCAGCTCGCGGACCATGCCGAGCGCGAACGGCATCCGCGAGCTCGTGACGAGGACCTTCACGAGCTGGGCTCCGAGCCGCGGGCGAGGCCGAAGTCGCCGAACGGCTCGTCGCGGTCGCGCACCGCCTCCTTGAAGCCCGCCTCGGCCGCCCGGCGGACGAAGTCGAAGCCCTCCGGCGTATGGCGCGCGATCCCGTCGAAGAACGTCCCCAGCGCCTGGGTCGCCGCCAGGCCCTGGGCGTAGAGCCCCTGGTTGACGAGCAGCTTGTGCATCACCAGTTGGTTGACCGGGATCCGGGCGACACGCTCGAGCAGGGCCTCGAACGCGTCGTCGAGCTCGGCGGCGGGCGCCCAGTCGGTCGCCAGCCCCCAATCGACCGCCTCGCGGCCGGAGATCGAGTCGCCGGTGAGCAGCAGGCGCTTGGCGCGCGTCGGCCCGAGCTTGTAGGCCCACAGGGCGGTGGTGGGCACACCCCAGACGCGCGCCGGCGGATAGCCGATCTTGGCGTCCTCGGCGACCACCAGCAGGTCCGAGCAGAGCGCCATGTCGGTCCCACCGGCGACGCAGTAGCCGTGCACCTTGCAGACCACGGGCTTCTCGGACGCGAAGAGGCTCATGAAGCCGCGCACGTTTCGGGACATCATCTGGTAGTCGACGACGGGGTCCCAGGTGGACGCGGGGTCGTGGTTGCGCGCGACGACGGAGGGATCGAGCGGGGACCCCTCCGGCGCGTCGGCGCCTGGACCCGCCTCGCCCATGCGCTCGGCCGACGCAACCAGGTCGTAGCCGCCGCAGAAGCCCGTGCCGTTGCCCGCGAGCGCGATCACGTGGACCTCCGGGTCGAGGTTGGCGCGCTCGACGCATTGCGGCGAGCTCGCGCGGCATCTCGAGCGTGATCCCGTTCCCGCGCTCGGGCCGGTCGAGGGTGATCCGGGCGATCGCGGCCGTCGCTCGCATAGGTGAGGGTCTCGAGCTCCATCGACCGGGACGCTATCGAGGGCCGGGCGATCCGCGGCTGTCGATCGGTGTGCCCCCGGCCCGCAGCTAGAATGTGTGGGAGTTCGCCGGGTTCTTTTCGCCTCCCTCTGCCCCCCGAGCCGCCTTTCCTCCACAGGGACGCGAGAGAGCGACGCGTACATTGATCGACCCGCCCGACGTCCCGCCTACGCCTCCGGAAACCAGCGAGCCCGTGGCGGCCGACGCAGCTCCGGATCCTGGAACGCAGCCAGGGTCACGCCACTCGCAGGCATACGGCCGGCCCCCGGTCGTCCCGGGTGCCTCCGGCCGCCGCGCCCGACTGCGCCGCCCCGCGCGCGGGGCGGCTCGCAAGTAGCGCTAGCGCGACGCCTGCGGGCGGCGGGCCGATCGCGATCCGCCCGCCGCGCGACGGGGCGAAGGTGATCGCCCGCCTGGTCACCGACTCGCCCGAGCTCTTCGAGGCCGGGCGCAGGGCGACGGTCCCGAGGACCGCGTCCAGCACGACCTTCATCTCGAACATCGCGAAGCTGGCGCCCAGGCAGCGCCGCACGCCGCCCCCGAACGGGATCCACTCGTAGGTTCCCGGCGGGTCGGTGAGAAAGCGCTCGGGGCGGAAGGCGAGCGGCTCGGGATAGATGTCCGGGCGGCGGTGCATGAGGTAGATCGAGGGCGCGATGTGGACCCCCGCCGGCAGCGCCCAGGGGCCAAACTGCATCGGCGCCTGTAGCCGGCGGACGACGGCCGGGACCACCGGGCGCAGGCGCAGGGTCTCCTTGATCACGGCGTCCAGGTACTCGCCCGAGCCCGCGCGCCGCTCGGCGAGCAGGCGGTCGAGCACCGCCGGCGTTCGCGTGAGACGCTCGAGCGCCCAGGCGAGCGCGGTCGCGGTCGTCTCGTGGCCGGCGACCAGCAGCGTCATCAGCTCGTCGCGAAGCTCGGAGTCGCTCAGCGGCCGGCCGTCCTCGTCGCGGGCGGCGAGCAGGAGCGAGAGGATGTCGTCGCCCTCGTCCCCGTGCGGGTCGGCGCGTCGCGATCGGATCTCCTCGTAGAGCAGCGCGTCGGCCTCGCGCCGGAGCGAGAGAAAGCGCGCCCAGGGGCTGCGGGGCCCGGTGCGGCCGACGGTCAGGGCCAGCATCAGCACCCGGCGGCGGCTGGCGAGCATGTCGAGCAACGCGCGCAGCGGGCGCGAGATCTCGGCGCGCCGCCGCTCGTCGCCGACGCCGAACACGGCCCGCATGATCACCTCGAGCGTGATCGCCTGCATCGTCGGCAGCGTCGCGAGGCGCCCCGACCGCGGCCAGGCCGCGAGGTGGCGCTCGGCGACCTCGGCCATCATCGGCCCGTAGTTGCGCATCCGCTCGCCGTGGAACGGCGGCAGCAGCAGGCGCCGGTGGCGCAGGTGCTCGGGCCCGTCGAGAAGCAGGGTCGAGCCCGGGCCGAGGATCGGCGCGAGGGTGACGTTGCCCTCGCCGGCATAGAGCAGGTTCGGATCGCCGGTGAACACCTGCTTGACCGCCTCCGGGTCCGCCGTCACGACCAGCACCCGGTCCGCCTCGGGCAGCAGCGTGAAGTAGTCGCCGCAGCGCTGCCAGCACGCGTCGAAGAAGCGCGTGGGCTGGAGCATGAAGCCGAAGCCCATCATGTAGCGGCCCAGGTCCGGGCGCGGGGGCAGGGCGGTGTCGGCCGCCTCGGCGACCGGCGGGGCCGGGATTGGCTCGGCGCGGGCCTCCATTCGCCTGGAGCGTAGATGGTGGCGGGCGCCCGCCCTCAGCGGTGGACGCCCGCGAGCAGCGCGGCGTAGGAGCGGACCAGCAGCGCGCGCTCCTCGGCGAGCCGGGGATCGTCGGGGTCGCAGCCGGCGGCGACCCAGGCGTCGGAGACGTCCATCGCCTCGGCGCGCAGCTCGGCGGCGCGGCTGACGTCGGCCCGGTCGGCGCCATAGGTGTAGGCGTAGAGGTCGGTGAGCGCGGTCGCCAGCGACTCGAACGACTCCTCGCCGCCCTGGTGCGCCCGATGGGCGCGCCACCACTCGACCTCGAGCTCGGAGGCGCGCACCGGGTCGAAGCGGCGTCCGGCTCGCTCGCCGCGAGCAGCTCGTAGAACGAGCGCATCAGCTCGCGCGCCGCCTGTGGATCGTTGTCGGGCACCGGCGCCCACTCCTGGTTGGCGCGCAGGACGAGCCAGGCGCCGCGCAAGGTGCGCGGCCAGGGCATCCGAAACGCGGCCCGGACCATGCGCACCGAGGCGACCAGGAACGCGCCCCACTCGCGCCGGTAGTAGGTCTCCCAGGCCCGGCACTCGACCGTGCCGACCACGCGGGGATCGAAGGACCGCATCGGGCTCGCCGGCCGGCCGCGGGCTCGGAGGGCGACGGCGATCATCGGTCGGCCAGCCTAAAGGGAACATCCGCGCGTGGCCAAGGAAGCGATCACGATCGAGGCCGCCGGGCGCGAGGTGCGGCTCTCGAGCCCGAGCAAGGTCTACTTCGCCGAGCCGGGGCACACCAAGCGCGACCTGGCCGAGTACTACCTGGCCGTCGCCGACGCCGCGTGCCTGCACCTGCGCGAGCGCCCGACGACGATGAAGCGCTTCGTCGAGGGGGCCGGCGGCGAGTTCTTCTTCCAAAAGCGGGTCCCGAAGACGGCCCCGGACTGGATCGAGACGGCGACCGTCAAGTTCCCCAGCGGCCGCAGCGCGACCGAGCTCTGCGCCAACGACGCCGCGCACCTCGTCTGGGCGGTGAACCTCGGCGTGATCGACTTCAACCCCTGGCCCGCGCGGCGGGCCGACCTCGACCACCCCGACGAGCTGCGCGTCGACCTCGACCCGACCCCGGAGTCGAACTTCGGCGAGGTGCGCGAGGTGGCGATGTGCGTCCGCGAGGTGCTCATCCGACCACGGCCTGCGGGGCTATCCGAAGACGTCCGGCTCCCGCGGGATCCACGTCAACGTGCGGATCGAGCCGCGGTGGACCTTCACCGAGGTCCGCCGGGCGGCGCTGGCGCTGGCGCGCGAGGTCGAGCGCCGCACCGAGCTCGCGACCTCGAAGTGGTGGAAGGAGGAGCGCCACGGGGTCTTCGTCGACTACAACCAGAACGCCCGGGACCGCACCGTCGCATCCGCCTGGTCGGTGCGCCCGGTGCCCGACGCGCGCGTCTCGACCCCGCTCGAGTGGGACGAGGTCCCCGACGTCGAGCCCGCCGAGCTGCGCCTCGACACGGTGCCGGCGCGGCTCGCCGAGCGCGGCGACCCCTCGGCGTCGATCGACGAGGTCCACCACTCGCTCGAGTCGCTGCACGAGCTCGCCGACCGCGACGAGGCCGAGGGGCTGGGCGACGCGCCCTGGCCGCCGCACTTCCGCAAGCAGAAGGGCGAGGGCAAGCGGGTGCAGCCGAGCAAGGCGAAGAAGGGCTGAGCCGCGTGGCGTCTCTGAGCGCGAAGGAGCGCCGGGCACTGCCCGACAGCGCCTTCGCCTACATCGACTCGCAGGGCAATCGCCGTCTGCCGATCAACGACGCCGCGCACGTCCGCGCTGCGCTCTCCCGCTTCGGCCAGGTGGCCTTCGAGGACGATGATGCGCGTGACCGCGCCCGCTCCCGCCTGCTCAGGGCGGCGAAGAAGTTCGGGATCATGCCGATCGGCTTCATCAACGCACAGCTGGAGCCGCAGCGGAAGTACCCGCAGGGACAGGTCACCTTCCTGTTGACCGACATCGAGGGCTCGACAGAGCTCCTCAGTCGCCTCGGGGACGAGTACGCGTCGCTGCTCGCGGACGTTCGCCGCGTCGTGCGCGGGGCGATTCGCTCGACCGGCGGCCAGGAGATTTCCGCGCGTGGCGACGATCATTTCGTCGTCTTCGAGCACGCCCCGGATGCACTCCAGGGAGCGCTTGCGATCCAGCGCGCGATGCCGGCGGCCGACTGGCCGGAACGTAGCGAGGTGCGCCTGCGCATCGGCCTGCACCGCGGCCGCCCGCAGCTCACCGAGACCGGTTACGTCGGCCTCTCGGTCCACGCCGCCGCGCGCATCTGCTTCGCGGCGCACGGCGGCCAGATCGTGCTCTCCTCGGCCGTCCGCTCGGCACTCCCGGAGCCGCTGCCCGACGGGGCCGCTCTGCGGGACCTCGGCGCCTGGCGTTTTCGGGGCCTCCCCGAGCCCGTGGCGATGTTCCAGGTGCTGGCCCCGGACCTGTCCGCCGACTTCCCGCCGCTGCGCTCGGCGGTCCTGGCCGAGTAGCGCGGGAAGCCGATCAGCAGGTCAGATGCAGGGCCGCGGCCGTCGTCCGCGGATCGGACTCGCCGTACCGGCGAACCGCATCGGCGGTCGGTAGTGGCTCGACCTCGATCCCCCGGGCTCGCAGCTCGTCGAGGACGGCCGCCGGGGCTCGAGGCGCCCGTGCGCGCCGCAGCCGAGGATCAGGCGGTTCGGCAGCTCGGCTTCGACCGCGGCCAGGTCCTCGAGAGCGAGCGAGTGCCCGTCGCGTCGCCACCAGTCGGCGACGACGCGATCCGGGAGCACGATCAGGTCGCGCGTGTGCTCCTCGCCGTCGACGACGACGCGGCCGAAGCTGTAGTCCTCGAGCCTCGCCACCGTCGCAGCGTAGCTCGCCATAGATTCAGTGGTGATGGAGATCCGCGAAGCGACCGAATCGGACTGGACGGCGATCTGGCCGTTCTTCAGCGAGATCGTGCGGGCGGGCGAGACCTACGCGTATGACCCGGAGATCACGGAAGCCGACGCGCGCGACCTGTGGATGGTCGGACCGCCGGGCGTCACCTTCGTCGCCGTCGTCGAAGGGGAGGTCGCCGGGAGCGCCAACGCCTACGCCAACCGCCCCGGCGCCGGGTCACACGTCGCCTCCGCGAGCTTCATGGTCGACCCGGCCCGCGCCGGTCGCGGCGCCGGCCGCGCCCTGGGCGAGGCCGTGATCGGCTGGGCCGCGGCCGAGGGCTTCCTTGCGATCCAGTTCAACGCCGTGGTCGACACGAACGAGCGTGCGATCGGGCTCTGGCGCTCGCTGGGTTTCCGAGTGATCGGCACCGTGCCGGAGGCGTTTCGGCTGCCGGACGGCACCCTCACCGGCCTGCACGTCATGTACCGGCGCCTGGGCTAGCCGCGCTCGGGGTACGGGATGTACCGCCAGTCCGCCCTCGCCCCGGTCCCGTGAGCCCGGTCGGGCGGCCGATCCCAGCAGACCTCGCCCCAGAGGCCGTCCGGATCGAGGAATCCGGCGCTCAGCAAGATCCCCATGTCGGTCACCGGGCCGTCGCTGGCACCCTCCTCGTGGAGGCGGTCGCGCAGCAGCCAGAAGCCCTCCTCGGTCTCGGCCCTGAGCGCGAGGTGGTCGATCCGGCCGCGTTCGAAGATCGGCACCTCCCCCTGCGGCACCTCGGCGCCCGGAACCTGGAACGGATGGAGGACGAAGCCGGAGCCGAGGTCGATGAAGGCGTGCCGCAGACCCTCCTCCTCCATGTCCATGATCACGCTCGCGTCGAAGACCCGCTCGTAGAAGCCGATCAGCCGGTCCATGTCCGCGGTCAGCGTCGCGACGTGATGGGAACCGGCGGTCAGCGCCATGGGCGCAGCCTAATTAGTCGGCCCTGCCTCGCTCGTAGTTCCTCTCAGCTCAGCCGAAGGTGATGACCCGCACCGGCAAGTTCGAGATGGCCGACATCGTCGTGCCCGAGAAGTTGCACAGGTCCATGGTCGCGTGGCCGTCGCTCGGGATCCGCTGGCCGTAAATCACGACGCCGCTTTGCAGCGCGCCCTGGGTCGAGACGATCACCGCCTCGCCGGCTTTGGCGCCGCTGACCGAGATGTCGAACTGCTCACAACGGCCGTTTGCGACCGCGCCGGCGCTGAAGCCCACGTGACCGCCGTTGACATCCGCTCCGGCGACGTCGGCCGTGGTCAGCGTGTTGCCGGCAACCTTGGCGCCGGTGACCGAGCTGCTCGCGAGGTCCTGGTTGCCGATGCCCCCGTCCCGGATCTCGCTGGCCATAACCGAGCCCTCGCCGAGCTCGGCGTAGCCGACGGACTCGTCCTCGATCTCGTCCTCGTCGATCGCGTTCTCGGCGACATCGGCCGAGTTGACGCCGTCGGTAAGGATGTGGCTCGTGCCCACCGAGTTGAACAACAGTTGGTCGATTCCCACTGAGTAATTGGCGATCTTCGACCCGGTGACCGCGTCGTCGGCGAGATCGTCCCTGGTCACCTTGCCGTCGCGCAGCTTGTTGCTCGTCACCGAGTTGTTGTCGATATCGGCGTTCTTCACCTCCCCGTCGACGATGTCGGTCGAGAAGACGGTGTTGGCTGCGTAGGCGCTGCCGGTGCCGAGCGCGATCAGCAGCGCGAGCACGCCGATCCATTGGGCGCGCAGGTGGGCGAGGACTGTGGACATGGGGCCTCCCGGTGGCTGGGCGTGGTCGGCGCGCTTGGACTACTCCACCGATCCTCCTCCGGCCGGCTGCCCGGCGCATCGGTAGCTGCCACCTATTTTTCGCTGGCCAGGCACGCTGAGTGAGATGGACCACGGTCGTCGGTCCAGGTGCGCTGCCTTGGAGCGGCGACCGTGGTCGTAGTCCTGTCACGTGCCTCTCGGCGCAGGGGCGAGGCCTGCGAGTGGCTGCGGGCGTGCGAGGTGGCTCAAATGCGGATGTTGGTGGCGATGTTGGTGGTCGCCCACGATGCGACCGGCGGGGTTGCGTGCGACGGTCGGAGAGCAGGTGGAGCCAACCGACTCCCGGAGGAGAACAGCATGCGAGGCATTCGCGGTCGCCTGACCTACGCCAACGTGATGGCGACGCTCGCGTTCGTGATCGCGGTGGCCGGCGGCACCGCCTACGCGGCCAACACCGTGTTCAGCACCGACATCGTCAATGGGGAGGTGAAGGCGGCCGACATCGCGACCGGCGCGGTCAATGGCGGCAAGCTCGCCGCCAACTCGACCAACGGCGCAAAGGTCGTCAACGAGAGCCTCACCGGCGCGGACATCAACGAGGCGACCCTGCAGGGGCTTGTCCGCGGATCGGGATTTGCAAAGGGGCGCGCGAGGGCGCTTCCGCCGAATAGCTTCGGCACGGTCCTGGGTACGTTGTTCGGCGACCCGTTGCCGTTCAATCTCTTCTACGACTGCCCTCCGTCTCCGTCGACTCAGAACGGGCAGTTGCGGTTTCGCAACGAGACCGGCGACTCGGTCAACCTCTTCGCTGACAATGGCTCGACGGGCCCCTCCTTCGCCGGGGAGCTCGGTGGCGGGGCCGAGCATGCAGAGGCGACGGCCTTCGGCGGCGAGTACATCGTGCTTTCCGCCCAGTACGCGGACGGGCGGATCGCGACGATCAGTGTCTTCGCACGCCACCGCGCCGCTGACTGCCACGTCCAGGGCCAGGTGGTGCTCACGGACCCCGCCTAACCGGGCTGCAGCGTGGGGCGCAGCCGCATCGGCTCCGCAGCACTTCGCTTACTCGAGCCCGATGCGCCGGTCGAAGCCAGCCGGCGCGTGGATGTTGAGCATCCGCACGGGCTTGGAGCCGTGGTTGGTGAAGCCGTGCTCGACCCCGGGCGGCACGAGCACGAACGTGCCCGGCCCGGCGGCGACCGGACCGTCGTCGAGGTCGAAGGTGAGCTCGCCCTCGAGGATCAGGAAGGCGTCGTCCTCCTCCTCGTGGGTATGCGCCTCGAGCACGCGCCCGGCCTGGATCTCGATGATCGCGAACGTGAAGCGCGGCGTGTCGGCCGTGCGGGCGAGGAACTCGACGTTGCCGACCCGGTGGCCCTCTCCCGGGCGGACGACGATCGCGCGCGAGCTCATCGGTTCGCGGCCACCGCTACGAGTCGAGCTGGTCCAGCAGGCACTCGCGCGGCGGCTTGTCCTCGCGCCAGCGCAGGATCTTCGCCCCGTGACGGATGCGCCCGGCGGAGACGTGGTCGAAGCTGACCTCGATCACCAGTTCGGGGCGCAGCCCGACCCACTCGAGGTCGCGGTCGGCCGACCAGCGGCTCGGGTCGGCCGAGCCGCTCTCGCCGCTGGCGTACGGGGCCAGCGTGTCGACCAGCTCGCGCTTCTCCTTCGCCTTCAACCCGGAGGTGTGCCCGACCACGTGCAGCTCGCCGTCGGAGCCGTAGAGGCCGAGGATCAGCGAGCCGACGGTGTTCTCCTCCTTGCCCGGGCGCCAGCCGACGACCACGGCGTCGATCGTCCGCAGGCGCTTGATCTTCACCATCGCCTTGCGCTCGCCGCGCAGGTACGCCGAATCGCATCGCTTGGCGATCACCCCCTCGCCGGTCTCCAGCCAGGGCTCGGCCTCGGCGGGCTCTGAGACCAGCGGGGTGAGCTCGATCGACCCGGGGTCGTCGAAGCCGTCGACGAGCTGCTCGAGCGCCTCGCGGCGCTCCGTGAACGTGCTCTCGAGCGCCGACTGGTCGCCCACCGCGAGCAGGTCGAAGGCGCGGAAGAGCGCCGGCGTCTGCTCGGCGAGCATCCGCACCCGCGACTCGGCCGGGTGGAGGCGGTTCTGGAGCGCGTCGAAGACCTCGTGCCCGTCGTCGTCGAGGATCAGCAGCTCGCCGTCGATCACGTAGCGGCCCTCGGGGAAGTCCAGCTCGGGGAAGTAGCGCGCCAGCGGCCGCCCGCTGCGCGACTGCAGGAAGAGCTCCTCCCCGTCGACGAAGGCAATCGAGCGGAAGCCGTCGTACTTGGGCTCGTACGCCCAGCCCTCGCCGGTCGGGCAGTTGCTTGCGCGACAGCGCCAGCTGGGGCTCGATCGGCGGGCGGAGGGGCAGCGTCACGGCAACTAGTCTCGCAAGGGTGAACGTTTCGCAGCCGCCACGCGAATGCGACGTCGCCGTCGTGGGCGCCGGAATCGTCGGCCTCGCGGTGGCGCGCGAGCTGGCGCTGCGCGACGACGGGCTGCGGGTCGCCGTGCTCGAGCGCGAGCCGCGGATCGGCACCCATCAGACCGGCCACTCGAGCGGCGTCATCCACGCCGGCGTCTACTACGAGCCCGGCTCGCTGAAGGCTCGCCTCTGCGTCGCCGGGGCGCGGGAGCTCTACGCCTACTGCGACGAGCGCGGGATCGAGGCGCCCCGCAGCGGCAAGCTGATCGTCGCCACGTCCGAGGACGAGCTCGAGCGCCTCGGCGAGCTCGAGCGCCGCGGGATCGCGAACGGCGTGCCGGGGCTGCGCCGGGTCGACGGCGCCGGGCTGCGCGAGATCGAGCCGCACGCCGCCGGGCTTGCCGCCCTGCACTCGCCCGAGACCGGGATCGTCGACTTCGCCCGCGTCGCCGCCGCCTACGCGGCCGACCTCGCCGCCGCGGGCGGCAGCGTGACGACCGGTTGCGCGGTGGCCTCGATCGAAGAGCGAGCCGGGCCGCGCGCTGATCTCCCATGGCGACGGAACGACGGAGGCGCGCGCGGCGATCGTCTGCGCCGGCGCCTGGGCCGACAGGCTCGCGCGCGCCGCGGGCGCGCCGGCCGAGCCCCGCATCGTGCCCTTCCGCGGCGCCTACCTGCAGCTGCGGCGGGCGCGCGCCGGGCTCGTGCGCGCGAACATCTACCCCGTGCCCGATCCCGAGCTCCCGTTTCTCGGCGCCCACCTCACGCGCGGCCCCGACGGCGACGGTTCTGCTCGGCCCGACCGCGCTGATCGCGGGCGCTCGCGACGCCTATCGCCTGAGCCGCCTGCGCGCCCACGACCTGCGCGAGACGCTCGCCTGGCCCGGCACCTGGAGGCTCGCGCGCCGCTTCTGGCGCGCCGGCGCAACCGAGATCCTGCACGCAGCGTCGAGGCGCTCGCTGGTTGCCGCGGGGCGGCGCCTCGTCCCCGATCTGCGCACCGAGGACTTCACGGCCGGGCCGGCGGGGATCCGCGCCCAGGCCGTCGCCCGCGACGGCAAGCTCGTCGACGACTTCCTCGTCTCACGCACCGAGCGGGCGCTGTTCGTGCGCAACGCCCCCTCCCCGGCCGCGACCTCCTCCCTGCCGCTCGCCCGCCTGATCGCCGACGAGGCCGAGCCGCTGCTGCGATGACCTTCGACGACGTCCGCGAGCTGGCGCAGGGGCTCCCCGAGGCCGAGGAGTCGACGGCGTACGGCACCCCGTGCCTCCGCGTTCGCAAGAAGATGTTCGCGCGGCTGCGCGAGGACGGCACCACGCTCGTGGTCCGCGTCGACCCGCTCGAGCGCGAGGCCCTGCTCGCCGACCCGGGCGGCGCCTACTTCATCACCCCCCACTACCAGGACCACCCCTACGTTCTCGTCGCGCTCGCGGACGCGGACCGGGACGAGCTCTGGGAGCTCCTGGTCGAGGCGTGGCTCGAGCGGGCCCCGAAGCGCCTCGCCGCCGAGCACGAGACCGGAGCTGCTGGGCACCGAGGGCGACTGACCCGGCTCTCCTTCGTCTACGGGCGTGGTCCGGCAGCCAGCGAGAAGGGCGCCTCGGCCGAGGCCCGCCGGTTGAGCGCGTCGTACGCCGTCACCTTCATGCGGAAGCGGCCGGTCCCGAGCGAATCGGCCGAGAGCTTGAGCTGGTTGCGGCCCTTGCGGCCGTTGCGGTTCAGGGTGTCGACCGAACGCCAGTGGGCCTTGCGCCAGTGCGTGATCCGAAGGACGAGATCCGCCTTCTTGGTAACGAAGAACTGAACATGCACGGAGTCGCCTCGATCCTTCACCCGCAGGTCGTTGACGCGCAGCGGGTTGGTCACCGGAATCGGGACCACGTTGACGACCCCCGTCATCTGCGGGTGGACCCGGCAGTGGTAGGTGAACCGTCCCTCCTCGGAGAACGTGTGGGCGAAGGAGTCCCCCGCGGGGTGGGTCTCGTTCGTGGGTGGCCCGGCGGGATCGGAGTCGAACGACTCGGCCTGCCCGGGATCGGCGGTCACCGAATGGTTCCGCGCCGCCAGCCCCTGCCAGAACCAGAACACCGACTCGCCGACACCGATCGTCACCTCCGCCGGGGCGTAGCGAAAGGCGTCGCCGTCCACGGTCACCGACTCGGCACCGTGCCCCGGGTGGGCGCCGGCCGGCGCCGCTGCGCAGAGGGCGAGCGCTACCGCCGCGGCCAGGCGTTTCATCGCGCTACAGCCGGATGCCCCAATAGGCCTTCGGCGGATCCTGGCAATAGAAGCTGCCTCCGGAGGTCGGAGCGCAGTCGAACCCGGCGCGCGGCTCTTCGCTGCGCAGGTACTTGAGGCTGCCCTTGCGGGCCACCTTGCACTTGAGCTTCATCGCGCGGACCCGGTAGTCATTCGCCCCCCGCGAGACGACCCCGCAGTCCTTGCTGTTGTGGCTGGCGCTCGCAAGGCCAGGCGACACCCAACCGATGGCGCACGCCAGGACCACGGTGGCGGCGGGCATGCCGAGGGCTCTGCGCATCGGCCCAGCGTAACCGCCTCAGTCCGCCGCGCTCGCCAGCTCGGCGATCGCGGCGACGACCACGTCCGGCGCCTCGATCTGCGGCGTGTGACCGACGCCGGGCAGCATCTCGATCCTCGCCTCGGGCAGGGCCTCGGCGAGCTCCGCCGCACCGGCAGGGACGCAGAGCCGGTCCGCCTCGCCCCAGATCACGATCACCGGGACGTCGATCCGGTCGGCGTCGAAGGGCTCGTCGAGCTCCGAACGCAGCCGCTTCGCGTACTCGAGGCGCTCACGGATCACCGGGCGGTCGACGTGGTAGCGGGTGAACCGGTCGACGACCGCCTTGTCGACCCCCGCGGGGTCGGCGAAAGCCAGGGTCCGGTAGAGGCGTCCGGCGACCGAGCGGACCACCGCCGGCGGCACCGGCGCCGGCACGCCGATGATCCGCGAGACGGCCGGCAGCCGGTCGAGGGTGAAGAAGAGCGGCGCCATCCGGATCCCCGCGGGGCCGATCGGCACCACGCCCGCGAGCGGGAGGTCCGAGATCTCCGCCAGGCGCAGCGCGACCCACCCGCCGAGCGAGTTCCCGGCGACCACCACCTCGCCGCCGGACTCCTCGGCCGCGTCGACGACCGCGGCGGCGGCGAAGTCGACCAGCTGGTCGAGGACCGAGCCCGCGTCGAGCGGCGGCGCCGAGCCGAACCCGGGGAGGTCGTAGGCGATCCCCGGCCGGCCCGCGACCGAGAGGCGGTCGAGGACCGCGAGCCAGGTGTCGGCGTTGTCGAGCCAGCCGTGCAGGAGCAGCGCGGGCGGACCCTCGCCCGACGACGAGACCGCCCTCGTGGCGATCCCGCCGACCTCGACCTCGCGGCTTCGCAGACGAGCCGTCGGCCCGCGCTCGCGGTCGTCCCACGGCTGCGCCTCGCCCCCCAGGCGAATCGCCGGAGTCAACCGTCGCCGTTCACTCGCGAGATCAACGAGCTCAGCGCCGCGATCTCCTCGTCGAGCGCCTTGCGCCCGGCCTTCGTCGCCGAGACCCAGGTCCGCGGGCGCTTGCCCTCGAACCCCTTCTCGACGTCGACCAGGCCGGCCTCCTCGAGCACGGTGATGTGACGGGAGAGGTTGCCGTCGGTGAGCTCGAGCGCCTCGCGCAGATGCCCGAAGTCGGCTCGCCGCGCTTCGCTCAGCACAGCGAGGATGCCGAGCCGGACGCGCTGGTGGACCGTGTCGTCCAGCTGCAGCGCCGGGTGGCTCACGCGGTTGCGGTTCCCGAGCGGTAGCCGGACGACCGGCTCGATCGCTCGCGACCGCGCGTGACGAGCGCCGCGACCACCAGGATCGAGCCGATACCGGCGTTGATCCAGATCCCGGGCTCGCTCGGGTCCGACGAACAGGAAGGCGACCGCGAGCGCCGCCATCGCAATGGCCGAGCCCGCCTCGATCGGGTCGCGCGAGAGCCAACCGAAGCCGGCCGTGGCGGCGGCCGCCACGAGGCAGACCGCGACCCCGGTGTCGCTGCCGTCGGTGACCCGGTTGACGAGCACGAGCGCGCCGATCATCACGAACAGCAGGGTCATCGACGCGTCCCACGCTCGGCTTTCGATTCCCGCCTCGCGTTCCGCGCGGATGTAGTGGGACACGATCAGCCAGGCGCCGAACGCGATCCCGCCGACCCAGTAGACCCAGGCGACGCCGTCCGACGGCTCGAGGGCTCCGAGGACGCCGGCACCGATCAGGAAGGCCCCGATGACGATGCGCGCATACCAGCTCGACGCGAGCCTCCGGCGCGTCTCGGTGCGCGTCCGCGTGCACCGCCTCCAGGGTCCGTGCCGCTTCGTCTCGGTCCATCTCACGACCTCCGGGTACTCGCCTTTGCAACGCAAAGTCACGCTACCACAAACGACTTTGCATGGCAAAGTCCCTGCCGCTCGCCGCGCCCTAGAGCCCGAACGTCTTCGAGATGATCTCCCGCTGGATCTCGTTCGTGCCGCCGTAGATCGACATCACGAGGGTCGTGCGCACGTGGCGCTCCATGTCGTACTCGGTGGCGTAGCCGTAGCCGCCCATCATCTGCATCCCCTCGAGCGCGGTCTTCTTCGCCACCTCGGTGGCCTTCAGCTTCGCCATCGAGGCCTCGCGCGGGAGCAGCTGGCTGGGATCGGCGTCGACCTTGCGGGCCACGTCGTAGACGAGCAGCCGGGTGCACTCGAGCTCGGTCGCCAGGTCGGCGATCCGGTGGCGGAGCGTCTGGAAGGAGCCGATCGGCCGGCCGAACTGCTTGCGCTCCTTGATGTAGGCGAGCACGTCGTCGAAGGCGCGCTGCGCGATCCCGAGCGCGCTCGCGGCGAGGATCAGCCGCTCGACGTTGAGCCCGGCCATGAGCTGCATCCAGGCGGCGTCGACCTCCCCGAGCACGCGCTCCTCCGGGACGTAGCAGTCGGTGAGGAAGACGTCGTTGACCTCCTTGCCGCCCATCGTGTCGATCCCGCGGATCTCGATCCCCTCGGCATCGGTGGGCACCGAGAGCATCGTGAGGCCCTCGTGCTTGGAGCCCGAGTTGTCCGAGCGGGCGATGACCAGGATGTGGTCGGCGATGTGCGCCGCCGAGATCCAGGTCTTCTGGCCGTTGAGGACGAAGCCGCCGTTCTGGCGCTCGGCCTTGCAGGAGAGGTTGCCGACGTCCGAGCCAGCCTCGGGCTCCGACATCGCGATCGCCTCGACCCGGCCCCGCGTGATCCCGCCGAGGATCTCCTCCTTCTGCTCGGTGGTGCCGAAGCGCTCGTAGGCGCCGGCGACGATCAGGCTCACGCCGTAGCCGGCGATCGGGACCAGGCCGCGCATCTGCTCCTCGAGGAAGATGCAGGCGTCGACCAGGCCGCCGCCGGAGCCGCCGTACTCCTCGTCGATCGAGACCCCGAGCCAGCCGAGCTCGGCGAGCTTCTCGTAGATCTCCTGGTTGTGGAGCTCTGTGTAGCCGCTGGTGAGCCGCTCGCGCTGCTCCTTCGTCCCGAGCTCGCGCTCGCAGAAGTCGCGGATCGCGGCGCGGAAGTCGCGCTGTTCGTCGGTGAAGGCCTCGGCGGGGGCGACGCTGGTGCTCATCTCGATCTCCCTCTCTACGCCGCGGCCGGCCTGTAGACGGAGACCACGGCCGCGCCGCCAAGGCCGATGTTGTGCTGGAGCGCGACCTTCGCGCCCTCGACCTGGCGGGCGTCGGCGTCGCCGCGCAGCTGCCAGGTGAGCTCCGAGCACTGGGCGAGCCCGGTGGCGCCGAGCGGATGGCCCTTGGAGATCAGCCCGCCGGAGGGGTTGACCACCGGGCCGTCGCCGCCGTACGTCGTCGCCTCGGCGTCGACGAGCTTGTGGCCCTCGCCCTCGGCGGCGAAGCCGAGCGCCTCGTAGGTGATCAGCTCGTTCGCCGAGAAGCAGTCGTGGAGCTCGCAGACGTCCACCTCCTCGGGCGAGACGCCCGCCTCGTCGTAGGCGCGGTCGGCGGCCTGCTTGGACATGTCCCAGCCGACGATCTTGATGCAGTCGGTGTCGTCGGCGAAGGTCGAGCTCAGGTCGGTGACCATGGCCTGGCCGGCGATCTCGATCGCCCGGTCGCCGAGGCCGTGCTCCTCGACGTAGCGCTCGGAGGCGACGATCGCGCAGGCCGAGCCGTCGGAGGTCGGCGAGCACTGGAGCTTCGTCAGCGGCTCGTGGATCACTCGCGACTCCTTGATCTCGTCGAGCGAGTACTCGGTCTGGAACTGGGCGTAGGGGTTGTTGACCGAGTGCTTGTGGTTCTTCCACCCGATCCAGGCGTAGTGGTCGGGCTCGGAGCCGTACTTCTCCATGTGGTCGCGCCCGGCGTTGCCGAACATCTGCGGCGCCGGCGGTGACTCCTCCGGGTCGCGGATCGCGAACATCGCCATCGCGTGCTTGTCGATCGCGTTCGTGCGGTCGGTGTACTTGACCCCGAGCGAGCCCTTCTCCATCTTCTCGAAGCCGACCGCGAGCGCGCAGTCGACGAGCCCGCCGCGGACCGCCTGGCGGGCCAGGAAGAGCGCCGACGACCCGGTCGAGCAGTTGTTGTTCACGTTGACGATCGGGATCCCCGTGAGCCCGAGTTGATAGAGCGCCCGCTGGCCGTACGTCGAGTCGCCGTAGCAGTAGCCCGCGTAGGCCTGCTCGACGTCCTCGTAGGGGATGCCCGCGTCGGCCAGAGCCTTCTCCCCGGCCTCCTTCGCCCAGTCCGGGATAGTCGCCCTCCTTGGTCCCGGGCTTGTCGAACTTCGTCATCCCGACGCCGATCACATACGTGCGCGCGCTCATCGATCTCCTTCGCTCGTGGGGGGTCGCAAAGATACAGAACGGGTGCCCGGTTTGTTAGCGTCCCTCGCCATGACTACCGAGACCACACCCACGTTCCAGGCCGACGCGATCGGCAAGCCCGGCGACCCGGTCACCTTCGAGGTCACCAGGGAGCGGATCGCCGCCTACGCGGCCGCGACCAACGACCCGTTGCTCGCCCACGCGGGCGGCGACATCGCGCCGCCGGTGTTCGCGATCGTGCCCGCCTTCCAGGCCGCCGGCATGGCGAGCATGCAGGTGATCCCGGGCGAGCTGCTCGGGGCGATCCTGCACGGCGAGCAGGACTTCCACTACCACCGCCCGATCGAGCCCGGGATGACGCTGAGCACCACGGCGGCGCCGATCGGAATGCGCCAGCGCTCCTCCGGGGTCACGGTCGTCACCCGCGCCGAGACGCGCGAGTCCGGCGGCGAGCTGGTGGTCGAGCAGTTCATGACCACCTTCGTCCGCGGCGCCCAGGGAGTCGAGGACGTCGGCGACGAGGCCCCACCCCACCGCTTCGACGAGGCGTTGCGCGAGCGCGAGCCCGACGCCGAGGTCGCCCAGACCTTCGACGCCGACCAGACCTTCCGCTACGCCGAGGCCTCCGGCGACCCGATGCAGATCCACCTCGACGAGGAGTTCGCAAAGGCCGTCGGCCTGCCCGGGATCATCATCCACGGCCTCTGCACCATGGCCTTCACCTCGGTGGCGCTGATCGGTCACGCCTGCCCCGACGACCCGTCCCGGCTGAAGCGGCTCGCGGTCCGCTTCGCCTCGATCGCCCTGCCCGAGCAGACGATCACGACCCGGATCTGGGACACGCAGGGCGGCTACGCATACGAGACGACGTCGGACGCCGGGGCCGTGGTGATCAAGGACGGCTGGGGCGAGATAGCTTGAGTCAGGCCGCGCCGCCGCGGCGGACGCAGTCCGAGCGCAGCGCCGAGACCCGCGGCCGGCTGCTCGACGCGACGATCGAGAGCCTGATCGAGGTCGGCTACGCCGGCACCACGATCCGGCGCGTGACCGAGCTCGCCGGTGTCTCCCAGGGCGCCCAGAGCCACCACTTCCCGCACCGGGTCGACCTCGTCGTCAGCGCCTTCGAGCGCCTCGCCGAGCAGCGGGTCGAGCACTACCGCGAGCGCGCCCGCGAGCTTCCGCCCGACCGGCCGACCCGCGTGCGGGCCCTGCTCGACCTGCTCTGGGACGACTTCTCGAGCCCGGTCTTCACGGTCGCGATGAAGCTCTGGGTCGCCGCTGCCGAGGACGAGGAGCTGCGCGAGCGCCTGGTCCCGGTCGAGAAGCGGATCTACGCCAACGTCGCGAAGCTCTCGGCCGAGGTCGCCGGCGAGCTCGGCTCCGAGCCCGGGTTCGACCGCCGGCTCGCGGTCGCGATGAACACGGTCGCCGGCCTCGCGCTGGTGCGCGAGTTCGACCCCTCGGGCCGCGCGAGCCGCGGCAACCCGTGGGCGTATCACCGCGAGGCGCTCGAGCGGATGCTCGGCGGCTGAGCCGCCCTACGGGATCCCGGCGAGGGTCTCGCAATCGGCGTCCGCCGTGTCGGAGCCCGAGCCGCCGTTGCAGGTGTCGTTCTGCAAGCCGCCGAAGAGCTCGTCGTCGTCGGAGCCGCCGAGCAGGGAGTCGTTGTTGTCCTCGCCGCGCAGCCGGTCGTCGCCGTTGCCGCCGCGCACCCGGTCGATCCCGACCTGGCCGTTCACCTCGTCGTCGCCGGCGCCGGCGCAGACCGTGTCGTTCCCGCTTCCGCCGCGGAAGCTGTCGTCGCCGCCGAGCAGGGCGACGACGTCGTTGCCCGCGGTGCCGACGAGGCGTGTCCGGCCCGGCCGTCCCGGCGATCGTCGCGTCGAGCCCGTTGCAGGCCGCGACCACGCCGGTGCCCGAGAGCGGGACGTCGTGGGGGCTGCCCGGGGCGTTGTCGGTGATCCGCAGGGTGGCCGCACCGGGCGCCCGGCTCGGTCGGGCGCGAACGCGATCGCGGACGGCGCACCCCTCGCCGACCAGGAAGCGATCGCCGGTGCAGCTCTCGGCGACCAGGTCGAAGTCGGTCGCACCAATGCCCCTGATCCGCACGTCGTCGATCCGCAGGCGCGCGTCGCCGGTGTTCGTCACCGAGACGGTCCGGGCGCCGCTCTGGCCGCCCGGGAGCTGCGGCGCCGAACGCGACGGCGCCGGGGCGCGACGGCGGCCGCCGGCCGGCCGGTGTTGAGCAGCACCGAGACGTTGTTCTCGTTGATGTTCGTGACCGCGAGGTCCGGCTTCGAGTCGGAGTTGAAGTCGCCGGCCGCCAGCGACCAGGGGTTGTCTCCGACCGCGAACGTCGCCGGCGCGCCGAAGCCGGCGCCGGGGCCGCCCGTGAGCACGACGACGCTGTCCGTGGCGAGGCTCGCGCCCGCGAGGTCGGGGTCGCCGTCGGCGTTCAGATCGGCGACGGCGATCGAGCGGACGTCGGGCGCGCTCGCGAACGGCGATCGGTGCGCCGAAGCCGCCTCCGGGGCCGCCGGCCAGGATCGAGAAGGTGCTCGGGAGCTGAGTTGGCCACGGCCAGGTCGGGGTCGGAGTCGCCGTTGAAGTCGCCGGCCGCGACCGAGAACGGGTCGCTGCCCGCGGCGAACGTTGGTCTGCGGGCCCGAAGCTGCCGCCGGCGCCGCCGAGCAGGATCGAGACGTTGCCGGCAGTCTGAGTTGCCGACCGCGAGGTCGGGGTCGGAGTCGCCGTTGAAGTCGGCGATCGCGACCGAGGTCGGGCGGTCGCCGACCGGCGAACGTGGTCGGGGCGGCGAAGCTGCCGCCCGGGCCGCCGAGCAGGATCGAGACGTCGTTGGAGATGTTGTTGGCGACCGCCAGGTCCGGATCGGAGTCGGCGTTGAAGTCGCCGATCGCGACCGCGTGCGGGTCGGTGCCGGCGGCGAGCGAGGTCGGGGCCCCGAAGGTGCCGCCGGACCCGCCGAGCAGGACCGAGACGTCGGTGGTGAACCGGGTCGACCGCGAGGTCGGGGTCCGAGTCGGCGTTGAAGTCGCCGACCGCGACGGTAGAGGGGGATCGCCCCGACCGCGAAGGCGGTGTGGGCGCCGAAGCTGCCGCCCGGGCCGCCGAGCAGGACCGAGACGGTCGTGGAGGCTGTCGTTGGCGACCACCAGGTCGGGGTCGGAGTCGCCGTTGAAGTCCGCGACCGCGATCGAGATCGGCCCCGGCCCCGCGCCGAAGGTGTTCTGGCCGCCGAGCGAGAGCGCGCCTGCCTGCGGGGCCGCGATCAGGCCCGCGATCAGCGCGACACCGAGCCGCCAGCCTCGTCATGGGAGGCTCACCTCGCAGCCGCTCTGCGCGTCGGCCGGGATCTTCGCGACACGGTCGGCGGCACCGTTGCCGCAGGCGAGCGTGTCGACGGTCGCGCGTCCCCTCGCGGGCGTCCAGCGTGTCGTCGCCGTCGAGGCCGCGCAGGACGTTGCGACCGCGTCGGCGACCGGCGCCCGCAGGATGTCGCTGCCCGAGCCGCCGCTCACGTTCTCGATCCCGAGGTCCAGGTCGCCCTCCTCGGCGACGGTCGAGATCCCGTTTCCGTTCGGGTCCGCTCCGTCGTTTCGGAGCCCGTCGAGGGTGACCGCGACCGCCTCGGCGCGGCCGGCGTAGTTGGCCGTGTCACTGCCGGCCTGACCGTCGAGTACGTCGGCCCCCTCGCCGCCGTTGAGGCTGTCGTCACCGGCGCCCCCGATCAGGCGGTTACTCGCCGGGCTGCCGTTGAGCACGTCCGCGACGCTGCCGCCGCGCACGTTCTCGACCGTGGTCATCACGTTGTCGCTCTCGTTGGTGGCGATGTCGCCGTCGTTGGCGACGTCGTTGATCGTCACCCGCACCGGCGCGTTGCGGGCCGCGTACGTGGCGACGTCCGTGTCCGCGCCGCCGTCGATCCCGTCGGCCCCGAGCCCGCCGTCGAGCAGGTCGGCGCCCTCGTTGCCGAGGAGGTCGTCGTCGCCTTGGCCGCCGGCGAGATCGTCCGCCTCACCGCCGCCGACGAGCCGGTTGGCGACCGCCGCCCCCTGGAGGACGTCCGGTGCCGGGTGCCGATCACGATCTCGACGTCGCCGGCGAGGTCGTCGAAGTGCCGCCCCCGCCGCTGTCGATGAAGCCGTTGCCGTCGTCGGCGATCCCGTTCTGCCGCACGGCCACGCCGAACAGCCCTCCAAACCCGTCGTCGAACCAGTGATCCGAGTAGTCGGCGATGTCGATCCCGCTGCCGCCGTTGATCACGTCGCCGCCAAAGCGGCCGTCGAGCCGTCGTCGCCGGGGCCACCCTCGAGCCGGTCGTTGGAGTTGTGGCCGAGCAGGTGGTCGTCGCCGCCGCGGCCCCAGACCTCGCCACCGAGGTCCATCACCTCGAGCGTGTCGTTGCCGGAGCCGCCGAAGATGCGCTCCACGTCGCTGTGGACGTTGTCGAACTCGCCCAGGTGCCCGTCGTTGGCAAGTCGTCGTTGGCGGTGACGGTGACCGGCGCCGAGATGCCCGCGTAGTCGACCGCGTCGGCGCCGCCGGGGCCGCCCGACATGTCGTCGCCGTCCGCGCCGCCGAGCAGCGCGTCGTCGTCGCTGCCGCCGGCGAGCGAGTCGAAGCCGACACCCGCCCGGAGGGTGTCGGTGCCGCCTCCGCCCGCGAGCGAGTCATTGCCCCCGCCACCGTCGAGGCTGTCGCTCGTGTCGCCGCCCTCGAGCGTGTCGGGCCCGCCGAGGCCCACGAGATCGTCGAAGCCCCCGAGGCCGATGAACCGTTGGCAGCGTTGTTCCCCCTCATCGTGTCGCCCGCTGAGGTCCCCTGGACGATTTCGACGTCGGAGTGGACGTTGTCGCCCTCGCCAAAGCCGCCGTCGTTCGCGACGTCGTCGAGCGAGACCGTCACCGCGGTCGATCGCGACGCGTAGCTGACCGTGTCCGAGCCAGCGTCGCCGAGCATGTTGTCGGCGCCCCCGCGCCCGTCGATGAAGTCGTTGCCGTCGGGACCGTGGTCCCCGTTGTCGCCGTCGCCGAGGATCAGATCGCCGGAGCTGCCCCCCTTGATCGCGTCCGACCCGGCCCCGCCCTCGATCCGCGCCCCGCGCGTGGTCCGCATATCGATCGAGTCGGTGGCGTCGTGGAGCTCCGCGTCGACCGTGTACAGGTCGCCGAGGTTGTCGACGATGGGGCAGGTCGCCTCCGTGGGCGAGACGAGCGTGCATCGGGGATCGGCGTAGGTGATCCCCGTGCCCGGCCCGGCCTCCTCGAAG
>CAVSMS010000013.1:0-40512 GCA_963729065.1 uncultured Solirubrobacterales bacterium
GATGCTGCCGATCCGAGACGGCCGCAGTCGCTCGCTCGACGGGCAGGGCATAGATGCACGGTGGCGCCGGTTCCGTGTGCGTGGAGTCGACGGGTGAGCCGCGGCTCGCCCCTCAGGCCGCCGGCTCGGCGCACTGCCCGTCGATGAAGTCGCCCAGCTCCAGGTCTGCGCTTGTCATCGCGTGCGCCAGCGGCTTGCCCAAGAGGGCTTCAATGTCGTCGGCATCCGCCTGCACCGGAAGCGGCTCAGGGACGACGCCGGCACTCCGCACGCAGAGGGGGGTCACCTGCGGAGCCGGACCCAGCATCTCCACACCCCAGAAGCGAAGATGAAGGGGTAGCGGGGGCGCCGCGCCAGCCGGCTCGACGTCGAGTGCGAGCGCGGGATCTCCACGACCGGGATCCACGACCCGAGTTACCACCGTGTCGCGGACCGGCGAGAAGAGGCTCCGGGTGTCGAGAGCAAAGTCGCTGGCCCATACCGCAGGTGAGCCCTGCCCCCCAACCGGTCCGAAGCCAATTTGGGGAGCCCCGCGGTGACCCGCCGCTCCAGCGACGCCGCGGGGAGAAGGGGTGTCACGAGATAGCCCTCGCCGCTCTCGCGCGCGATCACCACCGGAACCCGCTGGTACTCGGCGCCCGCGAGATTGGCCTCGTACGAGCCGAAAATCTCATCCTGCCCGTCGCCGTCGATGTCCGCGATCGTGTCTAGTCGAAACGCGGTGGCGATGGGGGTTTCCGTCGGCGGGATCTGCGTGACCTCCGGACGGTAGGTGAGCGCAAGCTCGAGCGAGCCATCGACCTCGTCGTAGATACGCACCTCATCCGACGCGGTTCTGGCTCCCCGCCCGTCGAGGTTCGCGGCGATGAAGAGGTGCGAGGGGGCGCCCTGATGCAGATCGACCTCGCGGTACTCCACCTTGAAGCCCTCCGCTTGCAGGGTCGCGCGAATCTCGTCCACCTGCTCTGCAGCGGTCTTGCCACCGGATGAGTCGTCGAACACGCCACCGCTCGCGATGATCGCGACGGCGACGATCACGGCGACGACGATGACGGCGGTGACCACCATCCGCGCGCGAAGCCGGGTGAAAGCTCGCGACCACCATCGGTCGTATCGCTGCGCGATCGCGCTGAGCGTGCCGACGTCGGCGCGCCAGCGCTTGTTTGTCAGGTCAACGGCGTTGATCTTCGCCAGCGCGGCGATGTCGGACGGCAGATCCTCTGCGCTCGGCATCGGGGCGCCTTCGATGAGCACCGGCACCACGGCGACGTCGTTGCGCTCGAGTGCCGCGGCAACCTCCTGTCTCACGTAATCGCCTTCAGCGTCCAGGCGACGCTCGCCGCTCGGCAGCCTGGCGGTCAGCCAGTCTCTGCCAATCAGGACAAGCACGACCTGACAGGAGTCGAGCGCAACCTGAATCCGCTCTTCGAAGTTCGTGGCCAGCGGAATCGAATCGACGTCGATGAAGACCCGGGAGCGACCAAACCTCTCCCCCAGGTCGTCGGCCAGGCGCCCGGCTTCGCCCGCCGTGTCGTCGCGCCGGTATGAGATGAAGACCGTAGGCATCGCTAGCCAGGGATCGGCCGCCCGTTTCAACCTACCGCGGTCACCGGATCCTTCATGCTCCGCTCGATGGCCCGAAACCTCGGAGATGTCTCGCGCGCGACGCTTCGTGATGGGACGGCCGCGGGGGCGTGGGCGGCCGTCCTCAGCGGAGCCCCCTCGACCGCCGAGGCGCTGCTTCGCGAGCGGCGACCCGCTCGAGGCGTCTGCGGCCGCAGGCTCGATTCTCCTTCCGGAGGAGACCCGGCGCGGACGCCTGCTGCTCGCGGCCGTCCCCGTCCACCTGGCGCTCTCGCTCTCCTGGGCTTGCGGCATCGCGTTCCTGGCCCCTCGCGGCCGCGAGGTCCCCTTCGGCGCCGCCGCCGGTCTCGCGATCGCCGCGCTGGACCTCGGCATGATCGGCCGCAGGTTCCCCCGCATCCGCGCCCTGCGGCCCCTGCCCCAGGTGGCCGACCACGTGGCGTTCGGGCTCGTCGTCGGGTGGGTGCTGGCGCGGCGGCGTGCCGGCAGGGCCTCCGTCATCATGAACCGCCCGTGAACAAGCCACGTATCTTCCTCGGCTCGTCGGGCAAGCAGGCCAACCTGCTCGAGGCGATCACGCGCGGGCTCGAGGACGTCGCCGACGTCGAGCCCTGGACCACAACGTTCAACCCCGGGCGGTCCACCCTCGACCGGCTCGTCGAGCTCTCCCAGGAGGTCGATTTCGCCGCGTTCGTGTTCGCCCAGGACGACTGGACGGCGGCGGAAGCGTCCGAGTCCGGCGAGGCGTCACCGCGGGACAACGTGGTGTTCGAGGCCGGGCTGTTCGGCGGCGCGCTCGGCATCCGGCGCACCTTCATCCTCCACGCGAACGGCTCGAAGCTGCCGACCGACCTGCTCGGGCTGACCGCGGTCCGCTACGACCCGGCCGCGGGTTCGGAGGAGGTTGAGGCGATCAACGACAAGCTCCGGAAGGCGATCGAGACCGAGGGTCACCGCGGACCGATCGTTGGGCTGTGGTGGCAGCTCTCGCAAACGATGAGGACCGAGAAGGAACCGTCGGCTGTGAGCCTCCTGCGCATCTCGCGTGACCGGGACGGCAGCTTGAACCTGCTCGGCCGGTCCTGGCGGGAGGACGGCACCCTGTCCGCCCGTTATTGGAGCGAGGCCGCGAAGGAGCGCCGGGATCCGGCCGGCATCTTCTACTGCTGGAGGGGCGAGCGTCCTCTGGACCCGGACGCCCCCCAGATCGAGGGCACCGCCGAGATCAAGGTCGAGAGCACCGACCGTGCCACGGGATACTGGATCACGCGTTCGGATCGCGACCAAGGGCTGTACGCCCGCACAGCCGGCGTCTACTTCCGCGCCGACCCCGGACACCTCCAGGTGCTCGAGAGCGGCACCGAGGAAGAACGGGCCAAGCTCATCGCCGAGCGTCTCGAGGAGTGGAAGTCGGCCGCGAACGCGTTCTGAGCAACCCACCACAACGTGACCCCACGGAAGGAGTCGACTCATGGCCGCATCACCGAACATCGTCCTCGTCCACGGAGCCTGGGCGGACGGCTCTTGCTGGAGCGAAGTAATCGAGCGCCTGCACGCCGACGGCTACGAGGTCCACGCCCCTCAGCTTCCGGAGACCTCGCTCGCGGATGACGTCGCGAGGGTCCGGCAGGTGCTCGCCCGCCAGAGCGGCCCGACCGTGCTCGCGGCCCACTCCTACGGAGGCCAGGTGATCACCGCTCTCGGCACCGACGCGCCGAACGTCGTCGGCCTCGTCTACATCGCGGGCTTCGGGCTCGACGAGGGTGAATCGATCGGCGCGCTGCTCCAGCAGGGTCCTCCGACCCCGGGGGTGGCGAATGTCGATGTCGACGCCGACGGCTTCGGCTGGATCCCCGAGGACGATTTCCTCAATCACTTCGCCGCCGACATCGACCCGGTCAAGGCGAAGGTCATGTACGCCGTGCAGCAGCCTCTGAGCTTGTCCACATTCGACGACGTGATGGGCGTCCCCGCGTGGAAGTCACTGCCCTCGTGGTACCTGGTCGCCGAGAACGACGAGGTGATCCCACCCGATGCCGAGCGGCAGTTCGCACAGCGGATGGGCGCCGACACGATCGAGGTCGCGAGCGGGCACTGCGCGATGGTCTCCCACCCGGAGGAGACTCACGAGCGGATCGTGACCGCGGCGAACGCGGTCGCGTAGGGTCGGACCGACAGCAAGCAAGGAGGTATCGACATGGCGGCCAGCGCAAACACCGTCCGCGAGGCCATGCACGACGGCTGCGAGTGCATCGGCGAGAACAAGACGCTGCTCGACGCGGCGAAGCGCATGGCGGAGCTCGACGTCGGCGCGTTGCCGATCTGCGGCGATGACGATCGGCTCAAGGGCATGATCACCGACCGCGACATCGTCGTGAAGGCGCTCGCCCAGGGCCGCGACCCGGCCACCACCGTGAGCAGCGACCTCGCCCAGGGCGAGGTGCACTGGATCGGGGCCGACGCGTCGTTCGACGAGGCGCTCGGCATGATGCGCGAGCACGCCGTCAAGCGCCTGTGCGTCCTGGACGACGACAAGAAGCTGATCGGCATCGTGACCGAGGCCGACGTCGCCGCGAACGCCCCGGAGGGCAAGACCGGCGAGCTGGTCGAGGCGATCACCGCCAAGCCGCCCCAGCACTTCTAACGGACCGCGCTGCCCTCGCCCATCCAAGCGGCAAGCTCGCGCAACGCCTCCGGCCGCGCGTCCTCGCCCGCGAGCAGGCAGGTGTGGCCATGCGAAGCCAGTGACCACGCTCGCCCCGTCGGCGGCGAGCGAGCGCAGCTCGATCCGTCGCGCTGGTCGTCCTGGCACCTCCGGCCAGGCGAGGGGCTCGCCCGACGATCGTGTAGGCGACCTCGCGACCGCCGTGCCGGTAGTAGACGGTTCGCGGTCCGGCGACCGTGGAGCTCGATCCGCCCGCTCGCCCACAGGCCGCCAGTCGAAGGTCCGTGAGTAGTCGGGAAAGGCCACACCGCTGATCGACGCGGCGAGCAGGTCCGGGTCGCCGTCGGCCGTGGGCGGCGCGGGCCCGGTCGGCCCGCGCTGCGCGACGTCGACGGCCTCGTCGAAGCTCGGAGCTGCCGGCCCATCGGCGAGGACCGCCACCACCACGAACGCCGCCACGACCGCCACCGCGACGCCACCGGCGAACGCGCAGGTTTCGAAACCGCGCCCGGCGCCGAGCCGCGGTGCGAACGGTCCTGAGCCGCGCCCGCAGGGGCGCCGGCGCCCGCACGTCGAGCGTCTCGATCGCGGCGATCGCGCGGCGCTGCTCCTCCACCAGGCCGCGCAGCTTCGGCGAGCGCTTCCACCCGGGCTGCCACCGCGAGCCCGCGCGGGCTGTGCAAGCGAGCCGTCCGCGAACGCGGCCAGGTCGCCAAGCTCGGCTTCGCTGAGCTGCCCGTTGTCGTAGGCCATCCCCGTCTCCCAGGACCCCGCTCAACCCGATTGCTTCCCGCGGATCAGCTCAGCCACGTCACGCTCAGCGAGTTCTCGGGCCAGCCGTTGCCGGGCGCGAAAGACCCTCGTGCTGATCGTCGCCTCGCGCGTCCCCAGCGCGCGGGCCGCCTCGCGGTGCGAGAGTCCCACGACGTCGACGGCGATCAGGGCGGCGCGGAAGTCCTCGGGCAGGGCGGCGATCGCCTCGAGCGTCTCGTGCTGCTCGAGCGCGACCTCGGGAGCGGCGAGCGTCGATTGCATCGCGGCGCTCTCGTCCGGCGGCAGCTCGGTCGTGCGTGGGCGCCGGGAGGCGGTGCGAATCGAGGTCAGGTAGGTGTTCTTGAGCGCCCGCAGCAGGTAGGGGGCCGGGTCATCGCGGCGCAGGGCCCGCGGGCGGGCGACCACCCGAGCGAAGGTCTCCTGAACCAGGTCCTCCGCGTCGTACGCCGAGCCGCACATCGCCCACGCCGCCCGGTAGAGGCGATCGATCAGCTCCGGCGACGGATCGAGCCTCATCCGAGCCGTGCCCCTCGGCTCAGCTCGCGACTTGGGCCGCGCCCATGATCCGCTCGACGTTCTCGGGCGCGAAGAACTCGGGCGCGGGCAGCGTGCTCGCCTGCACGCTGACGAACGCGTCGATCGCCGCCTGGTTGCCCTGCATGGCCGCGAGCAGCCCCTGCAGCTCGGGCGGCGGCGGGAGCAGCTGCGCGAACTCGTCGGTGAACTCGTAGACGGGCAGCGACTCTGCGTCACGGGCGCGCTGGTAGTCGCTCATCCCCCGCTCCCAGGAACGCGCGCCCCACGATCGAGTCGTGGATCGCAGCGGCGGCCAGCTCGGCGTCGCGAAAGGCGTCGTTGATGCCCATCCCCGTGATCGGGTTCTTGTGGTAGCCCGCGTCGCCCACCAGCGCCCAGCCGGGGCCGAACGGCTTGCGGAAGAACCCGGGCAGGTCGGCCGAGCCGATGAACTTCGACTCGCGGCTCGCCGCCCGCACCCGCTCGGCGAACTCGGGAACGAGATCGATCGCCGCGAAGAAGTTGCCCTCGATGTCGCCGCGGTTTGACTTGAACTCCTCGATCGGCCAGCCGAAGGTGAGCGCCGTGAGACCGTCGTGGGTGGGCCAGGTCGCCCAGCCGCGCCGGTGCTCCGCCCTCAGCGTGCTGGTGAAGTCGTCGACCGGCAGGCCGCTCCAGTAGGCGTAGTACATCGCCATCCGCGACGGGAGCTCGTGATAGCGCTCGGGGGCCACCGCCTTGGCCACCAGCGAGTGCCTGCCGTCGGCGCCGATCACGACGCCGGCGCTCTCGGTCGTCGAGCGTCCTCCGTCCGAGCGCCCGCGGATGCCGGTCACCCGCCCGTCGTCGAACAGCAGCTCGTCGACCGCGAAGCCCTCCCGCAGCTCGGCGCCGGCCTCGACGGCAGCGTCGACCAGGAGCTTGTCGAGGACCGTGCGCCGCGGCGCGTAGGCGTGCGCCACCCCGTCGATCGGCCGCGGGGAGCCCGAGAACTTCAACGGGCCGAGATCGAACGAGTAGGTCTCGATCGGCGGGCAGCCGGTCGCCTCCAGGCGTCCCAGCAGGCCCCAGCGCTCGAGCGCCGCGATCCCGGGGGGATGCACGAGGTGGGTCGACATCGTGTCGCTCGGGAAGCGCGCCTTGTCGAGCAGCAGCACCCTGTGCCCCTGCCGCGCCAGCAGCATCGCCGTCGGCGAACCCCCGCAGCGCGCGCCGATGACGATCGCGTCGTAGCCGGGCGAGCTCATGCGGCACCCCCGGCGGTCTGCACGCGCACGGGCTCGGGCTCGGCGAGCACCGCGTGGAGCACTCGCAGCAGCTCCTCGGGCTGCTCGACCGGGGGGTCGTCGGCGCACCCGTCGATCACGCTCAGCGGCCAGCCGTAGCGGTCGCTCGCCTCCTCGGGGATCGCCAGGGGGATCGCCAGGTCCTCGCGGCCCCAGATCAGGGTCGTCGGCGCGGTGATGCGGGCGAGCTCCGCCGGCGGGATGGCGGACATCGCGAGGTCCCCCATCAGGGCGCCGGCAGCGGCCTGGACGCTCGGCGTCCGAGCGCGCTCGACGTTGTAGGCCCTGAAGTCATCCCACCCCGCGCCCATCCGCTCGCGGACGCGACCGACGTCGTAGGCGCAGTAGCGCCACAGGTGGTCGTGCGTGGCCTCGCTCGGCTGCGCCATGAACTGCTCCAGGGCGGCGCCGAACTCCGGCGCCGGCGCGAACGGCGCCAGGCCGAGGGAGTCGACGAGCACCAGGCCGGCGAGCCGATCCGGGTGCTCGGCGGCGAACCGGGCGGCGATGCGCTCCGCCCATCGAGTGCCCGACAAGCGTCGGCGGTGACGGGCACGTGCGCTCGACCAGCTCCCCGAGCCAGGCGACCGTGCGCTCGGCGTCGAGCGGATCGCCGCTCACCTCCGAGGCGCCGTGCCCGGGGAGGTCGGGGGCGATCACCCGATGCGACCGCGACCAGCCCCGGGATCACCCGCAGCCAGTGGGCCGCGTTCGCGAACGGCCCGTGGAGCAGGACGACCGGCGGGCCGTCGCCGCCCTCGAGGACGTTGGTCGAGACCCCCGCGAGCTCGAGCCGCCGTTCGCTGACCGGCAGCTCCGCCTGGAGCCGCTCCCGGGCGGCCAGGGCCACCGTCGCCTCGTGTGAGTTCATCGTTCGCTCTCCTCGTTGGTCGGTCGCTGACAAGGAGGGCGACGCTACGAGCGAACGGGCCGCGTTTCATCGCCCGGATTGACCAACTTCGGAGCGGTGGGGCGCGTGGTCAGAACTGACCACGGCGGGGCGAGCGGACGAACTCCGACAGCAGCTCGGCCACTCGTTCGGGGTGGCCCAGGTACGGGACGTGTCCGCCGGGCAGCACCTCGAGGCGGGCGTCCGCAAGCAGGCGTGCCGTCGTCTCGCCGGCCTCGGTCGAGCCGACCGGGTCGTGGTCTCCCCAGATCACCAACGTCGGTGCGGTCAGCTCTCGGAGCTCGTCGGCGCGCACCCGAAGCGCGCGCCGGAACCCGAACGGCGAGATCGCCGCGCGGAGCTCGGCCAGGTTCGTGGCCGTGGCGACCGGGTCGTTGCCGGCGGCGACGAGCGCGTCGATCAGGTCCGGGTAGCGCACGATGGTGTGCTGCTCGCCCATCGACGACATCAACCGGACGACCGCCTTGCGGTTCGGTTTCGCCACGCGCGCCAAGATGTCCCCGAGCACGGGCATGGCCATCAGCCGCAGCGGTAGCGGCGGACGGGTGCCGGGCAGGAGCGGGGCCGACCCGACGAGCGCGAGCCCGCCGACGCGATCGGGACGAGCGAGGGCGTACCAGAGCGCCCAGGTCCCGCCCATGGACTGGCCGGCGAGCACCGGCGCGTCCAGCCCGAGCTGGTCGACGACCTCGTCCACGAACTCGACCGCGGCGTCCCGGAAGCGCGAGCGCGGGACGGCGGGCGGGCTCGCTCAGGCCGAACCCCGGCCGATCGACGGCGATCGCCCGCACTCCCTGGAGATGCTCCAGCAGCGGGAAGCAGCGACAGCGAGGACGTGCCGCTTCCGTGCAGGAACAGGACCGGCGGCCCGGCGCCCGTCTCGACGACGTGGACGCGCCCGCCCGAGCGGGTGTCGAGCTGCCTGCTTCGCGCGCCTGAGGCAGCGAGCATGCGCTGGTGGACCTCGAGCACCTCGCTCGAATGACTGTCGCCGTGCGGCGTTCGTGCGTCCATCACGGTCTCCTCTCTCACCGGTGGGTATCGAGGACGACGCTACGAGCGAGGCCGAGCCGCCGGCATCGCTCACATGGACCAAACTTCGCCGCGTGGCGCGTGGTCAGAACTGACCACGCGCCGTCGATCGGCGACGCGTCAGACGAGCTTCTTGGAGAACGCGAACGCGCTTGCCGCGGTGCGCGAGGAGACGCCGAGCTTCGCGTAGATGTTCTGGAGGTGGCGGGCGACGGTGTGCTCGCTGACGACCAGCGCATCGGCGACCTCCCGGTTGCTGCTCCCGCCCGCGACCAGGCGCAGCACCTCGATCTCGCGGGCCGTCAGCCCGTGCGCGTCGGGCTCCGAACCGGCCCCGGTCCCCGCATCGACGCGGGCCAGGTCGGGGGCGGCCCCGAGCTCGAGGAACGTGGCCCTCGCCGCTTCGAGCTCGAGTGCCGCGCTCTCCTCGTCGCCGAGCGCCCGGCAGGCCACGCCGACGAGCTCGCGCGTCCGGGCGGTCTCATACGGGGCCTCGAGCTCCTCCCAAAGCCTCTGGGCGCGCCTCAGTGCGGTCGCCGCGGCCTCGACGGCCCCGGCGTCGAGGTCCACTGCCCCGCGAGCGTGCGCGGCCATCGCGTCGAGCAGCGCCACCTCCGCGCCGGCCGCGATCCGCTCGAGCTCGCCGCAGGCCTCGCGGGCCGCGTCGAGCTCGCCGGCCGCGAGGGCGATCTCGATCCGGGCGGGCAGCAGCCGCGCGCGGTCGAGCGGCTCGGTCATCTCCGCGAGCGCCCGGGAGATCCCGGCCGCCGCGGCCTCGCGGTCGCCCTCGACGAGCCGCAGCAGAGCCAGGCCGGGCTGCGGCTCGGCCCCGCAGAGGCTCGCCCTTCGATAGGCCTCCTCGGCGGCCGCGCGCTCCCCGCGCAGCCGGTGGACCTCCGCCTCGCGATAGCGCGCGAGGCCCTCGTTGTGCGACGGGGCGACCGCCTCGGCGCCTCGAGAGAATCGCTCCCGGGCGCGTTGCGCCTCGGCCAGGGCGTTGAGCCAGGCCCCCTCCAGCTGCATGATCTCGGCCCGATGCACGAGGCACACGCCGGAATGGGCAACCATCTCCGGCTGCTCCTCGCACCAGCGCGTCAGGGCCGCGGTCCAGTCGCGCGCACGGCGCACCTGGTACACGCTCTGGCAGAAGGCGATCGTGTTGCAGTAGATCAGTCCGGTGACGATCGGTGAGAGCTCGCCCGCGGTCACCGAGACCATCACCTCGTCGATGAGCCGCAGGCCCTCCTTCGTCCGCCCCAGCAGGACGAGCGCGTGCCCCTGCTCCTGGACCGTGAGGGCGACGAGGTCACTGATCTCCGAACCGCTCGCCGATCGCGGCGGCCTCGGCCGCGACCGCACACGCTTCGCCGTGGTCGCCCGCCAGCTTGTGCTCGAGCACGACCGGGGTCAGGAGATAGCCGCGCTCGACGCAGTCCGACTCCACGCGCGCGAGCAGGCGTTGCCCGCGCGAGAACCATCCGGCCGCCCGGGGGCCCTCGCCCGCGAGCATCAGGGCGATGCCGAGCCAGAACGCGCATCGAACGGCGCGCGTCAGCTCCCCGGCCTCCGCGTAGGCGTGATGCGCACGCTCCAGCTCGCGCAGGTAGTCCGCGTCGCGGCCGACCATGTAGGCCGAGTTGGCCAGCAGCACGAGGTCGCGCGCCTCGAGCGCCGCCTCCCCGTCGGCTCGGGAGAGCCGCTCATAGGCATCCGCCCACGCCCGCGTCGCGTAGGACTCCCGGCCGCGTTCGAGCTCGGCGGCTCGATCCATGTCGATCACGTTACGACCTGGGTGACGGATCGGTAGCGAAGCGCAGCGGCGGTGACATGGCGATCCTTCGGGTCGGGAGTCGAGCTGGGTTCAACTCCTGAGACTCCACCGCCCGCCGGATCTTCCCGAGCTCAGTTGGCCGGACCCAGCGAACTGGGGATGAAGACGTCCGGCGAACAACGGCGGAGCGATTTCCAAGCCTGGGCAAAGGTCTCGGCGGTCAGATCGGCCGCTACCTCCTGGTTTCCGGTGCGTTGGCGAAACCAACGACGAAGCTGAGGGGCGTGGCGCTCGAAGATCTCGGTGAAGGCGGCGGCGTCGTCGCGGGCCGCCCGAGCCAGAGCCAGGTCCCGCAGGCGGGCCTTCTCGTTTTCGTCTCCGGCCACCGGATTGGCCGGAGGTCGCCACGGTGCGCCGGGCGATCATCAACTCGGAGGATTGGTTTGGTCTCATCACCCAGTTCTTGACCGGAGACCCCCCGGTTGTGACAGGGGCGACTCGGCGCCCGGTCATGAGCGCTGGATGTTGCGAGAGCGGTGCTACGTCCGAGGCGTCGGCACGAACTTCGTCATGGCGTCGACCACCGCGGCCGGGTTGTCGATCGGGACCCAGGTCTTGGCTTCGGGAACGGAGACCAGCGTGGCGCTGGGGAATTCGGACGCGAGTCTTTGCGCGGCGGTGATCGGGAAGAAGTCGCACGACTCGCCCCAGATCAGCAGGACCGGCCGGTCGAACCGCGGGATCGCCTCGGCGGCATCGAGGAGGAGTTGCGGGCGCAGACCAGCCAAGGCCGCGACGAGATCGTCGGCGACGCGTTGATCACGTCGTGCCGGCCCGAAGAACGACTCCGCACGCTCATCGTCAAGTCCGCTCGCCGCGACGCTGGAGGCGACCTTGCGTCGGCCGCTCGACGATCGAAGCTGTAGCCGAAGCAGTGCTCGGGCGAGGCGAGGGAGGGCGCGACACACCGCCGCCCCCTTTCTGAGCGCATCCGGGGGGAACTGGTCGTAGTTGTCGCAGTTCGTCAGGACGAGTCCCCCCACTCGCTCGAGCGCCGGATGACCAGTGGCCAGCGACAGCAGGAGCAGTCCACCGGCCGTGTCGTTGGCGACCACCGTGGCATCTTCGACGTCGAGCAGTTCGAGGCAGTCGAGCAGCAGCCGAGCCAGCGAGGTGGCCGATCGGTCGCTCCCGTGGGCAGCGGCCACGGATGCGCGCCCAGCGGGAGGTCGATCGTATGCAGCGGTAGCGGTCCTCGAGCGCGATGACGACGTCACGCCACAGATCATGATTCGCGAGCGCGCCGGCGAAGAAGACGAGCGTCGGCCCTCGGCCGGACGATCGCAAAGCCAGGGGGCCGAGCCGAGTTTCGAGTCGTTCGGATGGCTGCATTTGGTCCATCGGGTAACGAACCGGGCGGACTGTAAAGACCAATCTTCAACCCGCGCCTAAGGGGATTTCTCACGCGGTGTTTAAGAGCCCCGCAGGTGGGGATTAGAGCCGTGCCTGGGGGTCACGCGTTTGCGGCCCAAGGGGCCGCAGGGAGGTCAGGTTCATGAGGAGAAGTGCCCGCCGGGCGGCCATGGTCGCGCCGGCGCTCGTCGTTGCGATCGCGATCGCGGGCGGCGTCAGCGTCTTCGCTGGAGACAAGGCAAGCGACGAGGTGGCGCTCCAGCCCGTCGAACGATCGACCGACCAGGGGATCGAGAATCGCATCAACGCGCTGATCTCTCAGATGACCCTGGAGGAGAAGCTCGAGCAGACCCAGCTGCTTCCGGACTTCCTGGTCACCGAGGACGAGGTGCGCAACGGGCTCGGCTCGGTCCTCAGCGTCACGGACCCGCAGCGGATCCGCCAGCTCCAGCGGATCGCGGTCGAGGACTCCCGCCTCGGGATCCCGCTCCTGTTCGCCTTCGACACCATCCACGGCTTCCGCACGACCTTCCCGATTCCGCTGGGCACCGCCGCGAGCTTCGACCCGGACACGGCGTTCGCCGACGCCTCCTACGGTGCGCGCGAGTCGGCGGCCGTCGGCCTGAAGCAGACCTACGCGCCGATGGTCGACGTCTCGCATGAGCCGCGGTGGGGCCGGATCTCCGAGGGCGGCGGCGAGGACCCGTACCTGAACTCGGTGCTCGGCGCGGCCCGCGTGAAGGGGACCCAGGGATCGGACTACAGCGGTCGGAACAAGCTGATCGCGAGCCCGAAGCACTTCGTCGCCTACGGACAGCCCGAGTCCGGGCGCGACTACAACACGACGGACATGTCGGAGCAGCGCCTCCGCAACATGTACCTGCCGCCGTTCGAGGCGGCGATCGATGCCGGCGCCGACACCGTGATGTGCTCGTTCAACGCGATCAACGGCGTTCCCGGTTGCGCCAACAGCTACACGATGAACCAGATCCTCAAGCGCGAGTGGAAGTTCGACGGCTTCGTCGAGGGCGATTGGACGGCGGTCAAGGAGTTGCGTGCCTGCCCGCCCGTGAACCCGAATGACGGCGAGTGCGGCCATGGAATCGCCGCCGACGGTCCCGGCGCCGCGGCCGCAGCGCTCAACGCGGGGGTCGACTCCGAGATGACCAGCACCCTGATTCGTGACTTCGGCGCGCAGCTGCTCGAGGACGGAGTGATCTCGATGGGTCGGATCAACGATGCCGTGCGCCGGATCCTCCGGGTCAAGTTCCGCGCCGGCCTGTTCGAGCACCCGTACGCGCCGTATACGCCCGCCGCCGCGGAGCGGCAGATGCTGCGGCCCGACGCGGTCAGGGCCGCCCGCAAGGCAGCCGGCCGCTCGATGGTCCTGCTCAAGAACGACGGCGTGCTGCCGCTCGACCCGTCGGCGCAGACCGCCGTGATCGGCCCGCTGGCGGACAACCAGCACGACATGCTCGGGCCCTGGTGGGGAGTCGGGCGCGATGAGGATGCGGTGAGCGTCTTCGACGCGATTGCCGAGCGCAGTCCCGGTGCGACGTACGCGCAGGGCTGCGAGCTCTCCAACGCCGAGCCGCCGACCGACGACCCCGAGGGCTGCACGTCCGACGCCGGGTTCGCCAGGGCGGTCGCGGCCGCGCGCCGGGCGGATCAGGTGGTGCTCGCGCTCGGCGAGACCCGCGAGATGAGCGGCGAGGCCGCATCGCGCAGCACGATCGACCTCCCGGGTCGGCAGGAGGAGCTGATCGAGGCGATCGCGGCGACCGGGACGCCGTTCGCCGTCGTCCTCTTCAACGGTCGCCCGCTGGTGCTCGAGGACATCGTCGACGACGCGCCGGCGATCCTCGAGGCGTGGTTCCCGGGGGTGCAGGCCGGACCGGCCGTCGCCAACGTGGTCTTCGGCGACGTCAACCCGGGCGGCAAGCTGCCGGTGACCTTCCCGCAGCGGCTGGGCCAGGTGCCCATCTACTACAACCACGAGCAGACGGGGCGGCCGTGCAACCCGGACTCGAAGTACAACTCGCGCCACCGCGACATCCCGAGCTGCGCGCCGCTGTTCGAGTTCGGATACGGCCTCAGCTACACGACGTTCGAGGTCACGAACCTCCAGCTGAGCAAGTCAAGCGTTCCGAGCTATGGCAGTGTGAGGGCGTCCGTCGACGTGACCAACACGGGCGGCGAACCGGGTGACGAGGTGGTGCAGCTCTACATCCGCGACCCGGTTGCGAGCATTTCCCAGCCGGTCCGCCGCCTGCGCGGGTTCGAGCGCGTCACGCTCCGACCCGGTGAGACCCAGACGGTCAGCTTCGAGCTCGACGGAAGCGACTTCGGCTTCTACGACGAGCGCGGCAAGTTCGTCGTCGAGCCCGGGCAGATCCAGGTCTACGCCGGGAACAGCTCGAGCGCGGACATGATGCAGCCGCTGACCGTCACGAGGTAGCGGGCTCATGAAGCACCTGGGCGTCATCGCCGCGCTGTGCGTGGCGATGGCGCTGCCCGCGGGAGCGTCGGCGATGGCACCGGGCGATCGCGGTTCGCTGCGCGAGTACGCCGAAGCGACATGGCGCTCGTTCGACGCGATGACCGATCACCAGTCCGGCCTGCCGGCAGACATCCTGCACGCCGACGGGACGGCCGAGCCGCAGACGTCGACCACGAACATCGGCGCCTACATGTGGAGCGCCATCGGCGCGGAGCGGCTGGGGATCATCGGCCGCCGCGAGTTGTCCCATCGCCTGCGGGCGACGCTGACGACCCTCGAGGGCATGGAGCGCCACCAGCCGAGCGGCCAGTTCTACAACTGGTACGACCGCACGACCGGCGAGAAGCTCACCGTCTGGCCGCCGACGGGGGCGCCGCTCACACCGATCCTCTCGTCGGTCGACAACGGCTGGCTCGCGACGGGGCTGCGAATCGTCGCGAGCAAGGTGCCGGAGGTCGCCGACCGCGCGCAGGCGATCTACGACAGCATGGACTTCGGCTTCTACTACCGGCCCGAGGTCAACCGGATCCTCTTTCACTACGTCCCCGACACCGGCGCCGAGGCGTGCTGTTACGACACGGTCGTCAGCGAGAGCCGGATCGCGAGCTACATCGGGATCGCCAACGGCCAGCTGCCGGACCGCGAGTACTTCGGCGCCTGGCGCAGCTTCCCCGACACCTGCGATTGGAGCTGGCAGGAGACCCGGCCGCTGGGCCGCTGGCGGACCTATCGCGGGGTGTCCGTGTTCGAGGGCGCCTACCGCTACGCGGGCATGCTCGTCACGCCCGTCCTGGGGCGGGAGCATGTTCGAGGCGTTGATGCCGGCGCTGTTCGTCCCGGAGGAACGCTGGGGCAAGCGCAGCTGGGGCGTCAACCACCCGCTCACGGTCGCCGCGCAGATCCACCACGGGCTCGAGGAGGCCGGCTACGGCTACTGGGGCTTCTCGGCCGCGAACGTCCCCGAGGGCGGCTACCGCACCTGGGGCGTGGACGGGATCGGCATGGACCCGAACGGGGCTGCCTCCAACGAGGACGGCACGCTGATCGATCACGGATTCGCCGGTTGCCCGGATCGCGAGCCTCAACCCGACCCGCCCCAGTCCGCGTATACGAACGGCGTCGTCTCCCCGCACGCCGCCTTCCTCGCCCTCCGCTACGCGCCGGAGGCGACGCTCGCGGATCTCCGCGGGCTCGCCGACGACTTCCCCGGCCTCTACACGGACTTGGGGTTCCGCGACAGCGTGAACGTGCAGACGGGCGCCGTCTCGGACTCCTACCTGGCTCTCGATCAGGGGATGATCATGGGCGCGATCGCCAACGAACTCGGCGACGACGTCCTGCGCCGAGGCTTCGTCGGCCCCGATGTCGAGGGGGCGATCCGGCCGCTGATTGGGATCGAGCGCTTCGGGGCCAAGCCAAGGGGCTGACGCGGCGGTCCGGCGCTCGGTCGCGGCGCAGGCTGCGTTGACTCGCGGTCTTCGGACGACTAGCTTCGGCAGCACTCGCCGGACTCTCGGTAAACGGAAGGGACTCCACGAACTCATCGACCGCGGGCGCCGCGCGCAGAGTGCTCCTCGCCGCCTCGGCGTTGGCCGGCACCTGTCTGGTTGCGCTCCCGGCGGGCGCCGCCGGCGCGCCGGATCGCGCCCCGCGGGCGAACGGCGTCGGCGCCCCGATCCTCTGGGCCGCATGCGATCCCCCCGGGCCGGATCTGCAGTGCGCCCGGATCCGCGTGCCGCTCGACTGGGACCGCCCGAACGGGCGCACGATCCGCCTCGCGCTGATCCGCCATCTGGCCAGCAACCCCGAGGAGCGGATCGGCTCGCTGTTCATCAACCCGGGCGGGCCCGGCGACACCGGCGTCGGCCTCGTGCACGGCGATCCCGATGGGCTCGACGCGTTCGGCGACGGCCGCTTCGACGTCGTCAGCTGGGATCCGCGCGGCACATACGCCAGCACCCGAGTGAAATGTTTCCGCAGCCAGCGAAGCGAGTCGCGCTTCTGGGCCGGCGTCTCGGTCCCGACGACCTACGGCACCTCGGAGCCCTATCGGCGCAAGGCCGCCGCCTTGGCCCGGCGCTGCGGCGAGGTCAGCGGCTGGCTTCTGCCGCACATCACGACGGCCGATACGGTCCGCGATCTCGACCACCTGCGGGCCCTGATGGGCGAGGAGAAGCTCACCTACGTCGGCCTCTCCTACGGGACTTACCTCGGCCAGACCTACGCCAACATGTTCGGAGACCGCGTCCGGGCGATGATGCTCAACGGGGTGGTCGATGCGACCAAGTACTCGAAGGGGTCGGAGGTGAGAGTTGCCGCCACCGTCAAACCATCCGACGGGGTCTTCGACCAGTTCCTCTCGCTCTGTGACAGCGCGGGACCGGAGCGCTGCGCGCTCGCCGGCGGCCGCCACACCGCGGCCGAGCGCTTCCAGCGACTGCTCGCGCGGACAAAGCGCGCGCCGATTCCGGCTCCGGGGGCCCTGCCGCCCCTCTCCTCACCACAGGAGCTCGGCTATGGCGATCTGCTGCTCTCTCAGTACGCGCCGGTCAGGGCTCCCAGGACATGGCCGACCAACGCCGCGAATCTCGTCGCCGCGCTCAGAGGCGACGCATCGACGCTCGAGAGCGGGGCGAATCCCTACGGCACGGTCGCCGGCTGGGCCGCCCTGACGCCGTCGACGGCGATCCAGTGCGCCGACGCGGGCGCCCACCGGAAGTTGCGGGCATGGCCGTCGGTGATCCGGAGACTGAGCCGGGTCAGCTACCTACAGGGCGCGCTGCAGGGCTGGTGGCAGTGGGCCCCCTGCGCCGCCTGGCCGGTGCGCGGCGAGGACGCCTACCGCGGTCCTTGGACCGCCTCGACCCCGAATCCGGTTCTGGTGATCAACTCAACCTTTGATCCCAACACCAGTTATGCCAACGCCGTGCACGTCGCGCAGCTCCTCGGCAACGCGGTCCTGCTCACCCAGGAGGGCTACGGCCACCTGAGCTTCCAGAACCCGAGCGCCTGCGTCGACCAGGCGATCACCGACTATCTGACCGAGCTGATCACCCCACCCGCGGGCACGGTCTGCCAGTCCGACCAGCAGCCGTTCGATCCGGATTTCCGCTAGAGCGCCGCCTCGCCTTGTACGACGCGGAGGAGCGGATGGTCCTCGGGGCGAACACCTTCACTCGAAGGACCCCTCGACTGGCCGAACGCGACCCTCGTGAGCGGTGACGCCGTCGATGTCGTCGCCCGGCTCAAGGAGGAGTCAGAGGTGCCGTTGCGCTCGCACGGCAGCCTCTCGATGAACCGGGCGCTGATGGCCGCCGGCCTGGTCGACCGCGTCCAGGTGTCGCTCTTCCCTGTGATCACCGGTCAGACCGGCACGGACCCGCTCTTCCAGGATGCGGCCGACTTCGACCTCGAGCTGATCGAGAGCCGGACGCTCGACGGCAACATCCAAGAGCTCATCTACCGGCCCACCCTGCACGCCTGAGGCCGTCCATGGTCGCGAGGTCCAGTCGCGAGGCAAGCGCCGCTGCATCGTCAGACGCTCCTGTCAACGGGTAATGGACCAGTCGTGTTCGAAGGCTTCGAACTGGACCGGATCGAGCTGGGCGAGGTCACCCTGCGCGTGCGCCACGGGGGCAGCGGGTCGCCCGTCGTCCTCATCCACGGCCATCCGCGCACTCACGCAACCTGGTGCCAGGTGGCGCCGCGGCTCGCCGAGCGGCACACCGTCGTCTGTCCCGACCTGCGCGGATACGGCCAGTCCACACTGCCCGCAGACGCCCCGAACCACGCGCAGTCGTCGAAGCGGGCGATGGCCGCCGACATCGTCGCGGTGATGCGCGAGCTCGGCCACGAGGACTTCGCCGTCGTCGGACACGATCGCGGCGCGATGGTCGCGCATCGCGTCGCGCTGGATCACCCGGAGGCAGTGGAGCGGCTCGTGATCATGGACAGCGTGCCGTTGGTCGAGGCGCTCGAGCGCGCCGACTGGCGATTCGCGCGCGACTGGTGGCACTGGTGGTTCTTGGGCCAGACCGCCAAGCCGGCCGAACGCGTGATCTGCGCCGATCCCGAGGCCTGGTATCGATCCAACGGCCCCGAGGTGATGGGGGTGGAGGCGCATGCCGACCTCTGGGCCGCACTGCGAGATCCCGGCGTTGTGCATGGCATGTGCGAGGACTACCGCGCCGGCCTCACGATCGACTACGAGCACGGCCTCGCCGACCGCGAGGAGGGGCGTCGTGTCCGCTGCCCGATGCTCTTCTGCTTTGCCACGCAGGACGACATGAAGGCGATCTACGGCGATCCGGTCGCTGTGTGGAAGCCGTGGGTGGCGAGCTCGCTCGAGGGCAAGCCGATCGATTCCGGACACCACCAGGCCGAGGAGGCCCCCGAGGAGCTGGCCGCGGCTCTCCTCAAGTTTCTCGGCTAGTCCAGGACCGCAACGCCGCGAACGCGGCGCCGACTCGGGTGGTTCGATTCGGATTAGCGCTCCCGCACTGAACAACTCCGGGCACGGACCATCGAGCGTCGAGTTTCTTTCGCTATCCGCAAGAAACTCGACGCTCGGTGACGGAGTCGCCGCGTGCGCCCGGTCAGCCGGGTGCGAAAGCGGCGGTTCCGCCGAAGCGGCAGCCGTCGGTTGTCCGCTGCTGATTGGCCGCGTAGGACACCGAGACCTGCGCGCCGTCAGGGCGGGAGTAGTGGAGGTCGCCCGAGACCTTGTACGGCGTCCCGAGGAAGTCGTAGCCGCCGTAGCCGGGGCCGAAATCGCGCAGGGCGAACACGTATGGATGTGTCGCCGGGCCCTTCGCCCCTTCGCGTTGCATGAATGAGGAGACGATCGAAGCGCCATTGAAGGCGCTCTTGGCCGTGACCGAGAGCGAATCGAACCTCTTGCGCGGCGTGTCCGCGTAGGGCTTCTCCGGGTTCGCGATGATCCGGTATTGCTTGCATTTGGCGGTGACCGTCAGGCCGCCCAGGTCGAGGATCATCCGTCGATCCGCGGGGCCACGGGTCTCGAAGGACAGGCCCTTGATCATGCGATTTGTGCCCGCCTGACTCGTGTCCGCGTGACCGCTCGACGTGGAACCGCCGCCAAACAGCAGGGCGCCCAGGGCGACGCCGGCGCCGAGTATCGCTGCGCCGACCAGCACGCTCGCCCTCGTGATGCCGGACATGACCGACCGAGATACGCATGGGCGCACCGGATAGGTCCCGAGTGCCTGATACACGCACCGGGCGCTACTTCCATGCGTTCTGCGATGGTCAACGCGACGCGCGACGGCGGGCAGGTACCGCACCCAGGCGGGCGGCGATGGGAACAAGAAAGGCGGGAGCGGGACTGACCCGCGGCCTCCGGGTAATGAGCCCCTCCACCTATACGCGGGCGCCCGCGAAAGGAGCGCATGCTGGAGGCGGGGCGAGACAGCGTCCAGGCCTGAAGTGAGGCGAAGTCAGACGCTCCAGATTCCCTCCCTGCCGCCCAGCACCGCCTCGGCCCGCCGAAGCAAGCGCTCCTCTGGATCAGGACCTCGTCGCGGTGGTCGGAGATCTCGCGGACCCGATCGGCCGATGTTCCGGACCGCCGGCCCCGGGTCCGAACGGACCCGGGGGCCGGCGATTCCGGCATCCAGAGAGAGGAATCTGGCCCGGCATTGCGCCGGGCTCGACGCCTGAAGGCTCAGGAACCAGTTGGGACTCCGCCTGAACATCAGAGGCCGAGCCCGAGGCAAGTGCATCGTGCAACGGCTCAGTGACACTGCTTCGCGGACGAGACACGCACTAGTGGTCCGACCTCGAGGTCGCCGTTTCGGTCTCGAGTGAGCGACTTCCGTCGCTCTCCTGACCTGTTCCCGTCAGCGAATCTTTGAACTCCCGCATGCCGCTACCGAGGGAACGGCCCAAGTTCGGCAGCCGCTTGGGACCGAAGATGATCAGAGCGATGACGAGGACGATCGCTAGCTCAAGAGGTCCAATGTTGGGCAACGCGTTTCCTTTCGTACTGGACGCACGGCAAACGGGCACCGGCTGGCGCGAGGCGCGCTTGAACTTTGGTGTTCGTGATTCAGCGGCTTTTGCCGAGTTAGGAACACTTTCTGTTCTATACTTCGCACGATTCTAGCGTATTTGGCCGAAGACGCACGCGATTCCGATCGGATCGAGGCACGCGCTGTACGACCGACGACGCACGCTCGCCAGCTTCCCACCAGCGCCTCGTGGCGCGCTGACGCGGCGATGATCCAAACCGAACGCGGAAAGGACTGACTCATGAGCGGAACGGCCTTTGTTGGGCTAGGAGCGATGGGGGGCGGGATGGCGCGGCAGCTGATCGCGGCCGGCGAGGGACTCGCCCTGTTCGACGTAGTCGGCGAGCGCGCCGCGGCAATCGCATCGGCCGACTGCCGCGTGGCCATCTCCCCCGCGGACGCCGCCGAGGGAGCCGACGTCCTCTTTCTCATGGTCCTCGATGGTCACCAGGTTGAGGAGGCGCTGTTCGGGGACGAGGGGGCTGCCGCTTCCCTGACCCCCGACGGGGTCGTGGTCGTCACCAGCACGGTCGGCCCGGAGGCGATTCGCGCCGCCGCGGCGCGCCTCGCCGAGCGGAACCTGCACCTGATCGACGCCCCGGTCAGCGGCGGCGTCGTTCGTGCTCAAGCCGGCGACCTGATCGTCATGGTCGCGGGTCCGGGAGCCCTGGTCGCGCGAGTCGAGAAGCTGCTCGACATGATGAGCTCCGAGATCGTCGACTGCGGCGAGTCTCCCGGTGATGCCCAGTCGCTGAAGCTGGTCAACCAGCTGCTCTGCGGGATCCACACGCTCGCCGCGGCCGAGGCCCTGCAGTTCGCGAAAGCCCTTGGGATCGACCCGGAGGCGGCGTTCGACGCGCTGACCAAGGGGGCCGCCCAATCCTTCATGCTCGAGAATCGTGGGCCGCTCATGCTCAGTGGCGAGTTCGATCCCCCGAGCAGCGCGCTCAATCTCTTCGTCAAGGACCTGGCCTTGGTCGAGGACGCCGCCCGCGCTCAGCGATTCCCGATCCCGCTCGGATCGCTTGCCGACCAGATCGTCCGAATGGCCGCCGGTCGTGGGTTCGGGGACGAGGACGTCGCCGGGATCGTGCGGATGTATCCCTAGTGAGCCCGGCTTTCGTATCGGCGCTCGCGCTGCGAGATTCGATCCGCCGGAGAGAACGCTCCTGCGCCGAGGTGGTGCGCGAATCGCTGCGGACCATCGAACAGCGCGACCCGATCATCAACGCCTTCACGGCGACCTTCCCGGAGCATGCGATCGCGACCGCAGCGAGGATCGACAATCGACTCGGGCAAGGCGAGCAGTCGCTGCTGACGGGGATCCCGTATGCGCTCAAGGATCTCACCGATACCGCCGGGTTCGTGACCACGTACGGCTCCCCCGCGTTTCGTGATCACGTCCCGAGCGCGGACGCAGCCGTCGCGGCCAGGATGAGAGAAGTCGACGGGGTGTTCATCGGCAAGACGAACACGCCCGAGTTCGGAGGCCGTCCGACCACGGCGTTCGGTCTCTTCGGACCGACGCGTAACCCGTGGGATCCGACCCTGAGCGCCGGTGGGTCGAGCGGAGGCTCGGCCGCGGCGGTCGCAGCCGGCATGTGTGCGCTCGCCGAGGGATCGGACACCGGGGGATCGATCCGGATCCCGGCAAGCTGCTGCGGGGTGGTGGGTCTGAAACCGAGTCGCGGGCGCGTATCGACCGCACCCCGGTGGGCCGCGGCGGCTGGGCTGTTCACGCACGGCCCACTCGCCCGCTCGGTCCCGGATGCGGCCCTGATGCTCGATGCGATCAGCGGCCGGGTGCTCGGGGACCTCTACTGGCTCGAGCCGCCAGCGGGTTCGTTCCTCGCCGCCGTCGACGAGAACCCCGAGTCGAAGCGCATCGCGGTGATCACCGGCTCGCCGCCATCCGTCGATCCGCAGGTCTCGGCGGGCGTCGGCGCCACGGCCGAGCTGCTCGCCGAGCTCGGCCATCACCTCGAGGCGACCGGGCCCGATCTCGGCTCGCTCGAGGATGCCGTCCGGGTCGTCGAGGAAGCCGGGTACGCGACGATCGAGAAGCCCTCGACGGAGTTCATCGACCCGTACGCGCGGCTCTGCCACGAGCGCGGCCGGCGAATCACTGCGGTCGAGTACATGGAGGCGATGACCGCGATGCGTTCGAGGTCGAGTCAGATTCTCCAGTTCTTCGAGGACTGGGACTACCTGCTGACGCCGACGGTTACTCAGCTGCCCAAGTCGATCGACGATTTCGGGTCCGCTACCGATCAGGCCGCCGAGGAAGACCTCGACTACACCCGGTACCTCTACGCCTTCAATGTCACCGGCCAGCCGGCGATCTCGCTTCCGCTGGAATGGTCGCGGGAGGGACTTCCGATCGGGGTCCAGCTCGTCGGCCGGCTCGGCGAGGACCGAGGGTTGATCGCGCTCGCGGCGCAGCTGGAGCGGCATCGGCCGTGGTCCCAGCGCGAGCCGGGCCGACCTGCGGCCGCCTCGGTCACTCCATCGCCAGGCCACCGTCCAGGTTGAGCGTCTCGCCGGTCACGTAGGCCGAAGCGTCGGAAAGCAGATACACCGTCGTCGCGGCGATCTCCGACAACCGCGCCTCCCTGCCAAGCGGGATGGCTGCGACGGCATCCTTGATGACATCCTCAGGGTCTGACTCCGTGAGGCCGCTATCGATCGCGTTGACGCGCACACCCCGAGTGGCGAATTCGCGGGCCAACGCCCTGGTGAAGCCGTTGATCGCCGCGTGCGCGGTCGCGTACGCCGGTCCGCCGAGGCCTTCGCTCGCTCGTTTGGCGGATATCGAAGCCAGGTTGACTACGCGGCCATACTCCCGCTCCGCCATCGCCGGAACGAGGGCTCTGCAGGTCGCGAAGACGCGCTTGACCTGCCCCACCGCGACCCGATCCCACTCGGCCCGTTCGAGCTCGTGAAACCGCGTCCGCGACGGCGTATCGCTCGCGTTCACGAGTAGCTCTATCGAGCCAGACGCGCTCTCGAGCCTCCGCCTTCAGCGCCATCATTCGGCCGACGTCGCCGGGCTCGACCACGTAGGTCGAGACATCGAGGCCGAGCTCGCGCGCCTCGTCACTCGCCTGCTTCAGCCCCGCTTCGTCGTCGTCCACGAGGATCAACGACCCAAGCCCGTAGCCGGCTGCGAACGACGCGGTCGCGCGTCCGACGGGTGTCGCTCCACCGTCGACGAGCAGATTGCGTCCGTTCAGATCTAGACGGTCGAGGAAGCTCATTCCATCAACAGCCCGCCCTCGACGTTGAGTGTCTCGCCGGTTATGTAGCCGGCGACGTCCGAGACCAGAAAGGTGACGGCGTCCGAGATGTCGACGACCGTGCCTTGGCGTCCCACCGGAATGCCGGCAAGCACCTTTGCGAGTAGCTCCGGATCCTCCTGGAACTTCCTGGACATCCGCGTGATCACGGCCGCGGGAGCGACGGCGTTGACGGTCACGCCGCTCGGTGCCAGCTCCCGCGCGAGCGCCTTGGTGAAGCCGAAGGCGCCCGCTTTGGCGGCGGAGTAGGCGGCCGTGCCAAGCAGTCCGCCCCCGCGCTTGCCGGCGACCGAGGAGACGTTCACGATGCGCCCGTAGCTCCGCGAGGTCATCGACGGAACAACCGCCTTGCAGCAGTTGAACAGGCTCGAATAGTCGATCCCGAAGATCCGGTCCCACTCGGCCTCCTCCATCTCGGAAAACCGGGCCGTCGAGATGATGCCGGCGTTGTTGACCAGGATGTCCGTCTCACCGAGTTCGCTTCTGACCTCGGCGAAGGCGTCCTGAATGCCCTCGTAGTCGCTGACATCGCAGGCCACCGCGAGAGCTCGCCCCCCGTCCTGCTCGATTCGCTGAGCGCAGGCCCGCGCCCCATCCTCGTCGACATCCAGCACACCGACGCCGGCCCCGAGCGCGCCGAGCTCGATCGCCAAGTGCTCGCCGATCCCGGCTCCAGCCCCCGTGACGACGGCAACCCGACCTGCTAGAGAGAACGCTTCACTCACGGTCGGGCTGGGTCGCTCTCGGTCGCGGCCCCCTTGACCTCGCTCTCCAAGTCGAGCTGCTCCGATTCGTCGCGGGGCAGCAGGCCGCATCCGTCGACGTCGAACGAGAGCGCGACCTCCTCGCCGACCGTCAGCGGCTCCCGCATCCCGCGGCTGCCGACCTGCACCGGCTGCTCGAGGCCGTCGATCGCGACGTTGTAGGCAAAGCCGGTGCCGTGGAATGCCGCGTCCTGAATCGTCCCCCGAAGGCCGCGGTCCCCTTCGCGGGCTCGGTCGACCGAGACGGACTGCTCCCTGACCACCAGCCAGGCTGGACCGGGCGCGATCCCGTTCATTGCTGGGAAGGCGATCGTCTCACCCGCGATTCGCACCTGCGCGCTCTTGTCGCGGACGCCGAGCACCTCGACCGGCACGACGTTGGCATTGCCGACGAATCGCGCTACGAACGGCGATGCGGGAGCCAGATACACCTGCGACGCCTCCCCGATCTGCTCGATCACTCCGCCATTCATGATCGCGATCCGATCCGAGAGGGCGAGCGCCTCGCGTTGGTCATGGGTCACGTGCAGGAACGTGGCTCCGGTCTCGCGGTGCAACCGCCGCAGCTCCGCCTCCATCTCCAGGCGAATCTGTTGGTCGAGAGCCGAGAATGGCTCGTCCAACAACAACACCTTCGGCCGATTGACCAGGGCGCGAGCCAGAGCCACGCGCTGAAGCTGGCCGCCCGAGAGCTCGTGGCTGCGGCGCCGAGCCAAATCGCTCAATCGCACCAAGGCCAGGGCGTCCTTGACCCGCCCGGAGACCTCGCGCTTGCTCATCCCGGAGACCCGCAGGCCGAAGGCGATGTTCTCGTAAACGTCGAGGTGCGGGAACAGCGTCGACCGCTGGAAGACCATGTTGACCGGCCGCTTGTGCGGCGGGATTCTGGCCATATCGCGGCCGTCGATGTGAACGCCCCCGGACGCGGGCTTCTCGAACCCGGCGATCACCCTCAGCAGCGTCGACTTGCCGCAGCCGGACGGACCCAACAGCGTGACGATCTCTCCCTCGGCGATCTCGAGCGTGATGTCGTCTAGGGACGTTACGTCCTTGTATCGGTGGGTCAGGTCCCTGACCTCGACCACGGAGCCGACAGAGCTCATTTCAACCCCCCACGCTCACTCGAAGGTCGTCCGCCTCGACGATCTGGTCGAACCCCGCCCGCTTGCGCCTCGCCGCCCAGAGCGCGAGCGCCCCGGCCAGCAGCCAGAGAACGGCGGTCACCGTGAGCAACATGGTCGAGACCGTGTTGATCGAGGGGTCGACCGTGCGCCGCAGCAGCGACCAGATGTAGAGGGGCAGAGTCGAGTCGGTGCCGGCAACGAAGAGGGTGACGATGAACTCGTCCAGCGAGAGCGTGAACGCAAGCACGGTCGCTCCGAGCAGCACGGTCCAGATCTGCGGGATGACCACGCGCCAGAAGACTTGCGTCGGCGAGGCGCCGAGGTCCTGCGCCGTCTCCTCGAGCGATCGGTCGAGCCGCTGCATCATGACCCCGGCGATCAACATGAAGAACGGTGCGATCAGGATGAAATGGCCCAGGGCAATCGTGAACAGTGAGAGCTGGATGTGGAGACGAACCAAGAACACCAGCAGACCGACCCCAAGGAAAAGGCCGGGAAGGGTCAACGGCAGGAAGATCACGAAGGCGAAGACGCCTCTCACTCGGGTGGGCATTCGCGTGAGCGCGTAGGAGCCCGCGGTGCCGAGGACCAACGTGGTCAGGGCGACGACCGAGGCAACGATGAAGCTGCTGACCATCGCGTCGACGAATTGCGACGAACCGAAGGCCTTCTCGTACCAGCGCAGCGAGAAGCCTTCAAACGGGAAGCTCAGGCTTGCCGTGTTGTGAAACGAGAACAGGATCACGCAGAAGATCGGCACGAACAGGAACAGGAGCACCAGGACGGTGACGGTGGCTCCGAAGATGTTTCTGCGTTGCGTGCCCATCCGATCAGGCCGGGAACTGGAGGCGGTTGAGCTTCAGCAGCCTGAGGATCGCGGACATCACGAGATAGCAGGTTGCGAAGGCGACCAACATGAGCAGCGACAACGCCGCCCCCAGACCCCAGTTGCCGAGGTCGACGAACTGCGACTGGATGAGCACTCCGAGCATGCGCCCGTTCTCGCCGCCCAGGTACTGGGGCGTCACGTAGTCGCCGGCAGAGAGCACGAAGACGAGCAGGAACGCGCTCGCTAGGGGAGCGGCGATCGATGGCAGGATCACACGGGTCCATCGCTTCCATGTCCCGGCGCCGAGATCCTGCGCTGCCTCGAGATACGCCGGGGTCAGGGGCGCGAATCCGGCGGAGAGCATCAGGAGGACGTACGGCAGATAGATGTGGACCAAGGCGATGGTCACGGTCGCCCGGTTGAAGAGCAGAAACCCCAACGGCTCGTCGATGATCCCGAGGCTCTCCAGCGCGCTGTTCAAGAGGCCGGAATCACCGAGGATGGTCCTCCAGGCGTAGATCCGGACCAGGTAGCTGGCGAGGAGGGACCCGATGATCAGGAACAGGACGATCAGGCGCCAGCGCCCGGCGTTGTAGCGCAGCCAGTAGGCGACCGGAAGGGCCACGGCAATGCAAACCACAGCCGCCAGCAGACCCGTGATCGCCGCGTTCTTACCGAGCAGCTGGGCGGTCGGATCGTTGACCGCGTCCGAGTAGTTCTCCAGGGTCGGCGGCCCCTCGACAGCAAACAGGCCGGCGGTCAAGAAGCTGTACGCGATCAGCGTGGCCAGCGGGGCGACGAAGAAGATCAGCAGGATCAGGCCGACTGGCCCGGCGAGCAGCGAGCTTCGCCACTCGCCCGTTGTCAGCCTTGGCCACTTCGTGGGCTTGTCCACCGCCTCCATGGAAGCGTGCGGCCCTCCCCCTTACAGACCCGCCAGGATCGTCTGCCAGCTCGACTTGACCTCGTCCAGGGTCACGTACTCGGTCGACTCCTGCGGGGGGTTGCCGCGTACCGGAGCTCGCTCGAACACCTCGTCGAGGTCGTTGTAGTTGATACCCACCGCCTCGGCCGATTCCTTTGAGAGCAGCGGCACCGCTTCCTTGACCGGCGTGCCGGCGACCAGGTACTCCGCCTCCGCTGCGCTCACCTCCGGGTCCAGGGTCTCGTTGATGAACGCGTAGGTGGCATCGACGTTGTCCGCCGTCGATGCGATCGCCCACGAGTCAACCGCCGTGTAGCCGATCGTGTCCTCGGGGATGATCGTGAGCACGTTCGGGTTGCCCGCGGCGGCGGCGGCCGTGTTGAAGAACGGCAGTCCAGGCCAGACGATGTCGACCTCGTCGGAGACGAGGAGGTTGGCTGCATCCCCGTAGCTGGGGCTGATGCCGTTGGTCTGCGCGAGCACCCTGCGCAGGTAGTCCTCGACCTCGGGGAACCGGTCGCGCGGGATCTTGGCCATGTCCATACCGAGCACGTTCGAGGTCATGTTGTACGAGGAGAGGACATCGTTGACCATCGCTACCCGGCCCTTGTACTTCGGCTCGAACATGATGTCGTAGTCGGTCGGCTCGGGAACCTTGGTGCCGTCGTAGGTGATCCCGAGCGAGGCGAAAGTCATCGGAACCGCCGACCGATCACCCTCCTCGCTGACCCAGTAGTTGCCGACGTCGGACTTGAAGTAGTCGAACAGACCCTCAAGGTTGGGGATCTGGCTCTCGTCGAGCGTCTGCACGATGCCGAGCTCCCGGTACTCCGGCCCGTAGCCCTCGAAGTACGTGATCAGGTCGATACCCAGACCCGCCTGCTCCGCGGCCACGACCGAGGCCTTGATCGTCTCGTTATCTGACACGAACTTTTCCTTGAGCTCGACGTCGTTGGCGTTCAGCCATGCCTTCATCGCGGTTGGATACTCAAAGCCCTCGAAGGAGAGGAAGTCGATCGTCGACCCGGCGATGTCCCCGCCAGTCGCCGGTCGCGACTGCGTTCGTCGACGACGACTCGTCGTCGCCGCCGCAGGCGGCCATCAATCCCGGGATGGTGACCACCGCTGCGAGTGCACCTCCGCGTTGAGCGAATGTCGCGCCGGTTGAACCGCTCGGCAGGGTGTCGTGACTGAGGTCCCATTCTCTCTCTCCTCCAGATCGAGCATCCACGTGGCGGGGCGGTCCATGACGCTCTCCAACGGCCATGGTGCGCTGAAACCATACCTTATGTGTCTATATATTGCACGATCTGCTCGCCAGACGGGTCTAACGTCCTATATCTCGGACATTTGCCGCCAAGCTCGGCGGCCCGCGGTCCACGCGCAGCGCCATCTCGCTGAGCGGCGCCCGACCGTCCTCCAGAACCTCGAGCCACCAAGTGAGCCCGGCAGCGCCGTACCGAGCCACGCGCCCGGCGTCCGCGTCGGCGTCATCGCCGTCGGTCCAGCCGCCGACGACGAGATCGAACCCTTCGATTCCGGGTCGCTCCTCGGCAATGAAATCGGCCAGTTCCCCGAGCCCCGAGGGCGTCAGCAGATCGCCCTCCGCACCGAACGGAAAGGCGCCACTCCACCTCGCGGCCCGGCGAAACGGCCGCTTCGCGGGCCAGTTGCCTCCGACCCAGATCGGGATCTGAGCTTGGACTGGCCGCGGGAGCTGTTGCGCCCCGTCGACCCGGCAACGGTCGCCGCGGTGCTGACACGGCTCGCCGCTCCAAAGGCTGGTCAACACCTCGAGCGACTCGTCGAGCAGCTCTGCCCGGCGCCTCGCATCGGCTTCCTCTCCGAACGCCGCGAACTCCTTCTCGCCCGAGTGACCGAGCCCGACCCCCATCGTCAGCCGCCCACTCGACAAATGGTCCAGTGCAACGGCCTGGCGCGCGACGACCTGGGGACGCCGTCGCGCCAGCGGGGTGACCAGGGGTCCGATCCTGATCCGCGACGTCCGCGCCGCGATCGCTCCCAGGATCGGCCAGCTGTCGATCACGGGCTCGGCGCCGTGCTTCGCCAAAGGCCAGCGTGTCCCAGAGAAAGAAGCCGTCCCATCCCGCCGTCTCCGCGCGACAGGCGAGATCGACCAAGACCCGTCGCGTCCGCGTAGCTGCCGACGTTGGCGGCATGAACGCCGAAGCGGATCGAGCTCGTCGTCACACCCCCTCACTCATCCCGCCAGCGCGCGCTCTCTCAGGATCGGGAGCGGTTCGGCGGGGTCGTCGGAATCGATTTCCCTCGCCAATCGATGCCCGCTGAAGATCGCATCGGCAAGGATCGAAGGTGATACGCAGTCGCCGACCTGGAATACGCTGCTGATCCCGGCATCTCCGAGGTGCTTGCTGCCGGACAGCTCGCGATATAGAGCGTCGTCGGAGTTGCGTTGGGTGACGAGGACGGTCGCGCCTACTCGCTCGCGCCGATTCTGCTGCTCGTGTCCCATGCATCCACGAGCACCGCCGACTCGGGGCGGATCTCCGCCAGCAGGCGCTCGGTCACGATCTCGATCCCCAGCGCACGCAGATCGCGGTTGAGCCGGGGGGCCTCGAGCGTGTACTCGGTATAGGAGGCGATCGCTCGGTCCGGGGTGGCGAGAATCACCTCGCGGCCGGCTCTCGCCAGGTGCTCAGCGATCCCCGCTCCGACGAAGTACCCGTCGCAGTCGTAAACCAGAACCGGCCCATCGGGTATCGGCTTGGCCTCGACCATCACGTCCTCGGGCGTGAGCACGTGGGCTGCTTCCGGCTCCGCACCCGGGATCGGGCGCATCGTGTGGCCATTGAGTCCGTCACTCGCCCAGTGCGACCCCGTCGCGATGACGACGATCTCAGCGCCGTACTCGAGCACCTCGTTCGCATCCAGCGTGGTCTTCGGGATCAGCTGCAGGTTGCGCAACTTCTCGATCTGGATCCGCCGGTAGTCGACCACGCGAGCCCACTCGCCGAGGCGCGGCAAGCCGCGGGACCCACCTCATGCATCCGCCCGGATCGGCCTCGGCCTCGACCAGATGGACGCGGCGCATGCCCCGCTTCGCGAGCACGATCGCGCACTCCATCCCCGCCGGGCCGGCGCCCACGACCAGGACGTCGTTGTCGGAGTTCTCGGCCTTCGGGAATCGCTCCGGGTGCCAGCCCCGCCGGTACTCCTCGCCGGAGGTCGCGTTCTGAGTGCAGACGATCGGCGGGCCGCCGATCTCCCAACGCGAGATGCACACGTTGCAACCGATGCACTCCCGGATCTCGTCTCGCCGCCCCTCCCTGATCTTCTGCGGGAGGAACGGGTCGGCGATCGACGGGCGGGCGGCGCCGATCACGTCGCATTGCCCGCTGTCGGATCGCCTCGAGCATCGTGTCGGGGTTGGTGAACCGACCCACGTTGATGACCGGCTTGCTCGTCCACGAGCCGACCGACCCCACCCACGCGGCTTGGTGGTTCTCTCGGTGGGTTCGCGAGGGACCGGCGTCCTCGCCCCACTCAAGCCCGCTCGCATTGATGTCCCACAGGTCGACCAGGTGGTCGCAGAGCTCGAGGAATCGCCTTCCCTCCCCGTCCGCCCGCACTCCCAGCTCCCCGTATCCGTGCGGCTCGTCGAGCGTGTCAATGCTGAACCGGACCGCACGGCGCACTCGTCGCCGATCGCCGCGCGAATTTCTTCAACGACCTCGAGCGCGAAGCGGGCGCGGTTCTCGAACGAGCCTCCGTACTCGTCGCGTGCGGGTGTTGAACAGCGGCAAGAGAAAGTGGTGCGGAAGCGAGCCGCCGTGGCACATGTGGAGCGTGACGATGTCGAACTCGGCCTCGCGGGCGCGGAGCGCTGCGTCGACGTACAGCTGCCTGACGGCCTTGATGTCGCCCTTGTCCATCGCGCGACAACCGGCCATCAACGCCCAGGGGCTCGCCACCTGGGCGACCCCGCGCCCCGCCGAGCGGGTCTCAAGCCGCCCGGACGTCGCGCCCCCGTGCCAGAGCTGGATCCCCGCCAAGGCGCCATGCTCATGAATCGCGCTCGTGGCGACCCGAAGATTGCGCACATCGGAGTCGTCCCAGATCCGGGCGCTAACGCGCGGCAGATCGTCCGCCTCGCGCGCGATCGAGCAGTACTCGGTCGAGACGGCTCCCCAGCCGCCCTCCGCCTTCATCGCCCTGAACGCCGCCTGGAACTCCGGCCGATCCGAGCCCGCCCCGAGGCAATGGGCCGTCTGATAGAAGCGATTCGGCAATGTCTTCGGGCCGATCGGCACTGACTCGAAAAGCTCGGCGTAGCGGTCGATCTCAGCCATGCCTATTTCGTTCGACATCTCGAATGAACGTCGCAATCTCTACGGATTACGTAGGAAGTATCGTACAGCGCCGAGCGCGAGCGCGCTGGCATGGCAAGCCTGGACAGGTCGCGCGCTAGAAGCTCTTCGGCGAGTTGACCCAGACGTACTCGGAGACACCGTTGGCGGCGTTCGCGATCCGGTGCGGGATGTCGCTCGGAAACCAGATCGAGTCGCCTGCGTCGAGGAAGAAAACGTCGTCGTCGAGCCACACCTTGACCCGGCCTTGGAGCACCAGGCCCCACTCTTCGCCCTCGTGCGTGACCGGGTCGGGGCCCATCGAAGCGCCGGGCTCGTAGCGCCCGTAGATCGGCTCGAGAACCTCGGACTCATCGGGCGCCAGGAGCTCGAACGTGATCCCCTTCCCCGCCATCGGAGCGCTGAGGGTGCGGCGCCGTCCATCCCGCACGATCCAGCGCTGGTCTGCGTCCTCCTCTGTGAAGAAGTAGGTGATCGTGACGTCGAGCGCGCTCGCGAGACGCTTCAGCACGGAGATCGAGGGCTCGACTCGGCCACGCTCGACATCGCTGATCAACGAGGCGGAGACCCCTGCACGCCGCGAGAGCTCACGCATGCTGAACTTGTGCTCCTCGCGCAGCTTCCGAAGCCGCGTGCCAATCGGCGGTACCTCGTCGTCCACGTTCGTGCGCGCGGCCGCCTTGCTCACTTCAGATCGGCTCCCATGCGAATCCGGACAAATGTAGCTGGCACTTCGGCGTCGGCCTCACTCCATGACCATGCCGCCGTCCACGTTCAGGGCCTGACCGAGGATCTCGCTGGCCGAGTCCGAAGCGAGGAAGATGATCGCATCGGCGATGTTCTCGGGACGCTGGAGGCGGCCCATCGGCACCTTCTCCACCCATCGCTTCTCGAGCTCGTCACGTGGTACTCCGGTTCGTTCGGTCTCCCACACGTACTCCCGCTCCATCATCGGCGTGGCGACCGTTCCCGGGCAGACGGCGTTAACCCGGATGTCGGGACACACCTCCATCGCCAGCGCCCTCGTGAATCCGATCACCGCTGCCTTCGAGGCGCAGTAGTTGGTGAACAGGGCCTGCCCGCGCTTGCCCGCCTGCGAGGCGATGCTGATGATCGAACCCTTGTCCATTACGCGCAGGGCTGAACGCGAGCAGAGGAAGACGCCCTTGGCGTTGACGTCCATGACCAGGTCCCACTCGTCCTCCGACATCTCCGCGCACAGCTTCATCGTCACGGTGCCGGCGTTGTTGACCAGGATGTCGAGCCCTCCGAAGCGGTCGACGGTTGCGTCGATCATCGAGTCGACCGAATCGCCCACGGTCACGTCACAGCCGAGCCCGAGGAGGCGCTCGGTCGATCCCGCGCCGATCTCGGCCACCGCTGCCGTAGCGTTTTCGCCGTTGAGATCGGCGACCACGACGTTGTCGCCGAGCTGGTGGAACTTTCGTGCGATTCCGAGCCCCATTCCCTGGGCTCCTCCGGTGACCACCACGGTTCGGGGGGCGCTCATACCCATCTCCTCTCGGTTCGGCTTGTCATAGAGCCCCACATGCGGTGAAGCCACCGTCGATCACGATCCGCTGGCCGGTGATGAAGCTGGCGTCGTCCGAGGCGAGAAAGGCGACCACGCTCGCCACCTCCTCGGGCTCACACAGGCGCCCGAACGGCGACCGCGCGCGAAGCAGCTCCAGCGTCGCCTCGCGGTCGCCAAGATCCTCGAGCTCCGCGTCCAGCATCGGGGTGGCGACGCTCGCCGGACAGACGACGTTGACGCGGATGTTGTACTTGCCGTACTCACCGGCAAGCGTCTGCGTGAGCAAGATCACGCCGGCTTTCGCAGCGCAATATGCGGAGTACGTAGGGATGCCGAGGAACCCGGCCTCGCTCGAGTTGTTGACGATCACGCCGCGCTCTCGCTCGATCATGTGCGGCAGCGCTGCCCGGCAAAAGAGGAAGACGTGCTTGAGATCGGTGTCGACGATCGTGTCCCACTCCTCGACCGGCGTTTCGTGCACGAGCTTCACCGGGCCGTAGGTGCCGGCATTGCAGAACATGACGTCGACTCCCGCGAACGTATCGACCGCCTCGGCGATCGCGGCGTCGACGTCGTCGGGGTCGCGAACGTCACAGGCGGTGAAATGGGCCTTGGCGCCCCCGTCGCTGAGCGCTTTCACGGCGGCCTCCCCTGCGTCGATGTCCTTGTCGACGACGACGATGTTCGCGCCTTCGCTCGCGAAGCGCTCGGCGGTAGCGAGGCCGATTCCCGAGGCCCCACCGGTGATCAGGATCGTCTGATTTTCGAATCTCATCTTCAGGCCTTGGTCTTGAATACACGCTCGGTCACGGTCACCGGCGCCGTTCGCAGCTCATCCACTGCCTGGGCGAGGTATTCGGCGAAGCGATCGAAGATCGCGTTCCCCTTCTCCGCCGTCGCCCTGAGTCGGGTTGCCGATCACACCGTCGGGCGCGAACTCGTCGTGGTCCATCGGGAAGTAGAAGTACTCGTAGCCCTTGAACTGAGCATCCCAGGCCCCGTCCGCTTTCTGGAAACCGTCCGGCATCCACTCGGGTGCGCGAGCCCGGCAATCCTTGGCGCGGTCCATGTGAACGTTGTCGGCGTCGTAGGCCAGCATGATCGAGGTCTCCTGCTCGCTCGCGTGCCATCCCGCCGTCTCCTCCGGAGGGTTCTCCATCAGGTCCTCGATCAGGCCTAGGTATCGCTCGCCGTAAGGCTTGAACATCGCGATCAAGGCACCGGTCTCGTAGCGGAGATTGCGCAGCACGGGATCAACGACCTTGGTGTTCGAGGTGTGCCCGTTGACGAAGATCAAACGGTTGAAGCCATGGTGAATCAGCGAACGGGAAACGTCATGGATGATCGCGTTGAGGGTCTCGCCCCTCATCGTGATCGTGCCCATACCGTTCTCGGGCTCGCGCAGGTGCTGTGGGCTGTAGCCCGTCCAGATCGGTGGGGCATAGAGCGTGTCGCTCAGTTCCGCTGCCCGGCGGCAGACCTCGATCGCGTTGTAGATGTCGGTTCCGAGCGGAAGATGGCTGCCGTGCATCTCACAGCTCCCGAGCGGGATCAGGATCGTGTCGTCGTGCTCGAGGTGGGCCTGGATCTCCGGAGGAGCGAGGTCTAGTAGCGAGCGAGAGGTCATGTTCAGCTTGCGTCCTTGATCGGTTGGAGTTCGTGGTCATGGGCATCTGCGGCGGCGCGGCGTTCCCGGAAGACGGCCGCAATCGCGCGCACCATGCGCTCCGGGTACTCGTGTTGAAAGATGTTTCGGCCGACGGAGCAGCCGATTGCGCCGGCCTCGCGAGCCTCGACCAGCCGCTCGAGCAGATCGAGATCGGAGATCCGCGAGCCGCCGGCGACGACCACGGGGGCATTGGCGCAATCGACGATCTCGGCGAAGGCGTCCCCGGACCCGGGCCAATTGCTCTTAACGATGTCTGCGCCCAGTTCGACGCACAGGCGGGCCGAGCGCTTCAGATAGGGGAGGCCCCAGGACTCTGCGTAGTCCTGGTCGCCGTGGTAGGCGTTCGGAAACTCCGCCTCGGCGATGAAAGGCATTCCCCACCGAGCGCAACTCTCACCAAGCTCGCCGACCAGGCGGATCACGTCGGGCTCGTTCTCGGGCGCAAAGGGGATCATCGCCACGACGCCGTCGGCGCCAATCTCAACCGCGCGCTCGACCGATGCGGTCAGTACCTCCTGGTGGGCCTTCTCGCCGCGGCTCGCGCTGGCGGTGATCTTCGCGACGAGCCCGAACGCAGGCACGTCGCGCACCGCCGCCAGCGTCTGATCGTTGAACAGGCCCGGCGCGATAAAGCCGCATGTCGCGCCACCGCGCGCCGCGGCGCTGAGCATCTCGCCGGGCCTCTCCAAGCCCGGAAGCACCTCGGGCGCGCTCGTCCCGTGCGAGAACGCGAACATCACGGCGCTGCCGGAGGCCGGATCGACGATCCGGCGAAGCCGTGCTTCCTTCCCTCTACTCATGGGCGACCTCCGTTGGTGTTCGTGACAACTCGGCGAGCAAGGCGGCCACGACTTGATCGACGAAGACGTCGTCGTTGATGTGCGCTTCGACCACATGCACGTCGACCGAAGGCCGCAGGGCATCCGACAGCGCGCTGACAAACGCATCGTCGGCGGCCGGGTCCCAGAACGGCCCTCCCTCGACGTCGATCATCGAGAAGCCTTGGGTCGGGATCCAGACGCTGACCGGCCCGATCGCACGGTTCGCCCTGTCGGCAAAACGTGTGCCGAGCCCGGCCATCTCTTCTTCGTTCAGGCGCACGAGCGTGAGCGCCGGGTTGTGGCGGTAAAGCGTTCGGCCTGGGTAGTCCTGGACGGCCTGCTCGTAGCTGCCGACGGTGATCATGTCGAGACAGCCAGGGACGAGCACCTGCGGGATTCCGAGCCGGCCGGCGGTCTCCATCCGCTTCTCGCCGGCGTTCATCAGCCCACCGACCTCTTCGGCGCCGAGCTCGGTCGTCGTGTAGTCGAGCACGCCGGCGAACATGCCGTCCTCGATCAGGTCCTCCATCGCGCGGCCGCCCACGCCATTGGCGTGGAACGTGATCAGCTCGAACCCATCAGCCGCGAGCGTATGTAGTGCGCGCGAGAGCGCAGGAGTCGTGTTTCCGTTCATCGAGGCGGCGATCGGCGTCGCTTTCAGCGCCTCCGCTGGCTCCATTCGACCATCCGCGTTGACGGCGCCGGCGATCATCGCAGCGGCTTCGCCGAGAACCTCACGAGTGATCCGGTTCATCCCCATGATGTCGGCGACGGAGTGCAGGACGGCGACATCGCCAGTGCCGACGAACATGTCGAACTGCCGCTCGCCTGAGGCGAGCGGCGTGACCATCAGCTTCGGCACCCCGAGGCCGACCGCGTCGAAGGCTCTCGCGGCGAGGACGACGCCTGCGCCGCCTACGCACAGGCACCCGGCGATCGCCCCCTCGTTCACGAGGCGCACGGCGATGCTCTCGACGCCGACGGCCATCCGAGCGATCGCCTCACCGCGATCCAGTTGTCGCAAGGCGTCGAGGGAGGATCCTGACGCGGATGCCACATCCTCGCGCGGGATCGACGCGGCGATCGTCGGCGTGCCTCTGATCCCCGAGTCGAGAATCACTGCCCGAGTCGACAGCTCGGCGAGCCGTTCGGCCACCCACTTGATCTCTGGGCCCTTGGTGTCGAGCGTGCCGATCAAGAGGACACGTGGCTGCTCGTGCGCTCTCATTCGAAGAATCGGGCTGGTACTGCGGCGGGGCTAGGTATTAGACGCATTCGTCCTAGGTATTGGACGTTCTTCGCTTAGAACGCCGGGTTTGTCCGAGACATCGTACAGATCGGTCGCAGCCTGCGCAATCAGCGGAGCTGAAGGCTGCAAGCGTGTCCAGGCGTCCGTTGCGACGACGGGCCTCGCCCTTCACGCGGCCGCGGGCCCAGGCACGCGGCAGGCACGGGTTCATGCTTCAGAGGCAGCACGCGCCACGAGCGTCGGAGCGCTCTCGGGGCGAGTCGCCTCGTGCAACAGCTCGGTTACTTCCCTGAGCTCGATTCGATCGCTGTTTCCGGTGGTCTTGATCGCGTCTTCGTACATCGTCACGTCCTTGGGACAGCTGACGACGAAAAGGTCCGGCTGATCGAGGCCAACTGCCTCATGAATCCGCAGTTCCGAGGGACGCAAGGACTCAGAACTGGGCGCAGTCATCCAGATCCTGCCCCCGCCGGCGCCGCAGCAGAACGAGTTCTCGCGATTTCGCGGCATCTCCACGAGCTCGCACCCCACCCGCTCGATGATTGTCCGGGGGGCCTCGTAGCCACCGTTCATGCGGCCGAGATAACAGGGGTCGTGGTAGGTCGCGACCCGTTCGAGTGGGTGTCTGACCTCGAGTCGATGTTGTTCCAGAAGCTCGGCCAGCAGAACGGTGTGGTGGAGGATCTCCCAGCTGCCACCCAGCTGGGAGTACTCGTTGGCCAGCGTGTTGAAGCTGTGCGGATCCGTGGTGACGATCCGATTGAACCGGCACTCGTCGAGGACGGCGATGTTCGCGGTCGCGAGGTGCTGGAACAGGCCCTCCTCGCCGATGCGGCGAATGTCATTACCCGCGTTCTGCTCTCCCTCGAACAGGATCCCGAAGTCGACCCTGGCTTCGCGGAGCAACTCGGCGAGACTGCGCGAGATCACCTGATTGCGTGGATCGTAGGAGGCGTAGTCGCCGACGAACCAGAGGACGTCAACCGCCTTCGTTCTCGCGTCCACAACCTCGAAATCGAGTCCCGCCGTCCACTTACCGCGCTTGCGCGGGCTTTCGCCGAACGAGTTCCCGCGTCGATGGATCGTCTGCAGAACCTTCTTCAGATCCGGCTGCAGCTCGTCCTCTTCAACGAGGCGGCGGCGTAGTTGATTGATGATCGGCGCTTGCTCGATTCCGACCGGGCAAACCTCGACGCAGGCGTTGCATTGAAAGCACGACCAGAGGGTGTCGGCGCGAACGCCGTCCTCGCCGACGACGGGGTTCTCCAACCCCGGCGACGCGAGGCTTTCGTCCCGGCTCCAAAGCGATCCGAGAACCCCACCAGGCCCGGCCTTGCGAAGAGCGGTGTCGAGTTGGCCGTGCAACTCCAAGATCACGTCTCGAGGCGAGAGCGGCAGTTCCGTGGCCGCGGCCGGGCAAACGTCGTGGCAGCGACCGCAACGTGTGCACGCATCGACTTCCAGCAGGTGCGGGCGGCTGAAGTCGGCGAGAGTCGCGTAGCCGGGTGGCTCAGCGTCGGCGATCGGAGCGGACAGACGGGCCCCGGCGCGCTCGTCGGTGAACACCAGGCTGGCAAAACTCCAAAGCATGTGGCCGGCCTTACTGAACGGGATCGCCGCGACGAATGCCAGCGCGAGCAACCCGTGGACCCACCACGTCCCCATCCGCAGGATGTCGAGCAGGCCGCCCGATGCCCCGACAGCGATCAACCCCTCGCCGACGACCCAGCCGACCGGCTGAAACTCGCCGAAGCCCGGCCTGTCCATCGCCATCCGCGCGCCTTCGAGCAGATATCCGGTGAGTGCCAGCGCGACCAGCGATGCCAAGAGAGCCAGATCCCCGCGGCGTAGACCCGTTCGCGCTTGGGCCGGATCGGCCGCCGGCCGATCCGGCCGCCGGAGATCGAGCGCGGACGGGCGCACGACGTAGCGACGCGCCACCATCACGGCCAAGCCGACGATCAGGGCGAGGCCGAGGACGTCGAGGGTGGCCGAGTAGGCGAGATAGAAGTCGCCATCGAGAAAGCGCCAACCGAAGAGGGGCTCGGTGAAATCGACCTGAATCGCGAGGATGACCGTGCCCACGAACAGGGTCGCGAAGCCGTAGAGCATGGCTCGGTGACTCCATCCGACGACGGTGTTGCGCTTCGCGATCGTCGCGTGGCTGGCGGTGGTCTTCAGCGCCCGGGCAAGGCGAGCGGGCCACTCGCGTCTCGGCGGAAGGCGTCCTCCGGTGCCGGCGTGAAAGCGCGCCAGTCCGCGCGCAACCCCATAAAGGAAAACGGCGATCGAAACCGCCGCGAGCGCGTACCAAAGAACCTCCATCCAGGTCGAGAAGCCCCAGAAGATCTCGCGGCTCTTCACGGGGTCCGCCGCCCAGGGAGCAGGCGCGCGCGGTCGCCGCGGCGACCGCGACCAGCGCGCTCAGTCCGTGAACTGCGATGCGAGTTCGTGGGCCACCTCGAACATGTCGGCCACCACTCCGAAGTCCGCGACGCGGAAGATCGGCGCCTCGGGATCCGTGTTGACGGCGATGATCAGCTCTGCCTCGCGGATCCCGGCGATGTGCTGAACCGCCCCAGAGATCCCCATCGCTAAATAGACCTTCGGGCGAACGGTCCTGCCCGACTGGCCGACCTGCCGGGCGCTCGGGGCCCAACCGGCGTCGACAAGCGGGCGCGAGACGGCAAGCGTTCCGCCCATTGCCTTCGCAAGATCGGCGAACTGCTGCAGATCATCCTCGTCCTCGATCCCACGACCGACCGCGAGCAGCAGCTCGGCGCCGGTGATGTCGATTCCGGGATCCTGGGCCGGAGTCGTGTACTCGATGTGCTCGACCCCTCTGGCTTCAACCCTAGCCTCCAGCGGGCGGATCTCTGGTGAGCCGGGACCCGCCGCGCGCTCAAACAACCCCTCGCGTACGGAGGCCACGACCACGGGCTTGCCCGGAAATGCGAGCTCGACGTCGACCTTGCCCGCGTACTCGGGGCGCACGGCCCTGAGCTCACCATCCTCGACCTTGATCGCGGTCACATCGGTCGCGAGCCCCCAGCCCTCGGTGGCGGCGAGGGCCGGGACGTAGCCGAGGGAGTTCACCGACATTGGCGTCAAGACCAGCTCGGCGCTGACATCCGCAGCGGCGGCGGCAACCAGCTCACGATGCGAGCTCGGCTCGAAGTGGGCGCTCGGAGCCCTGATCAGCACCAACTCGTCGACACCGGCGACGCTCAGCTCGTCTGCAAGTGCATCGGGGACCGCGTCGATCACGGCCACCGACACCGAACCACCCGTCTCGGCCGCGACGCCGGCGCCCACGGACACCACCTCGAGGCTCGACGCACGTAGCTCGCGACCCGGGTCTCTGCGACTACGAGGACCTTCAGAGCGCCGTCCGCTCTCGAACGATCTCAGCCACGCGCCCGGCGATCTCCGGCGCGGAGCCTTCGATCAGCTCCGCTGACGTCTCGTCCGG
>CAVSMS010000014.1:0-14251 GCA_963729065.1 uncultured Solirubrobacterales bacterium
GGACGAGAGCCGGCCGGCGCGCCAGGACACGTTACGCCGCCGCCTCGAGCCTCGACTCCGAGTCTCGGGCGGCGGCGCAGACCAGGTCGGCGAGCGAGCGGACCGCCGAGTCGGAGTGGCGCGCGGTGGGCGCCGCGAAGCCGATCGAGGCGACCGCGCTTCCGCCGCCCACGATGATCGGCGCCGCAAGGCCCCAGGCCCCGGTGTTGTTCTCCTCGTAGGAGGAGGCCCAGCCGCGCCGGCGGATCTGCGCGAGCTGCTTGCGCAGGACGTCGGGGTCGGTGATCGTCCCCGGCGCCAGCGCCTCGAGCTCGCGGGATAGGACCTCGTCGACGATCGGCTGCTCGAGGAAGGCGAGCAGCGCCTTGGCCGAGGCGCCGGCGTGGATGGGGGTCACGCGCCCGATCTCGATCGTCAGGCGCAGGCTGTGCGTGGTCTCGATCCGGTCGACGCAGAGGGAGCCCTGGCGCGTCTCGTCATAGACGGTGAGCAGCGCGGTCTCCGCGGTCGTCCGCGCGAGGTCGCGCAGCACTCCGCCGAGCCTTCCCCGCAGGTCCATCGACGCGGTCGCGCGGCGGCCGAGGTCGATCGCGGCGAAGCCGAGCCGGTAGCCGGAGCCGACCCTGGCGAGGTACCCGCGGGAGGCGAGCGCGCGCACGATCCGATGGGCGGTCGCGGTCGGCATCTGGAGCTCGCGCGCGACCTCGGTCGCGGTCCACGACGGCTGCTCGACCGTGAACAGATCGAGCACCCGCAGGGTCTTCTCCAGCACCTTGGGGCCCGCGCCGCGGGTCTGGCGCGCGCCCGGCGCTCGCCGGCTTGCTCTTGCCTTCGGGGGCGCGCCGCGCTGTCTTCGCCACCTGCTTCCTCCTGACGCCCATGTGTCGGCGGGGTCGCGAACGAGATGTTATCGTCGCGATCCACCAGGTGAACTGCTCTCTCACATCATGATAAGAGCGGAGGACGGGAAACAGTCGGCACCCCAGCGGCGCGGGCGCGCGGCGCGGAGAGGAGACCCGGGATGGCAGACGGCGTGACCGAGGCGACCGAGACCGTCCCCACCCGAGAGCGGCCGCTCGAGCTCTACGGGAGAGTCGCGATCGTCACCGGCGCGGCGAAGGGCATGGGCGGCCCGATCTGCGCCGCGCTCGCCGAGGAGGGCGCGGCCGTCGTCCTCGCGGGCCGCGACATGGAGGCGATCGAGGCGCACGAAGCGGCCCTGCGCGACCGCTTCCCGAAGCTCGAGACGCTGACCGCCCGGTGCGACGTCACCGACGAGGCCGAGACCTCGGCGCTCGCGGCGGCGGCCCTCGAGCGCTTCGGCCGCATCGACATCCTCGTCAACACCGCCGGCGTCATCGGCCCGATCGAGACGCCGGCGCAGGACGTGCCGCTCGAGGACTTCCGCTTCGTGCTCGAGGTCAACGTCGTCGGCACCTTCCTGCCCTGCAAGGCCGTGATCCCGTCGATGATCGAGGCGCAGCGCGGCAGGATCGTCAACCTCGCCGGCACCTCGGGCCTGCGCGGCTATCGCAACCGGGTCGGTTACTCGTCATCGAAGTGGGCCGTGCGCGGGCTGACCAGGACCCTGGCGCTCGAACTCGGCCCGTACGACGTCACCGTGAACGCGATCTGCCCGAACGTCACCAACGGCGACCGCATGGACCGGATCGTTCACGGCAAGGCGGAGCGCACCGGCCGCACGTACGACGAGGTCTACGCCGACTTCGCGTCCCAGACCGCGCTCGGCCGCTTCGTCGACGAGGGCGACGTCGCCGAGGCGGTGCGCTTCCTGGTCTCCGACCGGGCGCGCAACATGACCGGGCACGACATCGTCGTCGACGCGGGATGGGACGTCTGAGGTGTACCCGCGGCCGTTCGAGTACGCGCGCCCGGAGTCCGTTGCGGAGGCGACCGCGGCCCTGGCCTCCGCGCCGGGCGAGGCGCGGGCGCTGGCCGGCGGGCAGAGCCTGGTGCCGATGATGAGCCTCGGGCTCGCCGCGCCGGACCTGCTGATCGACATCGGGCGCCTGCCGCTGGCGGGGACCGAGCGCGTCAACGGCAGCGTCGCCCTCGGCGCTCTCACCCGCCATCGCGAGCTCGAGCGCAGCGACGAGCTCGCCGCCCAGCTGCCGCTCGCGGCGGAGGCGGCGCGCCACATCGGCAACCCGCGGGTCCGAAACCGCGGCACGCTCGGCGGCAGCCTCAGCCACGCCGACCCCGCCTCCGAGCTCGGGGCCGTGGCGCTCACCTACGGCGGGACGGTCGTGATCGCCGGCGAGGAGGGCGAGCGCTCGGTGCCGATCGAGGACTTCTTCGAGGGCTACTTCGCCACCGCGGTCGGCGCGGGCGAGCTGCTCGTGCGCGTCGAGCTCGAGCTGCCGCCGCCGGGGACCGGGCACGGCTTCTGCGAGATCGCCAACCGCGCGGACGACTTCGCCACCGCCGCGGCGACCGCACTCGTCACCGTCGACGACCGCGGCCGCTGTGCCGAAGCGCGGCTGGCCCTGGCGGGGGTCGACGACCGGCCGGTGCGCTGCGAGCAGGCCGAGCGGCTCTGCCGCGGCGAGGCGCTGGAGGGCGAGCTGCTGGACGCCGTCGGGCGCGCCGTCGCCGAGGCGGTCGACCCGGAGTCCGACGCCTTCATCTCCGCCGCGTATCGCGCCCGCGCCGCGGGCATCTGCGCGCGGCGCGCGCTTGCCGACGCGGCCCTGCGGGCACGAGGGGAGCGGCCGTGACCATCCGCTTCGACCTCAACGGCGTCCCGCAGCGCTGCGACGTGCCCCCGCACTGGACCCTGCTGCGGATGCTGCGCGATTCAGCGGGCCACACGGACGCCAAGCACGGCTGCGGCGAGGGCGTCTGCGGCGCCTGCGCGGTGTTCGTCGACGGGGTCGCGGTCAACTCGTGCTCGGTGCTTGCGCCGCAGGTCGAGGGCGCCGCGGTCGAGACCGTCGCCGGCCTCGAACGCGACGGCGAGCTGCATCCGCTGCAGGCGGAGATGGTCGCCCGCGGCGGCGTGCAGTGCGGGTTCTGCACCCCCGGGATGGTGATCAGCGCGATCGAGGCGGTGCGGATCGGGGCCGCCGGCTCGGAGCCGGAGATCCGCCACAGCCTCGCCGGCAACCTCTGCCGCTGCACGGGCTACGGCAAGATCGTCGGCCGCCGTCGGCGCCTATCGGGACGGCGAGCGCGCCGGGATCGACGCCCCCGACCGCGCCGCCGATCGCGCCAACGGCGACACCCCGGGCACCGCCCCCGCCCCCGACGTCGGGGTCGGCCCGTGAGCGGGGTCGAGGTCCAGACCGGACGGCGCGTGGTCGGATCCGACCTCGCCCGCCACGACGCGATCGAGAAGGTCGCCGGCCGCACCTCCTACGCGGCCGACTTCGCGCTCCCGGGGATGCTGCACGCGCGACTCAAGCGCTCCGACTACGCACACGCGCGGCTCACGCGGGTCGACACGGAGGCCGCCGAGGCGATCGACGGGGTGGTGGCCGTCTACACCGCGGCCGACGTGCCGCAGAACACGGTGTGGGTCGACGTCCCCGGCCAGACGCTCGAGGTCGGGGCGCTGAAGGCGCGCTCGAACGTGCTCGCCGACGAGGTCGTCCGCTACCACGGCGAGCCGATCGCGCTCGTCGCCGCCGAGTCCGACGACGCCGCGCTCGCGGCGCTCGACGCGATCGAGGTCGACTACGAGCCGCTGCCGGTCGTCGACGACCCCGAGCGGGCGCTCGACGACGACGCGCCCGCGCTCCATGAGAGCGGCAACCTGCTCGCCCACTGGGAGCTCGAGGAGGGCGACGTCGAGGCCGCGATCGGTGCGGCCGAGGTGCTGGTCGAGGACGAGTACCGGACCCAGTTCATCGACCACGCCTACCTGGAGCCCGAGGCCGGCGTCTCGTGGCGCGACACCGACGGCGTGATCACGATCCGCGCCGCGACCCAGGTCGTCGAGCACTTCCGCGACGTCGCCCGGATCCTCGACCTGCCCGACAACAAGGTGCGGGTCATCACCCCCTACGTCGGCGGCGGCTTCGGCGGCAAGGAGGACATGACGGTCGAGCCCTACCTCGGGATCGTCGTCGCGCTCACCGGTCGCCCTGCCCGCATGGTCTGGAGCCGCCAGGAGTCGCTGCAGGCGCGCCAGAACCGCCACGCGGTGCGGATGCGCTACCGCACCGCGGCCGACGCCGAGGGGCGCCTCGTGGCGATGGACGTCGACATCCTCTCCGACGGCGGCGCCTACGCGCTGCTCAGCGCGCTGGTGCTGCTCTACTCGACCACCTGCGCGGCGGGTCCCTATCGCTGTCCCAACGTCCGCATCCGCGCCCGCACCGTGTACACGAACCACACCCCGTGCAGCGCGATGCGCGGCTTCGGGGGCATGCAGGTCACGCTCGGCTACGAGGGGCAGATGGACCGCCTGGCCGCGAAGCTCGGCATCGACCCGCTCGAGCTGCGCCGGCGCAACTTCGTCGAGCGCGGCGACACGCTGCCGATCGGCCAGCCGCTGGAGACGTCGGTCGAGCTGCCGGCGCTGATCGACGCGGTCTCCGAGCGCCTCGGGGCGCTGCCCGAGCCGAGTGGCCCGCGGCGCGCGGTCGGCCGCGGCTACGCCTGCAACCTGCAGCCCTACGGGCGCTGCGTGTGGCTCAACGACTGGTCGAGCGCCTGGATCGGGTTCGAGCTCGACGGGACGCTGGTGATCCGGATCGCGGTCCCCGACATCGGCGGCGGCCAGGCCTCGTCGCTGATCCAGATCGCCTCCGAGGTGCTCGGCGTGGCGCCGGAGCGGATCGCGATCCACATCGGCGACTCGGCGCTCAACCCGCTCACCGGGACGACCACCGCCACGCGGCAGCTCTACATGTCGGGCAACGCCGTGCACACGGCGGCGCAGCGAGCTCCGCGAGCAGCTCGCCGGGGTCGCGGGCGAGCTGCTCGAGATCGAGGCCGAGCAGGTGGAGTTCGGTCCCGACGGGGTCTCGGTGGCCGGCGGCGAGCGCTCACTCGACTTCAAGTCGCTGCTCGCCGCCTGCGCCTCGGTCGACGTGCCATGGCACGTGCTGAGCACCTACCGCGCGCCGAAGGGCGTCCCCTGGCAGGCCGACGAGAACTGGCGCGGACGCGTGTTCCCGGACTTCACCTATGGCTGTCACGCCGCCGAGGTCGAGGTCGACCTCGACAGCGGCCAGACGCGCGTGCTGCGCTACGTCGCCGCCCACGACATCGGCCAGGCGATCAACCCGCAGTCGCGTCGAGGGTCAGATCGAGGGCGCGGTGGCGATGGGGCTCGGCTACGCGCTGTCCGAGCGCCTCGTGTTCGAGGAGGCGCAGAACCTCACCGGCTCCTTCGCGCAGTACCTGATCCCAACCGCGGTCGAGGTGCCCGCGATCGAGGCGGTGGTGCTCGAGGGCGGCGAGGGCATGGGGCCGTTCAACGCGCGCGGGATCGGCGAGCCGCCGATCGGCCCGCCGGCACCGGCGGTGGCCGCCGCGATCGCCGCCGCGACCGGCGTCCGGCTCACGGATCTCCCGTTCACGCCCGAGCGGGTGAGCGCCGCGGTCGGCGAGCGGGAGGGGGGCGTCGATGCCGAAGGTTGAGGGCAGCGAGCGCCTGGCGCTCGAGCGACCCGTCGTCTGGCGGCTCCTCAACGACCCGGAGACGCTCGCCGCGTCAATTCCCGGCTGCGACGGATTCGAGCGCGCCGACGACGGCGAGCATCGTTACCGCACGGCCATCAAGGTCGCCGTCGGCCCGGTGACCGGGGTCTATGAGGGCACGGTCGAGTACCTGGACGTCGCCGAGCCCGAGCGCTGCACGATCGTGGTCGCCGGCAAGGGCGACAAGGGGACGATCGAAGGCCGAGGGGAGATCACGCTCGCCGGCGCCGACGGCGCGACCGAGGTCGGCTACGTCGGCGACTTCAAGCTCACGGGTCCGGTCGCCGGGGTGGGACAGCGGATGGCCCCCGGGGTGAGCCGGAAGATGATCGTCGAGACGCTGCGCAACATCGAGCGCCACGGCGAGCCGGCCACGGAGGTGACATCGGAGCAGACGCAGGAGCGACCGGCCGCGGAGGCAAGCGCCGGCGAGCCCGCGCCCACGGCGCCACCGGCGGGCTCGGCGCCGCCGCCGGCGGAGCCGTTTCGCCCCGTCTCGGTGCCCCCGCTGGCCGCGTTCGCCGCCGGGTGCCTGCTCGGGCTGGCGGTCGGGAGGCTCCTGCGGTGACGCGGACGATTTCATCATGCGAGAACGGTTTTCGAGCAGTGAGAAGCGGATACATGACGGGCGAGGCCACAGGCGAGGCCCGGTGAGGAGGAAGGCATGGACGTGACGGCGACGAGGACGCAGCGGAGCGCGGAGGAGCTTGCGGCGATCGACCGGCAGCGCATCATCCACCCCTACCTGCCGAGCTCGACCTCCGAGCGGGTGGTGATGGTCGAGGGTGAGGGCTGTCGCCTCCGCGACGCCGAGGGGCGCGAGTACCTCGACGCCACCGGCGGGCTCTGGCTGGCGCAGATCGGGCACGGCCGCGCCGAGATCGCCGAAACGGCGGCCCGGCAGATGGAGCGCCTCGAGTACTTCACCAGCTTCTGGGAGTTCTCCAACGACCGCTCGATCGAGCTCGCCGAGCGGCTCCACTCGCTCTCGCCCCCACGCCAGACGCACGTCTACTTCACCAGCGGGGGCTCGGAGGGCAACGAGGCGGCGCTGAAGATGGCCCGCTGACGCGCACGCCCGCAACGGCGAGGGCGAGCGCACCTGGGTGCTGGCGCGCCGCCACGCCTATCACGGCGTGGGCTACGGCTCCGGGACCGCGACCGGCTTCCCGGTGTACCACGAGGGCTTCGGGCCGATGCTTCCCCACGTCAAGCACCTGACCCCGCCGTGGCCGTACCGCAGCGAGCTCTTCGGCGGCGAGGACCCGGCCGACTTCTGCATCGCCGAGCTCGAGCGCACGATCGAGGAGATCGGCCCGGACAAGGTGGCGGCCTTCATCGGCGAGCCGGTGATGGGCGTCGCCGGGATGATCGTTCCTCCCGACGACTACTGGACCCGGGTCGAGGAGGTGCTGCGCGGGCACGGAATCACCTTCATCTTCGACGAGGTCGTGAGCGCCTACGGACGCGCCGGGCACTGGTTCGCAGCCGAGCACTTCGGCGTCGAGCCGGACATCATCGTGACCGCGAAGGGGATCACCTCGCGGCTACGCGCCGCTCGGCGCCGTGCTGGTCAGCGACGAGATCACGACCGCGATCACGGGCGACGGCTTCCCGATGGGCTTCACCTACAACGGGCACCCGACCTCGTGCGCGGTGGCGCTCGCCAACCTCGACGTGATCGAGGAGGAGGGGCTGTTGGAGCGTGCGCGCGAGACCGGCGCCTACATCCTGGAACGCCTGCAGGAGCTGCTCGAGCTGCCGATCGTCGGCGAGGTGCGCGGCGTCGGGATGATGCATGCCGTCGAGCTGGTCGCCGACCGTGAGACCCGCGAGCCGTTGCCCATGGACGCCGCGCCGCAGGACGTGATCCGGCGTGAGACCGGGGTCATCGTCCGCGACTGCGCCCACAACCTGGTGCTCTCGCCGCCGCTGGTGATGTCGCGCGAAGAGGCCGACGAGGTGGTCGGGGCGATCCGCTCGGTGCTCGAGCGCATCGATCCGTCCGGTCGGATCGAGGCCCGGGGCTAGGACACGGACGAGCGGATCAAGTTGTGAATCGGTAAACGAGCGGAGGGATGAGCGGATGCGAAACGCGATCAAGGAAAGACCGGACCGCAAGCTCGGCGTTCGTGCTCGGCTTGCTGGCGCTGACGGCGGTGATCGTCGCGGGCTGCGGCGGCGACGACAGCTCCGACTCAGGATCGGAGGGCGACGGCGGCGTGACCGAGGTCGCGATCGGCACCCAGCCCTGGATCGGCTACGGGCCGTTCTGGATCGCCGACGACCAGGGCTTCGACACCGATCACGGTGTCGACATCAAGCTCGTCAACTTCTCGACCGACCAGGACCTCGAGTCTGGCTTTGCCAGCGGCAAGTTCCAGGCCGCCAACAACGCGAACAACACCCTGATCCGGCTGGCCGATCTCGGTCTCGACTACAAGATCGTGCTGATGGAGGACGTCTCGCTGGAGGCCGACGCGGTCGTCTCCTGCAACCCCGACATCCAGTCGATGGAGGACATGGAGGGCGCCAAGGTAGCGTTCGAGGAGTTCTCGGTCTCCGACGTCCTCTTCAACTACGCGCTGAGCGAGGCCGGAGGGGATATCGATTCGATCGACTACGTGCCGCTCCCCGCAGCCGATGCCGGCACGGCGGCGGTCGCCGGCAGAGTCGACGTCGCGGTCACCTACGAGCCGTACCTACAGGCGGCGGTGAAGGAGGGCGACAACTGCGAGATCATCTACACCGCCAGTGAGAATCCCGGGCTGATCTCCGACGCGCTCGCGATCAACAGCGAGTTCGCCGAGAGCGATCCGGACGCGGTCGTCGGCGTCTTGCAGGCCTGGGGGGACGCGGTCGACTTCTACAACTCCAACACCGAGGAGGCTCAGGCGATCATCGCCGAGAACGTCGGTGAGAAGCCCGAGGCGCTCACGACGAGCTTCAAGGGCGTGGAGCTGTTCGACCTCCAGCAGTCCCAGGACTACCTCGAAAACGATTACGAGGGGCTCTGGAACGACATCAGGAGATCATGTTCGACCAGGGCCAGATCGAGGCGGCCCGAGGTCAACGAGTACCTCGACACCTCGTTCGGCGAGCAGGCGCTCAGGGCGGAGCGAGTAGTCGCGATGGCGGGGGCGGCGACCAGACAGCGGCCGGGGCCCCCCGAGCGGGCTCGGCCGCCGCGCGCCCGCGGCAAGCGCAAGAGCCGCAGCGGAAGCTGTTCGCGGCTCTACAGCCCGATCGAGCCGCGGACCTACATGGTCATCGCGATCCTGTCGTTCGCGCGTTGATCGGCGGCGTGGTGGCTGGCGGCCGAGCTCGACCTGGCCAAGGACATCTTCCTGCCGACGCCGGTCGACGTCTGGAACTCCGGGGTCGAGGCGGCGAAGGACGGCACCCTCTGGGACGACGCCAGGGCAGCTTCGTGCGGATCACGATCGGCTTCTCGATCTCGACCGTGCTCGCGCTGCCGATCGGGATCCTGATCGGCACCTTCCGCGCCGCCGAGGCGGTGATCGAGCCGACGGTCGACTTCATCCGTTACATGCCGGCGGTCGCGTTCGTGCCGCTGACGATCGTCTGGGTCGGGGTCGACGAGTCCCAGAAGTGGCTGATCATCTTCATCGGCACCTTCTTCCAGCAGGTGCTGCTGGTCCAGGACAACGTCAAGCGGGTGCCCCGCGAGTACGTCGACATCGGCTACACCCTGGGGATGAGGGACCGCACCGTGCTGCGGCGGGTGGTGCTGCCGGCGAGCGGGCCGGCGATCTGGGACACGCTGCGGATCACGCTCGGCTGGGCATGGACCTGGCTGGTGGTCGCCGAGCTGGTCGCCGCCACCGAGGGCCTCGGGCACTCGATCGTCGTCGCCCAGCGCTTCTTCCAGACCGAGACGATCTTCCTCGGGATCATCGTCATCGGGCTGCTCGGCCTGATCATGGACCAGGCGATGAAGTTCGCCGGCAAGCGGATCTTCAGGTGGGCGGAATGACCGCGCCGCGGGGGGCCGAAGCTCGTCGTCCACGGACTGACGCAAGGTCTTCGACGACCGACGCGGGCGAGGTCGTGGCGCTCGAGGGCGTCGACTTCGAGATCGCCGAGAAGGAGTTCGTGACCGTGATCGGCACCAGCGGCTGCGGGAAGTCGACGATGCTCTCGATCATCGCCGGGCTCCAGGAGGAGACCGACGGGGTCGTGCTCGTCGACGGCGAGCAGGTCGATCGGGCCGGGGCGCGACCGCGGCGTCGTCTTCCAGAGCTACACGCTGTTTCCCTGGCTGACCGCGCAGAAGAACGTCGAGTTCGCGCTCCAGGGCTCGTCGAAGGAGCGGGCCGAGATCGCCCGCGAGCACCTCGCCCTGGTCGGGCTCGAGCAGCTTCGGCGACTCCTATCCGAGCCAGCTCTCCGGCGGCATGCGGCAGCGGGTCGCGATCGCGCGGGCGCTCTCCTACAAGCCCGAGGTGCTGCTGATGGACGAGCCCTTCGGCGCGCTCGACGCGCAGACCCGCCAGCTGATGCAGGAGCTGCTGACGAAGATCTGGGAGGAGCACCGGCTGACGGTCATGTTCGTCACCCACGACATCGACGAGGCGGTCTTCCTCTCCGACCGCGTGCTGGTGATGACCGCGCGCCCGGGGCGGATCAAGGAGGAGCTCGCCGATCGACATCCCGCGCCCGCGCACCTTCGAGATCTTCTCGAGCCCGGAGTTCTTCGAGTACAAGGCGAAGCTCATGACGTCGGTGCGCGAGGAGAGCCTGCGCACGGCCGAGGCGATGGAAGCGCTCGCGTGAGCGACGAGGCGCGGGTGGCGGCCGCTGTCGAGGAGCGCGCCGACGAGCTGGTCGAGCTCGCTCGGAGCTGATCCGGTTCGAGACGACGACCCGCGGCGGCCCGGACGAGCCGGCGCGCGAGGAGGCGCGCGCTGCAGGAGCTGCTCGCGGCAGCGGTTGCGAGGCGGCGGGCGCCGAGGTTGAGCTGCTGGAGCCGCGGCGGGGGAGCTCGACGCCTGGCACCCGCCAGGTCCCCCAGGGGCTCGGGTTCGCCGGGCGTCCGCAGCTCGTCGCCCGCATCGGCGGCGCGGGCGAGGGCCGCAGCCTGCTGCTTCAACGGGCACGTCGACGTCGTCTCAGCGGAGCCGAGCGAGCGCTGGACGAGCGACCCGTTCGCGGCCGAGGTTCGCGACGGACGGCTCTACGGCCGCGGGGCATGCGACATGAAGGGCGGCGTCGCCGCCATGGTGATCGCGGCGAGGCGGTCGCCGAGTCGGGGGTCGAGCTCGACGGAGAGCTGATCGTGAGCACGGTCACCGACGAGGAGTGGAACGGCGCCGGAGCGCTGGCGCTCGCCGCGGAGCGGGGTCACCGCCGACGCCGGGATCGTCCCGGAGGCGACCGGCTTCGAGCCCTGGATCGCCTGCCGCGGGGTGCTCAACCCGACGGTGACGGTGCAGGGCCGCCCCGGTCACGCCGAGATGCCGCAGCCCGGCTGGCGCGAGGGCGGGGCCGTCAACGCGATCGAGAAGACGACGATCGTGCTCGAGGCGGTGCGCGAGCTGCGCGAGCGCTGGCGCGAGCGCGACGGCGGCCACCCGCTGCTGGCGCCGGGCGAGCTGATCCCGACCGTGATCCAGGGCGGCGAGTGGTGGGTCAACTACCCGGCGTCGTGCACGACCACGGTCGACGTGACGTACCTGCCGCAGCAGGGCGACGCCGACGGTGCCTGGGGCGAGGGGCTGGAGCGCGAGATCGAGGCCTGGATCCTCACGCGTGCCCGCGAGGACGAGTGGCTCGCCGAGCACCCGCCGAGCTTCAAGTGGGGGACCAACCTGGCGCCGGCCGAGATCCCGCCCGAGCACCCGATCGTCGCGTGCGTGCTCGGGGCGGGGGAGGCCGTCGGGCGCCCCGGCAAGGCGGCGGCCCTTCAGGGCTGGCATGACGCGGCCACCTTCACCCGCTTCGGCACGCCGACGATCAGCTACGGCCCCGCCGGGACTCTCCAACGACGGCGAGACGATGGCCCACGCGGTCGACGAGTTCGTCCCGGTCGACGACCTGGTCGCCTGCGCGCAGGCGCTGGCGGTCGCGGCGCTGCGCTGGTGCGGGGGCGGCGACGGGCCGTGGTGCCGGCGTTCCCCGAGACCAAGGAGGCGAAATGAGACGCGACCTAAAGTTGCTCGTCGACGCGATCGACATGCATGCCCACACCCATCCCGCCCTGTTCAACCGCCCGATCGACGACGCGGACCTCGCCTCGCACGCGATGGACTTCGGCATGCGCGGGTTCGTGCTCAAGGACCACGACAGCGACACCACCGGCCGCGCGTACCACGTGCAGCGCCAGTTCCCGCACGTGAAGCCCTTCGGCGCGGTGGTGCTCAACCGCTCGGCCGGCGGGCTGAACCCGCACGTGGTCCAGAAGGCGCTGCACTACGGCGCCCGGGTGGTCTGGATGCCGAGCAACCACTCCAAGTACCACTCCGAGTACTTCGACACCCCAGACTACCCGCAGCTCGGACGCAAGCGCCCGCAGCTCACGGGCGAGGGCGTGACCGTGTTCGACGAGCGCGGTGAGCTGAAGCCCGAGGTCGGGACGATCTGCGAGCTGGTCGCCGAGGAGGACGCCTGCCTGGCGACCGGGCACCTGAGCATCGAGGAGACCCGGGCGCTGCAGGCGGAGGCGAAGCGGCGCGGGGTGAGCAAGTTCCTGGTCACCCACGTCAACTGGGCGCTGACCCGCTACGAGCTCGACGTGCAGCGGGAGCTGATCGCGGAGGGCGCGTACCTCGAATACGTGGCGGTCTCGTGCGTCTCGCCGATCTTCTGGGAGCAGAAGCCCGACGAGCTCGCCGCCTGGATCGAGGAGCTCGGCGGGGACAACCTGATCCTGAGCTCCGATCTCGGCCAGGCGTCGGCCGCGCCCCACCCGGAGGGCATGCGCATGCTGATCAGCTCGATGCTCGACGTCGGGGCCGACTACGACGAGCTGGAGAAGATGACCAAGGCCAACCCAGCCCACCTGCTCGGCCTGAGCCAATGAGCTCGGTGGCGCGCCAACCCCAACGAGAGGTGCACTCATGCCGATAATCGAGGTCAAGGCCTTCGACCGCCGCTTCGAGGACCCCGAGGCCACCGAGCGCCTGATCGCGGGGCTCACCGACGCCCTGTGCGAGGTCTTCGGCGAGGAGGTCCGCGAGGAGACCTGGGTGGTCGTCGACCCGGTGAAGCCGTCGCATTGGGGCTTCGGGGGCTCGGTGCGCAAGTAGCCATGGCCGACTCTCGGGTTCTTTCCACGTCGCTGAGCTCGGGCTCGCAGCCGCTCGTCGTCCGGGCCGAGGGCATGCACCTCGAGCTCGAGGACGGCAGACGGGTGCTCGACGGCACCAACACGGCGGCGCCGCTCGGCCACGCCCACCCCGAGATCGTCGAGGCGGTCCGGGCGGCCGCGAGCGCCCCCGCGATCAACGAGGGCGTGCGCTGGGCGGGGCGCGACGCCGCCGCCGAGGCGCTGCTCGAGACGGCGTTCGAGGGCGAGGACTGGGCGGGCGCGGTGCGCTTCTTCATCAGCGCCGGCGAGGCGAACGACGTGGTGCTCTCGTTGGCGCAGGCGCTGACCGGCAGGGCCGCGCTGGCGACCCGCGAGCGCGCGTACCACGGCGGTGTCGGCCTGGCGCGTGAGCTCACGGTGCAGCCGCAGTGGCACGGCGGCTTGGCATACCGGGATCGGACCGCGGCGCCGCCGCGGCTGGCCGAGGTTCGCGAGCTGCCGGCGCCGGCCGGCGCGCGGATCGTCGGCCCGGGTCCGGATCCCCAGGCGGACCGCGCCGGCCTCGACGCGGCCGCCGCAGAGCTGCGCGAAGTCGCCGCGGCGCTGATCGACTACAGCCAGGGCGGGATCTACCACCAGCCCGGCTATCAGGACCGGCTCGCCGAGCTCGTCAGCGACGCCGGCGCGCTCTGGATCGCCGACGAGACCGTCACCGGGTTCGGGCGCGTCGGCCACTGGTTTCAGTTCCAGGCCGGAGAGTCGCGCCCCGACGTGGTCACGATGGGCAAGGGCCTCGCCGCCGGCGGCGCGCCGGCCGGCGCGGCGGTGCTCTCGAAGCAGCTGCTCGAACGGCTCGAGGACGCCGGTTGGCAGTCCTACAGCAGCTACCGGGCACACCCGATCGAGTGCGCCGCGATCGAGGCCCACGTCCGGGTCTCGGCGCGCGACGGGCTCTGGAAGCGGGCGCGCGACTTCGATCCCCTGCTGGCCGAGCAGATGCGCAAGCTCGCCGACGCCCACCCGGGGATCGCCCGCATCGACGGCCGCGGGCTGCACTGGACGATCGAGTTCCACGGCCCGAGCTGGCGCGAGTGGGAGGGCCACGACCCCGACCCGCTGGCGTCTCGGATCGCCGCGCGGGTCCTCGACGCCGGGGCGATGATCGCGACCAGCGGCGAGCAGACCTCGCTGTTCATCGCCCCGCCGCTGATCGTCGAGGAGGGGCAGCTGATCGAGCTCGTGGAGGCGCTCGACCACGGCCTCGAGCTCGCCGACCTCGAGCTCGAGCGGGTGGGTTAGCCGAGCGCGCCC
>CAVSMS010000015.1:0-13830 GCA_963729065.1 uncultured Solirubrobacterales bacterium
TGTTGCTCTAGCGGGGGTGTGGTGGGAGACTCGCGCCGTGACTCAGGCACCGAGGTGGCCCTGGTTCGTCGCCGCAGGCGTGCTGGGGCTCGCTGCGTTCGCCTTGGTGCTCGACGCCCTGGCGGGCGCGAGTGCGTGGTGGGAGGTCGCCCTGGTCCTGACGGCGATCCTGATCTCGCTTGTCCTCGGCGTACTCATCGCACGCCGGCGGCCGGGCAACCGGATGGCGGTTTTGTTGCTTGCGAACGCGGCCATCCTCACGACCGTTGTCGGCGCCGAGGCATACGCCCACTACGCGCTCCTGGAGCAACGGGGCGCGCTGCCGGCCGCCGAGTGGGCGGCGCTCTGTAACGACAAGATGTGGCCACTGCTCTTCGCGCCCGTCGTCGCGATCGCCTTCCTCTTCCCCGACGGCCACCTCCCCTCGCCTCGTTGGCGCCCGGTCGCGATCGGAGTGGCGGCGACCCTTGCCGGCGCGGTGATCGCCGGCTCGTTCGAGGGCGGGGCGCTCGGGCATCCATACGAGACCGTGCAGAACCCGTTGCCGGAGATACCGGCGGTGGCGTGGTCGTGGCCGCCGGTCCTGCTCGGCGGCATCGCGAGCCTCTTCGCCGCGGTGCAGGCGGTGCGCGTTCGCTTCCGCAACGCCGACGGGCTCGAGCGACTGCAGCTCAAGTGGCTTACCTACAGCTCCGCCCTGATCCCGGTGACGCTGCTGGTTTGCCTCGCCTTCGGGCTCACCGACGACGGGATCGACGACGACGCCGCGTTCACGATCCTGGTGTTCGCGATGCTCGGGGCGATCCCGGCGTCCGTGGGCATCGCGGTTCTTCGATACCGCCTGTACGAGATCGACCGGCTGATCAATCGCACGCTCGTCTACGGCGGGCTCACCGTGCTGCTGGCCTGTGCCTTCGCGGCCACCACCCTCGCCTTGGGAACGGCCCTCGGCTCCGACTCGTCGCTGGCGACCGCGGGCGCCACGCTGATCGTCGCCGTGCTCTTTCTGCCGCTTCGCGCCCGCATCCAGGACCTGGTCGACCGGCGCTTCAGCCGCGCGCGGTATGAGGGGCGGCGTCGAATTGGGACCTTCCTCGAGGAGCTGCGCGCCGGGCGGGTAGCGCCGGAGGAGGTCGAGCCGATGCTGCGCGAGATCCTCGAGGACCCGGGCCTCGAGCTGCGGTTCTGGCTTCCGGAAAGCGAGGTTTACGTCGACGCTCACGGGCGGGGGCCGGTCGACCGGGCCGGCGACGAGCGGCTGCGGACACCGATCGAGCGGGCCGGCGCGCCGCTTGGGCTCGTGTTGCATGAGCCCGTCGACGAGGAGCGCACGGGCCTGCTGGCCGAGACGGTCGAGGCCGCCGGGCTGGCGATCGAGATCGTGCGCCTACGGGTCGAACTTCGCCGGCAGCTCGAGGAGGTCGAGGCGTCACGAGCGCGGATCCTGGCGGCTGGCTACGCGGAGCGAGTGCGGCTCGAGCGCGACCTCCACGACGGCGCGCAGCAACGGCTCGTTTCGATTGGGCTGGCGCTCCGCCACGCACAACACGAGCTCGGGGCGGGCCCGAACGGGAGCGTCGAGCTCCTCGACGGCGCGGTGAGCGAGCTTGCCGTCGCGATCGAGGAGCTGCGCGAGCTCGCACACGGCGTGCGTCCGGCCCAGCTCGACGGTGGCTTGTCGCCCGCGCTTCGCGAGCTCGCCGCTCGCGCGCCATTGCCGGTCGACATCGAGGCGGCTGCGGAGCGCTTCCCGCCCGACATCGAGGCGGCGGCCTACTTCATCGCCAGCGAGGGACTGACAAACGCCGTGAAGCACGCGGGGGCGACCCGGGTGACTCTGCGCGCCGAGGGCGCGAATGGCAACCTCGTCGTCTCCGTGAGCGACGACGGGATCGGCGGCGCCGTGCCGTCGCCCGGCTCCGGGCTCAGCGGACTCTTCGACCGCGTCGAGGCCCACGGCGGGCGACTGAGCGTCGAGAGCTCCCCGCGGCAGGGCACCACGATCGTCGCGGAGCTTCCGTGCGAGTCCTGATCGCCGAGGATCAGGTGCTCCTGCGCGAGGGGCTGGGTCGGCTGTTCGAGGACGGCGGGCACGAGATCGCCGCCACGGTCGGCGACGCGCAGAGCCTGGTTGCGAAAGTCATTGGCCACCGTCCGGATCTGCTCGTGGTCGACGTCCGCATGCCGCCGACATTCACCGACGAGGGAGCGCAGGCGGCCGTCAAGGTCAAGGAGGAACGACCCGAGACGGGGGTCCTCGTGCTCTCCCACCACATCGAGACGCAGCATGCGGTCGACCTCGTTCGCCTGGGCGGGTTCGGCTACCTGCTCAAGGACCGGGTGCTCGACGTCGGCGAGTTCCTCGAGGCCGCCGAGCGGGTCGCGGGCGGCGGGTCCGCGCTCGACCCTCGAGTCGTCGCGGCCCTGGTCGGGCCTGCTGCGGGCGACGGCCGGCTGGCGGACCTCACGGACCGCGAGCGCGAGGTCCTCGAGCTGATGGCGGAGGGCCTCACGAACGCGGCGATCGGCCGGCGCCTGCACCTGAGCGAACGCACCGTCGAGGCCCACGTACGTCATGTGCTGCTCAAGCTCGAGATCCCACAGAGCGAGGACGCGCACCGGCGGGTACTGGCGGTGCTCGCCCTCCTCGACGCCGCCGCGGATCAGCGCTAGCCCTTAGTGGATCGAGTGGCAGCGCCGATGGCGGCCCCCAGTCGCGAGCGTAGGTTCGGCTCAACCAGGCGGGCTACAAGCGTTCGCCGAGACTGCCCGCCGCTAGCCGAAGAGTGCGACGAACTCAACGGTCCCGACAGGAGGCATGAAGTGGCCAGCCAGCCCCGCACGGCGATCGATCTCGCCCCGGCATCCTCGACCCATCCCGTCTTCGCCCTCGCGCTCGCCCTGCTCGCCGTGCCGGGCACGACCTGGGCCTGGGAGCTGCCCCTGGGGGGTCTCTGGCTTGGGCTGCCGCTGGCGGTCGTGGCGATCGTCCTCGGCCTGCGAGCACGCCGCCAGGGATCGAGCAGAACCGTCGCCACGGTCGCGGTGACTCTGGCTGGCCTGTGCATCGCACAGATGGTCGTCTGGAGCGTGGCCTCGGCGGAGGCCACCTTCCCCGGCGTGAACGGCCGCATCTCGTTCTTCGCCATCGCCGACAGCGGGAAGAGCGGCGAGATCTTCACCGCGAGGCCCGACGGCTCGGACGTCCAGAGGCTGACGAGGTCCGGGCCAGGCCGCTACTCGCAGATCTCCGACTGGTCAGCCGACGGAGAGAGAATCGCGTTCGACAGGGGGCGAGCGCACACTAGCCAGATCTATGTGATGAACGCGAACGGAAGCGGCATCACCCGGCTGACGCGGGGCCCCGCTCGCCACGCCAACCCGAGTTGGTCCCCGGACGCCGCCATGATCGCGATGGACACCCGGGGCAGTCCAGACCTGCAGGGGATCTGGGTCATCCCTTCGTCGGATCCTGACGGCGTCACCCAGGATGAGGCGACGCGGGTGACAACGCCGCCCCAGAGCGTCGACTTCGACGCCGAGCCCCAGTTCTCTCCCGATGGCACGAGGATCGCCTTCACGCGGTTCAAGCACTACCCACACACCTCGGCGATCTATGTGGTCGACGTCGGCGGGACCGGCCTCGAGCGGCTCACCCCTTGGGGTCTGAACGCTTCGGATGCCGATTGGTCGCCGGACGGAGAGATGATCACCTTCGACTCCGGCGACTCGCTCCGGGTCGGAACCAAGAGCGACATCTACGTGATGCGTGGCGACGGCAGCGGCCGGAAGCGGCTGACCGATGACCGGCGTCGGCGCGAGGGCGATCCCATCAACGCCACCGCCAATCCGGTTTGGTCGCCCGACGGCAGGACGATCATGTATTCGCGCTACCTGCCGGAGCGCTCCGTCCTCAAGGCGATGAGGGCCGACGGAACCCGCAAGCGCGTCGTCGTCGCGCGAGCCGGCTTCCCGAACCGGGTCGACTGGGGCGCGGGTCCCTGAGCAGAGAACTGGTGTCTGGCTCTCTGACCGATCGACGTTGGCTCTCGGTCACCACTTCAGTTCGATTTCGAGCTCCCGCCCATCGGTCTCGACCTCGAGCTCGACCTTGAGCTGGACCTCGTCGGGGACGTGCACTGTCATCGTCATCCCGCCCTGGTCGAACTTGACCTCGTTGCCCTTCGCGAGCTGGCTCGCGAGCTTCCGGAGCCGGGTCACGACCTCCTTGCGGCTCACCGTTTCCTTCTGTTCGATCTCGACGACGTCCATGTTTCTCTCCTTGATTAGGGGTGTCGGCTTGTAATAGTGCGGCATCGTGATCCCGCCTGCTTCGACTCCTGATGAATCTTCGAGGGCGCTAGAGGGCAGGAACGCCTTGGTAATCGGCGGTGGTGGTGAAGGCATCGGCCGCGCGATCACCCGGGGCCTCGCGGCCGCCGGCGCCGCCGTTGCGGTTGGTGACGTCGATGAGGAACGCGCAGCCGAAGCAGCCGCCGAAGTCGCTGCAACGGGTGCAAGGGCTCTCGGCCTCACGGGTGACGTGAGATCGCGCGAGGAGATCGACGCCTTCGTGACTGACGCAGCCGAGGGGCTTGGCGGCCTTCACGTCCTCGTGACCGTCGTCGGCGGGCAGGTGGTCTTCGTGCCGGCGACTCCGCTGCACGAGACGACCGATGAAGACTGGGATCTGATGTTCGACCTCAACCTTCGCTATGTGGCTTGGGCGGTCCGAGCCGCGCTGCGCGTGTTCTTGACGCAGGGTCGTGGCGGGACGATCGTGAGCGTCGGCTCGATCGCCGGCGGTACGGCCAGTCCGACGCAGGCGGCCTACGGCGCAGCCAAGGCCGGCCTGGCCAGTTTGGCCCGATCTGTCGCTGCCGAGTACAGCCGACAGGACATCCGCATGAACCTCGTCACCTGCGGCCCGATTGCGACTCCCGCCCTGGGCACAGTGCAGACCGGTGGGGGACCGGATTGGATCCCGATGGGCCGCTCGGGTGAATCGCGCGAGGTCGCCGACGCAGCGGTATTCCTCGCCTCTCCGCTTTCGTCATACATCTCCGGCCAGAGCCTGGTCGTCGATGGCGGTGCAACGGCTGTGGGTCCATTCCCGATTCGGAAGTGATGCGAACCTGCGCGCCGCCTGGGAGGGGCTGTGAGTATGCGCTCGGTGGGAGCGATGAGGACCGATCGTTGGGGGAGGGCAGCCGCGCTCGCCTTCGTGCTCGCGCTGACCTCCAGTGCCACGGCCCACGCGGCGATGCCGCCGCCCAGCCAGGATCCGTTCTATGACGTTCCGCCGAAGCTCGGGAAGGTGCCGAACGGCAAGATCCTCAGGTCGCGGCCGATCGACGCGTCGGCGGCGGGAGTGGTGCCGCTGCAGGCGAGCGCGTGGCAGCTGCAGTTCAAGTCGCTGGATGCCCACGACCGACCGACGGCGATGGTCACGACCGTCCTCGTCCCCGACGTGCCGTGGACCGGGCCGGGGCCGAGGCCCATCGTCTCCTACCAGGTCGCCGAGGACTCGGCCGACTCCAAGTGCGCGGTCTCCTATGCGCTGAGCGGGGGCATCGACGCGTTGCGGACGCAATCGAACGCGGCGACCGAGACGCCGAACCTGGAGCTGCCGCTCAGTCGCGGCTGGGCCATCGTTGCCCCCGACTACCAGGGCCCGCACTCGGCGTTCCTGGCGGCGCCCGAGGAGGCGCACGGCGTGCTCGACAGCCTCAAGGCCGCGGTCGCATTCAAGCCGGCGGGCTTCAACCGCAGGACGCCGATCGGTATCTGGGGCTACTCGGGCGGCGGCTACGCGACGGGCGTGGCTGCGCTCTTTCAGCCCACGTACGCGCCGAAGCTCAACATTGTCGGCGCCGCCATGGGCGCGCCTGCCGTGAGCGTGCGAGCGGAGATCGACGCGTTCGGCGGCACCTTCGCCGGGGGCGCGATCGCGATGGGCATCGCCGCGCTCAAGCGCGCCTACCCGGAGGTGCGGCTGGGCCGGTACCTGAGCGACGCCGGGCGGGTGGCGGTCGCGGCCAGCGCACACGACTGTCTCGCCGAGGCCGCGCTGCGGCACCCGTTCCTCTCGATCGAGGACGTGGAGGCGCGGCCGGGCATCCTCGACGAGCCGAAGCTCGACGGCTTCCTGCGGTCCATCAGCCCGCGCTACATGCGCGGCCACCCTGGGGTTCCGGTCTTTCACTACCACGACGCGACCGACGAGTTCGCGCCGCTCGGCCCCGCGCTCACGACGATGAGACGCTGGTGTCGGCGTGGCTCAACCGTGGACGTTCACGTCGAGCCGGTTGGCGAGCACATTGCCTATCTGGCTGTGGGAGCACCGCTCGCGGTCGCCTACCTGGCGGACCGCTTCGCGGGCGCGCCCGCTCCGAACGGCTGTGGCAGCCCGCCGTTGAGCGACTGACGACCGCAGGGCATCGTTCTGGGCCCCGACGGCCCTAGCCCGGCAGATCTTCGGGTCGCCTCTTGGCGAGCTTGCCCTTGAGCAGCCCCGTGGACTGGCCGACCTCGATGAGGTAGCCGTCGGGGTCCCGCATGTAGCAGCGAATCTCAGCCCCGCGATCGATGGGCGGCGTCACGAACTCGGCGCCTCTGGAGCTCCACTCGTCGTAGCACGCGTGGATGTCGGCTACGCGTAGGTTCATGAAGGCGGACAACGTGTTGTCGAACTCGTAGTCGACGACCGAGATGTCCGGCTTGTCAGGAGTGGGGCCACCGCCCGGGTTCATGATCACCCACGAGTTGGAGAGCTTGACCATGCACGGGTTCTCCTTCAGCACAACGTGCCCGCCGAGCACCTCCGAGTAGAACGCGCGGGATTTGGCGACGCTTCGCACCGTGAGGAAGTGGGTGACGAGAAAGCCCTCGCTCGGCGCGGGCAGGTTTTCGAGGTCGATCTTCGGCGTCTGCTCGGTCATGGTTCTCTCCTCCGGATCGCGGTGGTAATCGCCCATTGTCCGCCAGGCGGCCGCGAGCACGACCGGCGTCTGGCCGGCCGTGCTTCGCGACAGGACCGCGGGCTCGCTAGTAGACAGAGCCGGAGCTCGCGCTCGAGCTGGAGCTGGAGCTGGACCCGGATCCCGAGGAGGTGATCTGGTCACCGCTCGGTGCGACCACGTACCACGGCGCGCCGAACGCGGTCACGCCCTGTCCGTTGGTCTCGCCCGGACCCTGATCGGCCGCGTACGTGTAGAGCGGATGCCCGTTGTAGGTGACCTGCGGCTTGCCATCGGACCGGGGGGTCGTCCCGAGCATCGAGGCTGTTACCCCGCTGCCCGCGGTCGGCTTGCCGTCGGCTCGAAGCGGAGGCCAGTTGGTGGCGCAGGCACCGGAGCAGGTGCTCATCGACCCGGTGTCCTTGTCGAACACGTAGAGCGTGTCGCCCTGGGAGTCGACCAGGATCGTGCCGAGGCCGCCGGCGCTCGCCGTGCCCACGGTCCCGCCTCCCGAGGTGCTCGTCTGCGAGGCGGTTGTCGGCGACGAGCCGGTCGTCGACGACGGAGTCGCAGCGGTGGCGCCATTGTCGTCGCCGCCACAGGCTGCGACGCCGAGCCCCAGCAGCAACGCTGCCGCGCTGGCGATGAATGCGACCGATCTGTTGCGAGTCATGCTCGCTCCTTTCAGCGGTGGTTGGAGCGGCAATGCTCACGGCGCCGATGGTGTTTGTCATCGGGCTCGGGACGGCTCTTTTGCCTGCGACCCAGGGCGCACTCCGTCGCTGGGGATACGGCGTCTGGCGTAGCTTTCGGCGCGGCGAGGCCGGACGGGGGTTTTCCCTACCGCTCGGCGCTGAATCCGCTGCGATCATCGTCTGGATGGCGAACTCGGTACTGGTAATCGACGACGACGAGGTCTTCCGCGCACTCGCGCGGCGGATCCTTGCCGACTGCGGGCTTTCAGTGGCGGGCGAAGCGGGGAGCGTTGCAGCCGGCCGCGCGGCCGCAGCCGAGCTCAGGCCGCAGGCAATGCTGGTCGACGTGATGCTGCCGGACGGCGACGGGGCGACCCTCGCGCGGGAGCTCGCGGCACTCCCCTGGGCGCCGCGCGTGCTGCTGACCTCGAGCTCCGTCGATGCTGTGGACGGCGAAGGGATCGTCCACGAAGGTGTCGTCGCCTTCGTGCCGAAGGCCGACCTGCCGAACGCCGAGCTCGATCGGCTCCTCGGGGGCTGAGCGCCTCGGTCGCCGTCCGTGCTGATGCGTCCGCCATCCCCGGGGGACCATCAGCGGGATAGCCTTGCTGGTGTGTCGGAACCGCTGCGCGTCGTGATCGGCGAGGACGACGTGCTGATGCGCGAGGGCATCGCTCGGCTGCTGGCCGAGGCTGGTCTGGACGTGGTCGCGCAGACCGACGATGCCGACGACTTCCTCCGCCGGGCCCTCGCTCATCGCCCCGATGTCGCGGTGGTCGACGTCCGCATGCCGCCCGACCACGAGGACGACGGGCTCCGCGCCGCGCTCGAGCTCAAGCGCCAACGACCCGAGACCGGGATCCTCGTGCTCTCGCAGTACTACGAGGAGCACTACGCGCAGGAGTTGATTGCCGAGCACCCCGCGGGGGTCGGGTACCTGCTCAAGGAGAGGGTGGGGGACCTGGAGGTGTTCATCGACGCGGTCAAGCGGGTGGCCGCAGGCGGCACCGCGCTCGACCCCGAGGTGGTGGCGCGGATGCTCGGCCGCCGCCGCGAGGATTCGCCCCTCGACCGGCTGAGCCCGCGCGAGCGCGACGTGCTCGCCGCGATGGCGGAGGGAAAGTCGAACCGTGGGATCGCCGAGTCGCTCTTCGTCAGCCAGGCCGCGGTGGAGAAGCACATCACGAGCATCTTCGAGAAGCTCGAGCTCGAAACCGCGGCGACGGACCACCGCCGGGTGCTCGCGGTGCTGGCCTACCTCCGGGACTAGCGGGGGACTAGGGCCTTCCCTACCTGCCGGCTCCGGTTCGCCGGGCCCCAACGTAGGGCGGGTGGGTATGGCGAAACCGGGCGTGCGTCGCGACAGTCTCGCCGTGGCTTCAACATCGTCCTCGCGATCCAGAGCCGGAGCTACCTCTCTCCCTCCGCTCCGATCCAGCGAGGCCCCCCAGGACCCCGGCCGGGGACGCTCCTTCTCCCGTCCCCGGCCGGGTCTCTCCGCCTCACACCGGCAGGTTCCCGAGCTGATCAGCCGTTACCTGGAGCGAAACCTGCCGGCCCAGAGCCCGCCCGCCGTCATGGTGCGCGTTCGCCAGCGGGGCGAGATGCAGCTGGAGCCAGACGCCAGACCGCGCCGCACCAGTGCGGTGCAGGACTACGCGGTCGACCAGGTCGCGTTCACGTGGCGGGCCCGCCTGCGCAGCGGCCCATTCCCCCTCCTCCGGGTCGTCGATCGCTATATCGATGGCAGGGCATCACTCCAGGGGCGCTCGCTGGGGCTGTTGCGGCTCGACGGCGAGTCGAGCGCCGACACTTCGGTTGCGCAGGCACTGCTGTACCTGGCCGAGCTTCCCTGGGTCCCGCACGCGATGCGGGACAACCGCCGGCTGGAGTGGGGACAGGTGGATCACCGTTCGGTCGAGGTCGCGACACGAGTCGGCTCGCAGCGAGCGGTGGTCAGGCTCGAGTTCGACCCCGCCGGCGACATCATCGCCAGTCGCAGCCGTGCCCCCTGGTCGGACGAGGAGCGGGCACCGGTGCCGAGGCCGTGGGGAGCCGATCTCTGGGCCTATGAGGCGATCGGCGGCGTCCGCGTTCCAACTCGCGGCGAGGTGCGCTGGCAGCTGCCCGACGGTTCCTTCACTTATTGGCGCGCCACGATCACCTCTCTCGAAGTCAGATGAACGCCGCCGTCGGCATCGAACACGCGTCGCCGCGGTCGTCACGGGGGAGGGGCAGATCGAGGCCGATGCGGTCCCCCCGCGAGGCCTGTGCCGATGTCGTGGCCGGCCGCTATGCGCTGCGCGAGCGGCTCGGGGCCGGTGCGACGGCGTGCGTGTACCGGGCGGCGGACCTTCGGCTGCGTCGGTCCGTCGCGGTGAAGGTCCTTCATCCTCACCTCTCGGACAATCGTGAGCTGGTCAAACGGTTTCGCCTCGAGGCGCACCGCGCCGCGAGCCTCGGGGACGACCATCTCGCCTCCGTCTACGACCTCGGCCGCTGGGAGGGCACCCACTTCATCGCGATGGAGTACGTCCCCGGGCGCTCACTGAGATCGATCATCTCCGAGGAGGCTCCGGTCGATCACTGGCGAGCGATCGAGCTCGGACTCGACGTGCTGCGGGCAGCGCGCTGCATCCACGATCACGGCATCGTGCACCGGGACCTGAAGCCCGAGAACGTGATCGTCGATCATCGCGGGCGCGCAACGGTCATCGACCTCGGAATCGCCTGCACCGGCGACTCGGATCTGACGGCCACCGGGTCGATCCTGGGCACCGCCCGGTACGCCGCTCCGGAGCAGCTCTTGGGTGGCCGGGTGACGGCGGCGTCGGACCTGTACTCGATCGGCGTCATCCTCTACAAGCTGCTGGCTGGCAGGCCTCCGTTCGAAGCGCAGAGCGTCGTGACTCTCGCGATGCAGCACGTTCGCGAGCATCCGAGGCCGCTCGCCGCCGTGCGGCCCGAGGTCCCACCGGCCCTTGCTGCGGCCGTGATGCGGTCGCTGGAAAGGACCCAGGCGACCGCTCGCGGACGCCACCCGGTTCATGGCGGCGATCTTCGCGGCGGCGCTGAGTGGGAGGCCGATGGTCCAGCGTCGGCCGCCTGATCTGCAGCGCCGCGATTCATCGCCGCTGCTTGCAGTGCCGCTCGGGTTCGGACACGATGGCGTAGTGGCGCCGTGGTAAACCGTTCGCTGGATCTCGTTCGGGATCCTGGTCTACCTGGCTGGGGTCGCAGCCGTACGCCTGGTCTATGCCCTCCGCGAGGTGATGCCCGTTCAGGGCGCCGGCGTAGTCTACGTCTCATCATCCTCTCCAGCGCTGGTGAAACCCCTCGTCTCGCGACCGCGGTCCTAACGTCGCTCGCGTTCGGTTTTCTCCACCTGCCGACAACCGAGAGGCCTCTCGCTCGAGCAAGAGGACTGGGTGGCGCTGGCGACGCTTCCTCGGCTGACCACGCCGCCTCCGGGCCTGCTCGGACCACGCGGCGCTAAACCGAGGACGGAGGCCTGCGACGTGTGGCGACGCTGGTCGCCGAGGGCGCCGCGCCGGCGAGGATGTTCCGAACAGGTTCGCGAGGTCGGACTCGGTGCGGATGCCGACCTCGCGCGGATGGAGCGCTATCGGCCCGATGGAACCGTCAGCGTATCGCGGCGTGGAGCGACAGGGCGGCGAGCTCGCCATCGGCACGCGCTTCGCGTTGAGGGGATGAGCATCGCCGCCCAGGTCCACGACGCAGGCGCCCCGATGCGGGTCGACAGCTTCGCCGGCGCGGCAGGAGCAATCGCCGATGGCGCAGGCGCTCGGGATCCGGTCGTCGGTCGGCTGCCCGGTGATTGTTCAGGCCGAATCTCGGGGTGGTCGCCGCCTCCTCGCAGGCGAGGGCGGTTCCCGCCCGAGACCGAGTCCCAGATCGGGGAGTTCGCCGAGCGCGTCGCCACCACGATCGCGACGCCGAGAGCGCGACGAGCTGATCGCCTCACGGGCCCGCATCTGCGCCGCCAGCGACGCGGCCGGCGACGGGTCGGGCGGGACCTGCACGACGGGGCGCAGCAGCATATCGTCGGTGCGGTGATCACGCTGAAGCTCGCCCGCCGCGAGCTCGCCAGGCGGGCCCGAAGGTCGGGGAGTTGCTCGAGGAGGCAACCCACCACGCCCAGAGCGCCACCCGGGGCTGCATCAGCTTCGCACGGGATCTCTGCCCTCGGTCGTCACCCACGGCGGGCTGCGCGCGGGCGTACGGTCGCTGGTCTCGAAGATGCTCGCTGCCGGTCAGCGTCGAGGAGCTGCGGAGATCGGTTCCAGCCTGGGATCGAGGCGACCGCCTACTTCGTCGTCAGCGCGGCGCTGGCGAACGTGGGTGAAGCAGTCGGGAGCGCGGCGGGCCAAGGTCAAGGCGGGGGCTGACGACCGGGGCATCCTGGTCAAGGTCCGCGGCGGCGGCCAGGGGGTGGCCCAGATTGCCGACGGCACGGGGCTCGACGGGCTCCAGGACCGGGTCATCGCCCTCGACGGCCGTCTGCGGGTCGAAAGCCCACCCGGTGGCGGCACCCGGGTCGTCGTGACCCTGCCCGCGGCTTGCACGTCGTCGGTTTTCCCGTGCCTCCGCCTACGTTCTCCCGTCGGAGCTGCTCGGCTGCGCTGTCTAGCACCTCCACGCCGGCGAGCAAGGTTGCCGAGAGTCAATCACCCACTCTCAACATACCAGTTGGAAACCCACCACTTCTTCAGTCCCGCCAGTGACAAGTTGACACAGCTAGGCTGAGAACGGCTAGCGAATCTGAGGTGCGCAGACATCGTCGGGGCGAACGCCGGCGCCGCCGGTGAGCCCGCTGACCCTCGACGGCGAGCACTACCTGGTCGGCGCCGCACGGCGCACGGCAATGAGTGCGCCGATCTTCATGTCCCATAGCTCGGGGCGCCTCCTCATCGCTCTCGCGCCGACGGTCCCGCCTCGAGAGGAGCTTCCGACGATCGAAGCCCGCGGTAGCAGCGCACATATCTGAAGAAGTGGAGGTGGAAGGATGTGGCGCCGTTGCTGGGCGGTGTCGCCCAGCATTGCCGATGAAGCTGCGGATCGGGGCCGTTCGTCCGATCTTGCGGTTCACGACCTCGTCTCGCGGCATGGAGCTTCGAGCGCGAGTTCGCGCACAGCCGGCGACGCCCCTGGCGCCCAGATCTACCTCTGGCGCTAAGAGTGGGTGGCGCCTGAGGCGCGCTTGCGGGCGCTCGTCGAGGGAGGCGGAGCAGGACGACCATCGTTCTCGCCTTCCCGCGTATCGGCGGCGTCGATCGCCGACAGCCAGGCGTGGTCGACCCCGGACCCGCTGCAGCCCGGGTCGGCCGGAGCTCGCCTCCCGCCGCGGACCAATCGCACAGGCTGCGGCGTAGGCGGCGACCACGAGCCGCCGCCGCGTAGAAGCCGGTGGGGCCCGCCGCTGCTCCTCCGCCCAGGTCCGGCCCGTTCGCCGGTGACGAGCCACCCGGCGATCAGGTCCATCCGGCCGCCGCCCGCGGGCCCGGATCCGCATCGTGGTCGCCCACGGGACGGGCTGGCGCTCGCCGAGCTGCGCGGCATGCTCGACGTCGAGCCCGGATCTCGGTCGCCGGCGCGGCGGCCGAGGGAACGACGTCGTCAAGCTGGCCGCGCGGATCCGGCCCGATGTCCTCATGATCAACGACAGCCTGCCCGACGTCGACGGCGTCGAGGTCACGCAGCGAATCCTCGGCGACCGAGGCACGTCGGGAGCCCGGTGTACCGTCCTCGGCGCGCCGGAGGGCGACGAGAAGGTGTGGCATCTCTCGTACGGCGCTCATCGGTTCCTGCCTCGAGACATACGCCCGACGAGCTCGCTCAGGGCGTTCGCGCGCTCAGCAGCCGGAGGTACAGCGCTTCGGGGCGCGTCCTCGGACACATGATCGCCGCAGTTCCTCGCAGACCGATCCACTCGGTCGCACCTGATCGGCTGGAATGAGCTCACGCCGCGCGAGCGCGGGGTGATGGGACTGGTGGACGCCGGGTTCCGCGTCGGCGGGATCGCCGAGCGCCTGGTGATCGGCAGGCGACTGCCGAGGGGCACGTAGGCGGAACGCTCCTGAAACTTCCACGCCCGCGACAGCGCGCAGCTGGTGGCGGGCTCGCGTAGAGACCGTCTCGTGCTGCCGAGGCAGAGA
>CAVSMS010000016.1:0-9993 GCA_963729065.1 uncultured Solirubrobacterales bacterium
AGCCATGCGTCCTGCGCCACGTCGGCGGCTCCGTCACCGAGCCGAGAAGTGCGAGTCCTTGCATCGCCTCTCGCGGCGCGAGAGGGTAAGCGCGTAGCCAACTCGGGGAGGACTCCTCATGCGAAAGCACAGACGCCAGACCGTCGTCTGGGGCATGGTCCTGGCGACCGCGCTCACTACCACCCTCTGGGCTTGGCCGCCACCAGGCGCGGTTTCAGCGCCCGAAACGGCCGGTGCGGGGGTCGTGAAGCAGTTGCAGGGCTATTGGCGCAGTGTGGGCTACGGACTGCTGTTCGAGTTCGAGGGCGACACCCTGAGGATCCTCCAGACGACTGCGATCAGCTGCGCGCCAGCTGCGGTGGCCAGGCGCGTGCCCCAATCCGGCGGTCCCAACCGTGCCGTGTACGTCCTCGATGCGGGACGGTCGCTACCGCTCTTCGACGTCAATTCGGGCAAGCTGGTCATCGCCCCTGGGCGCTCGCCGTCGAGACGAAGCCTGCACGTGCCCAGCGCCGTCGCCGGCATCGGGATCGAGCGCCTCGGCAATCCGCCGAAGACGTGCGCGGAGCGAGGTCGCCATGGGCCGATGCGCAGCTTCGACATCTTCTGGCGCACGTACGCCGAGAACTACCCCTTCTTCGAATTGCACGACGTCGACTGGAAGGCAGAGCGCGCCCGGGTGCGTGGCGAGATCGATGCCCGTACCGGGCGCCGGCGCCTGTTCTCGCTGCTGCGCTCCGCGATCAGACCCCTCGAGGACGCGCATACGTTCCTCGGGGTCCCTGGGCTCGCGGGAGCTTTTTACTTCGGCGAGCGCTCCGACCCACAGCCCACCTACCCGAAGGCCTTCCAGCGCGCCCGAGAAATCACCGCCGGCTTTCTCAAGACGCCACGGCGCTCGTTTGCGCAGGGCCAGGTCTCGTTCGCCCGTCTGCCGCATTCCGTCGGCTACCTGCAGATTCGGAGCTTCCTCGGCTACTCGAAGCGGCCCGGCATCAACGCGCAGCGTCGCGCGCTGGACCAGGCACTCGACGCCGCGCTCGGCAGGCCCCTCGAGGGTCTCGTGATCGACCTGCGGCGAAATGGCGGTGGCTCCGACGTCCTCGGCATCGACATCGCCTCGCGCTTGACCGACAGGCGCTACCTCGCCTACTCGAAGCGGGCGCGGGATCAGCGAGATCCGAGCGGGTTCACCAAGTCGCAGCGCGTCCTCGTCGAGCCCAGCGACGACTCGCGCTTTACCGGGCCGGTCGCGCTGCTGACCAGCCGCTACAGCGTCAGCGCCGCCGAGACCTTCGCCCAGGCGCTGATCCTCCGCGATCCCCCGGTGGCTCGGATCGGCGAGAACACCCAGGGCGTTTTCTCAGATGTGATGATCCGTTCGCTGCCGAATGGCTTTGTCTTCGGACTGCCGAATGAGATCTACGTCACCTCGGGCCGAACCTACGATGGGCTCGGCATTCCACCGACGATCGACACCGGGCTCGTATTCGACCGCGCCAACCTCGAGGCCGGTCGCGATCCCGAGCTCGAGCAGGCGCTTGCGCTGTTCCGTTGAGCAGCGCGAAGTAGCACCATTCAGCGGAGAGGGCGGGATTCGAACCCGCGAGAGAGCTTGCGCCCCCTACTCGCTTAGCAGGCGAGTGCCTTCAGCCACTCGGCCACCTCTCCGGGGACGGCCCGATGATGCGACCGGCCGCCCGTCCGCGACACAGGATACGCTCGCCCGCGCCGTGAGCCCCCCCGAGACCGACCGCGAGGCGCTAAGGCCCGCTACGACGCGATCTTCGCCTCGCCTGGGCCTCCGTTCGCCTTCGTCGACCTCGACGCGATGGCCCGGCAACGCGCGCGGCGATGCTGGAGCAGGCCGGCGGGCTGCCGATCCGGGTCGCCTCGAAGTCGGTGCGCTCGACCGCGGTGCTGCGCCGGATCCTCGACCTCGATCCGGGCTTCCGGGGGGTGCTCGCGTTCACCGTCCCCGAGGCGCTGTACCTCGCCGAGCAGGGCTTCGAGGACATCGTCGTCGCCTACCCGACCGTCGACCGCGAGGCGATCGCCCAGGTCGCGCGGCTCGCGGCCGAGGACCCGGCGCGCGCACCGGTGCCGATGGTCGACGACCGCCCCCACCTCGACCTGATCGAGGGCGCGATCGGCGGCGGGCCGAGCCTCGGTCCGGGTCTGCCTCGACGTCGACGTCGGCTGGTGGCCGCTCGGCGGACGGGTGGCGCGGATCGGCCCGAAGCGCTCGCCGGTCCACGATGCCGGGCGGGCGCGGCGGATGGCCGAGGAGATCGCCGAGCGGCCCGGCACCTAGCTCGCCGGGCTGATGGCCTACGAGGGGCAGATCGCCGGCGTCGGCGACCGGATCCCAGGCAGCCCGGTGCGCAGCGCCGCGATCCGCGCGATGCAGGCGCGCTCCGAGCGCGACATCCGCTCGCGGCTGCCCGGGATCGTCGCCGCGGTGCGCGAGGTCGCCGCGCGCCGAAGCGGCCGGGCTCGACTTCGTCAACGGCGGCGGCACCGGGAGCCTCGCGCGCACCGGGGCCGCCGGGATCGTCACCGAGCTCACCGCCGGCTCGGGCTTCTACGCGCCGGCGCTGTTCGACAACTACCGCTCGCTGGAGCTCGAGCCGGCCGCCTTCTTCTGCCTCCCGGTGGTCCGGCGCCCGGTGGGCGGGGTCGCGACCATCCTCGGCGGCGGCTACCTGGCCTCCGGGCCGGCCGACGCCCGACCGGCTGCCCGAGCCCTACCTCCCCGGCGGGCTGCGCTTCGACGCTCGGAGGGCGCCGGCGAGGTGCAGAGCCCCGCTCGCTCGGCGCCGCCGCCTACGAGCTGCGCATCGGCGACCGCGTTTACCTGCGCCACGCGAAGGCGGGCGAGCTCTGCGAGCGCTTCGACCGCCTCCTGCTGGTCGAGGGCGAGACGATCGTCGACGAGGTCCCCACCTACCGCGGCGAGGGCAAGGCGTTCCTCTGAGATGGGCGAGGATCGAGCTCGACAAGACGCTCACCGCCCCGATCGACGAGGCCGTTCGAGCTGCTCAGCGATCACGCCTCCTACACCCGGTTTCGCGGTTTCAGGCCGGGCTGAGCTCGATCCGCGAGGGCGCCGAGGATGCTAAAAGGGAGTCGGCGCCCTACGGCGGCTCGTCGCCGGGCCGCTGCGCTTCACGGAGGAGATCACAGCGTTCGAGCGACCGACGCGGATGGGCTATCTGATCCGCGAGGTCAACCTTGCCGCTCGACCATGACGGCGGCATGATCACGCTGGCTCCCCGGAACGGTCGGCCGGACTCGAGCGTGCACTGGACTCTCGGTCTTCAACCGATGCCCGTCCCCGTGGTCGGCGGCGCGACGGCCCGCCGGGGCTCGCGGTGGGCTCCTCCGTGCCAGTGCTTCATCCGCTCTGCTCGAGCGACATCGACCGCCTACTCGCGTGAGCCACCCGCCCGACATCGGCTCCGCCCTGGCCGAGAAGCGCCGCCCGGCCGCGGCCGTCCTCGATCAGCTCGCCGCCCGGCGCCGACGGGATCGTCGGGCTCGGCAACGGCGAGCCGGTGACCGTGATCGACGCGATCGAGGACGGCGCCGCAAACCCTGCGCGACGTCCGCCTGCACCAGATGCTCCCGCTGCGCGACCGCCGTTACATCGACGGCGAGATCCACAACCTCCACCACGTGTCCTGGTTCCTGTCGCCCCACAACCGCGACGCCTTCCACGCCGGCCACTGCGACCTGGTTCCGAACAACTTCAGCGAGGTGCCGGCGCTGATGCGGGCGACGACGAAGCGCTCGGTGCGCCCTCGCGGCCGCAGCGCCGCCGGACCGCCACGGCTACTTCTCGCTCGGCCCGCACGCCGAGTACACGCGCCGCTGATCGGCGAGGTGCCGTTCTTCCTCGAGGCCAACCCGCAGCTCCCGCGGACGTTCGGCGAGAACCAGGTCCACGTCAGCCAGGTCGCGGGCTGGTGCGAAGCCGACTACCCGCTGGTCGAGGTGCCGCCGCGCGAAGCGACCGAGACCGACCGCCGGATCGCCGAGCTGGTGGTCGAGCGAATCCCCGATGCGGCCACGATCCAGGCCGGGATCGGCTCGGTTCCGGATCAGGTTCTGCACCTGCTCTCCGATCATCGCGAGCTCGGCGTACACACGGAGCTGATGAGCGACGGTTTCATCGACCTGATCGAGGGCGGCGCGATCACCGGGACCCGCAAGGCGACCCACCGCAACAAGGTGATCACCACGACGCGTGCTCGGCAGCAAGCGGCTGCTCGACTTCGTCGCCGACAACCCGGGGGTCGAGCTGTGGCCGGTCGACTACACCAACGACTCGCGCAACATCGGCCGCGAGCCGCGATGACGGCGATCAACGCGACGCTCGAGGTCGACTTCCTCGGCCAATGCGCCTCGGAGTCGCTCGGCACCGACTACTGGTCGTCGAGCGGCGGCCAGGCCGACTACGTTCGCGGGGTGCTCTACGCGGAGGAGGGGCAGTCGTTCATCGTCCTGCACTCGACCCCACACGACGAGTCGGTGCTCGCGGATCGTCCCCACCCTGCACCCGGGCGCCGCGGTCACCTCGTACAAGAACATCGTCGACAAGGTCGTCACCGAGCACGGCGTGGCCGAGCTGCGCGGACGCTCGATCCGCGAGCGCACCGTGCGCCTGATCGAGATCGCCCATCCGAAGTTCCGCGACGAGCTGACCGCCAAGGCGCGCGAGTTCGGCTACATCTGAACCGTCGCCGCGAAGCGCCGCAGGCCGGCGGGCCAGCCATTGTCGGAGGCGACCGCGTCGCGCATCCGCTCCTCCCAGCCCTCGCCATGGCGGTCGAGGCTGCGGTGCTCGAGCTCGACCCGGGTCCGGTCGGGGCCCTCGGCGACGAACCGGACCTCGACCTCGCTCGTGCGGTCGAGATCGGTCTCCAGCTCCCAGCTCGTGTTGATGTCCCAGCTGATCACGAACCGGTCGGGCGGGTCGAAGGCGAGCACGCGCGCCCACCGGCACTCGCTGCCGTCGACGCCCACGTCGTAGAGGTGACCGCCGACCCGCGGCTCGAACACCATGCGCTCGAACTCGGCCTCGATCAGGTGGTGGTCGGGATCCCACCAACTGTCGATCTCGTCGGTGAACACAGTGAAGGCGCGCTCGATCGGGACCTCGACCGTGACCGAGGTCCGGACCGCGTCGTCGGTGGTCTGCGTCGTCATCGCTTCGTCTCTCCTTCCTCGGCGGCCCGCTTGAACGCCGCCAGGGATCGGTTCCAGAACCCGTCGAGGTAGTCGCGCAGCGCCGCCACCCCCTCCGGGTCCAGCTGATAGATCCGGCGGGTTCCCGCCGGGCGGTCGGTGACCAGGCCGGCGTCCTTGAGCACCTTCAGGTGCTGGGAGACGGCCGGGCGGCTGACCGGGAGCTCGCGCGCGAGCTCGCCGACCGCGCTCGGGCGCTCGGCCAGCCGCTCGAAGATCGCCCGCCTGGTCGGGTCCCCGAGCGCCTCGATTCTCTCGCCTTGGTCAGTGACCACTTACGGTAAGTATACACTTACCTTTCCGCCGGTGTCGGCGCCGAGCACGCGCCGGACGTACTCGTTCGCGAACAGGCCCTCGGGATCGAGCTCCGCGCGCAGCGCTTGGAACTCCGACCAGCGCGGGTAGCGCGGCGCGAGCGTCTCGGCGGTCTGGAAGTGGCGCTTGCCCCAGTGCGGGCGCCCGCCGTAGGAGTCCATGATCTGCTCGACCTCGCGGAAGTAGGGCCGCCAGTCGAGCCTGCGGTCCTGATGCACGGCGACGTAGCACGTGTCGCGGGCGTGGGAGGCGCTGAGGATGAGGTCGTCGGCGGCCGCGAAGCGGACCTCGATCGGGTAGGCGACCGGGTGCTCCGGGCGCGCCGGCCACCTGGAGCACGCGCCGGACGGCCTCGGCGGCGTGCTCGCGCGGGATCCCGTACTCCATCTCGGTGAACCGGATCCGGCGCTCGCTGGCGAAGACGCGGTAGCTGCGGTCGACCTTGGTCGAGCGCCCGACGCCGGCGGCGGCGAGCCGCGCCAGGCGCGGGACCTGCGAGGGCAGGTGGCGGCCGGCGAGCGCGAACAGCTGCCCGACCCAGTTCTCCAGCATCACCTCCTGCGCGTACACGACGGCGCGCGGGCGCGGGCTCGGGGGCTCGTCGGTGCGCCGGCTCTCGCGGCAGAGGGCGGTCCGGGTGTGGGGGAAGACGTAGAACTCGAAGTGGTCGTGGCCGGCGTTGAGCTCATCGAGCGTGGCGAGCGTCTCGTCGAGCGGCCGCGGGACGTCGGTGCGGTGGAGCGTGAAGGCGGGGACGGTGCGGATCGTGACCGCGTAGATCAGGCCCAGCGCCCCGAGCCCGATCCGCGCCGCGGCGAGCGCGGCCGGGTCCGAGGCGGCCGAGATCTCGAGCGAGCTGCCGTCGGCGAGCACGAGGTCGATCGCCTCGACCTGGGCCGAGACGCTGCGAAAGCGCGCCCCGGTGCCGTGGGTCCCGGTCGAGATCGAGCCGGCGAGCGTCTGGCGGTCGATGTCGCCGAGGTTCTCGAACGCCAGGCCGAGCGCGTCGAGGCGGCGGTTGAGCGCCGCGAGCACGATCCCCGCCTCCACCTTGACCAGGCCGGCCGGGCGGTCGACCGAGAGCACGCGGTCGAGCCGGCCGAGGTCGACCGCCACCCCGTCGGTGAGCGCGATCTCGGTGAACGAGTGGCCGGAGCCGACGGCGCGCACGGTCTGTCCGCGCTCGGCCGCCGCGGCGGACGATTCCGGCGAGCTCCTCACGCGATCCGGGTCGCTCGATCGCCGCCGGGGAGCACTCCTGATCGCCCGCCCAGTTCCGCCACCCCGGCATCGGGCAAGCGTATTCGAGCAGCGTCAGGGCGACGGCAACGGCCTCGACGGCGCGTCACACTTCGTCCACTCACCCGGAGGGGTGGCAGAGCGGTTGAATGCGGCAGCCTTGAAAGCTGTTGACCGGGTTCTCTCGGTCCGTGGGTTCGAATCCCACCCCCTCCGCTGTTGCTTGCTTCCTGAGCGGCAGCTTTCAGATCGGTCGCGCGACGATGAACAGGAACCATGGCCGAGTCGTCAGCTTCTGCCAGGCATCTGGATCGAGCTCGCGAACGATGGGGTCCGGCGAGGGTTCTTCGATCCGCTCGATGACGAAGTTGCTCTTCCCGAGTGCGCGGGAGATGGCACTCAGGGGCCGATGCCAGTAGCGCATTCGGCGACTTCGCCGGCGACCTCCCACTCGTCGTCGAACTCGCAGAGGGCGAAGTAGTCGTCACCTTCTCCGATCGCGTGCGAAAGCATTGGATGGTGGGTCGAGATCACCAGACGACCATCGGGGACCAGGACTCGATGAAACTCAGCGAGGGTCGGCTCCCAGTCGCGCAGATAGTGCAAGACCAAGGAGGCAAGCACCACATCAAACGAATCGTCTTCGAACGGGAGCGGGTCGCTGAGGTCGCCCGGCACCAGGGTCACGCGGTCGCCGAGTCGAGCAGTCGCGATCGAGAGCAGCTCAGAGCTTGCGTCGATGCCGGTGACCGTCGCCCCTCGATCGGCCAGCACGGCCGCATGAGCACCCGGACCGCAACCGGCGTCGAGCACCCGCCGGCCTGACACATCGCCCACCAAGCGAAGCGCGTTTGCTCGTTCGTAGTGCGCGTTCCAGGCGTTGGCTTCGATCTGCTCCGCGTACGCACGAGCGATCGGGTCGTACTGACTCTCGTGGCGGCTCATCCTCGGCATCCTCGCGGGCGGCTTCCGTCGACTGCGCGAGCGATGTCGGAGGAGAACGTGGAGATCGTGCGGAAGAGCTTCGCGGCGATAGCGCGGGGCGATGTTGAGGGACTGCTGGAGCTGTATGACCAGGACGTCCAGTTCCTGCCCTTGACGGGGACGCGCGTTGAGAGCGGCGGCTACCGCGGCCACGCCGGTGTCCGTGCCTACTTCGCTGAGGTAGCCGACGTCTGGGACGAGCTGCGCCCCTACGCCGATCACGTCGAGACGATCGGGAACGACGTCGTCATGATGGGTGGCTGCGCCGTCCGAGGTAGAGGCAGCAGGGTCGAGAGCGATTCTCCGATGGCCTGGGTGGTCAGCGTTCGGGGCGGCAAGATCACTAGCCATCGGGGCTTCCGAAGCTCTGATGATGCCCTCGAGGCGGCGGGACTTCTGGAGTCGCGCTAGCCGCCGTCAGGACGCCGGGAGGTAAGTGAGCAGGACGACTCCGGAGTCGAACCGCTTCACGTCCTCGAGCTCCATCCGGACGGTTCCCCTGTCGCCGAGCACGTGGACGTTTCCCTCGCCCCGACGAGCGGGTTCAAATAGACCTCGTACTCGTCGATCAGGCCCTTCTCGGCCAGGGCGTAGGCGAACTCGCCGCTCCCGTGCATGAACAGGTCACCGTCGACCTCGTCCTTCAGCTTCGGGATCGAGTCCTCGAGGTCTCCCGTGAGCAGGGTCGCGTTCCACTCGAGATCGCCGGACAGGGTGTTGGACCCGACGTGCTTCGGAATCGCGTTGACCATGTCCGCCCACTTGCCCGACTGGCTCGGCCAGTATCCCGCCAGGCCCTCGTAGGTCTTGCGGCCCAGCACCAGCCCGCTGGATCTCTCCTGACGCTTAAACGAGTACTCGGCGTGGTCTCGCCCTCCTGCACCCATTCGCCGACCGGGTCGATGACGCCGTCGACGGTGGCCTGCGTGGTCGCGATCAGCTTTCCCATCTCGATTCTCCTTTCTCAAAGCTCACGGGAGAACCCCTTCCCGAACGGGCGGCTTTCCATGCAGCCTTCGCCGAATGGTGGAAAACGTTGAATAGTCCAGCGAAATGCGCTGGTTGGCGCCAGGGGGCGCGGATCGCACCTGCACCGAGATGCCGGTCAGCCCGGCGGGACGATGAAGCGATGCTCCTTCGGGAGCTTCGCCAGGATGTCCTGCGAGAACGCCGAGGTTGGCGGCGAGCGTGTCTCGGGGTTGGTCGAGAGCCAGGCGCTGAGGTCGATGGCCTGGTAGCGGCCATTGTTGAAGCCGATCAGCACCCGGCACACTCCGGGCCGGTGTTCATGATGTAGTGGCCGGCGCCCATGGGCGCGTAGCCGACGTCGCCGGCCTCGAACTCCTCGGTCACTGCCTCGCCGCGCGAGGAATACGGCCATCTGCGGCCTGGCCCTCGATGTAGTACTGCCACTCGTCGGCGTTGGGGTGCCAGTGCAGCTCGCGCAGGGCGCCCGGCTCGAGCTCGAGCACGAGCCGGCCATAGTGGTGGAGATCGGGAACTCGTCGACGGTGACCGTGCGCTGGATGCCGCCGCCGGGGCTGCGGCGCGGCTCCTGGGCCAAGAGCGGATAGCGGTGGGCGGCGGTCAGCTCGGGCCCGGGCGCGCTGCCGATGGGCGAGCGTCGTCGGCGGCGGGCCCCTGCGCGAAATAGACCTCGCGCGTCGGGCAGCTGACCGACCTCGTCCAGGCTCAGCCCCAGGTTCTGCGCCGCACGCTCGGCCGGCACGTGCGCCATCAAGTCGGTGACGCTGAAGGTGTGGTCCTCGGAGAAGTCGCCATTGTCGAAGATCAGGATGAAGTGGCATTCGCCGGGCCCGAGGCCCTGGATCGAGTGGCCGTAGCCGCGCGGGAAGTACCAGACGTCGCCGGGACCGAAATCGTCGGTCGACCGGCGCCGCGCCGTCGGGATGCAGGATCGTGGTGCGGCACTCGCCGCTGATGACGTAGGCCCATTCGGCGGCATTGGCGTGCCAGTGCAGCTCGCGCAGGCCGCCCGGCCCCAGCCGCATCGAGACGCCGGCGATGCCGGTGGAGGCCGGAAACTCGTGCACCGAGGCGCCGCGGGTGACGCCGCCTGCACCCGTCCGGGCGGGCTGCCGCTCGAGGCGGTAGCGGAAGCTGGGCAGGTCGGCCACGCGCGACAGCCTTCCACACCCGCCTTCACCGACCCGGACGCGCGGGAGGACTCAGGACGAATGCGCT
>CAVSMS010000017.1:0-9502 GCA_963729065.1 uncultured Solirubrobacterales bacterium
AGCGGGAGAGAGATCGAAGGTTGAAAGAACGGAGAGGGCGGGATTCGAACCCGCGAGAGAGCTTGCGCCCCCTACTCGCTTAGCAGGCGAGTGCCTTCAGCCACTCGGCCACCTCTCCAGGGACGGCCCGATGATAGATGCGATCCGGCCGTCCGTCGGCGACACAGGTACGCTCGCCCGCGCCATGAGCCCCCCCGAGATCGATCGCGAAGCGCTCAAGAGCCGGTACGACGCGATCCTCGCCACCCAGGTGCCGCCGTTCGCGTTCGTCGACCTCGATGCGATGGCCCGCAACGCGCGCCGGATGCTCGAGCAGGCGGGCGGCCTGCCGATCCGGATCGCCTCGAAGTCCGTGCGTTCGAGCGCGGTGCTGCGCCGGATCCTCGACCTCGATCCCGGGTTCCGCGGCGTGCTCGCGTTCACCGTGCCCGAGGCGCTGTACCTCGCCGAGCAGGGCTTCGAGGACCTCGTGGTCGCCTACCCGTCGGTCGACCGCAGGGCGATCGCCCAGGTCGGGCGCCTGGCGGCCGAGGACCCGGCGCGCGCGCCGGTGCTGATGGTTGATGACCGGCCCCACCTCGACCTGATCGAGGGCGCGATCGGCGGCGGGCGGGCCTCGATCCGGGTCTGCCTCGACGTCGACGTCGGCTGGTGGCCCCTCGGCGGGCGCATGGCGCGGATCGGGCCGAAGCGCTCGCCCGTGCACGATGCCGCCAGGGCGCGACGGATGGCGGAGGAGATCGCCGAGCGGCCCGGCACCTCGCTGGCCGGGCTGATGGCATACGAGGGGCAGATCGCCGGGGTCGGCGACCGGCTCCCGGGCAAGCCGCTGCGCAGCACCGCGATCCGTGCGATGCAGGCCCGGTCCGAGCGCGACATCCACTCGCGGCTGCCCGGGATCGTCGCCGCGGTGCGCGAGGTCGCCGCCGCCGACGGCGGGCTCGAGTTCGTCAACGGCGGCGGCACCGGGAGCCTCGCGCGCACCGCCGCCGCCGGGATCGTCACTGAGCTCACCGCCGGCTCGGGCTTCTACGCGCCGGCGCTGTTCGACAACTACCGCTCGCTCGAGCTCGAGCCGGCCGCCTTCTTCTGCCTCCCCGTCGTCCGCCGGCCGGTCGGGCGGCGTGGCGACCCTGCTCGGTGGCGGCTACCTGGCCTCCGGGCCGGCGACGCCCGACCGGCTGCCCGAGCCCTACCTTCCTGGCGGCCTGCGCTTCGACCACCAGGAGGGCGCCGGCGAGGTGCAGAGCCCGCTGCTCGGCGCCGCGGCCTACGAGCTCCGAGTCGGCGACCGGGTCTACCTGCGCCACGCGAAGGCGGGCGAGCTCTGCGAGCGCTTCGACCGCCTGGTGCTGGTCGAAGGAGAGGGGATCGTCGACGAGGTCCCCACATATCGCGGCGAGGGAAAGGCGTTTCTCTGATGGCGCGGATCGACCTCGACAAGTCGCTCACCGCACCGATCGACGAGGTGTTCGAGCTGCTCACCGATCACGCCTCCTACACGCGGTTTCGGGGGTTCAAGACGGCGGAGCTCCTGCGCGAGGGAACGCCGGACCGCAACGGGGTCGGCGCCCTGCGGCGGCTCGTCGCCGGCCCGCTGAGCTTCACGGAGGAGATCACGGCGTTCGAGCGGCCAACGCGCATGGACTATGTGATCCGCGAGGTCAACATCCCGCTCGAGCACGACGGCGGCTCGATCGTGCTGCTCCAGGACGGCGGCGGGACGCGCGTGCACTGGACCTCGGTCTTCACCATGCCGATCCCGGTTGTCGGCGGCGCGACGGGCGCCGGGCTCGCCGTGGCCATCCGGCGGGGCTTCGTCCGGCTGCTCGACGACATCGACCGCCTCGCGTGAGCCACCCGCCGCCCGAGTGGCACGCGATCCGGCGCTCCACCCGCATCGCATAGTGCGCGGGATCGGGCACAAACGCTCGTCGCCCCAGCGTCGAGTCGCACATTCGCCCCCTATACGGGGGTCAATGTGCGACTCGGCGCCGGGCCCGGCTACATCTGAACCTTCGCCGCGAAGCGCCGCAGCCCAGCCGGCCAGCCCTCCTCGGAGGCGACCGCGTCCCGCATCTGCTCCTCCCAGCCCTCGCCGTGGCGATCGAGGTTGCGGTGCTCGAGCTCGACCCGGGTCCGCTCCGGGCCCTCGGCCACGAACCTCACCTCGACCTCGCTCGTGCGGTCGAGATCGGTCTCCAGGTCCCAGCTCGTGTTGATGTCCCAGCTGATCACGAACCGCTCGGGTGGGTCGAAGGCGAGCACGCGCGCCCAGCGGCACTCGCTGCCGTCGACGCCGACGTCGTAGAGGTGACCGCCGACCCGCGGCTCGAACACCATGCGCTCGAACTCGGCCTCGATCAGGTGGTGGTCGGGATCCCACCAGCTGTCGATCTCGTCGGTGAACACCGTGAAGGCGCGCTCGATCGGGACCTCGACCGTCACCGAGGTCCGAACCGCGTCGTCGGTCGTCTGCGTCGTCATCGCTTCGTCTCTCCTTCCTCGGCGGCTCGCTTGAACGCCGCCAGGGATCGGTTCCAGAACCCGTCGAGGTAGTCGCGCAGCGCCGCCACCCCCTGCGGGTCCAGCTGATAGATCCGGCGGGTCCCCGCCGGCCGGTCGGTGACCAGGCCGGCGTCCTTGAGCACCCTCAGGTGCTGGGAGACGGCCGGGCGGCTGACCGGGAGCTCGCTCGCCAGCTCTCCGACCGCGCTCGGGTGCTCGGCCAGACGCTCGAAGATCGCCCGCCTGGTCGGGTCCCCGAGCGCCTCGATTCTCTCGCCTTGGTCAGTGAGCACTTACGGTAAGTATACACTTACCCTTCCGCCGGTGTCGGCAGGCCAAGCACGCGGCGCACGTACTCGTTCGCGAACAGCCCCTCGGGATCGAGCTTCGCGCGCAGCGCCTGGAACTCCGACCAGCGGGGGTAGCGCGGCGCGAGCGTCTCGGCGGTCTGGAAATGGCGTTTGCCCCAGTGCGGGCGCCCGCCGTAGGTGTCCATGATCCGCTCGACCTCGCCGAAGTAGGGCCGCCAGTCGAGCTTGCGGTCCTGGTGGACGGCCACGTAGCACGTGTCGCGTGCGTGGGAGGAGCTGAGGGCGAGGTCGTCGCCGGCCGCGAACCGGACCTCGATCGGGTAGGCGACCCGGTGCTCCGGGCGCCCTGCCACGTGCAGCACCCGCCGGACGGCCTCGGCGGCGTGCTCGCGCGGGATCCCGTACTCCATCTCCGTGAACCGGATCCGCCGCTCGCTGGCGAAGACCCGGTAGCTGGCGTCCACCTTGGTCGAGCGCCCGACGCCGGAGGCGGCGAGCCGCGCCAGGCGCGGCGCCTGCGAGGGCAGGTGGCGGCCGGCGAGCGCAATCACCTGTCCGCCCCAGTTCTCCAGCATCACCTCCTGCGCGTACACGACGGCCCGCGGCCGCGGGCGCGGGGCCTCGTCGGTGCGCCGGCTCTCGCGGCAGAGGGCGGTCCGGGTGTGAGGGAAGACGTAGAACTCGAAGTGGTCGCTGGCCTCGTTGAGATCATCGAGCGCGGCGAGCGTGTCGTCGAGCGCTCGCGGGACGTCGGTGCGGTTGAGCGTGTAGGCGGGGACCGTGCGGATCGTGACCGCGTAGATCAGGCCGAGCGCGCCGAGCCCGATCCGTGCCGCGGCCAGCGCCGCCGGATCCGAGGCGTCCGAGATCTCGAGCGAGCTCCCGTCGGCGAGCACGAGATCGATCGACTCGACCTGAGCCGAGACGCTGCGAAAGCGCGCGCCGGTGCCATGGGTCCCGGTCGAGATCGAGCCGGCGAGCGTCTGGCGGTCGATGTCGCCGAGGTTCTCGAACGCCAGCCCGAGGGCGTCCAGGCGGCGGTTGAGCGCCGCGAGCACGATCCCCCCTTCCACCTTGACGAGGCCGGCCGGGCGGTCGACCGAGAGCACGCGGTCGAGCCGCCCGAGGTCGACGGCAACCCCATCGGTGAGCGCGATCTCGGTGAACGAGTGGCCGGAGCCGACGGCGCGCACGCTCTGTCCGCGCTCGGCCGCCCGGCGGACGATTCCGGCGAGCTCCTCACGCGATCCGGGTCGCTCGATCGCCGCCGGAGAGCACTGCTGATCGCCCGCCCAGTTCCGCCAGCCCGGCATCGGGCAAGCGTATTCGAGCGGCGTCGGGGCGCCGGCAACGCTCTCGGCGGCGCGTCAAACTGCGTCCCACGCACCCGGAGGGGTGGCAGAGCGGTTGAATGCGGCAGCCTTGAAAGCTGTTGACCGGGTTCTCTCGGTCCGTGGGTTCGAATCCCACCCCCTCCGCTGTGGGCTCGGTCAGGACGCCGGGAGGTAGGTGAGCAGGACGACTCCGGAGTCGAACCGCTTCACGTCCTCGAGCTCCATCCGGACGGTTCCCCTGTCGCCGAGCACGTGGACGTTTCCCTCGCCCCAGACGAGCGGGTTCAGGTAGACCTCGTACTCGTCGATCAGGCCCTTCTCGGCGAGGGCGTAGGCGAACTCGCCGCTCCCGTGCATGAACAGGTCACCGTCGACCTCGTCCTTCAGCTTCGGGATCGAGTCCTCGAGGTCTCCCGTGAGCAGGGTCGCGTTCCACTCGAGATCGCCGGACAGGGTGTTGGACCCGACGTGCTTCGGGATCGCGTTGACCATGTCCGCCCACTTGCCCGACTGGCTCGGCCAATATCCCGCCAGGCCCTCGTAGGTCTTGCGGCCCAGCACCAGCCCGCTGGATCTCGCTTGACGCTCAAACGAGTATTCGGCGTGGTCTCCGCCCGCCTGCACCCACTCGCCGACCGGGTCGATGACGCCGTCGACGGTGGCCTGCGTGGTCGCGATCAGCTTTCCCATCTCGATTCTCCTTTCTCAATGCTCACGGAGAACCCCTTCCCGAACGGGCTGCTTTCCATGCAAACTTCACCGAGTGGTGGGAAACGTTGAATAGTCCAGCGAAATGCGCCAGTCGCGCGGACGAATAGTCGTGTTCGCGCTCGAGGGCGACCGCCCGCGCGTGGCGCACGAGCGGGTCATCGAGGCCGCTTCGAGGCACGGATAGCTGGCGCGGCATGGACGGCTGGCCCGAGATCACGGAGCCGCTGCTCCGCGAGCGGCAGGCGATGTCGGATGAGGAGTTCCTCGGTTTCCTCGCCGGACTGCTCGAGGCGATCGGCGCGCGGGAGCTGGACGACGAGCACTACGAGCGGGCGATCGGTTACCCGTGGGAGCGTCCTCCGGGCTCGTGCCTGGTGACCGACGACGGTGTCGAGGAGCTCGGCGGCGTCGACGCCCGGCGCCGGCGCGAGCTCCTGGACAGGTACGGCGAGGACTCGAGCGACCGCGTACCGCTGCTGGCGTACGGGGCCAACGGATCGCCTGAGCGGCTGGCGCTGAAGCTCGCTCACCTCCCGGACGGCCACCGCGAGGCGCTGATCATCGCCGGACATCTCGACGGCTTCGACGTCGGGGCCGCGGCGCAGCCACCCGTGTTCAGCTCGATGCCGGCGACGCTGATCCCGAGCCCGGGCACCGCCGTCCGGGTCGCGGTGCTCTTCCTCACGCCGGTCCAGTTCACGGCCCTCTGGTGGACCGAGCTGAGCTACAAGGTCGGGGCCTTGACCGGGGTCACGGTCGAGACCGACGCGGGGAGGTCGATCGATCGCGTGGTCGTCTTCATCTCCCGCTTCGGCGCCTTCTGCGTCGACGGCGCACCGATCGCGATGGCGGCGCTACCGGCCAAGGACCGGCGCGCCACGGCCCTGACGCAACTCGAGATCCTCGACGCCGGCGCCCGAGTCTCGATCGGTGACGGCGCCACCGCCCGCGACCTGGTCAAGCGCTCGTTCGAAAGCCCCGCGGCCTTCATGGCCGATCGCTACGAGCGTTTCCGTGCCGTTTCGGTCCCGTTCGCGTCCGAGCATTGGACCGAGATGCCGGTCACCCCGGAGGAACGATGAAGCGGTGCTGGCGAGGAAGCTTCGCCAGGACGTCCTCGGGCAACCCCAGATTGGCGGCGAGCGTGCTCTCGGGGTTCGTCGACAGCCAGGCGCTGACGTCGATGGCCTGGTAGTGGCCGCTGTTGAAGCCGATCAACACCCGGCACACCTCCGTGCCGGTGTTGAGGATGTAGTGGCCCGCGCCCATCGGCGCGTAGCCGACGTCGCCCGCCTCGAACTCCTCGGTCACCGCCTCGCCCCCGCTGAGAAAGACGGTCATCTGCGCTTGGCCGTCCAGGTAGTACTGCCACTCGTCGGCGTTCGGATGCCAGTGGAGCTCCCGTAGGGCGCCCGGCTCCAGCTCGAGCACGGACCCGGCCATCGTCGTCGAGATCGGGAACTCCTCCACCGTGACCGTGCGCTGCGTGCCACCGCCGGGGCTGGTGCGCGGCTCCTGGGCCGTGAGCGGATAGCGGTGGGCGCTGGTCAGCTCGGAGCTCGCTCTCGCGGTCGCGTCGGGCGAGTCGTCGCTCGGCGCCGGCCCCCGCGCGAAGTAGACCTCGCGATCGGGCAGCTCGGCGGCCTCGGCGGCGGTAAGACCGAGGTTCTGCGCTCTTACGTCGGCCGGCACGTGGGCGAGGAAGTCGGTGAGGCTGAAGGTGTGGTCCTCGGAGAAGTCGCCGTTGTCGAAGATCAGGATGAAGTGGCACTCGCCGGGCCCGAGCCCCTGAATCGAGTGGCCGTAGCCGCGGGGGAAGTACCAGACGTCGCCGGGACCGAACGTGTCCACCGCCGAGGAGCCGTCGGGGTCCACGATCGTGGTCCGGCACGAGCCGCTGACCACGAATGCCCATTCGGCGGCGTTGGCGTGCCAATGCAGCTCGCGCAGGCTGCCCGGCCCGAGTCGCATCGACACCCCGGCGATGCCGGTGGACGCCGGGAACTCGTGCACCGACGCACCGCGGGTGGTGCCGCCGGCGCCGGTCCTCGGAGCCTGCTCCTCGAGGCGGTAACGGAAGGTGGGCTGGTCAGCCACGCGCGACAGCCTTCCACACCCGCCCTCACCGACCCGGACGCCCGGGGCTGCGTCGCGTTTGGCCGGCCTCGGCGCGCGCGGGATCGGGCACAAACGCCTGCGCCCCCGCGTCGAGTCGCACATTTGCCCCCTATACGGGGGTCAATGTGCGACTCGGCGTCTGAGAGGGGCGAGGACGCCGATCCCGCGCCACTCGCGCCACACCCACGCGCGCGGCGAGGCACAAACGCCCGCGTCGCCACACACCTCCACCCCTTACTGCCAAGCAACGGCCCGCGCCCTCGCCAAACGCCCTGGGCGTTGGGACCAGATCACGCAACGCCCGCGGGGCCTCGGACGACTCAGGACGAGTGCCGCGGATCGACGTAGACGTCGTCGATCCGCCAGTCGCCCGAGAGCGCGGTGAAGCGGAAGGAGACCGCCGTGAGCTCGCCCGGGAGGAGGGGCAGCAGGTTGGCCACCACCGGCAGGGGCGCGCTCGGCTGCCAGCTCGACGCGGCGCCGAACACGCCGATGCCGAGCGAGCGCACGTGGCCCCCCGCGTCCTCGAACAGGACCTCGACGGCAAGCGCCGAGATGAGCGAGCCGCTGCGCTTGGTGAACAGGCGCAGCGTCGGATGGTCGAGGCCCACGCAGATCGGAGCGCTGGTGGCCGAGCCACCTGCGGGGAGACGCAGCGAGCGCGAATCACCGGCGCCGGCGACCGAGTAGGACTCGTTGCCGGACACAACCGCGGCTCCATCCTCGAGCGTCCATGGGGTGGACCCGGCCTCGAACGAGCCGCCCGCGACCGGCGTGTAGCTCATCGGGTCGAGCCAGGGCGCGAACGGCCGCGAGAGCACCTGCTCGTCGCAGTCCGTTGCCGAGGAGACGAGCAGCCCGGCGCCGGCGGAGCTCGGGACGAGCGCGGCGACGGCGGCCACGAGGGCGACGGCGATGATCGATGAGCGGGTGCGGCGGATGATCGGGCGAGACACGGCTCCTCCTTGAGCTGGGATTGCCACCTGCTTCGCGAGTCGCATCGGTCCCGCCGGGGGCGCACTGAATACGACATGTGTCTACTCAAGGTTCGCGCGCTAAAGGCCGAAGTAGTCAGCGCACGCGGCAGCGACGCCGCGATGGACGGGAAGGAGCCCGCCCCGCAGGTCAAGGATGAGCGCGATCAGCACACCCGCACCCGACGGCGATCCCGTGCTCCAGCGTCTGATCGTCGAGTCGCGCGCCCGGCTGCCGGAACGCATGCGAGCGCGCGAGCGCGCTGTCGACCTGGTCGCGGCGGGCGCGTTCGTCGTGGTCGCGGCCGCGATGGCGATCGCGTTCGAGCCATCGCGCGCGCTCGAGCCGGCGATCGCGGTGGCGCTCGTCGCTTGCTACGCGCTCGCCTCGCGGGTCGAGTTCGCGATGGGCTCGGGATGGGCGGTGCCGACGCAGCTCGTCTTCGTGCCGATGTTGTTCCTGCTCCCGACCGCGACCGTGCCGCTGTTCGTCGCCGCCGCGCTGCTCGTCTCGCGGATGCCCGAGTACCTGCGCGGCAGCGTCCATACCGAGCGCGCCCTGATCCGCGTCGCCGAGGCCTGGTACGCCGTCTGGCCCGCGCTCGTGCTGTCGCTCGCGGGCGCGACCGCCGTCGACCTCGCCGATTGGCCTGTGTACGTCGCGGCGCTCGCGGCTCAGTTCGGCCTCGATCTCGGGCTCACGGTCCTGCGGGTCAGGATCACGCTCGAGATCGGCGTCCGGTCGCTGCTCGAGGAGATGCGGGCGATCTACCTGGTCGATGCCCTGCTGACCCCGGTGGGCTTCCTCGCCGCGCTGGCGGCGACCGAGAGCGAATGGGCGTTCCTCTGCGTGGTCCCGCTGGTGGGGCTGATCGCGATCTTCGCCCGCGAGCGCGAGGGCAGGATCGACAACGCGGTCACCCTCTCCTCCGCCTACCGCGGCACCGCGCTGCTGCTCGGCGAGGTGCTCTCCAACAGCCACGAGTACACCGGGGCGCACAGCCGCAGCGTCGTCGTCCTCGCGCACCAGGTCGCGGGAGAGCTCGGCCTCGACGAGGGGCAGCTGCGAGAGGTCGAGTTCGGTGCGCTTCTCCACGACGTCGGCAAGATGGCGATCCCGGTCGCGATCCTCAACAAGCCGGCGGCGCTGACCGACGATGAGATGGGGCTCATGCGCACGCACACGATCGAGGGCGAGCGGATGCTGTCGCGGATCGGTGGCGTGCTCGGCGAGGCCGGCGAGATCGTCCGCAGCCACCATGAGCACTTCGACGGGCGGGGCTACCCGGACGGCCTCAGCGGCGAGCGGATCCCCGTTGCCTCGCGGGTGATCGCCTGCTGCGACGCGTTCAACGCGATGACCACCGACCGCCCGTACCGCGCCGCGATGCCGGTCGGCGAGGCGATCGCCGAGCTCCGGGCCAATGCGGGGACCCAGTTCGACCCCGTGGTGGTGGCCGCCGTGATCGATGTCGTCGAGGGCTGGGCCGGCGAGCCGCCGGGCGAGCCCGAGCTGGTCGCGGTCGGGTAGCGACGCTCGGGGCGC
>CAVSMS010000018.1:0-20372 GCA_963729065.1 uncultured Solirubrobacterales bacterium
GACTCGACAGGAAGGCGGCGATCTCCTTCGGCGCAGCGCTCGCGGTGCTCCTCGATCACGAAGTGCCCGGCGCCGTCGAGCACCACCAGCTTCGAGTCCGGGATCTCGCGCTCGAACCGATGCGCGGTGGCGAGCGGGGCGAACTCGTCGTTGCCGCCCCACAGCACGAGGGCCGGGACCCCGAACTCGCCCAGCTTGCCCTGCCAGGGACCGAGCTTCTCGAAGTCCATCGAGCGATAGAAGTCGAGCGTCGCCCGCTGGCCGCGCCCGTCCTCGAACGGCCGCCAGTAGGCGTCGATGTCGTCGTCGGTGAACGCGTCCGCGCCCGAGGAGCGCAGCAGGGCGGCGAAGCCGTCGCGATCGATCCCGGCGACGATCTGATCGCCCTCGGGCGACCGGATCGCCTCAGCCATCCCGTGCCACTTCCCGTCCGCGAAGAAGCCGGCGGCCGAGATCACCAGGCCGGTGACATCGTCGGGGTGGTCGCACGCCCAGGCGAGGCCGAGGAATCCGCCCCAGTCGTGCACGCAGACGGCGACCTCGCCGTAGTCGAGGCCGTCCATGAACCCGGTGAAGGCCTCGAGGTTGGCCTCGAAGGTCTGCGGGCCGGACGACTCGGAGTCGCCGAGCCCGAAGAGGTCCGGCGCGACCACGCGCCGGCCGGCGGCCTCGAGCGCCTCCATGACCGCGATCCACATCCGCGAGCTCTCCGGGAATCCGTGCAGGCAGACCACCGGCGGGCCCTGCTCGTCGCGGTCCGGGACGATCTCCCGGTAGGCGATCGGCCCGGCCCTGCGCTCTTGGATTTCCGCCATGCGTTCCGACCCTAACGCGTGCGGGAGAGTATGGGGGTCCAGCAACGAAGGGAGAGAGCCCGATGCTCCGCAACGTCCTTGCCCACCTGCGCGCTCAGTGGATGGGAGCGCTCGCCCTGGTCGTGGTGATCACCGGCGGCACCGCCTACGCCGCCGACACGATCTTCAGCTCCGACATCGTCGATGGCGAGGTGAAGACCGCGGACCTCGGCCAAAGCGCGGTGCGGTCGTCCAAGATCGCCACCGGTCAGGTGCAGACTGTCGATCTGGGCGACGGCGCGGTGACCGAGGCCAAGCTCTCGCCGGCGGCACAGCTGATCGTTCCGGACCTGCTGGCATGCACCAGCCCCAGCGGCCTGGGCAATTGGACTTCGGACGACGTCGGATATCTGAGGGATCGAGACGGGATCGTCCATTTGCAAGGGTCGGTGGCCTGCATCAGGAACGGGACCCCGAGACCGATGGATTCGAAGAGCCCGATCTTCAAACTGCCACCCGGCTACCGCGGCGCGGCCACCGGGCTCAACGCGTTCGTCGCGCGGTCCGACACCCTCGCCACCCCCCGGTTCGTCAACACGATCGTCGTCACCAACCTCGGCTTCGTCGCGGCCGATACCGCCGCCCACCGCGTCTACCTCGACGGGATCAGTTTCCGCTGCAGGCCGTCCGGCAGCGACGGGTGCCCATAGGGGCCTCCGCGGTTCATTCTCAGCCTACGAAGGGAGGAGTCCCCTCATGCGTCGCACCGTCCTCGCTCACCTGCGCGCCCAGTGGATCGGCGTGCTCGCGCTGCTGATCGCGCTCGGCACCGGCAGCGCCTACGCGGCCAACACCGTCTTCAGCTCCGACATCGTCAACGGCCAAGTCAAATCCGTCGACGTGCGCGACGACACGCTCCCGAACGGCGGGTTGACCGGCAAAGACATCGCCAACCAGAGCGGAGTCGATACCTGCACTCACGGCGCCATCCGGATCGGTGAACTCTGTGTTCGCAACACGAACTCCAACAGCCAATGGCTGGGCGCGCACCAACTCTGCGATTCGCTGGAGCTTCGGGTGCCGACGCTGGGAGAGGCCCTGGTGGCCGCAAACCACACGATCCCCAACCTCGACCCGGACGAGCGGTTTTGGACCGAGGAGTTCTACACGGCGGCCGGCACCGGCACGGGTTTCTTCGCCTTGGCGGTGACGGGCGTCGGCCCTGCGATCGAAGTGTCGTCCACAAACGCCGCGGAGGTGGTCTGCGTAACGACCCCGACTAACTGAGCCCGGTCCGGCTAGGCGCGGGCTAGGTGCTCGCGCCAGTCGGGCGCTAGCCGACCGGGCGCAAACGTAAGCCCGAGCCGTGGAGGCGCGCCGGTACGCTTGCGCCCTTCCGCGGCGCCTTGGCGGAGTGGTTACGCAGCGGCCTGCAAAGCCGTTTACGCCGGTTCGATTCCGGCAGGCGCCTTTACTCGAGCCTAAGTGACGTCCGCGCAGGCGCGGTCAACGGGCGTCGCTGGCGCACAGATTGGCGCACCGATCGGATGGCGTGGGCGAGTCGATGTGGCAAGGGCGAAACTTCTGCTTTGCATGGAAAGCGCAACATTCCGCGAGATACTGCGGGCGATGTCGCAGGAGAACGTGGAGACGATCCGAGCGTTGTGGGCGTTGGTCGGCGACGACGCGACCGATCTCGGCGATCTGACCATGATCGACCCCGACGTTATTTACGAGGACGACCTCCTCCCTGACCATGTTGGCGAGGCCTACGTTGGGTACGAGGGCGTCCGGAGGGCATGGGCTGGGTTTGCCGAGCCGTGGACGGATTTCAAAGTCGACCTTGAATGGGCGCGGGGCGCGGGAGACGAAGTGGTTTCCTGTCATCGGATGCGCGGCACGGGCAGGAAAAGCGGGGTGGAAATGCAGGCCGACTATGCCTACGTCTGGACCTTTCGGGAGGGGAGGATCGTCCGCATCAGGTCCTATGGGAACACGGCCGAAGCGCTCGAAGCCGCCGGCCTGTCGGAGTAGCGCGTCGTCTAAAGCAGTACTTCTCGGCGCTACTCCGACAGCCCGGCGGCTTCCCGGGCGCCAGAAAGCCGGGGCCAGCGCCGAGCTGTTCGAGCCGGATGACTTCCCATCGCGGAACTTCCACGAGATGAGAAGCGGGTTGCTCATCCGAGCCTCACTGCCAGGCAAGGTCCGGGAAACACGGCCCTACGGTGATGATCTCGTCGCCCCGATCGTGGAATCGGTCGATCTCCTGGCTGGCACCGGGCAGCCCTCCCACTGCATTCGAACGACGGGGCGATTCGTCGTGCCCTCTCCTGGTGCCCGGCTCAACGGCTACTGGGGGCATTGACGTACTCGCTTCGGGATCGGTCAGGGCAAGGATGTCGTTGATGTCCTGGCGGTTCCAAGCGTCCAACGGCGCGCGCAATCTCGACGTTCTCCTCCGACATCGCCCGTGCAGTATCTCGCGGAATGTTGCGCTCTCCCATGCGGAGTACCTGAGTTGCTGCGGGCCGACGACCTCGTGCTGTGGAAGGAGGGTGTTGGCGCGGCCATCGCGGGCGACTCGCTCGTCGACTTTGGGACAGGTCTCGCGCTGAACGATTGGTTGAGTGGCGGCGTCAGCCGCCCGCACGTCGTCGAAAGACTGCGGCCGCTACTCGATCTGCCAGTCGAGGTCGTGTACCCAGCGCATGGAGCGCCGACCGACCGCGCCGCTCTCGAGCGCGCGCTGGCTCCCCACCAAGCTGACGGCGTGACGGATCACACAGACGCCTAAGGGGTGCTGAGCGGTTTAGTAGGTGCGTATCCCACTCCTGCCCAAAGGGAAGAACATTGCTCCGGAGATTCGGTTCGCGCCTGACAGACGCCAATGCGATGGACAGGCGTCGAAACCGCTGCGGTCTCGCGGTGATTCTTTCGCTCGGCGCTTTGGCCGCCTTGCCGGCGACCTCTTTCGCCAATACTTACGTGCCGACGCGTACCGACGACCCGGCGCCCGGCGCATGTGCGCCGAGCGATTGCTCGCTTCGCGAGGCGATCTCGGCAGCCAACGCCAACGCAGGCGCAGACGTGATCCGCCTGCAGAGCGGCCAGGTCTACGTCCTCCAGCGTGTGGGCCGCAATGAGGACGCCAACGCAACCGGCGATCTCGACATCAACCGCGACCCCATCGAGCTCAGCGATGAGCTCACGATCACGACGACCGGGAACGGGCTGGCGACGATCGACGCCAACGGCCGCGATCGGGTGATTGACGCTGCGGGGACCCTCACGCTGAGCCGAATACGGATTCGCGACGGCCTTGCCACGAGCTACGCCGGGGGAGGCATCGTCTGGGCCTGCTGCGGAAAGCTGACGATCTCTCACTCCGAGATCGTCGACAACACCCTCTCGAGCGCGGCGTCCTACGGGGAGGGGGGCTCGCCGCCCTCACGGACCCGACCGGACAGCTCTCGATTTCGAACTCCTTGATCGCCCGCAACAGTTCCGCCTCCTCGGGGGGCGGCCTGGTGGCCAGCGGCGCGACGGTCAGCATCTCCGGATCCACGATCGCCGAGAACCAGGGTGAATTCGGCGGCGGAATGGCGACGAGTGCGAGCACTCCCGGACCGATCACGCTACTCGGCAGCCGCGTCCTCAACAACATCTCCGATGGCCCGGGCGGCGGCATCCTGAACTGGGGACCGAACAGCAAGGTCACCGTGAACCGTTCGCTGATCTTCGGAAACACTGCCCAGCCCGACGCTTACAACGCTGCGGGTGGAGGGATCGCAACGCTCAGCGGCGACGGTGAGCCGACGACGACCGTGGTCAACAACTCGACGGTCTCCTACAACTCGTCGACGCTCAACGGCGGTGGGGTCGTCAACCACTCGATCGGCGGGACGGCGACGCTGCGAATGACCAACAGCACCGTCGCGCACAACGAGGCCGCAGACTTCGGCGGCGGGATCGACAGCTTCGCCAGCGGTGGCCGGGCCAATGTCTTTTTGAACGCCGTCACGGTCGCGTACAACGACGCGAACTCCAACGGCGACGGCGTCAGCCAGGGCGGTGGGTTGCAGCACGGCGATTCGGCCGGCACCTTCTCGGTCGACAATTCGCTGATCGCGCAGAACACGGCGATCGCCGGTCCCGACTGCGCCGGCTATCCGTTCGCGTCGGTGGGTACAACCTCCGCTCGACGGCGACAGCCTGCACAGGGTTCACGGCGAGCGGTGACATCGTCCGGGCGAACCCACGGATCGGCGACCTTGCTCAGAATGGCGGCGCGACCGAAACGATCGCCCTTCTCAACCGAAGTCCGGCGATCGGCGCGGGCGGGCCGGATTCGCCGGACGCCGATCAGCGCGGGGTTCTGCGGGACGCAAGCCCAGACATTGGCGCCTACGAGAATAGAGACTCGGCCTCGCCGCCAAGACGGCTGGCCCGCCGAAAGGCGGGCTCTCGTCCAAACCGCTGCTTCTAGAGCTACTCCCGCGTCAGCCCCGGGGCCGCAGCCAACCTCATCGTCCGCTGGGCGCGCGTTACTGGGTCGGCGCGCGGCCGTGAGCGCCTCGCCCTAGCTCATATACGGCTCGATCCGAAGGATCTTGCCGGCCTTGAAGGAATAGATCAGAGCAATATCGGCGTCGAGCTCGACACCACTTCCTCTGCCGCGGCGGTGCTCTCCCAGGACCCGCCACGACTCGGCCGCCGACATCAATCAGATCCTGGACCTCGTAGCGCCGCTATGCCCACACTGAATCGTCCGGGAGCAACTCCTCGAGCAACAGCGGCACGTCCTCGTGTGAGCGTTCCTCCTCAAGGCCGCCGACGGCTCCAGGCATCTCGATCTCCGAGTCCAGGGTTTCGGCGACCGCGTTCAGGTCGCGATCGCCGAGCGCGCCGATCGTCCGCCGCACCGTACCAGCGATGCCCCCAGGAGCCAGGCGGCAATGCACCCAGCAATGGAAGCGACAACACCGGACCAGTTGACCACGGTCTTCTCGACGGTCACCTGCGACGACCGATCGGTGACCTCGCACGTGGATGCGAGGACCTCGAGTGTCGTCGACTGCTCGGTCTCGACTCCGCGATCGAAGGCGATCGGGACCTCGTTGCACGCGACTGGTGCCGTCGCTTCCAAGTCGATCACCGAGAGTCCGAGCGCCAGGAGCGCGAACAGCCAGGGCACTGCCCCACGACCGAGACCGGGCGCTACGCCGCTCCAACGTCGAGGACGCAGTTCCGCGATCCGTGGAAAGCGATTCGTACCGCTTCTCGTCCAGGGCGCTACTTCTCAATGCGACCGGCCACCGCGTTGAGGGATGGAGGCGGCGTGGGGAATAGTTCCACCCGGGTCTCGCAGAGGGGACGCTCCTCACTCAGCTACGAGGCCGCGACCGCCGTGCCGTGCACCTGGCAGACGCCCCGGAGCCCTCGGTGGCGACCAGGTTGGCCTCGAACGAGACGGTGCTCGTCGCCGATCGGAAGACGCCGTGAATGTAATTGAGGCCGTACGAGCCTCGCAGGCCCGAGGCAACGAACGTGTTGAACCTCGCGGGGGTCGCGCTGAGCGAGTTGCCGTCCAGGTAGGCGAGAGGTTCGGGGTCGAACCTGTCGCGAACTCCACTGTAATTCACCACCGACCCCGCCGGACCGGTGGCAAGAAGATCGAGGCTCGTGCTCGGAGTTCCGCCTCCTGTGTCGAGTGTGCACTTGCCGAGGAGCGCGATGCCCCTGGTCTTGAGCACCGGAATGAGCGGCGCCGGGAAGACGTGGCCAGGGATCTCAGCATCGAGCCGAATCGCTGACGGGGGCGCTGCTGAGCGTCGACTCGTCGATGTCGGCGCCCTTCAGCGAGTCGTCGAGGACGTCCCGCCCCGCCACGGTGGCGTCCTTGATCTTCTCGGTCGTGACGGCGCCGGCGGAGAGCTTCTCGGTTGTTACCGCCGCGTTGGCCAGGTCGGGCGTCTTCACCTGACCGTCGACGATGTCGCCGCTCGAGATCGTGTTCGCGGCATATGCGGTACCCCCCGCGAGAACCAGGAACAGCGAGAGCGCTCCCATCCACTGATTGCGGACGTGCGACCCGATCCGACGAAGCATGTTTTCCTCCCAACCCTCGGGACCCCCCGAGCCAGCATCTCGTGTGCGAGCCTACACCCGCCGCGAGGCCGGGAAGGGTGATCGCCCACACAGGTCGCGCCTGAGGGCGAGGCCGCCTGAGAAGTGTCTCTTCCCATGCGGGGTGCAACTTTTTCGGAGCGTTGACAGCAGCGCCTGTCGGCGGCCGCAAAGGCGGATCGCGCCGACGCACAGATCCGCTCGCTCAACTGGCGTCACTGGCGCATGGACTGGCGCACAACCCCCGAATCCGGCTTTAACAAGCCAAATCCGACCCCCCATGCGCGGCCTGCAAAGCCGTTTACGCCGGTTCGATTCCGGCAGGCGCCGCTACGGGGACCGCGTGCGCGCAGAGTGGTCAGCGCTGGCGGGGGATCCTGAACCTCTTCCTCGCCGGGCTCGTGTCGGTGCCGCCCGGGCCCACGGCGCGTGCCGCGAACGTGTACTTGCCCGGCTTCAGGGGCTTGTAGGCCTTCGGCGAGTTGCAATCCGTGAACCTCGGTTGCGTCTGCGTGTGCTTTCGCTTCAGCTCGCATTGAAAACCGGTGGCTTCTCCGAGCGCTTCGAACTCAAAGCTCACCTTCGAGCGCTTGGCGTTGACCTTCGCCTTGGTGATCGTCGTGTCCGGCGGGCTCGGCAGCGGTCCGGCCGGCGTGGCGTCCGCCCCCGAACAGTCCTCGTCGATGCCGTTGCCCGGGACGTCGGTCGCGCCGGGGTGCACCGACACGTTGTCGTCGTCGCAGTCCGCCGGGCGATCGGACCCGTCGCCGTCGACGTCGAGGTTCTCGGTAAAGGTCGTGTTCAGCGTGACGTTGTCCTGCTCCCCTAACGCGCCGCCGACCTGGAGGAAGTACGTGCCGGGCGTGACGGTCGCGGAGACGAACGAGGGGCCGATGGGCTGGCCCTGGATGTCGTCGTTGCAGGTGAGCGGCTGCGTCTCGTTGCCGCGGTAGAGCTGGAGCACCGAGTCGAGCTGCCCGTTCGACGTGATGAAGCTGAGCGTGCCGGGCGCGGTGACCTCGTACTTGAACCACACCGTGCTCCCGAGTTGCACGCCCCCGCAGTCGAGGTCCTCGCCGCCCTCCTCGGTGGCACCAAGGTTGTCGCGCAGGGCCGAGCCGCCGGACAGGGCCGCCGCGGCGGCGCGGGTGTCGTTGGCCGGCGGCGCCGAGGCGAAGATCTTCAGCTGCTCCGGGCCGTACCCGTCCCGCGTCCCGACCTGGACGAGGAAGCCGAAGCCAGCCTGCCCGGCGGTGGTCACACGGCTGCCGGTCGTGAAGGACCCGGCGTCGTCGTTGCAGCCGAGCATGTTGGTATCGCCACCGTCGGCGTCCGGCGGCGGATTCCCCGGCGTGCCGGTGCCGTCCGTGTTGTAGACGGCGATGATCGTGTTCGTCGTCGAAAAGAGCGTGTGCACCGAAAACGGCCCGTTCGCGGACGGGGTCACGAGGAACCACACCGTGTGCGTCATCTGCGTCGGCGGGGTGCCCGGGCAGGCGAGGCCCGATGGTGGCGTCAGCGGCTCGTCGTTGGAGGGCGCCACAGTCGCCTCGGTGTTGTTGGCGGTCAGCTCGGTCTCGAGCGGCAGGGTCGTTGGCGCGGTGTACACGTCGTTGGCGGGCGGCGCCGCCGACGCGCCCGGGGCCGCGATGAGGCACCCGGCGAGACCGACGCACGCAGCGATCAGCTTCACGCGCGCCGCGGAGAGGAGTCCATTCCGTCTCACGGGATCAGACTACAGCCACAGCGCTAACGGAGCACGATTCTCAGGTCCTCATGGCGCTGGCGCACAGCCCCCGAATCTCGCGTGATCAAGCCAAATCTAACCCCGTGCGGAGACCGCTAAGCCGCGTACGCCGGTTCGATTCCGGCCAGGCGCCTTCGGCCTAACGCAAGCGAGACGGGCTTGCTAGAGCGGTCTAGAGGGGCGCAGCGACTAGGTGGACGCCTCAGTCGAGGCGGTTGACTTCGAGTTCTGCTCGGCCCACCCGAGGGCGTGGTCGGCGACCTCCTCCCATCCCGGTTCACCGACGATGTAATGACTGCGGCTCGGATACTCCTTGAGTTCCGTCTTCGCCTTGGACTTGCTCTGCAGTTTGAAGGCCGACCTCGAGGTCGACGGCGGGATGATGTGGTCCTTGCCGGGTGCGATGAGAAGGAGCGGCGCCCGATCGTCGTTCTTGATGTTCACCTTGATGACGGTGTGAGGGTTGACATTCGCGAACGCGGCCTGGAAGAGGGTCCGGGCCGGGCCGGGGATCGGCAGGCGCTCGTAGACGTCCGACGCCTCACGGGGGTCGAGCGTGTTCGTAAACGCGTAGTTGAACTGCTTCGGCGTCAGCATCACCGTCTTGCTCTTCCCAAGCGGGTTCTTCAGCCCCCCGGCCATCGCTACCCGCACCGTTGAGTACGGCAGGCCCAGGATGCCCCGGAACGGCGACGCGGCGACCCCAACTCCGGCGGAGCCCAGACCGCGATCGAGGAGGATTTGCGTGACCAGCCCGCCGAAGGAGTGGCCCATGATGATCGGGGGCTGGTCGAGGTCGCGGACGATCGCGTCGTAGTGGTCGGCGATCTCACCGATTCCGAGGTCTTCCAACGCGGAGGGGTCCTGACGGATCTCCTCCACGTTGCGGTCGTCGACTCCGGGCCAACCCGGCGCTAGCACGGTGTTGCCCTGGCTCGCGAACCGCTCCTTCCAGCCTTGCCAGCTCAGCGGCGTCATCCACTGGCCGTGGATCAGGACGATGGTGGGCATTGACCCACAATACGATCGTTCGCTAGCGCCCGTGCCCGTTGGCCGTCTGGTCGGCAAGGCGCGCGATTTCGTAGTGGAGAGTCAGGAACCGCTGACCGGCCAGGAAGAAGCTGTGGTCGGTCCTCAGCTCGCCTTCGGCCACGTAGACGAAGATCCGTTCCTGGAAATAGAGCAGCTTGAGAACGGTCAGGGCGTCTCGCTCACTGTCGACGGAGCTCAGGTAGTGCCCGGTAAATGGCAGCTCGCTTTGCGACGTCAGCACAAAGTCGTGCTCACCGTCGTTCTGGGGAAGCAGCGTGGCGGTGAAGTTGGCGCTTGGGATCGGGAAACCGACGCTCACATAGCCGCGGTCCTCGTGCCTGAAGCTCGTGTAGATACCGACGTAGATCGGCTTGCCCGAGTCCGCGTAGGTCCGGATCCACCCCCGGATGTCGATCGCCTCGTTGCCGTCCAAGGCGATCGTGTCGATCGTGCTGATCATTCCCCGCTGGGCCTCTTCGATGTTCGACGGGATCGCCGCCTGCCCGAGCGGCTGCGCGACAAGCAATTTGAAGACCTCGTATCCGGGCTTCATCCAGCGCCGCCACTCGGGAATGATCGAAAGCTTGAAACGGCTGGTGTGTTCGTAGAACTCCCGGATCAGTGGGTGCACCCGGCCCGCGTCGAAGGTCGGCCCGCTCAAGTCGTCGAGCGAGGCGAGGATGCCGACGTCGGGCGGATTGCGGCGGAAGGTGCCGCCCCGGATCTTGGCGAGCTGCTCGACGTAATCGGCGCCGACGTACCGCGAGCGCGCCTCGAAGGGCACGACATATCGCAGCTCGGCCGCCGGTACCTCCTCGGCCATCACGCGGACCAGGGGCCGACCGCGGTAGACGATCGCAGCGGCCACGCGGTAGACGATGGTCACCGCCGCTGCCACCGCCGCAGATTCGAGATCGGTGTCGAGAGCTTGGAACAAGAGCCCCAGAGCGACGCCGACGAGGAGCCCGAGGGCCGCCTTCGCCGGACGTAGACCGAGCAGGCCGAGGAGTGCACCGCTGATGATCGCGGTGAGCAGAACCTCGTCCGGGCCGTAGAGGAGACCCAGCAACCACCCGAACAGCGCCATCAGCAAAGCGCTGGCGAAGATGCGCTGCCAGAGCGGCTTGATCTCGCCGGCGCTCCTGCTCATCGTGGTGATCACCTCGGCGGGTGCGTACGCGGCGGCCCCGACCAGGGCGCCAACGCCGGCCCCGATTCCGTCGATCGCAGCGCCCAGCACGGCGCCGGACGCAGCGCCCAGCGCGATTCCCCAGATCGCCGCGTCTCGGAGCTGGCCGGAACGGCTCCGCCTGCGTCCGTCCGGATCAGCCATGCCCGGGAGTATCCCCGCATCGTTTAGCGCCGGCGGTCGATCTCATAGGATCGGCTGGATGGAGGAACGGGACTTGGCGCTCACTCTGGCGCGCGGAAGGATCGCCTTCGGCGTCGTGTCCCTACTTGCGCCGGGCCTCTTGGCAGACGCCATGCTCGGCGGTGGCCGCTCCGACGGCGGCAGACGCCTCTTCGTACGCATGATCGGCGCTCGCGACCTCGGGGTCGGCCTCGGGCTCCACATCGCCCTGGACCGCGACGCCCCCACGCGCGGCTGGCTGGAAGCGTCTGCCGTGATCGACGGCATCGACGCGGCCGCATGCCTGCTCGCCCGCCATCACCTGCGCCCAGGTGTCTTCCCCGGCACCCTCGGCCTGGCAGTTACCGGAACGCTGCTCAGCGCCTGGCTGGCACGGCAACTCGATTCCGCTTGAAGCCGAGCCCAAAGCCGCGTAACGCCGGTTCGAATCCGGCAGGCGCCTTGACTCCAGCATGAGTGACGTCCGCGCAGGCGCGGTCAACGGACGTCCCTGGCGCACCAGGAGCCGACAGGTCGCGGCCGGAGCGCCTGACGCGATACTGCGCGAATGACCGGCGAGATCGTCACTGACGATCCCGAGCTCCCGATCCAGGGCACCACCCAGGTTCCGCTCCCGGTGGAGCGCATTTGGGATGCCTTCGCCGACGTTCCCGCGTGGCGCAACTGGAACCCCTGCATCGCCTGGGCGCGGGTCAGCGGCGGCGAGCTGAAGGAGGGCGCAACGCTCTACTGGGCCTTCAAGCCGATCAGGCCGCACTACCTGTACCGGATGCCGGCGGTGGCGAAGATCGTCGAGTGCCACCCTCAGCGGAAGGTCACCTGGGAGGCGAGCGCCCCCGGCTTTCACGCCCATCACAGCTATCTGTTCGAGCCACTCGGGTCGGACTCGTCCCGGTTCGGCTCCTGGGAGGTAGCAGAGGGGCGGGCCTACCGCCTGATGCGCCGATTCTGGCTCGCCCACTTCCGCTTCGTCTGCGATCAGTCGCTCGCCGGCGCTCGGGCGCTCGGCGAGCGCTAGGGCCGGCAGCGACGCACGCATCTCGCGAGGACCGGCTATCCGCGGGGGCTATCTCACGCACCCGACCGCCTGATCACGAACCGCGTGAACCGGCTATCCGCGCGATTGTGGGCTACCTATGCGACGCGCTGACGAGCTGGGATCGATCCCCACAGCGAGCCGTCGCCCAGAGGCCGCCGATCCACACGTCGCTCACCGGTGGCGGTGATGAGCGCCGCCTCGACGCCCGGCAGGTCGGGGACGCCCAGGTGCTCGGTCATCACGGCTGCCACCTCGGCCGTCGTGAGCGGGTAGGGGAAGTCGTTCAGCACTTCGACCGGATCTTCGGCTGGTGGCCGGCGCGCGAGGGTCGGGTCCAGGTTGGCGATGACCACGTCGTAGGCCTCGATCGGCTGAAAGCCACCAGCTTCCAACTGTTGCCCGTCCGGCCCATCGAAGACCAGTGACGGCGCCGTGTAACGCACCGCACCGTCGGTGTTCGCCGCCTTGCCCTGGAACTCAGTTGGCGATCCCGCCGCCGTTCGCGCACGAGCACGGTCGGCCTCATAGACAGCCACGACCTGGGGATCGTCGATACGTCCCACGACGGCGCTCGCGTCCAGGCCGTCAACACTCGCAAGCGCCGAACGCAAGGTGTCGGGATCGTCCAGGGTCCCGGTTGTCGTGAACTGTGCGAACTGCAGTGCCCGCAGCGCGGCGTGCTCCAGCTCCGGCGACATCAGTCGCGTGGCGACGATCGCGCGACAGGCCGGAGAGGTGGCGCTCAACCGCGCCTTCGGTGTGATCTGAAAGGGCATTCCGAAGCGGCGAAAACGGCCGTAGCCGATCGCCGATCGCGTCGGCGTGTAACCACGGGCGGCGTATTGGCCAGCGTCCTCCGTGAGTCCGATCATCACAAGCGTCCAGCGCAGGCGCTCGCCGTAGCGCCATCTCAGGGTCGCGTGCGCAGGCAAAGCCGAGTACGCCCACGGACACCCGGGGTCCGTGAAATGCGTGACATCGATCACCGCGTGATCGTTGCAGCTGCCGGACCCGTTTCTGGCTCGTCCCGCCCGAAATCGAACCATTCGTGTGGCTCCTGGTGCTCGCGCATTGGGGTCGAGCGCGCCTTGCGCTAACCACGCCCGCGGTCCATACTCGGCCGATGCGAGTCACGCGGGCCGCTGGGGTGCTCGAACGTGACCATGAGCTCGCCGCGCTCAATGAGCTGATCGAAACCGCGAGTAGCGGTGCCGGGCGGCTCGCGATCGTCCACGGCCCAGCGGGGATCGGCAAGACCGAGTTGCTCCGGGCCGCCATCGAGCAACCTCGAGACCCGGGCGTGGCGGTCCTCAACTGTTCAGGCGACCCGCTCGAACGCGATTTCCCGTTCGGTGTCGTGCGGGCGCTCTTCGAACCGGTTTTGACCGGCGCCTCGACGGCGCGACGCAGCGAGCTGCTTGCCGGCCCCGCCGGGGCGGCGGCCACCGCGCTCGGGCTCGAGCGAGCCGGCGAGTTTCCTGCTGACAGCAACGCGAGCACGTTGGCTGCGCTCCACGGCCTCTACTGGCTGACCGCGAATCTCGCCGCCGAGACGCCGCTGCTGATCGTCGTCGACGATGCGCAGTGGGCCGATCCGGCCTCGCTTCGGTGGCTCGCCTACCTCGGCCGGCGACTTGCGGATCTTCCTGTGCTGCTCGCGCTCGGAGTTCGCTCCGGAGAGCTGGAATCCGCTACGGACCTGATGGCGGCAATCCTGGCTCAGCCCCTCGCGCGACTGATCCAGCCGGCGCCGCTGACGGAGGCGGCCACCAGCCAGCTGGTCGGCGCGGCGCTTGGCGCTGAGCCGGAGGAGGCCTTCGCTGCGAGCTGCCAGCGTGCCACAGGCGGCAATCCGTTTCTCGTCGGACAACTCGCGAGCGCGCTCGCCGCGGATGGGGTCAGTCCGACTGCGGGCGAGGCGGAGCGGGTCATGGCCCTCGGTCCGGAGACGGTCGCGCGGGCCCTGGTCTTGCGGCTCGGACACCTACCCGCGGCGTCCACGGCCCTTGCCCAGGCCCTCGCCGTGCTCGGTCACGGCTCGGACCTGCGGCTCGTGGCGGAGCTGGCCGGCTGCGATCTCGACGAGGCCGCCGATGGGGCGGACGCCCTTGCCCGCATCGCGATCATCGACGATGCACGTCCGCTCCACTTCGTCCATCCGATCGTCCAGGCGGCCATCCATGAGGACATCGGTGCCGGTCGCCGTGCCCGGCTTCACGGTGAGGCTGCTCGTCTGCTCGCCGCGGCGGGGGCGGAACCCGCGCGGATCGCCTCTCACCTCGTAGCGGCGGAGCCCGCTGCCGATTCCTGGGTCGTTGAGACCTTGCGCCAAGCCGCGCAGGATGCCCGCCACCGTGGCGCTCCCGACGCTGCCGTCGCCTACCTGCGGCGAGCCCTCCGTGAGCCGGTTGCAGCCGACCAACGGACGCCAGTCCTGATTGAGCTCGGCCTGGCCGAGGGACTCGTGAACGCGCCCAGCGCCGCCGAGCATCTGTCTGAGGCGTACGACCGGATCACGGATCCGCTCGAGCGCGGCATGCTCGCCAGCCGGCTCGCACGTGCGCTGCTCAACACGGGCGCGCCGGCCCGGGGCGCCGCGATCGCTCGCTCGGCGGCCGCCGAGTTGCCGCCCGGGTTCGACGACCTGCGCCGGGCGCTCGAGGCCGTCGATCTGATCGCGATCCTCTTCGGAAGCGGCAGCCCGGACGAGCAGCTGCTGCGCCTCGAGTCGCAGGTGCAGCCTGGCGAGGCCGAGGGCGTCGGTGCCAGGATGCTCACGGCGGTCGCCGCGCTCGTCAGCGCCTACGCCGCCCGACCCGTCGAGGATTGCGTCGAGCTCGCGCTCGAGGCGCGTGCCGGGGGGCACGGGGTCTCAGCCGACAACCCTGTGCTCTCGATCATCGCGATCATCCCGTTGGCGCTCGCCGATCGCGACGAGGCGATCGCCGCGTGGAGTGAGGCGCTCGCGGATACCCACCGCCGGGGCTCCCTCTACTCCCTCTCCACGATCCACCTCTGGCATGGCTTCACGCTCCTGCGCCGCGGTGAGGTCGCGGAAGCCGAGCAGATGTTGCGCAGCGGTCTCGAGGGCGCCGAGCTCTACGGCTTCGACCCTGTGGTGATCGTCTACTACAGCGCCTTCCTCACTGCGACCCTGCTCGCCCGCGGCGACCTCGAGGGGGCACGGGCGGCACTCGAGCGAGGCGAGGGCGCTCCGGAGGAAAGCGACGGCAAGCGCTGGTGGCTGGCCAGCCGTGCGGAGCTGTTGCTGGCTGACGGCAGGACCGAGGAGGCGTTGGCGGTGGCCGAAGAGCTCGAGGCCGCCTGCTGGTGGGTCGCGAACCCGGCCGTGGCCCCGTGGCGCTCACTCAAGGCCCAGGCACTCGACCGTCTCGAGCGGGACGGAGCCATCGCGCTCGCCGAGGAGGAGCTCGCCCTGGCACGGGGTTTCGGCGCATCTGGAACCGTAGGGCGCTCGCTGCGGATCTTGGGGATGCTCGAGCGCGAAGACGGGCTCGATCACCTGCGTGAGGCGGTTGAGGTTCTCAGCGGTTCGCCCGCTCGGCTCGAACACGCGGAGGCGCTGACAACGCTCGGAGCGGCACTGCGCCGCGGTCGCCGGCGCCGAGAGGCGCGCGAAGTTCTGCGCACGGCGGCTGACCTGGCGCATCGCTGCGGTGCCGGCGCCCTGGCGCAACGGGCCCGCGACGAGCTGCTGGCGGCCGGCGCACGCCCACGGCGGCTCGAGCTGAGCGGCCCCGAGTCGCTGACGGCGAGCGAACATCGGGTCGCCCGAATGGCGGCGGCAGGGATGAGCAACCGCGAGATCGCCCAATCCCTGTTCGTGTCGGTGAGGACGGTCGAGACCCATCTTGGCCACGTCTATCGAAAGCTCGATCTGGGCTCGCGCGGTGGGCTCGCCGCCGCGCTCGACCCGACCGGTGAGGGCGATGCGCGGCAGGCTGCGCTCGCTGGAGAGCCGGCGCCGTCGACCAAAGATACGTAGTCACCTCCGACGCGGTGAGCCCAACGAGCCGCGAGAGTGGCTCGCATGAACCGGCGCCGCCATGTCGAACTCCGGCTCGAGTTCGAGCTCGACGCCGAGCCGATCGCGGGCCGCGTGCGGCTCGACGGTGACGCCTCTCGGCGCTTCGACGGATGGCTCGAGTTGGCGGTCGCGCTCGAGGGCGCGCTGAGAGGCGGCCGGCAGACGCTCCAGGGCGCTGGGCCGATTCCGGTGGAGGGCGGGCACGCCAAAGATACGTAGCGGTCCCCGATGCGGGGTGGAACCCGCGCGATGAGACTCGCAATCGATGTCGGTCGCGTCAAGAAAGGGAGGCAGGATGAAGGGATCAGTGGGGAAGAAGCGGCTGCGCGGGCTTTCGAGCACGGCGAAGCTCGTCGCCGCCCTCAGCGTCGCCCTCACCGTCGGGTTCGTTGCCGCGGTGTACGCAGCCGACCCACGGCTCGAGCAGGCGGACGGCGCGCTGGAGAAGGCGGAGGCCCTCATGCTCGCCTCACAGATCGACGTTGGCGTTCCGCCGCAGGTGCAGGAGCGGTTCGACCGACGCCGCGAGCGCGCGATCGACCTGATCAATCGTGCGCGGGTGCATGTGGCAGCGGCGCAACGCGTGGCCGACCAGGCGATCGGCCGCGACTCCGCCGCGGCATCTCCGGCCGCCGCCGGACCGCGCGTGAGGCCGATCGCGATGCGCGGCGACGGGTGGGTCGCGGGGAACGACGGTACGCGGCCCACGTGCGGGTGCTCCTGCCGTGTCCGGGCGAGGACGGCGGCTTCAACCCGCAGCCTGATCCGCCCGCCGGCCTCGCAATCCGGGTTGGGCGCGATCGCTACGTGCTCGACGAGATCACCGCCTCGAGCTGCGCGATCGGCCAGGGCGCGGCCCGCCGCGGAGGAATCCACCAGGGCTCCGGCCTCGCCAGCTGCGGCGGCGAGCGCGGATACATCATCGACTGGCGCCTCACCGACGGCGGGGTCGATCCGAACAACCCGAACATCCCGACCGACACCGCCGAGGTTGGGATCGACGGCCCGGGCGAGACCGCGGCGTGCACGAACAACCTCCACATCGGCGGCTCCGTCCGCGGCAACCTGGTCATGCGCCGCGCCCGCACGTCCCGGGCGCGCTGATGGCCGACCGCGCGTGAGCGGCGCCGGCATGCGCTGGGGCAAGACGATTGGCACCGCGGGGGTCGGCGTCCTCGCCACGCTTGTGCTCGCGGGGGCTGCGGCGCCGGCGTCTGCGCAGGCCCCACCGCGCCACCAGCTGTCGGTGCTCGTCGCGGGGCCGGGGACCGTCGTCGGTCAGGGCATCGACTGCGGGCGTGACTGCGTCGAGATCTATCCGACCGGTACGCGCGTCGAGCTCTCCGCGGTGCCCCAGCCGGGGTACGAGCTCGCGACCTGGGGCGGCGACTGCTCAGGTGCCGGGCCATGCTCGGTGACCATGTCCGCGGACCGGCGAGTCACGGCGCAGTTTCGTCCCGCCACTCCGCCACCGGGCAGCCAACGCCTCGAGGTGAGTGTGTACGGCGGCGGCGTCGTCACGAGCGCGCCCGCCGGGATCGACTGCGGCAGCGACTGCAGCGAGACCTTGGGGGTTGGAACGCAGATCACGCTCACAGGCACCCCGCACCCGGGGTTTCGCTTCGCCGGCTGGCGAGGGGGGTGCAGTGGGGCGGCGCCCAGTTGCGCCTTGACGCTCGACGCCGACGCGCAAGTGGAGGCGGGGTTCGTGCCAGACCGTCCCGCGAGCGGTCCGCTGCACCAGCCCGGCCTGATCGTCGGCACGGATGGCAACGACGTGCTCGAGGTCAGCGGCCGGGAGGACACCGTGGTCTACGGGTTGGGTGGCGACGACAGGCTGATCGGTGGTGGGCGGAGCGACGTCCTGATCGGCGGGATCGGCGAGGACCGCATCGTTGGCGGCAACGGGCGGGATGTGCTCCTCGGGGACTCGGGCGACGACGCTCTTGCCGGGAGTGCCGACGGGGACACGCTCGTCGGAGGAATCGGCCGCGACCGACTGGAAGGCGGCAGTGGCGGGGACAGGGTCGTTCCCGGTTCGTCTGCCGAAGCTGTCGCCGGCGGTGCGGGCAACGACACCCTCGTGGTGAAGAAGAAGCCTTCGCTCAGGAAGCTGCGCGAGGCAAGCTTCACGCAGGCGATCCCGTACGGCCCGCCGATCGCCTATGCGCACGGGCCATTCTCGGCCGGCAACGAGTCGGTGTGGCGCCTTGAGATCGGCGCCCCCGGCGATCTGCCCGCTGAAAACGAGAAGGTCACCCCGTTCGGCGGACGCCATCCGTCGTGGTCCCCCACCGGACTGCAACTCGCCTACCAGGTCTTCGAGAGCGGAGGCGTCGACTACGACATCGCCAAGATCAACCACACCGGAAACGGCTACAAGAATCTGACCCAAGGCAACGGGGCCGACGACGTCGAGCCCGCCTGGTCGCCCGATGGCAAGCGGATCGCGTTCGTGCGCGACGGGATCCTGCACACGATGAAGGCCAACGGCTCCGAGGTTCAGCAGCTGACCCCTTCCCCGTACGACGCCAACCCCTCCTGGGCGCCCGACGGCCAGAGCATCTATTTCGCCCGGAACATCGACCTCGGCGACCTCGAGCTCTGCTCGATCAAACCCGACGGCTCGGGATTTGTTCAGCTCACGGGCAACGAGGTCCACGACGACCATCCGGAGCTTTCCCCGGACGGGGAGTTCCTGGCCTGGGACGCCGGGGTGGGGGGCGGCCCGGGCGAGCCCGACCAGCCAGCCGAGATCATTCTCCAGCACCTGGAGTTCCCCTTCCCACTCCAGCCGGCGCCCCACCCGGAGCCCGACGTCGAGCCGACGTGGTCACCGAACAGCAAGCGGATTCTCTTCCACAGCCAGCGCGGCGGGTATGACCTCTGGGTCGTCAACCTCAACGGAACCGGGTTGCAGGACGTCACGAGCCCGGGATACGCCGTGCCCGGTCACGACATCGACCCGGACTGGGGACCATGGTGAACGCCGGGCCGCTCCTCAGCAGGGTCCGCGGGCGCGCGACGTACGCCAACGCAACCGCCACCCTCGCCCTGTTCGTCGCGCTCGGCGGAGGCGCCTACGCCGCGGTCAAGATCGATAGCGGAGACATCAAGAACCGCGGCATCAAGGGCGCCGATGTGGCCAGGGACGCACTCGGCGGCGTGCACGTGAACGAGTCGAAGCTCGGGACGGTCCCGAGTGCCGCGACCGCCGAGAACGCCGCGGCGGTCCAGGGCATCGGGTTGAGCGCGCTCAAGGTCCACTGCCCGCCGGACACCGACGCGCACGCCGGCGTCTGCTTCGAGCGCGTCACCCGGGTGGACGCCTTCGACCCGTACATCAAGGCTGTTCGAGACTGCGGCACGGACCAGCGACGGCTGCCGACGGCCCCGGAGCTGGCCGGCTATCTGCTCGAACCGGGCGTCGAGAGCAACGGAATCGAACTAACCGGCGATCTCTTCGAGGATCGTGATCAGCAGTTGCACGTCCTCACGGTTTTCGACAGTCCCGCAAACGTCATCTCGGTCGGCGATCGGAGGGCGCGCTCGGACCTGGCGGAGGAGATGTCCCAGCTGATCTACCGCTGTGTCGCACAGCCGTCGAATTGATTTCCGCCTAGCGAGCCCGTGATGCTATTGCTGGGGCATGGCGGGTAAGGCATCGGAGCGGTTTGTCTGGGCGGTCGACACGCTGGAGGTCCGCCCGACCGACCGCCTGCTCGAGGTCGGGTGTGGCCACGGCGTCGCCGTCTCCCTGGTCTGCGAGAGGCTGACGACGGGAACGATCACCGCGATCGACCGCTCGCCCAAGATGATCGAGATGGCCACGCGGAGGAACCGCGAGCACGTCGACGCGGGCAGGGCTGTGCTCGAGGCCATCGCGCTGGAGGACGCGGACCTCGGCGATCGGCGCTTCGACAAGGTCTTTGCCTTCAACGTCGCCCCCTTCTGGCAGCAGCCGGAGGCGGCACTCGGTGCCGTCCGCGAGCACCTCGGCCGGGAGGGGGCCGTCTAATCTTTGGGACGCCCGTCACTCCGTGCGGAGCGAGCCCGGGACCTCGGGAACGAGCTGGCCGACCGGCTACGCGAGGGCGGATTCTCCGTCGACAGGGTGCTTGTCGAGGACTTGCACCCGGTTCCCGCGGTCTGCGTGATGGGGCGGCCCGAGGGCAGATGAACTGGGCGGCAACACGTTCATCGCACCCCGAGGT
>CAVSMS010000019.1:0-55213 GCA_963729065.1 uncultured Solirubrobacterales bacterium
TGGTAGTTGCCGCCGGCCTCGCGGACGACGACCACGCTCATCTCGCCGGTGTTGGTCTCGTTGGCGTAGACGTACTGCTGGGTGGTGGCGCCAGCCGCGGGTGTAGATGGACGACGCCGAGGCGGGCGACGCCGCGACCCCGAGGAGACAGGCCCCGAGTACGATCACGAGCGCGCCCCGCCGACCCCCGGCCCGCAGCGCCCTCACGGACTCGTCGCGCGGATTCGGAGGCGAGCTCGGGCGCTTCCGGGTCCTGGCCGTCGAACAGCTCGGCGCGCATCGACTCGAGCACCGCGATCAGACCCGGCGTAACCGCTGAAGGGATGCGGGGGCCCGCCGTTGGAGCTCACCTCACCGCTGATCGCGTCTCGATCGAGCTCGAGCCGCAGATTGAGCGTCACTCGGCTCACGGCGGATAGGTCTTGTTCTCGACGTCGGTGACGCTGTCGATGTCCCAGCAGCCGATAAAGCACTGGCGATCGAGCTCGCCGGTGTCCGTGCCGGCGCCGCCGTTGACCGTGTCGGCGATCCCGTCCCTGGCGCGCAGGTAGTCGTCGCCGTTGTCGCCGAAGATGTTGTCCGTGCCGACGCTTCCGTCGACGTCGTCGTTGCCGTCGCCGCCTCGCAGGGTGTCGTCGCCGTCGTTGCCGTCGACGTTGTCGACGTCGGCTCCGCCGTCGATGTTGTCGTTGCCGCTCTCGCCGCTGATCGTGTCGGCGCCCCCGTGGGCGCGGATCGTGTCGTCGCCGTTGCCGCCGGTGATGTCGTCGGCGCCGTCCACCTCGCCGGTGATTCCGTCACCGTCGATCGTGTCGTTGCCGTCGCCGCCGCGCAACGCGTCGTTGCCGCCCCGCCCCTGGAGCCAGTCGATGCCGCCCCCGCCGTTGATCGTGTCGGCGGCGTTGCCCCAACCGCCGATGAAGGTCTCGTTGCCCGCGCTGCCGACGATCGTGTCCGTGTCGAGGCCGGCGAAGAGCTGCTCGACGTCGGTGCGGATGTTGTCGTTCTCGACCGCGTTGATGTCGCCGTCGTTGGCGACGTTGTCGAAGATGAACATCAACCGCGCGGTGCGGTCGTCGTACGAGAGCCGGTCGTACCCGGGGCCGCCGGAGATGTCGTCGGAGCCGTTCGCCGCCACCGCCAGGTCGAACAGGCTGTCGTCGCCCTCGCCGCCCTGCCAGACGTCGTTGCCGTCGTCGGAGTAGAAGGTGTCCTCGCCCTGGCCGCCGTACATCAGGTCGTTGCCCGGACCGCCGTCCAGTCCATCGCCGAAGCCGGCCTCGTTCCCGCCGTCCAGGAGGTCGTTTCCCTCCCTGCCGAAGAGCGAATCGCGGCCGCCGCCGCCGTAGAACTGGTTGTCGATCGAGATGCCGGAGGGGCCGTAGGCGAAGTCGTCGGCGGAGCCGAGGTAGGCGATCTCGATGTCGGAGTGCACGTTGTCGTTCTCCGCCGGCCCCCGGTCGCCGTCGTTGGCGAAATCGTCGAGGTGGATGCCGACCCAGGTCGTGCGCGCGCTGTACTCGACCGTGTCGACGCCCACGCCGCCCGAGAGGTCGTCGTCGCTGAGATCGGCGGCGCCTCCGGACGTTCCGGGCTGCAGGAAGAGGTCGTTGCCCCCGCCACCCTGCTCGCTGTCGTTGCCGGCCTGGCCGTTGGTCACGTCGCCCCCCTCGCCGCCGCTGAGCACGTTCGCGTCGGGGGTGCCGTGGAGGATGTCCGCCCCGGATCCGCCGGTGACGTTCTCGACGCCGGTGACGAAGTCGTTCTCGCCGCTCGGATCGCCGTCGTTGGAGAGGTTGTCGCCGGCGGTGACGGTGACGCCCACGGAGCGGCGCTCATAGGAGAGGAGGTCGATCCCGGCGCCCCCCGAGAAGCTGTCGCCGCCGTTGGGGGTCGGGCCCTGGAGCATCGTGTCGTCGCCGTCAGCGGCATCGAACTGGTTCGCCCCCTCCCCGTCGTCGAGCACGTCGTTGCCGGAGCCGGCCCAGAGGTAGTCCCCGTCTCCCTGGCCCTGGAGGACGTCCGGGCCGTCCTCTCCGAGAAGGTCGTCGACGCCGCCGCCTCCCATGAGGCGGTTCGGGTCGGCGTCGCCGACCAGGAAGTCGCTTCCCCCGCCGCCGGTCAGGTCCTCGACGTCGGCGTGCACGTTGTCGACCTCGCCGAACTCGCCGTCGTCGGCGACGTCGTCGAGGTCGACACCGACCGCCGACCACGCGCGTGGAATAGAGCGCGCGATCGCGCGACGCCGGCCTCGCCACGCAGATCGTCGGGGCCGAGCCCGCCGTCGAGGCTGTCGTTGGCGTCGCCGCCGAGGAGCCGGTCGGTGCCATCGCCCCCGCGCAGCGTGTCGGCGCCCCCGCCTCCGGTGAGGATGTTGTCCTGTGCGTTTCCGGTCAGCGAGTCCTTCGCCGAGCCCCCGTTGACCCGTTCGACGTCCGAGCGCACGTCGTCGGCGTTGCCGTCGACCGCCGAGCCGTCGTTGGCGATGTTGTTGATCGTGATCTTGAGCCCCTCGGTCCGACCCGCATACGTGGCGAGGTCGCTGGCGGGCCCACCGCTGAGCACGTCGGCCTCGGTGCCGCCGTCGAGGAGGTCGTTCTGGTCGCCGCCGTCGAGCTTGTCGTTGCCCTGCTGGCCGCGGAGCGTGTCGACCCCGGGCCCCGTGCGCAGGTCGTCGCCGCCGTCGCCGCCGCTGACGACATCGGCGGTGGGCGTGCTCAGGGCCGCGTGGTCGCTGCCGTCCCGCGTGTTGATCACCGTGTCGGTGATCCCGGCCGCCGGGCAGACGGCGCGAGCGCCGATCACCGCGCAACCGCCGGCGCCGTCGCCGTCGACGAGCGCGGCGCCCGGGTCGCGCCACACGTAGTCGGTCCCCGAGGAGATCACCGAAACGTCGTTGGCCTCACCCGCCGAGGCGAGGTAGGTGATCGTCGTCGCGGATGCGGAGATCGAGGCCCCCTGGGCCGCGCCGGGCACGACCACGACGAGCGAGAGGCCGAGCGCGACCAGTCCGGCGATGCGCTTCAGGCGTTCCATCGCCACCGATGCTCTGCGATGCCACCTCGGTTCGCATCGGGGGTGACCACCAACATCACCACCAACATCGCGTTCAGGCGCGGTCGGGATCCTCCCCCTCAGGCCCCAGGGCGGCGCCGAGCTCGGTTCGTGAAGCGACGTCGAGCTTCTGGTAGGTGTGGTGGAGGTGCGCCTCCACGGTTCGCACGGTCACGAACAGGTGCTGGGCGATCTGCTTGTTGGTCATCCCGTCGGCGGCCATGTGGGCGACCCGCCGCTCGCTCGACGTCAGCGCGTCGACGCCGGCACGGACGATCTTGCGCGGCCGGGCGCCGGTGGCGACGAGCTCGGTGTGCGCGTGCTCGGCGAGCGCTCGTGCGCCGCAGGCGCGCGCCTGCGCGAGCCCTTCGCGCAGGTGGTCGCGGGCCGCGCCCGGCTTTTTCGCCCGCCGCAGCGCCGCACCGAGGTCGACCAGCGCCCGTGCATGCTCGAGGCGGGCGGCTGTTCCGGCGAGCTCGCCAACCGCCTCGGCGAGGAGCTCGAGGCCTCGCTCCTCGAGATCGATCCTGCCCGCGGCTCTCAGCGCGATTCCCAGAGCCCGCCCCGACCCGTAGCTCCTGCAGCTGTCGAGCTCGGCCTCGATCAGCGCGACCGCACGATCGCGCTCTCCCAGCGTTGCCAGCGCCTCGGCCGCAAGCGGCCGCCACTGGAACGGCCCGGGCGTCTGCACCCCCCACTCCCCCGTCACCTCGCCCGCGGCCAGGACGCTCTCGCACCCGGCCTCGACGTCACCCCGAGCGATGCTCACCGCCGCCTGGCTGATCAGCAGCGTCGGCAGGAAGAACGACCACTCGATCTCCACCTCGGCGCGCTCGGTTGGCCCCAGCACCACCACGGCCTCCTCCAGCCTGCCCTGATCGAGCAGGGCCTCGGCCAGGAACCCGCGGCCGAGCCCGATCGCCTCCGGCATCCCCTCGATCACCGCGCGCGCGTGGCCCTCGGCCTCGGCGAGCTCGCCGAGCCAATGCGAGGCCCGGGCCCGCAGCGACGACGCGAGCGGGTAGGCGCGCAACGAGCCCAACCTGCTCGCCTCACGGATCCACTCGTCCGCGAACGTTGCCGCCTCCGCGAGGCGGTGGGAGTAGAGCAGCGCGAAACCGGCGACCCATACCCGCGGCGAATCGGGGCCCTCCTCCTCCAGCAGTCGGCCGGCGCGGATGGCGCTGAGCGCGAGCTCGGCGGCCTGGTCGGCGGTGCCCTCGTAGAGCGCCGCGTTCATCGCCGCGTTCGCCCTCATCCCGCGGTCCCGGGGGTCGTCGAACCGGCGCCGGTGGTCCTCCGCCGCGCGCTTCGCCGGCAGACTCAGGAAGCCCGCCGAGTCGACGTCGCTCTCGAGCAGAACACCGAGATCGCTCTCGTCTTCAGGGAGTTCCGCGAGCTCGCGCTCGAGCAGCTCGATCACGCGCACGCCGGCGCGTGAGACGGAGAGCTCCATGAACAACACGTGCACGATCTCGACCCTGGTGCGCCTGTCCACCGTCAGCTCGAGCGCTTCTCGCAGCCGCCTGATCGCGCTTCGCTGGTCGCCCAGCATCGAGGTGGCCCGCCCGAGCCCGAACAGCAGCTCGCTGCGGGTTGCGTCCGGTGGGTCCTCCGCGAGCGCGCGGTCCAGGTAGCCGACGGCGGCGCCCGGCGCCCCGCTTGCGAGCGCTGCCACCCCCGCCTCTCGGAGGCGCCCGGCGGCCCACTGGTCGCCCGACGGCGGGGTCGCGGCCACCTGGGCGGCGACCGAGTCGAGGCTCGCGCCGCGCTCGCTCAGCAGGCGCGCGGCCGTGCCGTGCAGCCGGCTGTAGTCCGCAGGAGCGAGGTCGTTGTAGACCGCGGTCCGGACGATCGGATGCACGAACCCCAGCACCTCGCCGGCCGAGAGGATCTCGAGCGCGATCAGCGAGTCTGCCGCGGAGGCGGCGGCGTTGGGGTCCAGGCCCGCGAGCTCGGCGGAGAGCTCGAGCGTCGCGTCACGCCCGAGGACCGCGACCGCCCTGGCGAGCGCGACGGCCGGCTCGCCGATCCGGCCGACCCGCGCCAGGATCGAGGCGGCGATGCGGTCGGCATGAAGGTCGGCGACACGATCGGCCGCCGATGCGGTCGGCTCGATCCCGTCGGCCGCGAGCGCGGCGAGCAGTTCGCGGATGAGCTGCGGGTTCCCGCCCGTCACCCGGTGGCAGGCGCCGGAGAAGCCGTCCGCCGGCTCCGCTTCGAGCAGGGCGCGCACGTGCTCGTCGGTGGCCGCCGCGGACAGCGGCGCCAGGCGCAGGACCCGCGACGCGTTCTCGGAGTCGACCGCGTCGAGCAGCTCGACCGGGGAGCCCGGCTCGAAGCGCCGCGCGGCGAGCACGAGCATCACGGCGAGTCCCTCCAGCCGGCCGGCCAGATAGGCGAGGAAGCGAAGCGACTCGACGTCGGCCCAGTGCGCGTCGTCGACCGCGAGCAGGAGCGGGCCGGCCTCGGCGATGTTGGAGGTCAGCCAGTAGAGCCCATGCAGGACGGAGAACGATGCGTCGAGCGACGGGGACGACGAGCTCCGGTCCGCGCCCGTGGCACCCGTCAGATCGAGCTCGCCGATCGCGGGCTGCGCCAGATGCGCGGCGCCGGACAGGATCCGCTCGCGCTCGGCGTCGGGCGCGGAGCGGACGTGGACCTCGAACAGCTGGCGGACGACCCCGAACGAGAACCCGCGCTCGAGCTCGGCTCCGCGAGCGACGAGGACCGTGAAGCCCTCGTCGGCAGCCCGGTCGCGGAGCTCGCGCAGGAGCGCCGACTTGCCGATCCCGGCGGGCCCCTCCACCACCAATGCGTTGCCGTCTCCGCCCGCGGCAGCGTCGAGCAGCCCCGACGCCTGCCGCAGATCGGATTCCCGTTCGAGGAGCGGAGAACCCCTGACCGAGGTCACGCAACGACACTACCCGTCGCGCGAGGTGTGTACGAGGACCCTGGACGCGTGTCGCTACTCGTCGGGTATGCCCGCGGCCCGCAGCGCCTCTTCGGGGTCGGAGTACGACTCCGCTCCCCGCACCAGGCCGCCCTCAACCGTCCACACCACGCCGATCGGCAGATCGAGCTCGACGCCGCTGGCTCGCCCGCGGGCCCTGAGTCGCATCAGCATCACCACCACCCCGGGGCGAACGCGGGTCCCTTCGATCAGGAGGCCGAGGTCCTCCCACTCGGAGTGCAGGTCGTCGTAGAAGCGCACCAGGCCCTCCGGACCGACGTACGTCGTCGCCTCGAGCTGAGCGCGAAGCGGGCGCATCTCGGCGTCCTCGGCGAGCAGCCCCTTGGCCCGCTGGATCGCCTCGGGTCCGGCGTTCCACGCCTCGATCAGCTCTCTGACGACCTCGACCTCGTCACGGGCCATGCCTCAGTATCGCGCCGCTGACACCTGTTCGAGCTCAGCCTGGACAGCAATCACGCGATCAGCGAGGATGCTCGTCCCGATGACGGAGGCTCGCAATCAGACGGTGCTGGTCACCGGTGGCTCCGGGTTTCTCGGCGGCTGGTGCGTGATCGAGCTCCTGCGTCGCGGCTACACGGTGAGAACGACGGTTCGCAGCCTCTCCCGCGAGCCCCAGGTGCGCGCCACGGTCACCTCCGAGGTGGACCCCGGCGAGCGGCTGAGGGTGCTCGTCGCGGATCTCACCAGCGACGACGGCTGGCCCGAGGCGGCGCAGGGCTGCGACTACGTCCTGCATGTCGCCTCCCCCTTCCCGCCCAAGCAGCCGAAGGACCCTGACGAGCTGATCGTGCCCGCCCGGGAGGGGACCCTCCGGGTCCTGAGGGCCAGCCTCGACGCCGGGGTGAAGCGGGTTGTCGTCACCTCCTCGATCGCGGCGATCAGGCTCAGCGAGGGTGCGGCCGAGAGGCCGCTCGACGAGACGGACTGGACCGACCCCGACGGCCCCGGACTCACGCCCTACGTTCGCTCGAAGACGATCGCCGAACAGGCGGCGTGGGACCTGGTCCGCGAACGCGGCGAGGAGGACCGCCTGGCGGTGGTCAACCCGGGCGCCATCATCGGCCCGGCGCTCAACGATGACCACTCCTACTCACTGGAGGTAGTTCAGCGGTTGTTGGATGGCATGCCCGGGATGCCGCGGCTGGGCTTCAGCCTGGTCGACGTCCGAGACGTTGCCGATCTCGAGCTCAAGGCGATGACGGCACCCGAAGCCGGCGGCGAGCGCTTCATCGCGGCGACCCGCTTCCTCTGGATGGCCGAGATCGGCGAGGTCCTCCGCGAGCGCCTCGGGGAGGCGGCGTCGAAGGTGCCCACCCGCACGGTCCCAAATCTTCTCGTGCGCGCCATGGCGCTGTTCGACCCCGGCATTCGCTCGGTCGTCGGCGGGCTCGGCAAGCGCACCGAGCTGTCGTCGGAGAAGGCGAAGGGCTCCCTGGGCTGGGCGCCCCGCCCAGTCGAGGACACGATTGCCGAGACGGGCGAGAGCCTGATCCGCACGGCGAGGCCGCCGCCACGGTCGCTTAGCTCTGGCGGCGGTAGCGGCTGCGGCTCGAACAAATGTCGAGGCGGGAGCTGGCTTGGACAGCAAGCATCGCTGCTGAGTCTTAGGCTGGCGACTACTGAGCAAGCGAGCTCCGGGCCCCTCGGGGCCGCGCGAAAGGGGTCTACATGGACGCAGGGTGCGTGAGTCAGAGATCGCCTGTCGCGCGCTTCGTCGCGCTCGCACTCGCGACCCTCGCCGTCGCGACCCTCGCGCTCGCGTCCCGCGCCGATGCGTTCGTCTACTGGGCGAACTTCGAGGGTCGGCACGCCCCCCGATCGGGCGCGCCAGCCTGGACGGCTCGAACCCCCTCCCGACCTTCGTCAACGCCCCCGCTACCAGCGTTGCGGTCGGCGGCCGGTTCATCTACTACACCAACTACAACCAAAACAAGATCGGGCGCCTGAACAGCGACGGCTCGACCGACCTCTCAAACTTCATCCTCGGCGCCAGCAGTCCCTTCGGGGTAGCGGTCAACCGCAACTACATCTACTGGGCGAACTACTCGGCCGGCACGATCGGCCGCGCCAGCATCAGCGGCGATCCGAGCAGCGTCAACCAGAGCTTCATCACCGGGGCCGCTTCCCCCACCGCCGTAGCGGTCGACCGCGCGCACGTCTACTGGGCGAATCTCAGCACCAACACCATCGGGCGCGCCGATCTCGACGGCATGAACCCCAACCCTGCCTTCATCACGGGCGCCAACTCCCCCTACGGGGTGGCCGTCGACCGCTCCGCGGTCTACTGGACGAACGCCTTCTCCGCCACGCTCGGGCGCGCCAACCTCGACGGCGATCCGAACAGCGTCAACCAGAGCTTCATCACCGGTGCGAGCTACCCCTCTGGGGTGGCGGTCGACGCCGCCCACATCTACTGGGCGAACTACTCGGGCGGCACGATCGGCCGCGCCGGCATCAGCGGCGATCCGAACAGCGTCAACCAGAGCTTCATCACCGGGTGCCGATGGCCCCGAGGGGGTGGCGGTCGACGCCAAGGGCGCGTCCTGTGCCGGCCGCGAGGCGACGATCGTCGGCACCGGACGCTCCGACAAGCTGCTGGGAACGAAGGGCGACGACGTGGTCGCGGCGATGGGCGGAGACGACACCGTGGTCGGGCGCGGCGGCGATGACCTCGTCTGCGGCGCCGGCGGCGATGACCGGCTGAGCGGTCAGGGCGGCGACGACAAGCTGCGCGGCGGTGGCGGCGAGGACGAGCTCAGGGGCGGCGGCGGCTCGGACAGGTGTCGCGGCGGGGGCGGCTCGGACAGCAAGCATCACTGCTGACCGACCGGCGAGGCGCCAGCGGGGCGCTTACGATCCACCCACGTCCAGGCCCGATCACAGACTCATCCTCGTCGTCGCTGACGTTCGCCTGCGCGCTCGCCCTCGGCGGCTGCCTCGGCTTCGGCGAGAAGGACGAGGGCGCGGCGACCCGGGCCGACGGGGCGACGTTCGAGGTCGCCGAGCACCAGCCGTTCGCCGAGCCGCGCGAGCTTCGCAGCCGCGGCGGCGAGCTCGCCGCGACCCTGACCGTCGGCGAGGGCCGCTCGCGATCGGCGGCGACGAGGTGATCGGCAAGTCGTATGACGGCAGTCTTTCCCGGGCCGACGATGGTCGTCTCCCCCGGCGACTGGATCCGGCTCGAGTTCGTCAACAACCTCGATCGAGCCGACGAACATCCACTTCCACGGCTTCCACACCTCGCCCTCGGGGATCGCCGACAACGTCCTGCGGACGATCCCGGCCGAGACCACGGCCAAGGTCGCCGTGCCGGTCCCGCGCGACATGAGCCCGGGCCTCTACTGGTACCACTCCCACGAGCACACGATCTCCGAGGAACAGGTCTTCAGCGGCCTCTCCGGCGCGATCGTCGTCCAGGGCGTCGAGGACTCGGCTGCCGGCCGACCTGCGCGGCCTCGAGCAGCGCGTCTTCGCCCTCAAGGACGTCCAGGTGAAGGACGGCGCGATCGTGACCGAGAACATCGACTCCGACGCGCCGACGACGCGCACGGTCAACGGCCTCGTCGACCCGGAGCTCGAGATCGCCCCCGGCGAGACGCAGATGTGGCGGCTCGCCAACATCGGCGCGGACATCTGGTACCACGTCTACTTCGGCGGCCGGCCGTTCCACGTCATCGCCGAGGACTCGAACCCGGTCGGCGAGGTCTGGCAGACGAAGCGGCTGCTGCTGCCGCCGGGCAAGCGCTACGACGTCCTCGTCCAGGGGCCGAAGCCCGGCGAGATACGAGCTCGAGACGCTCGCCTACTCGACCGGCAAGGCGGGCGACAGCTACCCGGAGCGGACCCTGGCGAGCGTCACCTCGCCGGCGATCCGGTCGAGCCCGCGGCGATCCCGAGGAGCCTCGGGCCGCTGCCCGACATCCCGGCGAGCGAGGTCGACCGCCGCCGCCACTTCGTCTTCTCCGAGAACGACGACGGCAACCAGTTCTTCATCAACGGCAAGCAGTTCAACCACAACCGGATCGACGTCCACACCGAGCTCGGCCAGACCGAGGAATGGGTGATCCGCAACGTCTCCGGCGAGCAGCACCCGTTCCACATCCACATCAACGACTTCGAGGTGATCTCGATCAACGGCCGGCCCTACGACGCGCGCAGCCTCCAGGACACGGTGCCGCTACCGGTCCACGGCGAGGTCGTGATCCGCCAGCGCTTCACCCAGTTCACCGGCGAGTTCGTCTACCACTGCCACATCCTCGCCCACGAGGACGACGGGATGATGGGGTTGATCGAGGTCAGCGGCCCGAGGGCGGGCGTCGCCGACCGGCATTCCATGCGCGGCCATCACATGGCGCATTGAGCACGGCATTCCATGCGAGACTGCTTTCCGTGCGCCCCCGTTGCCTCGTGCTCGCGGTCTCGAGCCAAACTGGGAATGCTGGCGCTCGCCGCGCCCGCCGCGGCGACCACCGACACCTTCAACTACACCGGCGCGGCGCAGAGCTGGACCGTTCCCGCCGGGGTCACCGAGGCGACCTTCGACCTCTACGGGGCGCAGGGTGACGGGGATGTGGACAGCGTCTTCGACCCGGGACTCGGCGGCCAGGCCACGGCGACGATCGCGGTCACCGCCGGCGCCTCGATCCAGGTGAACGTCGGGGGTCAGGGGTCTCGCCCCTGAGGGCGGCTTCAACGGCGGCGGCGACGGGGCCGTCGACAACTTCGGCCAGGTCGGGTCAGGAGGCGGCGGTGCCTCGGACATTCGCATCGGCGGCACGACGCTCGACAGACCGCGTGCTCGTCGCGGGCGGTGGCGGCGGAGGGGGAGGCGCCTCCTGTGCGCAACGCCAGTGCGGTCGGAGGTGACGGCGGCGGCCTGTTGGGTCTGTCCGGGGGCTCCTCGGGGTGTCACGGGTGGAGTGGGCGGCGGTGGCGGCACGCAGACCACCGGCGGCAGCGCCACGTCCCCAGCGGCGGAGGGTGGCTTCGGCCTCGGTGGAAGCGGCGGTGTCCCAACGGACTCGACGAGCAAGGGCGGTGGCGGTGGCGGCGGCTGGTACGGCGGCGGCGGCGGGGACAACGGAGGAGGAGGAGGCGGTGGGTCGGGCCACGGACCGCCCGGCACCACGCTGCAGACGGGGGTTCAGAGCGGCAACGGCCTCGTCACGATCACATACACCGTGCCGTCGATCGCCGACCTGATCGCGCGGGTCGGGGCCCTCAACCTGCCGCCCGCGCTCAATAGCGGCCTGCTGCTGAAGCTCAACACTGCGCAGCAGCAACCCCGCCCAGGCCTGCAACGAGCTCGCCGCGTTCATCAGCCAGGTCTCGGGGGCCGAAAGCCGCGGCAAGATCCCCGGCGCCGACGCCGATCAGCTGACCGAGGAGGCTGTGGCAGTGCGCGAGTTGCTCGGCTGCGACGCGGCGCTCGGCAGCTGCGCGGGGCGCGAGGCGACGATCGTCGGCACGGGAAGGCCCGACAAGCTCAAAGGCACGAACGGCGACGACGTGATCGCCGCCGGGGGCGGAGACGACAGGGTGGTAGGCCTCGAGGGCGATGACCTCGTCTGCGGCTGCGGCGGGCGCCGACGTGATCCGAGGCAAGGGCGGCGAAGACACGCTTAGAGGTGGGCGCGGCCAGGACGAGCTGCGAGGCGGCGACGGCTCGGACAGCTGCCGCGGCGAGGGCGGCTCAGACAGCAAGCATCACTGCTGAGCGACCGCCGCGCCGCAAGCGTGCGCGCAGCGCACGCGTTCTCAGCAGCCCTGCTTGCTGTCCGTGCCAGCCCCACCGCGACACTTGTTCGAGCCGCCGCCGCCCCTGAGATCGTCGTCGCCGGCTCCGCCTCGCAGCGTCGTCGTCGCCGCCCTTACCGCGCAGCACGTCGTCGCCGCGCGCGCCGCAGACGAGGTCATCGCCCTCGAGCCCGGTCACGGTGTCGTCTCCCCTGCCGGCGGCGATCACGTCGTCGTCGTTCGTCCCGCGCAGCTTGTCCGCCCGTCGCGTGCCGGCGATCGTCGCGTCGCTGCCGGCGCAGGTCGCGGGCAGCGCGTCGATGGCCAGCTGCGTGGCGCAGCAGTATTGGCTTCCCAGCCCGTACTCGAACCAGAGCGGGTCGGCCTGCGTGCCGTCAAGGTTGGCGCGCCCGAACGCTGGTCTGAGGGTTCCGTCCGGGTCCTCTGGGCTGTTCGCCCAGTAGATGTGCGTGGCGTCGACCGCAACGCCGATGGGGTCACGCGCGGGCGTGATGAAGCCCAACTCGACCCCACTGCCGTCGAGGTTCGCGCGGCTGATCGCACCGGCCCCGGTGACCTCGCTGCCGTTCGACCAGTAGACGTACTTGGAGTCGACCGCGACGCCGTTGTAGGGGCTGTCGCGGCCGCTGCCAGTGATGAAGTTCGGGTCGACGGCCTTGCCGCCGAGGTTGGCGCGTCCGATCGCGGCGGGTGTCGTTGGGGTTCCCTGCTGCGTCCAAGTAGATGTGCTTGTCGTCGACCGCGATTCCCTCGATGTTGGTGCTCGGGACGGAGATGAAGCTCTGGTTGACGCTGCTCGGATCGCCGTTGATGCGCGCGCGGCCGATCGCTTGCGGGATGACTTGGTTCGTCCAGTAGATGAACCGGTCGTTGACCGCCACCGCAGCAGGCAGCCGGCTTGGGGTGATGAAGTTTGGGTTGACGTTCGTGGCATCGAGCGTGGCGCGCCCGATCGTGCCGGTCGAGAGGTTCGTCCAGTAGATGTAGGTGCTGTCCACGGCCACCCCGGAGTCCACGTCCACCCCGGACCCGTTCGGGATGAAATCGAAGCGGCCGTCGGCTGGGGTAGTTCTGGTTAAAGCGCCCGACGGACCCGGTGCCGTAGTTGCCGTAGTAGACGTAGGCGTCGGCACGGGCGGCGAGCGCGAGGCCGCCGATCGCGAGGGTGGCGAGGAGCAGCGCGGCGCGGCGCATGAGGCGCGACTGGGGTTTGCAAGGCGGCTTGCGTCCCCTCAGGCTAGACGAGGCGATCCCGTTCCTGCGTGCCGTGCGGCCATGCGAGCTCCCTCTCTCGTGGCCCGGAGCACCCCCCGGTATCGGACCTCCCTTAGTCGGGCGACCCTAGACGGGAATTGCGCTTTGTGTCAAGGAAACCTAGGGGCCGAAAGCCGCCTGCGCCCGGTCGTTCGCGCCGTCGAAGCGTTGCCACGTCGCCGCGGCCTCGCCGTCGTCGTCGATCGCCACCTGGGCGAACTGCGCGTCCTGGCCGCCGTTGGACAGCGTCTGAACCACGCCCAGGGCGCCAGCGGCGGAACGCGTCCGGGCCTGGATCCGCTCGTTGCCCGAGTTGTCGACGCGCTCCCAGACGAAGACCGCGTCGCCGTCGTCGTCGATCGCGACCTGCGGGCGCCCGGCATCCTGGCCCGCATCAGAGAGGGTCTGGACGCCGCTCAGCGCGCCGCCGGCCGAACGCGCTCGTGCCTCGATCCTCTGATCCGTGCCATCGGAGCGCTCCCAGGTGAAGACCGCGTCGCCGTCGGCATCGACGTCGACCTGGGGGGCGGACGCGTCCTCGCCCGGGCTGGACAGGGTCTGGACCGGAGCCAGCACGCCCGCCGGCCGACCGCGCTCGTGCCTGGATCCTCTGGTTGGTGCCATCGGAGCGCTCCCAGGTAAAGACCGCGTCGCCGTCGTCGTCGATCGCGACCTGGGGGGCGGACGCGTCCTGCCCAACGGGCGAGAGGACCTGGACCGCGCTCAGCGCCCCGCCCGCGGTGCGCGCTCGGGCCTCGATCCTCTGGTTGGCGCCGTCGGAACGCTCCCAGGCAAAGACCGCGTCGCCGTCGTCATCGATCGCGACCTGCGGGCTGGACGCATCCTGGCCGGCGGCGGAGAGGGTCTGGACCGCGCCGAGGACGCCGGCCGCCGAGCGCGCCCGGGCCTGGATCACCTGGTCCGTACCGTCGAAGAGCCGCCAGGCGAAGACCGCGTCGCCGTCGGCATCGATTGCGACCTCGGGCTGGAATGCGTTGCGCCCGGCGGCCGGAGAGGGTCTGCACGGGGCCGAGCACGCCGGCCGCCGAGCGCGCTCGGGCCTGGATCCTCTGGTTCGTTCCGTCGGAGCGAGCCCAGACAAAGACCGCGTCGCCGTCGTCGTCGATCGCGACCCTAGGGCTGAACGCGTTCTGACCGGCGCCGGAGACGGTCTCCACCGCGCCGAGCGCGCCGGCCGCCGAGCGCGCCCGCGCCTGGATCCTCTGGTTCGTTCCGTCGGAGCGAGCCCAGGAGAAAATCGCGTCACCGTCGGCATCGACGGCGACCTGCGGGTCGGTGGCCGACTGGCCGGCGCTCGAGAGGGTCAGCGGGTTCGTCCACCCGTTGGCGCGCAGGACGACGTTCGTCGGGTTGTAGATCGTGTCGTACTCGTGGCCTGTCTCGGTCACCGTGTCGAACGTCCCGGTCACGTTGGGGGCCGCCGGCGGCTCCGGGGCGTCGATGATCGTGAACAGCTGATCGATCGCCGGCGAGAAGCCGGCGGTGTCGACGGCGAGCGTCCCGGCCAGTGAGGCCTCGTCGCCGACCTGCAGCTGGTCGTAGCCCGTACCCGCGGTCGGACCGTTGATCTCGACCGCGAGCGTGCCACCGGCCGCCTGCGTGTAGTCGCTCGCCACTACGAGCGTGCCCGGCGAAGCGCCCGGTGCCACCGTGCCGCCGGTGTTGTTGACGTCGGGGCCGACCGTCCCGGAGCCCTTGAGCGTCCCGCCCTGAAGGGCCAGCACGCCCGGGCCGCTGACCGACACCGCGGCCGGCGGGCCGCCGACGAGCGAGGTGGTCCCGGCCGTCTGGGTGTAACCCGGCATGGTCAGAGCGCCGCTGACCTGCACCGTGCCGGCGTTCTCGAATGCCTGGGTGCTGCCGGCGACGCCGCTCAACTGATCCGCCGCGGCGACGGCGATTGTTCCGCTCGCCGCGTTGGTGAGCTTGGGCGGACGGCTCTCCGACCGCTGCTGGAAGTGTGCGTCGGGGTGACTCACCGAGATCGTGCCCTGGTTGAGCAGATCGCCGCCGATGTATTCGGTGCCGCTGGCGCCGGTGTAGGCGATCGTGCCCGTGTTGGTCAGCGTCTCGGTGTTGGCGTTGTTGCCGTTCTCGGTCCGGATCTCTGCGTCGGCGCCGTTCAGGGTGATCGTGCCGGCGTTGGTGTAGTCGGCCTGCGCCTCCAGCCGCCCGCCGCCCTCGATGTCGATCGAGATCCCTGCCGGGACGTTGCCAGTGATCGGGTGCTGTCCGAACTGGACGTCCATGTTGCCGGTCGCGCTCGCGGCACCGGCAATGAAGGAGACCGTGTTGAAGCCGCAGCAGCTGAGGTTGACGTCGGCGCTCGGGGCGATCGCGCCGCCGCCGATCTCGAGCACCGAGAAGTTGCTGAAGGGACCCTCGCTGGTCACGTTCACCGGCCCCGGGCCGTTGATCGTCCCGCCGCTTCCCTGACGCAGGATCGCGTTGAGGATCTCGAGCACGCCGCCGCCCGCCACGGCGACCGTGCCACGGTTGGTCCATCTCGGCTTGCGAGTCTCACCGCGCGGCGCGAAGGTCGCGTCGGGGTGAGCGACCGAGATCGTGCCGAAGTTGAGCAGGTCGCCGCCGATGTACTCGCTGCCGCCGGTGCCGGCATAGGCGATCGTGCCCCTGTTGGTCAGCGTCTCGACGTCGGCGTTGTTGCCGTTCGCGGTCCGGATCTCGGCGTCGGCGCCGAGCAGCGTGATCGTGCCGTAGTTGGTGAAGTCGGTCTGCGACCCCAGTCGCCCGCCGCTCTCGACGTCGAGCGAGATCCCGGCCGGCACGTTGCCGATGATCGGGTGATCGCCGGCCTGGACGTCGATGTTGCCGGTCGCGGTCGCGGAGCCGCCCACGAAAGAGACCGTGTTGAAGCCGCAGCAGACGAGGTTGACGTCGGCGCCGGGAGCGATCGCGCCGCCGGCGATCTCGAGCACCGAGAAGTTGCTGAAGGGCCCCGCGCTGCTCACGTTCACCGGGCCCGGGCCGTTGATCGTCCCGGTGCTTGCCTGGCGCAGGAACGCGTTGACGGTCTCCAGATCGCCGCCGCTCGCCACCGTCACCGTGGCCTCGTTGGTCAGCCTCGGCTTGCGATTCTCGCCGCGCGGCTGAAAGGTCGCGTCGGGATGGGCAACCGAGATCGTGCCCTGGTTGAGCAGGTCGCCGCCGATGTACTCGGTGCCTCCCGTGCCGGCATAGGCGATCGTGCCGGTGCTCAGGTTGGTGAGCGTCTCGGTGGTCCCGGTGGTGCCGTCCTCGGTCCGGATCTCGGCGCCGTCGCCCTTGAGCGTGATCGTGCCGGCGTTGGTGTAGTCGGTGAGCGAGCGCAGGATCCCACCGTTCTCGATGTCGATCGAGATCCCGGCGGGAACGTTGCCGGTGATCCGGCGTTCGCCGAAGTCGACGTCGATGTTGCCCGTCGCGCTCGCCGAGCCGGCGACGAACGAGACCGTGTTGAAGCCGCAGCAGCTGAGGTTGACGTCGGCGCCGGGGGCGATCGCGCCGCCGGCGATCTCGAGCACCGAGAAGTTGCTGAAGGGACCCTCGCTGGTCACGTTCACCGGCCCCGGGCCGTTGATCGTCCCGCCGCTTCCCTGACGCAGGATCGCGTTGACGACATCCAGAGCGCGCGCCGCTCGCCACGGTCAACGTCCCGCGGTTGGTCAGCTTCGGCTTGCGATTCTCGCTGCGCGGCGTGAACGTCGCCTCGGGGTGGGCGACCGAGATCGTGCCCTGGTTGAGCAGGTCGCCGGAGATGAAGCGCTGCGCCCGCGGAGCCGCCGGCGCGGAAGGTGATCGTCCCCGCGCCCGTGTTGGTCAGGGTCTCGGTGGTCCCGGTGGTGCCGTCCTCGGTGCGCACCTCGGCGCCGCCGTTGGTCAGTCTGATGGTGCCGGCGTTGGTCGAGTCCGCCAGCGCGCGGAGGACGGCGCCGTTGACCTCGAGCGTGGCCTGGGACTGGATCGAGTACTGACTCACGGTCGCGGCCGCCCCGAGGTCGACCGTGTAGGGGCCGCTGAGGTTGTTGAGGCAGACGTGGTCGCCGGCGGTCGGGAGCAGGTTGTTGCTCCAGTTCGTGTCCACGATCACGTCGTCGACGACGACCGTCTTGTGCCAGTCGTCGTCAAGGTCGCCGACCCAGGTGATGGTGCACCCGCCGGCGCGCGCCGAGTCAGCGTTCCAGAGGAAGGCACCCAGTGCGGCGACGGTGACGATCGCTCCCATCAGCGCGATCCCGAGTGGACGGAGGGGGCGTCGACCATGGACGAGTGCAAGGTTCGCGGGGACGGTGTCCACTCTGGGAGCTCCTTCTCTGGGTGGAACGGAGGGCCGCGAACGTACACCCGATTCTTCCCGCTCGCAAGGCGATCTACGCCATCTGACGTACGTAGGTACCCGCGGTTGTCGGTTGCGCCGTGGTCCAGCGATCGCGTAGAAATGGAGGTGTGCAGTTCCGTTGACTCAGCTCCGGCATAGAGACGTAGCGACCCTGCTGGAGTTGGTGCGCGGGTCCTATGCGCTGCTCGACCTGACCGACTTTCGGACCGGGATCCTGCAGCTGGTCCGAGAGGCCGTCCCGTGCGCGCTCGTCGCCTACAACGAGCTCGAGCCGGCGAGCGAGCGAGGGGTGTCGCTGTTCGAGCCCGCCGAGGCGATGATCTTCGACGACCCCGGAGGGCTGCTGGCACGGGTGGGCCCGTCGAGCCCGATCATCAGCCGCTACGCGAGAACGCGCGACGGCCGCGCCTACAAGCTCTCGGACTTCCTCACCCGGAGCGAGCTGCACGCGACCCCGCTGTGGCAGGAGGCTCTCGGCCCGCTCGGGGTCGAGTACCAGATGGCCTTGGCGCTCCCGTCCCAGCCGTCGGTCATGGTCGGGATCACGCTCAACGACGGCGACAAGGATTTCGACGAGCGCGACCGGACGCTCCTGAACCTCGCCAGGCCCCAGCTGGCGCAGGCCCATCGCAATGCCCAGATCCACACCGAGGCTCGCGCCCGGCTGGCGGCGCTCGATCGAGGGCTCGAGGCAGCCGGCCACGCCGCGATCATGCTCCGCAGCGACGGCCGGGTCCGCGCCGCAAGCCGGGAGGCGAAACGGATGCTCGAGGGCGGCTTCGGCCGGCGACCCGCCGCCCGCAGCAGGCTGCCCGCCGATCTGGAGAACTGGGTGACCGAGAGGCGGGCCGGCGGTGGCCCCGGTGACAACGTTCCCCTCGTCGTCGCGGGCGGCGAAGAGCGATTGGTGGTGCGTTTCGTCCGCGGACGCGGCACGAGACGAGAGTGACGTCCTCCTGCTCGAGCGCAGCATCGACCCGCTGTCGAATGAGTCGCTGCGGGCCCTGGGCCTGTCCCCGCGCGAGAGCGAGGTTCTCCGTCTCGCGGCCCTGGGGTCCCAGAGCGCCGCGATCGCCGACGACATGTCGATCAGCCCCGCGACCGTCCGCAAGCATTTCGAGAACGTCTACCGCAAGCTCGGAGTCCAGTCGCGTGGCGCCGCCGTGGCAACGGCGTGGGCCGGCGCCGAGACGAAGACGATCCTCGACGAGCAGTCCGCCCCTCCTTAGCGCGGTCACCAATGGGTAGATTGGCCGCGTGGAGGCCGCCACCCAGGCCCAGATCGAGGGCAAGCCCGAGCGCGAGGTCTCCTCGTTCACGAAGTCGCTGTTCCTCGGCGAGATCCACGAGGAGATGGTCTTCCCGTGGCCGGCCCCCGATCCCGGCGAGCAGGAACGGATCCGCGGCGCTCAACGCCGCGGCGCGCGAGATCGGCGCGCGGATGGACCACCGCGAAGATCGAGGAGAAGCGCTGGATCGGCGACGACGTGATCCGCGACCTCGGCGAGGCGGGGCTCTGCGGCCTCTACGTCGACGAGCGCTACGGCGGCCAGGGCCTCTCGCAGACCGGCTACGCCCGCGTGTTCGAGACCTTCGCCCAGATCGACGCGACGCTCTCGATCGTCCTCGGCGTGCACCAGTCGATCGGCTTCAAGGGCATCCACATGTTCGGCACCGACGAGCAGAAGGAGCGCTTCCTGCCGGACCTCGCCGCGGGCCGCAAGCTCGCGGGGTTCGCGCTCACCGAGCCCGAGGCGGGCTCCGACGCGTACGAGATCAAGTCCCGTGCGGTGGCAGCAGCCCGACGGGTCATACGTCCTCAACGGCGAGAAGCGCTACATCGGCAACGGCTCGAAGGGCGACGTGTTCACCGCCTTCGCCCGCTGCGAGGTCGACGGCAAGGACCGCCACATCGCGCTGATCCTCGAGAAGGGGATGAAGGGCTTCGAGGTGGGCGAGCGCTTCGACACGATGGGCCTGCGCGGCAACGACCTCCGGCGCCTGTACTTCAACGACGTCAAGGTCCCGGCCGAGAACGTGCTCGGCGAGCCCGGCGACGGCTTCCGGATCGCGATGCAGGTGCTCAACAACGGGCGCATCGGCCTCGGGACCGGCTCGGTCGGCGCCACCAAGCGCCTGATCGACCTGGCGATCGCCCAGGTCAAGGAGCGTCGCCAGTTCGGCCGCCCGCTGGCCGACTTCGAGCTCGTCCAGGACAAGATCGCCTGGATGGTCTCCTACCTCTTCGGGCTCGAGTCCATGTGCTACCTGACCTGCGGGCTGGTCGACCGCGGGGTCGAGGACTACTCGCTCGAGTCGGCGATCTGCAAGGTCTCGGGAACGGAGTTCCTCTGGTACGCCGCCAACCGGGCGATGCAGCTCGCCGGCGGCGCCGGCTACATGCGCGACGAGCCCTACGAGAAGATCCTCCGCGACATCCGCGTCTTCCCGATCTTCGAGGGCGCCAACGACGTCATGCGCGCGTTCATCGCGCTCTCCGGGATGAAGCCGGTGGGCGAGAAGCTCTCCGGGCTGGGCGAGATCGGCCTCGGCGACCCGATCGGCTCGATCGGCGTGCTCGCCGACTACGTCGGCGGCCGGATCCGCGACCAGGTGCGCCCGGAGCGGATCTCGATGGCCCACGACGAGCTCTCGGCGCACGCGGACGCGGTCTCCGACCAGGTCAAGGAGCTGCACGGCGCGGACCGAGTCGCTGCTGCGCGAGCGCAAGGGCGGGATCGTCGACGCGCCAGTTCCAGCAGAAGCGGATCTCCGCCGCGATCGCCGACATCTACGCCCAGGTCGCGGTGCTCTCGCGGGTGAGCTCGATCTTCACCGACCAGGGCGTCGAGCCGTCGGGCCAGGAGCGCTACATCGCCGACACCTTCTGCACCCGCGCGGCGGGGCGCGTGCGCGCGAGCTTCGACCAGCTCGAGCACAACGACGACGAGCGGGTGGCGGCGATCGCGAAGCTCGCCTACAAGCGCGGCGAGTACGGCTACGCCTTGTTCGAGGACTGAGTCGCGGGTAGGTTTGGCGGATCTTGGACCCGGGCGGGGGGCCCGGCCGACCGACTCAAGGAGGGCTCATGCTCAAGAGGCTCCGGAAGGGGATCACGTTCGCGAACGTGTGCTCGTTCCTCGCATTGCTCGATCGCGCTCGGCACCGGAAGTGCCTACGCCGCGAACACCGTCTTCTCCGAGCGACATCGTCAACGGGGAGGTGAAGGCCGCTGACATCGGCAACAACGCCGTGCGCACCGGCGAGATCCGCGACGCCGACGTCCAGGGCGCGGACCTCGCGTTCAACGCGGTCGGCTCGAGCCAGATCGCGACCAATGCCGTCAACGCCACCGAGGTCGCCGACGGGGCGATCGACTCGGGAGAGATCTTCGACGAGTCGGTCGGCTCGGTCGACCTCGCGGCCTCGAGCGTCGGCGGCTCCGAGGTCGCCCTCAACTCGATCGGCAGCTCGGACATCACGTCGAGTGGAGTCGGATCGGACGAGGTGGCCAACAACTCGCTGACCAGTGCCGACATCGCCGGCACCGACATCTCGGGTCACGTCTCGATCGCCGCCAACGCGGTCCCGCTCGGTCACTGCGAGGCCTACGAGATCAGCGTCCCGGGCGCCATCCCGGGCCAGGCCGTGCTCCTGGCGGTCAACGGTCTCCTGGAAGAGGGGATGTTGCTCAACGCGAACAAGGTCAACCTCAACGGGAAGGTCGTGATGAAGGTGTGCAACCTCGCCGGCCCGGCCATGGACGCGATCGTCGACCTGCCGATCCGCGTGATGACCTTCGGCTAGAAGCGGGCTTGTAGACCGAAGCGAACGCCGCAGTAGGGTCGCGAGCCTCGTTGCCCGGCAGGGGCCGGGCTCTCGACCCGAAGGGGGCGACATGCTCGCCAGACTGCGTACCAGGCTCACGTTCGCCAACGTGTGCTCGTTTCTCGCTTTGCTGATCGCGCTGGGCACCGGAAGCGCCTACGCGGCCAACACCGTCTTCTCCACCGACATCGTCGACGGCGAGGTGAAGACGGCCGACATCGACAACAACGCCGTCACGACCGCCAAGATCCGCGACGGCGAGGTCGGCCCCGGATCTGGCGCCGACGCGGTCGACGGGCTCGAAGATCTTCGACAGCACGGTGAGCGCCGCAGATCTCGGCTTCGCTTCGGTCGCGTCCGGCGAGATCGCGACCGACGCCGTCAACGGGTCGGAGGTCGCCGCGAACGCGATCGACAGCGACGAGATCCTCGACAACTCGCTGACCCTCTTCGACCTGGGCCAGAACTCGGTCAACGGCCCGGAGATCACGAATGGCGCGGTCACGAGCACGGAGCTCGCCGACAACTCAGTCGTCGCCGCCAAGATTCCGAACGGCTCGCTCACGGCGGTCGAGCTCGACAGCGGGAGGTCGAACGGCTCGATCACGCTGAACTCGGGCTTCGTCGCCAATGGCCGCTGCCGCGACTTCGGCGTCTCCGTGCCCGGAGCCGAGGTCGGCGACGCGATCATCTTCTCGGTCAACACCGACCTCCCCGACGGGATCGTGCTCTCTGGCGTCCGGGTCATCGATGACGACGTCATCCAAGGGAAGGCCTGCAACCTGACCGGGGGGATCTTCCCGCAGCTCAACAACATCCAGGTGGCGATCCTGACGATCTCGCTCTAACGAGATCGAACAAGCGTCGGGTTCCGGCGAACGGGCTCGGCGGGCGGATAGGTTGGGCGGGTCTTCCCGGCCCGAGGGAGGGCCGGGGCCGTCCAACCAAGGAGGGGCCAATGCTCGCCCGACTTCGTCCGCGGCTCACGTTCGCCAACGTGTGCTCGTTTCTCGCCCTGCTGATCGCGCTCGGCACCGGAGCGCCTACGCCGCCAACACCGTCTTCTCGACCGACATCGTCGACGGGGAGGTGAAGACCGCGGACATCGACAACAACGCCGTCACGACCGGCGAAGATCCGCGACGGCGAGGTCCGGCGACCGATCTCGCCGCTGACGCCGTCGACGGCTCGAAGGTCCTCGACGACGTCGATCGCCCACGCCGACCTCGCCAACGACGCGGTCAACTCGGCCAACGTGGTCAACGAGTCGCTGCACCGCGAGCGACCTCGCGACCGACTCGGTCGACGCGACCGAGATCGCCAACAACGCGATCGACTCCGGCGAGATCGCCGCAAGCGACTCGCTAGCTCGGAGCCTCCGACCTCGCCGGGACCCTCGGTCGGCGCCGAGCGAGCTCCAGGACGCGGCGGTCGGCGCCGCCGAGATCGCCCCGGAGTCATCGGCGCTCGGAGATCGCGTCGAACGCCGTCACCGGTGGCGACGTGCCAACGAGAGCCTGACCACGGCCGACATCGCCGGGGCCGACGTCAACGGCGGCGCATCAGCGTCCGACCGGCTTCCCCAACGGCCGCTGCGTCAACTCGACCGTCGAACGTGCCGGCGCGACGGTCGGCGAGGCGGTGGTCTTCTCGATGCAAGGCGCGCGTGCAGGACGGGGTCATGATCGACGGCCAGCGGGCGTCCTCCAACGGCCAGGTGATGTGCGACGTCCTGCAACTTCAGCGGCGACGACGCGGCGGCGATCAGCGATCCCAGTGCGGCTGATCACGTTCGGCTGATGACGATGCGAGCTGACGCGCCGGCGCGGCAGCCGCTCGCGCTACGGCAGGCAGCCCTCGACGGCCCTCTGGTCGTCGGGGGACTCGCCCGCGGAGGCGTCGAACCCCCAGACGACGTTGCCCGTGAGCTCCGTCGGCGAGACGCCGATCAGGGCGGAGGCGCCGCTCTCGTTCGCCTCCGCATCGGCCTCGCTTCCGAAGACCACGAACTCGGCTCCCTGGTCGAGGTCGCCGAGCGGCATGACCACGTTCGTGTGCTCGGCGTCGAGCCCGGTGACCGGGTCGTCGAGGGAGGCGTCGTAGCCCGCCGCCTGCAGGCAGGAGACGAGCGCGTCGCCCGTGAGCACGGCGCTGCTCGTCCCAGCGTCCGCCGCGGTCGTGGAGGTCTCGTCGTCGCCGCCGCACGCCGCGATCGCCAGCGCGGCCAGCGCGGCCGCGCCGATCGCCGCCCCCTTGCGGCCCGTATGCGCCCGGATCAATTCAGGCGCTCGACGATCATCGCCTCGCCCTGCCCGCCGGCGACGCACATCGTCTCCAGGCCGACGGCGTGGTCGTCGGTCTCCATCACGTTGAGCAGCGTGGTCATGATCCGCGCGCCGGTCATCCCGAACGGGTGCCCGAGCGCGATCGCGCCGCCGTGCGTGTTGAGCTTCTCGAGCGGGATGTCGCACTCGGCCATGATCGGGATCACCTGGGCGGCGAAGGCCTCGTTGAGCTCGACCACGTCGATGTCGGACATCGACATCCCGGTGCGCTCGAGCACCTTCTTGATCGCGCCGATCGGCGCCACGCCCATGTACTCGGGCTCGTTGCCGAAGGTCGCGGCGGTCACGATCCGCGCCTTGGGCTCCAGCCCGAGCTCCTTCGCGCGCTCGTCGGACATCACGAGCACCGCGGCAGCGCCGTCGTTGAGCGGGCAGGAGTTGCCGGCGGTCACGCCGCCGCCGCCGAAGGCCTCGTCGAGCTGCGAGAGCTTCTCCAGCGTCGACGAGGCCCGCGGGCCGTCGTCCTTGACGACCTCGTTGCCCTCGGCGTCGTTCACCGCGACGATCTCGCGGTCGAAGAACCCGTCCTCCTGCGAGGCCACCGCGAGCTCCTGGGAGCGCTGCGCGTACTTGTCCATGTCCGCGCGGCTGACCTCGTACTTCTTCGCCACGTTGACCGCCGTGAGCCCCATCTCGATGTAGGCGTTGGGGGTCCCGTCCTTGCCCTGCAGCTTGGGGTTCTGGTCGGCCGCGCCGGCCGGCTCGGTGCGCTCGTTGTAGCGGCTCACCCACTCCACCCCGGCGGCGACGTAGGCGTCGCCCTCGCCGGCCTTGACCGCGTTCGCCGCATGGCGGATCGCGTCGAGGCTCGAGGCGCAGTAGCGGGAGAAGGTCACCCCGGTGACCGTCTGCGGGAGCTGCTCGGAGAGCAGCGAGACGATCCGGGCGATGTTGAAGGCCTGCAGGCCCTGCGGCATGCCGCAGCCGCAGAAGACGTCCTCGATGGTCTCCGGGGCCACGTCCGGGTTGCGCTCGAGCAGCTTGTCGACCACGTACGCGGCGGTCTCGTCCGGCCGCAGCTGGGCCAGCGAACCCTTGAAGGCGCGCCCGATCGGGCTGCGGGCGGCGTCGACGATCACGGCTTCGGGCATCTGCGTTGCGCTCCTTGATTCGAGGTGGTGCTCTGGCGGTGCGGCCGGGGATGGTACGGCGCGCGCGCCCCTTGCGCGCAACCGCCCGGGGCTGCCCCTCGGCTCAGGCCCGGGCGGGGACGGGGGGCGTGCGGCGCCCGCGCAGCAGCAGGGTCGCCACGGCCGCGATCCACGCGACCCCGAACGCCACGGAGACGCCCGAGAGCAGGTCCTCGTCGATTCCGGCGGCGTCGCCGATCGTCTGGAGGTTGGTGATGATGATCAGCGCGCCGACGCTGAGCCCCAGCATCCGCGGGGGCAGGCTCTTGACGATCCAGGCCGCGATCGGCGCGGCGATCAGGCCGCCGGCGAGCAGCGCGCCCACCCAGCTGTAGTTGATGGCTTCGGCCCCGAGCCCGACCAGGAACCCGATCGAGGCGCCGACGGCGACCACGAACTCCGAGGTGTCGATCGAGCCGACGACCTTGCGCGGCTCGACGTCGGTCGTCGACAGCAGCGTCGGGGTCCCGATCGGACCCCAGCCACCGCCCCCGAGCGCGTCCATGGCTCCGGCGATCAGGCCGAGCGGGACCATGAACACGCTCTTGATCCGATTCGGCTTCGGCGCGTCGCCGCCCGGGGAGCGCGTGAAGCGCCACAGGACGTAGACGCCCAACACGAGCAGGATCCCGGAGACGACCGGCTCGGCCGCCTCGGCCGAGAGCGACGAGAGCACGACGGCTCCGACGAAGGCCCCGATGAACCCGGGGACCGCGAGCAGCCCGACGATCCGCCAGTCGACGTTGCCGAAGCGCCAGTGAGCGGTGCCCGACGCCAGCGTCGTCCCGATCTCGGCGAGGTGGACGCTCGCCGACGCGATCGCGGGGGCGACGCCGACGGTGAGCAGCAGGCTGGTCGTGGTCACCCCGTAGGACATCCCCAACGCGCCGTCGATCAGCTGCGCGAACAGTCCCACCACCCCGATCACCAATAGCTTCGGCATCCTCGCCTCCTTTGTTGACTAAGCCGATCGAGATTGCCTCGTACCCCAGGGTCGGCCCCGCAAAACGACGTGGGCGGGGATCCGTCCCGTCGCACTTGCTTTGATTTCCGCATGAACGACGACCTGACCCCCGGCGAGCTCTCGCCCGCGCAGGCGGCGGAGCTGGTCGACGCCGGCGCCGAGCTGATCGACGTGCGGCGGCCCTACGAGTTCGAGGGCGGTCGGATCCCGGGGGCGCGCAACCTGGAGATGAACGAGCTCAGCGCGCACGCCGAGGAGCTCCCGCGCGACCGTCCGGTGCTCTTCTACTGCCGCGGCGGCAACCGCTCGGCGATGGCGGCGGAGGCCTTCCGCCAGGCCGGCTACGACGCGCATCACCTCGCCGGCGGGCTCGAGGCCTGGGCGGCCGACGGCCGGCCGCTCGAGCCCGAGGGCGGCGAGGTGCGCGCCCCGCTCCCGCCCTCCTGACCCGCCACCGCTCCATCTAGCCATCTAGGCTCCCCGAGCGATGCAGGCGGGCGACGACAAGGCGAAGGAAACGCAGGCGGGCGCGCCGGCCACCGGCTCGCAGCCCAAGACGCAGGCCGGCGCGCCGGCCACCGGCTCGCAGCCCGAGGCCCCGCCGCAGACGACCGAGCAGCAGATCGAGGGCCTGCGCGCGTGGCTGGCGCAGCTGGACCGGCGGCTCGGCGTGCGCACCCTCGCCGGGGGCGCCGCCCTGGTGCTCGCCCTGGCGGCCGGGATCGTGGGCGTCGTGCTCGCGAACAGCGCCAAGGAGGAGAGCGCGACGAAGGACGAGGTGAGCGCGCTGCGCAACGAGATCACGTCGGTCGGGCGCGAGGCCTCGCGAGCCGCCGACGACGACCTCGCGACGCTCAGCGAACGAATCGACGCGCTCGAGAGCAGGGTGAGCACGATCGCCTCGAGCCAGCGCACCGCCGGCAGCGAGGTCGACGTCGCCCAGGACGACATCGACGAGATCCGGGATCAGATCGCCGACCTCGAGACCGCGGTGAACGACCTCGAGTCCGCGCCGACCGGCGACGCCGGGGGCACCGGAAACTAGCCGCGCATGCGCCCGCCCTTGGTGGGGCGCCTGCGAACCGAGCGCGCCGGGCCCGGGAGATCGCCGCCGCCCTCGGCGAGCTGCGTCTCGAGCGCGTCGATCGCCTCGCGGATCTCGTGCATCCGCTCGGCCACGGTGACCCCCTGCTGCTCGGCGAGGTCGTCCTCGAGCTCGGCACGATCGGCGAGCTTCTCCGCCTCGTGGACCTCCTCCATCGAGTTGATGATGATCGCGATGAGGACGTTGATGACCAGGAAGGACGCGATCAGGACGTAGGAGACGAAGAAGATCCACGACCACGGGTGGATCGCCTGCCCGGCCTCGAGGAAGTCCGGCCAGTTCTCGAGCGTCAGGATCTGGAACAGGCTCAACAGGGCCTGGCCGATGTCCCCCCACTGCTCGGGATCCTGCTCGTGGAACAGGATCCAGCCCACCATCCCGTAGACGTACATGAGCAGCAGGGTGAGCAGGCCGAGGCTCGCGATCGGCGGCAGCGACCGCGCCATCGCCCGGACGAGGATCCGCAGGTCGGGCATCACGCTGATCAGGCGGACCACGCGCAGCAGGCGCACGAGGCGCAGCAGGGTCACGTTCTCGCGGACGCCGGGCAGGAAGACGGCGCCGATGACGACGAAGTCGAACACGTTCCAGCCGCTCTTGAAGAAGTCCTGCGGCCGCCGGCCGTAGGCGGCGATCCGGATCGCCAGCTCGACCACGAAGATGCCGAGGAAGACCTCGTCGGCGACCGTGATCGCGTCGTTGACCGAGTCGCTCCAGTCGTAGGTCCCGAGGCCGAGCGTCACCGCGTTGGCGACGATCACGCCGTAGATGAAGTTCTGAAACCGCGGGGAGTTGGCGATCAGAGAGCAGGCCCGAGCCATCGAGCGGGTCATATTTCCACGTCCGCCGCCGCCTCCTCGTCGCCGGACGCTTAGTTGCAAACCGCACGATCTCGCGTACCGGCGTCCGACGACTGGTCTACGGTCGCGCCAATCGCCCCAGGAAAGGAGACGCTCGATGCCTGAGGGTTACTGCGTTAAGGAGCGGAAGAAGGTGGAGATCAGGGATCCCCAGCAGGTCACCATGAAGAATGGCCGGCCGGCGATCCAGGGAACGTGCCCCGACTGCGGCACCAAGATCTTCAAGATCGGCAAGCTCGAGGCCTAACCACCGACAACCGCGGCCCTACGGGGCCGCGACAACTCCTACGTAACCGCGCGCCGCTGTTCGACGGCCCCGAGCGCCGAGTGGCGGATTTCGCGGAATAGTCCGTCGTTTTCGACCACTCGCTCGCGACGGGTGCTTTTCGTCCGCTGCGGCAGCCGTGCGGCCAGAGCGCTCCGAGGCCGGCGCCCTCGGAGCTCGCACCGGGCGCCGCGCACGCCCACGCACGCGGACAGGTGTGAATCGGCGCAATCGGTGGAAGAATGGGCCGCCAAGCGCATGGCGAGCCCACGACCGCAGAAGCCGCTCGAGCTGATTCTGGCCCGGAATCTGTTGACCAGCATCTCGACGCCCGCGTTCCTGCTCGACGACGAGGCCGCGGTCGTCTTCTACAACGAGGCCGCCGCCGCCCTCCTCGGGCGCTCGTTCGAGGAGGCGGGACGCATGGAGGTCGAGCAGTGGACCAGGGCGTTCGGCCCGTTCGACAAGCAGGGCAGCCCGGTCGAGGTCGACGCGCTTGCGACGACCGACGCGATCCGGCACGGGCGCCCCATGCACGCGACCTTCACGATCAACACCGCGGGAGGGGAGCGGCGCACGATCGAGGCGAGCGCCTTCCCGATCGTCGCCTCGGAGGCGGGCTCCTCCGGCGCGATGATTCTCTTCTGGCCGCTGAGCGGGAACGGCAACGGGTGAAGCTCAAGGTCTGGGGTGCGAGAGGTTCGGTGCCGGCCCCCGGGCCGCACATGAACCGCTACGGCGGCAACACCTCATGCGTGCAGCTGACCCTGGCCGGTGGCGAGGAGCTGATCCTCGACGCCGGCACGGGGATCCGCAGTCTCGGGCTCGACCTCAACGCCGGCCGCCGGATCCACATCCTGCTGACCCACCTGCACCTCGACCACATCCAGGGGCTGATGTTCTTCCCGCCCTGCTTCCGGCCCGAGTCGGAGATCACGATCTGGGGGCCCTCCTCCCCCGAGGCCTCGCTCGAGGATCGCATCGGCCGCTACATCTCCGCCCCGCTGTCGCCGGTGGAGGTCCGCGAGCTTCCGTGCTCGGTCGCCTTCCGCGACACCCCGGCCACCGAGTGGGAGCTGGGGGGCGCGACGATCCGCGCCGAGGCCGTCACCCACCGCGGGCCGACGCTCGGCTATCGGATCACCGACGGCGACACGACGATCGCCTACATCCCCGACCACGAGCCGGCGCTCGGCTCCCGCCTCGACGAGCTCGAGCCGGAGTGGATCTCGGGCTTCGACCTCGCCCGCGACGCCGACCTGCTGATCCACGACTGCCAGTACTCCGACGAGGAATACCCCGACCACGTCGGCTGGGGGCACTCGGCGGTCTCCGACACGCTCACCTTCGCCCGCCGGGTCGAGGCCCGCCGGCTGCTGATGTTCCATCACGACCCCCTGCACTCCGACGAGTTCCTGGACGGCTTCTGCTCGCACGCGCGCGCCGCCTGGGAGCGGCTCGGAGGCGACGCAACCCAGCTCGAGATGGGCATGGAGGGCGGCCAGCTCGAGCTCACCGGCGGCGCGGGCGGCCACCTGGTCAGCCCGCCCGTACAAGCGGTCGGACCCGAAGTTTCGACACTCGGATAACGAAGGCAAGGGCGCCCGCGCCTACCGTCCCTCCCGAATCGCTGAACCGCGACGCCGGACCCTGCTCCGGCGGGCAAGGAGTGTGATCGGATGAGACGAAGGTACGCGGTCGGGGGGCTTCTCGTGGCAGCCGCCGCCGTGCTGCTGGCGGTACCGGGCTCGGCGCTGGCCGACGCCACGGACCTGAGGAGGGCGATCGCCGGGAAGCTCGATCCCTCGGTCGGGATCAACACCATGTGGGTGATCGTCGCCGGCGTGTCTGGTGATGTTCATGCAGGCCGGATTCGCGTTCTTGGAGATCGGGTTCTCCAGAGGCAAGAACGCCGGCACCGTGGTGGCGAAGATCCTCACGAACTTCTCGATCGCGGCGGTCGGCTGGTGGGTCTGCGGATTCGCCTTCGCCTTCGGCGCCGGCAACCTGATCGGCCACGACGGAGGGTTCTTCTTCTCCGACCTCGGCCCGTACGCGGCGACCGCCGACGGGGTGACCACGTTCCATCCGAGCTTCCCCGTGATGTCGCTCTCCGACGCGACGATCGAGTCGAAGTTCTTCTTCCAGTTCGTCTTCTGCGCGGTTTCGCTGGCGATCGTCTGGGGGACGACGCTCGAGCGGATCAAGTTCGGCGTCTACGTGATCTACGCGATCGTCTTCAGCACGCTGATCTATCCGATCGGCGCCCACTGGGTGTTCGGCGGCGGCTTCCTCCAGGTCGGCGACTACCTCGGCACCGGCATCGTGGGGATGCAGGACTTCGCGGGCTCGACCGCGGTCCACCTGATCGGCGCCACCGGCGCGCTCGCGGCCCTGCTGCTGCTCGGCCCGCGGAAGGGCAAGTACGGCAACGACGGCAAGCCGCGGGCGATCCCGGGGCACAGCATGCCGCTGTTCGGGCTCGGGGTGCTGATCCTGTGGCTGGGCTGGTTCGGGTTCAACCCGGGCTCGACCCTGAACGCGCTCGACGGCCGCTTCGCCGAGATCCTGATCATCACCAACGTGGCGGCGGCCTTCGGCGTGCTCGCCGCGGTGGCGACGGCAAAGCTGAAGACGGGCACGATCGACATCGGCATGGCCGGCAACGGCGCGATCGCGGGCCTGGTCGCGATCACTGCGCCGTCGGGCTACGTCGAGCTCTGGGCGGCGCCGATCATCGGCGCGGTCGCCGGCGTGATCGTCGTCCTCGGCGTCTACGCGATCGACAAGTGGATCGACGACCCGGTCGGGGCGCTCTCGGCCCACGGCCTCGCGGGTATCTGGGGAACGATCTCGTGCGGGCTCTTCACCGCCCCGCGCCTGGCCCAGTACAACGCCTTCGGCGACCCCGAGGGCGGGCTCTGGTACAGCGGCTCGTTCGACCAGCTGATCGCCCAGGTGCTCGGCCTGGTGATCGCGTTCTCGTTCGTGTTCGCGATGAGCATCTCCACGTTCTGGGTGATCAAGAAGGTCTACGGCCTGCGGGTCACCGAAGAGGAGGAGGAGGCCGGGCTGGACATCTCCGAGCACGGCATGTATGGCTACCCGGAGCAGTTCATCCCGCAGCCGGAGTATCCGGTCGGCGGGGCGATGCCGGCGCCGAACCCGGCCCCGGCAACCGCGATGACCGCCGACCGGCCCTCCGAGGCCTAGGAAGGAGCGACCGAGATGAAGAAAATCGAGGCGTTCATCCGTCACGAGGCGTTCGAGCCGATCCGCACCGAGCTGCTCGACAAGGGATTCCCCTCCCTGTCGATCAGCGAGGTCAAGGGGTCGGGACGCCAGAAGGGGATCGTCGAGACCTATCGCGGCTCGAGCCTGACCGTCAACGTGCGGCCGAAGCTCAAGATCGAGGTGGTGATCGAGGACAAGGACAAGTCCCTCGTCGTCGAGACGATCCTCAAGCATGCGCGAACCGGCGACGTCGGCGACGGGAAGATCTTCGTCCTTCCCGTCGAGGAGGCGATCCGGATCCGCACGGGCGAGGAGGGCGAGACCGTCCTCCAGGCGCATACCGACGCCGAGATCGCGGTCTGAGGCAGGCGGAGGCGGGCCGGTCCGCGTCGGGCCGGTCCGCTAGCCGCCGAGCGCGTCGCGTCGCGCCTGGGCCGCCGCCTCACGGGCTGCGGCCTCGGCCTCCGTGCGAAGCTCGCCGGCGAGCGCGTCGCGGCGGCGGCGCGCCTCCAGCCGGGCCTCGTCGGCGGATGCCTTCGCGCGCTGGGTGAGCTCACGGTCCAGCCGCGCCTCGTAGGCCTGCAGGCGCTTCTCGGCATCGGCCCGGGCGCGCTCCTCGGCCTCCGCCTGGACCTTCTCCTGCTCGGCCGCGACGCGCGACTCGAGCTCCGCCTGCGCGGTCTCGGTCGCCTCCAGCCGCGCCGCCTCCGCGGCCTGCTCGGCCTCGCGGTCGAGCTCGGCGGTTCGCTCGCGAAGGCGTTCGGCGGCCTCGGCACGGGCCTGCTGCTCGGCCTCGCGGGCGAGGCGGTCGACCAGCGCGTCCAGCTTGCGCTGCGCCCGCTGGTGCTCGCGCTCGGCCTCGGTGCGCCGCTCCGCCTCGGCGCGTACGCGTTGGTCGGCCTGCTCGGAGGCGAGCTCCGCGTCGCGTCGCGCTCGGGCGACCTCCTCCTCGGCGTGGGCGAGCGCCGCCGCGTGCTCGCCCCGCAGCTCCTCGACGCGCCTCCTCGCGAGCCCGCGCGCCCGCCTCGGCGGCGAGCTCACGGGTGCGCTCGGCGGCCTGCGCCCGCAGCTTCTCAACCGCCGCGCTGAGCTTCTCCTGGGCGGCGGCCTTCAGCCGGCGTCGCCCCTCCTCGAGGCTCGCCTCGATCCCCTCGTGCACCCGGCGCACCTCGGCGTCCGCGTCGGCCCGCGCCGACTCGGCGTCCGCGCGGGCCCGCTCGGCAGTGGCCTCCGCGTCGGCGCGGGCGGCCTTCGCCTCCCGCTCGCCCTGCTTCGTCGCCGCCTCGATCGCCGCCTCGGTCCGCGAGTCGGCCCGCGCCAGCCGGACCTCGGCCTCGCGCAGGGCCCGCTCGAGCTCACGGGCGCGCTGCTCGGCGTCGACGCGCCCCGCGTCGGCCTCGCGCGCACGGCGCTCGGCCTCGGCGACGGCCCGCTTCGCATCCTGAAGCTCCGCCCGCGCGCGGCGCAGCTCGGCACCGAGCTCGGCCGCCGCCTCACCGCGGGCCTGGCCGGTGGCCTCGCTGACGCCGCCGACGGCAGAGCGCGCAGCGGTTGCGGCGATTGTGAGATCGCTTGTCTCGGCCATCGGCACACCTCGGCCGGGGCGCGGTGGCAAGGCTCCGGCCGGGGCCAGGCGAGCGTACCGCACCCCAATCCACCGCCAACCCGGTTACTTGAGCGCGGCTGAGACCTTTTCGGCGGCGCACTCGGCGAGCGACATCGTGGTCAGCTGCGGGTTGACACCGAGGCTGGTGGGAAAGACGCTCGCGTCGCAGAGGTGCAGGTTCTGAGTCCCGTGCACGCGGAAGTCGCGCGGGTCCACGGGTCCCTCGCTCGCCTCGCGGGCGAGCGAGTTGCCGCCCTGCGGGTGCCCGGTGCCGAGCTGGATGTCCTCGTTGGAGCGCACGATCTCCGAGAGCTGCTCGACCTCCTCGGGCGAGCTGAACGAGTGGAACTGAAACGTCGCCGGCATCACCCGCTTCGCTCCGGCCGCCAGGTAGATCCGGCAGGCGAGCTTCAGGCCCTCGACCATCCGCTCGAGGTCGGCCGCGGTGGGCTCGTAGACGACGTCGGCGCCGCCGAAGAACGCCTTCTCGACGGCGCCGTTCGCGTCGCTTCCGATCAGGACCCCGGTGGCCGCCATGCGGTCGTAGGCGCGCATGTTGCGCCGATGCTGCTCGAACCAGCCGGGCATCGCCAGCGACTGCGAGAGCACCGGGTTGAACCAGGTCTCCATGACCACGTCGGGGCCGCCGGCGGGCGGCTCGAAGACGTGCGTGATCTGCAGCCCGGCGTAGGAGTTCAGCTCCTGGTCGAACTCGGCCGTGATCGGCGAGCCGACGTTGAACGAGAGCCGGCGCCCGACGCCCGGCCCGCCGACACCGCTGCGCCCCAGCAGGTAGCTCGAGCTGACCGCGCCGGCCGCGATCACGAAGCGCTTGCCGCGGACGCGGAAGCTGCGGTCCCCGGCCTTGCAGTGGATCGCGTCGATCCGGTCGCCGCTGGTCTCGACGCCTTCGACGCTCGTCTCGGCGACGATCCGCAGCCGCTCGAGGCCGAACCTCTCCTGGGCCCAGGGCAGCAGGGTGTCGAGCATCGAGAGCTTGCGCCCGTAGGCGCAGCCGATGTTGCAGTAGCCGCAGCCGAGGCAGTCGCGGATATTGGCCTCGATCGGCTCGTAGCGGCGCGCCTGGTGCTGGAGCCCGAGCGCCTCGACCCCGGCGATGAACTTGCGCGCTCCCGGGCTGTGGATGCGCGACGGCTGGGCCCTGATGTCCAGCAGCTTCTTGATCGAGGCCACGGCCGCGCGGACCCGTTGGGGATCGAACGCGTCACCGAGCCGCCGGTCCCACTCGGCCAGCACCTCGTCGGGCGGCTCGATCGAGACCGCGTTGTTGATCACCGTCGTCCCGCCGACGCACATCCCCTGGAGCACCTGGAGCTTGAAGTCGCGGGCGATCTGCAACGCCCCGTCTCGGTAGAGGCTGCTCAGCATCTCGACCTCGTTCTCGGTGAAGGACGGCCGGGTCGACGTGGTGGCCGCGCTCGCAGATCAGCACCCGGTGCCCCTGCTCGGCCAGCCGGTAGCCCATCACCGCGCCAGCCGCGCCCGAGCCGACGATCACCACCTCGGCATCGAGGTCGCCGGTGACGTTGCGCCCGTCCTCGACCACGAGCGTCCCGGGCTCCTTGCGCTTCGCCCGCAACCCCTCCGGGCGCCGGGAGAAGGGCACGTAGCCCGTCGCGGCCCAGCTCGCCGGGTCGCCGTAGTAGCCGAGGTAGACGATCTGCTGTCCGAGCCGGATCATCCCCTGGACCAGCCAGCGGCGGAAGCTGCCGATCCGCCGGCGGGCCACGTCGTCGCCGAAGTGACGCTCGAGGAAGGCGCGCCGCTCGTCGACGGCCATCAGCGTGAACGGCGGGTTGACGAAGAGCACCGGGTAGAGGTTGATCCCGGTCAGCGCCACGCCCATCACCCACTTGCGCCGCGCCTCGAATCCGCCGAGGTAGTTGTCGGCGTTCTCGGCGACCCGCTCCGGAGTGAAGTCGGCGGGAGCGTCCTCCTTCGAGCTCGAGCTCCAGTAGAAGGCCTCGGCGAGCGCGGTCACGGTGCGGAACTGGCCCGAGGTCATGTAGCCGATCCGGTGCCAGGAGCGGAAGGCGGCCCGGTGCAGGAGCGCGAAGGCGACCGCGAGGGCGCCCTCGAACACGACCGCGATCACGAGGATCGCGGTCATCGAGATCGTCACCCCGAGCAGCTCCACGTCCTGGGGGTGCTCGCCCAGGAAGAGGATCAGCAACCCGGCCGGGACCCAGAGCGCGAGCCCGAATACGACCAGCGAGACGAGCCGCTCGAACCGCCGCAGGTCCGCGGCGGCGATGAAGCAGGCACCGCCGATGAGCGCCGCCTTGAGCACCGAGTTGACGACGAACGGCAGCTGCCCCCAGCCGAGCGAGCGCTCGACCAGCGCCGGCAGCAGGTAGACGAGCGTCTCGGCGGTGAAGATGAACCCCGAGGCGCGCAGGATCCAGCGCAGCCGGCGCTCCGGCGCGGTCAGCTCCACGCCGGGCCTCCGTGGCGGCACTCAGGCATCGTCGAACTCCTCCAGCGGCGGTGGCGGCTCGATTCCCCATTCCCGCATCCCCTCCTCGATCCTCGCGATCACGGTCTCGATCACCGCCACGCGGGCATGGCGCTTCGAATCGCCCTCGATCAGGCTCCAGGGCGCGTTTGGCTGATCGGTGCGCGCGAGCATGTCCTCGACCGCCTCCACGTAGGCGTCGCGCTTCTCGCGGTTGCGCCAGTCCTCGTCGGTCAGCTTCCAGCTCTTGAGCGGATTCGCCTCCCGCGCCTTGAACCGGCGCAGCTGCTCCTCGGAGGAGAGGTGCATCCAGATCTTGATCAGGATCATGCCCTCGTCGGTGAGCGAGCGCTCGAAGTTGTTGATCTCGTCGTAGGCCCGCAGCCACTGCTCGCGGGTGGCGAAGTCCTCGACCCGCTCGACCAGGACCCGGCCGTACCAGCTGCGGTCGTATACGGCCATCCCGCCCCAACCCGGCAGCCGGCTCCAGAACCTCCAGAGGAAGTGGTGGCGCTTCTCGTCGTAGGTCGGCGCCGCGTACTGAGTGAACGCGAACATGACGCGGGTCGAGCGGCGCGACCAGGCGCTTGATCGCCCCGCCCTTGCCTGACGCATCCCAGCCCTCGAACAGGACGAGCACCGGCGGGCCGATCTTCCTCTCCTCGCCGACGGCGAGCTGGCCGCCGAGCGTCAGCCGCAGCTGCGCGAGCCGGGTCTGGGTCCGCTCGAGGCCCTTGGCCTCCTCCTTCTTCGAGAGGGACTTGGAGAGGTCGAGTTCGTCGAGGCGACCCACGCGGCCATCCTCTCGCGAGCGGGGCGCCGGATCAACCCGCCGGCCCGGGGCCGGGCGCGATCATGCGAGCAACGCCAGCGGCACCTTCGGGCCCGGCTGCGGCGGCGGATCGGAGATGATCTGCAGCGCGAGCGGGAACAGCAGGGTCGCGAGCAGGATCATGATCACGCCGATCGCGACCAGCCAGCGGGCACCGGCGAGGTAACCCAGGATCGCCACCCCGAACCCGGCCAGCATCAGGCCGATGTAGGGCCCGATCGACTCCGGCAGCAGCGCGCCAGCGCTCAGCAGACTCATCGCGTCATTATTCAGGGCGATGACACTTGCCAACCCGGACAACGCTGCGGAGGTCAAGGAGGCGCTCGGGCAGGTCGGATATCTGGCCGACGAGTCGGCCGCTCTGGTCGCCTACCTCGCCCAGGAGCTCGGCAAGCCGGTCCTCGTCGAGGGCCCCGCCGGGGTCGGCAAGACGGAGCTCGCGAAGGCGATCTCGCGGGCGACCGGCCGCGCGCTGATCCGCCTGCAGTGCTACGAGGGCCTCGACGAGGCGAAGGCCCTGTACGAGTGGAACTACCGCAAGCAGCTCCTGCGCATCCAGGCGTCGGGCGAGGAGGCGAACGAGAACTGGGAGGACATCTTCTCGGAGGACTTCCTGCTGACCCGCCCGCTGCTCGCGGCGATCGCCTCCGAGGAACCGGTGGTGCTCCTGATCGACGAGATCGACAAGACCGACCAGGAGTTCGAGGCGATGCTGCTCGAGGTCCTCTCGGACTTCCAGATCTCGATCCCCGAGCTCGGCCGGATCGAGGCCCGCACGCACCCGATCGTCGTCCTCACCTCCAACAACTCGCGCGAGCTCACCGAGGCGCTCAAGCGCCGCTGCCTGTACCTGTGGCTGGACTACCCCGACCTCGAGCGGGAGATGGAGATCGTCCGCCTCCACGCGCCGGAGCTCGACGAGCAGCTCGCTCGCCGCCTGATCGAGGTGATCCACATGGTGAGGGCGCTCGACCTGAAGAAGCCCCCCTCGATCGCCGAGTCGATCGACTGGGCTCGCGCCCTGCTCCTGCTCGGCGCCGACGACATCGACCGCTCGCTGTTCGAGCGGACGATGAGCATCATCGTCAAGCACCGCACGGACATCGATCTCGTGGCGGAGAGGGTCGGCGCCCAGCTCGCCCAGCCGCAGATCGGCAAGGAAGCGGCTGGGTGAGCGACTCGCTCCCCGCCGGCCTCGCGCCGCGGGTGATCGGCTTCTGCGAGGAGCTGCGCAGCGAGGGGGTGGCGGTCGGGACGGCCGAGATCCTCGACGCGTTCGAGGCGCTCTCCGCGGTGCCCTGGACCGAGCCCGCCGACTTCCGCGAGGCGCTCGCGGCGACGATCGCGAAGTCGCAGGAGGACCGGCGGGTCTTCGAGCTGATCTTCGACCGCTACTTCTTCCGTGCGGCCGAGGCCGAGGCGCTGGAGCGCGACATCCGCGAGGAGCGTCGCTACGACGGCGGCGAGCGGCTCGACCTCGACCAGCTGCGCGAGGCGATCCGGGCCGCGATCGCCGAGGGCTCCGACGGCGAGATGCGCGATGCGGCGCGGCTCGCGATCGCCGCCTTCGGCCGCCAGGGCGAGGGCTCGGGTGTGGTCGGGGTCGACGTGCAGCGGATTCGGCGCACGCTCGGGCTCCAGGCGGGCGTGCGCGACGCCGACGGCGAGGCCCCGGCGCTGGACCGCGAGCAGATCCAGGCCTTCGAGCGCCACCTGCGCCGCGAGCTCGAACGGGCGCTGATCGAGCGGACCTCCAAGATGCCGCCGTCGCGGCCGCTGGCGGAGCTCGACCGGGCGCTGCCGACGAGCCCGACCCAGGACCTGGCGGCCGTGCACCGTGCGGTGGCCCAGCTCAAGCGCCGGCTGGCGACCCTCGGCCACGAGCAGCGCGGGCGCCGCCGCGCCTCGGTGGTCGACATGCGGCGCACGATGCGGGCCTCCCTCGAGACCGGCGGCGTGCCGCTGCGGCTGCGCTACCGATCCAAGCGTCCCCGCCGGCCCGAGATCTACGTCCTCTGCGACGTCTCGACCTCGGTCACCTCGGCGAGCGTCTTCTTCCTCTCCGTGCTGCACGCCCTCCACGATTCGTTTCGCAAGCTGCGCAGCTTCGTCTTCATCGAGCGGATCTCGGAGGTCACCGAGGTGTTCGAGCGCGAGCGCGACTTCCGCGCGATCTCGGAGAAGATCAGCCGCGAGGGCGGCGTGGCCGACGTCTCCGGCTACACCGACTACGGCCGGGTCTGGCTCGAGTTCTTCGAGGAGATCTCCGAGGACCTCGATCCGCGCTCGACCGTGATCGTGCTCGGCGACGCGCGCACCAACGGGCGCGAGCCGCATGCCGAGGTCTTCGCTCGCATCTCCGAGCGCGCGGGGCGCACGTTCTGGCTGAACCCCGAGCCGCGGCTCTACTGGAACTACGGCGACTCGGTGATGTCGACCTACGAGCGACACTGCGACGCCGCCTTCGAGTGCTGGACGACCAAGCACCTCGAGAACTTCGTCGACGTGATCGCCGGTCGGGCCGTGGTGGAGGACTGACTCGACAGCCGAGCACGCGCCTGAATCGACCAACGCCGACTGGTCGAAAACGCTCAATAGTCCATCGTTATCCGCCAGTCGCTGTCCGGCGGCACGATGCCTCGCCCGGCGCAGCGGCTCGGCGTAGACTCCAGGGACGGAAACCAGGGGTGCTCGCGGGCAGCGGGCTGAGATGGCGCCTCGAATCGACCCCGGCGCCGACCCTTAGAACCTGTGCGGTAATGCGCGCGGAGGGAGCATGGCAACGGCAACTGAGGCTCCCGTCGGGGAGCCTCGAACATTTGCAGCGGTCGGCGCGGCGATCGAAGTCGCCGGGCTCGGCCACCGGTTCGGCGACCTCGAGGTCCTCGCGGGACTCGACCTCGTGGCCGGCGCCGGCGAGGTCGTCGGCGTCGTCGGCAGGTCCGGCTGCGGCAAGTCGACGCTGCTCGAGCTGATCTCCGGCCTGCTCGCGCCCGACGCCGGGACGGTCGCGGTCGGCGGTCGGCGCGACCCGGATGGCCGCCTCGACCGCTGCGTCTACATGCCGCAGCGCGACCTGCTGCTGCCGTGGCTCTCGGCGCTCGACAACGCGGCGCTGGCGCCCCGCAACCGAGGCGCTTCGCGGGCCGCGTCCCGGGCCGCGGCCGCGCCCCTGTTCGAGCGTTTCGGCCTCGCGGGCTTCGAGCGGGCACGGCCCGACGAGCTCTCCGGCGGCATGCGCCAGCGGGTGGCGTTCCTGCGCACCCTGCTGGCCGCCAAGCCCGTGCTGCTGCTCGACGAGCCGTTCGCCTCCCTGGACGCGATCTCGCGCGCGGAGATGCAGGAGTGGCTCGCCGGCGCGCTCGCCGAGCAGCCGGCGACCGTCGTCCTGGTCACCCATGACGTCGAGGAGGCGCTCTATCTGTGCGACCGGGTCGTGGTGCTGACCGCGCGCCCGGCGCGGGCCCTGGCGACCGTCGCGTCCCCGGCGCCCCGGGCGACGCCCCGGCTCGAGGCGGTGACCTCGCCCGGGTTCACCCGCGCCCGCGAGCAGGCGCTCGAGGCGCTCGCCGAGGGCTCGCAATGAGAACAAGGCGCCTCAACAGCGGCGCGGCTCGGCTAACGCCTCGCTGGCTCCTGCCCCTGGCGGTCGTCGTCGGCCTGCTCGGCCTCTGGGAGCTGGCGGCGCGCTGGGACCTGATCGCCGACGCCCTCGACATCAGGCCGTTTCTGATCCCGGCCCCCAGCGACATCGCGCAGTCGCTCTGGGACGACCGCGAGCTGCTCGCCGAGGACGCCTGGGTGACCGTGCAGGAGGTCGTGCTCGGGTTCGCGGTCGCGCTCGTGCTCGGGTTCTGCTTCGCCGTCGTCCTCCATCTCTCCGACACCCTGCGCCGCGCCTTCTACCCGCTGCTGGTCGCATCGCAGACGGTGCCCGTGATCGCGATCGCTCCGATCCTCGTCGTCTGGCTCGGCTTCGGGCTGGGGCCGAAGCTGGCGATCATCGCCCTCGTGTGCTTCTTCCCGATCACCGTCAACACCCTCGACGGGCTGCGATCGGTCGATCCCGACCTGCCGCGGATGATGCGCACCCTCGACGCCACGCGCTCGCAGACGCTGCGCCGGGTCGAGATCCCGTCGGCGCTGCCCTACCTGCTCAGCGGCGCCAAGATCGCGGCCGTGATCTCCGTCATCGGCGCCGTCTTCGGGGAGTGGTCGGGCGCCGACGAGGGCCTCGGCCACCTGATCCTCGTCGCCCAGGGGCAGCTGCAGACGGCGCGGGTGTTCGCCGCGGTGGTGGTGCTCTCGGCCCTCGCGATCATCCTCTTCGGCGCCGTGGCTCTGATCGAGCGGCGGCTCGCCTGGTGGAGCCCGCGCGAGCCGGCGGGGATTCGCGCGGTGAGGCGGGTACCGATCGCCCTGCTCGTGCTCGCGGCGGCGCTGGTCGCCGGGTGCGGGGAAAAGCAGGAGAGCAGCAACGGCGACTCCGAGCCGATCACCCTGGCGCTCGACTTCTACGTCAACCCCGACCACGCCGGGATCTACACCGCGCTGGAGCGCGGCTACTTCGACGAGGCCGGGCTCGAGGTCGAGCCCCAGGTCCCCTCCGACCCCTCGGCGCCCATCCGGCAGGTGGCCGCCGGACGGGCCGACCTGGCGATCTCCTACGAGCCCGAGGTCCTGCTGGCTCGCGACCAGGGGCTGCCGGTGGTCGCGGTGGCGGCCCTCGTCTCGCGGCCGCTCACCTCGCTGATCTCGCTGCCCGAGGCGCAGATCTCGCGCCCGGCCGACCTCGCCGGCAAGACCGTCGCGACCGCCGGGATCCCCTACCAGGCCGCCTACCTGGACGCGATCGCCGAGCGGGCGGGGATCGAAGCCGACGAGGTCACCCGGGTCGACGTCGGCCTCAACCTGCTGCCCGCGGTGCTCTCGGGCCGCGCCGACGCGATGCTCGGCGGCTTCTCCAACATCGAGGGCGTCGACCTCGCCGAGCGCGGCCGCCATCCGCGCGTCGTCCCGTCGACCGGCTCGGGATCCCCACCTACGACGAGCTCGTCCTCGTCGCCGACTCCGACCGGGTCGCCGAGGACCCGGAGGCGATCCGCCTCTTCATCGCCGCGCTCGAGCGCGGCACGCGAGCGGCGGTTCGCGATCCGGCGGCGGCCGCCGACGCGATCCTCGAGGCGGGCGACGGGCTCGACCCGGAGCTGACCAGGGCCGAGATCGACCGCACCCTGCCGCTGCTGCTCCCGGACGAGCAGGGCCAGCCGTTCGGCTACATGAACGGGCGCGAGTGGGAGCGGTTCGCCGGCTTCTTCGCCGACAACGGCCTCATCACCACCCGTCCCGGGCGCCGCGGAGCTGCTCACCAACGAGCTGCTGCCGGGTCGAGCCGACCGAGTAGCGAGCCGCCGGAGGCAGGACCGGGGCGTCGAGGCGCCAAGTGCATCGAAGTGGCCAACATCGAGGCCACTGTCGCAACGTTCGGCTTCGGGCTCGCCGCACGAGGCACGCCACGAACGTCACGCACCGCCGCCGAGTCCGCTCCCTTCACTGCCAACCGCGCGGAGCTCGCGTTGCTCCGCCGCCGTCCGCGGGCGCGCCTCAGGCCGCGAGGCGCAGCGGCGGTCCCTGGCCGACCGAGCCGTGCCAGCGGGCGAGCGCGAAGCTGCCGGCGAGGCCGCGGAACGGGCGCGTACGGAGCGAAGTACTCCTCGACCTCGGGCACGGTCGCCCGCCGCCCGAGGCCGGCGAGGGCAGCCGACGAGCTTGACGTAGGCGAGGTCCCCCGCGGGCAGCGAGTCGGGCTCGCCGCGGCCGCTGAAGCCGAGCACCTGCAGCGTCCACGGCCCGATGCCCGAGATCCGCGCGAGCCGCCGGTCGCCCTCGGCGCACCCCGGATCCACCCGCCCGGCCGCGACCTCGCGCGCGCAGCGGATCAGGGCGATCGCGCGGGAGGGCGCGAGGTCGAAGGCGGCGAGCTCGGCCGGGGCCACGCCGGCGACCACCGCGGCGCCGGGGACGTCGCGCAGCGGGCCGGGGCCGCGCCAGGCCCCGTGCTCGTCGGGCTGCAGGCGATCGCCCCAGCGGCGCACCACGCGCCGCTGGATCTCGACCGCGCGGCGGACCTCGATCAGCTGCTCGGTCACGGCCCACGCCAGCGCCTCCCACGGCCAGGGCCGGCGCCGGGGTCGCAGCCAGGGCCGGTGATGGATGATCTCCCCGATCAGCGGGTCGCCGCGGAAGGCGCGCGCGAACTCCGAGAAGTCGTCGTCGACGCCGAGCGCGAACCGCATCCGCTCGATCGCAAGCTCGAGCGACTCGCGCGGCGCCGGGCGCTCGGGGTCGGCGGCGGCGGCGCGGAAGACGACCCCGGAGGGGCGCGGCTGCCAGGCGTGGACGACCACGCGTCCGCCGTCGGTCGCCAGCAGCCGGCTGACCACCATCCCGCGGCGGCGAGCCACGCCGTCGCCGCCGAGCCGCGAGCGCAGGCGGTAGGGCCACGCCGGCCGCACCTCGACCTCGAGCGGCACCACGGCGCCTCGGCGCCCGGTCGCCATCGCCTACTTGTTGTCGAGGAGGTGGACGTCGACCAGGAACGAGCGGCTGGCGAGCACCCGCACGGGGCGGTCGCGGCCGCGCTGCGACCGCTTCGACGGGCGCTTGGAGCCGCCCCGCGTGGCACGCGCGACGGCCACCGTCGCCGCTCCGGCGACCAGCCCGCCGGCGGCGGCGAGCGCCGCCGTCCGGACCTCGCCCTTCCAGGCGGAGAGCTCGGCGGTCTGGTCGACCGTCGCCGGCAGCGGTCGCGCGGTGGGCTCGTCGGCCTCGCCCTCCCCGGCCGGCATCTCGATCGCCTCGGTCTCGAGCAGCTCGTCCATCGGCCCGTCCTACTCTACGGATTTGTCAAGCGGAGCTTTTCCGAGCCCGAGCTCGTAGATCCGGTACCGCTGGACGACCCGTCCCCCCATCCCCTCCATCGCCCGGTTCATCGGGTCGTTGGTCTCCAGGATCCACCCCATGTGACCGCCGCGGGGCCCGACCGTGGCCGCGGTCTGCACGTGGCGCTCGTACAGCGCCGCCGCGACGCCGAGGTGCTGGTAGTCGTCCTTGACCCCGAGCGCGAAGACGCGCAGGCGGTCGATGTAGCTCTTGCGGCGCAGGAAGTGCCACCAGCCGAAGGGCAGCAGCCTGCCCCCCATCCGCGCCAGCGCCTGCTCGACGTCCGGGCAGGGTGAGCGCCGCGCCGACGACCTCGCCGTCCTTCTCGGCGATCATCGCCCAGTTCTCGTCCAGGACGGGCTTCAGGTTCTTGGCCTGGAAGGCCACCTCGGCCTCGGTGATCGGGACGAAGCCCCAGTTGTGGCCCCAGGCCTCGTTGTAGACCTCCATGAACCGCGCCACCTCGGCCTCCATGTCGCGCTTGCGCATGTTGCGCAGCACCACGCCCTCCTCGCGCGACTTCGCCGCCGCCGCGTGGATCATCGGGTGCATCTCGGTGCCCTCCTTGAGCTGCCCGAACCACAGCTCCCACATCAGCAGGTCGATCGCCTTGCCCAGCCCCCGCGCCTCGAGCAGCCGCTGGTAGTAGGGCGGGTGCCACGGCTCGAGGATCATCGAGGGCTCGTCGAAGCCCTCGATCAGGATCCCGCACTCGTCGTTCATGGTGAAGTCCATCGGCCCGAGCATGCGGTCGCGGTCGCGCTCGGCGAGCCAGCCCGAGGCCGCCTCGATCAGCGCCCCGACGACGGCCTCGTCCTCGATCGCGTCGAAGAATCCGAACATGCCGTCGTTGCCGCCCTGGAACTCGTCCCAGCGGCGGTCGACATGGGCGCTGATCCGCCCGACCGTCGCGCCCGCGCGCTCGCAGAGGAAGAGCTCCGCCTCGGCGTGCTGGAACCAGGGGTTCTTGGACCGATCGAGGAACTGTCGGCGCTCGAAGCGCAGCGGCGGCACCCACTGGGGATCGTTCGCACGCAGCCGGTATGGGACCTCGATGAACTCCTTCAGATCGGCCTTCCCCTGGACCGGCCTGATCGTGGGTTCCGTCACCTGGCGCAACCTACACTTGTGTCGATGAGCGAGACCGCCCGCGCGCCCGTGGACGTGTTCGAGAAGGCGCGCACCCACGACCGGCGCGAGCTGCTCGAGATCGCCAAGCAGGGCGACCTCCTCCCCTACTTCCGGGTGCTCACCTCCGAGGCCGGGCCGGTGGTTCAGATGGAGGGGCGCGAGACGATCATGCTCGGCTCCAACAACTACCTCGGCCTCACCGGGGACCCCCGGGTCAAGCAGGCGGCCCGCGACGCGCTCGAGACCTACGGCACGGGGCTGACCGGCTCGCGCCTGCTGAACGGGACCACGCCGCTTCATCTCGAGCTCGAGCGCGAGCTCGCCGAGTGGATGGACACCGAGGAGGCGCTCGTGTTCACCACCGGCCACCAGGCGAACGTCGGCTGCATCGGCACCATCCTCGGCCCCGCCGACACGGTCATCTGCGACTCGGCCGACCACGCCTCGATCCTCGACGGATGCATGCTCTCCGGGGCCAAGCTGCGCCCCTTCCGCCACAACCGGATGGAGAAGCTCGAGAAGATGCTGGATCGCGCGGCCGGCGACGGCGGGGGCGTGCTGGTGATCGTCGACGGCGTCTTCTCGATGGAGGGCGACCTGTGCGACCTACCGACGATCGTCGAGCTCTGCGGCCGCTACGGCGCCCGGCTGATGGTCGACGAGGCCCACGCCGTCGGCGTGCTCGGCGCACGCGGCGCCGGCACCTGCGAGCTCTTCGGGCTCGAGCGGGAGGTCGACCTCCGGATGGGCACCTTCTCGAAGAGCCTCGCCTCGTGCGGCGGCTTCATCGCCGGGCCCGGCGAGGTGATCGAGTACCTGCGCTACGCGTCGCGGCCGTTCATCTTCACCGCCTCCGCGGTGCCGGCCGCCGTCGGCGCGGCGCTCGGCGCCCTGCGGGTGATCGCCAGCGACGGGCCGGAGCTGATGGCGAAGCTGCTGGACAACGCCCGCTACCTGCGCCGAGGGCCTGCGCGACCTCGGCCTGGCGGTGATCGAGCCCGGGAGGCTCCCCGACGGCAGCGAGGCGACGACGCCGGTGGTCCCCGTCGTGGTCGGCGAGGACTACCAGGCGGCGCTCCTGTGGAAGGCGCTCTTCGACGCCGGCGTCTACACGAACGTCGCGATCCACCCGGCGGTGCCCCCGGGCGGCGCGCTGCTGCGGACGTCGCTGATGGCGACCCACGAGCACGAGCACCTCGATCGCGCGCTGGCGATCATCGAGCGGACGATCGCGGACTTCCCGGACCTTCCCCGGAGCTGAGATCCGGACCGTCAGGTCCCCCGCCTGGGGGTAGATTCCCCTTGTCCATTTCTGAACAAGGCGAAGTTGTGAACGAAAAGGGTGCTAGTTGCGACAGAACTGTTACCGGTCAGTAGTTCTCCCCGTTGCGGAAGCCCCCGCGGCAATCTAGGTTCCCACTCGCGCCGTACGCATCCCGGGGCAGGGAGCGGACGGGACAGAAGCAGAGAGAGTTTGTCCCGGCTGCATCCCCCTGGAGTGGGCACCCGCCCACCCGGAATGAACGACGCCCTGATACCCGCCAACGTCCAGTAACACTCGGAGGAGGAGTGAGAGATGGAAGCTGCCTCGACCATGGCCCCTGCGCCGATGCCGCAGCACATGCGCGCGCTCGCACACGCCAACCGCGTTCGGTTGGCGCGAGCGTCGCTCAAGCGTGGCATCGCCGCCGGAGCCGTCGATGCGGCGGAGATCGTGAGGGCATGTCCATGGGAGGTCGAATCGATGACCGTCGGCGAGCTGCTGCGCAGCCAGCGCCGTTGGGGTCGAACCCGCGTCCGCAAGTTCCTGTTCGCCATCGCGCTGAATGAGAACCGCGAGCTCGGACGGCTGACCACCCGGCAAAGAGGGTTGCTCGCGCACGAGCTGGAGGCAAGGCGCGCCCTTGCCCACGCCTGACCCGGACCGCCGGGCCACGGGCTGACCGGTCAACGGGGCGGGCGCGCGGCGCCCGCCCCGCCGCCGCCCCCGCGGCGCCCACAGGCGCTAGAAGCCGATGTTGAGCGGCAGCGGGCTGGCGCCGGCGAAGAGGAAGAACCAGATCCCGAACCCGACCAACGCGAGGCCGGCGCTCGAGACGAGGATCACCTCGAGCGCCGAGGAGCGCATCGGCCGGTGACGGCGCTCGAGCAGCTCCGCATGGCGGCGGTTGAGCCACGAGAGCACGAAGACCAGGACGACGATCGAGGCGATGATCCCGACCATCGTCACCATCAGGGCGGTACCGAGCGAGCCCGAGCCCTGCACCTGTGAGCCGATCCACAGCCAGCCGAGCGGCACTCCGACCCACAGGCCCAGGCAGCCGACGAGCATCAGCAGGACCAGCGCCGCGCTGGCGGGACCGACCATGATCTCCCTGATCCGGACCAGCATCGGCGAGAGAGGTTAACCCCGCGAACCCGCGTCAGCGGAGCTTGATCGTGCGCCCCGCCCGGGCGCGGAAGGCGCGGGCGAGGGCGAAACCCGTGAGCCCGCCGACCACCGCCGCCACCACCAGCCTGCCCGCCGGTGGCAGGACGTCCGGCGCGGCGTAGAAGAGCAGCGCGAGCGTCCCGACCGCCGCCGCGGCCGCGAGCAACGCGGTGTGCGAGCGATAGCCGGCGAAGTGCTCGCGGACGGAGAGCTCGAGCCCGGCGAGCGCGCCGAGCGCGAGCCCGGTCGTGAGCAGCACCGTGCCCTGCGATCCCCCGACGATGAGCCCCACGACGAGCATCACCAGGGCGACGAGGACGACCAGCTCGACGAGCGGGAACGAGCCCCAGGGCGCCTCCGGGCGCTCCTCCTCGATCGGCTTGCGGGGCTTGGGCGGCGGCTTGGCGGCGCTCGGCGCCGGAGCGGCCTCCGAGACCGGCTCGGACGGCGGGCGGCGGGGACGCGGCTTGCGCCGCTTCTTCGCCATCAGCTCAGGACGGGGCCGCGGCGGGCCGGGGGCCGAAGCCCCGTGGCTAACGGACAACCGGAGGAGAGGCGGATCCGCCACCAGTTGAAGAGCATCCCGAGGATTCCCCAACGCGGCCGCGCATGCCAGTGGCGGCATCCGGGCTCGCCGATGTCCTCGTTCGAGACGATCACCCAGCGGTGCTCCTCCGGCGCGGCGATCATCGACTCGAGCAGCGTCCGATTGGCCTCCTCGACGTCGGCCCGGCGGCCGAGCTCGGCGCGCGCGTCGCGCAACCGCGCCGCGAGCGCGTCGCGAACCCGCTCGAGCTCCCCGATCGAGAGCACGCGTGGCCCGCCGACGGCGCCGATGCCCCACTCGAGGCCGCGACGCGGGAAGGCCGAGGCGAAGGTCTCGCCGAGGGCGCGTTCGAGCCGCCCGATCTGGCGTCGCAGGTCCGCGCGGGCCAGGCGATCGTCGGTCTCGACCGCCGGGACGCGGGGCGTCCCTGGCGGGGCCGCCGGTGCGATCGCCTCGCTGTATTCGAGTACGTCGGGCACTGCACACTCCTCGAACCCGTCGCCGACGTCGGGATTCTACCCGCGGAGGATGCCGCCGGCCAGCCATAGGGCCTCTTCGACGGCGATCTCCGGCACCCCGCCCACCCGGATCGCGATCAGCATCGTGCTCGCGGTCTTGCGCTCGACGCCGGTATCGCTCGCGACGGCGCCGAAGAGCAGGGCCAGCGGGCGCTCGGCGTCCGCGACGACCAGCGTCCCGGACGGGAGCGCGGTCGGGCGCCCCTCGAGCCGCTCGCCCTCGACGGTCGTTCGGATCCCCGGCTCGCCCGACACCCGCGCGGCGTCGAAGGCGCGCACGGCGACGCCCGACTCGATGATCGCGATCGTCAGCGCGTCGTCGAGCAGGTTGTGGCTGACGAAGGCGCCCGGCCCTCATGCGCTCCAGGGCGAGCTCCTCGACCGGGGTCCGCTGCTCGTCGGGGTCGAGCCCGATGTGGCGGTAGAAGACGCGGTAGGCCCAGGGGATCGGCTGGTGGCGCAGGTTGATCGCCTGAGCGCCGGAGAAGCGGTCGGAGAGGATCCGCAGACGCTCCTTCACCTCCTTGGGCGAGCGGCCCGACCCGCGCTGCACCACCATCGTGCGCAGGCCGAGGCCGGGAAACTCCTCGCGCAGCTCCGGCGCGACCCAGCCCTCCTCGATCGCGGGCTCGCTCACCGGTCCTCCGCCGCGCGCCGCCCGGACTCGCGCACCAGGCGCTCGACCTCCTCGGTCAGCTGCTGCTCGGAGAGCTCGTCGGCCCCCAGCTTCGCCTCGCTGAAGAGGCCGCCCGGGTAGGCGAAGGCGATCGTCGGGCAGACGCCGACCCGGTAGAGGTTGGACACGGCGCCGTCGGCGTCCCAGCCCACCGGCACCCGCCAGCCGCGCTCGCGGACGATCTCCGCCGCGTCGTCACGGTCGTCGCGGACGTTGAGGGAGAGGAAGTTGACCCGGCCGCGGAACCGGGCGGCGACACGGTCGAAGACGTCCTGGGTCGGCAGGCAGTCGCCGCCGCCGGTGAACCAGAACGAGATCGCCAGCGGGCGGTCGAAGAGGTCGCAGACGCGGATCACCTCCGGCAGGTCGACGTCGCACGCCGGGTTGTGGGTCTCGTCGGCGGGGCACGGATTGGCGCCGGTCTCGCAATCGTCCTGGAAGACGTTCGCGTCGCCCTCCTGGGAGCCGAGCAGCTCCGGGACCGCGAACTCGGGGAGCGGCTCGCCGCGGTCGGCCTCGCTCGTCCCGAGGATGCCGTCGTCGCGCGTGCGCAGGGTGTTCGCGGTCGCGATCACGATCACGATCAGGAACGCGAGCCCGACGAAGATCGAATAGCGGCTCGAGGGCCGGCGCGAATCACCTCTCCTCTGTGACTCATCGCTCATCCGGGATCGGGGGCCGGTCCGCGCGCGCGGGCGCCGGCCGGGGAGCCACCCGAGGCGGGCGAAGCCGGTCTCCGCCCACACGAGCGCCGCCGGGAGCACGAGCAGGACCCCGACCAGGGCGACGCCGAGGTCGAGCACCGTGACCAGCCCGAAGTCGCGCAGCATCCGGATGTCGGTCGCGATCAGCGCCGCGAACCCGGCGATCGCCGTGAGCCCGGAGGCGAGCACGGCCATCCCGGTGCGCGAGTAGGCGCGGCGGAGCGCCTCGCCCACGCGGAACCCCCGGCTTGCGCTCCTCCTCGTAGCGGCCCGCGAGCAGGACGCTGAACTCGGTTGCGATCGCGATCACGAGCGCGCCGAGGGTCGCGGACATGGGGTTCAGCGAGACGCCGGCGATCGCCAGCCCGAGCGCCGCCCAGCCGGTGGCGAGCACGATCGGGATCAGCGGCACGAGCGCCCGCCGGGCGGAGCGGTAGATCGCCAGGAGCGCCAGGGCCACCGCTGCGAGCCCGGCGAGCGTGAGCACGTAGCGGTTCGAGGACAGGGCCGAGTTGGCGTCGGCGGCGAGCACCGGCAGGCCGACGACCTCGGCGCTGACGCCCGGCCGGCGGGTCGTTCCCGGCGCCGGACGGATCGATCTCGGCGCGGATCGCGTCGATGAGCTCCTTCTGTTCGTCGAACGGCATCACCTTGATGCCGAACGGGATCACGGCGGTGCCGGCGGCCGAGTCCTCGCTGTCGCGGCTGACGAAGGCGGCGAGGAAGTACGGGGGCAGCAGGTCCAGGATCCCCTCGACCCGCTCGTTCGTGGTCGGCGGCTCGTCACCGAAGAGGTCCGAGAGGTCGACGAACGGGCACAGCTGGGCGTCCTGCTGAGCGCAGGTGGTGGCCTCGCCGGCGAACCCGGCCCGCGCCAGCACCCGCTGCTTGAAGTCGCTCATCCAGGCGACCACCGCCGGGTCGGTGAGGTCGTCGGCGCGCACCGAGACCTCGACCTCGCCGGAGACGCCGGTCGTCTCCTGCAGCTCGTCCACGTTCTGGAGCTCGGGCAGGTCGCTGGGGACGAGCTCGCGCAGGTCCGAGATCACCTCGGCCCGCGTGCTGGCGATCCATCCGGCCGCGGCCAGCACGAGGCCGACGGCGAGCACCCGGCCCGGCGCGGCGACCGAGAACGCGAGCGCCCGTCTGCCGATCCTCCCGGCCCGCTCACCGGCGGCCGCCTTCGCCGCCGTGACCCCGGCGAGGCGGCCGCCGCCGGCCGCGGGCGACGGGCCGGCGCGCCGAGCAGCGAGAGCAACGCGAGCCCCGCGGTGAGCGCGAGCACGAACGCGATCGCGACCCCGAGCACGAGCAGCACGCCGAAGCCGCGGACCATCGGGATCGGCGAGAGCAGCAGGACGCAGAACCCGGCGATCGTCGCGACGGCCGCGGTGCCGATGACAGGCCCGCCCCGCGCGCCCGCCTCGATCGCGGCCCGCGGGGCCGGGGAGCCCGAGGCCCGCGCCTCGGCGAAGCGCGCCTGGAACTGGATCGCGTAGTCGACCGCGAGCCCGATCAGGATCGGCAGCACGGCGATCGAGGCCATCGTCAGCGAGCCCCCGAGCGCCGACAGGAGCCCGAAGGCGATCGCCGCCGCGGCCAGGGCGATGGCGAGCGGCAGGAGCCGCGCCGGGGGGCCGAACACCAGCGCCAGGGTCAGGGTCATGACGACGAGCGCGGCGATCAGCAGCACGCCGATCGCGCTCGAGAGCTTCTCCGCAAGCCCATCGACGACCACCGGCGCCCCGCTGACCACGTACTCGGCGTCGCGGATCCGAGAAGGCCGGGTCGGCGACCGCGGCCCGGATCTGGTCGAGCGCCTCGCCGCGCTCGGACTGGCTCAGGTCGGGGCGCAACCGGACGAGGATCTGCGCCGAGTCGGCGCTCGGCCAGAAGAGCGAGAAGCGCGGCTTCGGCTGTCCGGCGCGGGCGCTGTCGAAGACCACCGAGCTCACGAACGTCGGGTCGTCGAGCCGCGGGGGCCCCGTCTGTCCGTACTTGATCGCCAGCGTCCGCACCTGCTGCTCGAACGCGGCCAGCACCTCCTGTCCGGCGGCCCTCGCCGCCGCTCGCTGGTCGGCCTCGCTGAAACCCTGGCGGCGCGCGCGGGCCGCGGCCGCCACCCCGGCGGCCCTCGACTCTCGGACCGCGGCCTTGGTCTGCGACCGCAGCAGCTTCGAGGCGCTGATCGCGGACTGGTTCAGGAACGTCGCGCCGCCGAGCACCGCCTGGGCGGGCTTCGAGTCGGCGATCTCCGCGCACGGCCCCGGCGCGGGCTCGTCGGTGAAGACCTCGCCGCCGGGGACGTTGCCCGAGAGACACCCCTCGAGGGAGAGCAGCGTCCCCAGGTCGGAGGTGAGCACCAGTTGCTCGAGGTTGCCCTTGACGAGCACGACGACGGCGTCGTCGCCGAACTTCTGCCGGAACTCCTGGGTGGCGCGGTAGGCCGCGGAATCGCTGTCGACGAGCTGGTCGGTGCCGGCGTCGGGCTCCAGGCGCAGCGCCGCAATCGCCCCGATCAGGGCCACCATCGCCACCCCGGCGACCACCGCGACCGGCCGCCCGACGCACCAGCCCGCGATCCGTGCGAAGCGATCGGTCACCGCGAAAACTCTAGGGAGCGCGGCCGGGCGGCCGCGCCGCTAGTCCATGCTGAGCGGACCGGCGGTCTCGGCGTTGAGGAACTGGGAGACGAACTCGTTGTCGGAGTTGAAGAGCTCCTCCGAGGGGCCGGACTCGACGATCTTGCCCTTCCAGAGGACGGCGATGAAGTCGGCGATCCGGCGCGCGGTGCCGAGGTCGTGGCTGATCACCAGGTAGCAGCCGCCGTTCTCCTCGTGGATCTCGCGGATCAGCTCGCACAGCAGCGCCGTGCGCACCGGGTCGAGGCCCGAGTCGGGCTCGTCGAACATGACGATCGCCGGGTCGAGGACCAGCGCGCGCGCGAAGCCCGCCCGCTTGCGCATCCCGCCCGAGAGCTCGTTCGGCATCTTCTCGAGCGCTTCGGAGAGCCCGACCTCGCGCAGGCGCCGGTTGACGATCTCGCCGATCTCGTCCTCGCTCTTGTCCGTGTGCTGGCGCAGCGGGAAGGCGACGTTGTCGAAGATGTTCATCGAGCCGAAGAGCGCCCCGTCCTGGAACAGCAGGCCGAACTTCTTCCGCATCTCGAAGAGCTCGTCGTCGCTCATGTTCGGCACGGACTCGCCGTGCACGAGCAGGTCGCCGGAGTCCGGATAGAGCAGGCCGACGATGTGCTTGATCAACACGGACTTCCCGGTGCCCGACGGGCCGAGCACCATCGAGATCTGGTCGTCGGGAAGGCCGAGGTTGAGCCCGTTGAGGATGCGCGTTCGGCCGAACTGCTTGACGACGTCGATGATCTCGATCGCGTCCTCGCCGCCATGGTCGCGCTTCGCGCCCGTGTGCCAGCGATAGGGATTGGCCTCGCTCGGGTCGACGCCCGGGATCGAGTAGTCCTTGTGCAGGTTGCCGAGCTCCGGCGCGGGCTCCTCGTAGTCGTCCTCGTCCTCGCCCCGGTCGACCTCGCCCGCGAAGCGCTGGTACTCGTCCTGCTGCGCGGTGACCTGGCGGTCCTCGGGCTGATCCTCGGCGACGTCCTCGTCGTAGCCGGCCTCCTCGCGCGTGCGCTCTTCGTCTGCCATCTACCTGACCCCTTTCCCCTCAGCCGCCGATCGGCGCCCTCGGATTGGCTCCCCAGAACACCAGCGTGCCCATCATCCCGATGATGTGCACCAGGACGATGTTGAGCACCATCGACTTCGCCGTCGCCGTCCCCACGCCGACCGGCCCGCCGGAGGCGGTGTAGCCGTAATAGCACCCCACCAGAACGATGGCGGTCGCCATGAACATGGCTTTGATCAGGCTGAATAGGAGATCCGGGGGGTTCTGGAACATCCAGAAGATGAGGAAGTACCCGCCGGATGACACCTCGGCTATCTGCTCGACCACCGCCAGGTACGAGGCCAGATAGCCGACCCCGATCGCCGCCAGGTACATGAACGGCAGCGTCAGCCACGCCCCCAGCAGCCTGGTGGCGCAGAGGAAGATCATCGGGTTGACGCCCATCACCTCGAGCGCGTCGACCTCGTCGGAGATCCGCATCGCGCCGAGCTCGGCGACGATCCCGGTGCCGACCTTGGCGGCCATCATGTAGCCGAAGGCGTAGGGGATCACCTCGCGCAGGTCACACCAGGCGGCGAACACGCCCGCGTAGGCGGGCGAGCCGACCGAGCGGTTGAAGTACGCCCCCTCGATCCCGCACTGCAGGCCGAGGATGAACACCAGGCCCCAGATGACGACGGTCGAGCCGAGGATCAGGATCCCGGCCTGGCGCAGCGTCTCGCCGAAGAACCGCATCACCCGGCCCGAGTAGACGAGCCCCATCACCCGGCCGCTGAAGCGGGCGATGTCGCCGAGCGAGCCCAGCCAGTCCCGCGGTACTGCCAACCAGCCCGGCATTACTGAATCCCTTGCGGACGCCTACGGCGTCCTTACACGCTTCTTTCGGAACGAAGTTCCTGATTTAATAACTGAGATCTCGGGTGCGTGGCCAGCAGGGTTTGCGTGAAGACGTAGTTGAACGCGAACACGCCCAGGAAGGCGATCACGACCGCTTCGTTGACGGCCCTCCCCACCCCCTCGGCGCCTCCGGACGCATTCATCCCTTTGTAACAGCAGACGACCGCGATGATCGCGCCGAAAATCGTGCATTTGAGGATCGAGCCCCATAAGTCGGTCACGGACGCGTTGTTGAACAAGGTCGCGAAGAACCCGCCGAGCGGCTGGCCGTAGGCGATCTCGGCGAACAGCCCGCCGGCGATCCCGAACAGCAGCGCGTAGATGTCCATCAGCCCGGTGATCAGCATCAGGGCGAGGAAGCGCGGCACGACGAGGTTCTTGATCGGGTCGACGCCGAGCACCTGCAGGGCGTCGAGCTCCTCGCGGATCTTGCGGGCGCCGAGATCCGCGGTGATCGCGGTGCCGGCGACGCCGGCGACCACGACAGCGGTCACGAACGGCGCGAACTCGCGCACCGAGGCGAGGATGAAGAAGCCGCCGAGCCGGTCCAGGGCGCCGAACAGCGAGAGGAAGTTGGCCGCCTGCAGCCCCGGCGCCCCGAAGCCGAAGGCGATGGTCGAGATCATCATCGGGAACCAGCAGAGCTGGAGCGCGAACAGGAACTGGCCGATGAACTCGCCGCCGTAGGGATACGGAGGCCTGACCGTGGCCGTGATCGTCTTGCCGGTCAGGATCATCATGTTCCCGACCTGCTCGAACAGGCTCTTGGCGGGCAGGAATGCCCTGTCAGCGACTGATCTGACCATCGTCTCCTCGGGTCACGGCGCCATGGCCCCGCGACCAGAGCGACAAGATTATTCGATGGGGTGGGCGTGCGCCACCCCCAACCGTCGCGGCCGGCGGCCGGCCCGGTCCGGCTTGCGAGCCCGCCGCAACCGCGCCAGGCGAACCGCGAGCGATGGTATGTTGGCCGCGCCTTGGGGGAGGAGACCGCCATCAGCGTCCATCCACCGCCATACCCGCGCCGATCCGCGGCCCGTTTCGCACCGCTCGCCGCGGTCGCCGCGCTCGCCGTCGGGCTGTCCGCCTGCGGCGGTGACAAGCCGCGCCAGGACGCCGACGAGCCCGCCGGCGATTTCCCCGTCGCGGTCACGTCGGCGAAGTTCCCCACCGACCAGCGGCTGGCCGAGACCAGGGACCTGAGGCTCGAGGTCGAGAACACGGGCGACGAGCAGGTCCCCGACCTGGCGATCACCATCTACACCGGCGACGTGAAGGCCGGCGGGTCGTTCTCGGTGCGCTCCGATCAGGCGGGCCTCGCCGACCCGAACCGTCCCGTATGGATCCTCGAGAACGGCTTCCCGAAGCTCGCCTCCCACGGCGAGACCGCGGCCGAGCTCGACGCCGCGCCGTCGGCCGGCGCCGAGGCGGCGCAGACCGACACCTTCTCCTTCGGGCCGCTCGGGCCGGGCGAGAGCAAGGACATCGTGTGGCGCGTGACCCCGGTGGTCGCCGGCGCCTACACGGTCCACTACGAGCTGGCCGCCGGGCTCAACGGCAAGGCGAAGGCCGTGACCGCCGACGGCGGGCCCGTCGAGGGCAAGTTCGCCGTCGAGATCAGCGACAAGCCCCCTGCGGCCAGCGTCGACGACGCCGGCAACGTGGTGATCAAGGAGAACTG
>CAVSMS010000020.1:0-3465 GCA_963729065.1 uncultured Solirubrobacterales bacterium
GCCGTCGCGTCGGGCGAGGACGAGGGGCCCGGCGGGGTCCCTCGTCCGTTTCGCCCCTCAGCCCCCGTCGCTACTGGGCTTTCGGGCGAGCGGGCTGATCGCCGGCCCTTCGAGGACCGAGCCGTCCAGGGCGAACCTCGAGCCGTGACAGGGGCAGTCCCAGGTCCTGGTCGCCCGATTGAAGGCGACGATGCAACCGAGGTGCGTGCAGCGCGCCGAGAGCTCGTGAAGCCGGCCGTCACGGTCGCGGTAGGCGGCGCGCTGCCCGACGCCGGCGCCGACGATCGCCCCTTCGTCGCGCCCGAGCTCGCTCGCCGAGGCCCGCTTGAGTCGATCGGCCACCAAGTGGACCGCGGTCTCCGCGCCGTGGCGAGCCAGCGTCGCCAGCGACCCGGGGCGCGGAAGGCGACGGGTGTCGAAGCTCTCCGGCCAGCCGCGTCCGCCGTCGGCGATCGAAGCGGCGAGCATTTCCGCGCAGGCCGTCCCCAGGGCCAGCCCCCACTTGTTCATCCCGGTCGCGGTGAGCGTCCGGTCGGATCGGAAGCCGACGGGCCCGACGAAGGGCAGGCGGTCCTCGGTGACGAAGTCGTGGGCGTCCCAGCGATGCACGAATCCTCCGGCGCCGAATCGCGAGCGCGCATATTCCTTCAGGGCCTCGATGCTGTTGCCGGCGTCTCCTGTCCCGAGGCGTCGGCCCTGACCCGCGACGATCAGCAGGTCCCCGTCACCCGACTTCAAGGCGCGCATCGAGTGTTTGCCGGCAGCATCGATGAACATGCCCTCGAGCGCGGGGCCCGGAACGCGCGCGGTGACCGCGAACGATGCCTGCGGCTCGGCCCGTGTGAACAGTCCGACGTGATCGACGATCGGCAGATGCGTGGCGAGCACGACCCGGTCGGGCGCGCACCGATCCATCCTCGGTGCGCACCGAACCACCATCGATCGAGCGCACGCGAGCCCGCTCGAAGACCGCCGGCTGCTCGGCGCCGTCGAGCGCGTCGGCCAAGCCCCGAAGGTAGGCCACCGGGTCGAGCTCGACCTGCTCGTCCAGGCGGACCGCGTAGGCCTCAAAGGGCAGTGGCGTGTTCTCCACGAAGCACGCATCGAGGCCCGCGGCGCGGGCGGCCTCAACCTCGCGCTCGATCTCATCGCGGTCCTCCGGAGCCTCGGCGAACGTGTAGTTGGATGAGCGCCGGAGCGAGCAGTCGATCGCCAGCTCCTCGGCGAGCTCCGAGATCACGGCGATCCCACGCGCGTTGGCGCGTGCGTAGTCGGTGGCGGTGTCGAGATCCCGCGCGACGAGGGTCGAGTACGCGAGCCCCTGGAGGGCGCTGACCTTGGCGGTGTTGTTGCCGCTCGCGGCGGCGGCGACCTCCCTTGCCTCGAGCACCGCCACCGTCGCGCCGCGTCGCTGGAGGAGAAGCGCGGTCGTCAAGCCGACGATGCCGGCGCCGACGACGGCGACGTCGACCTCGATCTCACCTTCGAGGGCGGGTCGGGCAGTGCCTGGATCGCCGTGCCACGGCGAGCCGATCGCGGTCTCCTGGCTCATCTGAGTCGGACTACCCACCCCGAGCCGTGACCGAGATGCCGGGTTCGGGCGCAAAGGAGCGGGTAAAACACGATCGCGATCCCTACCGGAAGGAGAACCCTGGGCCAAGGACCATGGATCAGCGTGAAGGACGACAAGCAGTACGAGGCTTGCGCAAGAAGGGCATGAGCAAGCAGCGCGCCGCATCGATCGCGAATTCATCCGACGCCTCGAGCAAGGGTGGGAAGAAGAGCGGCAAGGGGAGCGGCGGCAGCAAGTCGCAAAAGCGCGCGGCGGGTCGCGAGGGCGGCAAGAAGTCCAGTTCGAAGGGCTGAGCCGGAGCTAGATGCCCATGACCGGGGGGCTCGCGTAGCCCTCCGGCTCGATCTCGAACCGGACTCGCCCACTTCCGCGCGGCGCCCACCACCACGAGCACAGCGCATCGACGATCTGCAGCCCGAGGCCGCCGCGCTCGAGCGGGCGGCTGCGGTCGATCTCGATCTCTCCGTCACCGTGATCGACGACCTCGCCGCGGATCACGCCGTCGCGCCGGACAGCGACCCGGACGCGAATGGGCGTGGGAGGGCCGAACTGGACCGCGTTCGACACCAGCTCGGTGAGCACGGTCCGCAGGTCCAGGTAGGTCGCCGCGGGCATCGCGTCCGCGAGCTCGCGGGAGGCCGCGCGCGCCAGCGCGGGGGCAACCCGCGTGTTATCGATCGTCCGCGTTAGCTCCATCGCTCATCGGCTACCCGATTCGGGCGGCTCTATCCGGGTAAGAGCGGTTTCCCGCAACCGACACGAAATGAGGAGGCAACGCATGGCGCAGACGAAGGCGGATCGCAGCGCGGCGGCGAAGAAGGCCGCCGCCACCCGCGAGCGCAACAAGGTCAGGTCCGAATCGGAGGCCCGAGGCACGAAGGCCGCCTCGACCCGTCAGGGCAACGCAGCCGCTGACAGCCTCGATCAGGCCAAGCGCGCCGCCGGCTCGGCGATCGGTGGCCTGACCTCGGCGGCGAAGGCGGCCGGGAACGCCGCGAAGGAGGCCGGGAAGTCGGTCGCCACGCGTGGACGGGCGCGCCGCGGCGACTGAGCGCCGGCTCGCGTCCGGCCGGTTCCTCGTCCGGATCTCAGCCCTCGACGCCGGTCGAGCCGTGCGGCTCGCCGACGGGCTTCGACTCCGGCGAGCCGCGCTGGCGTAGGTAGATCGCGAAGACCGCGAACGAGCCGACGGCGAGGAACTCCGACTGCCAGTTCTGCAGCGTCGCCTCCCAGAAGTCGGCCGAGCCGAGGTAGCCGATCCAGCTCGCGGCGGCCTCGCCGTGCTCGGCCTGGATCTGGTTGAACTCGGTCCACCCGGTGACCGACTGCGCGAACCAGGAGCCGACGAAGATCGCTCCCATGACGATCAGGAGCGAGTTCGAGTAGACGCTCGTCCGCCAGTCGCCGGCGCGCGCCCAGCCGGGCGCGTCGGCCGGGGCGTGCCCGCCGAGCTTCTGGGCCTCGTCGGTCTCGCGGCCGGGACGGTCGAGCTCCTTCGACTCCGGTGACCCGCGCTGGAGCAGCCAGACCGTGGCGAGCATGAAGAGCATGAACTGCAGGTACTCCGACTGCCAGTTCTCCGCCACCGCGTTGGCGAAGCTCGACGAGGTCACATAGCGCCCGAGCGAGATCGCCGCCTCGCCGTGCGCCAACTGGTCTGGTTGTAGGCGATGTGCCCGGCGATCGCCTGGCCGGCGAGCGAGCCGAGGAAGAGCAGGCCGAAGAAGAGCGAGAGCGAGTTCTCGCGGACGAAACGCCGCACTTCAGTGGTGAGTGAGGCCGATGACGATGAAGTAGGCGAGCCCGACCACGATCACGGTCGAGTAGATCCAGAACATCGCCCGCATCGCCCGCAAGCTAGACGGCTCCGGTCGCCACCCGGGGCGCGCATA
>CAVSMS010000021.1:0-39585 GCA_963729065.1 uncultured Solirubrobacterales bacterium
GTCCGCGAGGGCTACTCCGAGCGCTACGTGAAGGTGGGCGGTCGCTGGCGCGACCACGAGCGCTGGGCGCTGCGAGCGGAGGTTTGGCGCCGCCGGACTCGCGGTGTAGGTTCGCGGGCGTGACCCGCACCGCGGCGGTCGTCGGCGCCGGGATCGGTGGCCTCGCCGCCGGGATCGCCCTCCGCCAAGCCGGCTGTGACGTGACGGTCTACGAGCGCGCCGATGAGCTCCGCCCGCTCGGGGCGGGGCTCTCGATCTGGCCCAACGGCGTGCGCGCGCTGCGCTCGCTCGGGCTCGGCGAGCTGGCCGCCGCGGCGCCCCGGGGCGGCGGTGCCCTGCGGCGAGCCGACGGCTCGGTCCTGGCGGACTTCGGCCCCGACCTGATCGCCGGGCGCTATGGCGCGCCGCTGGTGGGGCTCAACCGCCGCGACCTGCACACCGCGCTGGCCCGCGAGCTGGGCGAGCAGCGCCTGCGCCTCGGCGTTCGCGTGACCGGCGTCGGCAGGGCCGGCTGTCGTTCGCCGAGGATGCCGAGGCCCGGGCGGACCTCATCGTCGGCGCCGACGGCCTCGGCTCGCTGGTGCGCGAGGGGCTGCTTCGCGACGGTAGCCCCGCGGACTCGGGGATCGTGGCCTTTCGGGGGCTCGCCGCCTGGGACCGGGAGGTGCCGGCCGGGGAGTGGTGGGGGCCCGGCAGCGTCGCCGGGCTGCTGCCGCTCAGCGGCGGGCTCGTCTACTGGTACGTCGCCCTGCGCGGGCGCGCGGACGGCTTCGAACTCCAGAACGCCCTGCACGAGTACTCGGCGCCGCTCCCGCAGATCGTGCACACGACTTCGCGCGACGAGATCCTCTGCCACCGGCTCTTCGACCGCCCGCCGGCGAAGCGCTGGAACGCCGGCGCGACGACGCTGCTCGGCGACGCGGCGCACCCGATGCTGCCCTTCCTCGGCCAGGGCGCATGCGCGGCGCTCGAGGACGCCGTGGCCCTCGGCGAGGCCGTCGCAGGGGCGGACCGCAACGACGCGGCGATGGAGGCCTACGAGGCCTCGCGGCTGAAGCGCACCGCCGAGCTCGTCCGCGGCTCCCGCCGCGCGGCCTCGCTCGTGCTGGCCGGCTCGGGCGCCGCGCGCCGGCTGCGCGACGTGGCGGTCGCGAAGCTGCCGGCCTCGGTTCGACTGCGCCAGCTCGACCGGGTGATCGGCCGCCCGTAGACGTCCCGGCGCGGGCGCGAGCTTGCGCGCCCGGCGCATCGATCGCGCCGCGGCGCTGTTGAGGCGGTAGGACACCGATCAGGTGGCCACATGAAGCTGCTCGCCCAGACCTGCGCCGCGGCCCGCCGCCGCTCGATCGCGCTCGCGGCCGGCGTCGCGTGCGCCCTTGCGGTCGCACCTGGCCTCGCTTCGGCCGCGCCCCAGCAACCGGCGCCGGCCCCCACCGCCGCCGACGGCTCCGCCTTCCGCGGGGACGGGATGTGGATCTGGTACGTCTCCAAGGCCCAGGGAGGCAGTCCCGCACGGATCGCGTCGCGGGCGCGCTCGCGGGGGGTCGAGACGGTGCTGATCAAGGCCGGCGACGGCGGCGACAACTGGAGTCAGTTCACCCCGGGCCTGGTCGCCGACCTCAAGCGGCGCGGGCTGCGGGTCTGCGCCTGGCAGTACGTCTACGGCAGCGACCCGGTCGGCGAGGCCCGCGTCGGCGCGGCCGCCGCCGCCGACGGCGCCGACTGCCTCGTGATCGACGCGGAGTCGGAGTACGAGGGCCGCTACGCCCAGGCCCGCACGTACGTCACGCGCCTGCGCGCGGCCGTTGGGGCCGACTTCCCGATCGGGCTCGCCGGGTTCCCCTACGTCCACTACCACCCCGCCTACCCCTACTCGGTCTTCCTCGGCCCGGGCGGGGCCGAGTTCAACCTGCCGCAGGTCTACTGGAAGGCGATCGGCGACAGCGTCGACCGGGCGCTGGCCACCACGTACACCTACAACCGCGTCTACGGGCGCCCGATCTGCCCCGATCGGCCAGCTCGTACGACAACCCGCCGGGCCGCGAGGTGCGCCGCTTCCGCCAGGTGGCGAAGGCGAGCGGCTTCGCCGGCACCTCGTGGTGGTCGTGGCAGCACGCCTCAGCCAGCGGCTTCCGCTCGGCGACCAGGCGCCGCGTCGGCCGCGCCCGCGGCTACCGCCCCAGCCGCGCCTACCCGACGCTGGAGAAGGGAGCCGCGGGCGACCTCGTCGTCTGGGCCCAGGAGCACCTGGCGGCGGGCGGGTTCTTCGACGCCGAGGTGACCGGCAGCTACGGCCTGCTCACCTCGCGCGGCGTGCGCGAGTTCCAGGGGACCGTCGGCCTGGATCCGACCGGGGTGCTCGACGCCGCCTCGTGGAGGGCGCTGGTCGACGGCCTCGACCCGGTGGCGGTGAAGTGGGGGGCCCGCGGGCGGGCCCGCGCCGCCGGCGCGGTGGCCGACGCGCCGCGCTCAGCGCGCCTTCCGGCGCGCGAGAACGAGCTCCGCTGAGCGGTCCATCGCCGTCCGCCCTGCTATGAAGGCCCGATGATCGCGCGCGCGTTGCTCGGTGTCGTCTGCGTGGCCGCGCTGGCCGGCGGCGTCCTCTCGGCCGCGGGGGAGGCGTCGACCGCGGCCCCGCACCACGCCCGCCCGATCCCCCGGGTCCACAGAGCTTCCCCCCGGCCATGTCGCGGGTGGTCCACACCCGCGTCTACCACACGCGTTTTTCGACCGTCCGCAACAGCAACGCGCACCGGATCGGGCGGTCGCTCGCCTCGCTGCGGCCGACCTGGGTCACCGGCCTGCTGCGCTACGCGCGCAACCAGTTCCCGACCCACGCGGAGGCGCGGGCCTGGCGGCGGATTCGGCGCGATCGTCCATCGCCAGAGCCCCACCGCCCAATTCGACATCGTCCTCAACGCCGACCAGTACCGGACCCCGGCCGCGGTGACCCGGACGATGCGCCGCCTGAACGCGAAGCTCGGCAACGAGGGCTGGTTCTTCGACTTCTTCTCCACCGCGGCGAAGAAGCACCCGAAGATGGTGAGGGCCGCGATCGCCTGGGCCCACACCAACGGCCAGTGGATCGGCGGCAACGTCTTCGGCATCCTGCGCCAGCGCGCCTTTCCGGTCAACGCCGACTTCCTCAGCGTCCAGGACGACGGCTTCCAGATCAAGCTGCGGGCCGTCCGGCGGCTCTCGCACAAGACCGAGGTGCTCTACCACCTCAACAACGACCCCGACGACAAGGCGAGCGGGGGCTGCCGCTTCATCAAGAGCATGAACACGCGGCGGCGGCGCAAGCTGATCCGCCAGCGCGCCGCGGCGCAGCACAAGTTCGGGTTCCGGGTCGTCCTACCCGGTGCTCTATCCCGAGTGCATCCGCCCGAGCCCGCACGGTCCGGGCGACTTCCTCGCCTCCTATAACGCGTTTCGCGACCCGCCCGTGGCGCGCGAGATCCGCAAGCTGCTCGACCGGCACGACTTCGACCCGGCCACCTGAGCGGCCAGGCTCAGCCGACGATGTCGAGGGCGGCGCCGACGACCGTCTCGGCGTCGATCCCGAAGTGGCGGTAGAGGTCGCCGACGTCGCCCGACTGGCCGAAGTCGTCGACGCCGAGGCAGGCCGTGGGCGTCCCGGTGAAGCTGGAGATGAAGGCGAGCGTGTGCGGATGGCCGTCGAGCAGCGTCACCGCCGGGGCGCGGCGCTCGGGCGGGAAGATCCGGTCGAGGATCGCGTCGTCGGCCTCGCCGAGGCCGCGGCGTGCCTGGATCGCCCGGAAGACGAGGTCGGGGGAGGTGAGGCAGACGACGTCGGCGGCGACCCCGCCCGCGGCGAGCTCGGCCGCCGCCGCCAGCGCTTCGGGCATCACGGCCCCGACGCCGACCAGGACCACGCGCGGCGGCTCCGGCGCCCGGACCAGCGCGTAGCCGCCGCCGAGCACGTCGAGCCGCCTGCGCTCGCGCTCGTCATCGTCCTCCGGCACGGCGGCGAGGGACTGGTCGATCGGCCTCGTGCTGAGGCGGAAGTAGGCCGAGGCGCCGTCCGGGCGGCCGAGGCGGCCGAGGGCGTGCAGGAGGGTCCACTCGAGGTCCTGGCCGAAGGCCGGCTCCCATGAGACGCAGCGCGGCTGCTCGATGCCGACCGAGGGCGTGGTGATCGACTGGTGCGCCCCGCCCTCCGGCGCCAGCGTCACCCCGGACGGCGTCCCGACGAGAATCGACTGGCCGCCGGCGTAGATCCCGAACGACCACGGCTCCAGCGCCCGGTTGACGAACGGGTCGTAGATCGTCCCGATCGGCAGCAGCGGCTGGCCGTCGCGCGACCAGGTCGCCCCGAGCTCGCCCAGGAGCCCGACCAGGTTCCCCTCGGCGATCCCGAGCTCGATGTGCTGGCCGTGGGCCGACTCGCGCCAGCGGACGAGCGTGTCGCGGTCGTCGGCGAACCAGTCGATCCGGTCGCCCAGGTTCCAGACGCCGGCGTGGTTGATCCAGCCCCCGAGGTTCGTCGAGGAGGCGACGTCGGGGCTCACGGTGACCACGTGTTCGACCACCTCCGGGGCGGCGTGCCGCAGGTCGACGAAGAAACGGCCGAATGACTGCTGGGTCGAGGTCTCGCCGATGTGCGCGCGGCCGACGTCCCTCGGCGGCGCCGGCGCTGTGCGCGGCGGAGGCGTCTCGCGCTCGAGGCGGTGTGCAGCGAGCTCGCAGAGCTCGGCCTCGGGGGTCCCGGGGGCGAAGGGCGCCCACGGATCGGCGCTGTCGGCGCCGAGCTCGGCGGCGAGCTCCTCCCACTGCTCGACCGAGAGCAGCGCGGAGTGATTGGCCGGGTGGCCCTCCGTGGGCAGCGACCAGGCCTTGATCGTGTACGCGAACACGACCGACGGGCGGTCGGTCGTCTCGTCGGCCTGGCGGAAGGCGTCGAGCAGGTCGGCGAGGTCGTGGCCGCCGAGGTCCCGCAGCGCGGCCGAGGCCTCGGCGTCGGGGACCTCGGCCAGCAGCCGCTCGATCGCGCGGCGGTCGCCGCCGTCGCCCGGCAGGCGCTCGCGCAGCTGCGCGACCGGGCTGCGCAGCAGCCGCTGGTACTCCTCGTTGCTCATCTCGTCGATCCGCCGGCGCAGGGCCTCGCCGCCGTCGCGCTCGAAGAGCTCGCGCAGGCGGCGCCCGTACTTGACCGTGATCGTCTGCCAGCCGGCCGCGTCGAACATCGTCCCGATCCGGCCCGCGGCGATGTCGGGCACGACCCGGTCGAGCGACTGGCGGTTGAGGTCGACGATCCAGAGGACCTCGCCGAGGCGCGGGACCATCGGGTCGACGAGCGTTTCCCAGATCGCCCCCTCGTCGAGCTCGGCGTCGCCGAGGATCGCGATCTGGCGCCCGCCGCGGGGGACGTCGAAATGCCCGGCGACGTAACGGTGGGCGAGCGCGCTCCACACGGTCGCCGTCGCGCCAATCCCGACGGAGCCGGTTGAGAAGTCGACCGGGTCGGGGTCCTTGGCCCGGCTGGGGTAGCTCTGCAGGCCGCCGAACTCGCGCAGCCGGGTGAGGTAGTCGCGATCGAGCCGGCCGAGCAGGTAGTTGACGGCGTGCAGCACGGGCGCCGCGTGGGGCTTCACCGAGACTCGGTCGGGCCCGCGCAGGTGGGCGAAGTAGAGCGCCGTCATCACGCTGACGAGCGAGGCCGACGACGCCTGGTGTCCGCCGACCTTGACGCCGGAAGGCGTCTGGCGGACCTTGTTCGCGTGGTGCACGATGCTCGTCGCCAGCCACAGCACCCGCTGCTGCACGGCGTCGAGGGCCGTCAGGTCCAGTGCCGATTCGGACGGTGCCGCGGTGGTCGTCATCGCGGCGCCGAGCTTACGGCCGCCGTCCGGGCCCCGCAGGCCGCCGCGAGCAGGGCGCCGTCGGCCCCCTGCCGGCCCACGAGGCTGACGCCCACCGGCAGCCCGGCCACCTCGTCGAGCGGCAGCGAGACCGCGGGCGCGCCGGCGAGGGTCGCGATGCAGGTGAGCTGCCCCGCGCCCACCCGAGCCGCCTGGCGGGCGCGGGCGTCGGCGTCGCGTGCCGGCGCGGTCGTGCCGGTTGCCGGCAGGACCAGTGCCGTCCCCGGCTCCAGCCGCCCGATCGCGGCGGCGAACTCGGCGACCACCGGCTCGGCCGCGGCGCCGTCCGCGGGGCCGAAGCCCGCTGCGCGGTCGATGCGCGAGGCGACGTCGGGACCCAGCGACGGATGCGACGTCCGCACCCACTCGCCGAAGTTCGCCCATACCTGCAGGCCCTGCAGGACGCTGAACGCGCTCATCGCCGCGGACAGGTCGAGCGGCCCGCCCGGGAGGGCCTCGACCCGGCGCAGGTCGGCCCCGAGGCTGTCGGCCAGCCGCCGGGCGGCCGCGCGGGTTGCCGCGGCGACCTCGCGCTCGGCGGCGGCGAGGATGCTCTCGACCAGGAGCAGGTCGCTGGGCGATTCGGCGTCACGCGACACCGGCTTCGCCGAGCAGCACCGCGGCGGCGTCGCGCAGCACCGCCGGCTCGCGGGCCAGCAGCCCGACGGTGTCGAACCGCTGGGCGAGCGGCAGGACGCCGGCGGTGGGGATCGCCCCGTGGGTCGGGCGGTAGCCGTGGATGCCGCAGTAGGAGGCAGGCACCCGGACCGAGCCGAGCGTGTCGGTGCCGAGCCCGAGCTCGCAGAGCCCGCCGGCCACCGCGGCGGCGGGGCCGCTGGTCGAGCCGCCGGGGTCGTGGGCGGGCGCCGTCGGGTTGCGGGGCATGCCGTAATGGGCGTTGTCGCCGCTGAGGCTGAAGGCGAGCTCCGCGCACTGGCCCTTGCCCGCCAGCCGTGCCCCCGCCGCACGCAGCGAGGCGACCGCGGCGGCGTCGGCCTCCGCCGGCTCATGGGCCGCGGCCCAGTCCGGGTTCCCGGCCCCGGTGACCATGCCGGCGACGTCGATCACGTCCTTGGCCACGAAGCCGATTCCCGCGAGCGGTCCCGCCGCGTCGCCGGCGGCCGCTTCGGCGGGCGGCAGGGTTGCGGGCACGAGCGCCCCGAGCGGATCCGCGTTCATCGCCCCGCGGATCATTCCAGCGAAGGCCCCGGCGCGGCGCCCGCTCAGCGCTCCGCGAGGGCCTCGATCAGCTCCTTGCGCCCCATCTTCGAGCGCCCCTGGATCCCCTCTTTCTGCGCGCGCTCGTAGAGCTCCTCGCGGCTCAGCCCCTCCAGCTCGTCGCCGTCGGCGCCCTCGCTCTCGGCCCGGGCCTCGCGCCCGTTGCGGACGTTGGCCAGCGTCTGCTCGAGCGCCGCCATCAGGTCGGGGACGGGCTTCGGCTCGCGCTCGGTCTCCGGCGCCTCGATCTTCGCCCCCTTGCGCTTGCGGTCGATGACCTTTCGCAGCCGCTCGCGGTAGCAGTCCTCATAGCGCTCCGGGTCCCAGTCCGTGGAGAGCTCCTCGATCACGGCGACCGCGTTGTCGAGCTGCTCGCGCGCCGGCTTGCGGCCGCCGGCCGGGACCTGCGAGGTGGGCCGGACCTCGTCGGCAAAGCGCATGGTCGACAGGGCCAGCGCGCCGTCGCGGACCCGGATCGCCGCCAGGTACTCCTTGGTCCTCATCACGAAGCGCCCGATCGCCAGCTCGTCCTCGCGATCCATGACCTCGACCAGCAGGCGGTAGGCGCGCAGCGTGCCCTCGGCCTCGCCGGCGGGGACGAGGAAGTACGGGTGGTCGAAGTAGATCGGGTCGACCTCGGCGGCCGGAACGAAGGCCTCGATCTCGATCGTGCGCGTCTTGCGCGGCTCGACCGATCCGAGCTCCTCGTCGCTGAGCACCACCTGCTTTCCGTCCAGGTCGTAGGAGCGCGCGACCTCCTCCCAGCCGACCTCGACGTCCTCCTTCGAGCAGTAGCGGCGCTGCTCGATCCGCCGCTTGTCCTTGGCGTGGAGCTGGTGGAAGTGGTAGTCGAGGTCGCGCGCCGCGCTCACCAGCTGAACCGGCACGTTGACGAGGCCGAACGAGAGCGCCCCCGACCACAGCGGCCGCGCCATCAGCGCCCCGGGACGCTCGCCTCGAGCGCCGCGGCGAGATCGTCGCCGTGCTCGGGCTCCTCCTGGGCGGCGAGGTCGATCTCCTCGCCCTTGGCCTTGCGCTTGATCAGATCCATGACCGCGTCGCGGTACGTGTCCTCGTAGTCGGAGGGGTCGAAGCTCTGCGAGAGCGTGTCCACCAGCTTTGCCGCCATCTCGAGCTCGCGCTTGGAGGGCTTCTTCGCGCGCTTGCCGAGGTCGAGATCACCGGCGTCGACGACCTCGTCGGCGAAGGTCAAGGTGTGCAGCGCGAGCACGTCGTCCAGCGCCCGCAGGGCGACGAGGTACTCGCGGTCGTGGAAGACGAAGCGGCCGATGCCGGCCCGGCCGCTGCGCGAGAGCGCCTCGAGCACGAGCCGGTAGGGGTCCTTCGCGTCGCGGGAGCCGACGTAGTACGTCTTCTCGAAGAAGACCGGATCGATCGCCGCGGCGTCGACGAACTCGGTCAGGTAGATGACCTTGCCCCGGTCGCCCGCCGCGGCCTTGATCTCGTCCCGCTCGAGGACGACGTACTTACCCTCGGCGACCTCGTAGCCCTTGACGACCTCCTCGATCGGCACCTCCTTGTCGTCCTTGGGGCAGATGCGCCGGTGCTCGATGCGGGCGCCGTCGCGTGCATGCACCTCGTGGAAGCGGATCGTCTTCGACTCCGTGGCCGAGTAGAGCTTCACCGGCACGTTCACCATGCCGAACGTGATCGTGCCGTTCCAGATCGAGCGCGGGGCCATCGCGTGGGAGGTATACCCCGCGCGCGGCCGGGCAAGCGGGCCTCAGGCCGCGTCAGCCTGAGTTCCCGCTTGTCGACAGGCGGATGTGAGAGGCCTGTCGAGGGCCGACCGCCGCCCGCAGCAGAGAGAGGTAAACCGGGGCGACGACGTCGGCTCAGCCTAGGGGCCCGGCTGGCCGAGCCTGTGAACGATCCGAGAACGCGCCTCGCAGGACGTCAGGGCGCCAGGACGATCTGGGGCGGGGGCGGGGTGCCGGTCGTGGGGTACAGCCCGGAGGAGGCGAAGTGGATCTCGATCTCGTCCTCGCACGGCGGGTCGGCCTCGCCGTCGGCGTACCCGGTGACGCCGAGGCAGCGGATCCGCAGGGTGCGGTCGAGCCCGGGCGGGCCGCCGCTCGACGCGAGCATGTCGCACCGCAGGAGGTGCTTGAAGAACGGCGGGCGATCGGCGTCCGCGAGCTCGGAGAGCGCCCGGGCGACCGTCGAGGGCCCGCTGATCCTCTGGCCCTGGAGCAGCTGCGAGACGACGAGCTCCCCGCCCGCGGGCTCGCCGGCCTCGGGTCGCCGGGGCTGCGTGCCGAGCCCCGCGGCCGCGAAGCGCTCCGCGCGGTCGGCGTTGAGATTCCCGGCTCGCAGCGGCGAGAAGACCCGCAGGGTGAGCAGCACCAACAGCGCGCTCAGCACCGCGAGCACCCACACGGGCGGGTCGAGCAGGGCGACGGCGAGGAGCACGACGGCGCCGCCCAGGACGATGCCGGCGCTCTTCAGCGGGGAGCCACCGAACAGCAGCCCGAGGACCGCCAGCGTCGCGACCAGCACCAGGCCCGCGGCCGCCGTCAGCATCCCGTAGGCGACCCAGCCCGGCCCGAGCTCGCCCGCCGCCGACAGGGCCGCACCGACCCAGGCCGCGATCGCCACGAAGCGGGAGACGTCGTAGGTCAGCGACCACGGCCATGGCGGCGTGCGGTCGTCCGCGAACCCGGGGCGGACGAGGAAGTCGATGAGGCCCAGCGCAACGGCGAACGCCGCCGCGGAGCTGAGCATGACCGCCGGCAGCCAGTCGGTGTCGAGCTCCGTCGCCAGCGCGACGCAGAGCAGGAGCGGCGGGGCCGCGACCAGGAGGCGCTCGAGCGCGAACTCCTGCCACGGACCGCGACCAGGCCACCTGCCCTCCCGCTCCGCCGCGTGGCGGCGCCGGTCCTCACGGGCGCGCAGGGCACGGGTCCCGGCGGTGATCGCCGCGACGACCGCGGCGCCCAGGGCGAGGGCGACGAACCAGGCCGGCGCGTCGCCGAGCTCCAGCCCGTCCGCCAGGATCGCGAGCGCCGCCGCGGTCGTCAGCCCGGGGAGCAGGTCGGCGGGCGCGCTCGGCAGCGAGCCGCGCAGCTCGTAGGCGACGATGGCCCCGGCCAGCAGCAGCACCGGGACGGCGAAGGAGATCCCGAACGCGATCCAGAACTGGCCGCTCGCGAGCAGCGCCTCGCAGGCGATCAGATCCACGATCCAGGTCGAAAGCAGGAGCCCGAAGAGCCCCAGGAGCACGATGGTGGCGAACCGGGCGCTCGTGCGGACTGCCCCGGCCGGCGGTTTTCTCCAGACCCTGGCGACGGCGAGCCCGAGGGCGACTCCGGCCACCATTCCCACGTAGAAGGCCAGGGTGCCGATGCGCGCCAGGGGCGAGATCGGCGCCGCACCCGTGAAGAGGTAGGAGGCGGCGCAGAACGCCGCCACCCCGCCGATCAGCAGCGAGAACAGGCGCGGCACCGCGGTTCGCGCCGCGTAGGCCAGCGAGTCGCCCCGGCGCGGATAGCAGCGGAACGCTCGCCGGCGGAGGCTCGTCGTCGCCCGCGCCCGGCTCGCGCGGCATCTCCGTCGCCGCCGGCCACTGGGTGTCGTCCTGGTCGGGCACCGGCCGCGGCGGCCCGGATCCGACTCGCGGGATCCGGTGGGTCGGGCTGAGGTAGGCGCCGCCGCCGCCGGAGACCAGGTAGAGCAGATCCCGCCCCTCGCCCTCGGTGATCCGGATCGGGTAGCGCTGGTAGTTGTGGACGTCGCCGCCGATCGCGGCGAGGTAGCCGAACTCCCGCCGCCGCACCACGTCGTCCACGGTCGCGAACTCCCGCCTGCGATCGTCGCGCGACCACCTGATCCGGCACGGGTGGTACTCGTTGTCGACGTAGATCGGCTTGCCGGTGAGCAGGACCTTGTGCTGCGGCCGGCGCGAGATCCGCAGCAGCCACTCGCCCTGCTCGTCGTCGATCTCGCCGGTGACCCCGGTGTCGATGGAGACGATCAGCAGGTCCCCGGTGTCGATCGCGAAGTAGGGCGCGGGCTGGATTCCGGGGAGGCCGTCCGGCGAGCCCGGCCGGCTGGACCGCCACCCGGCGAGCTGGTTGCGCTCGGGCACGGACGAGCGTCGCCAGAGCCAGGCGAGGAAGCGCTTCCCGGGCCGGAAGCTGCTCGCGCGGTAGCGCTCCACGGGCAGCGGATCGGCGCCGCAGAAGTGGTACATGAACCCGTTCAGGCCGTCGTACCAATCGTGGTTGCCCGGCAGGGCGTAGATCGGGCTCGGGTAGGCCTCGTAGGGGATGTAGAACGCGTTGACGTACTCGTTGACGTCGCCGGCCGGGTAGACGACGTCGCTGACGATCACCGCGAACTGCGTCTGCTCGTCCCTCCTCGGCGCCGTTCGCTGCGCCCGTGAACACCGGGGCCACCGCGTACTGCGACGCGTCCTGCTCGCCGGTGTCCCCGATGAGGAAGAAGCGGGTGTCGCCGCTGCGGTCGACCACGAAATCGGGCCCGAAGCGCTCGTTGGCGTTCGCCGACCGCTGCGCGGCGGTCCATCGCGGGCGCCGCTCGAGCACGAGGTCGAGGTCGAGCTTCGCGAGCTGATCGTTGACCGACTCGAACAGAGCCCTGACCGTGAGCCAGGAGAAGTGGTCCCACTTCGGGGCCTTGCGCCGATCGAGCAGCGCCCGCCACGAGCCGAGGGGAGACTCCGGGCCACGCGGGTCGCCGTCGTCGGTCCAGCCCGCGGCCCGGGCAGAGCTCTGCGAATTCTCCGCGGGCACCGCCGATTGGTCTATCACAGCGCCCGGCCGCCGCCCGTCGTAGGCTTCCGCCGAAAGGGGGCCCAGCCCGATCCGCGTCCCCGAACGATCGATGGAGCGACGAAAGGAATTGCGGAGATGAGCGACACGCGACAGGGCGATCGTGCTCGTGCACGGCTTCTGGGTCACGCCGAGGAGCTGGGAGCACTGGATCGCCCGCTACGAGGGCCAGGGCCACCGGGTCATCGCGCCCGCGTACCCGGGGTTCGAGGTGGAGGTCGAGGCGCTGAACGCGGATCCGGCGCCGGTCGAGGCGCTGACCGTCCCGGAGATCATCGAGCACTTCGAGGGCGTGATCTCCGAGCTCGAGCGCCCGCCGATCATCATCGGCCACTCGGCCGGCGGAGCGTTCACCCAGATCCTGCTGGACCACGGCTTCGGCGCCGCCGGCGTGGCGATCAACTCCGCCCCGACGGAGGGCGTGCGGATCGTGCCGGCATCGCAGATCAAGGCGGGATGGCCGGTGCTCAAGAACCCGGCCAACCGCCACCGCGCGGTCGCGCTCAACCACGACCAGTGGCACTACGCGTTCACGAACACGTTCAGCGAGGAGGACTCGCTCGCCACCTACGAGCGCTACGCGATCCCGGCCTCCGGGAACATCTTCTGGGGCAGCGCCCTCGCGAACCTGCAGCCCGGCCACCAGGACACCTGGGTCGACTACCACAACGACGATCGGGCGCCGCTGCTCTTCCTCTCGGGCAGCGAGGACCACCTGATGCCGCCCTCGATCCAGCGCTCGAACGCCAAGCACTACAAGTCCGACACGATCACCGAGATCAAGGAGTACGAGGGGCGAGCGCACCTCATGCCGTCCCAGGACGGCTGGGAGGAGGTCGCCGACTACGCGCTCTCGTGGGCGCTCGAGCACGCGGACTCCGCCGCCGAATGAGCGCCGCCCGGATCACCCACATCGGCGGGCCCACCGTCCTGATCGAGGTCGAGGGCTGGCGGCTGCTCACCGATCCGACCTTCGACCCGCCCGGCGGTCACTACCGGTTCGGCTGGGGCACGTCGTCGGACAAGCTCGCCGGGCCCAGCGTGGCGGCGGACGAGCTGCGCTCGATCGACGCGGTCCTGCTCAGCCACGACCACCACGACGACAACCTCGACGCGGCGGGTCGGGCCCTGCTGCCGGCGGCCGGCGTCGTGGTGACCACCGCCTCGGGCGCCCGGCGCCTCGGCGGCAACGCCCTCGGGCTCGAGCCCTGGGCGACCACGACGCTCGCCGGCGACGGCCGGCCGGCGATCGAGATCACCGCGACGCCATGCCGTCACGGCCCGCCGCTCAGCCACCCGATCGTCGGCGACGTGATCGGCTTCGCGCTGCACTGGGAGGGCCAGCAGCACGGCTCGCTCTGGGTCTCCGGCGACACCGTGCTGTACGACGGCGTCCGCGAGGTGGCCCAGCGGGTCGACGTGGGCGTCGCCCTGCTGCACCTCGGAGGGGTGCGCTTCCCGATCTCCGGGCCGGTGCGCTACACGATGACCGCGGACGAGGCGATCGAGCTGTGCCGCCTGATCGAGCCGCGAACCGCGATCCCGATCCACTACGAGGGCTGGAAGCACTTCCGCGAGGGGCGCGAGGCGATCGAGCGCGAGCTGGCCGCCGCTCCCGGCGACGTCCGGGCGCGGTTCCGGTGGCTGCCGATCGGCGAGTCGACCGAGGTCGCGGTTTGACCGCCCGCCGGGTGGCTCGCCGAGGCGGACCCTGCCAGCGCTCGCCGTGTGGGATGTGCCAGGCCGGCATCGGGCGGCGGCCGTGCACATCCGAGCACGTCATGGACCGCGTGGATGTGCCAGGCCCGCGTTGAGCCGCGGGCTGGCACATCAGAACGGAGCCGAGACCGCGCGAGGGAGCCCGGGTCCGGGCCGCCCGCCGGGTGGCTCAGCCGCGGCCCAGGGCGGCCGCCGCGGCGGCGCGCCCGGTGCGGACGGCGCCCTCCATGTAGCCGCAGACCCACTGGTCGGAGCCGCAGACGTAGAACGGCGGCTCGTGCGTGCCGTGGAGCGGTCCGACCGCCATCACGTCGCCCGGCCGCCAGCCGGTGATGTAGCCGAGGGTCCACGGGTCGACTCCCCAGCGGCGGATGTGGACCGCGAGCGGGTCGCCCGCCCGCTCGCCGAACGCGGCGACCATCTCGGAGGTCAGCTCGGCCTCGAGCAGCCGCGGCGACGTGGTGAGGAAGGCGGCCAGGCGCTCTGGCGGGACCAGGGTCGACAGGATCCCCGGCCGCTGGGTCCAGGTGCCGCCGATGGTCGTCGTCTCCATGTACGCGGTGCCGCTCAGGCCGTCGCGCTCCCAGAAGGAGTCCGGGTAGGAGAAGACGACCTTGGCGGCGAGCGCGTGTCGCTGGCGGTCGAGCGAAGCGAGCCGCTCGGCCGAGACCCCGTCGATCGCGATCCAGCGCAGCGGGCCGACGGGGACCGCGCTCACCACGGCGTCGCACTCGAAGCGCTCGCCGGTCGCGGTCTCGACGGCGCAGCCGCCGCTTGCGACGCGGATCGCTGTCGCCGGGGTCGAGTAGTGGATCCGGTCGAGGAGCCCCGCGGCCATCCGCAGAGCCACGCTCGCCGAGCCTTCCTCGACCATCCCGGCCTCCCACACCGCGTAGTCGTAGAAGCCGTGGGCCCCGGCGGCGGCCTCCTTGCGCAGGTCCGAGAGCAGCGACGTCCGCTCCAGCGACTCGGATGAGAGCGCTAGCGCGCCGAGCTCGCGGGCGCGGACCGCGTTCGGCGTCGCGCCGACCGACCGCATCCAGGCGGCGACCGAGACCCGGTCGAGCCGGTCGGCCTCGGGGTGCGACCAGGGATCCTCGGGGTCGACCTCGCCGGGCGAGCTTGGCGAACTCCGTCTCCGCCGCTTCGTAGCTGGCACGGTCGGCATCGCTGAACCACGGCCAGTCAGTGCCGACGACACGCCCATCGTTGAGCATGCAGACCTCGTCGCCGGTGGTCTCGTCGCCGAACCCGGGGATGATCGTCAGCCCGAGCTCGTCGACGAGATCGCGGTAGGCGCTGTGGAAGGAGCCGACGAGCTCGCCGCCGAGCTGCACCAGCCGCCCGTCGGGAAGCTGCGTCTGCTCGACCCGCCCGCCCGCGCGGCCACGCGCCTCGAGCACGACCACGTCGGTGCCCGCAGCCGCCAGGTCCCTCGCGGCCGAGAGGCCGGCGAGGCCGGCGCCGACGACGACCACGTCACATCGCATTCGGGTGCACCTCGATCTCGCGACTGATTGGGCCGCGAGCCTATCGGCGCAGGGGTCAGGGCTCGGTGCTGGCCCTCGCGAGGAAGTCGATCTGCCGCTGCTTGCGCATGATCAGGTGCTCGAGCAGGTGCTCCAGCGCCTCCGATCGGCCCTCGCGCCCGGTCGGCTCGATCGCCGCCTGCAGCGCCTCGACGTTCTCGCGCTCGCACGCGATCAGCCACTCGATCGCGGCTCGGGGGTCGCGGTCGACGCGGAGCTCGGCCACCTCGGTCGTCGGCGTGCCGTCGAACGAGACCACCTTCTCGATCAGCAGCCGCGCGTCGTTGAGCTCCTGATCGCCGTAGGTGGTGAGCTCACCGCTGAGCGCCTGGGCCGGGAACCCCAGCAGGCTCGAGGCCGTGAGCGAGTACTGCAGCGCCGAGCGCATCTGCAGCGCCAGCGCCGCGTTCAGGCGCTCGACGGCGAGATCCTCCTGGAGCGTCTCCTCGGGCATGCTCGGCCGCTACCCGTTTCGGTCGCGGCAACGCACCCGCGATCGTATCCGGGGGTGTTAAGTTCTCGGGAACGTTGCGGCGGCGTTTCCGCAGCCGAACGGAAGAGGGGCAGCTCTGAGCGCATCGCATCCGATCGACGGTTCCGATCCTCCCGACTGGGTCACGGAGTCGGGGCTGCTCGAGCGGGCGCACGCCCTCGCCGTCGAGGCGCACGGCGACCAGCGGCGGGCGACCGACACGGCGCTCTTCCTCGACCACGTGATCGAGGTCGGAGCGCTCCTGCACGACGCGGGCTTCGACCACGAAATCGTCGCCGCAGGGCTCCTCCACGACGCGGTCGAGCGCGGGACGCTCAGCGAGGCGCGGCTCCGCGACGAGATGGACGACGAGATCTCGACCCTGGTGCTGGCGCTCACGGAGGACGCCTCGATCCCGTCCTTCGCCGATCGCAAGCACGCCCTTCGCGACCAGGTCAGGGGCGCCGGCAGTGAGGCGATCACGATCTTCGCCGCCGACAAGCTCTCGGACATCCGCGGCCTGCGCCGCGGGATCGACGAACATCGCGACTCGATCGAGGCGCGCATGGGTACGTCGGTCGACGGCATGGCGGGGCACTACCGCGAATCGGTGGCGATGATCGAGGAGACCGATCCGGATCAGGAATTCGCCCTGGCTCTGCGCGAGGAGCTCGCGGCCCTCTCGAGCCTCGCGGTCCCGGCCGGACCGGCCTGAGTTCCGACTCGCGGCCGATCGGGAATAGTCAGCTCGATGGAGATCGAGCGCAAGTTCCTGGTCGCCGAGCGACCGGATCTGACCGAAGGCCGGCGGGTCGACGTCGAGCAGGGCTATCTCGCCCTGGCCGACGACCACGGCGGCGCGGAGGTCCGTCTGCGGCGCAAGGACGCCGAGCGGTTGCTCACGGTCAAGGTCGGGAGCGGACGCACGCGGACCGAGGAGGAAGTCGCGCTGGACCCTGAGGGCTTCGAGCGGCTGTGGCCACTGACCGAGGGGAAGCGGGTGAGCAAGACACGCCACCTGATCCCGCACGGCGAGCTCGAGATCGAGCTCGACGTCTACGCGGGCGAGCTTGAGGGCCTGCTCGTGGCGGAGGTCGAGTTTCCGGACGAGACGAGCGCCGACGCCTTCGAGCCCCCGGCTTGGTTTGGCGAGGAAGTAACAGGCAATCACGACTACTTGAACGAGACCCTGGCGACGAAGGGACGACCTCGTTGAGCGCGTTCAAGCTGAAGAAGAAGGAGGCGGAGGACAGCGGGATTCGCCGCGTCGCCCACGGTCGCGCGGAGGACGCGATGGAGTTGCTGCGCGACGAATGCGCCGATCCGGCGGAGGCCGTGCACGAGGCGCGCAAGGACATGAAGAAGCTCCGGGCGACGCTGAAGCTGGTCCGCCCGGTGCTCGGCGACAAGACCTATAGACGGGAGAACGGCCGCTTTCGCGACGCGGCGCGAGCGCTCTCGGAGGCTCGCGACGCGCAGGTCCGCGCCGAGACCGTCGACGCGCTCGCCGAGCGCTTCGCCGACGACGAGCCTCCCGGCGGCTGGTGGGCGGTGCGCGCGGCGCTCGCCGGCGACGGGGCCGCGGACAACGGGGACCTCGAGCCGATTCGCGAGCGGGCAGCGGCCGAGATCGAGCGAGGCGACGAGGCGATCGACGACTGGCCGCTTCGGACCAGCGGCTTCGACCTCGTGCGACCCGGCCTGCGACGCGCCTACTCGCGCGGCCGCAAGTGCTTTCGCGAGGCGCGCAAGGACTCCGGCGACGAGGCGCTGCACGAGTGGCGAAAGCGCTCGAAGGACCTCTGGTATCACCTGCGACTCGTGCGCCGTGGCTGGCCCGAGGTGATGGACGCGACCGCCGAGGAGGCGCACGAGCTCTCCGACCGGCTCGGCGACGACCACGACCTCGTCGTGCTCACCGCCCACCTCGAGGTGGCGGACGAGCCGCTGACCGCGGAGCAGCGCGATCACCTCCAGCGGCTGATCGGGCTGCGCCGCGGCGAGCTTCAGGACGAAGCGTTCGCGTACGGCGAGCGCCTCTTCGCCGAGAAGCCGAAGCGGTTCGTCAAGCGGCTCGAGACCTACTGGGACGCGAGCAGGCTCTAATTTCACCGGTGTGACCGGTGAGGACTCGGCGATCGGCGCGGGCATGGAGGAGACCGCCGACCGCGACGGCGCCTTTCCGCGCCTCGACGCGGGGCAGGGCGCGCGGTTGCGCGAGCTCGGTCGGGTCCGGCGGGTCGAGGCAGGCGAGGTCCTGTTCGCCGCCGGCGACGAGGGCAGCGACTTCTTCGTGATCGAGTCCGGCGCGGTCATGATCGTCCAGGGCCACGGGTCCGAGAACAAGGTGATCGCCGTCCACGGAGCGCGCCGGTTCCTCGGGGAGATGAGCCAGCTCACGGGCCAGCGCCTCTACCTCTCGGCCGTCGTCCGCGACGCGGGTGAGGTGATCCAGGTCCCGATCAAGACGCTGCGCAGCCTCGTCTCCGAGGACCGGGGGATGAGCGACCTCATCCTGGGCGCGTTCATGGCCCGGCGGTCGATCCTGATCGACGTCGGCACCGGGATCAAGCTGATCGGTTCGCGCTTCTCGCCCGAGTCCCGGCAACTGCGCGAGTTCCTCGCCCGCAGCCAGATGCCGTACCAGTGGATCGACCTCGAGCGCGACGAGGAGGCCGCGGCACTTCTCGACAGCCTCGCGATCCAGCCGCATGAGACCCCCGTGGTGCTCGGGTCGGATGGCGAGATCCTCCGCAACCCGACGAACGCCGAGCTCGGGCGGGCGCTGCGGCTCGGCTCGCGCGGCAGACCCCCGGCTCTCTGCGATGTCGTGGTCGTCGGCGCTGGGCCCGCCGGCCTCGCCGCGGCGCTCTACGCGGCGTCCGAGGGGCTCGACGTGCTCGGGGTCGAGGCGGTCGCAACGGGCGGCCAGGCCGGCACGTCGGCCAGGATCGAGAACTACCTCGGGTTTCCCGCCGGGGTGTCGGGAAGCGAGCTGACCCAGCGCGCCTACGTGCAGGCGGGGAAGTTCGGCGCGCGCCTGACCGTGCCCGCGGCCGCGGCCGAGCTCCGCAGCGAGCCCGGCAGGCACGAGATCGAGCTGGAGACCGGCGACGTCGCCACCGGCCGCACGGTCGTCATCGCCACGGGAGCCCAGTACCGGCGCCTCGACGTTCCCCGGCTCGAGGAGTTCGAGGGTGGGGGCGTCTACTACGCGGCAACGCAGGCCGAGGCCCAGCTCTGCGCCGGCAATCCGGTGGTGATCGTCGGGGGCGGCAACTCGGCCGGTCAGGCGGCGATGTTCCTCTCGTCGCACGCGGGCGAGTGCCGGCTGCTCATCCGCGGCGGGGACCTCGGGAAGTCGATGTCGCGCTACCTCGTCGACCAGGTCGAGCGCAACGAGGCGATTGAGGTCCGCAGGCACTCGCAGGTGGTCGAGCTCGAAGGCGACCGCGAGCTCGAGGCGCTCATCGTCGCCGACGCCCGCTCGGGCGAGCGCACGCGGCTGCCGGCGAAGGCGCTGTTCGTCTTCATCGGCGCCTCCCCGCACACCGAATGGCTCGCGGGGCAGCTTGCCACCGACGCTGCGGGCTTCCTGCTCACCGGCAGCGACGTCCAGGGCGACGCCGCGGTCGAGTACGACGGCGACCGCCCCTACTTCCTCGAGACCAGCCGTCCCGGCATCTTCGCCGTCGGGGACGTCCATTCGGGCTCGATCAAACGCGTCGCGTCGGCGGTGGGGGAGGGGTCGATGGCCGTGCGCCTGGTCCACCAGCGCCTCGCCCACGACTAGGACGGAGACAGCGGCCCCCTCGCAATAGGCTGTCGGGCGGATCCGCCCACGCCGAGGCCGAAAGGACGCTGATGGGATTCGACCAGTACCACGAGCCGCCCGAGGAGCTGCCGGCCGAGACCCGGACGTTCGCCCGCCTGTGCGCCTCGCTGACCGAGGAGGCCGAGGCGATCGGCTGGTACGAGCAGCGGCTCGCGATCGAGCGCGACCCGGAGGCGCGCGCGGTGATGAGCGACGCGCTCGGCGAGGAGTACAAGCACTTCTCGATGGACCTCGAGTTCCTCCTGCGCCGCAAGCCGCAGTGGCGCGAGATCGCCGAGGGCGTCCTCTTCCAGGAGGGCGACATCGTCGAGCACGGCGAGGAGGCCGAGGCCGAGGCCACCGGGGAGGGCGCGGAAGACTCGGCGCCTCCGTCAGCCGACGGATCGCTGGGAATCAGGGGGCTGCGATGAACCACCTCCTTCGCGGCCACGCGCCGATCCCGGACACGGCCTGGGAGCTGATCGACGAGGAGGCTCGCGAGCGCCTGGTGCCCGGGCTCGCGGCACGGCGCCTGGTGGACTTCAACGGCCCGCTCGGCTGGCACCACTCCGCCACCAGCCTCGGCCGGGTCGAGTCGATCGCCGCCCCGGGCAAGCGCCTCGAGTCGCGGCGCCGGCTGGTGCTGCCGCTGGTCGAGCTGCGGGCACCGTTCACCGTCTCGCGCGAGGAGCTCGAGGCCGGCGATCGCGGTGCGGAGGACGTCGACTTCGACGACCTCGACCGCGCCGCACACGAGCTCGCCGCCGCCGAGAACGCGGCCGTGTTCACGGGCTGGAGCGAGGCCGCGATCGCCGGCATCTGCGGCGAGTGCCCGCATCCGCAGATCGAGCGCGGCGACGACCTCGACCGTTACCCGAGCCGCGTCGCGGCCGCCGTGGAGCTCCTGCTCAGAAGCGGCGTCGGCGGCCCGTACGGGCTCGCGCTCAGCGGCGACGACTACAAGAAGGTGGTCGAGAGCTCCGAGCACGGCGGCTACCCGCTCTTCCGGCACCTGCGCCAGATCCTCGAGGGGCCGCTGGTCTGGACCCCCGGGATCGAGGGTGCGATCGTGGTGAGCCTGCGCGGTGGCGACTACCTGTTCGAGAGCGGACAGGACATCTCGGTGGGCTATACGTCCCACGACGCCGAGCAGGTCACCCTCTATCTCGAGGAGTCGTTCAGCTTCCGGGTCGCGAGCCCTGAGGCCGCCGTGGTGATTCGTTAGCGGGGCACAGATCGCCGCAAAATGCGCGTTTGTTAGGGTCCCCGCAGCGCCGCCCGACCGCTCGGCTGAGGGCGGCCTCTCATTCAGCAAAGGGGCAGCAGTTGAACAACTCGGATTCCGCCGACGGGCAGGGTGCCCGATCGCAGCTGACCGCGCTTCCAGCGTGGATCGCGGACTCCGAGATGCTGGTGCGCGCGTACGAGCTCGCCGCGCAGGCCTACGGCAATCGCCGACGGCCGACGGACCTCGCGTCGGTCGCCGGGCACGCGATCGAGGTCGGGCACCTGCTCGAGCAGGCCGGCTCCGACGAGCGCCTGGTCGCCGCCGGGCTCCTGCACGACGCGGCCGAGAGCGGCACGGTCTCCGCGGAGGACCTGCGCCTCGCGGTCGGCGATGACGTCGCCCGCCTGGTGCTGGATCTCACCGAGGATCCCTCCATCGAGTCATACGACGAGCGCAAGGTGGCTCTGCGAGCTCAGGTGCGCGCCTCCGGGTCGCGCGCAATCGCCGTCTTCGCCGCCGACAAGCTGTCGGCGATCCGCGGCCTGCATCGCGGCACCGAGCTGTTCGGGGACACGATCGAGGCCCGGACAGGCGCGACGGTCGACGCGATCGTCGGCCACTACGGCGAGAGCCTCGAGATGATTGAGGCTGCCGAGCCGGATTGCCCGCTGCTGCCCGCGCTGCGGATCGAGCTCGCGTCGCTGCTGGCGGCGCTCGAGGGAAGGGCCGCACCCCCGCGCTCGCGCTTCGTCCCCCGGCTCGACCGGCCCGGCTGGGCGCCCGTTCCCGACTGACGCCGCTCAGATCCACGTCCGACCGGTGGACGAACGAGCCGTTCGGTCGATCGCATCTCCTGAGTCCCCGCCTTCGTCCGCTTTGCCGCCTGCGACGCGGGTAGGCATCGCCCCTAGCGATAAGAGAGGAGGGCGTCTTGGAGGGCAAGGGACAGCAGACGGTCGACCGCAACCGACTCGATGAGGCCTCGGTCGCCGAACTCGTCAAGCAGCTGAGCGAGCAGAGCTCGCGCCTCGCGCACCAGGAGGTCGAGCTGGCGAAGGCCGAGCTGACGCAGAAGGGCAAGACGCTGGGAGTCGGGCTGGGTGCTTTCGGCGCCGCCGGGCTGATCGGCTTGCTGGCACTGGGTGCGCTGACCGCCACCCTGATCCTGGCGCTGAGCGAGGCGGTGGAAGCATGGCTGGCGGCGGCGATCGTCACGGCTGTCTACGCCGCCGTCGCCGGCGTCCTGGCGCTCGTGGGCAAGCGCAAGGCGGAGCAGGCGGCTCCGCCGGTGCCCGAACGCGCGACGACGAGCGTGCGCAGGGACGTCGAGGCAATCAAGGAGAGCGCGAAGGAGGGCAGGGCGGCATGAGCGAAGCCGAGGAGCAAACCAGGACCCCCGAGGACATCCAGGCGGAGATCGAGGCGACCCGCGAACAGCTCGGCGAGACGGTCGAGGCCCTTGCGGAGAAGACTGACGTCAAGGCCCAGGCGAAGGCGAAGGCCGCCGACGTCAAGGAGACCGCGCAGCAGAAGGTCGGCGAGGACCGCCGGTTGCTCTACGGCGGAGCCGCCGTTGCGGCGCTCACGCTCGCGGTCGTAGTCATCCGCCGGCGGAGGTAGCGATGCGCCACCCGATGCCGAATGGCGACTCCCGCACCGCGACGGCCGAAGAGGCCGAGGAGCGCGAAGAGCGGGCCGAGGTCCGCGACGACGTCGAGCCGGTTCGCGCGGACTACGCGCCGGTAGGGACCGACCCTCGCAGCGGCCTGTGGCCGACGCTGAAGCGGACGGCCCTGGAGTTCCAGGAGGACAACATGACCGACTGGGCCGCGGCGCTCACCTACTACGGCCTGCTCTCGCTGTTTCCGGCCCTGATCGCGCTCGTCTCCATCCTGGGGTTGTTCGGCGATCCGCAGGAAACGACGCGAACGATCACCGATGTGGTCAGTCAGGTCGGCCCGAGCTCGGCGGCCGACACCTTCGCCGGCCCGATCGAGTCGATCACCGCGAATCGGTCCGCGGCCGGGATTCTGTTCGTCGTGGGGCTCGCGACCGCGCTCTGGTCGGCCTCCGGCTACATCGGCGCCTTCATGCGGGCCTCGAACATCATCTGGGAGACCCCGGAAGGGCGCGGCTTTTTGAAGCTGCGTCCGCTGCAAATCGCGGTCACCCTCGCGATGATCGTCACGCTCGCGGCGGTGGCACTGGCGCTCGTGCTCACCGGGCCGATCGTGCAGGCGGTCGGTGACTCGATCGGGGTCGGCGACACGGCGGTCACGGTCTGGGACATCGCCAAATGGCCGGTGCTCCTCATCGTCCTCTCGCTGATGATCTCGGTCCTCTACTACGCGGCGCCGAACGTGAAGCTGCCCGGCTTTCGCTGGATCACGGTCGGCGGCCTCGTTGCCCTCGCGGTCTGGATCCTCGCCTCGGCGGCGTTCGCCTTCTACGTGGCCAACTTCGGCTCATACGACAAGACCTACGGCACCCTCGGGGGGATCGTCACCCTGCTGGTCTGGATGTGGATCTCCAACCTTGCGCTGCTCTTCGGGGCGGAGCTCAACGCCGAGCGTGAGCGCAGCCGCGAGCTCGCGGCCGGCGTGCCCCGGGCGGAGCGCGAAATTCAGCTCGAGCCGCGAAGCGAGCCGGACGACAAGCGCACGACCTGACGGCCTTGCCCTCGTGGCGTCAGAGCCGCGAGCGCAGCGGCTGGCCTCGCCACCAGCCCGGGATCCGACTCGTATCCGGTCGCGGCCAGGGTCGCGCCCGCGATCCGCTCGAAGCGGCGGGCGTCGCGGATCCCGAACCGCTCGCGCCACTCGCCGACCCTGCCGCTGCGCATGGTCATCCAGTCGTCGGGGCTGCGGTCGCCGCGCTCGAGGTCGGTCGAGGCGACGGCCCGCTCGACCTCGGCGTCCGTGCTCGCCATCCCGCAGTGGTCGAACAGGGCCCGGCACCCCGCGGCCGGGTCGGCCCGCAGCTGCTCGAAGCGGACCTCGAGCAGCCGCTCACCGAGCTCCGGCGCCGCCGCGGCCGCGAGGTCGCAGCCCGTCACCCACGTCCGGGCTGCGTCGACGAGCACCTCGGCCGGCTCGGAGGAGCCGAACTGCGACCACCTCCGGCGCGCCTCGAGCAGCGAGACGGCGACGTCGCGCCCGTCGCGGAGGACGTTCACGAATCGCGCCTCGGGAAGCACCTCGGCGATCAGCGGGAGCTCGTGCAGGTGCCAGGGGCTCTTCTCGACCGCGAACCGGGCGTCGGCCGGGACCGCCCGGCCGATCCACCCCCGCGCGATCGCCCGCGTCTCGGTCAGCAGCTCGCCGCGGGTGAACAGCCTCCCGAGGCCGGGCGGCGCTGCGCCGGGGGCGTCGTCGCCGGCGTCCGGCGGGGACGGGCGCGAAGAGCGCCCCGAGGCCGACCCGGCCCGAGAACATGTAGGTCTCGAGCAGCGGAAACGCCGCGGGGTGCGCGGCGAGCATGCGCTGCACCCAGGTGGTCCCCGAGCGCGGCACCCCGACCACGAAGATCGGCGTCGGTGCGGGTTGCGCGTTTTCGGACACGCCGCCGATTCTGCCCGCTGTTTGGAACCGGCGCGGGCGCCGGTTAGACTGCCGCCCGTGTCCAGGCAGGAAGCAGTCGAGGCTTTCCTTCAGGGAAGAATCAGCCGGCGGACGCTGATTCGCCAGCTCGTCGCCGGCGGCGTCTCGATCGGCGCGGCGGCGTCGTACGCGGCGGCGCTCGAGCCGGAGACCGCGGGCGCGGCGGTCGCCGGGGCGCCGGACGACCTGTATCCGCTCGTGACGCTGAAGCTCGATACCCCGTCGCTCGCCTGGGCGATCGCGAACTCGCGGCTCCGGCTCATCGGCAGCTGCGGGGAGGAGGTCGGGCTCCACTTCGCCGCCTACCTCCGCGTCGGCACCGGCCTCGCCATTCATCGGCCGCCGCACGCATGGGGCAGTTCCTGAACGCGGCCGGGACCCGAACGCTTCGTGCTGTCGATCGACCCGACCAGGCTGCAGGGACTCCGGGCCGCGGCGATCCACGTGCACGCGACGGGCGCCGACGACGAGCACTACGGCACGGTCGCGACCGCGGCCGCCGTCCTCCGCTAGCGGGTGCCCCACCGCGGCCCGCCGGGCCGGCTGCCGATCGCGCGTCGCCCGCTGCGCTTCGCGCCGGGACGCCCGCGGCCCGAGATCGCGCTGACCTTCGACGACGGGCCGGGGCCGACGACGGCCGCCCTGCTGGCCGAGCTCGGGCGCCTCGAGGCGCCGGCGACCTTCTTCGTCGTCGGCTCCCGGGTGGGCGCGCGATCGTCGGAGGTGACCGAGATGGCCGTCGCCGGCCACGAGGTCGGCTCGCACTCCTGGAGCCACGCCCGCCTCGCCGGCCGCCCGCTGCGCACCTGGCGCGAGCTCGTCCGCAGCGCCCGGGCGGTGGCCGCCTGCGGCGTCCCGCGGCCCCGGCTCTTCCGCCCCCCGTATCTCTCGTGGTCGCCGTCGCTGGCCGCAGCAGCCGCGCTGACGGGGATGCGCCCGGTGGGCTGGGACACGGACCCGCGCGACTGGGAGGCCCAGGAGGCCGACGAGATCATCGACCGGGTCTACTCCGGAGCCTCAGCCGGCTCGATCGTGCTGCTTCACGACCGGGCCGATTGCGCCGCGACCGTCGAGGCCCTGCCCGCCATCGTCAACGGTCTGCGGGACCTCGGCTTCCGGCTGGTCACGGTCTCCGGGCTGCTCGCCCCGAGTGGGTCCGGCGGGGCGTGAGCGCCCGAACGTCCACTCGTACAGGGCGCCCGCGTGCGCGGCGGCGATCCCGAGCTTGACCAGGCGGCGGACCGAGCGGTATCGCGGGGCCAGCTCGCCCCCCAATCGGCCAGGCGCCGGTCGGTGGCATCGAGCCGGCGGCGGGCGTAGCCGCGCAGGAACCGGCGGGTGCGGGGCGCGCCCGGGGCCGGCCGCAGGATCCGCGCCAGCGCCCGGCCGCGGACGAAGTGGTGGCGGACGAGCCTGATCGGGTTCGTGCACGGGCTGCGGTGGACGAGCCGGATCTCGCGCTCCCGGTAGGCGCGATGGCCCCGGCGCCAGAGCGCCTGGTTGACCACCGTGTCCTCGCCGGCGCGGATGTCCTCGGGGAAGCCACCGGCGTCGAGCACGAACTGGCGCACGTAGGAGCAGTGGGCCGGGGCCGCGGCGAGCTCGCCCGACGGCCGTCCGGGGAGCGAGCTCGAGTGGTCGAGGAAGTACGCGGCCCAGCCGGAGCGGGTCAGGTTGCCGTTGACGATCGACCCGGTGACCATCGGCCAGCCGGCCTCGTGCGCGGCGATCCGGGCGGCGAGGCTGCCGGGCGGGAGCTCGACGTGCGAGCCGGGGAAGGAGATGTAGTCGCCGCGCGCGGCCGCGACGCCGGCGTTGCGCGCCCGGCCGGGAAGCGCCCGCTCCCCGAGGTCGATCAGGGTCACCTGCGGGAACGTCTCCGCGACCACCGCCGCGGTGCGATCGGTGCCGCTGACGGCGACGATCACCTCGAACGGCTGCTCGCACTCCTGCTCGACCACGGAGCGCACGGTGCGCTCGATCCGGGTCTCGTCGTTGTGGGAGATCACGATCGCCGAGAGCAACGGCGCGCCGAAGTCGAGGTCGTCGCCCGAGACCCGCGACGCGCCGCGCCCGGGGGCGAGCAGCACGGGGAGGCCCGGGGGGCGGGCCACCCAGGGGCGCGCCGGTCGCGCCTCGAGCAGGCGCTCGTAGTCGGCCTGCCAGCGGCGGTCCGGGTCGGCCTGCTCGTACTTGAGCAGCCTGTCTTCGCCGGCGCTGCTCGTCGAGACCGGCCAGGTGCTGGATCCGGACCGTGGTCTGGCGCCAGCGTGTGCGGGGGATCTCCTCGGGCACCGGGACGAAGTGGAGCCGCTCCGCGGCGGGGATCCGCATGCCGGGCTCGGGGGCGAACATCCGGTAGACCCAGAGCTCGGCGCGGTCGTAACGCGTCGAGCGAGCCGATCATCCGGTGGACGCGAAAGCCGTAGGCCTCGCCCGGCACCGCCTCGCCGGCGGCGAATTCGCGCAGGGCCGCCGCGTCGTCGGGGTCGATCCGCTCGTCGGCGTCGAGGAAGACGGCCCAGCGCGGGGCCGAGCTCGGCGCAGGCGTCGACCAGCGCCTGGCGGTTGGCGGCGTCGTCCCAGCCGGCATAGGAGTCGCGCGCCGGGTTGCGGATCACCCCGGCCACCAGCGGCGACGCGGCGAGCAGCTCGGCGGTCGCGTCGCTGGAGCCGTCGTCGAGCGCGATCACCGCGTCGGCGAAGCGCCCGGCGCTCTCCAGGTAGTCGGCGAGCTCGGCGGCGCCGTTGCGGACGGCCAGCAGGCAGACGAGCAGCGGGCGCGACCCGTCGGCCTCGCCGGCCGCGGGAGGCGCCTTCGTGCCGCCGACGATCGCCACCTTCCCGGAGCGCGGCGGCCAGGCGACGAGCCGCTCGGGGGCGGGTTCGAGCATCGTCTCGGTGTCCGCGCGGTGGGCGCCCTCGGGGTCGGCGTGCTCGTACTTGGCCCGGCGGCGCCGAAGCCGCTCCGCCGACTCCAGGTGACGCACGCGGATCGACGTCCGCACCCAGGCCCGCCTCGCGATCTCGACCGGGACGGGATTTGCGTGAAGCCGCTCGGCCGGGAGGGTCATCTCCGGCCGCCGTGAGAAGAGGCGGTAGACGTAGCGCGGCTCCGGGTCGGCGCGGTCGCCCCAGGTCCGATGGAGCTGCAGGCCGTAGGCGAGCCCGGGGACCGCGTCGGTGGCGAGAAAACCGCGCAGCGCCGCGGCGTCGTCGGCGTCGATGCGCTCGTCGACGTCGAGGAACAGCAGCCAGTCGAACTCGGTGCCGGCCGCGTGGTCCAGCAGCGCCTGGCGGTTCGCGGCGTCGTCCCAGCGTCGGTCGCCGTCGGGAGCCGGGGCCGGGGAGGACGGCGAGCACCCGCGGGTCGGCGCGGAGCAGCTCCGCGGTTGCGTCCGAGGAGCCGTCGTCGAGCGCGACGAGGCTCGCGCCGAGGTCGTCGACCGAGCGCAGGTACCCGGGCAGGTCCTCGGCACCGTCGCGGACCGGCAGCAGGCAGAGGAGGCTCGGCGGCTCCGCGCCCGGCATCTCCTCCGCCGGTCGTGGCGCCGAGCGCGCCATCGCCACCAGCCGCTCGAGATCGACGTTCCCGGGACACGCCTTCGCGGCGAAGACCTCACGGTGGCCGATCACGTGCTCGCGGTCGAGGGGGATCTCCCACCGCTCGCAGACCGCGGCGACCAGCGCGGCGGCCGCCTCGTACTGCGCCGCGGGGCGCTCGATCCCCTCGGGGTCCCCGCCGTCCTCGAGCTCGATCCCCACCGTGATCGGGTTCAGGTCGTCGCGGCCGCGGGCGAGCGCCGCGGTGGGGCGCAGCACCCTGCCTGCATGCCTCGCCGTGTCGGCCTCGTCCACGAACTGCGCCACGCGCCCGTCGAGGCCGACGAGGTAGTGGGCGCTGACCCCGCTCTCCGCGGCCGCGAACCACGCGGCGGACGCGGCGAAGCCGCCGTCGGTCGTATGGACGACGATCGCCCGCGGGCGCTGCCCGCCCCGGCCCGGGGAGCTGTGCGGCGTGCGGCGACGCTCGATCTCGATGGGCGGGCGGTCCATCCGGTCGCTGAGGCTAGATGAGTGATTCCAGGCGACCACGGCGCTGCGTTAGCCGCGGGCGCTCCGTTCGGGTTCGGCCTGAGCACCAGGGCCCGGGATCCGGCCTAGAATCGCCGGACGGCCACCGACTCGCGCGACATCAGAACCGAGCTTCCCGGGGTCGAGGGCTCGGAGGGGTTCACCCCGGCCGAGCTGCGGCTCGCGACGCGGAATCACGGCATGCCGCTCGAGGCCCTGGCCTTCGACCGGACGCCGGCGGGCCTGCACTACCTGCTCGTCCACTTCGACGTCCCGGTGGTCGACCCGGACGGCTGGCGGCTGACGGTCGGGGGCCGGGTCGCGAACGAGCTCTCGCTGTCGCTCGACGAGCTCCGGGCGCGGCCGGCGACGACGCTCGCCGTGACCTTGGAGTGCGCCGGCAACGGTCGCGCCCGGCTCGACCCGCGGCCGGTGAGCCAGCCCTGGCTGCTCGAGGCGGTGGGGACCGCGGAGTGGACGGGCGTGCCCCTCGGCGACCTGCTCGGCGAGGCCGGGGTCGAGGACGACGCGGTGGAGGTGCACTTTCGCGGCCTCGATCGCGGGGTCGAGGGAGGCGAGAGGCAGCAGTACGAACGCAGCCTGACGCTGGCCGAGGCCCGGCGCGAGGAGGTGCTGCTCGCCTACGCGATGAACGGCGACCCGCTTCCGCCCCAGCACGGGTTCCCGCTGCGGCTCGTCGTCCCGGGCTGGTACGGGATGACGAGCGTCAAGTGGCTGGACCGGATCACGGTGCTCGACACGCCCGTTCGACGGCTATCAGCAGGCGCACGGCTACCGCCTCCGCCAGACGCCCGACGAGCAGGGCGAGCCGGTCACCCGCATGGTCCCGCGCTCGTTGATGGTCCCGCCCGGGATCCCCGACTTCGCCACCCGCGACCGCGTGCTGGAGCCCGGGCCGTGCACGGTACGCGGCCGTGCCTGGTCGGGCTTCGGGCCGATCGAGCGGGTGGAGGTGAGCGTCGACGGAGGCGAGACCTGGAGCGACGCCCGGCTCGGCACGCAGGAGTCGCGATGGGCATGGGTCGGGTGGGAGTGGGAGTGGGACGCCGCCGAGCCCGGCGAGTACGAGCTCTGCTGCCGGGCCACCGACGCCGCCGGGAACGAGCAACCGCTGGACGCACCCTGGAACCTCGGCGGCTACGCCAACAACGAGGTGCAGAGGGTGTCGGTGACGGTCGGCTAGCCCGGCTCAGTGCACGCTCGCGGGCGCGCACCGAGCGTCGAGTTCCTTTCGCGTAGGAGAAGAAACTCGACGCTCGAGTTGCGGACCTGCGTCCGGGCGCGGCTACCGCCGACGCAGCGCGTCCAGGTCGGCGAGCTCGCCGAGGTGGCCGAGCTTCTCCGGGTTGACGATCGAGTGCACGGCGCGGATCCGATCGCCGCTGATCTCGAGCGCCATGGCGCTGATGACCCGGCCGTCGGCGTCGAGCGTGATCGCGCCGGGCTGGCCGTTGAGCTCGCCCGGGCGCAGGGTGAACCCGCCCCAGCGCTCGCCGGCCTTGACCCACGCGCGCAGCGTCCGCGCCACCCGGACCCGTCCGCTGACCGGGCGCGCGAGCGCCGGCGCGTTGCCGCCGCCGTCGCCGTGCAGGACGACGTCGTCGGCGAGCAGCTGCTCGAGCCCGGCGAGGTCGCCGTCCCGAGTGGCGGCGAGGAAGCGGTCGGCGAGCGCGTCGCGGTCGCTCGCGCGAGGACTCGAACCGCGGCCGCCGCTCCTCGACCTGGCGCCGGGCGCGTGACGGCGAGCTGGCGGACGTTGTCGGGCGACTTGCCGACGATCTCGCGCGATCTCGCCGTAGCCGTAGTCGAAGACGTCACGGAGCAGGAACACGGCGCGCTGCTCGGGCGTCAGCGACTCGAGCAGGACGAGGAAGGCGAGCGAGAGCGAGTCGGCCCGTCTCGACCTCGCCGCGCGGGGTCGGAGGCCTCGTCGGTCAGCAGCGGCTCCGGCAGCCACTCGCCGACGTAGCGCTCGCGCCGCGACACGAGCCGAGCGCAGCTCGTCGATCGCGAGCCGGGTGACGACCGTCGCGATCCAGGCCCGCCGCGAGGAGATCCGCTCGCCGGCGCTCGGCGCGCGTGGAGGCGGAGGAGCGCCTCCTGGACGACGTCCTCCGCCGCGCCGACGCTGCCGAGCATCCGGTAGGCGATCGCGAACGCCCGCGGGCGCAGCTCGGCGATCTCCGCTCGGTCGAGCACGGGGTCACCCGAGCCCGTGCGGCGAATCCCTGGCGCCAGCTCGCGTAGGTGGGCTGCCAGCCCAGCTCGCGCTTTGCCTTGTCGTTCAGGGCCCCACGCACCTCGGTCATCATGACCACCGCCGCCTCGCCGGCGAGGATCCGCGCGAGCCAGCGCGGCACGTGGCGCGGCGGCTTGGCGCCGACCGCCTTCGCCGCGGCCGGGATCCACTCGGCGGCCGGGGCGGGCTCGTCGTCGACGACGTTGTAGATCCCGCGGCGCCCGTGCTCGACCGCGGCGACCGTCGCCGTCGCGGCATCGTCGATGTGGATGAACGACCAGATGCCGGCGCCGTTGCCGATCAGCGGCACCTTGCGCTCGCGGATCATCTCCACCATGTCGCCGTCGGGGAGGCTGAACCCGGTGCCGGGCCCGTAGAAGCCGCCGTAGCGCAGCACGATTCCCTCGGTCCACTCGGCGCCCGTGACGGCCTCCTCGACGTGGCGGATCGCGGCGTGGGCCGACCGCATCGCGGCGGCCGGTGTCGGATCGAGCGGGTCCTCCTCCGACTTCGCCGCCGCGCCTTCGCGCGGGTACGGCCAGCCCGCGAAGCTCTGGGCGACGAACCGCTCGACACCCACGGCGCGCGCCCGCCGAGAGCAGGTGGTCGGTGCCCTCGGTGCGCAGCCGGTCGGTGAGCGCGAACGACTGCTCGAACCTTGCGCAGGTCGATCGCGCTGAGGGAGGTCATCTCGTGGACGATGACCTCGCGGCTCGGCCTCGGCGACGGCCCGCAGCGACGGCCTCGGGGTCGAGGCCGTCGGCGGCGACCGGGGTCGCGCCGAGCTCGCGGAGGAGGTCGAACTTGCCCTCGGTGCGGGTCATGCCGGTGACGTCGTGACCGCGCTCGACCAGCTGCGGAACGAGCCGCTTGCCGAGCGCGCCTGTTGCTCCTGCGACGAAGATCCTCATTTGACGCGCTCCTTCTGGTCTCGAACTGGCTTCTACCAATTGAGACGAGGTAGCTCCCGGGCCTGTGACAGTCGCCTAGCGCTCGTTGGCAGCCGGGATCATGGGGTTGACTCGTCAGCGCCGCCGGGCACAATCCCGGGCCGTGGGCGACCTGCAGATCATCATCGCGGCGCTCTTCGTCGCGGCGGCCGGCCTGAACGCGCTCGCCAACTGGCTCAAGGTCCCGTACCCGATCCCGCTCGTGCTCGGCGGCCTGTTGCTCGGACTCGTGCCCGGGATCCCGGAGGTCGAGCTCGATCCCGACCTGGTGCTGCTCGTCTTCCTGCCGCCCCTGCTCTACGCGGCCGCCTTCTTCGCCGACCTGCGCAGCCTGCGCGCCGACCTGCGCCCGATCACGCTGACCGCGATCGGGCTGGTCCTGGTGACCGCGGGGGCGGTCGCGGTGATCGCCCACGAGGTGATCGGCCTGCCGTGGGCGGTGTCGTTCGCGCTCGGTGCGATCGTCTCGCCGACCGACCCGGTCGCCGCGACGTCGATCCTGCAACGGGTCGGAGCGCCTCGCCGGATGGTCAACATCCTGGAGGGCGAGAGCCTGATCAACGACGCCACGGCGCTGGTGGCCTACAAGGTCGCCGTGGCGGCCGCGGTCGGGCAGAGCGTGTCCGCCAGCCACGCGGCGCTCGAGTTCGTCGGCGCGGTGGCCGGCGGAATCGCGATCGGGCTCGTGGTCGGCTGGGTGATCGCCGAGATCCGCCGGCGGATCACCGACACGATCACCTCGGTGACGATCTCGCTCTTCACCGCTTACGGCGCCTTCATCCCGGCCGACGAGGTTGGCGCCTCGGGCGTGCTCGCGGTGGTGGCGTGCGGTGTGTACCTCGGGTGGCGCGCCCCGGAGATCGTCACGCCGGAGGCTCGGATGCAGAGCTTCGCGCTCTGGTCGGTGCTCACGTTTCTGCTCAACGCGACCCTGTTCATCCTCATCGGCCTGCAGCTGCCGGTGATCGTGGACGGCCTGGCCGGGGAGCCGGCGGGCGAGGTGATCGGCTACGCGGCGCTCGTCTGCGCCGTGGTGATCGGCATGCGCTTCGTCTGGGCGTTCACGATCCCGTACCTGATCCGATTGATCGACCGCCGCCCTGCGCAGCGCGCGCGCCGGGCCGGCGCCAAGCAACGGATCGTCTCCGGCTGGTCCGGGATGCGCGGCGCCGTCTCGCTCGCGGCGGCGCTCGCGCTGCCGCTGCAGACCGACGCCGGCGCCGCGCTTCCCGGCCGCGACCTGATCCTGTTCATCACCTTTGCCCTGATCCTGGTGACGGTGGTGGGGGAGGGGTTGACCCTGCCGTGGCTCGTGCGCCGGCTCGGCGTCACGGACGATGGCTCCGAGGAGGAGCACGAGGAGCTCCGGGCACGGCTGGTCGCTGCCCGCGCCGCGCTCGAGCGGATCGAGGAGCTCGAGCTCGAGGACTGGACCAACGACGGGACCATTGAGCGCGTCCGCAACCTCTACCAATTCCGCCAGCGCCGTTTCAAGATCCGCGCCGGCAAGATCGAGGACGAGGACGGGCTCGAGGAGCGCTCGCTGCTCTATCAGCGGTTAATGCACGAGGTCTTCGCGGCCCAGCGCGCGGCGCTGGTCGAGCTGCGCAACAGCCGCCAGATCAGCTCCGAGGTGATGCGGCGGGTCGAGCATGAGCTGGATCTCGAGGAGACGCGATTGGAGGTCTGAGGGCCGCCGGGCGTCTCAGGTCCCCGCCACCACGTCAGCGCCCTCCCCGGCGCTCGACCCGGTCAGGACCTCGAGCAACTCGCCGATCTCCCGCTCCTGGCCGAGCGGGTGGCGCATGGGACGTTCCACCACGACCTGGTAGCGGTTGCGTCGGCCCTGCCTCTCACGCAGGACGTACCCCTCCTCGACCAGCTCGGACAGGATCCGCTGGGCGGCGCGCTCGGTGATCCCGACGGCTGCGGCGATGTCGCGCAGCCGGATGCCCGGGTCGTGCGCCACGCAGGTGAGGACGTGAGCGTGGTTGGTCAGAAAGTCCCAGCGGCCGGAAGCGGAAACAGGGGATTGGGGTTGCAAATCTCCTGAAATAGAATTCATGAATTAAATGATACGCTTCGTGTCCAGCCGGCGATCCCGCCGCTTCATTTCGCCCGGCGGAGTCGCCGGAAAGGACGCAGCCAATGAGCTTCCTCACCACCCTGCGCGACCGCGCCTCGACCACCGAGCCCGCAGCTGCCCGATCCGACGACACGGAGCGGGCTCCAGCCGCGCAGGCCGGGCTCCCGTTCGCCGGCTATGACCGCCTCGGCGCCCGAGACGTGATCGACGGGCTTCACGATCACTCGCAGGTGGAGCTCGGGGCGATCGAGGACTACGAGCGGTCTCATCAGGAGCGCGAGGCCGTGCTCGACAAGCTGCGCTGGATGCGCGGAGCCGAGCCGCTGCCAGGCTACGACGCTCTCAGCGTCGCGGAGATCGTGACCGCGCTCGGTGAGGCCGACCTCGCGACGGTCAAGAAGGTCCGCGGCTACGAGCGCAAGTTCGCCAACCGGCCCGACGTCCTGGACGAGGTCGTCCGCGTACACCATCAACGGCTGGGAGAGCGACCCGCGAGCCCCGCGCCCGCCTATCAGCCGCTGAGCGTGACGAAGAGCCCTTAGCGGAAGCGGCTCTCGTCTGCGTCGGCGAACCTGTCGACGAACCTGACGAGGTCGCTCACCTCGCTGTGGACGCGCTACGCGGACGCCGCGGACCGACGCGGACGAGATTAGAAGCAACATAGTCACCTGCGTGCTCATGGACGGCGTGATGTCTTCAACCAGCGCATGATGCTCACAGACGCGACAGGGGTTGCGGAGTACGCGGCGGTTAGGAGGTCCTGACGGTCGCGACAGTGACCCACCAGCGCGTAGCCTCGTTCGTGAGCAGCCACGACCGAGACGCCGATGTCGCCACCGAGATCTTCACCCTGGAGCCGTCCTCCGGCCGAGGATCAACCCGCGCCAGGCGGCAACCCGCAAGCAGAGTAACACGCATCGCTAGGGGAGGACCCCCGGCGTGATCGTCGGGCTGGCGCTCGCGGTCGCCTGCGCGATCGTGACGAGCGTCGCCTTCCTGCTCAAGCATCGCGGCGCGGTCCTGGCGCCCGACGTGCACGTCCGCCACCCGCTGCGAAGCGCCGCCGACCTCTTCCGCTCGAGGTGGTTCGCGGTGGGCTGGATCATGGCGCTCGGCGCCTGGGGCCTCCACGTCGGCGCGCTCGCGCTCGCACCGCTCTCCGTCGTGCAGGCCGTCCTCTCGGCCGGGTTGGTGTTCGTCGCCGTGTTCGCGGAGCGCTACTTCGGCTTCCGGCTCGGACGCCGTCAGTGGGTCGGGGTGATCGTCACGGCGGTTGGGCTGGCGATCATCGGCGTGACCTCGGGGTCGGACGACGGCGAGCCCCGGCACTACGCCGTGGCGGCCTTGATCGCGGTGGAGTGCGGCGTGCTCGTCGTCGGCGTTGCCGTTGCCGCGGCGTCGACGCACCGACGAGTCCCGTCGGCGGCGCAGGGCCTGCTCCTCGGCGCCGCCGCAGGCGCCCTCTTCGGCGTCTCTGACATCGCGATCAAGTTCCTGGTCGACGACATCGCCAGCGGGGTGCTCGAGCTGATCAGCCCATGGACGGTGGCGGCCGTGATCGCGTCGGTGGTTGCCTTCTACGCCTCGGCGCGTGGACTGCAGATCGGCCCTGGAGTCGACGTCATCGCCGTGACCTCCGTCGCGGCCAACCTCACGGCGATCGTCGGCGGCATCCTCGTCTTCCGCGATCCGGTCGGCTCGGGAGCATTTGAGGTCGTCGGCCGCACGCTCGCGTTTTGTCTCGTGATCGCCGGCGCCGCCCTGATCCCCGCCCCGGTCAGGGCCACCGACGCCGCGAGCGGGTCGAGCTAGGGCTACGATTTCCAGAGGCTGTTCGACCTCCCGATCCGGATGACCACCGCAGACGCCGAGCATCACAGCAAGCAGCACGGCGCTGTCCTGACCGCGATCTCCAACGGGATGGTGGCTCTCCTCAAGGAGTACTACGGGGTCGGACCGACTCAGGCCAAGACCTACTACCAGGACGACTTGGTGGTGTGCGTACTGCGCGGCGGCTTCACCAGGGTCGAGCAGACGTTGCGCGACGGCGACCGCGGTCGGGCGGTGATCGAGCAGCGGATGGCTTTCCAGGAGGTCATGCGCCAACGGTTTGAAGCCGTCGTCCAGCACGCGACCAAACGGCCCGTGATCGGGTTCATGAGCGGAAATCAGCAGGAGCCGGACATGATCTGCGAGGTGTTCGTGCTCGCGCCCACCGACCTGGTGGAGGAGCACGAGCTTCGCGCCGCGGACGAAGCTCGAACGAGCTCGCCCAGCTAAGCCCGAAAAAGCGGGTGGTACGCTGGTCGTCTGGAGGGCATTCGCTTCGGGGTCTGGTCCGTTCGAAGGACAGGCAGCGCCGCCTGACTTCCTCGGTCGATATCGCGCCACCCGAGGAGGCGAGGAATGTCCCCATCACATCGGTCACTCAGGATCGACGCTGCACAGCTGCCCGACGATTACGTCATCTGCGTCGAGGGGGAGCTCGACCAGGCTGGTAGCCCCGCCCTCGAGCGTGCCCTGGCAGAAGCCGAGCGAAGCCAGGCGGACCGGATCGTCCTCGATGTCGATGCGCTGAGCTTCATCGACACGATCGGACTCGCAACGCTGGTCAGCGCCTGGCACCGCTCGGCGGCAAGCGGCGACCGCTTGCGCCTGACGCGCGGCAGGGGAGACGTGGCGAGCCGGTTTCGACTGACGAGGCTCGACGTGGCGCTGCCCTTCACCGACCCGGTTTCGCAACCGAGCGCGTAGGTTCGCGGTGGGCGTCGCCGCGCTTCAAGAACAGCGGCCAGGCGGGACCGCGGAGTCGGTCGCGATCGAGAATGAGGCCTCCGAGCGCCTGGTCCGAATCATGGTCTTCGGCCTGCCGCCGGTCGCGCTCCTGTTGGCGGCGTGGGTGGCGTGGGGCGGCGCCCTGCGCTGGCCGGACCTGCTCGTGCTCGCGATCACCTACACGGTGGCCGGGTTCGGGATCACCGTCGGCTATCACCGCCTGTTCACGCACCGGAGCTTCAAGACCACGCGCACCGTGCGAGCGCTGCTCGCCGTGTTCGGCTCGATGGCGGTTGAGGGTCCGGTGATCGAGTGGGTCGCCACGCACCGCAAGCACCATCGTTTCTCGGACGTTCCCGGTGACCCGCACAGTCCCCACGTCGACCATGCGCCGGGGTGGCGCGGGGAAGTGCGTGGGCTCGGTCACGCGCACCTTGGCTGGATCTTCCGTGGCAAGGACAAGGCCAACCCGGCCCGGTACGCGAAGGATCTGCTCGCCGACCGCGACATGCGCTTCATCAGCCGCACCTTCCCGCTCTGGGTGGCGGCGGGCCTCGCCGTTCCATTCGGCCTCGGGGTCGCTCTCACCGGCACGCTCGCCGGCGGCCTCACCGCGCTGTTGTGGGGCGGAGCGGTGCGCGTGTTCCTGCTCCACCACGCGACCTTCAGCATCAACTCGCTCTGCCACTACTACGGCCGACGCCCGTTCCCGACCGGCGATGAGTCCCGCAACCTCGCCTGGCTCGCGCCGCTCGCCTTCGGTGAGGCGTGGCACAACAACCACCATGCCTTCCCGACCTCCGCTCGTCACGGGCTGCGCCGCTGGCAGCTCGATCCCGGCGGTTGGCTGATCAGCGGCCTCGAGCGCTGTCATCTGGCATGGGACGTGATCCGGATCGCCCCCGAGCGCCAGCAGGCGAAGGGCAGCGCGGGCTAGGGAGCTTGGGCCCTTGTCTGTCGCCAGCGCACCGTAGGGTGGAAAGAGTGTCGTCGTCGCTTGGGTTGAGGGCGGTCGGTCTCCTCGCCGCCGTGGTTGTCCTCTCAGCCGTCCCGTCCGCCGGGGCGGCTGAAGCGCCGCGCGTTGCGATCGAGGGCGCTGCTGGGCCCGGGCCGGCGAGCTACGACCGCGTCTGGGTGCGCAAATACGGGCCCCGCCGGCCGAGCAGCGTCATGGTCCTGATCCCCGGCTCCCCCTCGGGCGAGGCGAACTACCGGGAGATCGCCCCGTACCTGACCCGCAAGGTCCGCGGGCTGGCCGTCTGGGCGCTCGACCGGCGTCCGAACGCGTTCGAGGACGTGTTCGGCTTCGAGCTCGACGACCCCGACGCGGCGCTGGGGTACTACTCCGGCTTCGGCCCGGTCGACGGCGCCTCGTTCGAGCCCGTGCCGGATTCCGCCGCACCCTTCGTCCGCAAGTGGGGCGCCGCCCTCGCCTTCAAGGACCTGCACCGCGTCGTCCGCAGAGCGCGGGACCACGGCCGCCGGAAGGTGATCCTCGGCGGGCATTCCTTCGGTGGCCTGACCATCCCGGCGTACGCCGCCTGGGACTTTCACGGTCGCGCCGGATATCGCGACCTCGCCGGGATGGTGCAGATCGACGGCACCCTGTTCGGCGGGTTCGACGACGCGTTTCGCGACACCGAGTACGCCCATCCTCTGCAGACCGTCACCCAGGCCAAGGCGAGGCTCGCCGCGCTCGCGGACCAGTCCCCATTCGAGGACGACTTCCTCCCGGGCGGCCTGCCGACCTGGATCCTCGGCGTGGCCACCGAAGTCGCCTGCCAGTACGCCGAGGACGCGCCCGACGAGCCCTCGGCCCTCCAGCAGCTGGCGCAGCTCGCACCCGGTGGGCTGATCCCGCCCGGCCTCGTGCCGCCGGTCCCGGTCACGAACGAGGCCTTTATCGGCTACCTGCTGGAGAACGCCGCCTACTTCACCAGGGTCAGGGCGGGAAGGATCGCCGACACAGGCGATCCGCGCCCGTGATCGACAGCAAGTACTCGAGCGTGCAGCGGGCTTGCGCGGGCTTCACCCAGGAGCCCGGCAACGGGATCGAGTGGTACTTCCCGGAGCGCCTGAGCATCGATCTGATCCGGGCCATGCAGTACGTGCGGCGGACCCCTGTGACCGACTACCTCGGGCTCCGCCCCTGGCACCTGCGCGAGATCGACACCCCGCTCTACTTCTTCGAGACCGGGCTCTCGAAGGGCCAGGGCGCGAAGGGCACTCGCAGGTTCTTCCACTCCTCGAACATCCCTCGGCGACGATCGTCTCCGATCCCAGGATGGGCCACCTCGACCCGCTGCTCGACGTGCCGCGCCACAACCGCTTCGCGAAAACCGTGGTGCCGTTCTTGCGCGAAGTAACTGGAGCCCATGGACCTCGGCCTGACCGGCAAGCGCGCCGTCGTCACCGGGGCCAGCAAGGGCATCGGCCTGGCGATCACGCGCGCGCTGGTGGCCGAGGGTGCGCGTGTCGTGGCCGGCGCGCGCAGCGTCAGCGACGAGCTGGCCGGGCTGGTCGACAGCGGCAGCGTGCGGCAGGTGAGCGTCGACCTCGCGACCGCCGAGGCCCCGCCGAGCTGTCGCGGCCGGCGCTCGAGGGCGGCCGGATCGACGTCCTCGTCAACAACGTCGGCGCGGTGACGCCGCGCTCGGCGGCTTCCTCGCGGTGACCGACGAGCAGTGGCTGGCCTCGCTCAAGTCAGGTTCATGGCGGCCGTGCGCACCACCCGCGCCGCGCTCCCCGGCGATGCTCGAGGCGGGCGGCGGAACGATCGTCACCATCTGCTCGGTGAACGCGTTCCTGCCCGACCCGGCGGTGATCGACTACAGCGCCGCGAAGGCAGCGCTCGCCAACTTCTCCAAGTCGCTGTCGAAGGAGGTCGGGCCGCGTGGCATCCGGGTCAACACGGTCAGCCCCGGGCCGGTCGCGACCGGTCTGTGGCTGGGCGACCACGGCGTCGCCGCCACCGTCGCCGAGGCGCAGGGCGGCGACCCGGACGAGGTCGCGGCAGGCAGGCGCGGCAGGCGCCACCGGCCGCTTCACCAGCCCGAGGAGGTCGCCGACCTGGTCGTGCTGCTGGCCAGCGACCGCGCCGGCAACGTCACCGGCTCGGACTTCGTGATCGACGGCGGGCTCGTCAAGACGCTCTGATCCGCCGGC
>CAVSMS010000022.1:0-710627 GCA_963729065.1 uncultured Solirubrobacterales bacterium
TAGGGCTGCTCCCCATCGAGGTCGATCCGGATCGTCAGTAGGGCGGTCTGCATCAGGCGCACGGTCGCCGCGCTCAGTCTCGCGATCGGGTGCCTCGAGGCGATGTAGCGCAGTCGTTCTCGTGGGTCATCGTCGGGCATCAGCCGGGCGGTGCCCTCGCGCCATCCTCGGCCGATGCGAAGGCGCACACGGGGGTTCGCCTCGATGTTCATGACGTAGTTCGCCCGGCGACCGTGCTCGGCGACGATCCAGAAGACGCCGCCGTCGAGGCCGTTGGTGACCGGGTTGCGTCTCGGCTGCCCGGACTTGCGGCCGGTCGTCTCCAGGATCGCAGTCCCAGGGGCCGGAAGCCCGAGGCGAAACAGCCCGCGGACGATGGGATTGACCACGTACTTCGCCGTCCCGCTGGCAAGCCTCCGCTTCGTCTCATGGCTATCCGGCACGAGTTCAGAACCTATCGCGCTCATGCCTGGAGGCCCGCCGGGGATATGGTCGGGTGGTCCACGACAGACGGGAGGGCACCTTGTCGTCAACCGCATCCGACTCAGAGCTGAAGGCGCGCCACCGCAAGATGTGGGCGTCGGGCGACTACCCGGCCATGGTCGAGACGTTTCTCTTGCCGCTCGGGCCACGGCTCGTCGCGGCCTGCGGCATCGGTCCCGGGATGCGCGTGCTCGACGTCGCCGCCGGCACGGGCAACGCCTCGATCCCCGCGGCGGAGGCCGGAGCGGCCGTCACGGCGAGCGACCTGACACCCGAGCTGTTCGACGCCGGCCGCGCCCGCGCCGAGGCCGCCGGAGTCGAGCTGGAGTGGGTCGAGGCGGACGCCGAGAACCTGCCGTTCGACGACGGGTCCTACGACGTCGTCATGTCATCCATCGGCGCGATGTTCGCCCCCCATCACCAGGAGGTCGCCGACGAGCTGGTCCGGGTGTGCCGGTCGGGCGGCACGATCGGGCTCTTGAGCTGGACCCCGGAAGGGATGATCGGGGCGCTGTTCAAGACGATCGGCCCGTTCGCCCCGCCGCCACCGCCGGGCGCGCAGCCGCCGCCGCTGTGGGGCGGCGAGGAGCACGTGCGAGAGCTGTTCGGCGACCGCGTCGACTTCCGGACGATGGAGCGCGACAACCTCGAGGTCACCGCCTTCGAGCGTCCGGGCGACTACGGCGAGCACTTCAAGGCCTATTACGGCCCCACGATCGTCGCCCGTGCCAACGCGGAACGCGAGGGGCGAGCCGACGAGTTCGATCGAGGCGCTGAGCGGTTTCTGCGACGAGTGGAATCGCGGCACCCAGGAGCAGGCGCGGTTCGAGAGGAGTACCTGATCGCGGTCGGCACACGCACCTAGGGTTGGAATTCCCGCGGCTACTCGGTGTAGAGCGCCAGCAGCGACGTACCGCGGTCCGTCCGCTCCACGGTGACGTTGCGACCGGTGCGGCGGCGGGTGATGAGGCCGGCCGACTCGAGCGCGCGCAGCTGATAGGTCGCCGCGCCCCGGGTCACGTACATCACCTCGGCGAGCTCCCCAGGCGTAGCCGGGCGTTCGAGGTGCATCAGGATGCGCGCTCGCTGCGCCCCGAGCAAGCCCTCCAGCGACGCAGGCGGCGGGCGCTCCCCATCGAAGGCCCGCCAGGCGCCCTGGAGCGGATAGTGAACGCGGGTGAGCGTGTCCGCGTCGTCGTCGGAGACGAAACACGCGTCCTCCACGACCAGCGGCGCGACGACGAGCTCCGTCGAGAGCCGCCAGCGCTTCGGCCTCGGAAAACGCATGTGCAAGCGCCATTCGCCCTTGTCGATCGAGCTGCGCGGATGCAGTTCGTTGACGCACTGGGCGGGGGCGCCAAGCGCCACGGCCGCACCGACCCGCTCCACCTCTCGGTCGAGCAGCCCACGCGAGCGTTCCCACAGCGGCTCGATGCCGAGCCACGCGCGTCGCAGCGCCTCGACGTAGTCGTGCCGCCAGCCTTCCGGATCGCGGCGCACCGGCAGCCATGAATCGAGCGAGCGCTGCTGCTCGTAGGTCTCGTCGACCCGGGCCGCGAACTCGTCCAGATCGAAGTTGAGGATCAGCTCGAGGCCGTCCTCGAAGGTGCTGACGCCGGGCTCGCGAACGCCCGCGAGTACGTCGGGCCAGGTGCCGGCCCGCGGGTCGCCGAGCGGCGCGAGCGCGGCGTAGTCGCGCTCGCGCAGATGCGAACGCACCGTGCGCTTCCACTCGGGAGGGCCCGCCCCCGCGGCCTCCTCCCGCGTCTCGATCGCCCCGAGCGCGAACACGAACACGGTCGAGAGGGGCGAGATCGCGATCTGGACGCGCGTCGCGTCGAACTCTCCGAGCGGCACGTGCTCCCTGGACGGATCGGAAGGGGGTTTCTCGGACATCGCCTCGGGCGGTGGGGATTTCGGTCTTGTTGGCGCAATTGGCCCGCGGCGAGTGTGCTCAAACTCGTCGCGATGTCGACGGTTTCAGAGATTTTGAAAGTGCCTCCTGAGGGACAGGCGCGATGAGATCCGACGTGCCCGGCGGTCTACAGGGATGATCGCCATACACCGATAGGAGCTGCCCATGGCCGCCGCCCCCGCCTCGCGAAAGATCGTTCTCTATTCCCTGCTGTCGCTCGACGGCGTCGCCGAGGAGCCGGGGGACTGGCTCTCCGACGGCGGCCGGGAGGTGTTCGACAACCTCGGCGGGATCATCGAGACCCAGGACGACGTCCTGCTCGGCCGCGGCACCTATGACTACTGGGTCGGCTACTGGCCGACGTCGGAGACGGAGCCGTTCGCAAGCTTCATCAACGGCGTGCGCAAGCACGTGGTCACGTCGTCCGAGCCCGGCGAGAGCTGGTCGAACTCGACCCTGGTCGGCGAGCCCGTCGTCGACTACGTCGAGCGCCTGAAGGACGGCCCCGGCGGGGACATCGGGATCCACGGCAGCATCTCGCTCGCGCAGTCGCTGCTCGGCGCCGGCCTGATCGACGAGCTCCGGCTGGTGATCGCGCCGACGCTCGCCGGCAGCGGCCGGCGGCTGTTCGCCGACGGCGACGAGCCCGAGCGACTCGAGCTCGAGGCCGTCGATCGCAGTGAGGCGGGCACGGTGTTCCTCACGTACCGGCACACCGGCTGACGACGCGAAAATACGCCCGGTCGAACATTGGTTGGGCGTCTCGTGCGCGCGCCGCGCTTGGAGGTAACGTCCGCGGCATGGCGGTTGAAGGACCGCGCGCCGAGATCGAGCGCGACGGCAGGCGCGGGCTTCGCAATCCCCCGCTGGCGGTCCTCGGCGTCGTCCTCCTGATCGCGTTGGCGATCACGCTCTACGGGGGATACGGAAGCCCCCATTGGGCCTGGACCGGATACCCGGGAACCGAGCTGTGGGACTGGCTGCACGTGCTGCTGCTGCCGGTCGCTTTCGGGCTCGTGGCGGTCCTGGTCCGCGCCGAGGAGCTGGGCGCGTGGCGAGCAGTCATCGGCCTGACGTGCCTCGGCCTGTTCATCGCGCTGACCGTGGCCGGCTACCTGATCCCGTGGGATTGGACCGGCTTCGTCGGCAACACCGTGTGGGACTGGCTCGGGTTGGTCCTCCTGCCACTGACGCTGTCGGTCCTGGCCGCGTTCGAGTTCGATGTCCGTGCGGTGCGAGGACCTCATCTGTTCTTCATCAGCCTGTTCGTGGCCGTGATCACCGTCCTCGCGGTCGGCGGCTATACGCAGGGCTGGGACTGGACCGGCTTCGAGGGCAACACGCTGTTCGACTGGCTGCAGCTGCTCTTCCTGCCGGTCGTCATCCCGCTGGTCGTCATCCCGCTCGTGGTCGCGCTTCGGCAGCAGTCCGACTAGGCTCAGCGCACGCGGACCGACAGGCACGTGACGCAGCCCTCGAGTTTCTCGAACTCGCTCACCGGCACCCGCTCGACCGCCAGGCCACGGGAGGCGAGCAGCTCCGCGGTGCGCGGGGCGTCGGCGGACATGACCACGCGCTCGTCGCCCAGGTCGACCACGGCGCTCCCATGCTCCTCGGGTACCGGCAGGAACTCGGGGTAGACGCCCGGGTCGTCCACCTTGGGCGGCCACCCGATGACGGTGCCGTCGGGCAACGCCGTCACGGCGGACTTCAGGTGCAGCGCCCGGGTGACCGGCACCGCCGTGACGGTCCACCCTCGCGGCTCGATGAGCGCCCGGAGGCGGGCGATGCCCTCGGCGTCCGTCCGGGAGCTCTGGCCGACGTAGGCCACGCGGCCGACCTTGAGCACGTCGCCGCCATCGAGGCGACCGGGCGGCTCGATGCGCGCGACCTCGAGGGGGAGGCCTGCGCCGACCAGGCGGGCCACGCCGCGCTCGGTGGACGCGACCTCGCCTACGCGGGTCGAGGCCCCCGGGCTGGTGAGCACGGCGAGATCGTCGAAGACCACGACGATGTCCTCGACGAACACGCCATCGGGGTGCTCGTCGGCGGGCTCGAGCTCCGTAACGAGCCACCCCCGACGGCGGAACACGTCGACGTAACCCCTCCACTGCTCCCGCGCCAGTGTCGACGTCGACCGGGACCCTGTCCAGGTGCGTGAGCTCGCCGGCGGCAAGGCGCGGGCTCGGCCGGCGAACGAGCAGGTGACGGACGCACGGGAGGAGTCTCGCAGCGGCGCCGATCGAAGAGTTCGGCGGCGACCCGATTAGGCTTCGGGTTCGAGGCGCGACCGAATGGGTGTCTACGGCGACCAGATTCTTCCCCGCGTCGTCAACGTGGCCTGCGGGCTGAAGAGCGGCGATCCGCTGAGGAGCCGGGTATGTGCGGAACTCGAGGGCGAGGTGGTGGAGATCGGCTTCGGGTCCGGCCACAACGTCCCCTTCTATCCGGACCGGATCGCCCGGGTGTCCGCGGTCGAGCCCGCTGACCTCGGCTGGAAGCTCGCCGGCAAGCGGCTCGAGGCCAGCAGCGTCCCGGTTGAGCGTGCGGGCCTCGACGGTCAGGCGCTGCCGTTCGCGGACGACCGGTTCGACTCGGCGCTGTCGACCTGGACGCTGTGCACGATCCCGGACGTGGCCGCGGCCCTGCGCGAGGTGCGGCGGGTGCTGAAGCCCGGAGGCAGACTCCATTTCGTCGAGCACGGGCTGGCCCCGGACGAGAGCGTCCGCCGCTGGCAGCATCGGCTCGAGCCGGTCCAGAAGCGGGTCTTCGGCGGCTGTCATCTGACCCGGCCGATCGTCCAGCTGGTCACGGACGCCGGCTTCGAGATCGACGAGGTCGACGTCTTCTACGAGGACGGGACCCCCAAGTTCGTCGGGGCCAACTCGCTCGGCGTGGCTGTCTCGCCGTCCGGCTAGGCGCCGGCGCCCAGCCGCCCGCGCGTCTGGTGTACGTTCGGGCTTCACAGACCCACGGCGAAGGGAGTTTCGATGCCCGAGACCACCGATCCCACCTTCTACCGCTCACCGGCCGCCGCGATCGCGGCTCCGCCCGAGAGCCTCGCCTACGTCGCGGCATTCGACCCGGCCGGCGAGCAGCGCGACGCGATGGCCGTGGTCGACTGCGATCCCGGCTCATCCGCGTACGGAGACGTGGTCGGGTGGACCGAGCTCCCGACCGCCGGCAACGAGCTGCATCACTTCGGCTGGAACGCGTGCTCCAGCGCGCTCTGCCACGAGGGCCACGAGGGCGCACTCGAGCGCCGCTACCTGATCGTGCCGGGCATCCGCTCGTCGCGAACGTACGTGCTCGATACCAAGCCCGATCCCCGCCAGCCGCAGGTCGTGCGGACGATCGAGCCCGAGGAGCTTGCGGCCAAGGCCGGCTACTCGCGCCCGCACACGGTGCACTGCGGACCCGGCGGCATCTTCATGTCGAACCTCGGCGCGGCCGGCAACGGCGACGGGCCCGGCGGGGTCGCGCTCATCGATCACGACACCTTCGAGGTCACCGGGGCCTGGGAGACCGACCGTGGCGACCAGTACTTCGCCTATGACGTCTGGTGGCACCTGAACGAGGACGTCGCGGTGACCTCGGAGTGGGGGACACCCTCGATGATCGAGGGCGGGTTGAATCCCGAGGACCTGCTGGGCAAGCGGTTCGGCCACCACCTCGACTTCTGGAGCCTGTCGGAGGGCAAGCTGCTCGAGCGGATCGATCTCGGCGACGAGCATCAGATGGTGCTCGAGGTGAGGCCCGCTCACGACCCCCGCAAGACCTGGGGCTTCGTCGGGGTGGTGATCAGCGTCGAGGATCTCTCCGCATCGGTGTGGCTGTGGCACCGCGAGGGCGGCCATTGGGCGGTCGAGAAGGCGATCACCATCCCCGCCGAGCCGGCCGACGCCGACCAGTTGCCGCCGGCGCTCCAGCCGTTCGGCGCGGTCCCGCCGCTGGTCAGCGACATCGACCTGTCCGTCGACGACCGCTGGCTCTACGTCTCGTGTTGGGGCACCGGTGAGCTCAAGCAGTACGACGTGAGCGATCCGCACAACCCGAAGGAAGCCGGCTCGGTGCGCATGGGCGGGATCGTGGCCGGAACTCCTCACCCGGCCGCCCCCGAGCTGCGGTTGGCGGGGGCGCCGCAGATGGTGGAGATAAGCCGCGACGGCCGGCGCGTGTACTTCACCAATTCGCTGTACGCGAGCTGGGACGACATCTTCTATCCCGACGGCGTCGGTGCCTGGATGGCCCGCGTCGACGCGGACGTCGAGACCGGCGGGATGACGGTCGACCCCCAGTTCTTCCCTCACGGCGACGACTTCCGGGGACTGCGCGTACACCAGACGCGGCTCCAGGGCGGCGACGCGTCCAGCGACTCGTACTGCTTCGTGGAGTAGGCCTCGGCCTGGAGGTTTCCTGCCAAAGCGTCTGCGGCGCTTGACAGCGCCCGGGACCTGGGTTAGACCAACTCCCGGCGAGTTCCCTCGGGAGGGCTCATGGACGAGGAGCACACGGACGAGCATGCGACCGCCGAGCTCGGCGACGGCGCGTCCCCGGCGCCGAGCTCGCCGGCCTGGGAGCGGCTCGAGCAGCAGATCGCCTGGTATGACCGCGAGAGCAGCGAGAACCAGCGCTGGTTCAAGGCGCTGAAGATCGTCCAGATCGTGACCGCCGCGGCGATCCCGGTCGCGGCCGCGGCCTCGGCGCCGCTCGCGGTCCTCGGGGGCGGCGGAGCCCTGATCGTGGTCCTCGAGGGCCTGCAGCAGCTGCAGCAGTACCAGGAGAACTGGATCAACTACCGGTCCACCTGCGAGCGCCTGCGCGCGGAGCGGTTCCTGTTCCTGAGCCGGGCCGGGCCCTACGCGGGCGTCGCGGGCCCGGAGGGCCTGCTCGCCGTCCGGGTCGAGGGGCTGGTCTCGCAGGAGAACTCGGCCTGGGTGGCGCTCCGCGAGGACGAGGCTCGCCAGCCGGCGAGCGAGGGATGAGCTCCGAGACGACAGCCGGCACCTCGGCGCCGGAGCCGAAGCTCTTCATCAGCTACCGGCGTGAGGAGACCTCCGCGTACGCCGGGCGCCTCTACGACTCGATGGCGGCGTCGTTCGGCGACCACAACGTGTTCATGGACGTCGATCTGGCGCCGGGGATCGACTTCGTCGACCGGATCACGAGCGCGGTCTCGGCCTGTCACGTGCTGATCGTGGTCATGGGGCCGCGCTGGGCGACCGCCACCGACGAGGACGGCGCGGTGCGGATCGCCGACCCGGAGGACTTCGTCAGGCTCGAGGTCGGCACGGCGCTGCGGCGTTCCGACGTCACCGTGATCCCGGTGCTCGTCTCCGGAGCGCGGATGCCCGACGGCGACGATCTGCCCCCGGACATGCGGCCGCTGACCCGCCGCAACGCGCTCGAGCTCAGCGACGGGCGCTGGCGCGACGACGTCGGGCGGCTCACGGGCAGGCTGAAGGAGCTGCTCGCGGGGACCACCGGGATCCACGAGACCCTTCCCGTGCAGGCGAACGGGGGCACGGTCGCAGCGCCCGCGGCGGCCACGCAACCCGCGACCGCCGCTTCGGTGAGCCCGGCGCGGATCGTGATCGAGGGGGTCCTGGTCGCGGCGGTCATCGGGCTGGTCGCCGGTGGACTGGCCAACGCGCTTCCCGACAGGCTCTCCAACCCCGACCAGGTGCTGAAGCGGATGGCGACCTGGGTCCCGGTGGCCCTCGGGATCGCGATCTGGCTCACGATCCGCTTCGGCCAGCGGACCGTCGTCCGCAACGTGCTGATCGCGCTGGGCGTCGGCGCCCTTGCCTCGGCGCTCGCCGGCGTGATCTCGTACTACCCGAAGCAGGATGCCTCGGACCTGGCGATCACCGTGCCGGCCTACGCGGTCCTCGGCGCCGGGATGGGCGGGCTCATGGGTCTTCTCTGGGTGCCGCGGCGGCCCGGAACCGGGCTCGCCGCCGGGATCGCCGCCGGCGTCGTTGTCGGCCTCGTCGTCCCGGTCGGCAGCGACGTGCCAACGCTGCTGGTTGCCATTCGCGCCGTGATCATCATCAGCGCCACGCTCGGCGCACTGCTGTGGGCGGATGCCCAGGCGACGCGAGCGGCCCGCGCGTCGCCCTGAACCGCGATGGCCGACATCTTCATTTCCTACTCGCGCCGCGATGAGGACTTCGTCCAGCGACTTCGGGAATCGCTCGGCGAGCACGGCAAGGACGTCTGGGTCGACCGCGAGGACATCGGGCCCGCGGTCGAGTGGCGGCGCGAGATCGAGCTCGGGATCGAGGGCTCCGACATCTTCGCCTTCGTCATCTCGCCGCCCGCGCTCCAGTCCGAGGCCTGCGGCCGGGAGCTGGCCCACGCGGTTGGCGAAGCAGAAGCGGATCGTCCCCCTGCTCCGCCACGAGCCCGACGGCGTCCCGGTGCCCGACGACCTCGGCAGCCGCAACTACGTCCTCTTCCGCACCGACCAGGAATACGCACCCGGCTTCGCTGCGCTGCTCGCGGCGATCGACGACCTGCCGGAGTGGGCCCGCGAGCACACGCGCCTGCTCGAGCGGGCCGAGGAGTGGGAGCACAGCGGCCGCGACGGCGGCTCGCTGCTCCGCGGCGGGGACCTGCGCGAGGCCGAGAACTGGCTTGGACAGCAGGCGGCGCACAAGGAGCCGCAGCCGACGCCGCTGCAGGCCGAGTACATCCTGGCCAGCCGCAGGGCGGCGACGCGGCGCCAGTGGATCACGGTCGGCTCGGTCGTCGCCGGCGCGGCGATCGTCGCGATCGCGGTCGTCGCCGTCCTTCAGCGTCGCGACGCACAGCGCGATCGCGAGCAGCAGGAGGGGATCGCGCAGTCGCGGCAGCTCGCCGCGGCGGCCGACCTCCAGCTGCAGATCGACCCCGAGCTCAGCATCCTGCTCGCGCAGCAGGCGGCCTCGGAAAGCCCGACGGTGGAGGCGGAGCGGGCGCTGCGCCGGGCGCTCTGGGTCTCCCACATCGAGCGCACGCTCCGCGGTCACCGTGGGTGGATCGGCCACGCGGCGTACAGCCCCGACGGGACCCGCGTCGTGACCGCGAGCCGCGACGGCCGCGGGGGCCTCTGGGACGCGCGCACGGGGGAGAACATCGCCTGGCTCGGGCACGACGGCAAGGTTTCCTGGGCCGAGTTCAGCCCTCGAGGCGACCTGGTGGCGACCGCGAGCCGTGATCGGACCGCCGGGATCTGGGACGGGAAGACGGGGGAGCCTCTGAGGCGGCTCGAGGGACATGCAGAAGCGGTGAGGAGGGTGGAGTTCAGCCCCGATGGGCGCCGCGTGGTGACGACCAGCCGGGACGCGACGGCCCGGATCTGGGACCCACGGACCGGAGCGCAGCTGGCCGTGCTCAGGGGGCACCGCAAGGCGGGTGACGAGCGCCGCCTTCACCGACGACGGGCGGACGATCGTGACCGGCAGCGACGACGGGAAGGTCATTTCCTGGGACGCCGGGTCGGGTGAGCCGGAGTCGGTCATGCCCGCCCCGTCGGGACGGCTCACGGCGGTCGCGGTCGACCCCACCGGCGTCCAGGTCATGATCGCGGGCGGCAACAACGCGCCAAGGCACGGCCGTGGTCCGGGATCTGCGCTCGGGCGAACCGCTCGAGCGCCTCGCGGTCCCCGGTGGGGTGCCGCCGCTGTCCGGCGCCTACTCGGACGACGGGCGACGGCTCGCGATTGGCGGGTCGGATGGGATCCTGAGCGTCTGGAACCCCGCGACGGGCACGCGCCTCGCGGTGCTCGGAGGGCACACGGGGCCGATCACCGACGTCACCTTCAACGCGAGCGGGAACCGGGCGCTCACCGCGAGCGGCGACACGACCGCCAAGCTCTGGGATCTCGACGCCAACCGCCTCGCCGAAGATCTGCTCGGTCACCGCGGCTGGGTGTCGACGGCGGCGTTCGCCCCGAACGAGCGCGACGATCCTCACCGCCAGCCAGGACGGGACGGCCCGCATCTGGGACGCGGCCCCGGGGCGCCCGAGCGAGGAGTTCAGCGCAGGCTTCACGCCGACGAGCGCGACATTCGCGCCCGGACGGAAAGTCGGTGCTCACCGCAGCCGTCGGGGTCGCTGAAGCTCTGGGATGCCGAGACTGGCTCCCGAGAGGCAGCGGTTCCCGTGACGACCGCCGTCAACGACGCCGACCTGAGCCCCGATGGAGACCGGATCCTCACCGCGGATCAGGACGGTTCCGCGCGCATCTGGAGCGCCCACGGGCGACCTCGTACGAGACGCCTTCCCGGGAGCCAGCCGCTGAACTCAGCGAGTTTCGGCCCGGACGGGAAGACGGTGTTGACGACCGGGGATGAGGGAGAGGCGAAGCTCTGGGACCTCGGCACCGTTGAGGGTCGGCCGTTGAAGGGCGGCTCCGGCGACGTCATGGGCGGATGCGTTCAGCCACGACGGCAGCTTCGTGGTGACCGCCGGCGGCTCCGACGACACAGCGCGTGTATGGGACGTCGCCTCCGGCGACCAGCTACGGCTGCTCACGGGCCATTCGAATCTCGTCACGTCCGTGGACATCGGCCCCGACGACGAGCTCGCCGTCACGGGCTCCGGCGACAACACGGCCCGCATCTGGGACCTGTCCACCGGCCGCAGCCGAGTCGTGCTCAAAGGTCACCGCGACATCGTCTCCGCCGTGGCCTTCAGCCCGGACGGCCGGTACGTGACCACGGCGAGCTACGACGGGACCGCGCGCCTATGGGACGTCGCGACCGGCGAGCAGGTGCTCGAGCTTCGCAGCGCAGGCGTGCCCACCGATCCGAGTGACCCCAACCCCGTCACCGTCGCCGACCTACTGAGGAGGCTCCGCCAGGCGCTCCGCACCCAGGATCTCGCCCAGGCGACCAAGGTCAATCGCCAGGTTCGCCGGCGCCCCGAGCTCACCGACGTCGGCTTCGACTCCACAGGGCGGCGCTTCGTGACCGTCGGGATCGACGGAACCGCTCGCGTGTACGACTGCGACGTGTGCGGCTCGCTCGGCGACCTGCTCGCGGCGGCCCCGAGCCACGTGACCCGCGACCTGACCGCGGCCGAGCGCCGCGACTTCCTCGACGAATGAGAGGGTTGAATCGTGTCATCCGAGGCTGACACCCGGGACGCCGTCGGCTCGGGCCGTGCGCCGCTGTGCTTCGTGGTCATGCCGTTCGGGCTGAAGCCCGACGGGCGGGGCGGCTCGGTCGATTTCGACGCGGTCTACGAGGCGCTGCTGGCGCCGGCGATTCGCGATGCGGAGCTGGAGCCACTGCGCGCCGACCAGGACGTCGTCGGGGGGATGATCCACAAGCCGATGTTCGAGCGGCTGATCCTGGCCGACTACGCGGTCGCCGACCTGACGACCGCGAACGCGAACGTCTTCTACGAGCTCGGCGTCCGCCACGCCGCGCGCCCGTACTCGACCGTGCTCGTCAGCGCCGACGTCGAAGGCGCGCCGTTCGACCTCGCGCCCGACCGGGTGCTCCCGTACGCCCTCGACGAACACGGCGGCCCCGCGAACCCCGGCGAGGATCGCGTCGCTCTGGCGGCGGCCCTGCGCGCCGCCCGGGCCGCGGCGACCGACAGCCCCGTGTTCCAGCTCATCGACGAGCTGCCGGCGCCGCAGATCGACCGCCTGAAGACCGACGTCTTCCGCGACCAGGCGGCGTACTCGGCGGAGCTCAAGGAGCGCCTGGCCGCGGCGCGCGCCGAGGGCGTCGGGGCGCTGCGGGAGATCGAGCGCGAGCTCGGCCGGCTCGAGGACGTGGAGGCGGGCGTGCTCGTCGACCTGCTGCTCTCCTACCGGGCGGCCAAGGGCTGGCAGGAGATGATCTACCTCGTCGAGGCGATGCCCGAGCCGTTGCGCCGGACGGTGCTCGTGCGGGAGCAGTACGGCTTCGCGCTCAACCGCGCCGGGCGCGGCGAGGAGGCGGAGCGGGTGCTGCTCGACGTGCTCGAGGAGCGCGGCCCGAGCAGCGAGACCCTGGGGCTGCTCGGTCGCGTCTACAAGGACCGCTGGGAGGCCGAGCGCGGCGGGTCGGTGCTGCGCGCCGAGGGCTGCCTCGACCAGGCGATCGACGCCTACCGCCGCGGTTTCGAGGCCGACTGGCGCGACGCGTATCCCGGGATCAACGCGGTCACCCTGATGGAGATCCGCGACCCGGGCGGCGCGCCGCAGCAGGCGCTGCTGCCGGCGGTCCGCTACGCGAACCGGCGCCGGATCGAGTGCCGCGGCGCCGACTACTGGGATCAGGCGACGAGGCTCGAGCTCGGCGTCGTCGGTCGCGATCGCGAGGAGGCGACGGCCGGCGCCCGCGCCGCGCTGGCGGCGATGCGCGAGTCGTGGGAGCCCGAGAGCACCGCCTACAACCTGTCGCTGATCCGCGAGGCACGCGCGGCGCAGGGGGAGACGGTCGAGTGGGCCGACGCGCTCGAGGCGGAGCTGCACGAGGCGGCGGCGGGCGGGGGCTGAGGGGCGAGGCCGGATGGACGCCGAACAGCGCGCCGAGGCGATCATCGCCGGCGGCGAGACCGACGTCGCCGAGGTCGGGCAGGTCGCCGAGGAGCTGCGCCGCCAGGGTCCCGTGGCTCCGATCGCGCCGATGCTGATCGTCGGTCGCCCGCCGGGCGCTCTACGCCGACTGGGAGCTCGGGAATCTCGTCGCGCTGGCGTGGCTGCTGCGCGACCATCAGCAGTTCGGGTACGCGCGGCGGGTGCTCGGCCGGGTGCGGGCCGGGGGAGAGGACCGCGAGGAGCTTCGCCAGCAGGACGCGCTCTGCACCTACAAGGACATGGAGCTGCCGGCGGCCCGGAGGCTCGACCGCGCGCTCGAGATCCTCACCGAGGGGGGCTCGCTGGAGGACAGCAGCAGCGCCGAGACGCTCGGGATCGCGGGGGCGATCTACAAGCACAAGTGGGAGCTCGACGCCAAGCGCGACCGACCTCGAGAGCGCGGCCTGGTGCTACGAGCGCGGCTACGAGCAGCGCGCCGATCCGAACCACGCCTACGCGGGGGTGAACGCGGCCTTCGTCTGCGATCAGCTGGCGGAGCTGGAGGAGCGCACGCCCGGCGTCTCGAGCGAGGCGGCCACGCTGCGCGAGCACGCCGATGAGATCCGCCGCCGGATCGCCGAAACGACCTCAGGCGACGACGGCGGATGGGGCGACGCGACCCTCGGCGAGGCGCTCTTCGGGCTCGGACGATTCGAGGACGCCGCCAAGCGACTTGCCGCGTTCCGGGCGGGGCAGCAGGGACAGCTGTGGCGACTGGAGACCACGGCGATGCAGCTCGGGTCGCTCGCCCGTCTGCGGCGCTTCGACTCGCCGGGCGCCGCGGCCGCGCTCGAGGCGCTGGTCGGCGACCGGCAGGGGGCGGTCCTCCGTGCCTCCACCGGCAAGGTCGGGCTGGCGCTCTCCGGCGGCGGCTTCCGCGCCTCGCTGTTTCACATCGGGACCCTCGCCCGGCTGGCGGAGTGCAGGATGCTGCGCCGGGTGGAGGTGCTCTCGTGCGTCTCCGGCGGCTCGATCCTCGGCGCGTACTACTACCTCAAGCTCCGCCGGCTGCTCGAGACGAAGCCCGACGCCGAGATCGAGGACGCCGACTACGTCACGCTCGTTCGCGAGCTCGCCGAGGAGTTCCTCGGCGGCGGTCAGGGGCGACCTCCGCGGGCGGTTGTTGCGCGAACGTCGTCGACAACTGGAAGATGTTCTGGTCGCGCTACTCGCGCACCGACCGCGCCGCGGCGCTGTTCGAGCGGATGTTCTTCGCCAGGATCCCGAACGAGGGGTCGGAGGGGACCGGCGGGTGGCGGATGACGGACCTCTACGTGCGCCCGCGTGGGCGCGAGGACGGGTTCTCGCTCCGGTATGAGAACTGGCTCCGCGAGGCCAAGGTGCCGATCCTCGTCCTCAACGCGACGACGTTGAACACGGGCCACAACTGGCAGTTCACGGCGTCGTGGATGGGCGAGCCGCCGACGGGCGTCGGCGCGCAGGTCGACGCGAGCCGGCGCCTGCGCCGGGTCTACTACCGCGACCTGCCGCCCGGGCAGGAGCCGCCGGAGCTGGGCAAGGCCGTGGGGGCCTCGGCCTGCGTCCCGGCGCTGTTTCCGCCGGTGACGATGCAGGGCCTCTACGACGGGATCGACGTCGAGCTCGTCGACGGTGGGGTGCACGACAACCAGGGCATCGCCAGCCTCCTCGACCAGGACTGCACGGTGGTGCTGGTGAGCGACGCGAGCGGCCAGCTGCGCGACGCCGAGCACCCGAAGCGCGACCTGCTCGGCGTCGCCAGCCGTTCGAACTCGGTGCTCATGGCCCGGGTTCGCAGCGCCCAGATCACCGAGCTCGCCAGCCTGCGGCGCGCGGAGGCGCTGCGCGGGCTGATGATCGTCCACCTGAAGAAGGCGCTGCCGGCGCCGCCGCGCGACTGGATCGACTGCCAGGAGCCCTACCGGCCCGAGGACGACGCGCTCGCGCCGGATGCCGGCGCGGAGCGGCGCTACCGGATCGACCCCGAGGCGCAGCGCGCGCTGGCCGAGCTGCGGACCGATCTCGACGCGTTCTCCGACGATGAGGCGTACGCGCTCATGGCCGCCGGGTACGAGATGACGCGGGTCGAGCTCGCCGAGGGGCTGGAAGGGGTGGCGCCGGCCGGCACGGAGCTCGAGCGGGAGGTGAGCTGGCCGTTCGCGGAGGTGCTGTCGAGGCTCGGCCGGCCGGACGCCGAGAGCGGGCTCGCGACGGCGCTGCGCCCGGGCCGGGCGCGGTTCTTCAGGTGGCTGGCCGCGTGGCGGCTGCGGCGAGCGCCGAGGACGGATGCGACCGACGCTCCCGCACCGGCGCACGGGGTGGTCCACCGGCTGGCGACGGCGGTCGCCATGCCCGTGCGGATGATCATCGGCGCGCCGCTGGCGCTGATCGGCGGGGTCGTGACCCGGCTGGTCCTGGCGGCCCGGGGGAAGGGCTGACCTGCGCTAGGCGAACGTGGCCGGCCGTCGTCGTGGGTGGCGACGCAAACCGTGGCTTGGCAGTGAGGGGGTGGGTCGCCCGGGCCTTTGCGCCTGATCCCACGCAGAGTGCGACGCAAGCGTCACGGACTCAGCGCTCCGCGGCACTCCTCCCCCGCCGAGAGGCGTCTTACCACGCTATACGTGAGTTAGATGCCTCTCGGCGAACGGCGGGCGCCAACGCGCACCGAAGAGTCACGAACGCCACGCCAGGCGCACGGTTCCCACTCGCGGGATCGCCGGACCTCGGCGCTAGGCGAACTCGCCCGTGTCCACCCACTCCGCCTCGAGCAGCAGCCACCAGTCGTCGGCGAGGCCCTGGAGGACGTAGTCGTACGGCAGCCAGCCGTACCCGTCCTCGCCCCAGCTCCTGCTCCAGGAGTTGCGGATCAGGAACGCGCCGTCGGTCTTGCCGTCGGCGTTGTCGATCTTCATCGAGTCGTCGTAGCCGACCGCCATCACCGCATGGCCGCCCTCGACCTTGTCGCCCTTCGCCGGGAACGGGATCTTGCCGTCGTCGCCGGCGTGGGCGATCGACCCGTAGACGGTGAAGCCGAACATCGCCGGCAGCTGCGAGGCGAGGTGCGACTTGATCGCCGTGAGCAGCTCGTCGGGCTCGGTTCCCGGGGGATCGAGGCGGTAGTACTTGGCGGCCTGGTAGTTCTGCGCGAAGCCGTAGCAGAACGGAGGCGGCTCCTCGTCGAACTCCTCTTCGGAGTACGGCCAGTAGGTCTCCGGCGGGACGCCGAAGAGGACCATGGCCCCGATCGTCGTCCTCAGGAAGGCGCCGGAGTCGCCCTCGAACTGGCCCAGCGCCCTGGTCACCTTGTAGAGGAAGCGCCGCGAGGCGTCGAGGTGCTTGCCGTGGAGCTTGCGCTCGAAGTACTCGAGCATGCCGACGCCCGCGTGGGCGGTGCAGGAGCCGATCTGGCCCTGATCCTCGATCGGTGAGCACCACTCGCGCAGGTCGACCTTGTCCGGCACCTCGGCCGCGGCGGTGTTGTCGACCGCGGTCTTCGCCAGCAGCGGCTTCACCTCCGGGCTCTCCGCGGTGTAGTCGCGCAGGTCGGGGTAGTCCGGTAGCCACCCGAGCCCGCGCCTTCCGTCAACGCCTCCGCCTACGAACACGTTCTGGCCCATCAGAACTCCTTTCGCCGACCGTCCTCTCGAGTAGGGCGCGGTTTGACCCTACGTCTCCGCGACGGTGCCGCGCAAGGGCTCTCGGCATCTGTTCGAGCGGACCGGTGGTAGCGTGGCCGCGGACGGTTCAAAGCCAACTCGAGAAGGGTCGTGATGACTGAAACGCTCAAGGGAACTTGCTTGTGCGAAAGCGTGGAGTACGAGGTCCAGGATCCGCAGGCGCTGGGCTACTGCCACTGCACCCGCTGCCAGCGGTGGACGGGCTCGAGCCTTGCCGGGATCGTCGTGGCCAAGGAGAACTTCCGCTTCACCAAGGGCGAGGACCTGGTCAAGACCTACGAGAGCGAGCTCGCGCCCCGCAACTTCTGCAGCAACTGCGGCTCCAGCATCTTCGATGACCTCGGCGCGGTGTACTTCGTGGCCGCGGGTCTGATGAGCGAGCTCGACCTCGAGCCGAGCTTCCACCAGCAGGTCGCGTACAAGGCCAGCTGGCACCAGATCGGCGACAACGCGCCGCAGTTCGACGAGATGCCGCCGGGCTGAGGCGGCCGGGCACCCGGCTCATCACCGGAGCCCTGACCTCCAACCCGCCAGCCGCCGAGACCCCACCGCCTCCGAAGGCGGAGGGGTCCGGATGGCGCGTCGACCCAGCGCCCGACGGACGTGGGGCCCCGCCCGGCTCAAAGCCGCCGATGATCCCGCGGAGCCGCTCGTTCATCGCGATCCTGATCGGGCTGCTGGTGGTGAACCTCGTGATCGCGTTCGTGACCGGCGGCCCGGCCGACCGCGAACGGATCCCCTATCAGCCCTTCTTCGTCGATCAGGTCGGTGCGGGCAACGTCCAGGAGATCAGCTCCCAGGGGGACTCCATCGAGGGCGAGCTGGAGAGCGAGGCGACCTACGACCCGCCCGGCGACGCCGAGCCCGTCCAGGTGACGAGCTTCGAGACCGAGGTGCCCGCGTTCATCGATCCGGCCGAGCTCACCAAGTCGCTCGCGGAGCAGGACGTGGTCATCAACGCCGAGCCGCCGGACACCGGCCGCTCGCTGTTGCCCACACTCCTGCTCGGGTTCCTCCCGACGATCCTCCTGGTCGGGTTCTTCGTCTGGCTCTACCGCCGCCAGATGGGGAGCGGAGGAGGCGGCGTCCTGGGTGGTTTCGGCCGCTCCACGGCGCGGCGCGCGACGCGCGGCGCGGAAGAGCGGGTCACGTTCGAGGACGTCGCCGGGATCGACGACGCCGAGGACGAGCTCGTGGAGGTCGTGGACTTCCTCAAGAACCCGCAGCGCTACACGAAGCTCGGCGCCCGGGTTCCGCGTGGCGTGCTGCTCTACGGGCCGCCCGGGACCGGCAAGACGCTGTTGGCTCGGGCGGTGGCGGGCGAGGCCGAGGCCGCCTTCTTCTCCCTGTCGGCCTCGGAGTTCGTCGAGGCGATCGTCGGCGTGGGCGCATCGCGGGTGCGCGATCTCTTCAAGCAGGCCAAGGAGGCGGCCCCCGCGATCGTCTTCATCGACGAGCTCGACGCGATCGGCCGCTCGCGCTCCGGGAACGTGGGCGGGATCAGCGGCGGCCACGATGAGCGCGAGCAGACGCTGAACCAGATCCTCACCGAGATGGACGGCTTCGAGGTCGGCACCAACGTGATCGTCCTCGGCGCGACGAACCGCCCCGAGATCCTCGACCAGGCGCTGCTGCGCCCGGGGCGCTTCGACCGGCGCATTGCGGTCAACCCGCCCGACCGCAAGGGGCGAGTGAAGATCCTCGAGATCCACACCCGATCCGTGCCACTCGGGCCCAACGTCGATCTCGAGCGGATCGCGGCCTCGACGCCGGGCGCGACCGGCGCCGACATCGCGCTGCTCGTCAACGAGGCGGCGCTGTTCGCCGCTCGGCGCGACCACACCGCCGTGGAGCAGCGGGACTTCACCGACGCGCTCGAGAAGATCCTCCTCGGCGCCGAGCGCCAGGTGGTGATGACCGACGCCGATCGCGAGCGAACCGCCTATCACGAGTCGGGGCACGCGCTGGTCGGGATGCTCACGCCAGGCGCCGACCCGGTGCGCAAGGTCTCGATCATCCCGCGAGGCCAGGCGCTGGGCGTCACGCTCGCCACCCCGGAGACCGACCGTTTCAACTACGCCCGCGACGATCTGATCGCGAGGATCAAGGTCGCGCTCGGTGGGCGCGCAGCGGAGAAGGTCGTGTTCGGCGACGTCACCACGGGCGCGGAGTCGGACATCCAGAACCTGACCCAGGTCGCCCGCGGCATGGTGGGCCGGTGGGGAATGAGCGACGCGATCGGCCCGGTCGCCGTCACGGATGGCCGCCAGGACGGCGGACTGCTGCCGGGCGCCATCCCGGCGTCGTCGCCGACTCAGCAGCTGGTCGACGAGGAGGTCCGGAAGATCGTCGAGAGCGCCGAACGGGAGGTGATCGAGTTGCTCGAGCGCGAGCGCGACCGCCTCGAGGCGCTGGCCCGCGCACTGCTCGAGCGCGAGACGCTCGATCAGCCTGAGGTCTACGAGGTCGCGGGCGTCCCACCGTCCGAGCCCGCCGCGGCTGCGGAGAGCTCAAAAGCCTGAGGGCATCGAGCGCGTTGCTTGGGAGGAAGCAACGGTGACCTGATTGGGAGGGCGCGAGTGCTCCGTCGGCGAAGGCTCAAGTTCGCGGTTCTGTCCTCGATGGCGGCGGCGGTCTGTTGCGTCGGGGCCGGCAGCGCCTCGGGGGAGACGATCGCGGTCGTAGGCGGAACGGCGTCGGTCATCGCGGCGCCGGGCGAGGCCAATCACACGCTCGTCGTCGAAGTGACGCAGGGCGCCCCATCGGCCCTGCGTGTGACCGATTCCGGTGCGCCGTTGGTCGCCGGGTTGGGCTGCCAGACCGATGCCAACTCCGTGCTCTGTCTCGACGGCCCGCTCGCCTTCCTCGGCGTGCTCGTCCACGCCGGAGATGGCGATGACTGGGTGAACGAGGAGAGCCGGGACCGCCCCGTGACGCTCGACGGCGGGAGCGGCAGCGACACCCTCCGGTCGGGCAGCGCGGAGGGGAAGTCCCCCACGATTTACGGCGGGTCCGGCGACGACGGGCTCACGGTGAGCAACAACGGCGGCGGCCTGCCGATCCTGCACGGCGGTCCCGGCGACGACCACGTGATCTCGCGCTGCGCCACCTTCTGGAGCTGCGGATCGCTCTACGGCGAATCCGGGGACGACCACCTGTCCGTATCTCCCATGCTCGGCCTCGCCCGTTTCGACGGTGGGCCCGGCCGCGACACCTACGCCTACGCGCCGGACTTCCTGCTGGCCGGCCCGCCGACCGCGACGAACCTGATCGTGTCCGGCCCAGGCTTCGACACCCTGGACGCATCCGAGCTCGCCGAGCAGGAGGTCCTCATCGACCTCCGGGTCTGTGGGGGATGCGCCGAGCGGGTGATCGGCAGCCCATGGGACGACGAGATCAACGGCGTCGCCGGTCGGGAGGCGATCGAGGGCGGAGACGGTCTTGACCTGATTCGGGGGCGTGGCGGGCAGGATGACCTCGCCGGCCAGAACGGCGACGACACGATCGCCGCCCGCGACGACGGCGTGGACACCGTCTCCTGCGGCTCGGGCCTCGACACCGTGTTCGCCGACCCGGCCGACGTCGTCGCGCCGGACTGCGAGAACGTCCGGCTTCCGCAGCCGAATTGAGGTTCACGCGAGCGAGGTTGTGACCCAGGAGGTCACAGACTCGCGGAGGTGGGCTTGGTTCGTTCCGCCGCTCGTTCCGCTCGGCACCCAGGCCCGCGTATCCTGACGCCCGGCTTTGGGGATGGGAGCGGACTTATTGAAGCGATGCATGGCCTGCCTGGTCGTTGCGGCCTGCGCGGCCGCGCTCGCGACGCCCGCGTCGGGCGCCGCCCCGGCGCCCACGGGCGCCGACGCGATCACGCTCCTCAGCTCGACCCGGATCGACCCGCGGCTCGTCGAGCTCACCCTGCAGACACCGGCCGTCGACCGCCCGACCAGCGTCCGCGTTCTGCTGCCCGACGGCTACGACTCGCACCCCGGTCGCAGCTACCCGGTGCTCTACCTGCTCCACGGCGGCGCCGACGACTACCGGTCGTGGACCGACAAGGGCGCCGCGGAGGCGATCACGGCGGGGGCGGATCTGATCGTGGTCATGCCCGACAGCGGCCCGCTCCAGGGCTACACCGACTGGTACAACGGCGGCCAGTTCGGCCCGCCGGCGTGGGAGACCTACCACGTCGGCCAGCTGATCCCCTGGATCGACGAGCGCTTCCGCACGGTCGCGAAGCGCCGCGGCCGCGCGATCGCCGGCCTCTCGATGGGCGGCGGCGGGGCGATCCAATACGCGGCCCGCCATCCCGACCTGTTCGTCCATGCCGCCGGCTTCTCGCCCGCGGTCGACCTCACCGACCCCGCGCTGATCGCGCTCAACCAGCTCGGGCCGGCGTCGCCCGACGGATCCAACTCGCCCGCCTACGGGCCCTACGCCACCCAGGAGGTGCGCTGGCGCGGTGAGAACCCCGTCGACCTGGCCGAGAACCTGCGGGGTCTCGACGTCTCGTTGCGCACCGGCAACGGGCAGCCCGGCGCGGGCTCGGGCGCCGGCGTCGACGTGATCGAGGCGGCGGTCGAGCGGATGGCGGTGGCGCTCCACGGGCGGCTCGACGGGCTGGGGATCGACCACGTCTTCGACGACTACGGGCCCGGCACCCATACCTGGCCGTTCTGGCAGCGCGACCTGCGGCTGGAGCTGCCGCTGATCGAGCGCAGCTTCGCCAAGCCGCCGCCGCGACCCCGGCGCTTTTCCTTCGCCGCGATCGAGCCCGCCTACTCCGCCTACGACTGGAAGGTCCGCATCCGGCGTCCGGCGCTCGAGTTCAGCCGCCTGCTGGTGGAGGGCAAGCGCCGCTTCGCCCTCTCGGGAAGCGGCACCGCCGTCGTCCGCACACCGGCGCGCTTCGAGCCCCGCGAGGCCTACCGGGTGACGCTGCGCGGAGGGCCCGGCGAGCGGGCGAGGACGTTGCGCGCGCGTCGCAGCGGACGGCTTCGGATCCCGATCGACCTCGGCGCGCCGAACCAGTTCCAGCAATACACGGCCGAGGCGCGGGCGGCCGGGACCGCGGTGTACACGACCCGGGTTCGGATCCGGGGGCGATGAGTTTTCCCGGCTCGGTCGGTCCGATATGACGACACCCTCAGAAACGGAGACGACCATGAGCGAGCCGAAGACCGAGACCATCGAGGCGCAGGGCGCCGAGATCACCTACGACGTCCGGGAGGCGGACTCCGAGAGCGACGCGCCGATCCTGATGATGATCGGCTCGCCGATGGCCGCCAGCGGGTTTGCGACCCTGGGTGAGCACTTCCGGGACCGGACGCTCGTCACCTACGACCCGCGCGGGGCCGATCGCAGCCAGAGGACAGACGGTGCCGAGCAGTCGACGCCCGACGAGCACGCCGACGACCTCCACCGGGTCATCTCCGCCGTCGGCCGCGGCCCGGTGGACCTCTTCGCGAGCAGCGGTGGAGCGGTGAACGCGCTCGCGCTGGTGGCCAAGCACCCCGAGGACGTGCGGATTCTGGTCGCTCACGAACCGCCGGCCGCGCAGGTCCTGCCGGACCGCGAGGAGGCCCTGGCCGCGGCGGTCGACATCCACGAGACCTACGAGCGCGAGGGCACCGGGCCGGCGATGGCGAAGTTCATGGCCCTCAGCAGCCTCGAGGGACCGGTGCCGGCCGATTTCACCGAGGGGCCGGGCCCCAACCCGGCGGATTTCGGGCTTCCCACCGAGGACGACGGCACGCGCGACGATCCCCTGCTGGGGCAGAACATGGTCACCGGCACTCGCTACGAGCACGACTTCGACGCGCTGCGGGCTGCGCCGACGCGCATCGTCGTCGCGGCCGGCGTCGAGTCGGAGGGCCAGCTGACCTATCGCGCCGCGCTCGCCGTCGCGGAGCGACTGGGGACGGAGGCGGTCATCTTCCCGAGCCACCACGGAGGTTTTCTCGGCGGCGAGTTCGGGTGGCGGGGCGACCCCGACGCGTTCGCCCCCAAGCTGCGCGAGGTGCTCGCCGAGGAACGCTGAGCCAGGGCGGTCGGGCCCCGGGCGCGCTCCGGCGACGCGTGGCAGTAAGGGGGTGGGAGGTGTGCGCCGTGCGTGGCGTTCGGCGCGGCTCTGTCGCGCCTGGGCCGCATAGCCGCAGGTTCGCCGGCCGCGACGGGCGAAAAACGTCCTCCCCGAGGCCGAAAAGCGCCCACCGGGGAGCGAGTGGCCGAAAACGATGGACTATTGAGCGAAATCCGCCAGTCGGCGCTCAGGGGCGATCCCGTAGCGCTCGCGCCACCGGCGAGTTCCGAGGGCGCCGGCGCTTCACGGCAGGCCGACGGTCTGGAACGCGTCGCGGACCTTCGCCGCCACGGCGCTGCCGTAGATCACGTTCGCGCGGTCGTAGAAGGCGGTGTAGACCTGGCTGAACGTTGGCCGCGGCGGGAGGACGAGGGGGACGTTGTGGAGGATCCGCCCGGCCTGCGGATGGCCGATCCGGGCGACGACTCCGTAGTAGGCGTGGCTCAGGATCGTGGAGTTGAAGTGCGGCGCGTTCAGCGGCGGGGTCGAGTCGTAGTTGCTCATGTGCGCCGGGTACGGCTGGCCGCTCAAGGTGCGCGATGCGGGGTTCGCCCAGTCGCGAAACGGCGGTGGCGGCCGGTTTCCCCTCGTCGCCTCCTCCCCGAACGTGGCGTCGAAGCGGTCGTATTCGTAGGCGAACATGTCGGCGAGGGCCTCCTCGACCTCGAGCGTCTGGCGCAAGGTGGCGTCGCGATCGCCCGCGTACGTCCAGTGCATGACGTGGCCGAGCTCGTGCGCGACCACGTCGTTCGCGGGGATATTCGGGTCGCCGGTACCCGACATCGCGTCCAGCCCCGAGATCTGGACCTGGAGGCTCGTGGCGTTCGCGGAGCTGGAGGAGACGCCGCCATTACCGATCACGAACCAGGGGGTGACCGTGCCCGCGTAGTCGTCGGTGCGGTCCTTGTAGCCGCCGGTGCTGCCGCAGTACCCACGGACGACGCAGATCGTGCGGGCCACGTTGGCGGCGTTGGCGGTCACCGCGTCGATCGTCGGGGTGCGCGGCACCAGGCCCGAGAGGGTGTCGTACCACGCGGGCCATCGGGCGGTCCGCGGGTCGCCGGTGAGGAAGAAGGTGGCGTACCTGTTCGTCGGGTCGATCCCGCCCCCGCCGGTGCCGTCGTAGACGTGAAGCATGACGCGGAAACGCGTGTCGACTCGCGACGCAGTCGTCTCGCTCGGGGCGGCCTGCGCGCCCCGTGCGTTGCGGCCGGCGTCGGGCCGGTCGGCGAGACCGGGCCAGCGTGCGACCACGTCGCCGCTCCTGGCGTCGACGACGATGCAGAGCCCCGTCGCAGCGTCCTCGCCCTCGGGCGCGACCCCCTGGACCTCGACCACCCAGGCGCTTCGCGCCCGGCGGGGGGCGGCGTCGCGATCGGTGGACGGGGCGCCGGCGTAGGCGACCGCGAGGGGGCGCAGGGCCGGCGCGCCGCCGGCCGCGGCGCGGGCGATCTCCAGCGCCTCCGCGCGGCCGATCGGCGCCCGGCCGGCAGGGCGCCGGCCGTCCACCGGGACCACCGTCGCCGCGATCAGGCCCACCCGATCGCGTGCCACCGAGACGTCGAGCTGGCTCCACAGCACGCGCCGCCCGCCGGCCATTTGCTGGAAGCGCAGGTCGACGGCACCTGGAGCGCCGCTGACCGCGAGCCGGCGGTCGAGGCTCACACGCGCGTCGGGGCGCAGGCCGAGGCGCTTCGACTCGTGCGCGATCGCCGCCCGGGCGAGGCGGGTCGCGGAGGCTGAGGCCGGCAGGCCGACCTCACGTGCCGTGAGCCCCGGGGTGAGCGTGCGGGTCCACGGCGCAGCGGGCTCGGCCGCCGCGTGGGCCTGACCGGCGCCGGTCCCGCCGCCGATGATGCCCGCCACCGCCAGCCCCGCCAGCGCGACGAGCCGTGTGCCTCTTGTGATGTGGCGCCGGATCCTCATCGGCTCGCTCATTTGTCCACGCTCCTCATCGTTCGGATTGCGGGAGCGAAGCTACGGCGGCGCCGGCGGGGCTTCATCGCCTGGATTCACCAACTTGGCGAACCGGGGCGGTGGTCAAATCGGACCAGCGAGGCCTCCCGCAGGTCCGAAGGTGTGCGGCACGTCACGATACCCCCTAGGGGTATAAAGCTAGAGTGCACGGCATGAGCGCGACAGCGAAACTGACCGGTTTTGCGGCTGTCCTGGCCGTCGTCTTCGTCGCTGCGCTCGGGCTCGGGAGCGCTGTGGACCCGGACGCGCCGGCCTCCGAGACGGACGCGGGCGGCCACGCGGACGCAATGAGCATGACCGGGGGCGAGCACGGTGCCACCACGCCGGTCCGCGGCCTGGCCAGCAGCGAGAGCGGCCTCAGCCTCGTCGTCGACGATCCCGACCTACCGGCCGGCCGGCCCGATGAGCTGGCCTTCCGCGTCGTTGATGAGTCCGGGAGCCCCGTGCGCGAGTTCGAGGTCGAGCACGCCAAGCGCCTGCACATGATCGTCGTCCGCCGGGACCTGACCGGCTTTCAGCATCTGCACCCGCGGATGCGCGGTGACGGCACGTGGACGACCCGGCTGACCCTGCCCGAGGCCGGCTCCTACCGCCTCTACGCCGACTTCGTTCGCGACGGCGAACCGGTGACGCTGGCGAGCGACCTTCGCGTCGACGGCGATGCCGACCTCAGGCCGTTGCCGCCTCCGAGCACGACCGCCACCGCCGATGGCTACGACGTGCGCCTGGCTGGCGGAGCTGCGCATGCCGGTGAGGAGGCCGAGCTGCGCTTCGAGGTGACGAGGGACGGCGAGGCGGTCGAAGTCGAGCCTTACCTGGGAGCCGACGGCCATCTCGTCGTGCTTCGCGAGGGGGATCTCGCCTTCCTGCACGTCCACCCGTCCGAGCACGCGGACGCCGGTGGGGGCGACGGCGCCATCAGCTTCGAGGCCACCCTTCCCACCGCCGGCCGCTACCGGATGTTCCTCCAGTTCCGGGATGCCGGGCGCGTCCACACGGCCGAGTTCACCGAGGAGGTCGGCCAGCCGTGACGAGCGAGACTCCCGGCACTCAGGTCGCCCTGCCGATCACCGGCATGACCTGCGCATCCTGCGCCAACCGCATCGAGCGCCGGCTCAACAAGCTCGACGGGGTCGAGGCGACGGTCAACTACGCGACCGAGAAGGCGACGGTCGAGTTCGACCCGGCCGCGGTCGGCCCGGAAGAGCTCGTTGCGACCGTCGAGGCGGCCGGGTACGGCGCCGTCCTGCCGTCGGATGGTCCGGAGCCCCAGGTCCCGGCGGAGGTCGATGAGACAGCGAGCCTGCGCCGGCGATTGATCATCAGCGCGGCCCTCTCGCTGCCGGTCGTGCTGCTCTCGATGGTGCCCGCGTTCCAGTTCGACAACTGGCAGTGGCTCGCCCTGCAGCTGGCCACACCGGTGGTGCTCTGGGGCGCCTGGCCCTTCCATCGCGCCGCCTGGGCGAACCTCAAGCACGGGACGGCGACGATGGACACGCTGCTCTCGCTCGGCGTGCTCGCCGCGTGGGCGTGGTCCCTGTACGCGCTCTTCATCGGCGACGCCGGCGTGCCGGACATGCGCATGACGTTCGACTTCTTCCCGGACCGGAACGCGGGAATGGAGGAGATCTACCTCGAGACGGCCGCCGTGGTGACCACCTTCATCCTCGCCGGGCGCTACTTCGAGGCGCGGGCGAAGAAGCGGGCCGGAGCGGCGCTCGAGGCCCTGCTCGAGCTCGGGGCGAAGGAGGTCTCCGTCCTCGACGCCGACGGCAACGAGCACCGGGTGCCCGTGGACGAGCTCGCGGCCGGCGATCGCTTCGTCGCCCGGCCCGGCGAGAAGATCGCGACGGACGGGATCGTGGAGGAGGGCAGCTCGGCGGTCGACCAGTCGCTGCTCACGGGCGAGTCGGTGCCGGTCGAGAAGCAGCCCGGCGACGAGGTCGCCGGCGCGACCGTGAACGCGGGCGGTCGCCTCGTCGTGCGCGTCACGAAGGTCGGCGCCGACACGGCGCTCAGCCAGATCGCACGCCTGGTCACCGAGGCCCAGACCGGGAAGGCGCCGGTGCAGCGATTGGCCGATCGCATCTCGGGCATCTTCGTGCCGATCGTGATCGCGCTGGCGGTCGCCACGCTGGGCTTCTGGATCGGCGCCGGGGAGGGCTCGGCGTTCGCCCTCACCGCCGCCGTCGCGGTCCTGATCATCGCCTGCCCCTGCGCGCTCGGCCTGGCCACGCCGACGGCCCTTCTCGTCGGCACGGGTCGCGGGGCCCAGCTCGGCCTGCTGATCAAGGGCCCCGAGATCCTCGAGTCGACCAGGCGCGTCGACACGATCGTTCTCGACAAGACGGGCACCGTGACCACCGGCAGGATGGCGCTCGCGGAAGTTGCGCCGGCTCAGGGCGCGAGCCGCGCCGAGATCCTGCGCCTGGCCGGAGCGCTCGAGGACGCCTCGGAGCACCCGGTCGCGCGGGCCATCGCGAGGGCCGCCCGCGAGGAGCTCGGCGAGCTTCCCGTTGCTGAGAGCTTCGTGAACCGCGAGGGCCTCGGCGTCGAGGGAGTGGTCCAGGGCCACGGCCTTCAGATCGGCCGGCCCTCCCTGCTGCGGGAATGGAGCCTCGACGCTCCGCCGGAGCTGGACGCCGCGCGCCGCCGGGCCGAGGAGCAGGGCCGGACGGCCGTACTCGTCGCCTGGGACGGCCAGGTGCGCGGGCTGCTCGTCGTCGCCGACACGGTCAAGCCGACGTCGCGGGAGGCCATCGCGGAGCTGCAGGGGCTGGGGCTGCGGCCCGTCCTCCTCACCGGCGACAACGAGGTGACGGCCCGCGCGGTTGGCGAAGAGGTCGGAATCGCCGAGGTGATCGCCGAGGTCATGCCGTCGGACAAGGCCGGAGTCGTCAGGCGCCTGCAGGCGGAGGGCCGGGTTGTGGCGATGGTCGGCGACGGCGTCAACGACGCACCGGCCCTCGCCCAGGCGGACCTGGGCCTGGCGATCGGCACCGGGACCGACGTGGCGATCGAGGCCAGCGACCTGACCCTGGTCTCCGGCGACCTCCGGGCCGCGGCCGACGCGATCCGCCTGTCGCGGGCCACCCTGCGCACGATCAAGCAGAACCTCGCCTGGGCGTTCGGCTACAACGTCGCCGCCCTGCCCCTGGCGGCCGCCGGCCTCCTGAACCCGCTGATCGCCGCCGCGGCGATGGCGCTGTCGAGCGTCTCGGTGGTCGGCAACGCGCTGCGCCTGCGGCGCTTCCGCTCGGCGCACGACGAGACCGGGGCCGGCACGTCCCCGCTCTCATCCTGAAGTAGGGCCCGAGGAGCCCTGAATCGCCTTTACTTAGGCCATGGCCCAGGTCAGCTCGACGTTCCTCTTCGCCGACATCGCCGGGTTCACCGCCCTGACCGAAGCGCACGGCGACGAGGAGGCCGCCGACCTGGTCGCCGACTTCGCCGCGGCGGTCAGGTCGGAGCTCCCGGCCTGCGGCGCGCACGTGAAGACCATCGGCGACGCCCTGATGCTGAGGATCGACGATCCGGCCGAGGCGATCGAGTTCGCCATGCGCGTCACCCATGAGGTGATGCGCGAGCATGGCGCGCCGGCGGTCCGGGTCGGCATGCACCACGGTCCCGCCGTGGCCCGCGGGGACGACTACTTCGGGGCGGCCGTCAACCTCGCCGCCCGGGTGTCCGGCGTGGCAACCGGGGGAGAGGTCCTCGTGACCGGCTCCACCGCGGCCATGGCCCCTCGCATCGACGGCGTCCTCTACGAGTCGCGAGGCCGCCACCAGCTCCGCAACCTCGCCGAGCCGGTCGAGCTGTTCGCCGTCCTGCGCGAGGGCGAGCACGCGGGCGCCGACCTGGCCACCGACCCTGTGTGCCGAATGGCGGTCGACACGCAGCGAGCCGCGGGCAGGCTCGTATTCGGCGGCGCCACGTACTTCTTCTGCAGCCTGCCGTGCGCCGGGCAGTTCGCCCAGCGGCCGGAGGCGTTCGTGCAGGAGCGCCCGGCCGACGGCGCCGGGGACTAGCCGGACGCTTCCGCGTCCTCCGGGGCGGAGGGCCCGGCGAGACGCGGGACGTAGTGCTCGAAGAACAGGCGGGCGACGAGCTCGCCCCGGGTTCCGACACCGGCCTTCTCGAAGATCGACTTGAGATGGTCCTGGACCGTCCAGGACGAGAGAAAGAGCCGCTCGCTGATCGCCGCCGTGCTGAGCCCCTGCGCCACGAGCTCGGTGATCGCCCGCTCGCGGTCGGTGAGGCCGAAGGCATCGGCGATCAGGGGCGCCAGCTCGATCGGGCGCGATCGGCTCGAGGATCACGACGGTGCGCGGACCCGGCTCGTCACCGAGCACGGACCCGTGGATCAGCAGCCACCGCCCTGACGCCGTCCGAACCCGGGCGCTCGCGTCCGCGGTGGCCTTGCCGGCGGCGGCGCGGCGCGCGCGGCCGGCCACGGCCGCGAGGACGCCGCCGGCGCGCTCCCCGGCGGTCGCCGGCGGCAGCTCCTCGAACCACTCCTCCGCGGCCTCGTTGGCCCGCACGATCGTGTTGTCGTCGTCGAGCAGCAGGACCCCGGTGGCCTGAGTCGACTCCGGCTCGCCCGTTGCAAGCGCCCCATGGGTGACGGAGCGGCGCAGGCCCTCGGCGAGGTGCGGGGTAAGCGCGGCGAGGAGTCGCGATTCGGCAGGGGTGAAGTCCGGGGCGCCGCGTTCGCGCAGCAGCGTGATGCCGCCCCATGTGGCGGAGCCGACGACCAGCGCCGCGCGCAGCTCGTCGCCGAACCCGTGTGGTCCGCGGACGTCGCGGTGGCGCGCGCTGCGGTCGAGCTCGCCGCCGGTCGCCTCGCTGAGGGTGCCCGCCGACACCTGCGCCTGGGCAAGCGCCGGGAACTTGTTGAAGTCCGCCTCGCCGACCTCGATCTCGGTCATCCGCGGCATCGCCTCCGGCGGCAATCCGTTCTCGACGACCTCGCCGGTAGGCAGCACCGTCGCCGGGTCGAACGTGAGCACGCAGACCCCGTCGAAGGGCACCGCACGTCGCAGGATGCGAGGCCGCACCGAGCGAGAACTCACGGACGTCGCCGCCTCGGTGAACGAGGCTGACCAGGTCCTCTCGCAAGCGCTCGGGTGAGGCGGCTGGCATCGAATCGATTGTGACAAAGCCCTCCGGCGATTTCAGAAACCCAGAAGTCTGGGATGGCGGGCGCTCGAGCCCGCCTATACACCTGAATCCGCGCGACCTGCACCCCGACGAGAGGAGTCACCCGTGAGCGCACGTGCACCCGAGAAGCTCAACGGCTGGATCGCGTGCGGGCTCGCCGCTGTCGTCGTCGCCCTGCTGTGCGCCGCGCCGGCATCCGCGCAGGGCTCCGCACTGCGCTACTTCGGCTATTTCGCGGCGCGCATCACCGCCGCCGGCGGGAACCATCTGGCGGAGGTCGGCAACCGCAGCAACCTCAATTGGGTCCAGATCTCCGATCCCGACCGGTACGCGCCCGAGGTGCTCGACGGCTGTGCGCCGCGCGGATGCATCATCTCGACCGGCCACGAGTTCTTCCGCGGCTGCGACTCGGTCCACAGCCCGGGCTGCGAGCTCTACCCGGACCACGCAGCGCGATGGGCCCGCCTCGCCGATGCGGTGCGGTCTCGCATCGACAAGGTCGGGGCCTTCTACCTCATGGACGAGCCGCAGTACCGGGGGGCGACTCCGGAGGAGCTCGAGCAAGCCGCGCGCGCGATCAAGGCGACGTTCCCTCAGATCCCCGTGATGATGGTCGAGGCGGGGCCTGAGGTATCGGCGTCGCTTCGGGTTCCCGACTCGGTCGACTGGGTCGGGTTCGACTGGTACTGCCGGCCCTTCGCCGACGTCGAGCGGACACTGGCCACGCTCGGCACGCGGATCAAGCCGCACCAGTCGATGTTCCTCGTGCCCGAGGCCGCTCCCCTGCAGGCCTGCGGAGGATCCGACGGTCACGCGACCGACGCGGAGATCGCCGGCCTTCAGCTCGACTACCTGCGGCTCGCCGAGAGCAATCCGCGGGTCGTCGGCCTGCTCGCCTTCGGCTTCTGGACCAGCGGCTACGGCTCCGCCCAGCTCCCGCGCACGGTCGCCGTGCACGAGGCCATCTACGACCGGATCGCGGCGGCGACCGGCGGCGGCCCCGGCCTCCCCGTCGAGATCGCCGGCCGGCGCGCCGGGATCCGCCGCGGCGGGGTCGCCCGCGTGCGGTTGCGGTGTCCGGCGCAGAGCGCCGAGTCGTGCACCGGCGAGCTGTCACTTCGCCGCGCTACGAAGCGAGCAACCGAGCTGGGGTCCAAGCACTTCGAGCTCGCGCCCGCCGCGAAGCGGAAAGTTCACGTGCGGATCGTTCGGCACGGCCGCCAGAAGCTGCTCCGCCAGGCCCGCCGGCGCCACGGCGTCAACGTGCGCGCGACGGCCGCGACCGCGTTCGGGCGTACCGTCAAGAAGATCACGCTGGAGGCGCCATGACCACCTACGTGCTCGAGGGGGAGCTCACCTTCCACCTCGACGGCGAACTGGTCACGGTGGCCGCCGGCGAGCGAGCCGCCGAGTGAAGGGCGACGGGAACGCTCAGGACCCGGGTCGCTGAAGCGCCCGCTCGAGCTCGCCCGCGGCCCGACGGGCGCGGCGGATCCGTCCCGGGGTTGCCGCGTGTCCGTACAGCGGCTCGGGCTCGACCGTGTAGCGGTCGTCGCCGACCCCGAGGAAGAGGCCCGTGCCGAACGACCAGCGCGGCTTTGCCAGCACGGTGACCTCGGCGATCGGCGCCTCCACGACCAGCCGCCGCGCCCCGTCGCCGTCGGCCGGCATCACCAAGAGCAGCCTGTCAGCCGTGACGATCGCGGTGCCGAGCATCGTCCAGTAGCGCCGCCCCGGGCCGAAAGCGGCACTCACCTCGAGCAGCGGCTCGTCTGCGAGCGGCTCCTCGAGAGCCGTTCCTCCGGGCGCGTCGACAAGCCTCATCGGCATGCCTCCAGTTCTACGCGCTCGCCGCCGGGGACACCATCCCAGGATCCTGGTGATTTGCGACCGCGGTGTGGTCCGCGCGCGTCTGGGCGTACTCGTCGTAGCGCCAGAGCATCACCGCGAGCATCGCCGCGATCATCACGGCGTGCTGGATCTCCGCTCACGCCTCAGGCGGCGTGGTCGCCGAGCAGGCGCCGGTTGATCCACAGGTAGGCCGACGCGACCGCGGTCAGGAGGACCGCCACGCCGACGATGTAGGCGATCACCGTCGCGGTCGAGTGGACGTCGGCATCGATGAAGTCATACGGATAGCTCGACGGGGGAGCGTCATCGCGTGTGAAACCCGGGGTCCGAGACGGCGCCGCGGACCATCGTGTAGACGAGCCAAGCGAGCGGCCACGCCAGGAACGCAAGCGCCCTCGGCTCCAGGGCGACCCGCGGGCCGACGAACAGGAAGCCGAGCACGGTGAGCGCCGGCACCGCGTAGTGGAGGATCGAGGTGAGCACGAGCTCGGCTCCCGATGGGTTCACGAACGGGCCGATCAGCGTCCCGTAGACCACCCCGGTGATCGTGATCGCCGTCAGCGCGGCGAGGCGCACGACCTGTGAGAGGTAGTCGTCGCGCTCGGGGTCGACGACGATCATCACCGACATCACCAGGACGACGATGTTCGATTGGATCGTGAAGTAGCTGAAGTAGTTGACCAGGCTGTCGTGGTCGCGGGCGAGCAGGATCAGCTGCCCGATCAGCGCCACGGCGACGAGCCCGGCGACGACTCCGTACCAGCCCCTGACGAGCGTCTTCGACCGGCTGCCCCGCATGCCGCGCCACCCTAATCGCGCGACCGTGGAGGGCGGGCCGCTCGACTGCTCCTACGGCGCGGACCTCCAGCTGGCCCGCCACTCCGGCGGGTCCCAGCCCTCGGCCACGTAGATCGTCTCCCGCGCGATCTTGCCCCCGCGGAGCTCGTGGATGCTGACGCCGAAGTTCTCGGGACCTCCGTCGTAGGTCACCGACAACTCGACGACCCACAGATCGCCCGCGCCCCGGATCTCGCGGAACTCGATCGCCGTCGACGCCGGGTAGTTGCTCCGCCACTCCTTCAGGTTCTCCACCCCGACGAATCGCTCGCCCGACTGCGGGAACTCGAGCACGGCGTCGTCGGTGTACATCTCGTGCGCGCGGTCGGGGTCGCTGCGCGCGAGCTCGAAGTGCTGCTCGATCATCGCCTTGATCGTCGCGGCGTCCACGGGGACATGGTGCCGAATGCGGCCTCCCGACTCAAGGTGCTATCAACCGGCTTGATGGTTCACACACCACGGTCTGCGCTGGCCGCCTGTGCAGCCGCGGTGGTGACACTTTTCGTCGCGACTACGTCGGCCACTGCGGCCGGGGTGCACGCCGAGCTCCCGCGGGTGTTGCTCGACACCCACTACGTCGCACCCGGCGGCGCGATCATCCGGGTCAGGGCCGGTGACGATCTCCAGGACGCGCTCGATGCCGCCCAGCCCGGCGATCAGGTGGTGCTGACCGCCGGTGCGACCTACACCGGCAACTTCGTCCTCCCTCGGAAGTCCGATGCCGGGACGATCGTCGTGCGGACCCAGAGCCTCGCGGGGCTCCCCCAGGGCGAGCGCGTCGGGCCCGGAGATGCCCCGGCAATGGCGAGGATCCAGACGCCGAACGACATGGGGGCGGTGACGACGGCGCCCGGCGCCCGCGGATGGCGCCTGGTCGGGATCGAGTTCGCCATCGCACCCGGTACGCCGCAGAACTACGGGGTCGTGCGGCTGGGCAACGGCGACGAGGTTCTGCGTCGCGACCTCCCCTCCGACATCGTCCTCGACCGCTCCTGGGTGCACGGCAACGCAACCGGGAACGCGCGGCGGGGCGTGTCCATGAACGGCATCCGCCAGGCCGTGATCGACTCCTACGTCTCGGACTTCCATGAGGTCGGCGCCGATTCGCAGGCGATCGCCGGCTGGAACGGCCCGGGCCCGTTCAAGATCGTCAACAACTACCTCGAGGGCGCGGGCGAGAACATCCTGTTCGGCGGCGCCGACTCGGCCGGCGACAACGTCGTCCCGTCGGACATCGAGATCCGGCGCAACCACCTCTACAAGCCCCTGAGCTGGAGGGTCGGCGACCCGAGCTACGCGGGCACGCACTGGACGGTCAAGAACCTGTTCGAGCTCAAGAGCGCCAGGCGGGTCCTGGTCGAGGGCAATGTGCTCGAGAACAACTGGGGGGACGCGCAGACGGGCTACGCCGTGCTGCTCAAGTCCGCCAACCAGGACGGGGGAGCCCCGTGGTCGCGGACCTCCGACGTCACCTTCCGCAACAACCTCGTTCGCCACGCCGGCGCCGCGCTGGCGGTCGTCGGGCGCGATCCGCAGACCGAGGCCCTGACGCAGCGGGTGACGATCTCCAACAACGTCTTCGAGGACGTCGACGGCCAGCGGTGGAAGGGGCCCGGCATCTTCCTGCTCGTGGTCAGCTCTCCGGCTCCCGCCGGCGCCCCGTCGGCCGGACCGCGCCACCTGGTCGTCGACCACAACACCGCGTTCAACAGCGGCACCACGATCTCAGTCGACAACTTTCCAAGCACCGGGTTCGTGTTCAACAACAACATCGCCGACCACAACCGGTACGGCGTCAAGGGCGGCGGGCTGGCGACCGGCACGCCCACGCTCGAGGCGTACTTCCCCGGCTACCGGTTCGCTCGCAACGCGCTCGTCGGTGGGCGGGCGTCGCTCTACCCCCCGTCCAACTTCTTCCCCGCGACCTACGAGGCGATCGGGTTCGTCGACCTGGCGGGTGGCGACTACCGGCTCGCGCCGAGCAGCCCGCTCGCCGGCCGCGGCCAGGGGGGGACCGACGTCGGCGCCGACATCGACGCGCTCGAGGCGGCGCTCGGCGGGCCCTAGGCGCGCCCCCGCCCGACCGCCCGGATTCAGGAGCGGTGGGCGGACACGGGTCCGGGCGGCTTGACGACGGGGAGCTGGCCGCCGTACGCCGGGGCGCACGAGGCGAGCTCCTGGTCGCCCGGCATGTTGCGCCGCAGGTCGGCGAAGGCGATCGCGCCGACAACCAGCGGGAGCCAGAAGAGGATCACCCGATAGGCGAGCACCGCGGCCGCCGTGCCTGCTGCGGGGACCCCGTAGACGATCAGCGTCCCGATCAGACCGCCGTCGATTCCCCCGATCCCTCCGGGGAGCGGCAGCAGGCCGCCGAGCTGGCCGATCAGATAGCCGAGCAGCACGACCGTCAGCGGCGGCGAGAGGCCGAAGGCGTGGAAGGTCGCCCAGAGCACGGCGTTGTCGAACGCCCAGTAGCCGATCGCCCCGCCGATCACGGCCAGGTCGCGGCCGCGCAGGATCGACGTGGCCTCCTCCGTGCCGCCGACGAGCGCCACCCGCGTCTCGGCCCACCATCTCCTGCGGCCCGACTCGCCCTCGGGGATCTCGCCGGGATCCAGGCGACCGACGACCACGACGGCGGCCAGGACGACGGTCGCGGCGATCGCCGGCACCACGGTCAGCCACGGCGAGACGTGCGGTCCGAGGCCGAGCCACATCGCGATGCCGACGACGGCGACGGCCACGAAGTTGACCCCGCTCTTGATCAAAAAGAAGGCGACCGAGCGCCGCGCGATCCGGCGCGGGCTCATCCCCGCCCCGTTCAGGATCCAGGCGCCGAGCGCCAGCCCTCCGATCCCGCTCGCCGGGACCAGCGATCCCATCGCCAGTTCCGAGCCCCCGATCTGCCAGGCGCGCCGCCAGCCCATCCCGCGGCAGAAGACGGGCTTGAACATGACCACGTAGGAGGCGAACGACAGCCCCTCCAGCGCCGCGGCGAGCGCCAGCCACGCGGGGTCGGCGCCGGCGAGCAGATCGCGCACCTGATCGAGGCCGGGCGCCAGCAGGGCAATCGCGATCACGATCGCGAACAGGACGCCGGCCTGGAGCGCGCGCCGGCGCAGCTTCCGCTCGGTAAACCCGCCGGGCAGCTCCGGCACCGCGTCGCCGTCGATCGACTTCTCCACGTATCCGGCTCCGGCCATACACCTGAGATAGCAGGGCCGGGGGCGAATCCGCGCCCTAACGTCTCTTTGGGGATCTCAGGGGCGGGTGTCCTTTTCGATGGCCGCCGTTCGTCTAAGAGACGATCAACCCACCAAGGAGGAACGATGAAGTACTTGCTGCTGATCCACCAGGGCTCCGCCCCGACGCCGCGCACCGACGACTGGGAGAGCGTCCCGGAGGACGAGAAGCAGGCGGTCTACCGCGACTATCAGGCGATCAACGAGACGCCGGGCGTGACCGCGGGCCTCCAGCTCGCCGAGCCGGAGACCGCGACCACGGTGCGCGTCTCCGACGGCCAGACGCTCACCACCGACGGCCCGTTCGTCGCGGTCAAGGAGGCCCTCGGCGGCTACCTGGTGTTCGAGGCCGACGATCTCGACGCCGCGATCGAGCTCGCCTCGCGGATCCCGGCCGCGCGCATGGGCGGCGCGATCGAGGTGCGCCCGGTGGTCGAGTGGTAGCGAGCCTCGAGCAGGCCTTCCGCGACGACTGGGGATTCGTCCTCGCCAACCTGATCGGCTTCCTCGGCGACTTCGACCTCGCCGAGGAGGCCGCCCAGGAGGCGTTTGCGATCGCCGCGGAGCGCTGGCCGCGCGAAGGGGCCCCCGCCAGCCCGCGCGCCTGGCTGCTGACGACGGCCCGCAACCGCGCCGTCGACCGGCTGCGCCGCGACCGCACCCTCGCCACCAAGACCCAACTCCTGGATCGGCCCGAGCCCGTGGAAGACCACTTCGAGGACATCGAGATCCCGGACGAGCGCCTGGAGCTCGTCTTCACCTGCTGCCATCCGGCGCTCGCGCTCGACGCCCAGGTGGCGCTGACGCTTCGCACCCTCGGTGGCCTGAGCACCGAGGAGATCGCCCGTGCCTTCCTGGTCGGGACGCGACCATGACCAAGCGCCTCGTGCGCGCGAAGGCGAAGATCAAGGCGGCCGGGATCCCGTTCCGGGTCCCCGCCGCCCACCTGCTCCCCGACCGGCTGGCCGCCGTGCTCGCCGTCGTCTACCTGATCTTCAACGAGGGCTACGGCGGCCGCGGCGACCTCGCCACCGAGGCGATCCGGCTCGGGCGCGCGCTCGCCGAGCTGATGCCGGACGAGCCCGAGGTCCGCGGGCTGCTCGCGCTGATGCTCGTCAACGACGCGCGCCGCGCGGCCCGGTTCGCCGACGGCGCCGTGGTCACGCTCCGCGACCAGGACCGCTCGCTCTGGGACCGCGACCAGCTCGAGGCCGGGCGCGCCGAGCTCGACCGGGCGCTCGCGCTCGGGGGACGAGGCCCGTACGTGGTCCAGGCCGCGCTCGCCGTGCTGCACTCCGACGAGCCGCAGGACTGGCCGCAGATCGCCGCCCTCTACGGCGAGCTCGCCAAGCTCACCGGCTCCTCGGTGGTGGAGCTCAACCGCGCGGTCGCGATCGCCGAGGCCGGGGACGTCGACGGCGCGCTGGACGTCGTCGAGGGGCTCGACCTCGACCGCTACCACTACCTGCACGCGACCCGGGCCGAGCTCCTGCGGCGCCTCGAGCGCACCGAGGAGGCGCGCTCGGCCTACGCCCGGGCGCTGGAGCTCGTCCACTCCGACGCCGAGCGCGCCCTGCTCGAGCGGCGGCTGGCAGAGTTGGGAGGCTGAGGTGCCCGAGCCGCGACCGACATCACAGCGCCGCGCCGACGTGCTCGCGAAGCTGACCGCCGAGGTCGATCTCTGGGTCGCCTCAGCTGACGAGACCGGCGAGGCCTACCTGGTGCCGCTGTCCTTCCATTGGGACGGCTCGACGCTCGTGCTGGCAACGCCGCGCGCGAGCCGCACCGCCGTCAACCTGATGCGCGCCGGCCGCGCCCGGGTCGCGCTCGGCCCGACGCGTGACGTCGTCATCGTCGAGGGCCCGGTCGAGGCCGTGCCGATCGGCGCCGACCCGGCGCGCGAGGACGCGCACGCGGCGGCGACCGGCTTCGACCCGCGGACGCTGACTGACGAGTACGTGTACCTGCGCATCACGCCCGACGCCATCCAGGCCTGGCGTGAGGCGAACGAGCTCGCCGGTCGCCGGTTGATGCGCCGAGGCGCGCTGGATCGACTAGCCCGGCCCTGCTACCAAGGTCGGATGAGGTTCGAGCTCCGCCGCCGCCCCGCCGAGCTGCTCACGGCGACCCGCACCCGCTCGCGGGCAAAGCTCGCCGAGCGGGTCGAGGAGCTGCGCGCGAACTGGCTCAGCCTGGTGCTCGCGGCGCTCGCCGCGGCGGTCGCCTGGCTGGTCGCGCGCGAGCTGCTCGGACACCGCCAGGCGTTCTTCGCGCCCGGTGGCGGCGATCCTGACCCTCGGCCTGACCGCAGGGCAGCGGGGCCGGCGGGCGCTCGAGATCGGGGTCGGGCGTGGCGCTGGGGATCGCGATCGCCGACCTGCTCGTGATCGGGATCGGGACCGGCGCCTGGCAGCTCGCCGTGGTCGTCGGCCTCGCGATGGTCGTGGCGGTGCTCGCCGGCGGCGGCGTCCTGCTCGTCAACCAGGCCGCGATCTCGGCCGTGCTCGTGGTGACCCTCCAGTCCGCCGCGGGGGGCGTCTACGGCGCCCGGTTCCTCGACGCCCTGATCGGGTCGGCGGTGGCGCTGCTCGCCAACGCGCTCGTCCCGATCGATCCGCTGCGGATCGTCCGCCGCGAGGCCGAGCCGCTGCTGCGTGAGCTCGCGGCGACGCTCGAGGAGGTGGCCGTCGCGCTCGCTGAGCACGACCTCGACGCCGTGGGCGCGGCGCTGCGGCGCGCCCGGGCCCTCGACGAGCGCACCGACCGTCTGCGCGAGGCGCTCGACGTCGGCCACGAGACCACCGTGTGGGCGCCGACGCGCCGCCGGGCACGGTCGGACCTCGAGCCCTACGCCGTCGCGCTGGCCTCGATCGACAATGCGGTCCGCAACACGCGCGTTCTGGCACGACGCGCGCTCTCGGCGATCGAGCAGGACGACCGCGTTCCCGAGGCCGCGATCGCCGCCGTGCGCGAGCTGGCGAGCGCGGTCGCCGAGCTCTCGCTCGACCTCGCCGACGACTCGCGCGCGTCCGAGCTCGAGGCCGAGCTGCTGCGGGCGTCGGCGCACGCGACCGCCGCGCTCGACGTCACCGGCAACCTCTCGGCGAACATGATCACCGGCCAGGTGCGGGCGATCGCCGCCGACCTGCTCGGCGCGATCGGGGTCGAGCCGCGCGAGGCGCGCGACGTCGTCCGCGGAGCTCGAGAGACGACCGGGATCTAGGCGAGCGGCCTGGCGAGGCAGGCCTTGGCAGGGGTGTGGCGGATGGGTGGCGTGCGCCGGGCTGCGCTGGACCGCGCTCGAGGTGTTGCACTTGCGCGACGCGATCTGCAGGCCTCCGCCAGCCCGTCACCGAGTGACATCTGAACCACCTATGCGTGGCTCAGACTCGACACTCGGCGGTCGACGGGCTGCGCGGGGATCGCGTCTCGCGCCGCCGACGTCGCTCTGGTGGCGACACGGACGGCGCTAGGCCGGCACGGCCTCGAGGCAGGCCTTGGCGGCGCGCTCGCCGGAGCGGACGGCGCCCTCCATGTGGATGTGGCCGACCCCGGCGATGTCGGTGCAGGCCCAGTGGATCGGCCCGATCGACCGGCGCAGGTCCTCGCCGAAGCGGGTCAGGCCGCCGGGGCCGTAGCTGGTCCCGTAGGCGCCGCGCGTCCATTCCTCGGCCGACCAGTCGGTCTCGATCAGGTCGACCGCCTCGAGCGCGCGCGGGCCGACGTACTTCGCCATCCCCTCGAGCACCGCTGCGCGGCGATCGCCGGCGCTCATGCGGCCCGCGCGCTCGGCGTTCTCGCCGGCGAGGAAGGTGACCAGCACGCCCGCCGACGCCGAGGGGGGAGAGTTGTCGTAGAGCTCGCGGACGAGCTCGTACGGGGCGAAGCCCTGGCCGGAGAGACCTTCCTCGCGCCAGAACGGCTGCTCGTAGACGGCCAGGACCTTGGTGATGCTGCCCTGCGAGAGCGATTGCGCGAGCCGCTGGCGCCAGGCCGGCAGCGCCGGGCGAAAGCGGATCGCCTCGGTGAGGTTCGGCGGCACGGCGACGATCGCGGCCCTGGCGCTGACGGTCGACGGTCTCGGCGTCGACCTCGACCCCGGCGTCCGACCAGCGGATGTCGCGCGCCGGGGCCTCGAGCAGCACGCGGTCGCCGAGGCGCTCGGCAAGCCGGATCGGGATCAGCTGCGAGCCGCCGACGACCCTCGTCGCGAGGCACTGGTCGGGCTCGAAGAGCTCGTAGGTGCCGCCGGCGCCGGCGATCATCCACAGGCCCTGCAGCAGCGAGAACGTGTTGGCGGGCTTGGCCAGAAAACCGCCGGCGAGCCAGGACCGCAGCAGGTCCTGGGCCATCTGGTCGGCGACCTCCGCGCGCAGCCAGGCCTCGAAGGTGATCGAGTCGAGCTCGCGCGCGTCGGGGTGCGCCCAGGGCGCCTCGGGGTCGAGCTCCTTGGCGAGCGCGTCCAGCTTGGCGTCGGCCTCCTCGAACGCCCGCTCCGAGGCGGATCCCATCGGCGCGTCGTGCCCCTCGTAGCGGTGGGCCTTCCCGGAGGGATCGACGTAGACGTGCGCCCCATCGCGGAAGCTGGGGAAGAGCTCGATCCCCAGCTCGTCGAGCAGCGCGTGAACGGCGGACTGATACGGGGCGACCCACTGGCCGCCGAGCTCGTTCGCCTCCCCGCCGATCTCGGTGTTCCAGACGCGCCCGCCGACCCGGTCGCGTGCCTCGAGCACGACGACGTCGACGCCCTCGCGGGCGAGGGTCGATGCAGCGGTGAGCCCGGCGATGCCGGCTCCGACGACGACGATCTCGGTTTCGAGGGCACGCTCCGGCATTCAGGCCTCCATGCGTCGAGCGCGAGCAGTCTATGTCGCCGCGGGGGGCGCGAGGTGTGGGCCGGTCCACCCCTTGGGTCCCTACCCGGGGCGGGCTCGGCGACGGACCATTGCCCGGTCAATCCAAACGCCCCACAGGAGGCAGGGAAATGTTCAACACCACTCAGGATCGTGACCAGGCCCCCCGTCCGCGTCGGCGCTTCGGCTACGCGAACGTGATGTCGACCGTGTCGGTCTTCATGGTGCTCGCGGGAGGCACGGCGCTCGCCGCGTCGCTGGCTCCCAACAGCGTCGGCTCGAAGACCGTCAAGGACGAGAAGCTGAAGAGCGTCGACCTGAAGGACGGCGCCGCCGTCGCCAGCTCCGACGTCATCGACGGCTCGCTGACCGGCGCCGACATCGCCGACGGCACGGTCAACACGCCCGACCTCGCCAACAACGCGGTCAACTCGGCGAAGGTCGCCGACAACAGCCTCACCGGCGGCGACGTCAACGACGGGAGCCTGACCGGCACCGACGTCACCGACAACAGCCTCACCGGCGACGACGTCGACGAGTCGACGCTCGGTCAGGTCCCGGACGCGGCGCAGCTGCAGGGCAAGAGCGCCACGCAGTTCCTCTCGAGCTCCGTCTACAAGCGCGAGTCCGCGGTCGACGCCGGCCAGACGCTCGGCGACGGCACGTTCGTCAAGGCGCAGGCCTGCGACGCCGGCGACGTGCTGCTCTCCGGGGGGCCCGCGAACATCAACGCGACCACCACGCTGCTCGAGAGCTTCCCGGCGCCCGGGACCACGAACGGCTGGCAGGCCCGCGTGAACAAGAACGGCGGGACCGACAACTGGAGCGTCGTCATCCTCTGCGTCGACCAGTAGGAAGCGGTTCGGTACTCGTTTCAGGCGGCGGCGACCCGACGGTCGCCGCCGCCTTCGCTTTGGGCCGTCCTCGGGCGCGCGGCGACGGCGGGCGCCGAAGCCGCGGCCGCGCGATGGCGCCGCCGCCTGCGGAGCGCGCGCACCGGGACGCAGGATGAGCGCCCCTGCGATCAGCAGCGGGATCACCGGCAGGGCGGCGAGGCCGAGCAGGATCAGCGCCGGAAGGGCCAGGGGAAAGAGCATGAACGAGAGCGTGCCGATGCCGGCGACCACTGCGGCGCCGCCGACGACGGTCTGGAGCTCGGAGTCACGCATGAGGGCCTCCTCTCGTTGCGGCGTGCCGTTGGCCGCCGCGTTTATTGGGTGTCACCCTCTTGACGGATCGCGCGGCGGCGATGTGACAGCGGGCTCAGGCGCGCAGGTAGGTGAGCACGGCGAGCACCCGGCGGTGGTCGTCGGGGCCGGCGGCGAGGTCGAGCTTGGAGAAGATGCCGGTCACGTGCTTCTCGACCGCGCGCTCGGAGACCACGAGCTGCCCGGCGATCGCCTGGTTGGTCCGGCCCTCGGCCATCAGCCCGAGCACCTCGCGCTCGCGGGGCGTGAGCTCGGCGAGCGGGTCGTCGCGCCGGCGGCGCCCGAGCAGCTGCGAGACGACCTCGGGGTCGAGGGCCGAGCCGCCGTCGGCGACCCGGCGGACCGCGTCGATGAACCGGTCGACCTCGGCGACCCGGTCCTTGAGCAGGTAGCCGACGCCCTCGGCCCCGTCGGCGAGCAGCTCGAGCGCGTAGGCCTCCTCGACGTACTGGGAGAGCACCAGCACGCCGGTCTCCGGCAGCTCGGCGCGGATCTGCTGCGCCGCCCGCAGGCCGTCGTCGGTGTTCGTCGGCGGCATCCGCACGTCGACGACCGCCACGTCGGGCTTGTGGGCGCGGACCTTGCGCAGCAGCTCGTCGGCGTCGCCGGCCTGGCCGACGACCTCGATCCCCGCCTCCTCGAGCAGCCGCACGACGCCCTCGCGCAGCAGCACCGAGTCGTCGGCGACCACTACTCGCACGGGATCACCGCCCTGACCACGGTCCCCTCGCCGGGCGGGCTCACGACCTCGAGCCGCCCGTCGAGCGCCGCGACCCGGTCGGCGAGCCCGCGCAGGCCCGAGCCCGCGTCCGGGTCGGCGCCGCCGACCCCGTCGTCGCGGACCTCGACCTCGACGCCGGCCGTTGCGCGGCTGACGCTGACCTCGCGCGTGCGACGCGTCGGCGTAGCGCGCGACGTTGGTGAGCGCCTCGGCGACGACGAAGTAGGAGGCCGACTCGACCGCCGGCGGCAGGCGCTCGGCCGCGGCGGCGCCTCGAGCTCCACCGGCACCGGGGCGCGCCCGGCGAGCGCCTCGAGCGCCGGGCGCAGGCCGCGGTCGCTGAGCACGGCGGGGTGCAGGCCGCGGGCGAGCTCGCGCAGCTCGGCGGTCGCGTCGGCGAGCTCGTCGGCGCTCTCCTCGAGCAGCTCGCGCGCGGCCGCGGGTCGGTGTCGAGCTTCGCGCCGGCGAGCCGCAGGTTGATCGCCAGCGACACGAGCCGCTGCTGGGCGCCGTCGTGGAGGTCGCGCTCGAGCCGGCGGCGCTCCTCGTCGCCGGCCTCGACGATCCGGGCCCGCGAGGCGCGCAGCTCCTCGACCCGCGCGCGCAGCTCGACGGTGAGGCGCTCGTTCTCGAGCGCCAGCGCGGCCGCCGCCGCGACCCCCTGCAACAGCTCGGGCTCGTCGGCGAGCGCGGGATCGTGCCGGATCACCGCCACGGGCCCGCCGTCGTGCTCGACGTACGTGTCGCCGGCGTCATCGGCGTCGAGCTCGACCGGCTCGCCCGCGGCGTCCACGTAGCGCCGCAGGCCGGGCACCCAGTAGGCGAGCGACAGCGTCGGATCGCCGAGCGCCCTCCGCGAGCGCGTCGCGCAGGCCCTGGCGACGCCCCGCCTCCCCCAGCCGCGAGACGAGGTCGCTCACCGCGGCGGCGCGCGAGAGCCGCGAACGCATCAGCCCCGTGAGGAACGCGAACGGCACCGATGCCATCAGCGCCAGGCTGGCGATGTCGATGGCGTCCTCGGCGTCGCCGTTGGGGAAGCCGCTGACGTCGCCGAGCAGGCTGAGGCCGAGCAGGACCACGGTCGCGACGCCCACGAGCAGGACGGGGGCCAGGGCTCGCCGCTGCGCCATCGGGGCGGCGCGCCAGCGGCGGACGAGCAGGATCGCGATGGCTGTCAGCCCGAACACGCCGATCACCGCCTGGATGCCGAAGATCGCGTCGGAGAACCCGGGCTGGTCGCTGATCAGCAACGGGTTCGCAGGGCAGTCGACGCCGCAGAACTCCTCCTGGCCCGCCGTCTGGTGAAAGAGCAGCGCGCAGGACCTGGATGACGGTGGTGTCGACGTAGGCGACGCCGACGAGGAAGCGCTCGTACGGGGTCTGCAGCCGACCCCTCGGGAACGCGACCAGCATGTGCAGGAACAGCGCGTACGCCAGGGGTCCGATCAGCAGGCCGATGATGAACAGGCCCTCGACCGACGACGCCTCGAGCGCGCTGACCGCCCAGACGAACCCGATCGCGGTCATCAGCGGCGCCGAAGTTGTTGCCGGGACGGCGCCACCAGGCGTAGAGGCCGGTGCCGACGAAGGTCCAGCTGATCAACGGCCCGAAGACGGCGTGGGCGGCCTTGTCGTCGCCCAGGAAGTCGCCGGCGAGAGCCAGCGGCAGCGTGATCAGCCCGGCGATGAAGCCCACGATTCCGAGCCCGATCAGCGCGAGGCGAAGCGACCTCAAGCGATCAGCTCCTCGATCGTCGGCCCCGAGAGCTGGTCCTTGGCGACGAACCCGCGCGCTCCGCTTCGCGTGATCAGCTCGGCCGAGTCCGACCAGTCGCGGCTCGAGGTGAGCACGACCGCCGGCGGCGCCGCCACCGTCGGTGAGCCGCTCGGCGACCTCGAAGCCATCGAGGTCGGGCAGCTGGACGTCGAGCAGGACCACGTCCGGGTCGCAGGCGGCGGGTCTCGGCGAGCGCGGAGCGGCCGTCGGCTGCCTCGCCGACGACCTCGAACCCGTCGGCCTCGAGCAGCGCCCGGGCGCGGGAGCGGAATCCCTGGTGGTCGTCGACGACTAGGACGGTGGTGGCCACGGCGCGATTGTCGCGCAGCCGGGGGTCGATTCCCATACGGGTAACCGCACCCCGGGGGCCGGTCGCCCGCCCGCCGAAACGCCTGCTGTCCGCATTGGCGCGGCGCCTCGGCGCTGGGACGCTGGCGGCGATCGACCAACCCACCGGAGGAGTGACCATGAACCGCACCAACATCGCATCCCGAGCCGCCCGCTGGAGCGCCCGGCACCGTCGCGCGGCGATCCTCGGCTGGATCGCCTTCGTCGTGCTCTCGCTCGGCATCGGCAGCGCGATCGGCACCCAGAACATCGCCGACGAGGACCAGGGCAACGGCGACTCCCGCACCGCCGACCGCATCCTGGCCGACGCCGGCTTCCCCGATGACGCCTCCGAGCAGGTGTTCATCCAGGCGCGCGGCGATCTCAGCACGTCGCGACGCCGAGTTCCAGGCCGCGATCCGCGACGTCGAGTCCGGACTCGCGGCGGTTCCGCACGTCGCCGAGCTCGAGTCGCCGCTCGAGGCCGGCAACGCCGACCAGATCTCCGCCGACGGCAGCGCGGCGCTGGTGACGTTCGAGCTCCGCGGCGACGATGACCAGACGGTCGAGCGCGTCGACGCCGCCGAGGCCGCGGTCGCCGCGGCCCAGAAGTCCCATCCGGACCTGCGGATCGAGGAGTTCGGCGACGCCAGCCTGGAGAAGGCCGCGTCGGCGAGCCTCGACGAGGACTTCCAGCGCGCGGAGTTCCTGTCGCTGCCGCTCACGCTGCTGATCCTGGTGGTCGCCTTCGGCGCCCTGGTCGCCGCGGGCGTGCCGCTGCTGCTCGGGCTGACCGCCGTGATGGCGACGCTCGGGCTGCTCGGGCCCGTGAGCCAGCTGTTCCCCGTCGACGAGATGATCAGCTCGGTGATCCTGCTGGTCGGGCTCGCCGTCGGCGTCGACTACTCGCTGTTCTACCTGCGCCGCCAGCGGGCTGAACGGCACCTGGGCCACTCGAACGAGCGCGCGCTGGAGATCGCCGCCGCGACCTCCGGCCGGGCCGTGCTCGTCTCGGGGATGACCGTGGCGATCGCGATGGCCGGCATGTTCCTGACCGGCAGCGCGACCTTCATGTCGTTCGCGGTCGGCACGATCATGGTCGTCGCCGTGGCCGTGCTCGGGTCGCTCACGGTGCTGCCGGCGGTGCTCTCGAAGCTCGGCGACCGGGTCGAGAAGGGGCGCATCCCGTTCCTGCACCGACTGCGCCGCGCCGACGGCGAGTCGCGGGTCTGGAACGCGATCCTCGATCGCGTCCTGCGCCGCCCGCTGGTCTCGGCGGTCGCGGCCGCCGGCCTGCTGGTCGCGCTGGCGATCCCGGCGCTGCACATGAACACCAAGGAGTCGGGCTCGGACGGCCTGCCGCAGGACCTGCCGATCGTGCAGACGTACGACCGGATCCAGGCCGAGTTCCCGGGCAGCCCGCTGCCGGCCGTGGTCGTCGTCGAGTCCGACGATGTCACGGGTCCCGAGGTCGCCGGCGCGGTGCGCGAGCTGCGCGCGCAGGCGATCGACACGGGGCTGATGAACGATCCGGTCAACGTGACGACCAACGATCGCGGCGACGTCGCCGTGGTCTCGATCCCGATGGTCGGGTCGGGCACGGACGAGCGCTCGATCGAAGCGCTCACCACCCTGCGCCAGGACCTGATCCCGGGCACGCTCGGCCAGGTCGACGGCGTCGACGCGTACGTCACGGGGGCCACCGCCGGCTCCGAGGACTTCAACGAGCAGATGAGCAGCACCGCGCCGCTCGTCTTCGCGTTCGTCCTCGGGCTCGCGTTCGTGCTCCTGATGGCGACGTTCCGCTCGATCGTGATCGCGCTGAAGGCGATCGTCCTCAACCTGCTCTCCGTGGCCGCGGCCTACGGCGTGCTGGTCTGGGTGTTCCAGGAGGGCCACCTCGAGTCGCTGCTGGGCTTCGAGTCCAACGGCGGGATCGTCTCCTGGCTGCCCCTGTTCCTGTTCGTGCTCCTGTTCGGCCTCTCGATGGACTACCACGTGTTCATCATCAGCCGGATCAAGGAGGCCTACGACGGCGGCATGAGCACCGGCGACGCGGTCGCCCACGGGATCAAGTCGACAGCCGGCGTGGTCACGAGCGCCGCGATTGTGATGATCGCCGTGTTCTCCGTGTTTGCCACGCTCGGGATGCTCGACTTCAAGCAGATGGGAGTCGGGCTCGCCGTGGCGGTGCTGATCGACGCGACCATCGTCCGGGCGGTGCTGCTGCCGGCGACGATGAAGCTGCTCGGCGACCGCAACTGGTACCTGCCGAGCTGGCTCGGCTGGCTGCCGAAGGCCGGCGCCGAGCCGCAGGTCGAGGGCGCCCGCGCCTAGGAATCATCCACCGACGCGTGCGTTGCGGCCGCCCCATCCCGGGGGCGGCCGCTTCGCGTCACGGGCTCGGGAACTCCCAGGCGCAACGGCTTTCCTCGCTCCCCTGGTCGCCCTCCCAGAAGGTCGTGTCGTGATCGCGCACGAATCCCAGGCGCGACATGCCGAGGCCGCCTTCGTCGGGGTCGGTCGCATCGGGCGGCAGGGGGTCGAACATGCGGTGAAGCATCGCCGGAGGCGGGAAGGTGCCCTCGTGGTCATTCGCCCCGGCGGCCTGGGCGAACACGTACGTCGTGTAGTTCATGTTCCCGGTCCGAGGCTCGAGGATGCCGGCCGACGCCGCCGAGACCAACGCCTTGTCGGGGGCGAGGTACCAGGGGCGATAGCTGCGGCAGCGGTAGTTGCCGATGTCCGGGGCCGCCGAGCGGAATACCGGCAGCTGGTTACTGGTGTCATTGCGCAGCTCGTAGGTGCGATACCCGAGCGGGAACAGCCGGTCGTAGGCCGTCCGCTCGATCCCACGCTGGATGGCCGCCGACGCCTCGTCGCGGTCGTCGCGGGTGAATGCCCACCCGACCGGACAGCTCGGATCCGATGGGTTGCAGAGCGCGTTCGTGCCGGCCGACTGCAACTTCGCGTAGTCGTTGACGATCACGTCGCCCATCCGATCCATCGTTGCCTGGGTGCCCTTCGCCTGGCGCTCGATCTGGTTCGCAAGGTCGTCCGCCTTGACGTCGAGGTCGTTCGTGGTTGGTGACCCGGCGCGGGAGGCGCCGAAGATCCATGTCCCGAGGTCGAGCGAGGCAGCCATGACGGTTGTCGCGCCTCCGGTGAACGGCCCGGCCATCTTCAGCAGGATGCTGAACAGCTGCCCGATCCCGAACTGTATGGCGACCTGCGGGGGGTTCAGCGCCTTGTAGACCTTGTCGGCGATCGTGTGCGCGTCGGCCCAGGCAACCCCGCTGTTGTCCTGGAAGGGGGTCGAGATCTTGTCGATGTACGAGCGGACGTTGCCGACCCATTCGAGCTCCTGGACGAGCTCGATCTTCGCGCTGTGGAACTCAGCCTTGCTGAAGCCCTCGTCTTTAGGCGCGCGGATGCTTCCGATCACCCTGGCGATGTCGCGCCAGTCGCTCGCGTCGAAGTCCTGGATCCAGTACGCCGACCTCGGGTCCGAGCCCAGACGCTTGTCCTTCGAACCCAGATACGCGAGCGCCTTCTGGGCGTCGGCGTTGCCGTCGAGCGGCCACGTGCCGCTCGGTTGCTGGAGGACGAGGCTCGTGAGCGCGGCCGGCTGAGCGGCGATCGCCTGCACGCTGGCGGGTCGATACTGAGACTGGAGGTCCGGCTGCCAGACGCCGGAGACGATGGGTGCGGCTCCCGCGCCGTCGACGCCGATCGCCGCCTCGGCGCCCTCGCCCTCTCCCGCTCCCTTCCAGCCGACGAGGGCGTAGGTCGTGCCCATCCCCGCGGCGGGGCCGCGGACGAGGGCGGCGCGGTTGAAGGCGTCGGGAGACCCCCCGACGGATCTGATCTGGAGCGCGAGATTGGCCATCGCCGACTCGTCGACGCCGGTCCCGATGTGGGCGGGGTAGGTGTCCTGCCCGGCCGCGCGCAGGCCGACGCTGAGCAGGACCGCCGTGTCGCCGGGGGCGACCTTGCTGAGGTCGGTCGCGAGGCGGTTGACCTCGGCGGTCTGCTGCTGGGCGGTGAGATTCGCCCCGCCCGTGTTGTAGACGCGGTTGTCGCCCGGGCGGGCCTCGCGGGTGTAGGCGTCATAGACGTTGAGCCGGAAGCCGACGTTCGCCTTACAGGCCGGAGCCGGGTCGCCCGCGCCGCATGGGTCGCCCTCGGAGCCGCCCTCCTGGAACGGGACCCGCTCGGGGCGGACGAACCGGTAGTTGTTGTACTGGTCAGGGGTCAGGTAGCCGCGCAGCCGGCCGCCGGAGCTCTGCCCGGGGTTGAAGAGCACATGCGCCTCGCCGGGCTTCATCCCGGGCACGCCGATCGCCGAGAACACCCGGCCCGTCCCGCTCGGGTAGTCGAGCTGTGCCACCCCGATCCCGGTCAACTGGGCGGGGAGCCCCGCGGTTCGTTTTGGACCGAGATCCGAGACGATCGCCAGGTTCGTGCTGTTGAGCTTGCTGATCGCCGCGGGAAGCTGGGACGCGTCGGGGTACGTGTCGTTGCTCACCCGCTCGAGCGTCGCGCGCTTGAGCACGAGCACCTGCAGTTGGACGTCGAAGTCGGTCGGGCCCTGCCGCGGGTAGAAGGTCTGGCCGACCTGGATTCCGGGGATCCCCTTCGAGTCCGCCATCGTGTCCACGGGGACGAGCAGGTTGCGCGCCACGGCGGCGACCGTGACGCGGTCTTGGCTCTGGGCTCCGGCGCCGAGCGCGAAGGTGTAGGAGCCGGGCATCGTTGCGCGAAAGCTCGCCGTGTTGCCCGCCGGCGAGCCAACCTCCTCGGACGCGCCCTTCGGGGCGTCGAGCACCTTCCAGCGAAGGCCGGGCGCGTGACCCTGCACGCGCCCGCGCAGGTCGATCCGCCCGTCGGTCGCGGCGCGCTCGTCGATCCCGGCGCCGACCAGGCCGCCGCTCCTGCGCAGCGCGAACGACACCGCCCGGCGCTCGCCGCCGCGGCGGAAGCGGATCACGTTGTTCCCGCGCCGCAGGCCGTGGCTGACCGAGGCGCGCAGCGTCCGAACGCCCTTGCGGCGGGGTCCGAACTGCGATCCGATGCGCATGCCGTTCAGCCGCACGCGGCGCGCGTCCGAGCGCAGGCGGATCGTGACGACGTTCGTGTGGAGCGTCTGGCCGGGCCGCGGGGAGACCACGGCGCCCTTGGCGGTGGCGTCGGCGGCCGCCGGCGACGACGTGACGGCGAGAGCGATGACAACGGCCGCGGCGAACGCCGCGGGCGGCGGGCGATTGCCCATTGGACCCCCCTGATCGATGGGCGGCGCAGGTTAGGCCAGGCGGCGGCGCTGATCAAGTCGCGGTTCTGGACAGCCGCCGGAGGCCCGGTTTAGGATGAACCCGCTCGTGGCAGGGACCGCCGTTCGAACAAAGGCGCTGGATGCGCGCACCTCTGGCCGCGCTGATCGCCGCGGCCGTGCTGCCGGCGTCGGCCGCCGCGCCCTGCCGACCTGGGACCTGAGCTCGCACCCGAGCGCCTCCGGGCGCACCCAGATCTTCCGCGGCGCGGTCGCCTCGGGGACCGACGACGTCTGGGCGATCGGCTACTCGTTCGACGTCGTCGGCGGGGCGCTCGAGTTCAGGACCCTCGCGCAGCACTGGAACGGCTCGAGCTGGACCACCGTTCCGACCCCGGACGTCGAGACCGCTCCCGCCAAGGACCTGATCTTCGACGCCGACGGCGACGGCCCGAACAGCATCTACGCGGCCGGCATCAGCGCCACGGCGCCGGGCAACCTCGCCTCGAAGCCCCTGGTCATCCGCTGGGACGGGAGCGCCTGGTCGATCGTTCCGCTGCCGGCCGCCCCGGCGGGCGCCAGCCTGAGCAGGATCACGGTCGAGAACGGGACCGTCTGGGCGGCGGGCGAGAAGTACAACCCGCTCAGCGGCTACTGGCAGCCGTTCATCATGCGCGCCCAGGGCGGCACCTGGACGGAGGTCCCGCTGCCGGGACGCGACCTGAACCCGGGTCCGACGGGCTGCAAGCTCGCGTCCGACGGCACGTTGTGGCGCTGGGAGCCCGGCGGGATCACGATCGGGCGCAACGGCGTCCCCTATGTCGCGGGCACCTGCTCGACCACGGCCGGCGACCGCGCGATGCTCGCCTTCTACAACGGGGGCCGCTGGCACAAGGCGTTCGACCCGGCGACGCTGCCGGCGGAGACGAGCCGGCTCAACGACGTCGACGTCAGGGCGAACGGCGCGATCCTTGCGGTCGGCGGCGTGGGCACCGACGCCGCTCGTCCTCCGCGGCGCGGCCAGGAACTTCGTGCGCGAGCCCGCGCCGACGGTCGGCCGGGGCACGTCGCTGAACTCGATCGCGCCGGGCCCGCCCACGTACGCGGTCGGGACCGTCGACCGGCACCGACGCCTGGGCGCACCCGGGCGCGTTTCGCTTCGCGAACGGGCAGTGGCGCAGCGAGCAGGTCACCACCGACTTCGGCAACCCGTTCGGCGTGGCCGTGGACCCGGCTGGCCAGGCCTGGTCGACGGGCGTCTCCGTCACCGACGACTTCGGCCTGATCCTGAAGCGCAGCCGCTGAGCGCCGCCGCCTACGCTCCCTGAGCGGCCAATGGCGGAGGCGCTCTCCAGACGCGAACTGCTCAAGCTCGGTGCCCTCGGCGGCGCCGGCCTGATCCTGGCGCCGGGCTGGCTCGGCTGCAGCGACGGCTCGGAGGCGCAGGGCCCACGGATCGTCGTCGTCGGCGCCGGCCTCGCGGGTCTGAGCTGCGCCTTCCGCCTTCAGCAGCGCGGGCTGGGCTGCACCGTCTACGAGGCCAATCCCGAACGGATCGGCGGCCGCTGCTGGACCGCGCGCGAGTTCGCCGGCGGCCAGATCGCCGAGCACGGGGGCGAGTTCATCGACTCGCGGCACAAGCGCATCCGCGCGCTCGCGAAGCGCTTCGGCTTCGAGCTCGTCGACCTCTACGCGGTCGCCAACCCCGGCAGCCCGCGCCTGTGGCTGAACGGCGCCCGCCGCCACCGCTCCGAGCTGCGCGCGAGCCGGGCGGTGTTCCAGCGCCGGATCGAGGCGGCGGCGCGGCGGGTCGGGCCCGTACGGGTACGCGGACGCCACGCCGGCGGCGCGCGCCTTCGACGAGCTCTCGGTCGCCGAGTGGCTCGACGACAACTGCCCGGGCGGCAGCCGCGGCGCGCAGGGGCAGCTGGTCTGGGCCGAGATGGCGAGCGAGTTCGGCCTCGACGCCGACCGGCTGAGCGCGCTCAACCTCTTCTACGAGTTCGTGGAGAACACCCCGGGCGCCGACGAGCGCTACCACGTGCGCGGCGGCAACGACCAGATCCCGCACGCGCTCGCCGCGCAGCTGCCCGACGGGACCGTGAGGCTCGACGCACCGCTCGAGGCGCTGTTCGAGCGCGGCGACGGCAGCTACGGGATGCGCTTCGGCGGCGTCGCCGAGGAGGTGGTCGCCGATCGCGTCGTGCTCGCACTTCCGTTCGCCACCCTGCGCCGGGTGGACCTCGCCGGCGCGGGGCTGAGCGCGAAGAAGCGCCGCTGCGTCGACGAGCTGGGGATGGGGACGAACGCGAAGGTGCTGATGCAGTTCGACCGCCGCCCGCAGGACTACGGCGACTGGAACGGCTACATGATCAGCGACGCGCCCTTCCTCTACACCTGGGAGAGCACCCTGGGCGAGCCCGGGCGCGGCTCGATCGTCACCACCTACTTCGGGGGCCGCTCGGGCGCCGCGGGGCTGCGGGCCGCCGGCGCCCACGCGCCGACGGTCGAGCGGGAGGTGCGGCGGAACCTGACCAGCCTCGGCCAGGACGGGGCGACGGGCCTTGCCGGGCTGCGGCGCGGCTTCGCCGGGCGCGCATGGACCGACCGCTGGGTCTCCGACCCCTGGGCACGCGGCTCCTACGCCGCCTACCTCCCGGGCCAGTACACGCGGTACTACGGCTACGCCGGCAAGCCCGAGGGCGCGATCCACTTCGCCGGCGAGCACACCGCGACGGCGAACCAGGGCTACCTCGAGGGCGCGGTCGCCTCGGGCGAGCGGGCGGCGGAGGAGATCGCCGCGGCCGTCTAGGGAGCCGGAAGCGGCGGGCGGCCAGGAGTAGCCGCGCCCGCGAAATACTGGTGGCGATGTCGGTGGAGAACGTGGAGATCGTTCGACGCGCCTTCGCGTTCGGCGTCCAAGGACGCGGCGACCCCGATGAGGGGCTCGCGGACTTCGACCCCGACGTGGTCGTCAACTCCGTCGAGCAGGGGTCCGGGCGTGGCCGGAGCGCGGTTCGAGGGAACTTCGAGCGCTGGAAGGACGCCTGGGAGGAGATCGAGGCGACCGCCGAAGAGTTCATCGACGCGGGGGACCGCGTGGTGGTGGGGGCCTACTTCAAGGGACGCGGGCGGGGGAGCGGGATCGAGGTCGCCGCTCGCTTCTACGACGTCTACACCCTGCGCGACGGCAAGGTGGTCCGCGTGGACGAGTTCACAGAGCGGGCCGACGCCCTCGAGGCCGCCGGGCTGTAGCCGAGCGCCCACATCTGCAGGTAGGCCTCGACGCCGAGCCGGCAAGAGCGTGCGCATGGCCAGCCTGACGCCGTTCGGGCCGCGCTGCATGTCCGCGACGGAGGTCGGCGAAGAGGCCCGTAGTGGGCGACGCCGTCGGTGTTGAGGTCGAAGAAGCGTTCGCCGGTGTGCTGGCGGGTGAAGCGTGACCTGCCGTCATAGGACTCGAACGGGTAGGCGAGCGGGTTCTGCGCCGCGTCGTCGCGCGGCCCGGGCAGCGAGGAGAAGCCGCCGGTGTCGGTGCCCAGGCCGACGCCGAAGTAGTGCTTCGGGCTCGCGTACGGCGGAAGGCGAGGATCTTGCCGGCGAGCTGCGGCGCCTGGTCGGGGGTCGCCGAGCGCGAGGCCGCCGTTGCGGTAGAGCTGCGCAGCTCCTTCGGCGTCCAGGCGCCGCCGGTGCCGGTGTGGCCCGAGACCACGCGGGTAGCGATGGCGGGCGGCGATCCGCAGGACCCGGTCGCGCGCCAGCTCGCTCATGTGGTCGACCTCGATCAGCATGTCCTGCGTCGATCATCCGCCGGACCAGATAGGCGCCGAGCTTCGTCAGGCCCTTGGAGTTGCACTGCTTGCCCTCGGGGTAGTCCGGCATCGGCGGGATGTCGGCGGCGGCCGGGAAGAACTGGCCGAGGATCTGCATCTCGACCGGCCCGAGCGTGTCCACCTCCTCGCCCTGGCTCGGGTCGGGGCAGGGGCCGGTGTTGAAGTAGTGGCCGGTCTCGACCTGGTTGAAGATGTTGATGAAGACGCCCTTGCGTGCCGCCCTCGAGCGCCGAGCCGGCGAAGGCGTTGTCGACCCAGTGGGCGATGAAGAGGTGCGGACCCCGAGCCGGCGGAGCTCGCCGAGGCCGCGGTCGACGTCGGCGCGGTCGCAGCCGGCGGGCTCCGAGCAGCCGAACAGGTCCGAGGACTCGACCCCGATCACGACCGCGAGCTTGCCCTGCTCGATCACCCGCCGCGCCTGGCGTCGGGTTGTAGACGAGGCGGAACCAGCCCCGGCCGGGGCCGCCGCTCTGGGCGTCGACGTAGTCCTGCAGGCCCTCGAGCTGCGCGGACCTCGAGCTTGATCGTGTGCGTCTCGTTGCAGGAGTGCGAGCGCATCGGCTCGATCCGGCAGATCGGCTCGTCCTCGACGGTCTGGGCGACCACCAACCGCAGCCCGGCGTCGTAGGCCCGCTGGAGCCACGAGTAATAGACCTGCTGATGGGTGTTCGTGTCGTTGACCGGCCAGCCCGCGAACGTCGGCCAGCCGTGCGGTGTCGTGGGTGCCGAACGGCAGGCCGGTGCGCAGCAGGTTGCCGGTGACGTCGTCGCTGCCGTCGGGGCCGTGGTCGTCCTCGTCGTGCCCGAGAGCCTCGGTGATCCCGAAGCGGTCGAAGGGCTCGCCGTCGATGACCCGCCCGCCGGCACGCAGGTTCGGCCGTGATGTGGAGGTGGGTGTCGGCGAAGCCGAACACGGTGCCGTTCGGGTTCGTGCCGCGAGAACGGCGGCCGTCGCACCGGGCGCCGCCTCGGGGTAGGGCCGTGCAGCCCTTGGCCGCGACGAAGCGGAAGCCCGATGCCGAGCCCTTGCGGAGCCGCAGCGACCGTCGCCGCCGGCCACGAGCGCCCGCCTGCCGCGGAGGACCTGGAACGGGAAGCGGCCGAGCGGCTTGAACACGCTCCACTCGGCCTGCGGGTCCCGGCGTCGCCGTGACGGCCCGCCCACGCCGTCTCGCCAGCAACCGGCCCTGGCGGTCGGAGAGCAGGTAGCCGAAGTTGAGGTCGTCGGCTTGAGCCAGAACGCTCGGCGCCGCAGCCGCGTCGGGCCGCGCGGTAAGTCCCGTCGGCGAACTCGAGGAAGCGCCCGCGTCCGCGCGCCTTGATCGCGACGCAGCCGTTGGCGAGCCGCTCGGGAATGCGGCGCGACGACTGCCGGGGCGCGAGCGCCGCGCGCGAGCCCGCGGCCGCGACGACCGCCGCCGAGGCCCGCTCGCCTCATCCTCCGATCACCCGCCATGATCACGGCCGCGACTATATGCCGGCGGGCCGCGAGCTGCCTTCGAGAAACTCTTGTTCTCCAGCTGTGTTGGAACACCGGAATGCCTCCCGCCCGACGAATCAGTCACAATGGCCCCGTGGATCGAGCTCGCAGGGAACGCGGCCGTTTCTTTTCAGTCGCCCTCGGAGTCGCAGCAGCAGCGCTGCTGGGCGGCGCCGCGCCCGCGAGCGCCCAGGACGAGGAGACGCTTCAGCCGGCCACCTACCCGGACATGACGACGTATCAGTGCCGCACCGATGCGATCACGATCTACCCGGGCCAGAACACGAACCTCTTCGCACCGACGAAGACCTGCCCGAACGCGACGAAGGTCAGCGGGCCGGGCGACACGAGCATCTTCGCTCCGGGCTCGACGGCCGAGGGCTACGTGACCCGCTTCAAGCCGAGCATGGTCGAGCTGCACCCCGACGGCTCGACGACCACGCCGAGCGTCTGGGACCTGCACCTGCACCACGTCGTCTGGATCGGCCCGGGCGGGCCGACCTTCGCCTCCGGCGAGGAGAAGACGATCGCGATGATGCCCGCAGGGCTACGGGCTCAAGGTCGGCGGCGACGACCGACTGGGGCCTCAACTACATGCTCCACAGCCTCAACGCCGACAGCGGCCGACAGGTCTACGTCACCTGGGAGATCGACTGGGTGCCCGAGACGGACCCGCCGCGGACCGACATCCAGACGACCCGGGTCCAGTGGATGGACGTCGCCGGCCTTCCCCATATCTATCCGGTCTTCGACGCCGAGCGGGGCTTCGACCTCAACGGCGACGGCAAGTACGTCTTCCCGGACGAGGTCCCGACCGACCCCAACGTCGCCGGGCTACGAGGAGCGCGAGAACATCAGCCCGCTGAGCAAGTGGACCGTGCCGGAGGGCGGGCGCGACCCTCGTCTTCGGCGGCGGCCACCTGCACCCCGGTGGCGAGCACGTCGACCTTCAGGTCGCGCGCGACGGGCCCGACCCCGGCGAGGTCGACGGCGACGACCCGGGCGAGATCAGACCGCTGTTCAGGTCCAACGCCAAGTACTACGAGCCCGCCGGCGCGTCGAGCTGGGACGTGAGCATGGAGGCGACCCGCCCGGACTGGCGGATCAGCCTCAAGGAGGGCGACACGGTCTCGATCAACGTCACCTACGACGTCACGAAGGGGTCCTGGTACGAGTCGATGGGGATCCTGCCGCTCTCGATCACCCGGTACGACGACCCCGCCGCCAAGGACCCGTTCGAGGACGAGGCCGCGGTGAAGGCGATGTACGACGCGGGCGGCATCCTCACGCACGGCCGCCTGCCCGAGAACATCGACAAGAAGGCGCGCAAGGACCTCAAGATCCCCGACCCGCGCAAGCTGCGCAGCAAGGGCCGCAAGGTCGGCGCGAACGGGATCGAGATCAACGGCTTCGGCTACTCGCTCGGCGGCTTCTCGGCCTTCAAGGGCTTCCCGACGAACCTCATGCGCCCGCCGAAGATCCAGCCGGGCCAGAGCGTCACCTTCACCAACTTCGACGCGCTGCCGGAGATGACCGACAACGAGCAGGCGTGGCACACGGTCACCTCCTGCTCGGCGCCCTGCAACCAGGGCTCGGGGATCGGCTACCCGATCGCGAAGGGGAAGATCAAGTTCGACTCGGGCCAGCTCGGCTACGGCACGAGCACGAGCACCGAGGTGACGACCGGCTCGAACGTCTACACGACGCCGCCCCTGACCCAGCCGGGCAAGACCTACACGTACTTCTGCCGGATCCACCCGTTCATGCGCGGCTCGGTCCGCGTCGCGGGCAAGGCCCCCAAGGGCCCGAAGAACCTGCTCAAGAACTAGCCGCTCGGCCCGGACGCCGGGAAGAGCCCGAGGAAGCGTTTGGCGGCCGCGCGGCGGCCCTCGATCTCGATCTCCCCGGCGGCCTCTGCGTCGGCGAGCGTCCGGCCGCGCCAGAGCACGTCCACAAGCGCCATCGGGGCGGCGGCGATCGTCGCCGTGGGGCTCTCGGCGTCCCCACGGACGACGTCCAGGCGTCCGCCGCCGACCTCGATCCGGAAGGCCTGATCGCCGAGCCTCAGCTCGTAGCGGCCCTCCGCGCCCTTCGCGCGGGCCGGGTCGAAGACGGTCTTCAGGGCCAGCACGGTCGAGTCGACGCCGAGCTCCGGCGCGTCGGCCGGCAGCGGAGTGCGGCTGCCCCAGCGGCCCAGCTCGAGCACCACGGGCTCCAGGGCCCGCCCGCGCTCGGTGAGCTCATACACGCGTGAGGCGGCGGGCGGGGGCAGCGTGCGGCGGCGGACGATCTCATCCCGCTCGAGCTCGCGCAGGCGCTGGGAGAGCACGTCCGGACCGACCTGCGGGAGGCCCGCGCGCAGGTCCGTGAAGCGCTTGGGGCCCAGCACCAGCTCGCGGACCACGAGCAGCGCCCAGCGCTCGCCGACGGCATCGAGTGCGCGAGCGATCCCGCAGGCATCTCCGTAGGTCCTCATCGCCACCAATTCTAGAACGCAGATCGGATAATCAATCTATATAGTTGGTTTTTCCAACTACCAGACTTCGAGGAGGGACGTAAATGAGCGAGCGAGACAGCTACCCCACCGGGGTTCCATGCTGGGTCGACACGCTGCAACCGGACCCACGGGCGGCGGTCGACTTCTACGGGGAGCTGTTCGGATGGCGGTTCGAGGGGCCAGGCGCGATGGCGGGGAACCCGGCGGGTGAGTACTTCGTCGCCCGCGTCGGCGACGCAGACGTCGCCGGGGTGGGCTCGCGCCCGCCGGAGGGGACGCCGCCGGAGGCCGCCTGGATCACCCACGTGCGCACCGACAGCGCCGACGCGGCCGCGGAGCGTGCCCGCGACGCGGGCGGGGAGGTTCTCGTGGAGCCGTTCGACGCGCCGCCGGCGGGGCGCCTCGCCGTGCTCGCCGACCCGGCCGGTGCGGTGTTCTGCGCCTGGGAGGCTGGCGATCGCGAGGGTGCCCAGCGGGTCAACGAGCCCGGGGCCTGGGCGATGAGCGCGCTCGTCACCGGCGACCCGGAGGGCGCAAAGGCGTTCTACGGCGCCGTCTTCGGCTGGGAGACCGAGGGCTTTCAGGTCGGCGAGGACGAGTTCTTCCTCTTCCGCTTGCCGGGCTATGTCGGCGGCGAGCCCGAGCAGCCGGTCGCGCGGGACGTCGTCGCGGCGATGGCACCCGCCCCGCCCGGGACGGCGGCGCACTGGTCGGTCGACTTCTGGGTCGACGACGTCGACGCGGCCGCCGCCCGCGCGGCGAGCCACGGCGGTGGCATCGTCGTGGAGCCGCAGACGACGCCGCTCGGACGTGAGGCGACCCTCGCCGACCCGGCGGGGGCGACCTTCACCGTCACCCGGATTGCCGCGGCCGGCTAGGAGCGCGGACTCGAAGCCGGTCAGCGTCGCGCGGACAAGGGGGCCGATCGTGTCGAGGTCGTAGCCGCCCTCCTGGACGAGGACCGTCGGGAGGCCGAGGTCGGCGAGCGCCCGCCCGGCGGCCTCGTAGCCCGCGACGCTGACCGCGAGCGGGCTCTCGGGGTCGCCGGCCGCCGCGTCGACGCCGAGCGCGACGACCAGGGCTCTCGCTCCGCCCGCCCGCGCCCACGCCGCCAGCTCGGCGATCGCCGCGAGCCAGGCCTCGTCCCCCGCGCCCGGTGCCAGCGTGCAGGTTGCGATTCGCGCCCGCCCCGGCACCGCCGCCGGTCTCCGATTCGAAGCCGAGGAAGTGCGGGAACCATCCCGCCCCGGGGTCGACGTGGACGGAGCCGACGAGGACCTCGGCGTCGTCGTAGAAGATCGCCTGGGTGCCGTTGCCGTGGTGGGCGTCGACGTCGATCACCGCCACCGGCCCCGCGACGCCGTCGCGCAGCCGGGCCGCGGCCGCGGCCGTGTTGTTGAGGTAGCACGACCCGCCGAAGCAGTCGCGGGTGACGTGGTGGCCCGGAGGCCGGGTGAGCGCGTAGGCGGCCCGCTCGCCGCCGAGCACCAGATCGGCCGCGGTGAGAGCGGCGTCGACGGCCGCGCGCGCGGCCTCCCAGGTGCCCGGGCCCACCAGGGTCATCGTGTCGTAGGCGTACTGCCCGGCCCGGGCGGTGATCGACGCCGCGGTTGCCGGCTCGAAGCCGGAGAAGAGGCTCGGGGCGGGGAAGAGGTAGGGGACGACGCGGTCCTGTCCGGGATCGGCCTCGAGGCCGGCCCGCTGCCACGCCTCCCAGGCGCCGGCGAGGTAGGCGAGCAGGTGCGGGTCGTGCACGGCGAGGACGGCCGCGTCGTCGTGGGCCTCGGCATCGACCAGGCGGGCGCCGTCGTCGACGAGCGCCGCCCGGATGCGCTCCGCGCGCTCGGGCAGCTCGGTGCCCGGCGTGCGCACCCCGACCCAGATCTCGCCGCCCGGCTCGTGCAGCCGGTGGCGGTCGGTCCAGACGACGGGCATCGAGAGACCCACGGCCGGCGAGCCTAACCGCCCGGAGGGGCGCGCGGGGCGGGTAACGAACGTTCAGTTCATACGGAGTGGCGTACGGGCGGGCCTCGTTTGTGCGTTTGTGCGCATTGACGCCGTTGACGCGAGCGGCATAGGTTCCTAACGACCGTTCATGAAGGACCGGTTGGAGGAGATCCGACAGCAACTGGGCGCGGACCGGGTGCTCGACCCACCCGGGTCCCTGCCGCAGCCGGCCGCGCGCCTCGACCCGGCGGGCCCGGTGCGCCCCTACGAGGTCGAGGTCGCCGCCGAGCGGCTCTGCCTCGACTCGACCTCGCACCGCAGCCTGCATCGGCGCTGCGGCGGCGACCCCGAGGCGATGGCCGCCCGGATCCTCGAGATCGTCGCGACGCGAGGCAAGATGCACAACCCCGACACCGACTCCGGCGGGATCCTGATGGGGACGGTGGCGGCGGTCGGTGAGCGCCTGGGCTCGCCGCCGGCGGTCGGCGCGGCGATCGCGACGCTCGGCTCGCTGACGCTGACCCCGCTGCGGCTCGAGGCGGTCACCGGGCTCGACCCCGACTCGCCCCAGGTCGAGGTCGAGGGCACCGCGTACGTGTTCGAGCGCGCGCCCTGGGCCGAGCTGCCCGACGACCTCCCGACGACGACCGCGCTCGAGCTCTTCGACGTGTGCGCGGCGGCATCGCAGGTGCGGGAGCTGATCCCGCCCGGCGGCACCGTGTGCGTGCTCGGCGCCGGACACGCGGGCAAGCTGGTGCTCGCGAGCGCCCGGGCGGAGATGGACGGCGGCACGCTCGTCGCGGTCGACGTCGACCCGGCCGCGGTCGAGCTGGTCACCGAGCTCGGGCTCTGCGACATCGGGGTCGCCGCCGACCTGCGCGACCCGCTCGCCGCGCTCGAGGCGGTTCGCGACGCGGGGGTAGGACCCGCCGATCTGACGGTGGTCGTGGTCAACGCGACCGGCTGCGAGCCGACGGCGATCCTGCTCACGGCCGACGGCGGGACCGTGCTCTTCTTCTCGATGGCGACCGGGTTCTCCGCGGCCGCGCTGGCCGCCGACGGGATCGGCTCGAGCGCACGCATGCTGATCGGCAGCGGCTACCCGCCCGACCGCGGCGCCTACGCGCTCGAGCTCGTGCGCGAGTCCGAGCCGCTGCGCCGCGCGCTCGGGCTCCGGGTGGGAGAGCCCTGTGAGGCGTAGCCGAACCCGCCGCTGTTGAGGCGGCTTGTCCGTGAGCCACACAGTGCAGATGCGCTGGCGCGACCTCGACGGCCTCGGCCACGTCAACCACACCGTCGTCCTCACCTACCTCGAGGAGGGCCGCGACGCGTTCCTCAAGGCGTGCGGGATCAGCCGCGACGAGTACGTCGTCGGGCGCTGCTCGGTCGAGTTCAAGGGCGAGATCGACCCGGCGTTCGAGGCGGTCACGGTCGAGTGCGCGGTGAGCGAGCTCGGCACCAAGAGCGTCACCACGAGCGAGCGGATCGTCGACAGCGCCGGCGATGCGATCGTCGAGGCGCGCTTCGGGATCGTTCTCTGGGACCCGGCGCGGCGGACGTCGCGAGCGATCACCGACGAGGAGCGCGCCGCCCTGGCCGGCTCCGGAGAGCGAGGATGAGATGAAGGCCTGGAACAGCGACCCGGTGGTGCTCACGTGCGCGATCACCGGCGCCGACGTCTTCCGCGAGAACAACCCGAACATCCCGTACACGACCGCCGAGATCGCCGACTCGACGATCGAGGCCGCGGCCGCCGGCGCGACCGTCGCCCACCTGCACGTGCGCGAGGACGACGGCACCCCGAGCGGGCGCCCGGAGCTGTTCGTCGACGCGATCGACCGCATCCGCGCCGGCTGCGACGTGCTCACCATGGTCTCCACCGGCGGCGCCAACGACATGACGATCGAGGAGCGCACCACCGGCCTCGAGGCAAAGCCGGACATCTCGGGCGTCGAGTCCGGGTCGATGAACTTCGGCGACGAGACCTTCATCACCCCGCCGCCGGCGGGACGGGGGATCGTCGAGCGGGCGACGGGCCAGGGGATCGCGCTCGAGGTCGAGACCTTCGACGTGGGCCACGTGGTCAGCGCGGTGCGCTGGCTCGACCAGGGGATCCTCCAGCCGCCGCTGCGGATCAACCTCGTCTTCGGCGTGCCCGGCGGGATCGACGCGACCCCCGAGGCGCTCGAGGCGATGCTCCGCCCGCTGCCCCCGGACACGTTCTGGACCGTGACCTGCATCGGCCGCCACCACCAGCGGATGCTCGCGCTGGCCCTGCTCCGCGGTGCGCCGGGGATCCGCACCGGGCTCGAGGACGTCGCCTACCTCAGCAAGGGGGTGCTGGCGCCCTCGAACGCGGCGTTGGTCGAGATGGCGGTCGGGCTGGCGGGGACGCTCGGGCGCGAGGTCGCGACGCAGGACCAGACGAGGGAGTTGCTCCAACTTGGCTGAAGTCGTGGAGATCGGCAACCGACGCGGCCCGGACACCAGGGAGGCGATCCTGAGCTCCGCGGTCGAGCTCTTCGGCCTGCGCGGATACCACGCGACCTCGATGCGGGCGCTGGCAGCCTCGGCCAACGTCCAGCCGGCGGCGATCTACCACTGGTATCCGAGCAAGGAGGCGATCCTCGTCCAGCTCCAGGACGACTTCATGGCCGAGCTCACCGAGAACGTGGTCGCCGCGATGGCGCGCCAGCCGCGCCCCGCGCTGCGGCTCGCGGCGGCGGTGCGCGAGCACGTCGTCTTCCACGGCATCCATCGGCTCGCGGCGTTCGTGACCGACAGCGAGATCCGGGCGTTGACCGACGGCCCCCGCGGGGCGCTGATCGCCAAGCGCGACGACTACCAGGCGATGTTCAGCGAGCTGATCCGCGACGGCATCCGCGACGGCTCGCTCCGCGCGTCCGACGCGCACGTCGCGACCTACGCGATCCTGCTCCAGTGCACGGGCGTCGCGCTCTGGTTCGACCCGGCGGGGCCGCTGAAGCTCGAGCAGGTCGCCGAGCTCCACGTCGAGCTCGTGCTCGGCTCGCTCCAGGGATCGCGGGAGCTGATCGGCGAGGCGATCGAGAGCGTCTCACGGGGCGCCGAAGCGGTGGGAGCACGATGACCGGGCCTGCGATTCGCACGAAGCCGCCGGCGCTGCCCGAAGCAGCGACGATCGCCGTCGTCGCGCCGGCGAGCCCGCCGCAGACGCGCTCGGAGACCGAGCAGGCGGTGGCCTACTTCGAGGCACGCGGCCACGAGGTCATCCTCGGCCCCAACCACCGCAAGGTCCACGGCTACCTCGCCGGCACCGACGAGGAGCGGGCCGCCGACCTGCAGTGGGCGCTGTCGGAGCCCGGGATCGACATGGTCCACGCCCTCTGCGGGGGCTACGGCTGCGCCCGCCTCTATGACCTGATCGACTGGGACGCGCTGGGCGAGCCCCGGATCGTCTGCGGCTTCTCCGACATCACCGCCCTGCACCTGGCGCTCGCCGCGCGCGCGGGCTGGGTCAGCTTCTACGGCCCCAACTTCCTCCGCTTCACGCGCAAGAAGGACGAGCTGACCAAGGAGACGGAGGAGTGGTTCCATCGCGCGCTCCAGCCCGAGCCGCTCGGGCGCGTGTTCGAGGACCCGGAGAACCCCTACGTGCTCACGATCGGCGAGGGGGTCGCCGAGGGGCCGCTGGTCGGCGGCTGCATCACCCTGCTGACGGCAAGCCTGGGCACGCCGTACGAGGTCGAGACCGAGGGCTGCATCCTGCTGATCGAGGACTTGAACGAGGACGAGTACCTGGTCGACACGGCCATCAACCAACTCGTCCGCTCGGGCAAGCTCGAGCAGGCGGCCGGGGTCGTCTTCGGCACCGACGTGAACCTGCACTCGCAGGTTCCGCCGGAGGGGTCGGAGTCGACGCTCTCGATCGAGGAGGTGCTCGACGAGCTCGTCGCGCCGCTCGGGATCCCGGCGGTCGCGAACGTGCCGGTCGGCCACGGCAAGCACATGGCGACGATGCCGCTCGGCGTTCGGGCGCGGGTCGACGGCGACGCGAAGACCGTCGAAGTGCTGGAGGCGGCGGTGGAGCCGAGAACTGAGACGACGCGAAACGGAGGCGTGTGATGAGGCTGCGACGGATCTCGAACGGGCTCGGCCTGCTGGCGGCGACGGTTGCGCTGGCGCTCGCCGTCTCCGGGCCGGCGACGGCGCAGGACTCCGGCGGCGGCGACGTGCTCCGGATCGGCTGGTCGCAGGACCCCAAGACGCTGAACCCGTTCGTCGGCGTGAACGAGGAGGAGTTCACGATCTGGGCGATCAACTGGGAGTTGCTCGTCGGCTTCAACCCTGAGGACCTGACCCCGGCGCCGGCGATCGCGGAGAGCTGGGATGTCTCCGAGGACGGCAAGACCGTCACCTTCCACCTGATCGAGGACGCGAAGTGGTCCGACGGCGAGCCGATCACCTCCGAGGACGTCAAGTGGTCCCTCGAGACGCTGGGCGAGAACGGCCTGCTGTTCACCGGCTACACCGAGGGCGTCACCGCGATCAAGACCCCTGACGAGCACACGGTCGTGCTCGAGACGAAGCAGCCCAACGCTCGGCTCATCGGCGACCTGTTCGTGTACATCCTGCCCGAGCACATCTGGGGCAAGGTGCCGGTCGATGAGCTCACGGGCGGCTACCAGCCCGAGGTGCCGCTGGTCGGGAGCGGTCCCTTCATCGTCACCGAGTTCGAGCGGGGTCGGATCCTGCACATGGAGCCGAACCCGGAGTGGCGGGGCGAAGCGCCGTCGTTCGACGAGCTCCAGTTCATCCGCTACGGGAGCGCCGACGCTGTGGAGCGCGCGCTCACCTTGGGAGAGATCGATTTCATCCCCGAGGTCCAACCGGCGACGTTCAACAACCTCGGCGAGCAGGAGGGGATCGAGACGGTGAACGCGCCCACGTACTCGTTCACCGAACTCGCGTTCAACCTCTGCTCGCCGGAGAACTGCCCGGAAGCCAAGTTCAACCCCGCCATCCAGGACAAGACGATCCGGCAGGCGGTCGCCTACAGCATCGACCGCGAGCGAAACAACGAGATCGCGAACCAGGGAACCTCCTTCGTCGCCCACGGTCTCCTCCCCTCGTTCTACAAGGACTTCTACGAGGTGCCGGAGCAGGACTATCCGTACGACCCGGAGCTTGCGAACCAGCTTCTCGACGAGGCCGGCTGGACGCTCAACGACGACGGGATCAGGGAGAAGGACGGCGAGGTGGCCTCGTTCAACCTCTACGTGCGCTCCGAGGCGCAGGCCGACATCCAGCAGGCGAAGCTGATCGCCGAGCAGACCCAGGAGATCGGCGTCGAGTTCAACGTCCAAGTGGTCAGCACCGACAAGCTCACCGAGCTGACGGTGCGCAAGGTCGACGGCAAGCCGGCGCCGGAGTTCGACTCCTTCATCTGGGGCTGGGGCGGCGATCCGTACGACCCGAGCGCGCTCCTCGACCTTCTGACCACGGATCAGATCGGCGCATCCTCCGACGCGTTCTACGCGAACCCGGAGTACGACCGGCTGTACAAAGAGCAGCTCACCCTCGTCGGTGAGGAGAACGCGGAGGAGCGCCAGGCGGTGGTCAGGGAGATGATCGCGCTCCTGCAGGAGGACCTGCCCTACATCGTGCTCACCTACGACCCGTATCTGGAGGCCTACAACTCCGACGCCCTGAGCAACGTCGAGCGCCTCTGCCCGGCGGAGACCGGCGAGGTGCTCTGTCAGCAGGTCTCCTACGAACCGCTGCTCACCCTGCAGCCCGGCGAGGGCGGCGGGGGCGACGAGACGGTCAGCGGCGTGCCCGGTGGGGTCGCCGCGATCGGGGCGGCGATCGTCGCCGCTGCCGCGTTCCTGTTCGGGCGCGCCCGCGGGCGCCGCGAGACCGAGCCGCTGGAGCTGGAAGCTTGACGCCGGGACGGACCCCGTGAACGCTCGCTGGCTCGCCGGCAAGATCGGCGCGGCGCTGCTGACGCTGGCGTTCGTGCTCGTCTTCAACTTCTTCCTCTTCCGGGGGCTCGGCGACCCGACGACCCAGCTCGCCCGGCTGCCGCAGTCGACCCCCGAGGAGATCGAGAAGCTGAAGGCCAACTACGGCCTCGACAAGCCGCTGGTGGGCCAGTTCGCCGACTACGTCGGCGACACCCTGACGCTCGACCTCGGCATCAGCCAGCGGACTCGCGAGCCGGTATGGGACGAGATCAAGGACGCGATCCCGTGGACGCTGCTGCTGGTCGGCACCGGGACGCTGTTCGCGACCGTGCTCGGCGCCTGGATGGGGGTGGTGGCCGCGACCAGGCGCGGCAAGAAGACGGACGAGGGCTTCCTCGGTTTCAGCCTGTTCACCTACGCGGCGCCCGAGTACTGGATCGGGATCATCCTCATCCTCGTCCTGGCGGTGGCGATACCGATATTCCCAGCGGGCCAGCAGATGACCCCGGGGGTGGAATTCTCGAGCTGGTTCGCGGAGGCCTTAAACGTCGCCGACCACCTCGTGCTGCCGGCGATCGCGATGACCCTGCTGATCCTGGGCCAGTACTTCCTGATCATGCGCTCGTCGATGGTCGACGTCCTGACCGAGGACTTCATCACGGTCAAGCGCGCTACCGGCCTGCCGTGGCACCGGGTGGTGAGCAAGCACGCGGTCCCGAACGCGCTGCTGCCGCTGGTGACCATCGCTGCGATCCAGTTCGGTGCCGTGGCCGGGGGCGCGATCACGATCGAGACGATCTTCTCGTGGCCCGGGTTGGGCGAGCTCTCCTTCGATGCCATCAACGACAAGGACTTCCCGGTGCTCCAGGGGACCTTCCTCGTGTTCTCGGTCGGGGTGATCTTCGCCAACCTGGTCGCCGACTGCCTCTACTTCGTGCTCGACCCGCGGGTGCAGACGCGATGAAGGGACCGCAGGCATGACCGGCGCGCGCGCACGCGAGCTGGTGTTCGGCACCTGGCGGGGACGAATCTCGCTCGGGACGCTCGGGCTGTTCATCTTCATGGCGATCTTCGGCAGCGCCATCGCCCCCTACGACCCGGACGCCTCGAGCCTCGAGGTGCTGCAGCCGCCCAGCAGCTCGCACCTCCTGGGGACGACCGAGAGCGGCGCCGACGTGCTCTCCCAGCTCCTGGTCGGGGCCCGGATCTCGATCGTGGTCGGGTTCGCCGCGGCCATCATCTCGGCCGTGATCGGCGCCGCGGTCGGCCTGTTCAGCGGCTACTTCGGCGGCTGGACGGACCGGATCCTCGACGCCGTCGACAACTGGTTCCTGGTGATCCCGACGCTGCCGCTGATGGTCGTCCTCTCCCGGATCCTCAACCCCTCGCTGGGGGTGCTGATCCTGGTGATCGGCATCACCTCGTGGGCGGGGACAGGGCGGATCGTGCGCTCGCAGGTCCTGACCCTGCGCGAGCGAGCGTTCGTCGAGCGCGCCCGGGCGCTCGGCGCCAGCCACTGGTACATCATCCGCACCCATATCTTCCCCAACGCGCTGCCGCTGATCTTCGCCAACACGGTCCTGATCGTCGCCGTCGCGATCCTCTCGGAGGCCGCGCTCTCCTTCCTGGGCCTCGGCGACCCGACCCAGATCTCATGGGGCACGATGCTCGAGAACGCGTTCTCGTCCGGTGCGCCGAGCGCCGAGGCGTGGTGGTACGTGATCCCGCCCGGCCTCTGCATCACCCTGTTGGTGCTGTCCGTGGCGGTGCTCGGCTACCTCTTCGAGGAGTACGTCAACCCGAGGCTGCTGGACGAGCAGGTGCCGGCGTGAGTCCGCTTGCTCGAGGTCAAGAACCTGCACGTGCGCGCCGGCGGCAATCCGATCGTCGACGGCGTCGATCTGGCGATCGAGCCCGGCGAGGCACTCGGGCTCGCGGGAGAGTCGGGGTGCGGCAAGACCACCACGGCGCTGGCGCTGATGAAGCTGCTGCCCGGCGGGCTGGAGCAGTCGGGGGAGATGACCCTGAACGTCGAGGCCGAGCCCGAGCCGATTCGGCTCGACAGGCGGACCGAGACCGGCATGCGCTACGTCCGCTGGCGTCACATCTCGCTCGTCTTCCAGGGCGCGATGAACTCCCTCGACCCCGTCCAGAGGGTCGAGGACCAGTTCGAGGAGGCGATTACGCTCCACGCGCCGCACGCGAGCTCGGACGAGGTGCGCGGGCGCATCGACGAGCTGCTCGAGACCGTCGGGCTCACGCCCGCGCTCGGTCGTCGCTACGCGCACCAACTCTCCGGCGGCCAGCGCCAGCGGGTGATGATCGCGCTGGCGCTCGCATGCGACCCCTCGCTGGTGATCGCCGACGAGCCGACGACGGCGCTCGACGTGGTCATGCAGGCTCAGGTGCTGCAGCTGCTCGAGCGCCTGCGCGAGCAACTCGGGCTGGCGCTGATCCTGATCTCGCACGACCTCGGCGTGCTCGCCGAGACCTGCGACCGGATCGCGGTCATGTACGCGGGGCGGATCGTGGAGATCGGGCCGGTGAGCGAGGTCTTCGAACATCCTCAGCATCCGTACACCAAGCGCCTGCTGGAGACGCTGCCGGCGATCGGCGGCAAGCGCGGCCTCGCGACACCGATCCCGGGTGGCCCGCCCGACCCGGGCGAGCCGCCCGAGGGCTGTCGCTTCCGCCCCCGCTGCCCGTACGCGGCCGAGCGCTGCTTCGACGATCCGGCCCTGCGCGAGGTCGGCCCGGCGCACGCGGCCGCGTGCCATTACGCGCCCTGGAGCGAGTGGCCCGAGATCGCCGCGCCCGCCGTGACCGCTTCCGAGGTCGCGCGAATGAACCCCGAGACGCTGATGGAGGTTCGCGACGTGGCGGTGGAGTTCCGCGTCAAGAAGAGCGTCGCGCGGGCGGTCGACGGGGTCTCGTTCGAGTGGCGAAAGGGCGAGATCCTCGGCGTCGTCGGTGAATCCGGCTGCGGCAAGTCGACCCTGGCACGGGCGATGCTGAGCCTGGTCGAGCCCGCGTCGGGCGAGTTGGTCCTCGACGGCCAGGACGCGAACGGCAAGCGGAACATGGACGAGCTTCGCCGGCGCCTGCAGATGATCTTCCAGGACCCCTACCAGACGCTCAACCCGCGCCAGCGGGTGCGGACGATCGTCGCCGAGCCGCTGCGGGTGCAGGGCGTCGCCAAGGGTGAGCACGATCGAGCGCGTCCGCCGAGCGCTCGATGACGTCGGGATGGATTACGAGCGCTTCTCCGAGCGCTACCCGCACCAGCTCTCCGGCGGCCAGCGCCAGCGCGTGGCGATCGCCGCGGCGCTGGTGCTCGAGCCCGACGGCTTGATCTGCGACGAGCCGGTCTCGATGCTCGACGTCTCGGTGCAGGCGCAGATCCTGGCCGTGTTGCTCGAGCTGCAGCGGCAACGCGAGCTGGCGCTGCTCTTCATCACGCACGACCTCAGCCTCGCCTGGACCCTCTGCGACCGGATCGTGGTCATGTACCTCGGCCGCGTGGTCGAGCAGGGCACGGCCGTTGACGTGATCGAGCACCCGCAGCATCCGTACACCCAGGCGCTGGTGAGCGCGATCCCGGTGCCGACGCCCGGCGGCGGCGGGCAGCGCGAGCTGCTCAAGGGCGAGCTGCCGGACGCCACCGCGGTCCCGACCGGGTGTCGCTTCCACCCTCGGTGCCCGAAGCGCTTCGACCCCTGCGACCGGGTCGACCCGCCGCTGCTCGATGCCGGGGCGCCCGGGCAGCAGGCGCGTGCCTGCTGCACGACCCGGCGCAGGCGGGGCCGCGCCACGCCGTCGATGCCTGAACTGCCAGCGTTCAGCGCTCCTGGCCCTCCCTATCGCCGCGCTTGGGCGGCTGCGAATCGACGCCTGGCGTCGTCCTCGGTCGCCCACATGGCGCTGCCATGCGGGTCCTGCGTCCTAGCCATGCTGATTCTCGCGAGCCCAACCACGACGCTAGGTACGGCCATGAGCACTGAACGCTGGCGGGACATCGGCGGCCCCGTCGGGCGGCTGGAGCCCGGGGCGCGCAACGCGATCACCGACGTCCCCGGCGTCCGCGTCGGGCACGCGCAGGCCGAGAGCGGGGAGCGGACCGGCGTCACCGTGGTCGCGCCGCCGTCGCTGCCGGCGCTCGCCGGGGTGCAGACCGTGAACGGGATGGGCGAGCTCACCGGCTGGCTGGAGATCGAGGAGTCGGGAAGGGTGGAGACACCGGTCTACCTCTGCGGGACCCACGCCCTCGGCACGGTCTACCAGGCCGCGATCGTGGCGTCGGGCCACGGGCCCGACAACGTCACGATCGCCGTCGTGGGCGAGTGCGACGACGGCGACATGGCCGACTCGCGCACGGTGACCGCCGGCGACGTGCAGAGCGCCCTGGACGCGCTCGGGACCGAGGTCGCCGAGGGCACCGTCGGCGCGGGCACCGGCATGGATTGCTACGGGTACCCCGGTGGCATCGGCACCGCCTCGCGCCTGGTCGAGGGCTACACCGTCGGCGTGTTGCTGCTCTGCAACTTCGGCGACCGCGACTACCTGGACCTGCTCGAGGGCGCGCCGACGGCTGACGCGCGTCCCGGCCGGGACGGCTCCTGCATCGCCGTCTGCATGACCGACGCGCCGCTCTGGCCGCGGCAGCTGCGGCGGCTGGCGCTGCGGCCCCTGCTCGGGCTCGCGCGCACCGGCTCCTACGCCTCGGAGGGATCGGGTGAGATCGGGATCGCGCTGTCCACGTCACTCGGCGCGACCCTCGACAACGCGGCGCTCAACCCGTACTTCGCCGCCGCCTACGAGGCCGCCCGGGAGGCGGTCTACAACTGCCTCGTCGCCGCGCGCCCGGCGCAGCGCCGCGACGGCACGCATGCAGGAGGCGTTCCCGATCGAGGACGCCCGGCGGATCGCAGCCGCCCGCCCCGCGACCTAGCCGCGTGTCTCGCGAGACCGGGCCTCGCCCTGCTCGCGGCCTCGCTGGCCCTGTTCCTGGTCGACCTCGACTTCTTCGCGCTCAACCTGGCGCTGCCCGGGATGGCGGACGAGCTCGGGGTCTCGACCACCGACCTGCAGTGGGTGATCTCCGGCTACATGCTCGCCCTCGGGGCGTTCCTGATCCCGGGCGGGCGACTCGGCGACATCCTCGGCCGCCGCCGGACGCTGATCTTCGGCCTCGCCATCTTCGCCGGCGCCTCGACGATCTGCGGCCTGGTCGACTCGGCGGAGCTCGTGATCGCGTTCCGGATCGTCCAGGGGCTCGGCGCCGCGATCATCTTCCCGCTCTGCGTCGCCGTGGTCACCAACGCCTACCCGGCGGACCGTCGCAAGCGTGCGATCGGCAACCTCTACGGGCTCGCGGCGGTCGCGGTCGCGGTCGGGCCGTTCTTCGGCGGCTTCTTCACCGAGGTGATCAGCTGGCGGGCGGTCTTCCTCGTCAACGTGCCGCTGGGGATCGCAGCGATCGCGGTCGCGCTCCGGGGGATCCGCGAGTCACGCGACGAGACCGTGCCGCCGCGGATCGACTTCGCCGGCCTCGCGGCGGTGGCGATCGGGATCGGGGCGATCACCTACGGGGTCGACGCGGGCGGGGACGAGGGCTGGGGCGCGCCGGAGGTGCTCGGGCCGATTCTCGCCGGGTTGGGGTTGCTGGCCGCGTTCGTCGCGATCGAGGCCCGGGTGCGCTTTCCGCTCGTCGATCTGTCGCTGTTTCGCAATCTGCCGTACGTCGTCGTCACCCTGCTCGGGATGGTCGGCAACACGGCGTTCGTGATCACCACGTTCACCTCGGCGATCTACCTGCAGCAGGTGCGCGACCTGAGCCCGATCGAGGCTGGGGCCGTGTACCTGGCGGCGTCGGTGACCACGGCGATCGCCGGCCCGCTCTCGGGCCGGCTCGGCGAGCGCTTCCAGATCCCGCGGCTGATGGCCACCTCGATGCTGATCGGTGCCGCCGCCCTGCTGGCCATCTCGTTCGACACCGCCTACGCGGTCTACATTCCCCTTCTGCTGGTCTTCGGGCTCGGCTACGGCCTGTGCTGGTCGCTGGCCTCGGTCGGGACCCAGACCGTCGTGCCCACCGAGAAGGCCGGCGCCGCCTCGGGGGTGACGCTGGCGATCGTGATCGGGGTCGCCGGGCTCTCGGTGGCGATCGTGACCGCCATCATCGAGGGCCTGGTCGCCTCCGGGACGGACCAGGGCGCGGCGATCGAGGACATCTGGCGCGTGGCGGCGATCGGGTCCGCGGTGCTCGGGGTCGCGCTCGGGGCGCTGGGCAGCGTCGCGCGCCCGCCTGCGCGATGATCGGGCGGTGATGAGCGATTCCGAGCTGCGCGACGAGGTGGTCGAGCTCGCCCGCGAGCTGATCCGCCTCGACACCTCGAACCCGCCGGGCAACGAGACCCCGGCGGCCGAGCTGATCGAGCGCCATCTGCGCGCCGCCGGGGTCGAGTGCGAGCTCGTCGGCCCGGATCCCGAGCGCCTCAACCTGGTCGCCAGGGTCCACGGCACCGGACGCGGGCCCTCGCTGATGCTGCTCGCCCACACGGACGTCGTCCCCGCCTCGGGCGACGGGTGGAGCGTCCCTCCGTTCGAGGGGACGCTCGCGGACGGTCGCCTGATCGGGCGCGGTGCGGTCGACATGAAGAACGAGCTGGCGGCGCGCGTGGTCGCGGTCGCGGCGCTCGCCCGCAGCGGCGTGCGCCCCGATGGCGACGTGGTGCTGATCGCCGAGGCCGACGAGGAGCGCAACACGGACGGGGTCGGCATGGAGTGGCTCGCGCGCGAGCGCCCCGACCTGCGCTGCGACTTCGCCCTCAACGAGGGCGGCGGGGTGCTGCTCGAGCTCGCCGGAGGGCGGCGCGTGGTCACGGTCTCCGTGGGCGAGAAGCAGGTCACCGCGTTGCGGATCCGGGTCCGCGGCATCGCCGGGCACGCATCGATCTCCGAGCCGGCCACGAACGCGGTCGGCCACGCGGCGACCGCGGTCCAGCGCCTGCTGGCCTACGAGGCCCCAATGCAGCTGGTGCCGGCCGTCGCCGCCACCCTGGCCGCGATCGGGGCGCCGGACTCGAGCCCCGAGGAGGCCGTCGCCTGGGCGGTCGAGCAGCATCCGACGCTCGCCTACGAGCTTCCCGCCCTGACCCGGATGACGGTCACGCCGACCGGGCTGCGCACCCACGAGCCGCCGAACGTGGTCCCGCCGTTCGCGGACGTGATCTGCGATTGCCGGACGCTGCCGGGGCAGACCCTCGAGGACATCGCCGACCACGTCGCGCGCGCCCTCGGCGAGGGCATCGACTACGACCTCGAGCTGCTCGAGCCGCTCGTCGGCGGGACGGAGTCGCCGATCGACACACCGCTCTACGCCGCGCTCGCCGAGTACGTCGCCGGCCGCGTTCCCGGGGCTGAGCTGCTGCCGCTGCTCTCCGCCGGGTTCACCGACTCCCATTGGGTCCGCTCGGCTTGGGGCACGGTCGCCTACGGGTTCGCCCCCGTTCTCTTCGGCGACGTCGACGCGTACCTGAGCGCCGCGCACGCCGTCGACGAGGCGGTGGAGATCGACGACCTGGTCGAGATGGCCGAGTTCCACCTCGGGGTGCTGATGCCAGATTCGGCCCGACTTCGCACATAAGCGGACCCAAATACGGGCTAATTTGGCCTAAGACTTGACAAATTGGCGGTGATGTGGAATGGATTCGGTCGCCGTGAGGAGGAGTGGCTCATTGGCCTCCCTGAGGGAGGGCAATCGGAAGCTGGTGATCGACGCGCTGCGCGAGCGCGGGATGGCCAGCCGCGCCGAGCTGGCGCGAATCACCGACCTCTCGCGCTCGACCGTCTCGACGATCGTCTCCGACCTCCTCGAGACCGGGCTCGCGCGCGAGCGGGACGGCCAGCCCGACGGCGAGGCGCACGCCGGGCGGCCGCCCGTGATGGTCTCGCTCAACGGCTCGGCCGGGTTCGCGCTCGGGATCGACTTCGGCCATCGCCACCTGCGCGTCGCCGTCTCCGACCTCTCGCACACCGTGCTCGCCGAGACCTGGCGTGAGATCGACGTCGACCACTCCGCCGACCAGGGCCTGGAGACCGCGGTCGAGTTCGTCGACGAGGTGCTCGACGAGGCGGGCGTCGACCGCGCCCGCGTCATCGGGGTCGGGATGGGGCTGCCGGCGCCGATCGATCGCGCACCGGCGCGGTCCAGGCGGCCTCGATCCTTCCCGGCTGGGTCGGCGTCGACGCCGCCGCCGAGGCGAGCGCTCGGCTCGGGCTCCCGGTCGAGGTCGAGAACGACGCCAACCTCGGCGCGCTCGCCGAGCACGCCTGGGGCGCCGCGAAGGGCAGGTCCGAGGTCGTCTACATCAAGGTCTCGTCCGGGATCGGCGCCGGCCTGATCTCGGGCGGACGACTTCAGCACGGTGTCGGCGGGACGGCCGGCGAGATCGGCCACACGCTGATCGCCGAAGGCGGTCCCGTCTGCCGCTGCGGCAACCGCGGCTGTCTCGAGACCCTCGCCTCGACGCGGGCGATCGCCGCCCTGCTCAGCGCCAGCCGCGCGGAGGAGATCTCAAGCCGCAGGCTGCTCGAGCTGTGCGCCTCCGGCGACGCGGCGGCCCAGCGGTTGATCGGCGACGCGGGGCGCGCGATCGGGGTCGCCGTGGCGAACCTGTGCAACCTGCTCAACCCGGAGTGCGTGATCGTCGGGGGGGACCTGAGCGCCGCCGGCGAAGTCCTGCTCGGCCCGCTGCGCGAGGAGGCGCGGCGCAACGCGATCCCGAGCGCCGCCGCCGACGTCGAGATCGTCGCCGGCGTGCTCGGGGAGCGCGCCGAGCTGCTCGGGGCGCTGGCGCTGGTGATGCACGAGTCGGACCGCTTCTCGACCCCGAGACGTTGAGCGAGGCGGCATGAATTTGACCAAGACCCGCTGGAGCGGGACGAGAGAGGAAAGGACGTAGGAATGATGTCTTCGAGCAGGAGGTCTCGGATGAGTGAGAGAAGGAAGCGGATGCGGTTGCTGGTGCCGCTCGCCGGGCTGGTCCTGGCGCTCGGCCTCGCCGCCTGCGGCAGCGACGACGACTCGAGCGACGACAGCAGCAGCGAGCTCGAGCGAGCGGCGGCAAGATCGCCTTCCTGCTGCCGGAGACGCAGACGGCGCGCTACGAGACCCAGGACAAGCCGCTGTTCGAGCAGAAGGTCGCCGAGCTCTGCCCGGACTGCGAGATCCTCTACCAGAACGCCGACCAGGATCCGACCAAGCAGCAGTCGCAGGTCGAGGCGGCGGTGACCGAGGGCGTCGACGTGCTCGTCCTCGACCCGGTCGACTCGACCTCGGCGGCGGGCATGGTGACCCGCGCCTCGCAGGCGGACATCCCGGTGATCAGCTACGACCGCCTGATCCTCGACGCGGATCTGGCGGCGTACGCGGAGTTCAACAGCCCCGAGGTCGGCAAGCAGCAGGGCGAGGCGCTCGCCAAGGCCCTGGCCGAGGACGGCAACCCGAAGGGTCCGATCGTCCAGATCAACGGCGACCCGAAGGACAACAACGCGAAGCTGTTCAAGGAGGGCGCCACCGCGGTGTTCACCTCGGAGGGCATCGACGTCGCCCAGGAGTACGACACGCCCGACTGGCTGCCGGAGAACGCCCAGAAGGAGATGGACCAGGCGATCACGGCGCTCGGTGAGGACGGCTTCCACGGCGTCCTCGCCGCCAACGACGGCACCGCCGGCGGCGCGATCGCGGCGCTCAAGGGCGCCGGGATCGACCCGTCGACGATCCCGGTCACCGGCCAGGACGCCGAGCTGGCCGGCGATCCAGCGGGTCCTCGCGGGTGAGCAGTACATGACGGTCTACAAGCCGATCAAGCCGCTCGCCGACAACGCCGCGACGCTCGCGGTGGCGGTCGTCAACGGCGAGGACCCGGCCTCCTCCGACGTCATCAACGGCGAGGAGGACAACGGGACCGAGCAGGTGCCGACGGCGATCACGGACACGATCCCGGTGTTCCAGGACAACGTCAAGGACACCGTGGTCAAGGACGGGTACTGGAGCGCAGCGGAGATCTGCACGAAGGCAGTACGCGCAGGACTGCAAGGACGCAGGCATCCAGTAGTTCGCAATAGCCTGACGCGCGAGGAGAGACTGATGGAGCAGAGCCAGACCAGCGCCCGGACACCCGGGAACGGTTCGAACTCGCAGGCTCTCCTCGCGCTGAAGGACTTCTCGAAGAGCTTCGGCGCCGTCCAGGCGCTCAAGGAGGTCGACCTCGAGGTCTTCCCCGGCGAGGTCGTCGGCCTCGTCGGCGACAACGGCGCGGGCAAGTCGACCCTGATCAAGGCGATCTCCGGCGCCGCGCCACCGGACACCGGTGAGGCGTGGTTCGACGGCGCGCAGGTGCGGCTGCGGACCCCCCACGAGGCGACCGTCGCTCGGGATCGCGACCGTCTACCAGGACCTGGCGCTGGCCGAGAACCTCGACGTCGTCGCCAACCTCTTCCTCGGCCAGGAGGTGTCGGCCTCGGTCCCCGGGATCCACGTGCTCGACGAGGTGGCGATGGAGCAGAAGGCGGTCGAGCTGCTGAGCTCACTCGGGGTGACGACGCTGCGCAGCGTGCGCACCGAGGTCGCCTCGCTCTCCGGCGGCCAGCGGCAGGCGGTGGCGATCGCCCGCTCGCTGCTCGGCGAGCCGAAGCTGGTGATGCTCGACGAGCCGACCGCGGCGCTGGGAATCGTGCAGACGGCGCAGATCCTGAAGCTGATCGATCGATTGCGCGAGCGCGGGCTCGGGGTGATCGTGATCAGCCACAACCTCGCCGACGTGTTCGAGGTCGCCGACCGGATCGCCGTCCTGCGGCTGGGGCGGATGGCGGGGATTCACAAGGTCGGCGACGTCAGCCGCGAGGACATCGTCGCCTCGATCACCGGCGCGGACGTCGAGCAGAGGTCGACCGAGGAGACGCCACTATGAGCACGCCGGAGACGACGATCGGTACGGCCCCGCCGGAGGCGGTGGACGGGTTCTCGATCCGCAAGGCGTTCGGCGCGCTTGCTCGCGGCGACCTCGCGCCGGTCAGGGTGATCCTCGGGATCGTGGTCATCTGGACGATCTTCCAGATCGCCAACGACCGCTTCCTCAGCGCCGTCAACCTCTCGAACCTGACGCTGCAGATCGCGGCGACGGCGACGATCTCGATCGGCGTCGTGCTCGTGCTGCTGCTGGGCGAGATCGACCTCTCGATCGGCGCCGTCAGCGGTCTCGCCGCCGGCGTCATGGCGGTGCTCACCGTCCAGCACGGCTGGTCGCCGCTGCTCGGGATCTTCGCCGGCCTCGGGGTCGGGGTCCTGATCGGCCTCTTCAACGGCTTCATCGTCACCCGGTTCGGCGTGCCCTCGTTCGTGGTCACGCTCGCGGGCCTGCTCGCCTTTCAGGGAGCGCTCTTATGGGTGCTCGGCGACACCGGCTCGGTCAACCTGCCGCCGTCGATCATCACCGACCTCACCAGCACGTTCTTCGACCCGGTGATCGGCTGGATCCTGGGGATCGCGGCGGTCGTCGCCTTCGCGTTCAGCCTGTTGGCGGTGCGAAGACGTCGAGAGAAAGCCGGCCTCGAGGTCGGCGCGATGTCCCTGGTGATCCTGCGCCTCGTGGTGGTCGCGGCCGCGGTCGTCGCCGCCATCCTGATCCTCAACGCCGACCGCGGGGTCCCGCTCGCGGCGGTGATCGTGGTGGCCCTGATGATCCTGTTCACGTTCATCACCGAGCGGACCCGGTACGGGCGCCACATCTTCGCCGTCGGCGGCAACGAGGAGGCCGCGCGTCGCGCCGGGATCAACGTCAACAAGATCAAGCTCAGCGTCTTCACGCTTGCCTCGATGCTGGCCGCGGCGGGCGGCATCCTCGCGGCGTCGCGCCTGCTGGCGGTCAACCAGCAGTCCGGTTCCGGCGACGTGCTGCTGCTCGCGATCGCCGGCCCGGTGATCGCCGGCACCAGCCTGTTCGGCGGCCGCGGCTACGTCTGGTCGGCGCTGCTGGGGGCGGTCGTGATCGGCTCGATCTCCAACGGCATGGACCTGCTGGCGCTCGACTCCGACGTCAAGTTCATGATCACCGGTGCCGTGCTGCTGGGCGCGGTGACGATCGACGCGGTCACCAACCGCCGCCGGGCGGCTACGGGCTGACCGGCGGCGCGCCGCTTCGGTTCGCGGTCGGCGTTCCGAACGTTCGCGAGTACGGCGACCCGCTGCTCCTGCTCGAGCTCGGGCGCGCGGCCGAGGACGCCGGCTGGGACGGGTTCTTCGTCTGGGACCACCTCGCCTACAGCGACCCGGGGGCCCCGGTTGCGGACCCGTGGATGACGATCGCGACGATCGCGGCGAGCACCGAGCGCGTGCGCGTCGGCGTGATGGTCTGCATCCTCGCCCGGCGGCGGCCGCAGAAGGTCGCCCGCGAGACCGCCTCGCTCGACGTGCTCTCCGGCGGGCGGCTGGTGTTCGGCGCCGGGCTCGGCTCGCAGTGGAAGGAGGAGTTCGCCAACTTCAATGAGGACCCGGATCCGCGCGTGCGTGCGGAGCGGCTCGACGAGGGCCTGGACGTCGTGACCGGCCTGTGGAGCGGCGAGCCCTTCGCCTACAGCGGGTCGCACTACGAGGTCGCGGAGACGATCTTCCGCCCGACGCCGGTCCAGCGCCCGCGCATCCCGGTCTGGATCGCCGGCGCCTGGCCGGCTCGCCGACCGTTCAGACGCGCGGCGCGCTGGGACGGTGTGTTCCCGATCCACCGTGAGGTCGAACAGACGCAGACGATGACCCCGGAGCAGCTCGGCGAGATCGTCTCGTACACGCTGGCGCACCGCGACGCCGACGGGCCGTTCGACGTCGTGGTCGAGGGACAGACGGCGGGCGACGGCGGGGCAGCGGATCGCGAGCGGGTCGAGGGGCTGCGCGCGGTCGGGCTCACCTGGTGGATCGAGAACCTGGGCTGGTTCCGCGGACCGGTCGAGGCGATGCGCCGGCGCATCGACGCCGGGCCGCCGCGCGCCTGACTCACGAAATGGCGCGCCGATCGCGTTCTGAGGTCGTGGAGGAGCGCCTCGCCTACCGCCCGCCGTTCGACGGCCCGGCGATGCTGCGGTTCCTGGCGCGCCGGGCGATTCCGGGCGTGGAGGAGGTCGACGGCGACACCTACCGGCGCAGCCTGCGGCTTGCCTCAGGCCCGGGCACGATCGAGCTCACCCTGGCCGGCGGGCACGTGCGGGCGCGGATCGCCGCGGCCGACCTCGAGCGACCGGGAGCGCGCGATCGCGATCGCGCGCGATCTGTTCGACCTCGACGCCGACCCGGCCGTGATCGCGCGGGTGCTGCGTCGCGATCCGTTGCTTGCGCCCCTGCTCGAAGCGGCGCCTGGCCGGCGTCAGCCCGGCAGCGCCGACGCCGCCGAGCTCGCGGCTCGGGCCGTGCTCGGCCAGCAGGTCTCGCTCGAGGCGGCGGTGACCCTTGCGGCGCGCCTGGTCGCCGCCTACGGCGAGCCGCTCGAGCGTCCCCTCGGGTCGGTCACGCACCTCTTTCCGTCGGCGCGGGCGCTGGCCGGCGCCGATCCCGAGCGCCTGGCGATGCCGGGCGCTCGCCGACGGGCGCTGCTCGGCCTCTGCGCTGCGCTCGCCGCGGGCGAAGTGGTCCTCGAGCCCGGCGCCGATCGCGAGGAGGCCCGGCGCCGCCTGCTGGCGCTGCCCGGGATCGGGCCGTGGACCGCCGACTACGTGATGATGCGGGCGCTCGGCGACGCCGACGCCCTGCCTGCGACCGACCTCGGTCTGCGCCGAGCGCTCGAGCGGCTGGGCGAGGACGCGAGCCCGGCCGCGCTCCTGCGCCGGGCCGAGGGCTGGCGCCCGTACCGCGCCTACGGCGCCCAGTACCTGTGGTCGGTGCTCGAGCTCCGGAGGTCAGCCGTCGTCCTGGCGAAACGCCCAGCGCACCTCTTCGATCGTGAGCTCCGCGGCGAGGCAGGCGAGCAGCTTCATCCGCGCCGCCTGGGGGGAGAGGAATCCGGCCGGGATGATCTTCGTCTCGCGCAGGTCGCGCTCGGAGCCGCGGTAGCCGTAGGTGGCGCTCAGGATCACGCCGCGCTCGGGGCGGCAGTAGGCGACCACCGGGATGCGCTCGGCCGCCTCGGCCCAGAGGTCGAGCAGCGGCGGCGCCAGATGCCCGGCGCCCAGCGTGCCGATGACGGCTCCCTCGGGGTCGCTGTCGAGCGCCGCCCGCGCCAGCGTGCCCTCGTCGCCGGCGCCGGTGCCGACCACGAGCACCCGGCCGTTGAGGTGCGGCGGGTCGAGCGGCGGGTTGCGCGGGATCCGCGACCAGATCGTCGGGTGGCCCTCGGTGACCCGGCCGAGCGGGCCGGTTTGCGGCGAGGAGAAGGCGACGAGCGAGGTGGTGTCCGTCTTGCGGGCGCACCGGGCATGGTGGATCTCGCCGCCGAAGCAGACCAGCACCCCCATGCCGGCGGCCGCGTCGCTCGCGGCGACGCTGACCGCGTCGACCGCGTTGGCCGGGCCGTCGGCGCCCGGCGCCGAGGCGGGCCGGATCGCCCCGGTGAACACGATCGGCGCCTCGGCGTCGTGGACGACGTCGCAGAGCATCGCGGTCTCCTCGAGCGTGTCGGTGCCGTGGGTGACGACGACGCCGATCCCGCGCCTGGCCGCGTCGCGCGCGCGGCGGCAGATCTGCAGCTGGTCGTCGAGGCTCAGGTGCGCGCTGGGCAGGTTGGCGACCGTCTGCGCCTCGAGCCCGTCGTGGTCGGCGAGGCTCGGGATGCTGGCCAGCAGTCCCTCGGCGTCGAGCTCGGGCGTCGCGCCCGCGTCGCCGGTCATCGAGATCGTGCCGCCGGCCGCAAGGATGCGGACCTGGCGGGCACGCCTTGGTGCCCCTTCCCTCACGACCACGCGGCGACGATAGCGGCTCGCCGCCGCCGCTAGGATCGGCGCCCGATGGCCGAGCAGATCGCCGTCGAGAGCGAAAACGGGATCGCGGTCGTGCGCCTGCAGCGCCCGCCGGCGAACGCGCTCGAGCCCGGGCTGCTCGCCCGGGGCGCCGAGGTGGTCGCCGGCCTGCGCGCCGACCCGCCGGCCGCGGTGGTGCTCACGGGGTCGGGCGGCTTCTTCTCCGGAGGCGTCGATCTGAAGCTGGCGCCGACGCTCTCCGCCGACGAGCAGCGCGGCATGGTCGCCGGGATCAACCGCATGTTCGCCGACTGGTACGGCTTTCCGCGGCCGGTGGTCGCCGCGGTCAACGGGCACGCGGTCGCCGGCGGGCTGATCCTCGCCCTCTGCGCCGATCACCGGGTGGGCGTGCGCGACGCGAGCTACGGGCTCACCGAGCTCCGGGTGGGCACCCCGTATCCGGTCGCCGCGCTGGCCGTCGTCCGGGCGGAGCTCGACCCGGGCCCGGCCCGCCGGCTCGTGCTCGGCGCCGCGCTCGTCGACGGCGAGGCCGCGCTCGCCGATGGTCTCGTCGACGAGCTCGCCGAGCCGGAGGACGTGCTCGCCCGCGCCCTCGCCGTCGCCCGCGAGCTCGCGGCGCTGCCATCCGGAACCTACGAGACGGTCAAGGCTCAGCTCCGCGGACCGGAGCTCGAGGCGATCCGGGCCGGGATCGAGCGGGACCCGCTCGCCGAGGGCTGGCTCAGCGACGAGACCGCGGGCGCGGCGCGCGCGGTGCTCGAGGGCTAGACGCGCTAGACCGCGACCCGGTAGTCGCCGGGGTTGATCCGCCGGGTGCGGCGGCGGTACTCGAGCCATGGGCCCGGCCAGTTGTTGGTGTTCTCGCCGCGCGAGTTCAGGTACCAGTTGTGACAGCCGCCGGTGGTCCACACCGTGTTCTCGCTCCGCCGCGCCATCTCCTCCCGCCACGCCTCCTGCGCCTCGGGGCGCAGGTCGATCCAGCGGAAGCCGCGATCGCGCAGCCGCCCGACGGCGTCGATGATGTAGTTGAACTGCGACTCGAGCGTGTAGGGGACGGACCCCGACCCGTGGTTGGTGTTCGGGCCGTAGAGCACGAACATGTTCGGAAAGCCCGAGACGGTCGTCCCCAGGTAGGCCTCGGCGCGCTCGCCCCAGACCTCGTTGAGCTCGCGCCCGTCCAGGCCGCGGACCTCCATCGGCGCGACGAAGTTGTGGGTCTGGAAGCCCGTGCCGTAGACGATCGCGTCCGCGGGGCGCTCGACCCCGTCGGGGCCGACGACGCCGTCCGGCGTCACGCGCGGCAGCCGCACCGGTGACCAACTCGACGTCGTCGCGGAGCAGGGTCGGATACCAGTCGCTCGTCACGAGCACGCGCTTGCAGCCGATCTCGTAGTCCGGGGTGGCCGCCGCGATCAGGTCGGGGCGGCCGCGCAGCGCCTGGCGGCGTTCGAGATTCGACATGGTCCGGACCGCCGACAGCAGCGACCGCCGCCCCGTGAGCCCGTGGGCGAGCAGCTCGAAGAACGCGAAGTTGACCATCCGGGCCGCCGCGACGCGAGCCGGGAAGCGCCGGAACAGGGCCCGCTCCCAGTCGGGATAGCCCCGGTCGGTCCGGCGGAGGATCCAGGGGGCGGACCGCTGGTAGATGGTGGTCCGCTCGGCGACCTTCGCGATCTCGGGGACCAGCTGGATCGCGCTCGCGCCCGTCCCGATCACCGCCACGGTGCGGCCGGCTGAGATCCACGTCGTGGTCCCACTCGGCCGAGTGGAAGGACGGGCCCGCGAAGCTCTCGATCCCCTCGAGCGGCGGGATCGCCGGCCGGGTGAGCTGGCCGCAGGCCGTGACGAGGACGTCGAAGCCGTGCTCGGCGCCGTCGTCGGTGCGCACGGTCCAGCGCCCGGACCCGTCGTCGAACTCGGCCCCGGTCACCTCGGAGCCGAGCCGCAGGTGGGGGGCGATCCCGTAGTCCCTGGAGACCTCCTCGAGGTAGGCCAGGATCTCCGCCTGGGGCGCGTAACGCCGCGACCAGTGATGGCCGGGGGCGAAGGAGTAGGAGTAGAGGTGCGAGGGCACGTCGCAGGCGGCGCCCGGGTAGGTGTTCGCGCGCCAGACGCCGCCGACGCTGTCGCCGCGCTCGAAGATCTCGAACCGGTCGAAGCCTGCCTCGCGGAGCTTGATCGCGATCCCGACGCCGCCGAAGCCGGCGCCGACGATGCCGACCGAGAGGTCCCGCTTCGCTCCGTTGGCGCTTCCCATCCCCGCTGAATCTACCCGGCGCCCGGTTCGCGGTGATCGGCTAGATTCGCGATCGAGATGGTCGGGGGTCCGTTGAGAGAGGGGAGAGGCGCGCGCGGCGCGGTCGTTGCCATGGCCGCGGTCGCTGCCCTGGCCCTGGCGCCCGGCGGCGCGGGGCCGCCGAGCTCGACCGCTACTCGATCGTCCACGGCTGCTACACGCTCGCGCCCGCCTCCGGCGGGCCCGCGGTCGCGAAGCAGGGCGGTGGCTACGTCGCCTCCGCGGCCGCCGGGCAGCCGGAGGCGTTCCGGATGCAGGCGACCGATCTCGGCCGCTACCTCTTCTACGGGCGGGCCGCCGACTTCCTCGCCCTCTCCGGCGATTCCGTCGTCTCCGCCGCGCAGCCGAGCGACGCCGCCGACTGGACCGTCGACGAGGACGGCGACGCGTTCACCGTCGTCAACGAGCACGCCGGCCGCCAGCTCGCCGTCGGCGACGGCGGCGCGCTGGTCGCCGTTCCGGCGGGCGGCGCCGGCGACGCGGGCCGGTTCGAGTTCGAGCCGGCCGACGGCTGCCCCGAGTACCCGGAGGTCGACATCAACGCCAGCGGCCGCCCGTCGACCGGCAAGCAGGCCTACGGCGAGGTCTCGGGCCTGATCGAGGGACACATCCACGGGATGGCGTACGAGTTCCTCGGCGGGCGCGCGCACTGCGGGCGCCCGTGGCACCGCTTCGGCGCCCCGTTCGCGCTCCGCGACTGCCCCGACCACGAGCTCGGCCACGGCTGCGCCGCGGTGCTCGAGAACGTCCTGTACGGCAACCCGGCGCGCTGCCACGACCCGGTTGGCTGGCCGACCTTCGCCGAGTGGCCCGACTACAAGTCGCTCACCCACGAGCAGACGTACTGGCGCTGGCTCGAGCGCGCCTGGCGCGGGGGCCTGCGCGTGTACGTGAACCTGTTCGTCGAGAACCGGATCCTCTGCCAGGTCTACCCGTTCAAGCAGAACAGCTGCAACGAGATGGACAGCGTCCTGCTGCAGGCGCAGCGAATCCGCGAGCTCCAGGACTACATCGACGCCCAGTACGGCGGTCCCGGCAAGGGCTTCTTCCGCATCGTCAGCAACCCGTATCAGGCCCGCAAGGTGATCAACCGGGGCCAGCTCGCCGTGGTCCAGGGGATGGAGGTCTCGGAGCCGTTCGGGTGCGGGCTGCGAAACGGCTTCCCGGCCTGCGACGCCGCCCAGATCGACGACTGGCTCGACCGCCTACACGGGCTCGGGGTGCGCCAGCTCGAGATCACGAACAAGTTCGACAACGCGCTCACCGGGGTCGCCGGCGACAACGGCGAGACCGGGACGATCGTCGACGGCGCCAACTTCCTCGCCACGGGCAAGTTCTGGGACCTGAAGACGTGCGAGGACCCCGCCTACCACGACCACGCCCCGACCGCGGTCAACTATCCCCACAACGACGACATGATCCTGGCCAACGGGCTCGCCGCCCTGGTGCCCGGCGGCACGCTGCCGGTCTATCCGAGCGGCCCGGTGTGCAACACCCGCGGGCTGACCCCGCTCGGAGAGCACGCGATCGAGGGAATCATCGACCGCAAGATGATCTTCGACCCCGACCACATGAGCGTCGTTGCCCGTTCGGCGGCGCTCAACCTGGTCGAGTCGCGCGACTACTCGGGGATCATCTCCTCGCACAGCTGGAGCACCGACGACGCGCTGCCGCGGATCTACGGACTCGGGGGCATGATCACGCCGTACGCCGGGGGCTCGACCGACTTCGTCCACCAGTGGCAGCACCTGCGCGACTACTACCGCTCGGCCGGGACCCAGTACTTCGGCGTCGGCTACGGCGCCGACATGAACGGCTTCGGCGCCCAGGGCCCGCCGCGGGGCGCCGACGTCCCCAACCCGGTCACCTATCCCTTCCGCTCGTTCGACGGCAAGGTCACCCTCGACCGCCAGCGCTCGGGCCAGCGCGTCTTCGACATCAACACCGACGGCGTCGCCCACTACGGCCTCTATCCCGACTGGATCGAGGACCTGCGGATGCAGGCCGGCGACCGGATCGTGCGCGACATGGGTCGCGGGGCCGAGGCCTACCTGGAGATGTGGGAGCGCGCCGACGGGATCGAGGAGGTCCGCTGTGACCGCTGGCGCCAGCGTTTCCTGACCGCGCGCGGGTTCGCGAAGCGCCTGCGGCTCGGCGCCCGCCCGAAGCAGGTGCTGAAGCGCGCCGGTCAGCCCGTGAGCCGCACGCGGACCTGGCGCTGGTGCGCCAACGGCCGCCGCCACGCTCGCCCGATGGAGAAGAAGTCGGGCGGCAAGCGGGTCGTCGCGGTGTTCGACCGCCGTGGCCGCGTCGCGCTGATCGCCACCACGCTGCGCAAGCACCGCGCCGCCGGGGTCCGGGTCGGGATGCGCGCCACCGACCTGCCGGCCGCCGCGCGCCCGTTCGGGCGCGGCCTGCAGGTGCGCGACGCGGGCCGCGGGCGACGGTTCTTCTACGGGGTCAAGGGCGGGCGCGTGAAGTACGTGGGCGTCGCGGCGCGAGGCGCCGCCGCCACGCCGAAGACGTTGCGCGGCGTACGTGCGCCGCGCCGGCGTGCGCTGAGGGCTTCGGGCGAGCGCTGAGGGTTCGGGCCGGGTTTGGCAGTGAGGGGGAGGGGTTCGGGCGGTTGCCCCGGGCGTCCGAGCGAGCCCCGGGTGCCTCGGCGAGTTTGTGCCCGTGAGGCACAAACCCGCCAACGTGGCGAGGATCTCGGCCCCGGCGCGCCGAACCCACCCCCCTCACTGCCAAGCCCCGGCTCGCGCCCTCACGGCCGCGGCGGGTCAACCGCGTCAGCCGCTCAGGCCTGGAACAGGTACTCGCTGATCCCGAGCCCCTCGTGGCGGCCCCAGCGCAGGCGGGTGCGACCCTCGTTGACGGTCGTCAGGCGCTCGCCGCGGCGCTGGCGCAGCGGGGCGACGCTCACCGCCTCCCCCTCGAGCACGTGCTCGCGGCCGAGCTCGTCGGTGGCGCGGGCGACGAACGAGCGCTGGCAGCCGAGCTCCGGGTCCAGCTCCGAGGTCGTCTCGCACTCGCGGACCTCCGCGGCCACGCCCTCGCGCATCGCGAGGCCGCCGCAGGCCTCGCCGCCGTCCGGGGTGCCGACGTTGTTGAGCATGAGGAAGTTCTCGGGGTCGACGACGATCCCGAACCAGCGCCAGTACGGGACCGCCTGCCAGTCGCGGACTCCCCACGAGTGGTCGCGCATGCCGCGGCCGGCGACCGGGATCCTCGCGCCGTCGATCTCGATCACGCCGAACAGCGACCCGGGCTGCTCGTAGTGGCTGCGCGGCCACCGGCCCGGTGAGCCCGGAGCCGAAGCTCACCGGATCGGTCCAGGCGGCAAACCGCAGCTCGCCTCCCAGGCGGACCTCCTCGTAGCTGCGCGGCGCGGTCGCGAGGTCCTCGGCCCGGGCGTAGGCACGCCCGCGGCCGTCGATTCGCAGGCGCCAGAGCTCGAACTCCAGCGCGCACTCGTAGGCGACCGGGCCGGCCGCGATCGCCTCGCGAGTCGGCGGTGCGGCCGAAGCCGAGCACGAAGCGCCCGTCCGGGGCCCAGATGCCGAGAGCGCCCTCGACCACGTCCTCGTTGGGTCGCCGGCCGATTCGCGTGTAGAGGGTCGTCTCGGCGTCGCCGCCGCCGAAGTAGAACGAGTCCGACCACTGCTCCTCGGCCCCCGGCGCCTGGAGGCGCTCATCGGCGGGCGAGGGCGGCGAGCTCAATCGCCCCGGATGAGGTTCGGGACCGGCAGCGGGCGGCAGCGTTTCTTGCCGCAGTGGCGGTGGATCGCCGGCAGTTCGACGTAGGAGGCGTGGCCGGGCTCGGTGAGCACCTCGACCCGGCCGCCGAGCGAGCCGGTGGCCTGGGGGAGGGGCGGGACCTGGTGGGGGAAGTCGCCCCCGGCGACGGTGATCTCGAGCCGGTGGCCGCGCTTGATCGTGGCGCGGGTTCCGAAGACCTCGACCGGGAGCTCGACCGGCTTGCCCGCGGGCACCGGGAGCACCGAGGCGCGGGTGAAGGGGTGCCAGGGCTGGAGCAGCACCCGCCGGCCCTTGCGCCGCGTGTCCTTGCCGCGGCGCGAGGCGACGTAGCGGCTGCGCGTGGGGTCGACGGCGCGGAAGCTGCCCGCGAGCCATCCCGCCGTGAGCTCGGTCGCTTTCCCGTCGGGCGCCACGTCCTTGACGCGCACGGTGACGATCGCGTCGGAGGCGGTCGTCCGCACCCAGAGGTTGGCGAGGATCGGCCCGGAGAGCTCGAGCTTTCGCCGCAGCGGCTTGGTCTCGTACACGGCGCCCTCGGCGTTGTCGGCGCTCCCGTCGGACGTGCAGGGGATCCCGTCACCGAGCCCGGCGGTCCACTGGACCGTGCTCTGGGTGCAGATCCCGGCGGTCGGGTTCTGGGTGAAGGAGAGCGGCGTCTCGCGCTCGCCGGGGGCCGGGCGGGTGATCCGACCGCCGCCGCGTAGGTAGCGGCGCCGGGGCTTCAGCCGTGGGTCGGGCCAGTCGGCCTGGGTCTTGTAGCGCTCCTTGCCGTAGACGTACTGGGTCACCTTCGGGATCCGGTCGATGTCGGTGTCGATGCCGTAGAGCCAGTGGTCGAACCAGCGCAGCTCGATCTCGCTGAGCGACGGTACGCCGTCGCGCGGCAGCCCGGCTCCGCTCGAGCCCTCGACGTGCGTCCACGGCCCCATCAGCAGGCGCGCCGGCACGTTTCGCTTCAGCCGCTCGTAGACCAGCGGCTCCCCCCGCTGGAAGAGGTCATGGTGGCCGCCGACGACGAACGCGGGCACGTCGATGCGATCGACGACCTCGAGCGGCGAGCGCGTCTTCCAGAACGGCCCGTCGTAGGCGACGTCGCCGCCGGTCGCGCCGCCGACGATCGTGGGCACCTGGAAGTCGACCGCCCCCTGGACATGGTCGAGCAGCGCGGTGAGCGCTCCCAGCGGGTCGTCGGACGAGGGTGACGGCGTGAGGCTGCCGGCGGTCACCAGGCCGAGCCACAGCGGGATGAAGGATGCGTTGAGCTGCCCGCCGGAGAAGGTGATGTCCCGGTATGAGTCGGCCATCGGCACGATCGGGAAGATCGCCTTCAGGTGCGGGGGGCGCTGGGCCGCGGTGAGCAGTTGGTTGAGGCCCATGTAGGACGGGCCGGCGAGGCCGACGTCGCCCGTCGACCACGGCTGCGCGGCCGCCCACTCGACCAGCTCGTAGCCGTCGCGCTGCTCGGCGGCGCCGAAGCTGTCCCACGTGCCGCCGGAGGCGCCGGTGCCGCGGACGTCGACGGTGACCACCACGTAGCCGCGCTCGACCAGGTACTCGAAGGCGCCGCCGAGGGCGATGTTGACCACGCCGTCCTTGTTGTACGGCGTCTGGACGACGATCGTCGGGTAGCGGCCGGGCTCGCCGGGCCGGTCCACGTTCGCGCGCAGGGTGACCCCGTCGCTCGCCCGGATCGGGACGTTGGCGTCGCGCACGACCTCGAACGAGGCGGGCCGGGAGTAGTCGCTCCAGCGCTGTTTCGGCTTGGCCGCCGCCACCGCGGGCAGGGCGAGCGCCGTCAACAGCGCGAGCGCAAGGACGCTGCGGCGGGTCACGGCGCCAGGTTCGCAGACGCCGCCCGCGGTCGCGCCGGTTGTCCGTGATGGCGGCCGCGGTTCAAGCGGATCGCCGCGGGCCCCGATACAACAAATGATGGACCGCAACCGCCTACGCCTGAGCATCGGGGTCGTGGCGGTGGCCTGCCTGGCCGCCGCCCTGCCCACCACCGCCTCCGCCCAGGAGGCACCGATCTGCACCAAGGCGAAGGAGCGCCTCGACGACGGCCGCGACGGCTGGGTCGGGAGCCGCCACCACGACAGCGTCATCGGGCTGCGCGGCCAGGACCGCATGGACGGCGGCGAGGGCAACGACTTCGTCAACGGCGGTCGCGACAACGACGTGATCAAGGGCTCGCAGGGCGCGGACGTCCTCTGCGGCGGCCGCGGCAGTGACACCATCTACGGCGGGCCCGGCGACGACCTCATCTACGGCGAGGAAGAGAACGACCGGATCATCCCCGGGGCGGGCGATGACCGGGTCCTCGGCAGCGCCGGCAACGACCGGATCCTCGGCTGGGCCGAGCGCGGCGGCGAGATCGTCGACGACGGCGTCGACATCCTCAACGGCGGCTGGAACGACGACGTGATCGAGGCCGGCGGGGCCGACAGCCTGTACGGCTTCACCCACAACGACGTCCTGCGCACACGCACCCCACTTATCGCCCCGGCGATCATGGACGGCGGCGGCAACGACGACACGATCTACGGGTCGGAGGTCGCCGACAACATCCGCGGCGGCGAGCGGCTCTCGGGCCGCGACACGGTCTACGGCGCCGCCGGGGACGACCTGATCCTCGGCGACGGCAACAACGACGAGCTCTTCGGCCAGCTCGGCGACGACCAGCTGTTCGGGGGCGACGGCGTCGACATGGTCGACGGCGGTGAGGGCGACGACACCTGCGACGGGGGCGACCTCCGCGACAGCGCCGTCGCCTGCGACTCCCAGACCTCGATCGAGCGCTGAGCCCGTCGCGGCGGCGCGCCCGCGTGTGCCGGCGAGGGTCGGTGGGTAGATTGATCGCGATGCAGGGAATCCGGGCACTGCCCGCACGGGGGGCGTTGCTCGCGATCGCGGCGGCCGCGATCGTGGCCGCGCTGCCGGCCTCCGCCTCCGCGCAGGAGGCCCCGATCTGCACCAAGGAGAGGGACCGCCTCGACGATGGCCGCAACCACTGGTTCGGCGGCCGGCGCGGCGAGAGCGTCAACGGCCTGCGGGGCGAGGACCGGATGAACGGCGGTCGGGGCGACGACTTCGTCAACGGCGGTCGCAACAACGACGTGGTCAAGGGCGGGCCCGGCGATGACGTGCTCTGCGGCGGCCGCGGCAGCGACACCATCTACGGCGGCGGGGGAGAGGACGTGATCTACGGCGAGGAGGAGAACGACCGGATCATCCCCGGCCCCGACGACGACAAGGTGCTGGGGAGCGCCGGCAACGACCGGATCCTCGGCTGGGCCGAACGCGGCGGCGAGATCGTCGACGACGGCGATCGACATCCTCAACGGCGGCTGGAACGACGACGTGATCGAGGCCGGCGGCGCCGACAGCCTGTTCGGGTTCACGCACGACGACCTGCTCCGCACGCGCACCCCGGCCGTCGCCCCGGCGATCATGGACGGCGGCGGCAACGACGACACGATCTACGGGTCGGAGGTCGCCGACAACATCCGCGGCGGCGAGCGGCTCTCGGGCCGCGACACGGTCTACGGCGCCGCTGGCGACGACCAGATCAACGGCGACGGCAACGACGACGAGCTCTTCGGCCAGCTCGGCGACGACGACCTCTTCGGCGGCGACGGGTTCGACCTCGTCGACGGCGGGCACGGCACGGACTCGTGCGACGGCGGCGAGCTCGACGACGAGGCCCGGGACTGCGAGCGCCGCTCCTCGATCGAGGAGCGCCCGGTCGCGTCCTGGCGCTGACTCCGGCCGCTCAGACCTGCGGATAGCGGTGAATCCGGCCCGGTGGCCGGTCGCTCCTGCCAGCGGGCGAGCGCGCTCCGAAGCGGTGACCGGAGAGCTCCTGCGTCGGCGCCTCGGAGGGATCGCTCGGGAGGGCGTCCCAGCGGCGCGAGCTGAGCTCGTCGCGCACCAGGTTGACCAGCCGGTGGGTCGAGGTGTCCAGGGCACCGTTCCCGTTCAGCATCGTCACACCTCCTTTGTCTAGCATTTTAGTAGGCAAAGGAGAGCAGCACAGCCCCACGGCCGAGTGACACCGGTGAACCACCTGAGCGGTGGCTGAGATGTCACTCGGCCGGGGAGCCCGCGGGCGGATCCGCATCTCGAGGCCGCCGTCGGGGGAGAGCGTGGGCATCTGGCGCACCGTCATCGTCCGGCCGGGGAGGCGCTCGAAGCGCAGGCGCGAGAGCGCCATCGCCGCGACCAGCTTCACCTCGGTCTGCCCGAAGCGCTTGCCGATGCAGATCCGCGAGCCACCGCCGAACGGGATGTAGGCACCGCGCGGGAGCGCGACCTTGCGCTCGCGCTCGAAGCGCTCGGGGACGAACGCCTCGGGATCCGGGAAGACCTCGGGCAGCCGGTGGCTGGCCCAGGAGCAGTAGTTGACGTAGGCGCCGTCCGGGACTCGATGGCCGGCGAACTCGAACTCGCGCACCGCGCGCCGGGGGCCGATCCAGGCCGGCGGATACAGCCGCAGGGTCTCGTCGAGGACCATGTCGAGATACGGCATGCCGCCGAAGAGCCGGTCGGCGGTGGGCGGCCGGTCGCCGAGGACCTCGTCCTGCTCGGCCTGCAGGCGGGCGAGCGCCCGCGGGTGGCGGGCGAGCTCGTAGAACATGAACGACAGGGTCGAGGTCGAGGTGTCGTGCCCGGCGAAGATCAGGGTCATCAGCTGGTCGCGGATCTGGGTGTCGGTGAGGGTCGACCCGTCCTCGTCGCGGGCCTCGATGAGCAGGCTGAGGATGTCCTGGCGCTCGGGGTCGGGCCGCCGCCGGCGCTCCGCGATCTCGGTGTAGACGATCTCGTCGAGCACGGCCCGCGACGCCACCAGCTTCCGCCACGGCGAGCCCGGGCCGCGCAGAAAGCGCAGGTGGAAGTCGATCCCGTAGAAGCCGAGGGCGCGCTCGAAGTGGTGCGCCGCCGCGGCCCCCTGGCCGCCGTCGTCGGGGTCGAGGCCGACGAGCGCCCGCATCGCGATCCGCATGGCCAGGTTGCGGGCCCAGTCGTAGACGTCGACGATCTCGCCCGGCACCAGCAGCTCGAGCGCGATCTCGGTCTCCGAGACCATCGTCGAGATCGCCGCCTCGATCCGCTCGCGGTGGAAGGCGGGCATCATGATCCGGCGCGCCCGGTCGTGGTAGGCGCCGTCGATCGTCAGCAGCCCGTCGCCGAGCAGCGGGATCAGGTCGCCGAAGCTCCCCTCGCGCCAGGCGAAGTTCTGCGGGTGCGAGACCGTGACGTAGTGGTTGGCCTCCGGGCCGAGCATGAACACGACCCGCGAATGCAGCAACCGGGTGGAGAAGATCGGCCCGTACTCCTCATACAGCGGCAGCAGCACCGAGAGCGGGTCGCGGGCCATCCGCCGCGCCCGGGCGACGCTCCCCCGGCCCGGACCGGGGGGCAGGGCCCCGCCGCGGCGCTCGATCACCAGGTCGCCCAGGACCCTCCGCACCGGATTCCCGGACATCGGCTCCGGCGCCGCCGCGATCCCGCCCGCTCGCGGCGCGGAGTCGTAGCCCGGCTCGCTGGTGGTCGGCTCGACCGCTGTCACCTCGGCTCGAAAGCTAACGGTACGGACGTGCCAGCAGGGGCCCGCCGCGATAGGCTCCGCGCTCGCAGGCGCCGCGACCGGCGCTCAACCGAAGAGAGGGAGTTGCGATGGCAACGCAGGCGCGTGTGTTGAAGGGCCAGGTCGTGGCGATCACCGGCGGTGCTCGCGGGATCGGGAGGGCGACCGCGAGGGCGCTGGTGCTGAAGGGCGCCAAGGTCGCGATCGGCGACCTGGACCGCGAGCTTGCCGAGCGCACCGCGGCCGAGATCGGCGGCGAGACGATCGCCCTCGAGCTCGACGTCACCCGCCGCGACTCCTTCGAGGGCTTCCTCGATCAGGTCGAGGAGCGCCTCGGATCGCTCGACGTGCTCGTCAACAACGCCGGGATCATGCCCCTCGGGCAGCTTCGTCGACGAGGACGACGTGACCGCCCAGCGGCTGGTCGACATCAACGTGCACGGGGTGATGTACGGGATGAAGCTGGCGCTGCCGCGCATGCAGCGCCGCGGCCGCGGCCACCTCGTCAACCTCGCCTCGCAGGCGGGCAAGGCCGGGTTCCCCGGCGGCGCCACCTATTGCGGGACCAAGCACTTCGTCGTCGGCGTCTCGGAGGCCGTGCGCGCGGAGCTGCGCGACACGGGCATCGAGATCTCCGTCGTGATGCCCGCCGTCGTCAACACCGAGCTCGGCTCCGGGCTGCCCGAGACGCGGGCGATCAAGGTCCTGCAGCCCGAGGACGTCGCCGAGGCGATCGTCGACGCGCTCGAGCGGCCGAAGTTCGACGTCTGGGTCCCGCGCGAGAGCGTCGGCATCTACAAGTTCATGCAGCTGCTGCCGCGCGGCGCCCGGGAGGGGATCGGCCGCTTCCTGAAGGCCGACAAGGTGCTCGCCGAGGCCGACCCGCAGGTCCGCGCCGCCTACGAGGACCGGGCGGCGCACTCCGAGCCGGCGCTCGACCCGGAGGCCGAGCGCGAGAGCGAGACCGCCGCGACCTAGCGTTTATTCGATCGCGCTCAGCCCGGCCGCGAGCGCGAAGCCCAGCACGGTCACGAGCCCGATCGCGATCGACTTGCCGCTGTCCTCGAACGCGGTCGGCATCATCTCGGTCGCCAGCATGGTCAGGATCGCGCCGCCCGCGAACGCCGATGTGGCCGCCTGCACGTCCGCGGACCCACCGCCGAGGAACTGGTAGCCGAGCCCCGCGGCGAGCGCCGAGGCGAGCGCGATCACCGTCCAGATGAGGATGATCTGCCGGCGCGAGCGCCCGGCCCGCTCGAACTCGGTCGTCGACGAGAACGACTCGGGAACGTTTGAGATGAATACGGCGATCACGAACGCGACGCTCACGCCGCCGCCTCCGACCAGCGTCAGGCCGATCGCCGCCGACTCCGGGATCCCGTCGAGCAGGGCGCCCAGGGCGAGCGCCCGGCCGGCGCCCTCGGGCCCGGTGGCGTGGCGGTTGAGCATCCGGCTCAGCCCCGCGTACACGAGCGCCCCGGCCGCGAGTCCGATCGCGACCGCGTCGCCGCCGCCGAGGTCGAACGCGCCCGCGGTCAGGTCGTAGGCCACGGCGCTGATCAGCACTCCAGAGCCGAACGCCATGACGAATGCGACGAAGCGCTTCCTCGGCCGGCGGATGAACGTGACCGCCGCGCCGATCACGAGGGCGAGGCCGCCGACCAGTCCCCAGAACGCTGCCTCGAGCACCGGCGGAGTGTGACCTGTTCGCCGGTTGGACCGCGCCCGCCCGGGTAGGCCGCGAGTGAACCCCAATTCGAGGAGCAAGTGATGACCGAAACGATCAAGCAGGCGAAGCTCGTTCAGTACCTGAGCGAGGCGTATGCGAAGGAGAAGGAGCTGGAGACAGCGCTCGAGGCGCACATCGCGATGACGACGCGCAAGCCGTACGAGAAGCGCCTCCAGGGGCACCTGAAGGAGACCAAGTCGCATGCGCGCGAGCTCGAGCGCCGGATCAAGAAGCTCGGCGGCGGCGGCCCGCAGCTGGTCGAGAAGATCGCCGGGCCGGCGCTCGGCAAGGCGAAGTCGCTGGCGAAGGGCCCGCTGCACGCGGTGCGCGGGACCGGCTCCGCGGAGAAGATGCTCAAGAACGCGAAGACCGAGTACTTCAACGAGCACGAGGAGATCGCCACGTACACCGCGATCGAGGCGCTCGCCGAGAACGTCGGCGATACCGAGACCGCGAAGCTCGCCCGGGCGATCCGGCGCGACGAGGAGCGGATGGCCAGCTACCTCGCGAAGCAGATCCCGGTGCTGGCCAAGGCCGTGGTCAACGAGGAGATCCCGGCGTCCGAGCGCCGGTCCAACGGCGGCCGGCGCCGGCGCACCAAGTCCACGGCGAGCTCGACGCGCTCGCGCTCGCGCGCCGCGAGCTCCGGCCGGAGCACCGCGCGCAAGCGGACGAGCTCGGGCAGCTCGTCCAAGCGACGCTCGACCGCCGGCCGGGCGCGCTCGAGCCGCTAGCCCGGCTCAGCCGACTGCGGAGCGGCCGTGCGACGCGCGCACGGCCGCTTCGCGCAGTTCGTCGCGGAAGTCGGGATGCGCGATCTCGGCCAGGGCCAGCCCGCGCTGGTGCACGGTCAGGCCCTGCAGCTCGGCGGCGCCGTGCTCGGTGACGATCACGTCGACCTGGTGGCGCGGCGTCGTGATCACGGCGCCGGCGTCGAACCAGGGCACGATTCGCGAGCGCCGCTCGCCGCCGACCGTCACCGTCGAGGGCAGGCAGAGCAGCGCGCGGTCGGAGAGCGAGAGCGCCGGGCCGGCGATGAAGTCCTCGTGCCCGCCGATGCCCGAGTACTGGCTGCCGGCGATCGTGTCGGCGACCACCTGGCCGTGGATGTCGACGGCGAGGGCCGCGTTGATGGTCACCATCATCCGGTTGCGCGCGATCAGGTCCTGTGAGTTGACGACCTCGACCGGCAGGAACGCGACCTCCTCGTTGCCCTCCAGCCAGGCGTAGAGCTCGGGCGACCCGCCGGCGAACGTCGCCACCGAGACGCCGTCGAACTGGCCCTTGCGGTTGCTGACCTTGCCCGCCTCGTGCAGGCGCATGAGCCCGTTGGTGAACATCTCGGAGTGGACCCCGTAGTCGCCGCCGCCGCCCTCGGCCAGCCGCCCGACGATCGCCGAGGGGATCGTGCCGATCCCGGTCTGGAGCGTCGACCCGTCGGCGATGAAGCGCCGCGCGTGCTCGGCGATCGCGGCGTCGACCTCGCCCGGCTCCGGCTCGGGGAGCGCGAACGGCTCCGCCTCACTCGACACGAGCACGTCGATCTCGTCGACGTGAATGGCGTGCGGGTAGTCCGGCCGCAGGCCGTGGGTGCGGGGAAAATGCGGCGAGGTCTCGACCACCAGGAGCCGATCGGGGTCCGCGCCGGCGCGGGCCAGCTCCTTGACCGTGCCGCCGGCGTGCAGCGAGAGGCTGCACCACCCGGCGTCGTCGGGCGGCGCCGCGACCGTGGCCATCACCCGCGGCGCCTGCTGCTCGAGCAGCGGCTCGAAGCGGCGGAAGTCGGCGGGGGCGAAGCTGATGTTGGCGCCCTGGTCCCGCAACGCGCGCTCGACCGGCCCGAAGAACCCGGAGAGGTAGTGGACGTGCGGGTGCCGGAAGGCCTCCGACCAGGCGAGCAGCAGCGCCCCGTAGATCCGCAGATCGGCCCAGTCCGTCCGGTCGCCCAGCGCCGCCATGAACGCCGGCGGCTGCCCGGTGCCGAGCGGGATCCCGAGCGTGTCGGTGGGCTGGAGCCGCGAGGCGGCCTCCTGGGGGGTCAGCGAGGTTCCGGCATCGCGATCCGGGCCTCGGCAGTGGACGCGTCGCGCCTTGCGACGCGGTGTCGCCAGCTCGACATGCCACCGTAGGGGTGCGCTTCGACGAGCTCGTCACCGCATCGGCTGGCGCGGCCGGGCCGAGCGCACGGGTCGCCGGCACGCTGCGCTCGCTGAGCGCGCGCAGGCCGGCGAGGATGATCTCGAGGTGGCGCTGCCAGGTGAGCGCGGGCGTCCCGGGCGCGCTGCGGACGGCGCGGCCGATGCCGCAGATCAGCCCCGGGACATCCCAGGGCTCGGTGTCCTCGCGCAGCTTGCCCTCCGCCTTCGCCCGGTCGATCAGCGCCGTGACGACGTCCAGCAGGCCGACCGACTCGGCGGCCTCGCCGCAGACCACGGCGCGCTGGTCCATCGCCTCGGAGAGCAGCCGGTCCTCGGCCATCACCTGGGCCGAGTACGTCATGAACTCGACGAACCCCTCCCAGCCGTCCTCGGCCTCCAGCGCCCGGCGCCCCTCCTCTGCCAGGCGCTCGAAGCGCGCCTGGGCGAGGGCCTCGAGCAGGCTCTCCTTGGTCGGGAAGTGGCGGTAGACGGTGCCGACTCCGACCCCGGCGCCGCGCGCGATCTCATCGATCTGGGCGTCGAGGCCGTGGGTGGCAAACTGCTTGCGCGCCGACTCGATCACGGCCGCCCGGTTGCGGCGCGCGTCGGCGCGCTGGGGACGGGCGATGGGCGAAGTGGGCGCGGTCACATCGGCGTGGTCGGCGTGGTCAAGGGGTCAGGACCTGGAACGCAAACGGAACCAAGGTTCCGTTATCGTACACGCCTAAGCGGAACCGAGACTCCGAATAGGAAGAGGAAGGTTAGGAGATGACGGAAGCCCAGGAATACGAGCGCAAGCGGTGGATCGGTCTCGCGCTTCTCTGCGTCGCGCAGTTCGTCGTCGTCCTCGACGCCTCGATCGTCAACGTCGCGCTGCCGACGATCGGTGACGCGCTCTCCATCTCCCAGGACGACCTCTCCTGGGTCGTCAACGCCTACGTGCTCACGTTCGGCGGCTTCCTGCTGCTCGGCGGGCGGATGGCCGACCTGCTCGGCCGCCGGCGCGTGTTCATGGGCGGGCTGATCCTGTTCGCGCTCGCGTCGCTCGCGGGCGGCCTCGCCGAGTCCTCCGGCGCCGCTCGTCGCCGCCCGCGCCGTCCAGGGCCTCGGCGCCGCGATCCTCTCGCCCGCGGCGCTCTCGATCGTCACCACGACCTTCAAGGACGGCGCCGAGCGCAACAAGGCGCTCGGCGCCTGGGGCGCGGTCGCCGGCTCCGGCGGCGCCGCCGGCGTGCTGCTCGGCGGCGTCCTCACCGAGTACGCCGGCTGGGAGTGGGTGCTCTGGGTGAACGTCCCGATCGGCCTCGGCGCCGCCTGGCTGGCGCCGCGGCTGCTCGCCGAGAGCCGCTCGGAGTCCGAGCACCGGGCGTTCGACTTCGCCGGCGCGGTCAGCGTCACGGCGGGGCTCGCGGTGCTGGTCTACGCGCTGGTCGAGGCGCCGAACGCGGGCTGGGGCTCGGGTCAGACGATCGGCCTGCTCGCGGCCGCCGTCGCGCTGCTCGGCGCGTTCGTCGTGATCGAGCACCGCGCGGCGGCGCCGCTGGTGCCGTTCTCGATCTTCCGCATACGGACGCTCACCGGCGCGAACGTGGTCGGCGTGCTCACCGGCGCCTCGCTGTTCTCGATGTTCTTCTTCATCTCGCTCTACATGCAGAACGTGCTCGGCTACAGCGCGATCAAGACGGGCCTCTCCTATCTCCCGCTCGCGGTGACGATCATCCTCGCCGCCGGGGTCGCCTCCCAGCTGGTGACCAAGGTCGGGTTCAAGCCGGTGCTGGCCGTCGGGATGGCGCTGATCGCGGCCGGGCTGGCGTGGTTCGGCCAGATCTCCCCGGACGGCGGCTTCGTCGGCGACGTGCTCGGCCCGTCGCTGCTCGCCGCGGCCGGGCTCGGCCTCGCCTTCGTCCCGCAGACGATCGCGGCCGTCTCCGGCGTCGAGGAGCGCGAGGCGGGCCTGGCCAGCGGCCTGATCAACACCTCCCAGCAGGTCGGCGGCGCGCTCGGCCTGGCCGTGCTCGCGACCGTCGCCTTCACCCAGATCGATGACGCCGCCGCGAGCGCGGGAGGCGTGCCGAGCCCGACGACGCTCACCGACGGCTACGCGGACGCGTTCATGGTCGGGGCGGGAATCGCGCTGCTCGGGCTGATCGCGACGCTCGTGTTGATCCGCGGCAGCGACAGCCGCGCGCACGTCGCGCTCGGCGGAGCCACCGCGGAGTCGCCGAGCGCGAGCTGAGGCAAACAGCGGTGCCGCCCGAAGCTCGGCTAGGCTTTCGCGTCGTTAATTGTGCGTAGCAGTCGAGGCGTCCTTACAGGGTCCTTCGTACCGCGAGCACCCGAGTTCCCTGGAGGGACAATGGCAGTAGGCACAGTCAAGTGGTTCAACCACGAGAAGGGCTTCGGCTTCATCACTCCCGATGAGACCGGACGCGACCTCTTCGTCCATCAGAGCCAGGTCGAGGGCGGCGCCGCCCTCGCCGACGGCGCGAAGGTCGAGTTCGAGTCCGAGGAGAGCGACAAGGGCCCGCGCGCGGTCAACGTCCGCACGCTCTAAGCCCGAGCGGCTTTCGAAGCACCGAGGGGCGGCGCCTGGCGCCGCCCCTCTTGCGTTCCGGAGCGCCCTCAGTCGTCGGCGGGCATCTGCGTCTTGATGACGGCGAAGACGGCGCCGTTCGGATCGCTGAGCACGGAGATCCGCCCGACTCCCTCGACGTCGAACGGCTCCGCCACCTGCGCCCCGCCGAGCTCCTTCGCCTTCTCCACCGTCGCGTCCGTGTCCTCGACGGCGAAGTAGACGAGCCAGTTCGGGGGGACGTCCTCCGGCCACTGGTCGCCGGTCATCTCGATCATCCCGCCGGCTCCGTTGCCCACCGCGGGCTCGACCCCGGGCGGGTACCAGACCGTGTACGTGCCGCCGCCGAAGTCCATGTCGGCGCTCTGCCAGCCGAAGACCTTGCCGTAGAACTCCTTTGCCCCGGCCGGGTCGCGGGTCTGCAGCTCGTTCCACGACAGCGTGTTCGGCTCGTTGACGATGTAGGCGCCGATCGACTGGTTCGGCTTCCACGCCATGAACACGGCGCCCGACGGATCGGCGAAAACGGCCATCCGCCCTGCGTCGAAGACGTCGAAGGGCTCCATCATCACGCTGCCGCCCGCCTCCTTGACCGCCTCCGAGGTCGCCTCGGCGTCCTCGACCGTGACGTAGGTGTTCCACACGGCGGGGACGCCCTCCATGGGTTGTGAGCCGAGCGCGGCGACGTCCTTGCCCCGCACGCGCGCCATGTGGTACTCGCCGTCCTGCTCGGCCGGCATCACGTCCTCCGTCTCCCAGCCGAAGAGCTGCGAGTAGAACCGCGCCGCGGCCGTGGGGTCCGCCGAGGCGTTGTCCACCCAGCTCGGGGTTCCCGGCGCGTACTCGGTGGGTTCGCTCATTTCTCCTCCTCCTGTTGTCGTAGCCCGTAGAGCTCGCCGAACTTGCGCTCGAGATGGCGCAGGAGCGGACCCGGGTCCAGCGGTGCGCCGGTCACGCGTTCGATCATCTGCGCCGGCTCGAGCTTGCCGCCGTGGCGGTAGATGCGCTCGGCCAGGAACGCGCGAAGCGGGCGCAGGTCGCCGGCGGCGAGCTGCGCGTCGAGGTCGCCGAGCTCCGCGCGTGCGAGCTCCCACACCTGGCCCGCGATCACGTTGCCAAGCGAGTAGGTCGGGAAGTAGCCGAAGGCGCCCGCCGACCAGTGGACGTCCTGGAGCACCCCGGACGCGTCGTCGGGGACCTCGATCCCGAAGTACTCGTGCATGCGCGAGTTCCAGGCCTCGGGCAGGTCGGCGATCGCCAGCGTCCCGTCGAAGATCTGCTGCTCGAGCTCGAACCGCAGGATCACGTGCAGGTTGTAGGTGACCTCGTCGGCCTCGACCCGGATCAGCGACGGCGCCACCACGTTCGCCGCCTGGTAGAGCCGTTCGACGCCAAGGCTCTCGAACGGCTCTCCGAAGCGGGTGGCAAGCATCGGCAGCAGGCGGGACATGAACGGCCGACCCCGGCCGACCCAGTTCTCCCAGAGCCTGCTCTGAGACTCGTCGAAGCCGAGCGAGACCGACCGGCACAGCGGCGTGCGCTCGAGCTCCGGGCTGAGCCCGTTCTCGTAGAGCATGTGGCCGGCCTCGTGCATGACCGCCCACAGCGCGGTTCCCACGTACTCGGGGTCGAAGCGGGTGGTGATCCGCAGGTCGGAGATCGAGATCCCGATCGCGAACGGGTGCACGGTCGAGTCCAGGCGCCACGCCTCCGGCTCCAGGGGCATCGCCTCCGCGACCTCCTCGGCCAGCCCCCACTGCGCCTCGGAGGGGAAGTCCCCGTGGAGCGGCGACGCGTCGAGCTCGATGCCGCCGGCGACGATCGCCTCGAGCAGCGGCACGATGCCGTCGCGGAGGCGCTCGAGCACCGGGCGCAGCTCGGCCGTTCGCATTCCCGGCTCGAAGTCGTCCAGCAGCGGGTCGTAGGGGTGCTCGAACTCGAAGCACTCGATGTAGCGGCGCTTGAGCTCGACCACGCGCTCGAGGTAGGGGCGGAACGACGCGAAGTCGGATTCCTCGCGGGCGCTCTCCCAGGCGTGCTCGGCGACGGAGGTCTCGCGGGCGATCTCGGCTCGCAGCTCGCTCGGCACCTTGCGCGCCTTCTCCCAGTCGCGCCGGGCGACGCGGACGAGGCTGGCCTCGAACGAGTCGTACGGCGCGCCGTTGAGGCTCGCCGCGGCTGCGTCGAGCAGCCGCCCGAGCTCGTCGGAGGCGATCTTGCGGTGCGCCAGGGCCGTCAGCGTCGCGATCTGCTCGGCACGCATCGGTGCGCCTCGCGGGGGCATCTTGGTGCGCTCGTCCCACGCCAGCAGCGCGCGGGCGCGGCCGAGGTCCTCGATCTCAGCCAGTGGCTCGAGCAGCGCCTCGATCTCGGTCTGCATCGAGACCAACCTATCGCCTCGGTCGAGCGCGAGGAAAGGGGTCTGCGCCGACGAATAGGGAAGGCTGTGATGGCGGTGATGACACCGCGCGACCCGGTCGGTCGCGTCGTGCTGCGCACGGTGCTGATCGTGGTCTCGGTCGTTCTCGTCCTCTACCTGATCTACCTCCTGCGGACGCCGATCACCTGGCTCGTGATCGCGGCCTTCATCGCCGTCGCTGTCTCCGGTCCGGTGAATCTGCTCCAGCGGCGCATGAAGCGGGGATTCGCAGTGGCGATCGTCTACGCCGCCTTGGTCCTGATCCCGATCGGGCTCGGGGCCCTCATCATCCCCTCGCTCGTCGGCCAGATCGAGAACCTCGGCGACAACGTGCCCGAGTACGCACAGGACGTCACCGATTTCGTGAACGAGAACAACACCCTCAACGACCTCAACGACAAGTACGACTTCACCAGCGAGCTGCAGAGTCTCGCCGACGACCTGCCGAGCAAGATCGGCGACGCTGCCGGCGTGCTCCAGGACATCGGCGTCGGGATCGTCAACTCGATCTTCGCCGCGGTCACGATCCTGATCCTGAGCATCTTCATGGTGTCGGCCGGCCCGCGCTGGGCGGAGGGGTTCGTGCGCGCGCAGCCGCCGGGGCGGGCCGAGCGGGTCGAGCGGGCGCTGCGGCACATCGCCAACGCGATCGGCAATTACGTCGGCGGGGCGTTGGTGCAGGCGACGATCGCCGGGGTCTCGTCCTTCATCGTCCTCACGATCCTCGGCGCCCCCTTCGCGGGGCCCCTGGCGCTGATCGTGGCCTTCTTCGACCTGATCCCGGTCGTCGGCGCAACGATCGCGGCCGTCCTCATCGCCGTGGTGATGATCTTCGTCAACTTCCCGGTCGGGTTGATCGTCTGGGTCGCCTTCGCGGTCCTCTACCAGCAGTTCGAGAACTACGTGATCCAGCCGCAGATCCAGCGGCGGGCGGTCGAGATCGAGCCGTTCGTCGTCCTCGTCTCGGTCCTCTTCGGCTCGACCCTGTTCGGGATCCTGGGCGCGGTGCTCGCAATCCCCGCCGCGGCGACGCTGCAGATCATCTGGCGCGAGTACCGCGACTACCGGCGCGAGTCGCTCGCCGCGCCCCCGGAGGCCGGCGGCCCTTCGATCGAGGTCCCGGCGTAGAACGCCCTCGCCGGCCCTTGTAGCCTGATCCGCATGGCAACCTTGCCGAGCACGAAGGCGGTGGGGGTCGCCGAGATCGAGCGCGCGGCCGAGACGATCCGCGGCAGCGTGCGGACCACGCCCGTCGTCTCCGCCGGCGAGATCTCCCGGCGCGTCGGCGCGACCGTGGCGCTGAAGGCCGAGAACCTGCAGCGCACGGGCTCGTTCAAGGTCCGCGGCGCCCACAACCGCATGTCGCGCCTCGGCCCGGCCGAGATCGAGGCCGGGGTCGTGGCCGCCAGCGCCGGCAACCACGCCCAGGCGGTGGCGGTCGCCGCCGGCTCGCGCGGCGCGAGCGCGGTCCTCTGCATGCCCGCCGACGCCCCGCTGGCGAAGATCGAGGCGGTGCAGGCCTACGGGGGCGAGGTCCGGCTCGTCGCGGGGTCCTTCGACGACGCGGCAGCCGAGTCGGTACGGGTCGCCGCGGCCGAGGGCCGCACCCTGATCCACGCTTTCGACGACCCGGTGGTGCTCGCCGGCCAGGGCACGATCGGGCTCGAGATCGCCGAGCAGGCGCCGGAAACGAGGATGGTCGTCGTCGCGATCGGCGGCGGAGCGCTGGCGGCCGGGATCGCGATCGCGATCAAGGACCGGCTGCCCGGCGTCCGGGTGGTCGGCGTGCAGTCCGATCGCTGTGCCCCCTATCCCGACTCGCTCGCCGCGCAGCAGCCCATCGGCGCGCGCTCCGCGAGCACGATCTGCGACGGGATCGCCGTCAAGCACCCGGGCGAGCTGACGTTGCCGCTGGTCTCGGAGTTCGTCGACGACGTCGTCACGGTCTCCGACGATGACGTCGCCCAGGCGATGGTCCTGCTCCTCGAGCGGTCGAAGCTGGTCGTCGAGGGTGCCGGCGCGGCCTCGGTCGCGGCGCTGCTCGCCGGCAAGATCGAGCTGCCCGACGAGGGCGAGGTTTGCGCGCTGCTCTCCGGCGGAAACGTCGACGCGGCGCGCCTGGTCGAGTGCATCCGGCTCGGCGAGACGGCAGCGGGCCGACGGCTGGTGTTCGCGACCGTCGTCCCCGACCGTCCCGGCGCGCTCGCCCGGCTGGTCGCCACGGTCGCCGACCAGCGCGCGAACGTCCTCGACGTGGTCCACCTGCGCGAGGGGGTCGACCTGCACGTGCGCGAGACCGGGATCCGGCTGGTCCTGCAGACGGATGGGCCCGAGCACGGCGCGCGGGTCCTCGCCGCGGTGCGCGAGCAGGGCTTCGCGGTGATCCCGCAGAGGCGCGGTTGAGCGACCCCGAGGTACGGGCGGCGGGCGGCCTCGTCGTCCGCGATCGAGGTGACGGGCCCGAGTTCGCCGTCGTCCACCGCCCGCGTTACGACGACTGGTCGCTGCCGAAGGGAAAGCTCGACCGCGGGGAGGGCTGGGAGCAGGCGGCTCTGCGGGAGGTCGAGGAGGAGACGGGCCTGCACTGCGAGCTCGGCCGCCAGCTCGAGCCGGCGCGCTACCGCGACCGCAAGGGGCGCACGAAGGAGGTCCGCTGGTGGCAGATGAGCCCGCTGGACGGCGACTTCAGGCCCTCGGACGAGGTCGATGAGCTGCGCTGGGTGACCCCGGCCGAGGCCGACGGGGTGCTCGACTACGAACACGATCGGGATCTGGTCCGGTCGGCGCTGGGCACGCCGGACGCCTGAGCCTCGTACGGACGTCCAGTCTGAGCCGCCTGGCTCGGGCATCCGGGCGTGGGATCCGATGTTGAGGCTGGAGCGCGCGACCGGCTACGGCGCGCCCTCCGATTGCACCCCATACCCCCACCAAGGACCCAGTGGCGAGGCCGAGCGGGCCACGCCCAGGGGGCACCTCCGATGCCAGAGCCGGAGCGCCAAGGGCGGCGCTCCGGCTCACTTTTTAGGCGTCGCTCAAGTTTTGCGCCCGAGCGGCCGATGAAGGGGATGCGCATCTGCCCTTCGGGGCGAAACACACACCAACCACACCTCCCAGTGATGAAGACGGGACGCCGGGCGGGCGTCCCGTTTTCTTTGTGCCCTCCGTCCGCGAGCGGTGAGACCCTTGCCTCGTGCGTCTCCCTTGCTCGGATGCTTCGCAGCCTCGCTGGTGCGATGAAGCACGCCGCCAAGGAAGAGAGCTTCGCAGCGATCGTCGGAGCTGCGATCGCCCTCGTGCTTGCAGGGACGGTCGCCTACACGCTTGGCGAGGGCTGGAGTCTCAGCGACGGGTTCTACTTCGCGGTCGCCACGCTTACCACGTCCAGCATCGCCGACCCCGACCTCGTGCTCACCCATGGAGTCCTGAAGATCTTCACCACGATCTACATCCTTCTCGGCATCGGGATCTTGGTCGAGGTGGCGCGCCAGCTCGGTGTCGGGTTCGTGAGGATGCACGAGGACCAGACCGCCGCCAGACACGCCAAGCGCCAAGACAGGCGCGAGCGTCGCCATAAGGACGAGTCGCCAGAGGCACAGCCGCCGGGGTAGTCTGGCGGCGACGCCTCGGCCTCTCGCACCAGTCGAAGCGTTCCCGCTCTCTATGCAGGTGGGCGCGCCAGACGGCGATGTTTCTGGCTCTCAGGCCGGCCCCGTGCCCGCCGCTCCGCGCCGCTCAGCGCGCATCCTGAGCCCGCCGACCGCGATCGCCAGGCATCCCGCGAGGGCCACGTAGATGCCGAACCGGAGGTTGACCGCTGTGACGCCCCCGAGCTCGTCCGGACGGTCGAGCATCAGATAGGCGGTGAGCGCCGCCGCCCAGCCGCCGGCCACGATCACGAGCTCCGCCGAGCGCAGCGGGCGCGCGAGCCGGCGGCCGGCCGCCTCCCGGACGATCAGCAGCACGGCGGCGCCGACCGTGATCAGCAGGGCCGCGTGGCCGAAGCCGAAGCTGTCGAGCCCGGTGATCGAGAGGCCGCGGCTGAACGGGATCCCGTACCAGGGAAGCAGCAGGCTCCCGGCGACCGCGATCGCCCCGGCCGCGACGATCCGCTCCGCCGGGGACAGCGGTCGGCGGCTTGGCTGCTCACTCGAGGGACTGGCGGCCATTGAAGCCCGACTCGAGGTCGTGCCAGAAGCCGACCCCGTCCTCGTCGAGCTGCCAGCAGAGGTAGACCTCGCGCCCCTCGAGGATCGCCGGGAAGTCGATCAGGCCGCGATCGACGTCGCGGACGACGATCCCGAGCTCCTGGATCTCGCCCAGCAGCCCGCGCACGGCCAGGAACGCCTCGCCAACCTCGCGCCCCTCCTGGCCTCCGCCGTTCGCCGGTGCCGCGGTCGAGAGCACCTCGTGGGCCTCCGCGTCGGTGAGCCGGTCGCGCTCCTCGCGCAGCCGGCGCAGCATCGCGTCCAGCGTCGGCAGGAGCGCGTTCGCCTCCTCGACGGTGAAGTGGCGCTCGTGGATCACCCGGTGGTTGCGGCGGCGTGCGCCGCGCCGATCCGCTCGCCGAGCAGCTTCGCGTCGGCGTCCGAGACCGTGCGCAACTGCCCCTGGAAGGCGAGGTGCCAATGCTCGGCGGGCCACTTGCGCAGGTGCTCGAGCTCGCCGAGCAGCGACTCCGCGGGCACGAACTCGCGCTCGTCGAGAACGACCACGGGCTCCGCCTCGACCCGCCACGGGTAGTCCTCGGGGTGCTTCTTCTTGCCCTGCGGCCAGATCGGCTCGCGGTCCTCGAACATCGCCGAGCGCACCCGTGCAATGCCCCCGAACGCCTGCACGCCGGTGACGTAGAAGACGATCTCGTCGCCGGGCTCGAACTCGAGCGCCTGGTTGCGCCGCCGCTCCTTGAACCCGACCACATCGAACCCCCGCTCGACGTTGATGCGGAAGTTCTCGACGGAGCCGGTGAGGATCCAGGTGGCCACTGCGCGGATCATATGGCGCCCAGCCCGCGGATATGGCGCCGCGCACGCCCGGACTGTGCGTTGCTCAGGCGGTGTTTGCGCAGGACGTTGAATAACTCGCGCCACGTCCTCCGCTCTCGCTCGAATAACTGGTCCGCGGCTACGCCGCGGACATTTTTTTCTGCTTCCGCGTCCGGGCGTGCGCGGCGCCATATCGGCGGACCCGGCACCGAATCGGCCGCGCCCTTGCTCAGGCCAGGCGTTGCGCCTGTCGCTCCGGGCTGATCCTCACCACGTTCCAGGCCAGGCCGACGCGCTGCATGACGCCGATGATCGCACCGGACGGGTCGAGCTCCCAGCGGCGGAGGCCGTGGATCGCCGAGCGCGGGAAGGCGTGGTGGTTGTGGTGCCAGGCCTCGCCGAGGGAGGCGAGCGAGAGCCACCAGACGTTGGTCGAGTGGTCGTCGGTCGCGAAGCGACGGCGGCCGTGGAAGTGGCAGATCGAGTTGATGGACCAGGTGATGTGGTGGACGAAGAAGATCCGCACGAACCCGCCCCAGAGCAGCCCCGTGAGCGCGCCGGCGACCGTTCCGGTCAGCAGCCAGCCGAGCACGGCGGGCAGCCCCAGCGAGAGGCCCACGAGCGCGAGGAAGCGGCGGTTGAGCAGCCGCATGCCTCGGTCCTCCATGAGGTCCGGGGCGTACTTCCGCCGGTCGGCCTGGCCGTTGGCGTCGAAGAGCCAGCCGACGTGGGCGTGCCAGAGCCCGGCGAGCCCGCTGCCGTGGCCGACGTGGGGCGAGTGCGGATCGCCCTCCTCGTCGGTGTGGGCGTGGTGCTTGCGGTGATCGGCGACCCAGTCGATCACCGGGCCCTGGACGGCCATGGAGCCAGCCGCGGCGAACGCGTACTCGAGCGGCTTGTACGTCTGGAAGGCGCGGTGGGTGAGCATGCGGTGGTAGCCGATCGTGATCCCGAGCGCGGTGACGAGGTACATCGCGGCGGCGATCGCCAGGTCGGTCCAGCCGACCGCGCTGTTCCACAGCAGGACGCACGCGGCGAGGAAGGCGAGGAAGGGGAGGACGACGGCGAAGAGGTTGGTAATGCGCTGGAATCGGCTCATGGCCAAACACGGTAGGCGCTCAAGGCAACAGGTTCTTGACGCTTGACCACGTGTTCGGCCTAAAATCTTGTTATGGACGCACAAGAAATCGAGCAAGTCGACATCGACCAGCCCTGGCGCGGGCTGCCCCCGCGGATCGGCGGGCTGATCCGCCCGCACGTCGCCGCGCTCAGCGACGAGATCATCGCTGCGATCCGCGAGCGCGTGCCCGCCTATCGCCGCCCGCTCCGCGGCCGGTTCGGCGCCGGGATCCTGACCGGGGTGGAGGAGGCGCTGGCGCAGTTCGTCGACCTGATCGCCGACCCCGACCTCGACCGCAGCGCCAGCGACGCGGTGTATCGCGGGCTCGGCCGGGGCGAGCACCGCGAGCGGCGCTCGCTCGACGCGCTGCTCTCCGCCTACCGCCTCGGCGCGCGGGTCGCCTGGCGCCGGGTCTCGGCGATCGCGATCGAGGCCGGCGTCGACCGGCGCACGCTGACCCTTCTGGCCGAGGCCGTCTTCGCCTACATCGACGAGCTCTCCGCGCTCTCGGCCGACGGCTACGCGGAGGCGCAGTCGGCCGCCGCGGGCGAGCGCGAGCGGTTGCGGCGGCGGCTCGCGACCCTGCTGCTCGACCCCGAGCCCGACGAGGCCGCGGTTCGCGCCGCGGCCGCCGACGCCGACTGGGAACCGCCGGCGAAGGTCGCGGCCCTCGCCTGGGAGGGCGACGGCCGCCGGCTGCTGGCCCGGCTGCCGGCGAGCACGCTGGTCGCCGAGCTTGCCGGCGACGCGGGCGGGCTGGCGCTGCTCACCGATCCAGAGGCGCCGGGGCTGCGCGCGGCGCTGGAGCGCGCGGCCGGGTCGACGCGGGCGGTGCTCGGCCCCGCGGTCGACCTGTTGGCCGCGCGGCAGAGCGCCGACCGCGCCCGCGAGGCGCGCCGGCTGATCGACGCCGGGGTCGTGGAGGGGCGGTCGTTCGCGCTGGCCGACGACCACCTCGCGGCGCTGGTCGCCCACTCGGACGAGGCCGCTTTGGGCGAGCTCGCCGCGCGGCGGCTGCAGCCGCTGGCGACCGAGACGCCGGCTTCGCGCGCCCGCCTGACGGCCACCCTGCGGGCATGGCTCGACCACCAGGGCGAGGTCTCGACGGTCGCCGCCGAGCTCCACGTCCACCCCCAGACCGTCCGATACCGGCTTGCGAGGCTGCGCGAGCGCTTCGGCGCGGCCCTCGACGACCCGTCGGCAAGGTTCGAGCTCGCGCTCGCCCTGCGCAGCCCCGTTTCGCCCCACGCCGACCGGGAAACCCACTTGAACACGACCGAAAGCGAGAGCCGATGAACGAGACACGCACCGCGAGCGGCGACATCATGGCCGCCGAGAACGCCGACCAGCGCGAGCAGGTGATCGGCCTGCTGAGCAAGGCCTACTGGATGGAGATCGAGACGGTGATGAGCTACATCGCGAACTCGGTCAACCCGGACGGCGTCCGCGCGCAGGAGATCAAGGAGTCGCTGGAGACGGACATCCAGGAGGAGCTCGGGCACGCGCAGCAGTTCGCCGCCCGGATCAAGGAGCTCTACGGGGTCGTCCCGGGCTCGCTCGAGTTCAGTGCCGAGCAGACCTACCTGCAGCCGGCCGACAACCAGGTCGACATCGTGCACGTGATCAAGGGCGTGATCGAGGCCGAGTCGGGCGCGATCGAGCACTACAGCCGGATCGTCGAGGAGACCGACGGCATCGACCCGGTGACCCAGGACATGGTGATCGCGATCCTCCACGACGAGCAGGGCCACAAGCGCCTGTTCGAGGGATTTCTCCGCGAGTACGAAGCGGAGGGGTTGGCCTAGGGGCGATAGCCGGAGCCAGGCGGCGTCATCGGTCGCTCGTGTGCAGAGCACACGTCGCTCCCTGCTTCCTTGCCTGGCTTGGCTCTCGCCACTAGGCGTTCGGCAGTGGAATCTCCGCTCGCAGCGTCGTCCCCGTGGACGGCTCGCTCCGCACGCTGAAGCTTCCATCGAGAGCGGCCACGCGGTCGGCGAGGCCGGCGAGGCCGTGGCGCGGCGACCGCAGCCCGGCACCGCCCACGCCGTCGTCACAGATCTCGACCGTGAGCCCCGGTGCCACCATCTCGACGCGAACGCCCGCGCGCCCGGCTTGGGCGTGCTTGACGACGTTCGTGAGCGCCTCGGAGATCAGGAAGTAGACGCTCGCCTCGATCGCGGGCGGAAAGCGCTGCGCCGGGATGTCGAGCGGCTGGACCGGAAGCGGCAACTGGTCGGCCAGCGCCTCGACTGCGGCGAGCAGGCCACGGGTCGTCAGGAGCACGGGATGGATGCCCGCGGCGAGCTCGCGGAGGCCGTCGACGCCGGCCTTCGCCTGCTGCGCGGCTGAATCGACCAGCTCCTTCGCGCGGTCCGGCTGTGACGCCCAGCTCTGCTGGGCCAGTTGCAGGCTGTTGAGGACGTTGACGAACTGCGCTTGCGCCCCGTCGTGGAGGTCCCGCGTGACCTGGCGACGCGCGGCGTCGGCGGCCTCGATCGTCCGCCGTTGCGCGGCACGAGCCTCCGCGGCGCGGACCTCGGCGACCTCGCGCTCGCGCATCGCCCGCTCGACGTTGCGCTGCACCTCGATGTCAATGAAGGCCACGACCGCGCCCCGCCCCTTCGGGGTCTCGATCGGCGCTGACCAGTAGCTGACGGGGAACATGGTGCCGTCGCGGCGGACGAACCAGTCGACGTCGCTGTGGATGGTCTCGCCGGTCGCACGGGGTGCCAGCATCGGGCACTCCTCGACCGGGTAGGGGGAGCCATCCGGGTGCTTGTAGTGGATCGTTTCGTGGCTTGGCCTGCCCTCGAGCTCGGCCAAGTCGTCGTAGCCGAGCGCGGCCAGGGCTGCCGGGTTGGCGAAGCGGATGCCGCCGTCGTGATCGACGACCCAGACCGGCTGGGCGATGCCTTCGAGGATCGACTTGAGAACCGGCTGGGCCTCGACGTTCCAACCGGCGACCTCGGGCGCGCTCGAATCGTTCACGGAATCACCGCCGGAGGTACTCCAGGACGGCGAGCACGCGACGGTGGTCCTCCGGGGCCTGGTGGAGGCCGAGGCGTCCGAAGATCGACGTCACATGGCGTTCGACCGCGGCGACGGAGACGGTCAGCGCGTCCGCGATTCCCTGGTTCGAGCGCCCCTCGGCCATCAACGCGAGGACCTCCCGATCGCGGGGGGTCAGCTCGTCGAGCGGTCCTTCCACGCGCGGGCGGGCGACCATCCGTTGAACGACCTCGGGGTCCAGCGCCGAGCCACCGCGGGCCACCCGGACGATTGCGTCGACGAACAGCTCCAGGTTCCCCACGCGGTCCTTGAGCAGGTAGCCAATGCCCTGCGCGCGGTCTCCGATCAGGTCGAGCACGTAGCGGTCCTCGATGAACTGGGAGAGCACCACAACGCCCACCTCGGGCTGCGAGGCGCGGATCCGCTGCGCGGCCCGAAGTCCATCGTCGGTGTGATCCGGCGGCATCTGGATGTCGGTGATGACGACGTCGGGACGGTGGGCGCCGGCCTTGCGGACGAGATCGTCAGCGTCGCCGGCCACCCCGGCCACCTCGAACCCCGCGTCCTCGAGCACACGCACGATGCCTTCCCGGACCAACGGCTGATCCTCGCCGACCACCACGCGGATTGGCGCTGGATCACTCACGGGCCAACGCTACTCCTCTGGGGCTAGCCCGAGGCCGTCTGTGTAGGTCGCGCAATAGGAAGCGCAGCGTGGCGGATCTAGCGTCGTTGCAACCCCAGAGGAGGAGCGGCGATGAGTGTCCACACAACCAACGGCGCGGCGGTCAAGACCTTGGTCGTCGAGCGCATCCGCAGGCTGAGGCACTCGCGTTGGGAGGTCGCGCGCCACGAACAGCACATGCGGTTGGCTATCCAAGCCGCCCGGCGCGCGGCTGAGTACGGCGGAGCCTCAATTGGTGCCGTCATCGTCGATGCCGAAGGCGCGCTTGTCGGTGAAGGGCACAGTCTCGTTGCCCCCGACTGCGATCCCACTTCTCACGCCGAGGTGAATGCGATCCGGGCTGCAGCCAACAGGCTCGGACGATTCCATCTGCCTGACTGCACTCTGTATTCGACCCTCGAGCCTTGCTCCATGTGCTTGGGGGCGACGGCGTGGGCTGGACTGGGAGAGGTCGTCTTCGGGGCGGATGGCTCCGTTACGCCGGCGCGCTACTACGACCGGATCGGTTACTGCGCTATCCGGGCCAGCCGAAATGCCCGCCGCGACGGAGACCGCCAGCCGCTGCTGATCCGAGGGCGGGTGCTGTTCAACGAAACAGCGTCACTGCTCGGGCTGCGCTCGATCGCCGGGCAGGTCGAGCGCAGGCCGCGTCAGGGAGGCGCAACTGATGCGCACGACACAGCGAACTCAGGTCGTCAGCACACTGATACTCCTGCGCCTCGCGCTCGTCGGGGCGGTGGTGACCCTCGCGGCCCCGCAGGCGTCCGCGCTCGCCAAGACGAGCGCCGAAACCGAGCGCGCTGACCGCATGGTCGGCAGCGCCCTGCCCGACCGGATCCTGGGTCACCGCGGCGCCGACAGAATCGACGGTCGCGCAGGGGACGACCAGCTCGCCGGCGGGATGGGCCGGGATCGAATCAGTGGTGGACCGGGCCGCGATCGGATCAACGCCGGTGCCGGCAGCGATGCAAGCTCCGGTGGCCGCGGGGATGACCGCCTGCGCGCGGTGCGCGGTCAAGACCGTCTCGTCGACGGCGGGCCGGGCAGCGACCTGTGCCTGGTCAGCCCACGCAATCGCTCCGAGGTCAGGCGGTGTGAGACGACCAGGGTGATCGGCGGCGGCCCGGGGGCCGGCGGCGGCATCGGCGGCGATCCCGGAACGATCGAAGGCAAGAACTGCCTCGGCCCGGCCGAGGACAGGCCGTTGGCACGCGTGCACGCCCGCGTGGGTCGGCGCGACGACGATCCGCCGCCCACCTTCAGTCCCGGGTTCCTGTCGACCTGGATCACTCTCAACGTCTCCGTCGATGGCGTCGAGGCCAACCAGATCCCGGTCGCGATCGAGGAGGTCTGCGACGTCCCGGCCGCGTTCGCGAACGAGGCCATGCAGCTCGCAGGCGGGAGCGGAATCGGGATCCTCGGTTCCCAGACACAGGTCTACGGCGCCGGCCAGCTTGTCACCGGAGATGCGGCGACGGCGGCGCTCATGGGCGCCGACACGCTCTCGCTCCGCGCCCGCTTGCTGAGTCCGTCGAGTTGGGGCGCCGACGAGGACGGGGCCGCGCTGCCGACCTTCGCCACCGGCCGAATCGAGATCTCGGACTAGACGAAAGATGAATTCGATGACCCTCTCGACATACACCGCAACGTCCCTCCTCGTACTCGCGCTCGCCTTGGTGCTCGCTGTGGCCCTTCTCGTCGTGTCGCCGGCGGACCAGGCCGCGGCCCGCACGGGGGCGGCCAACGTGTCGAGCGAAACGGAACTGAGCCGCGCATGGGAGCGCTCCAGGACCCGGACGATCGTGCTCGACCAGGACATCTACCTGCGCGCCTGTGAACGCGGATCCCCGATCCGCGAGTCCTCGCGCCCGCTGGTCCTGAACGGCCACGGCCACACGATCCGCCAAACCTGCTTCGAGAAGCGACTTCTGCGCCAGGACGGCACCGGCTTTCTGATGATCAAGAACGTCACCCTGACGCGGGGCGGCAACGACGGCCCGGGCGCGGCGGTGACGACCAGGGGCGAGATCGTGATCAAGGACTCCGAGGTGACCGAGAACCTCTCCGAGGAGCCGGGCGGGGCCATCTTCTCCCAACGCCGCGCGACGATCATCCGGTCGGTGATCACCGGAAACCTGGCGAACGACGACGGCGGCGGGGTGTACGCCCGTCGCGGCGGGATCGAGGTCTACGACTCGATCATCAGCAGCAACCTCGTCGACGGGTCGGGGGGCGCGCTCGGCTCGACCGGCGACATCCTCGTCGTCCGCTCCCACATCGACGGCAACACAACCGACGGCGACGGTGGCGCCATCTACACCGACGAGGACGGCGACGTCACGGTCATCGACTCGACCGTCGACGGCAACACCGCCGACGGTCCGGGCGGCGCGATCTTCACTCTCGAGGGCGACGTCACGATCGTCAACTCGACCCTGAACGGCAACCGCGCCGACGACCGTGGCGGCGCGATCTCGGGCGAGGCCGATGTCACGGTGATCAACTCCACGATCGCCCGCAACGCCGCCGTCGCCCATGTCGGCGGCGGAATCTGGGCCCGCAGCGATCTGTTCGTGAGCAACTCGACGATCGCGAACAACTACGCGGAGGGCCAGGGCGGCGGGGTCCTGGCCGCCGGGACCGTCGGCCTGGTCAACTCGACCGTGATCAACAACATCGCGCCGGTCGGCGCGAACGTGGGCGCGGGGTCGCGGCTGAAGGCCTTTGGCTCGGTAATCGGCCCTGCCAACACCGAACCCTTCGGTGGACAGGTCCAGCCGACGGGCACCAACTGCCGGGTCTCGCGTCCCGAGTCATTCGGCTACAACGTCGTCAGCGACGCATCCTGCGGTCTCAACGGAACGGGCGATGTCGTCGTCGCCGCCGGCGGCGGCCCGATGCTCAGAGACCTCGCGATCAACGGTGGGCTCGGGGAGTCGCGCCTTCCCGAGCGCGGGAGCCCGGTCCTGGATCGGATCCCGGCCGGTGCATGCAGCTTCGTCCCCTTCGGTGAGTCGCTGGAAGGCGAGCAGCACCTCGCCCAGTTCGGAATCGACCCCGTGGCGCCGATCACGACCGATCAGCGCGGCGTCAGTCGTCCGCAGGGCGGGGGATGCGACGCCGGCGCCGCCGAGCTCGAGGTGGCGCCGTGATGCCCCGCCGCTTCCCAGCCGTGTTTCTCGGCTTCTTGGCGGTCTGCGCGGTCGGCTCCGGCGCTGCGGCGTCGAGCGCACCACGAGTACGGACCCAGGCTCTACCGGCGAAACAGGCCGCCATGGAGCCGCAGCTCGACCGGATCGAACGGATGATCGAGCGCATGGAGCGCACCGCCAGGCGCTGGGCCCGCTGGACGAAATGCATCTCGGCGGTACCCGTGAGCGAATACGGAGATCCCGATCACCGGTCCGGCTTTCTCTATGACGAACGGGACGGAACCGGCCTCGACCGCAGGCCCGCCCTCGCCATCGACGCCGATGGCGGACGCCGGCCCAATTTGGTCCTGTTCCAGTTCTCGCGCCGCAAGGGCTGTCGGGGCCTGGGAACCGAACCGACCAAGCCAGGGACACCCGGGACCCCGGGTACCGCTGACCCCGCCAAGCTGTCACCCGCGCGCGCCCTCGGACGGGGCAAGCCTGGGCGTGCTCGAGCAGCGGTTCGGCGAGCTCGAGCGCAGGGAGGCGCGCCTGGAGCGGATGTCGGAGCAGTTCGACGAGTGGGAATCCTGTCTCTCGTGGGTGCCGGTGACCGAGTACGGGGACCCGGAGGGAGGGTTCGGCTACGTCTACGAGAGCAACGGCGGCGACCGCGGCTATCGCCCCGCGCTTGCGATCGACCGCAGCGAGTGGGACGACCCCGACTACATGTTCCTGGGAGGGGAGCTGTCGCGAGTGCACCTCCGCCAGCGCGGAGACGATGAGGAGCGATTCACCGCCAGCCCCTCCCGGGTTGGACCTCCAGCGCTGCAACGACGAACCGGGGGAATCCGTTGATCGTCCGGTGCCGCCGGCCGAGGCGCGGTCCTGGAGCGCGACACTCCCGCGAGCGACAGGTTGGATGACCTCGAGCAGGAACTGGACTCCTTCATGGAGGACGTCACGGACCTCGGCGAGCCCGTGGAGGAGTTCGACACCTTCGACCAGTGCATGCACCTGATCGGCGTCGCGCAATACGGAAGCCGCTCCGGTGAGTTCGGTTATGCCTACGGCAAGGGCGGGGCGCCGCGGCCGGCGCTGGCGATGGACATGCGTGGCTTCAAGGAGCCGGAGTTCGAGTTTCTCGCCTTCCCCGGCGAGGAGCCGCCGAGCATCGAGTGCAACGAGGACGCCGGTGGTCTCTTCACGAACTGACCGTGCGGCTAGGCCTCAGGAGGCCCTGGCCAGGAGTTCCGTGCAGCGCTCGGCGTCGAGCGGGCGGCCGAGGCGCTCCCATGCCTCGCGCGCCTCGGTGAGCAGCCGGGTGCGCTCGGCGGGGTCGGTGGCGGTGGCGCCGCTTGCCTCGAGGCTCGACGCCTGGCCGACGGGGTAGCGGAGGCGCTCGGCGAGGCCGGCCGCCTCCGCGGCGAGGCTCGCGGCCGTCTCGGCCTTGCCCCAGAGCGCCGCGTTCACGGCGCGGTCGGCGGTTGCCTCGACCGATTGGGCGACGAGCCCGGCGCGCTCGCAGAGGTCGAGCGCCCGGGCCAGCGTCTGATCGGCGTCGGCGTGGTCGCCGCGCGCCTCGAGCGTGTTCGCAAGCCACGCGAGCGACTCGTAGGCGACCTCCGAGCGGCCGACCTGATCGGCGATCTCGAACGCGCGCTCGAGCACGTCGGCCGACTCGTCGAGCTCGCCGCGGTGCCAGAGGAGCACCCCGCGCATCGAGTACGGGAAGCACAGCTTGCCCGCCAGCCCCTCGCGCTCGGCCAGTTCCTGCGAGGCGTCGGTCTCGCGCTCGGCCACATCCCACTCGCCCCGATAGATCGCGATCTGGGCGAGCGCGGAGTGGACCTCCACCTGGGAGGGCAGGTCGCCCGTCTCCAGCGCCAGGTCGAGGGCCGCCGTGTAGGTCTCGCGCGCGGCGTCGTAGTCGGCCTCGGAGACCTCGAGGTGGTAGCCGAGGGCGAACAGCGCCCGCACGGCCTCGGCCGGGTCGGTCTCGCGGGCGAGCTCGACCGACCGCTCGAGGTTCTCGCGCGCGCGCTCGGAGTCGCCGATGCGGCCGAAGACGCGGCCGAAGATCCCGTGAGCACGGCTCGCGGCACCGGCCTCGCCGAGCCGCTCGGCAAGGCGCAGCGCCTTCTCCGAGGCGTAGATCGCGAGCATGTTGTCGCCGGTGTGCATGTAGAGCGAGGCGGCCTCCTCGTAGAGCCGCACGAGCTCGATGCACGGGGGGCCGTCCTTGAGCAGGTCGATGCCGCGCTGGTAGTGCTCGATCGAGGCCTCGCGGTCGCCCTTCTGCCACAGCCCGGCGCCGATCTTCCGGTGGAGGTCCCCGACCCGCGCCAGGTTCTCCTCGCCGCGGTGGTACTCCATGCAGCGGTCCCAGGCGCGCACCGCGCGGTCGACGCGTCCCAGCCGCAGCGCCACGTCGCCGAGCTTCTCCGAGACCCGGGCCAGGGTCTCGCGGTCCAGCCCGCCGACCGCGAGCGCCGCCTCGTAGTGCCCCTGGGCCTCGCTGTTCGAGTACAGGGCCGCCGCCGCGTCGCCGGCGGCCTCGAGCGCCTCCAGCGCCCGCGCCTTGATCTCCGCGAGCTCGCCGGCCTCGAGGTCGGCGCCGTCGCCGAGCGTCGCCGCCCGCGAGTAGTGGTCGGCGACCATCGCGATCACGCCCTCGGAGCGGTCGGCGGCGCGCTCGGAGATGAACGCGCCGACCTCGGCGTGCTTGCGGGCGCGGACCGCCTTCGGCAGGGTCGAGTAGGCGACGTCGCGGATCAGCACGTGCTTGAACGCGTACTCGCGCTCGCCGGCCAGCCGGCTGCCCGCGGTCGCCACCACGAGATCCTTCGCCCGCAGCGAGTCGAGCGTCGACCGCAGGTCCATGTTCGGCTCGCCGGCGTCGCCCACGGAGCCCTCCCAGAACGTCTGCCCGACCACCGCGGCCGACTGCATCACCCGGCGCTCGCTGCGCGGGAGCGAGTCGAGCCGGGCCGCGAGCACCGAGTGCACCGTCTCCGGCAGCGCCTCGGTCTCCACGGACCCCTCCTCGACGATCCGGTTGACCATCTCCTCGGCGAACAGCGGGTTGCCGCCCGAACGGCTGGCCACCTCGCCCGAGAACTCGGCCGAGTCGGGCGCCCGCTCGCCGAGCAGGGCGGTGACCAGTTCGTGTGCCTGCTCGCGCCCGAGCGGGTCGAGGGTCAGTGTGGTCGCGTTCATCCGCCCGCCGCCCCAGCCGGGGCGCCGGTCGAGCAGCTCGTCGCGCGCCATGCAGACGAGCAGCGCCGGACCCCGCCCCCAGCGCGCCAGGTACTCGATCAGGTCGAGCATCCCCTCGTCGGCCCAGTGGATGTCCTCGACCGCGAAGATCATCGGCTGGCGACGGCTGGCGGCGTCGATCAGCGTCCGCACGGCGGAGAACAGGCGCTCGCGCATCTGCTGCGGGTCGTCGGCCTCGGCGCCGTCGAGCCCCGAGCCGGCGGGGGGCTCGATCCCGAGCGGCCGGCCGAGCGCGGTCGCGAGCCGCTCCGGCGGCTCCTCGGTCTCACTGCCGGCCACGAGGCCCTCGATCCCGCCGTGGAGCTTTCTCCAGGCCGCGGCGGCGTCGTCGGTGTCGACGATCTCGAACGTCCCGCGGACGATCTCGGCCAGCGCCCAGTAGGCGAGCCCGGAGCCGTAGGCGGGGCAGCTGCCCAGGCGCACCGCCGGCGGGTGCTCGCTGTCGCCGACCCTGACCGAGAGCTCGCGCAGCAGCCGCGACTTGCCGACGCCCGCCTGGCCGATCACGGTGACCAGGTGAGGCCGCTCCTCGCTGACCACCTGCTCGAACAGGCTCAGCAGCCGGTCGGTCTCGACCCGTGCGCCCGATCAGCGGGGTGGAGGAGGCCGCGGCGCGCGTGGCGCGGCCGGGGACCACCGCGCGCACGGCCTCCCAGGCCGGCACGCGTTCGGCCTTGCCCTTGAGCTCCAGGGGCTCGAGCTCGACGTACTCGATCGCCGCCCGGGTCAGGCGGTGCGTGAGCTCGCCGACGGTCACGGTCCCGGGCTCGGCCGCGCCCTGGAGGCGCGCGGCGACGTTGACCGGATCGCCGATCACGGTGTAGCCGTCGCCGACGCGCCCCGCCAGGACCTCGCCGGAGTTGATCCCGACCCGAAGCGCGAAGTTGGCGCCGACGTCGGCGGCGATCTGGTCGTTGACCTCGCCCATCGCGTCCTGCATCGCAAGCCCCGCCCGCACCGCGCGCTCGGGGTCGTCCTCGTGCGCGACGGGAGCGCCGAAGACGCCCATGACGTTGTCGCCGATGTACTTGTCGATGGTCCCGCCGTAGCGCTCGATCTCCTGGCCCAGACGGCGCAGGGTGCGGTCGACCAGTGACTTCATCCGCTCCGGATCGAGCCGCTCGGACACGGCCGTATAGCCGGAGAGGTCGGCGAAGATGATCGTCGCGTTCCGCCGCTCCTCCGGCGGCGCCGCGTCCTCGGCCGGGCGCGCCGCCGCCGCCCCGACCGCGGCCCCGCACTCGATGCAGAACTTCGCCCCGGGCGGGTTCTCGGACCCGCAGGTCGGGCAGGCCGCGGCGAGCGCCGAGCCGCACGACATGCAGAACCGTGCCCGGTCAGGGTTCTCCGTTCCGCAACTGGCGCAGACCATGCGCTCAGAATAGGCCCAGAGGGGGTTCGAACCGGGGAAAATTGCGTTGCGCGGGGCGTTGTGGGCGGCCGCGGAGCGCGGGTGGCGACGCCAGCCGTGGTTTGGCTGGGTCGGGGGGAGGGCGCGGGGCGGACTCCAACTGCCACGAAGTGGCCAACATAGAGCCACTTCGTGCAGTTGGGCGAGGAGAGCGCGCAACAGCCACCACGGACCGTCACGCAACCGGCGCACGCGGCCGCGCCCGCCCTAATCGATCGGGATCTCTTCGACCTTCGGCGGGCGCCCCGACTCGTACTCGTCCAGGCGCTCGAGGTAGTGGTCGATCATCGTGCGCATCGTCATCAGCGCCTCGCGCTGGACGGACTGCCACTGCCCGCGCAGCTCCGGGCTGGGCGTGGCTCGCAGCACCTCCGCGCCGCGGCAGATCGGGCAGAGCTCGACGCAGTGATGCTCGGGCTGCTCAGGCACGGGCGCCCGCCGGGGTGGAGGTCTCGAAGGTCACCTCGAGCGCGCCGTCGTCGAGCTTCGCGCCGGTCGGGCTGCGGCCGGCGAGCGCGGTCGGCAGGATGATCGTGCGCTTGCGGGGGCCGACCGAGACGATCAGCTCCGGGCCGACCTTCTTCAGCCCGATCTCGCCCCGCTCGCCGAAGGGGAGGCTGATCCGCAGGGTGGCGGTCCCGTTGTGCGACTCGATCGCGTGCGCGAGCTCCGTGTGCAGGACGTCGGCGGGGGCGATCGAGTCGCCGAAGAGCTCGTCGCCGAGCCGGTCGAGCATCCGGGCGCCGACCACCTCCTCCTCGAAGAAGCGCGAGGTCAGCAGCGGCAGCGGGGCGAAGCCGGCGCGGACGTCCTCGAGCCGCTGTCGCTGATGGGCGTGCCACTCACCGAAGTACCCGCCGGCGAGCTCCTCGGGGAAGATGCGGTTGACGACCACGGCGTCCGTCAGGTAGCCGTAGAGATTGAGGTAGGTGAACGTCCGCTGGGCCTCCTTGATCACCATCCGGTCGGGGGTCATCACCAGCCGGATCGACGCGTGGGCGCGGTCGCGGAGGATCTCGTTCATCGCGATCAGGTGGCGGACGAGCCCCTGGACCTCGCCGAGCACGTCCTCGCCGGGGACCTCGACGTCGATCATCCGCGCGATCGGCTTCGCCGCGGCCATCAGGCGCCGCTCCCACGGGAACACCTTCTCCAGCCACCAGTGGGCGATGTCGGGGAAGCCGAGCAGGCGCAGCGTCTCCCCGGTCGGGGCGCAGTCGACGATCACCGCGTCGAACCGGCCGGACTCGTGGTGGCGCTTGATCTGCAGCAGGCTGAAGAGCTCGTCCATGCCCGGCGGCACGCTGAGCTCCTCGGCGGCGATGTCCATCACCCCGCGGTCGGCGAGCAGCGCCCCGAGCCAGCGCTGGACCGCCGCCCAGTTCGCCTCCATCTCACGCTCGGCCTGTACCTCCTGGCCCCAGAGCAGGCCCGAGATCTGGGTCGGGTCGGGGCCGAGCTCGGTCTCGAGCGAGTCCGAGAGGCTGTGAGCGGGGTCGGTGGACAGGATCACCGTGCGCAGTCCGGCCGCCGCGCAACGGCGCGCGGTGGCGGCGGCGACGCTGGTCTTGCCGACGCCGCCCTTCCCCGTATAGAGGATGGTCCGAGGCGGCCCGGTGGTCCCAACGGTGTTTTGGGCGGCGACCACTGAGGGGCGTTCAGGGTACTTCGCTACGCTGGCGCGCGCCACTCAATCAACACACAGGAGAAACGCACTTGAGTCGTATCCGAACCCTGCTCGTCGTCTCTGCGCTCGCACTGCCGATTCCGGCGGCGATCGCCGGTTGCGGCGGTGATTCCGAATCATCCTCGAGCGAGGACCCGGAGACGGTCCTCGATGAGACGTTCAACAACGACACCAAGGTCAGCAGCGGCGACCTCAGCCTCAACGCATCGTTGAGTGCCGAGGGCGAGCAGGGGGGTCAGTTCGACGTCAGCCTCAGCGGGCCGTTCCAGACCGACCCCGACCAGCCCGACGCGCTGCCCCAGCTCGACTGGACCGCGTCGCTCTCGGGCGAGGGGGCCGGCCAGAGCATCGATTTCTCGGGCGGCGTGGTGATCACCGACGACAACGCGTTCGTCGAGTACAAGGATCAGGCCTACGAGGTCGGCAGTGAGACCTTCGGCCAGCTGCGCGACCAGATCGAGGCCCAGGCGGGTGCGAGCGAGAGCTCCGACGCCGGCAGCTTCCAGGAGCAGTGCGCGACGGCGCTCGAGCAGGCCGGTGCGACCGACACCTCCGGGTGTGACATCGAACTCGAGTCGTGGCTCACGAACCTGACCAACGAGGGCACCGAGGACGTCGGCGGGGCCGAGACCGTCCACATCGCCGGCGACGCCGACGTGGAGACGATCCTCGACGACATCGGCAACCTCGTGGCGGCCGTCCCGAACGCGAGCGCGTCGGGCTTCGATCCCTCCCAGCTGGGCGCAGCCTCGGGCGCGGTCACCGACGCCTCGATCGACGTCTACTCAGGCGTCGACGATCACGTGCTGCGCAAGCTCGATGCGAATCTGACGATCGACCCGTCGGCGATCGCCGGCGGCGAGCTGATCCCGGTGAGCAACATCCAGATCTCGTTCTCGGTCGAGATCGCCGGCGTCAACGAGGAGCAGACGATCGACGCGCCCAGCGGCGCGAAGCCGATCAACGAGCTGCTCGGCGACCTCGGCGTCAGCCCCGACGCGCTCGGCGGCGCGCTCGGCGGTGCCGGCGCGCTCGGCGGCGGTGCCGGCGGTGCCGGCGGCGGAAACACGGACGCCTACTTCGAGTGCCTGCAGGGCGCGAGCACTCCCCAGGCGATCCAGGACTGCTCGAGCCAGCTCTAGCCGTAATCGCAGTTCGGAGGCCCGATGAGCGGCCGGGGAGGAACCCGGCCGCTCAATTAGGCTCCGTGCGATGACCGAGGGGAACGGGGTAGGGGGAGGCGCGATGCAATTCCTCCGCAGCGCCCAGGGGTGGCCGTACCTGCTCACGCCGTTCATCCCGATCGCGGTCGTCGCTCGAGTTCGCGCACGCGTCCGCAGGCCTCATATTCGTCTGCGCGGCGCTCGGGATCGTGCCGACCGCGGCGCTCATGGGGCTGGCCACGGAGGAGCTCGCGGCGCGCTCGGGCCCCGGGATCGGCGGCCTGCTGAACGTCACCTTCGGCAACGCGCCGGAGCTGATCATCGCCCTGTTCGCGCTCGGCGAGGGCCTGCAGGAGGTCGTCAAGGCCTCGATCGTCGGCTCGATCATCGGCAACGTCCTGCTCGTGCTCGGCGCCTCGATGTTCGTCGGCGGGCTCGGGCGCGAGAAGCAGACCTTCAGCGCCCGGGCGGCGACGGCGCAGGCGACGATGCTCTTCCTCGCCGGCGCGGCGCTGGTGATGCCGGCGATCTTCGAGCTGGTCGAGGGCAAGGGCCTGCCGGCGCCCTCGGCGGAGATCGTCGAGTACGGCTCCACCGTCGAGCATCTGTCCGTGACGGTCGCCGTGGTCCTGATCGTCACCTACGCCGCCGGCCTCATCTTCTCCCTGCGCACCCACCGCGACATGTTCAACCCGCCCTATGAGGAGGAGGAGACTCACGGCTGGAGCGTGCGGCGCTCGGTCGCGATGCTGGCGATCGCCGGGGTCGCGGTCGGCCTGATGTCGGAGATCCTCGTCGGCTCGATCACCGAGGCCTCGGAGTCGGTGGGGCTCTCGGAGTTCTTCATCGGCGTGATCGTGGTCGCGATCGTCGGCAACGCGGCCGAGCACTGGGTCGCGGTGCTCGTCGCCCGCAAGGACAAGATGGACCTGGCGGTGAACATCGCGATCGGATCCAGCGCCCAGATCGCGCTCTTCGTCGCCCCGGCGCTCGTGCTCGCCTCGTACGTCATCGGCCCGTCGCCGATGCCGCTCGTCTTCAACGGCTTCGAGCTCGGAGCCGTCCTGTTCGCGATGCTGATCGCCAACGTGGCGACCAGCGATGGCGAGTCGACCTGGTTCGAGGGCGTGCAGCTCTCGGCCATCTACGCGATCCTCGGGATCGCGTTCTTCTTCGCGTAGTCAGGCGCGAGGTACCGATGGACGTCGTCTTCCTGCTCGCCAGCTTCGCGGTCATCCTCGCCGGCGCGCTGCTGTTCACGAACGCGATCGAGTGGGCGGGCAACCGGCTCGGGCTCGGCGAGGGGGCGACCGGGAGCGTGCTCGCCGCGGTCGGGACCGCGATGCCCGAGACGCTGATCCCGATCGTCGCCCTGATCGGCGGCGGCGCGGGCTCCGAGGACGTCGCCATCGGCGCGATCATCGGCGCGCCGTTCCTGCTCGCGACGATCGCGATGGCGCTCGTCGGCATCTCGGCGCTGCTGTTCCAGGGCCGCCGCGAGCAGGGGACGAGGCTTGCGGCCCACGTCCCGACCCTCGACCGCGACCTGATCTTCTTCGGCGTCTTCTTCGCGATCGGCATCGGTGCCGGGCTCGGGCTCCCCGATGGACTCCAGGTCCCCCTCGCGATCGTCTTCGCGGTCGCCTACGTCTTCTACGTGCGCCAGACGCTGCGCGGCCGGCGGCGACCTGCTGCAGGAGGAGACGATCGGCCCCCTGTACCTGGATCGGACCCGCGAGGACGGACCAACGAACTTCGAGATCGTGCTCCAGCTCGTCATCGGGCTCGGGGCGATCGTCGGGGGCGCCCACCTGTTCGTCGAGGAGCTGATCACGGTCGCGGAGGACGTCGGCATCGAGCCGCTGGTGCTCTCGCTGGTGCTGGCGCCGCTGGCGACCGAGCTGCCGGAGAAGGCGAACAGCTTCTTCTGGGTCCGCGAGGGCAAGGACAGCCTCGCGCTCGGCAACATCACCGGGGCGATGGTCTTCCAGTCGACGATCCCGATCGCGTTCGGGCTCGCGCTCACCGAATGGGACCTGGACCACTACGCCGTCGTCTCCGGGGTCCTCGGCCTCATCGGCGGGGCGATCGCCTACTGGCGCTGCGCCGCCGGGGACGCTTCGAGGCGCTGCCGATCGTCGCCTGGGCGGGCCTCTTCGTCGCCTTCATCGGCTACGTCGCGCTCGGCTGACCCGGGCGGCCGGGACGGGGGTGCCTCAGCGGCTGAGGATGCTCAGCACGGCCTCGTCGTGTGTCTTGGGCGAGGCCTTCTCGATCACCTCGGTGATCGTGCCCTCCGGGTCGATGACGAAGGTCGAGCGCTGGACGCCCATGTAGGTCTTGCCGTAGTTGCGCTTCTCGACCCAGGTGCCGTACGCCTCGGCCACGACGTGATCGGGATCGGCGAGCAGGGTGAAGCCGAGCCCGTGGTTGACGTCAAACTTCGCGATCGCCTCGACCGTGTCGGGCGAGACGCCGAGCACCCGGGCGCCCGCGGCGTCGTAGTCGGCGCGGTGGTCGCGGATCCCGCAGGCCTGGGCCGTGCAGCCGGGGGTCTCCGCGCGCGGGTAGAAATACAGGACCACGGTCTCCCCGCGGAGGTCCGACAGCGTCACGGGCTCCCCGTGCTGGTCACGGAGGGTGAAGTCCGGCGCCGTGTCGCCCGCTTCGAGCATGCTCCTGAATCTAGCGGGAGTCCGATCGGAGTTCGTAGAGCACGTGCCGCCGCCCCGCGCGATCGAACTCGTGCGCATAGGTCATCCCGATCTTCTCCATCACCCGGCGGGAGCGGGCGTTCTCGGGCAGCGTGAACGAGACGATCCGCTGGAGGCCGCAGCGCTCGAATCCCCAGGCGACGGCGGCGCGGGCGGCCTCCGGCGCGAACCCCTCGCCCCAGCGCGCCGGAGCGATCGACCAGCCCACCTCGACGACCGGCTGGCCCTCGACCTCGTCGCGGTTGAGGCCCACGTAGCCGACGAGCTCCTCGCTCGAGCGCTCGCGCCACCACCACAGGCAGTATCCGAGCTCCGCCTCCTGGGCCGCCTGGGCGACCAGGATCGACTGGATCCGTTCCTTCGGCCGCGGGCCGCCGTGCCACGGAGCGACGATCTGGTCGTTGAGCTGCGCGTCGGCGAACTCGAGATGCGCGACCGGATCGGGCAGCTCGGCGTCGAGGCGCTCGCTGCGGGGAGCGGCGCTCACGGACCGGGTTCGACCGAGGGCGCGCCGACGTTGCGGTCGAGCCAGGCGTTCATGGGGCCGAGGCGCCTCCAGGTCTCGCGCACGTGCTCGAGCGCCCGTTCGCGCGAGACCCCGCGCCCCTTCGCCGCTCGGAGCCTGCGCCCGGCGGCGACGGAGCGGCGCCGGAGCACGCGGGCGCGAGGGTGGTCGCGATCGAAGCCGCGGGGCACCGTCTTCAGCTCGTCGCCGATCAGCTCGAAGCGCTCCTGCGCCAGCTCGTCGAGGATCCGCTCGAGCGAGGCGCCCGCACGGCCGGCCGCCCGCTCCCTGTAGCGCTGGAGCTGATCCGGGGCGAGGCGGTAGTAGCCGCTGCCGGCGAACAGGCCGGCGGAGGTCAGCTGCGCGTAGAGGGCAGCGTCGCTGCCCGGCCGGTCGGCGATCACCCCGTAGGTCGCGAGCTTGTACGGGGACTTGTCGCGGCTGAAGCGCAGGTCGCGGTGCTGGCGGAAGATCTTCACCCGGCCGTCGAAATCGGCGGTGAGCTCCTCGAGCAGCGCATCGAGCTCCCCGCGCACATCCCGCTCGTAGGTCTCGCGATGGGCCTCGAACCAGCGCTTGGAGTTGTCGCGCTCGAGCTCGGCGAACCACTCGAACGCGGCCCGGTCGAAGCCGCCGAACGCGTCCGGCGTCACTCGGGCCAGAAGTCCTGCTGCTGCTCGGAGACGGGCTCGGCGAGCCGGGTCGAGAAGATCAGCAGCTGGGCGTCGGCGTCGGAGTCGTTGTGGACCGAGTAGAACGCCTCGCCCGTCATCCGCACCGCGGTCTGCGGCGCGGCCTCGAAGACCTCGTCGCCGACCTTGAACGTGAGCGTCCCGGAGACCACGAAGTAGACCTCCTCCTGGCCCGGGTGGCGGTGGCCGTAGGTGCCCCGCCCGCCGGTGTTCGGCGGCATCAGCCGCCAGCTGAACGAGACCTGCTCGGTGTCGAGCGCGTCCGAGTACCAGCGCATCTCCCCGAAGCCCGGGTACTGGGCCATCCAGTCGGCGGCCTCCTCGCGCCGCGCGACCGAGTACCCCACCGCTACTCCTCCTCCGGATCGGGATCCGGCTCGAGCTCCAGCTCGTCCTCGACGGGATCGTCGGAGGTCGGCTCGAGCTCGGTCGCCTCGGCCGAGACGCCGACGGGCGCGTGCCGCAGGCTCTGAAAGCGCTCCAGGGCCGTGTCGAGCCCGTCCGTGTCGACCGGGACCTCGTCCGTGATCCGGACCCAGTCGGCGCCCTCGAAGGCCTCCATGTTGAAGACCTCCTGGTCGATCGACGCCGAGTCGTCGACGATCACCACGACCTCGGTCTGCGGGTTGAAGTACGTGCCCGGCCGCACCAGCAGGTCGTCGAGCTCGAAGATCAGCTTCTCGTCGTCAGCCACGGCGCGAAGACTAGTACGGGGCGCCACCCGGCAGACGTGGCCGGAGTAGTTCCTACTGGCCGAGGTTCTCGAGCTCGCGCAGCTGGCGCGCGACCTCGGCATCGACGTCGAGCGGCTCCTTGCCCTGGCGAGCGCGGCGCTCGTTGCGGGCGACGACGAGCTGGCGGACCTCCTCGCGCAACGCGGGATCGTCGGGGGCGGGCGCCTCGGGCCCGGCGCGCTGCTCGGCGAGCAGTCGCTCGAGCTCGGCATCCACGTCGAGCGGGGTCTCGCCGCGAGTGCTCTGGCGGTATGCCTTCGCCTCGAGCATCTGGCGGAGCTCGTCCTCCTGGACTCCCGCCGCCTCGGCCTCGGCGACCGAGTCGCGCATCCCCTGCGCCATGTCGGACTCGAACTCGACCGAGAGCCCGCCCTTGCCGATCGACTTGAACGCGTTGCCGGCGTTGGCGATGAAGGCGATCGCGGCGACCGGGATCGCGACGAGGACGACGATCAGGATCACCTCGCCGTTGGAGACCGCGGGGGCGAGGGACGAGGCGAGAACTGCCACTCCCCAAGACTAGATCAGGTACGCTTCCTGGGTGATTGACTGATCAGTCAATCGGTAATCCTCCAAGCACGCAAAGGAGCCTCTGAGAAGTGGACTTCACGCTGAGCGACGAGCAGAAGGATCTGCGGGAACTCGCGCACAACTTCGCCGAGCGGGAGATCCGCAAGGTCGCCTGGGAATACGACAAGGACGGCACCTGGCCGCAGGAGATCATCGACAAGGCCTGGGAGGTCGGGTTGATGAACACGCACGTGCCCGAGGAGTACGGCGGGCCGGGCCTCGACTTCCTGTCCGGCTGCCTGATCGAGGAGGAGTTCGGCTGGGGCTGCTCAGGGATCGGCACCTCGCTGGCCGCGAACGGCCTCGCCATGACCCCCGTCGCGCTCGGCGGCTCGGAGGACATCAAGCGGCACTACCTCGGCATGCTCGCCGAGGAGCCGAAGCTCGCCTCCTTCTGCCTCACCGAGCCCGACGCCGGCTCCGACGTCTCCGGGATGAAGACCACGGCGACGAAGAAGGGCGACAAGTGGGTCATCAACGGCTCCAAGTGCTTCATCACCAACGGCCAGTACGCCGACTGGTACACGGTCTACGCGAAGACCGACAAGGACGCCGGCCATCGCGGGATCTCCGCCTTCGTCGTCCCCCGCGACGACACGGTCGATCATCGACAAGAAGGAGGACAAGCTCGGACAGCGCGCCTCCAACACCGCCACGGTCGTCTTCAACGAGACCGAGATCCCGGTCGAGAACCTGCTCGGCGAGGAGAACAAGGGCTTCAAGCTCGCGATGATGACCCTCGACCGCACCCGCCCCGGGGTCGCCGCGATGGCGGTCGGCATCGGCCGGGCGGCGTTCGAGTTCGCCTGCGAGTACTCGAAGGAGCGGGTCCAGTTCGGGGTCCCGATCGCGATGCACCAGGCGGTCGCCTTCATGATCGCCGACATGGCGACCAAGGTCGAGGCCGGCAGGCTGCTCACCTGGCAGTCCGCCGCGCTGCTCGACAACGGGATCCGCAACACGCTCGCCTGCTCGCACGCGAAGCGCTTCGCCGCCGACTCGGCGATGGAGATCGCTGTCGACGCCGTCCAGGTCTACGGCGGCTACGGCTTCATCAAGGACTACCCGGTCGAGAAGCTGATGCGCGACGCGAAGATCATGCAGCTCTACGAGGGCACGTCGCAGATCCAGCGCCTCGTGATCGCCAAGGAGGTGCTCATGGGCCGCAACGTCAACGAGCCGATGCCCGAGGCCGTCTCGCAGACCGACGCCGCCACCAAGGACTCCGAGAAGGCCGCCGCGGTCGCCTGAGGCGACCCGCGCCGCGACCGACCGAGAGCGTCCCGAGGGGCCCCGCCGTCGCGGGGCCCCTCCTTGTCTCCGTCCGCTTGCTCGCTTCGCGCGAGGGGCTGTGGTCAGCCCCGGCGAAGCGGGTTGACCGCGATCATCGCGCCGACCGCGGTGAGCATGATCACGCCGAGCACGATCGCCTGGGCCCAGCCGTCGATCGCGACGGCCGTCGCGTAGCCGAGAGCGCCGAGGACGGCGGCCGCGATGATCGAGTAGGCGATCACGAGCCCGCGGTTCCGAACGTGGGTGCCGGTGCTCGGCACGCTGAGATCGATGCGCTCGAACTGGCTGCGCTGGTTGACGGTCATGTTCGACATCTGCCTGCTCCTCGGACGGCGCGACGGTGGGACGCCCCGAACCTATGCCCGATCGGGTGCCGCGTCCGTGAGACTCGTCACGCACGTCACGTGATCGTCGCCATCTATGCTCGCCCGATGGCCGAGGGAGCGCGGCGCCGCAAGCCGGTCGCCGATGCGGTCGCTGACGCGGCCCGTACGACGCGCGGTGTGGCCGAGCGGCGGGCGCGGGCGCCGCGGGCGCTCGATGGACGTCTTCGGCGGCGAGATCCGCCGTCGCGACCTGTTCCCGCTCCTCGTCCTGCACCTGATCGAGCGCGAGCCGCAGTACGGCAACCGGCTCATCGAGGAGATCGAGGCGATCACCGAGGGGGCGATCTCGGCGAACCCGAACACGATCTACCCGCTTGCTGCGCCAGCTCGAGGCCGACCGGCTGATCAAGGGCGACTGGGAGCACCCGGACCGGCGCACCCGCCGCTACTACTCGATCACCGCCGCCGGGCGGCGCGAGCACCGGCGACTGCTCCAGGAGCTCGAGCCGTTCCTCGACTCGGTGATCCGGTCGGTGACGCTGATCAAGCGCGAGCTCTACGGCGACTGATCCCGCTCAGCGGTAGCGGCGGACCTCGAGCCGGCCGCCGCGCAGGCGCAGCCGGGCGCCGTGCTCGCGCCCGACCCGCTTCTGCTTCGTGCGGATCACCAGGTTGACGAACAGCGGCGCCGGCGCTCCCGAGCCGCCGCGGAGGTCGCGGCGGACCTTGATCGCGCCGACCTTGCGGGTCGTGCACGGCGACTGGGCGGGGGTGCAGTTGGTGCCGTTGATCGGGCTGATCATCCCGCGCTGCCAGACCGAGCGGCGGATGAGCCGGCTGGGGCGGGGGGCGCTCGGGCCCCGGGCGACGACGAGCTGGCCGCCGACGAGCGCGTTGTAGCCGAGGTGGCGCACGTCGGAGCGCAGCGCGGCGCCGACGGCGAGCACATCGCCGCGTTCGAGCCCCTCCACCTTCTGCGAGAGGACGACCTTGCGGCGCGGGCGCAGGCGCAGCGAGCCGCGGCGCAGATCCCTGGTCACGAGCCGCTGCGCGGTGGTGCCGGGCGCGAGCCGGATCGCGTTCAGGCGGCTCTTGTTCTGGACGATGCGCCCGCTCGGCTTGTTCGCGCCGATGATCATCCGCTGGTCGCCGCGCGCGCGCGGGCTCGAGGCCGAGACGACCACGTTCGCGAAGCAGCGATCGAGGCGACACGGGAAGCGATCGCCGATCCGGGTGGTGCGGTCGAACGCGACCGGGCAGTGGTGCTGGCGGTTCGGCAGGCGCTGGCGGCAGCGCAGCCGCCGGCGGGCGATCACCCGGGAGCGGGCGTTGCGCCGACTTGCGCTTGGCGATCTCCAGGGTCACCGTGACGTTCGGGTCGTAGCCGTAGGGACGCCCGACGCAGCGGGGCGAGGGCCGATCGCAGTCCACCGTCACCTGAACCTCGGACGAGAGCTCGAGCCGGTCGCCGCGGCGCAGGCCCGAGAGCTTGCCCGGGCCCATCGAGAGCACGACCCGGCGAGCGGTGTCGGGCGAGCGGGTGATCGGCACGGTGCGGCGCAGCTCCGAGTTCTCCCCGGTGGTCGCGGCGTCCGCCGCGCGGGGCGCGGCGCGGCTGGCCTCCGGGGCCGGGAGAGCGGCCATCAGGGCGAGGCCTGCGATCAGCGCGACGCCCCCGGCTCTGCGTCGGTGCGTCGCCATCGGGCGGGGGATGATCAACGATCGATCCGGGTCAGCGTCGAGTCGGCCTCGCTCACGGCCCAGGTCGCGTGCCGACCGAGGGCCACGTCGGAGGGGTCGTCGCCGACCGGGATCGGCGAGCCGGTCAGCTCGCGGGTCGCGGGGTCGATGCGGACCACCGAGTCCTCGCCCCCGAGCGCCACCCAGACGTAGCGGTTGCCCGCCGCGATCCCGCGGGGCAGGCTGCCGACGGCGATCGGGGCGCCGACGACGTCGCCGCTCTCGGGGTCGAGCCCGGTCACGGTGCCGTTGAGGTTGCTGGTCACCCACACGCCGCCCTCGCCGACGGCGATGTCGTTGGGCAGCTCGGAGACGTCGATCGAGCTCCCGACCCGCTGCGGCCCGTCGGGGTCGATGCGCGAGACGGAGGCGGCGCGGATGTTGGTCACCCAGACCGCGTCGTCGCCGGTCGCGAGCGAGCGCGGCTCGGTGCCCAGGGGAACGGTGCCGGCCGGGGCGTTGGTCTGCGGGTCGATTCGCGCGACCTGCTGGGCCCCGGCCTCCGCGACCCAGACCCAGCGGCCGCCGGCCGCCACGTCGCTCGGGTCGGCCCCCTCGCCGAGCGGGATCACCACCTGCTCGGTGCCCTCGAGCGGGTCGAGCCGGTAGAGCGCGTCCGTTCGCTGACTCACCGCCCAGACCGAGTCGAACCCGACGTCGACCGCAACCGGGCTCGGCACCTCGACCCGGAAGTCGAGGTCGCCGCTGCCCTGGGCGATGCCGTCCACCTCGTCGGCCCCGCGCGCGGCGACCCAGACGCGCTCGGGCCCCACGGCCACGCCGGTGGGCCCGCGCCCGACCGGGATCGGTGCTCCGGCGCTCGGCCCGTCGTCAGATCCGCCGGCGCCGCCGTCCTCGCCGCCGCCGGCGAGCAGGGCCACGGCCACGACCGGCGGCCGCGACGAGCGCCGCGGCACCGACCAGCAACGGCCACCGGCGCCGGCCGCCGGGACGCGCGACCGCCTGGCCCTCGGCGGTGGTCGCGGGCGCCGCGGCTCGCCCGGGCGCCTCGAGCGGGTCCGTCTCGAGGCTCTCGATCACGGTGTCGAGGGCGCGGCTGAGGGCGCCCGCCGATTGGAAGCGCTCGTCGGGGTCGACCGCCATCGCCTTCGCGACCACCGGGTCGAGCCTGGGGGAGACCTCGGCGCGGATGCTCGAAGGTCGTGGCCGGGGTGCGTTCGAGTGCGCGAACAGGGTCGCGAGCTCGTTCTCGCGCGGGAACGGCGCCTGCCCGGTCAGCGCGTAGTGGAGGACCGCGCCGAGCGCGTAGATGTCGGCGCGGCGGTCGACGTCCTCGCCGGCGATCTGCTCCGGAGCGATGAAGTCGGCGGTGCCGACGAGCTCACCGGTTCCGGTCACGGTCCCGCCGCCGCCCGTCGTGCGGCTGATCCCGAAGTCGGTCAGGTAGACGCGGCCGGCGTCGGCCCCGGCGCCGACGAGGACGTTGGCCGGCTTGACGTCGCGATGCACGAGCCCGGCGGCGTGCGAGGCGTCGAGGCCCGCCGCCACCGCGCCGACGATCTCGGCGGCCGCGCCGGGGTCCAGGGGGCCGTCGAGGATCACCATCTGGCGCAGGTCGCTGCCCTCGACCAGCCGCATCGACAGGTAGAGGTGGCCTCCCTCCTCGCCCGCCTGGTGCACCGGGATCACGTTCGGGTGCTCGATCGAGGCGGCGAGCCGCGACTCGCGCCGGAAGCGCTCGCGGAAGCGGACGTCGGCCGACAGGCCCGGGCTCAGGACCTTGAGCGCCCGCACGCGGTCGAGGGCGAGGTTGCGGGCGCGGTAGACGACCCCCATGCCGCCCTCGCCGATCACGGCCTCGATCCGGTGGCCCGCGAACTCCGCCCCCGGCTGTGGGCCGGTGGCGCCCCGGCCGTCGCTCATCATTTTGAATCATTGATCCAGGTCGCGGACCGAGATCACGCCGTGGCGCAGGGCGAGCTCGACCAGCCGCACCCGCTTCTGGTTCTGCGGCAGGTCTCCGATCCCGAACTTCTCGAACAGGGCCCGCAGGTGGCCCTTGACCGAGTCGACCGAGAGGTGGACCTCGTCGGCGATTCCCTGGTTGGTCGCCGGGGTGGCGTAGTGGCTGCCGTCGCGGAACGGCCGCGAGAGCGCGACCAGGATCCGGCGCTGGGTGTCGGTGAGCTCCGGCGCCCGGGTGCCCTCCGGGGCGGCGATCGTGGCCGAGCTCGGCGACGGCTGCGGGGCCCGGAAGACGACCATCGTGGCCCCGAAGCGAAGCTCGTCGCCGTCGGCCAAGCGGCGCCGGCCGCCGACGCGCTCGCCGTTGAGGAAGGAGCCGTTGCGGGACAGGCCGTCGTCGGCCACCGTCCACTCGCCGCCGATGCGCTCGATCTCGGCGTGCAGGCGCGAGACCTGCTCGTCGGCGTCGAGGCCGATGTCGACGTCCGGCCCGCGCCCGACCGTGACCCGCTCACGGGCCGGGATCGAGGGCGAGGATGCGCTGGCCCTCAGGCGTGCGCCAGAACAGGAAGGGCAGGCCCCCGCGCTCGGCCTCGAGCCGCTGCGCGAGCTCGGCCGGCGTGGCGGAATGGGCTGCCGCCGGGCTCTCCATCGAACGCAAGTTAGACCCTCATCCGGCGCGGGTCACACCCAGGGTGCAGATGTCCACACCTCGGTGCGCGGAGTGCACACCCAGTGGTCCTGTTCGCGAGGCCCCCCGGGCCCGAAGCTCGTCTCGCAATCACTACTCGACCCGCGAGGGCGGGCGAAAAGGAGAATCGAGATGACGCGGACTCAGACTCAGGGCTTCGGACCGGCGGCGATCGTGCTCGCGGCGTTCGTGGCGATCGCGATGGCGCTCTTCGGGGCGACGGCGGCCGAGGCGGCGAAGCCGAAGTGCTTCGGCAAGAAGGCGACGATCGTCGCCGGCAAGAAGTACAAGGTCAAGGGCACCCGGCACGCCGACGTGATCTACGTGGCCAAGGGCGACCACGAGGTTCAGGCCGGCAAGGGCAACGACCTCGTCTGCACCCGCAGCGGCGACACGGAGGTCGCCGGTGACGAAGGGGCCGACCGGATCCGTGGCGGCGAGGGCCGGGACGACATCGACGGCGGCGCCGGCGCCGACGAGATCGAGGGCGGCGCGGGTCGCAACTACCTCGAGGGCGGCGTCGGCGACGACCGGCTGGTCGGCGGCGACGACCGCGACTACGTCGACGGCGACGACGGCGACGACCAGCTCGAGGGCGGCGCCGCGGACGACTCGCTCGACGGAGGCGACGACGACGACGTGCTCACCGGAGGCGAGGACGGCGACAGCCTCGACGCGGGCGAGGGCGACGACACCCTCGCGGGCGACGCGGGCCCCGACGAGCTCGAAGGCGCCAAGGGCGTCGACGTGCTGGACGGCGGCGACGACCGCGACCGGCTCGAGGGCGGCGACGGCGCCGACCAGGTCGACGGCGGCGAGGGCAACGACGAGCTCCGCGACGGCGGCGGCAGCGACGCGGTCGACGGCGGCGTCGGCAACGACACGCTGTTCGCCACCGACGACTCGACCACCGGCGATACGTTCGCCGGCGGCGACGGGAGCGACCTCGTCAACTACGGCGAGTACCAGGCGGCCGCTCGGGTGACGCTCGACGACGTCGCCAACGACGGCCGCGGCTGCCCGCAGCAGTGCGAGGCCGACAACGTCGCCTCGACGGTCGAGGGGATCGTCGGCACGGCGTTCGAGGACACCCTGCTCGGCAACGCGGTCTCGAACACGATCGACGGTGGCCAGGGCAGCGACGTGGTCGACGGCGGCGACGGTGGCGACATCCTCCGCGGCGACGTGGGCACCGACGCCCTCTCCGGCGGCGCGGGCGACGACTCGCTCAGCGGCGGCGGTGGCGACGACTCGCTCGACGGCGGCTCGGAGACCGACGAGTGCCGTGGCGATCAGGGGATCGACGCGGGCGCCAACTGCGAGACGATGGTGGCGATCCCGTAACGAATAACTCGCGCCACCTCCTCGGCTTCGCCTGCGGGGGTGCGCGGTGAGCGGAGCGGCCGGGTCGCCTTTGCGGCCCGGCCCTTCCGTACGCTGCGGCCGGTGCCGACGCTCACCGACTCGGTCCTGGCCCGGGCCTCGCTCAAGGAGGCCTGGGACTACTACTTCGAGCCCAGCGGCTGGCCCGCGTGGGTCGACGGCTTCCACGCGGTCGAGTCGGCGAGCGGGTACCCCGAGGAGGGCGGGACCCTCGTCTGGCGTTCGACCCCGGCCGGGCGCGGGAAGGTGAGCGAGACGGTCCTCGCCCACGAGCCGCGCAAGCTGCACCGGATCAGCTTTGCCGACCCGGAGTCCCGCGGCGAGCTGACCACGACCTTCGAGGTCGAGGGCGAGCGCACCAAGGTCTCGCTGGAGCTCACGTACGAGCTGATCGCCGGCGGCCTGTTCACCTGGCTCGCCGAGCGCTTCTTCGTCCGCGGCCAGGTGGCGAAGTCGCTGCGCCGCACTCTGGAGCGCTACCGGCTCGAGGTCGAGGAGCTGGCCGAGATGCAGGCCGCGGCTGACGCCGCCGGGCGCCCCCGACCGCTAGCCTCTCGCCGGCTCTCTTACTCCCCTCACACCGATTCGGAGGCTCCCAACCCAATGTTCGTCTTCAAGGCCGCGGTGGTCGGCGCCGGCACGATGGGCGGCGAGATCGCACAGGCGATCGCCTCGTCCGACATCCCGGTCGTGCTCAAGGACATCGACCAGAAGTTCGTCGACCACGGCCTCGAGAAGGCGCGCGAGGTGACCAAGGGTCAGCTCGACCGGCTGGTGAAGAAGGAGAAGCTCACGCAGGAGCAGGCCGATGCCCGGCTCGAGGAGGTCATGGGCCTGATCGAGGGCACGACCTCCTACGACGGCTTCGGGGACGTCGACTTCGTCGTCGAGGCGGCGCCGGAGAAGATGGAGATCAAGCAGCAGGTCTACGCCGAGCTCGACGCGGTCACGCCGGGGCACGCGATCCTCGCCTCGAACACCTCGTCGCTCTCGATCACCGAGATGGGCGACGCGACCCTGCGGCCCGAGAAGGTCGTCGGCTTCCACTTCTTCTACCCCGCCTCGGTGATGCCCCTGGTCGAGATCATCGAGGGCGACGACACCGATCCCGAGGTCGTCCAGGCCGCCTACAACTTCGCCCAGGCGATCCGCAAGCAGCCGATCACGTGCCGCGAGGTGCCGGGCTTCGTGGTCAACCGCATCCTCAACTCGGCGGTCGGGGAGATCTGGCGCGCCCAGGAGGAGCAGGGGCTGTCGATCAAGCAGATCGACGAGGCGATCACGAGCGCCAACGTCGCGCCGATGGGCCCGTTCTTCCTCGGCGACCTGCTCGGCCTCGACACGATCTTCCACGTCGCCGAGCACCTGCGCGAGTCCTACGGCGACTCCTTCTACGTCCACGAGGGGATGCGCAAGCTCGTCGACGAGGGCAAGCTCGGGGCGAAGACGGGCGGCAGCGGCTTCTATGAGAACGGCGAGCCGCAGCTCGAGGGCGACGCCGAGCCCGACGGCGAGGCGCTTGCCGAGCTGTTGAAGCTGAAGGCGGTCGTGGAGTCGTGCCTCGTGCTCCAGGAGGGCGTCTGCACGGTGCGCGACATCGACCTCGGGATGATGGCCGGCGCCGGCATGGATCCCCGCCGCGGGATCTTCCCGCCGTTCATGGGCGCCGACGTCCTCGGGCTCGACGTCGTCCTCGAGAAGCTCGAGGCGGCCCAGGACGAGCACGGCGAGCGGTTCGCGGCGCCGACGGTGCTCAAGCGCCTCGTCGCCCAGGGCCGGCTCGGGACCAAGACCGGCCAGGGGTTCTACGCCTACCCGCAGCCCGACGAGGGCGACCAGACCGACACGGTGAAGCTCGAGACGCGCGGGGACGTGGCGATCGCCTGGCTCGCGAACCCGCCGATGAACGCGATCTCGCCGCAGGTGATCAAGGACCTGGGGGCCGTCTGGGAGCGGGTCAAGGGCTCGGGCGAGATCGGGGCGCTGGTGATCGCCTCCTCGATCCCGGTCGTGTTCAGCGCCGGCGCCGACATCAAGGCCTTCACGCAGATGGACGAGTCCGGCGGCGAGGAGCTGATCGACTCGGGACACGCGCTGCTGCGCGACATGGCGCTGAGCCGGGTGTCGACCGTGGCCGCGGTGAACGCGCTCGCCTTCGGCGGCGGCTGCGAGCTGGCGATGGCGTGCAACTTCCGGATCGCCGCCGAGTCGGCGGTCTTCGGCCAGCCGGAGATCAAGCTCGGGATCATCCCCGGCTTCGGCGGCACGCAGCGGCTGCCGCGCCTGGTGGGCGACGAGAAGGCGCTGGAGATGAACCTGATCGGCGACGCGATCTCGGCGGGAGAGGCCGAGGTCTACGGGCTCGCCAACCGGGTCGTGCCCGACCACGAGCTCTTCGACGCGGCGCTCTCGTGGGCGCGCCGGCTCGCCGGCCAGGCGCCGGTCGCGGTCGAGCAGGTCAAGCTCGCCTCGGACGACCCCGACCTCGACGAGGGGATCGAGAAGGAGAAGAACGGGTTCCGCACCGCCTTCACGAGCGACGACGCGCGGGAGGGCATCGGCGCCTTCCTCGGCAAGCGCACGCCGAAGTGGCAGGGGAAGTAATGGCGGGGCGGGCTGCCGAGCTCGCCTCCCTGATCCGCGATGCCGATTCGGTCGTGGCGTTGACCGGCGCCGGGATCTCGGTGCCCTCCGGGATCCCCGACTTCCGGACCCCCGGGAAGGGGCTCTGGGAGAAGGTCGATCCGATGGAGGTCGCCCACATCGACGCCTTCCACCGCGACACGAGGCGCTTCTGGAGCTTCTACCGGCCGCGGTTCGCCGAGCTCGACGAGAAGCAGCCGAACCCCGCGCACGGGGCGCTCGCCGAGCTCGAGGCGAGGGAGCTCCTCGACGCCATCGTGACCCAGAACATCGACCGCCTGCACTCGAAGGCCGGCTCGGACCGGGTGATCGAGGTCCACGGCTCGATCGCGACCTCGAGCTGCACCACCTGCCGGACCAGCTACCCCCTGGAGAGCATCGGCGAGATCTTCGACTCCGACGGCGTCGCGACCTGCGCCTGCTGCATGGGCAAGGTGAAGCCCGACGTCGTCCTCTTCGGCGAGCTGCTGCCGGAGGGCGCGATGGCCGAGGCCGAGCACCTCTGCGCCGGCGCCGACCTCCTGCTCTGCGTCGGCTCCTCGCTGGAGGTCCACCCGGTCGCCGCCCTCCCGGAGCTCACCCTGTCATCCGGAGGCCGGGTCGCGATCGTCACCCAGGGCCCGACCCCGTACGACTCCGAGGCCGTCGTGAAGCTCGACGGCGACGTGGTCGACGAGCTCGGGGCGGTGGTGGCGGCGCTGTAGGCGGGGCGGCGCGTGGCTGGCCCCGGCGTGTGGTGAGGGCGGGGCCGTTGCTTGGCAGTGAGGGAGGAGGTGTGCGGGGCCGTGTGGCGAGATTCGGAGCCTCGCGGCCGACGAAGCCCGCCTCCGCGGGTTTGTGACCTCCTGGGTCACAAACCCGCTCGCGTGCGCCCGCGGCTTCGCCCGGCAGCTCAGCCCAGCGCGCGCTTGCGCCGCAGCACCCGCTCGGAGATCCGCAACGTCTCGGTGACCTCCGCGGCGCGCTCGTCGGTCAGCTCGCCGCCCAGCGCCTCGTTTGCGGCCTCCCCGGTGATTGTGCGGCGCTCGTCGAGCGCCGCGAAGTCCTCGTCCTGGTCGGGCGCGGCGAGCGCCTCGCGCTCGGCCAGCAGGGCCTCGAGGCCGACGCGGACCTGAAGCGCCGCCTCGCGCGCGCGGCCCGCGTCGAGGTCGGCGCGGGCGCGGATCAGGAGCAGCTCGCACGCGGGGACCGAGGCCTTGCCGCCAAGCACCTCGGCGATCCGTTCCTGGGGGCGCAGGAGCTCGCCGCGGCGGCGGCGCTCGCGAGTGGGGCACCTCGATTGCCTCGGCGAACCGCCCGTCGGCGAGATCCTCTCCGCTCCCGAAGCCGACGCGTACGGCGAGCGCGGCGCTCGCGGTGACGTCGGCGATCGCCGGGTCGAGGGTGGCGGCGCGGTGGGCGTGGACGGCGAGGTTGATCAGCTCGACCCCGCCCGCCACCTCCGCGGCCAGCGCCTCGGGGTCGTCGCGGAGGCCGGCGAGCCAGGCTTGCGCCTCGGCCTCCTCGCCGAGCGAGTCGGGGCGGATCGCGGTCAGCGTCGTCCGCGGCACCGCGGGACCCTCGGCGTCCGGATCCGCGTCCTTCGGCCGCGCCCGGCCGAGCCGGCGCCGGGGGCGAGGCGGGGCGTCGGCGACCCGGACGACCAGGACCCGCTCGGGGTCACGGCCGAGGTAGCGGCCGTCCTCGAGCCCGACGGTGCCGGCGAGCTCGAGCTGGACGAACGGGAGGCGCAGCGTCGCGGCTACTCGCCGAGGTGGGCGCTCGAGGCGCGCTTGTCCGACTTCTTCTTGCGGTCCTTGTCCTTGCCGGCGGGAAGCGCGGCGTCGGAGGGACCGGTCGGGACGGTCGGGTTGTCGATCTCGCCGAGGCGGTCGATCAGCCGCTCCCACTGGTCGGGCTTGAGGATCTGGTTGAACTGCTTCGAGACGCTCCCGGTCCCGGGCCCGTAGTTGGGCATGTAGCCGACGTGCACGTGGTCGGCGTGGTCGCCCATCGCGAAGGTGTTGTCGGCCCCGAAGTAGTCCATCAGCGAGATGATCTGGTGCGGCTCCATCGTCCCCTGGAGCGTGAGCAGATCCTTGACCAGCGCCTCGGAGAGCGTCCCCGGGCCCTGGTTGCCGAGGATCGGCTGGCCGTTGATCTGGGCGATGTCGACGGCGTTGCCGGACGAGTGCTCGGAGACGTTCCCGGAGGTGGTGAACACCGAGTGGCCGCACTTGAGCGACGTGATCGTCAGCTGGTAGCCGCGGGAGGTGAGGAACTCGAGCATCGCCAGCACGCGGCGGTCGATCTGGCCGGTGCGGATGTCGCTGCGCCCGCAGGCGTACACCTCGAGGGACGGGTCGGTGAGCGCGCGCTCGATCAGCTGCGGCTTCGACATCAGGAGCACCTGGCCGGCGCTGGCCGCGCCGTGGAACGGGTCCTCGCCGGCGGCGCGGTAGATCGCGGTCGCCTCGAGCAGCTTCCAGCCGTCGAGGATCGGCTTCGGATCGATCTTCGGGGCGCCGCGGCCGGCCGGGCGGATCGAGAAGTGCAGGTGCGGGGCGAGCTCGTCGGTCTTGGCGATCCGGCCGAGCACGGTCCCGGCGGTGACCTTCGAGCCCTCCTTCAGGTTCTCCATGTCCATCGTCTTCGGGTCGAAGCGCAGGACGTGGGAGAAGTAGCCCTTGAAGGACTCATAGGCGGGCATCTTCTCGGCGAGCAGCGAGTCGAGCTGGCCGGTGAGGTCCGCGCGGTCGGCGTTGTTCTTCCGCTCGGGGAAGGCGTAGAGCCGGTCGCGGGCGTCCTCGGTGTTGACCGGGCCGGCGTCCTCGGCCGGCTCGTCGGCGGAGTCCGGCTTCTTGGAGTCGTCGGCCGACTCGTCGTCGACCTGGGTCCCGGCGCTGGCCGGCTCGTCCGGGGCCTCGTCGTCGTCGGGGGTGACGAGCTCGAAGTCCTTGGCCGAGAGCCGCTTCGGCTTCGGCACCGGGTAGACGTCGGAGACCTCGCCGAGCTGGGCGTAGGTGAACCGGTTGCCGTAGGCGTCGCGGAGGACGATGTAGCGGCCGAGCTTGTCGGACTTGCCGATGTCGGTGATCACGCCGTCGTTGACGGCGACGACCGGCGCGCCGTCGCGCGAGTAGATGTTGATCCCTCGACGTGTGGGTGAGCCTGAGATCACGTCGGCGACGTTCCCGGGCGCGCCCTTGCCGGGCTTCGACCGCTCGAGCGCCTCGCGCTCGGAGATGTCGTCGGCGTACCGGGCGTTCGCGGCGACCGGGAAGCGGGCGCCCTCGGTGAGCCCGGTGAGCGAGCTGACCAGCGGCTCCGGGAGCTTGCCGTACTGGTTGGCGTACAGCAGGACCTCGTCGACGTACCAGTCGGCGTGGTTGTAGGCGAAGATCGCGGTGCGCAGGTCGTCCTCGGCCGCCGGCGGCCTTCAGGTAGCGGGCGGCGGCGCAGATCGCGTCGACCGGGTTGTACGGGTCCTTGCGGTTGTCGTTGTTGGCGTCGACGCCGTACATGCGCCAGGTCGACGGGCATGAACTGCATCCAGCCCAGGGCGCCCGCGGTGGAGACGTTGAGGTTGGTGCCGAAGGCGGTCTCGATCCGGTTGATCGACGCGAGCACCTGCCAGGGGATCCCGTACTGGGTTCCGCAGGCCTGGTAGATCGGCAGCAGGAAGGGCGGGATCGTGAACTGGTCGATGACGAAGTTCGGGACCCCGATCGGGGCGGCGCCGAAGTCGGCGACGGTCAGCCCGGGGTTGGTATCGGTGGGGGTGCCGTCGGGACGGCGGTCCGCGGGCTCCTCCATCGGCGTGCGGGTGCCCCCGGTCTCCGTCGTCCTCGTCCTCATCCTCGTCCTCGTTGTGCCGGCGGCTTCCGGGCTTGCGCTCGCCGCTCGGCTTGAGCTCGATCCCGCGACCGCCGGGCCCCGCCGGGCCGGCGACGACGCTCCGGCTTGGTGTCCGTGTCCTCGTCCTCGTCGGCGGATCCGTCGTCCTCGTCGGTCGGCTGCGTCGGCGTGGTCTGGTCCGGCGGCGTCTGCGGCTCCGCGGGCCCGGTCGATCCGGACTCGGTCGAGTCGAGCGGGCCGGAGCAGTCGGGATCCTCGAGGTCCGTGACCGCGTCGCCGTCGTCGTCGGCGAGGTTCGAGCACTGCGGCAGGACCTCGATCTCGTCGAGGTTCTGGCCGTCGGGCAGCTGGATCTCGACCCCGCTCTCACCGACGCCGACGACGTTGCCCGCGCCGGCGGTCCCCGCCGTGAGGCAGGCGCCGAGGACCGCGAGGCCGATCGTAAGTAGAAACTTCCTTCTCATACCCTCTTGCCGTGCCGCCTGAGGGGGTCGGGTCCCAGGCGCCGCCCCTGCCCGGGCTGCGTGGCTAGCCCTCCTCCTGAGCGCGGCGAAAACTACTTGTTGAGGATTGTGTTTGCAACGTGCAGCTGGTCGGGGCAACCGTACCCGAGTTCGGCGGATGAAACCTGGCGTTTCTAAATTTCAGCTGGTTCTGCTTCTTGATCGGCAAACCGGGGTCGCGGCTTGAAACCCGGCTCGCAACCTTGCTCTAGGCTGACCGCCGCCATGAGCATCGAGGACGATCGCAGCGGAATCCGCGCCCGCGGTGAGGAAGCCGTCGGCGAGCTCGCCCAGGCCCTGATCGAGAACCCGCTCTTCAACGGGGCCCTCGCCCGGGCGCTCGGCGCGGGTGAGCGGGCGATGTCCGCCCAGCGCAGCGCGATGGGCGCCCTCAACGTCGCCTCGGGATCCGACGTGGAGCGCCTGGAGCAGCGCCTGCGCTCGCTCTCCGGCCGCCTCGAGGCGCTCGAGGACCGGCTCGACGACCTCGTCGACGAGCTCGCCGAGGTGCGCTCCAAGGCGCCCAGCGGCTGAGCCTCTAGGTCGCGACCCGACCGGCGCCGCGCGACCGCCGCAAGCGCGTCGGCACAGCGCGCGCCGAGCTCGAGGGTCTGAGCCTCGATCGCCTCCTCGTCGATCTCCGCCGCCGCCGGCGGCCTCCGCGACCACGAGCGCCGCGGCCACCGCGACCCCCAGCCGTTCGCCGAGCGCCAGGATCGCCGCCGTCTCGAGGTCGGCGACCGCCGCCCCCGCCTCGATCCAGCTCGCCCGGGCCTCCGGGCCCGCCGCCACGGGGTCGAGGTCGTGCCCGGCGACGCGGAGGGCTGCGGCGCCGGGCATCGCCGCGGCCAGGGCTCGCTCGAGCGCCGGGTCGGGAGCCGAGCGCTCGGCGCCGAGCGCCGCGCTCACCCCGTCGGCGCCCACGGCGCCGGTGACGCGGACTGGATCGCCGGGCTCGAGACCGCCCTCCAGCGCGGCGCAGCGGCCGATGCGCAGCGCGCGGCGCACGCCGTGCCCCGCGAGCTCGCGCAGCACCGCGGCGGCGCTGGGGGCGCCGATCCCGGTCGCCTGGATCGTGAGCTCGAGGCCGTCGGCGGTGCGGCCCGAATACCCCCAGAGACCGTGGTGGTGGTTGGCCATCAGCGGTTGGTCGAGGACCCGCTGCGCGAGCGCCAGGGCGAGTCCGGGATCGGCGGGGAGCAGGGCGTCGGCGGCGATCGTCGCCGTGGGGCGGAGGTAGGCGGCCAGGGGCCGCGGATTATGCTGGGCTGAGCCAATGCCCGACCCATCAGACCCCGCGCCCGAGCCCGATCAGAGCTCCCCCGAGAGCGGGGTCACCGACTCGGTCCGCGCCGCCGTCGAGCGGACGATGCGAGCCACCGCGGGCTCGGCGGCGAGCACCCGCGGGCGAGCGGCGAAGGCGGTCGACGAGGTCGTGCGCCGGGGCCGCGACGCGCGCGACGAGCTCACCCGCCGCGGCCAGGAGGCGGGCGCCGGGCTCGCCCGCCGCGGCCAGGAGGCGACGGGCGAGGTCGGCAAGCGGCTCGAGGCGCTCGAGCGCCGGCTCGCCGAGCTGGAATCGACCCTCGGCCAGGAGCCCGAGCCCTCGCGGCCGGCCGAGCGGCCCCGACCTAACCCTAAAGCCGAGGGTTAGATGTCCCCCGGTCGCCGGGTCGCGATCACCGGGGTCTCGAGTCACTGGGGCGCGGAGCTGGCCCGCCGCCTGGAGCGCGACCCCTCGGTCTCGTACATAGCCGGGATCGACACCCGCCCGCCGCCGCCGGAGCTCGTCGCCACCGAGTTCATCGAGGCCGACATCCGCAGCGCCGTGCTCTCGCGGCTGCTGCCCGCCACCGAGGTCGACACCGTCGTCCACTGCGGGATCCTCTGGTACCCGGAGCCGGGTCGCCCGGCGCGCGCCCTGCACGAGATCAACGTGATCGGCACCCTGCAGCTGCTCGCCGCCTGCGAGCGGACCGAGACGCTGCGCACGGTGATCGTCCGCGGCTCGGCCGCGATCTACGGCTGCGAGGGCGCCGGGCCGCTGTTCTTCACCGAGGATCTGGCACGGGCGGCGCCGCTGCGCACCCGGTTCCAGCGCGACATCTCCGAGCTCGAGGAGTACTTCGAGAACTTCGCCCGTCGCCATCCCGAGCTCACCTGCTGCATGCTGCGGTTCCAGCCCGAGATCGGAGCGGGCCTCGACGCGCCCCTGGTCCGCTACCTCACCCTTCCGGTCGTCCCGGTGCAGCTCGGCTTCGATCCACGCCTCCAGCTGCTCGACGCCGAGGACGCCACCGCGGCGATCGCCGCCGCCGTCTCGAACCCGGTCCGCGGGCCGGTGAACGTGGCCCCCGACGGGTCCATCTCGCTCAGCAAGGCATTGCGGCTGCTGCGCCGCCCGGCCGCTCCCCGTGCCCGGGCCGCTCTACGGGACGGTGATGCGGCGCTTGGACGGCGGGCTCGGCGCCGGCGGGCTCGTGGGCGACGGGCTGCGGCTGCTGCGCTTCGGCCGCGGCGTCGACAACCGGCGCCTGCGGGAGGAGATCGGCTACGAGCCGCGACGCGACGCGGTCGGCGCGGTCCGCGAGCTCGCCGGCGCGGACGCCGCCCGGCGGCTCGTCCCCAGCCTGCACCCCGGCTCGCTCGCCGACCGGCTCACGGGGGCGAGCCCGTGAGCGAGGGGCAGCTGCGGGACCCGCAGACCCCCGAGGCGATCGCCGAGTTCCTGCGCGGCGTCCGCGGCGGGGTCGAGTCCGGGCTCGACCCGCTCGCCGCCGCCCAGCAGGCGGCCGACTCGCTGCCGGCCCGCCTGCGGACGGCGGTCGAGGTGCTCGCGCGGCGCATGCAGGGCGAGTACCACGAGGACGAGTGGGGGTTCGACGAGGACTTCGCGGAGGCGGTCTTCCCGCTGTTCGAGTTCCTCTACGAGGTCTGGTGGCGGGTCGAGGTCGAGGGGGTGCGCAACGTGCCCGCCCACGGGCGCGCGCTGCTCGTCGCCAACCACGCCGGCTCCCTCTTTCCCTTCGACGCGACGATGATCACGATGGCGATCATGAAGCGCCACCCGCTCCCTCGGTGGCCCCGCTTCATGGTCCTCGACTGGGCCTTCGTCCTGCCGTTCCTGTCCTGGTTCATGCGCCGGGCCGGCGGCGTGCCGGCGAGCCCTCACAACGCCGCCCGGCTGCTCTCCGAGCACGAGCTGGTGATGGTCTTCCCCGAGGGGATCAAGGGAACCGGCAAGCCGTTCTCGGACCGCTACCGGGTGCAGCGTTTCGGGCGCGGTGGATTCGTCGAGATCGCCCTGCGCACCGGGGCCCCGATCGTCCCGGTCGCGGTCGTCGGTTCGGAGGAGATCTACCCGAAGCTCGGCGAGAGCCCCACGCTGGCGCGCGCCGTCGGGGCGCCGTTCGTCCCCGTCACCCCGACGTTCCCCTGGCTCGGGCCCGTGGGCCTGATCCCGCTTCCGTCTCGGTGGCGGATCGAGTTCTGCCCGCCGATCGACGTCTCCGGCCACCCGCCCGAGGCCGCCGACGACCAGCGGGTCGTCTTCGACCTCTCCGAGCAGGTGCGCGAGACGATCCAGGAGTCGCTCTACGACAACCTCGTGAAGCGCGGACACACCTTCCTCTAGCGCCGCTGGACAACCGATGTGCGGATCGGCGCGAGGGTCTAGGCTGCGCCGTGCGATGGGAGTGACGGCGACGGCGCGCGCGGCGACTCGGGGCGGCGTGCGCCCGGAGGAGCTGCGCGCGGCCCTCGACAAGGCGCTGGCCCTGGCGGACGCGGACGAGCGCCTCGGGCCGCGGATCCGGGCGACCGGGCTGCGGATGCGGTTCGACTTCCCCGACGCCGGGATCGTCCTTCACGTCGGCGCCGCCGACGACGACCACAACCTCTCCTGGTCGTTCGACGAGACCCCGAAGTGGCGCCCGAGGCTCGAGCTCGAGATGAGCGCCGACACCGCCAACCGCTACCTCCAGGGCCGGGAGAGCCTCGCGATCGCGATCGCGAGGGGCCAGGTCCGGTCCCGCGGCGAGACGCGGGCTGCGCTCCGCTACCTGCCCGCCGCGCGGCTCATCTGCGAGCCGTACCGGCGTGTGATCGAGGCCGATTACCCGGACCTCGTCGCGGCCTGAGACGGCCGCAAACGGATGCCGTACTCCGCATTGACCTGCGGCGCCGGCAGGCGTAATCTCCAGGGCCGAGAGATGGCAACAGGCCACTAGTGGGCCGGGCCGCCCAAGCCCCTCGGCGACTGGGGCTCGCGCGGCGAGGTTCGCGAGGCGCCCAGGGCGCCGATGGCCGGCGAAGCGGGCCGCCAAGCCCGCAGGCGACGGGGCCGATCCGACCCCGTCGCCGCATGTAAGGGCCCGGTGCGCAGCGGCGCCGGCGCGTCACACACTCGGGTCGCCCGCCGTCCCTAGGATCGGCGCGTGGCCGACGAGTCGATCTCGCTCAACGAAGCCTCGCGGCTCTCGGGGGTCTCCGCGTCGACGCTCAAGCGCTGGGCGGAGGCGAAGGTGATCCCGGTCAAGGACGGCCGCTGGACGACCGCCGCCGCGGCGCAGGCGCGCGTCGTCGCCCGGATGCGCGAGCGCGGCCACTCGCTCACCGAGTTGCGGCGCGCGGTTCGCGACGGGCGGCTCGCCTTCGGCTACGTCGAGGACCTGCTCCCCGGTCATCGCGAGCGCCCGATCGCGCGCGCCGAGGCGGCGGCGCGCACCGGCCTCGAGGAGGAGCTGATCGAGCGGGTGATGACCCTGCTCGGGACCCCGACCGCGCTCGAGGGGACCCTCAACGAGCAGGACGTCGAGGCCATCGCCGACATGTCGGACGTCCTGCGCGCGGGCTTCCCGCTCGTCGCCCTGCTTCAGCTGGTCCGCGTCTACGCGCAGTCGATCCGCAAGATCGCCGAGGCCGAGGTGCGCCTGTTCCACCTCTACGTGCACGAGCCGCTGATCCGTCAGGGGGTCGACGCGCTGGAGATGGCCGACGAGATGGAGGGGCTGGCGCGAGAGCTGCTCCCGATGACCTCGCCGCTGATGGAGTACATCCATCAGCGCTACCTGCGCTTCTACATCGAGCAGGACGTCGTCGGGCACATGGAGGTCGATTTCGGCGGGCTGCGCCAGATGGGCCGCGTGCGGATGGCCTTCTGCTTCGTCGACCTCACCGGCTTCACCCGCTACACCGAGGAGGAGGGCGACGAGGAGGCGCTGGACCTGGTCGAGCGCTTCGTCGAGACGGTCGAGGCGACGCTGCCGTCCGAGGCGCTGATCGTGAAGACGATCGGCGACGAGGTGATGATCGTCTCGCCGGACCCCGTGACCCTGACCGAGTGGGCGGTGGGCTTCCTCACCCTGTTCGCGGAGCGCCCCCAGCCCCGGGTCGGGATCCACTACGGCCGTGCCGTCTATCGCGACGGGGACTACTTCGGCACCGAGGTCAACCTCACCCACCGCGTGGTCGCGCGGGCCCTGGGCGGCGAGGTCCTGGTCACGGCGAGCGTCTACGACGCGATCGGCAACTCCGCCTACCTCGAGTTCGAGCCGATCGGCCACGTCGAGCTCAAGGGCTTCCCGAAACCGGCGGAGCTGTTCGTCGTCCGCGCCCGCGAAGCGCCCGATACGTAGCCCGATCGGGTCACTCCAAAGGGAGGAATCCGGGGGTCGCGGGCGTACCATCCTGGCGTGAACGCCAAGCAGGCCGCGCTCGCGGAGCTCGCCGACGCGGTCGCCGGCGCAAGTCTGGTCGATCCGGCGTGGTCGGCGGTCGTGATGGTTTCGGGCGGCGCCGACTCGGCGGCCGTCGCCGCCGGCATGACTCAGCTGCTGGGCGCCGAGGCCGTGCATGCCTCGCACGTCAACTACGGCCTGCGCGAGGGAGCCGCCGACGGCGAGGCCGCCGCGCGCCGCCTGTGCGCGGCGCTGCGGATCGACCTCCACGTCGAACGCCCACGCGGCCTGCCTGCCGGCAACCTGCAGGCCGGCGCGCGAGAGGTCCGCTACGACGCGGCCGAGCGGCTGCGCCGCCGCAGCGGCGCCGACGCGATCGCCACCGGGCACACGCGCACCGACCTCGCCGAGACCGTGCTCTACCGGCTCGCGGCCTCGCCCGGCTCCCGCGCCCTGCTCGGGCTGGCGCCGCGCAACGGCCGGGTGGTCAGGCCGCTGCTGGGCCTCGAACGCGAGCGGGTTCGCGAGCTGGTGGGCATCGCCGGCCTGCCGTTCGCCGACGACGAGACCAACGCCGACCCCGGCTTCGCGCGCAACCGGATCCGGGCCGAGGTGCTGCCGGTGCTCCGCGATCTCAACCCTGCCGCCGAACGGAACCTCTCCGAGACCCGCGCAGAGCTCGCCGAGGAGGCGTCGCTCCTCGACCGCGTGGTGCTCGAAGCACTCGAGCGGGCCGGCGCCGGCGCCGGCGCGGTCGCGATCGACGCCGCGGCGCTCTCAGGCTGGGAGCCCGCCCTGCGGCGGCTGGCGCTGCGCGCGCTGGCCGAGCGCGCCGCCGGCCGCCAGGTTGCCCTCGGGCGTCACCGGGCCGCCGAGATCGAGCGGCTGGCCGGCGAGAGCGAGGGCGGCACGGTCGAGCTTGGCGGCGGGCTGGTGGCGATCTGCGAGTCGGGCTTCGTCCGCTTCCGCGCCGCCACCGTCGATGCCGCCCCCGGACCGGTCGCCCTCGGCCTCCCGGGCCGCGCCCGGATCGGCGACTGGGAGGTGCGCGCCGAGCTTCATCCAGGCCCCGTGACCCCGGCGGGCCCGGACCTGGCGACCCTCGACGCCGCGGCGCTGCGAGGCCCGGTCGAGGTCCGCACCTGGCGCGACGGCGACCGCATCCGCCCGCTCGGGATGAGCGGCACCAAGACGCTCGGCGACCTGTTCGCCGACCGCGGCGTGCCCCGCTCGCTGCGCCCCTCGCTCCCCGTGGTCACGGTCGGCGGCGAGATCGCCTGGGTCGCCGGCGTCGCCGTCGCCGAGACGTTCCGCCTCGACCCGGAAGCCCCGCGGGTGGCCGTGCTCACGGCCCGAGCGCTGGAGTAGCGCGGCCCGGCTGTCCGGCGGCCGTGACGGCCCCGGCCGTTGCTTGGCTGGGTAGGGGTGGGAGTGTGCGGCGACGCGGGCGTTTGCGCCGCGATCCGCGCGCTCGTGTGGCGCGAGCGCTGCGGGATCGGCCCCGAGGGGCCGACTGGCGCATTTCGCTCGATAGTCCATCGTTTTCGGCCACTCACGGCCCGTGGGCGCTTTTCGTCCTCGGGGAGGACGTTTTCGCCCGTCGCGGTGAGCGCCTGCGCCGTCGTTCTCTAGGCTGCCCCCGGTGGAGGACCCCGCGATCGGCGAGACCCTGGTCGAGGCCGACGAGCTGCAGCGGCGCGTCGCCGAGCTCGGGGCCGAGATCAGCCGCGACTACGCGAGCCGGGACCTGGTGATGATCGGCGTGCTCAAGGGCGCGATCCTGTTCATCGCCGACCTGATGCGCGAGCTGACGGTCCCGTGCGAGGTGGATTTCATGGCGGTCTCCAGCTACGGCTCGGCCACCGACTCCTCCGGGGTCGTGCGCATCCTCAAGGACCTCGACGCCTCGATCGAGGGCCGCGACGCGCTCCTGGTCGAGGACATCGTCGATTCGGGGCTCACGCTGCACTACCTGCTGAAGAACCTGCGGGCGAGAAACCCCAGCTCGCTCGAGGTTTGCGCGCTGCTCACCAAGCCCGAGCGGCGGCGCGTCGACCTCCCGATCCGCTACGTCGGCTTCGAGATCCCGAACCGCTTTGCGATCGGCTACGGGCTCGATCACGGACAGCGCTACCGCAACCTTCGGTATGTAGCGGCGTTGCAGGAGCAATCCCCTCGCTAGGCGCCGGTTTCCCCCTGGTACGCTGATCCAAGTCGAGCGGGTCACCGAACCCCTATTGCATGCAAATGAAACGGTTCTTCCGAAGCGCCGCGTTCCCGATCCTGATCGTGATCGTGCTTGCGTTTTTCGCTCAGCGGCTGATCAGCCCGCCGAGTAGCGAGAAGACGCCCACCTTCAACGACTTCCGCGCCCAGATCAGCGAGAAGCCGACGGAGATCGACTCGGTCGCGTTCGAGCAGAAGACCGAGACGATCAAGGTCACCGAGACCGACGGGGACGAGTACTCGACCGGCTACCCGCCGGACCTGCAGGCCCCGGTGATCAACCAGCTCGCCCGCGCCCACATCGACACGACCGTCGAGGGCACCGGCGGGTCGAGCTTCCTCTCGATCCTCACCTACATCCTCCCGTTCGTCCTCTTCTTCGGGTTCTGGCTCTTCCTGATGAACCAGATGCAGGGCGGCGGCTCGAGGGTGATGAGCTTCGGCAAGTCGCGCGCCAAGCGGATGTCGGTGGACGCCCCGAAGATCACGTTCCGCGACGTCGCCGGCGCCGACGAGGCGGTCCAGGAGCTGCACGAGATCAAGGAGTTCCTCGAGAACCCGAAGAAGTTCCAGTCGCTCGGCGCCCGGATCCCGAAGGGCGTGCTGCTCTACGGCCCGCCGGGCACCGGCAAGACCCTGCTCGCCCGCGCTGTCGCCGGCGAGGCCGGGGTGCCGTTCTTCTCGATCTCGGGTTCCGACTTCGTCGAGATGTTCGTGGGCGTCGGCGCCAGCCGCGTCCGCGACCTGTTCGAGCAGGCCAAGCAGAACTCTCCCTGCATCATCTTCATGGACGAGATCGACGCCGTCGGTCGCCACCGTGGCGCCGGCATGGGCGGCGGTCACGACGAGCGCGAGCAGACCCTGAACCAGCTCCTGGTCGAGATGGACGGGTTCACGATGACCGACAACATCATCCTGATCGCGGCCACCAACCGGCCGGACATCCTCGACCCGGCGCTGCTGCGCCCGGGCCGCTTCGACCGCCAGATCGTCGTCGACCGGCCCGATCGCCGCGGGCGCAGGAAGATCCTCGAGGTCCACACCCGCGGCAAGCCGCTGGCGAAGGCGATCGACCTCGACGCGCTCGCCGGCCAGACGCCTGGATTCACCGGCGCCGACCTCGCCAACCTGATCAACGAGGCCGCCCTGCTGACGGCCCGGTCGGGCAAGCGCGAGATCAGCCAGGACGAGCTCGAGGAAGGGATCATGCGCGTGATCGCCGGCCCCGAGAAGAAGACGCGGGTGATGTCGGAGAAGGAGCGCCTGGTGACCGCGTTCCACGAGATGGGCCACGCGATCGTCGGCCACCTGCTCCCCAACTGCGACCCGGTTCACAAGGTCTCGATCATCGGCCGCGGCCAGGCCCTCGGCTACACGATCTCGCTCCCGGGCGAGGACAAGTTCCTCACCACCCGCGCCGAGCTCGGCGACACGATGGCGATGACACTCGGCGGCCGCGCCGCGGAGGAGATCGTCTTCGGCGAGATCACCACCGGCGCCTCCAACGACCTCGAGAAGGTGACCGAGACGGCGAAGCAGATGGTGATGCGGTACGGGATGTCCGAGCGCCTCGGGCCCCGGGTCTTCGGCCACGACCGCTCGCTGCCCTTCCTCGGCCGCGAGTTCTCCTCCGAGCCCGACTACTCGGACGAGATCGCGCGCGAGATCGACGACGAGATCCGCCGGATCGTCGAGGAGGCCCACCAGACCGCCAAGGACCTGCTGGTCGAGCACCGCGAGGATCTCGACCGGATCTCGAACCTCCTGCTCGAGCGCGAGACGATCGACGCCGAGCAGTTCGTGAAGCTGCTCGAGGGCCGTCCGGCCGAGGAGGTCTTCGGCGACGAGGAAGAGACCCCGGCGCCGAGCGAGCCGACCCCGGAGCCCGAGCGCAGCGCCGGCCGCGAGGGCCCGCGCCCCGTCGCCCCGCCCCGCCCCGGCTTCGCCGGCGGATCCGCTGAGATGCGCGCCGACCGGCCGACGGACTAATTCCGGACGAAACGCACGCAACGCGTCCTCGCGGTGGCGATAGCGTGCGCCCCGTAAGCATCCGTCCGAAAGGAACCACTCAGATGATCAATCGAACAGGGGGAGCCCGGCGCATCGGGCTCGTAGCGGCGATCGCCGCCATTGCCTGTCTGGGGTTCGCGAGCATCGCGTCCGCGAACAACCTCGACCGGCGCACGGCCACCAACTTCGCGAAGGAGATCGCGAAGCGGGACTGCCACAACACCACCGGCTGCCGGGACTCCTTCGTCCGCAAGCTCCATCGCGTGAGTCGCCACAAGGCGGTCGGCAAGATCGCCGTCGTCGGCGCTCGCCAGGGAACCGGATTCGTCTGCGTGCGCCAGATCGTGATCAAGCTCGATCACTTCACCGGCGATCTCGACTACGGGGTCTCGCGGCGGCGCTGCCAGACCGTCTAGAGCGCCGGGCCCGCCGGCCCGAACACACCTCACGGACGGGGCGGGCTTTCGGGCCCGCCCCTTTCGTGTGTGTAAAACGACAGGTTGCGTCACACCCTGTGTGCGGTTAGGTTGGTCTCACACCACTAGGGAGGCTGCAAGTGAACGTTCGTACCCGCCGGTCGCGTGTCATCGTCCTCGGCTCGCCCTTGCGGTGTGCGCCCTGAGCTGCCTCGCGGCCCTGGCCACCGCATCGGCGGGCGGCGGCTCCGGTGGCGGTGCAGCCTCCCCGTCTGAATCCTCGACGGCAACCGATCAGCTCAGCACGGTCGACCGCAGCAACATGCGTGCCTCCGCGAGCGAGTTCGACAAGCTCGGCGCGATCGCCGAGCGCAAGGGCGAGGTCAGGGTGATCGTCGGGCTGCAGCTTCGGTTCACGCCCCTCGGGCTGCTCTCGAGGGACGCTCGCGCCGAGCAGCTCTCAGGGATCGACGACGCGACCGCCGAGATCCGCGGGGCGCTGGGCGGCAACGGGGTCGAGGTTTCGCACACCTACGAGACCGTCCCGTACATCGCGCTCGTGCTCTCGTCGAACGCGCTGGACCGGCTCGAGGCCTCGGGGCTCGCGGCGACGCTGCAGCGTGACGTCGCCGAGCCCGCGACGCTCGCCGAGTCCACGAGGATCGTCGAGGCGACGGAGGCGAGGTCGGTCGGGCGGAACGGCAACGGCCAGACGATCGCGATCCTCGACACCGGCGTCGACAAGGCGCACCCGTTCCTGGCCGGCAAGGTGGTGTCCGAGGCGTGCTTCTCGGGCAACGGCAACTGCCCGGGCGGCGGAACCAGCAGCACGGCGGTCGGCTCGGGCGTCCCGTGCACCTACGCCCCGACCGCCTGCCGGCACGGCACCCACGTCGCCGGGATCGCGGCCGGCGACGGCGCCGCGTTCGACGGCGTCGCGCCGGGCGCGGACCTGATCGCGATCCAGGTCTTCTCGCGGTTCACCGGCACCCCCAACTGCGGCACGGGCGAGGACCCGTGCGCGCTCAGCTTCACCTCCGACCAGCTGGCGGGCCTGCAGCGGGTATTCGCCCTTCGCAACACCTTCGACATCTCGTCGGTGAACATCAGCATCGGCGGCGGCACGTTCACGAGCGCCTGCGATACCGACGCCCGCAAGGCCGCGGTCGACAACCTGCTCTCGGCCGGGACGGCGACGGCGATCGCCTCGGGCAACAACGGGTTCGGCAACGCCGTCAACGCGCCGGGCTGCATCTCGACCGCGATCACGGTCGGGGCGACCGACGACACGGACACGGTGGCGGGGTTCTCGAACTCGTCCGCGCAGGTCGACCTCTTCGCCCCGGGCGTGGGCATCGATTCGTCGGTGCCGGGCGGCGGCTTCGCCAACTTCGACGGCACCTCGATGGCGACTCCGCACGTGGCGGGCGCGTGGGCGGTCGCCAAGCAGTCGGCCCCGACCGCGAGCGTGGGCACCGTGGAGGGCGCGCTCGACGGCACCGGCCTGCAGGTCACCGACGTGGCGGCCAACCCGGACATCACGCGCGCCCGCATCCGCGTCTTCTCGACCGCGGCCGAGCTGAGGCAGACCGGCCTGCGGTCGCGCACCGCGTACACGCTCACCGGGGTCGGCGGCGTCGTCTCGGACGGGGCGGGCTTCGCGCGCCGCGACGGCGGCCCCGGCGGCGCCCGCAACCTCGTGATCGGCGGCATCCCGGCCGGCGGGCAGGTGGTCGGGGCGCACTTGGTGTGGATGACGATCGGCGGCCCCGACAGCCGGGTCGTCCTCGAGGGCGCGCCGGCGGTCGGCAGGCTCGTCGGTGGCGGGCCGGACCCGTGCTGGAACGTGGGCGGCGTGACCAGTCCCGTGCGCACCTACGAGGCCAAGCTGCCGGTGGCCGACGTGCCGGGGAACGGGACCTACACCGTCTCCGGGGTCGGGGCCGGTGACATCGACGGCGAGGGCGCCTCGCTCGTCGTCGTCTGGCGCGATCCGGGCGGCCCGCGCACGCACCGCACTATCGTGAACGTCGGCGCGCTGACCTCGCGCGGCGGCGGGTTCCCCGCATCGGCGGCGAACCACAGGTTCACAGGGCTCAACGTGCCGAGCGCGGTCGTCGGGAATCCGACGCTGAACGTCGGGATGGCCGACGGCCAGCCCTTCACCGAGCCGCCGATGCGGTTCAACGGCGCGGCGATCACGGCCGCGAACCCGTGGGCGGGGGCCGACGGCGAGTTCTGGGACGACAGGCGAATCGTGCTCAGCCCGTCGCTGCTGCCCGCGGGCACCACGGAGCGGACGAACACGCAGCCCTTCAGCGGTGGCGGCAACCCGGATTGCCTCGCCTGGGCCTACTCGGCGCTCTCGTACAGGAATTGAGCGGCGCCGAGGAGGAGTCTCCCGGGCGAGCTGAGGGCGGCCGCGGCGTGCGGCTGATGGGCGTCGTCAACGTCACTCCGGACTCGTTCTCCGACGGAGGGCTCTACCTCGACCCGGAGCGCGCGATCGCACACGGGCGCGAGCTCGCCGCCGCCGGCGCGGACCTGCTCGACGTCGGCGGCGAGAGCACCAGGCCCGGTGCCGAGGCCGTGAGCGCGGCCGACGAGCGCGAGCGCGTCGTCCCGGTGGTCGCCGCGCTCGCCGGGCCGGGGGGCCGGGGATCCCGATCTCGATCGACACCTCGAAGGCGAGCGTCGCGGCGGCGGCGCTCGACGCCGGCGCGGAGATCGTCAACGACGTCACCGCCTTTCGCGCGGACCCCGAGCTCGCCGGGCTCTGCGCGGAGCGGGACTGCACGGTCGTGCTGATGCACATGCAGGGCACGCCGCGGACGATGCAGGAGGACCCGCGCTACGACGACGTCGTCGACGACGTCCGGGCCTTCCTCGCCGAGCGGATCGAGGCCGCGGTGGGCGCCGGAGTCGAGGAGCGGCGGATCTGGGTCGACCCCGGGATCGGCTTCGGCAAGACGGTCGACCACAACCTGGAGCTGCTGCGGCGCCTCGGCGAGCTCCGCGACCTCGGCCGGCCGATCGTGATCGGAACCTCGCGCAAGCGCTTCCTGGGGACGCTCACGGGCCGCGAGGTCGGCGAGCGGCTCGGCGGCACGGTGGCGTCGAACGTGCTCGCGCTGGCCGCCGGCGCCGACGTGTTCAGGGTCCACGACGTCGCCGAGATGCGCCAGGCGCTCGATGCCGCCGCGGCGATCCTCGGGCGCCGGCCGTGGCGCACGGGCGCCCCCGCCTGAGCCGCCGGCGCCGCGGCCGGACCGGGCAACTCCGGTACTTTGCGCGCGTGGAGGCGCACCCCGAGCACGAGTCGACGGTTCAGGTCGAGCTCCGCGCGCTCTCGGTCTACACCCACCACGGGGTCTCCGACGCCGAGCGTGAGGTCGGCCAGCGCCTGGTGATCGACGTGTCCTTCGACGTGCCCGACTGCGATGCGGTGCTCACCGACCGGCTCGAGGACACGATCGACTACGCCGTCGTCGCCGACATCGTCGTCCTCGCGGCGACCGAGCGCAGCTACCGGACGCTCGAGCGGCTCGCCGGTGTGATCGGCGAGCGGCTGATGGAGCGCTTCGGATCCGACTCGGTGCGCGTGCGGGCGGCCAAGCCCGAGCCTCCGATCCCGGTCGCGATCGAGGAGGTCGGGGTCGAGGTCGTGCGCGATCGCGCGCTCGCCGACCTCGACGAGGAGGAGGAGTCGGAGGGCGCGGGCTGAGCGCCGCGGCCGGGACGCGGCGGGGCTATCTCGGCCTCGGCTCGAACGTCGGCGACCGGCTCGCCCACCTGCGCGAGGCCGTGCGGCTGCTCGGCGAGCACGCGGTCGAGGTCGAGGCCGTCTCCTCGGTCTACGAGACCGAGCCCGTGGGCGAGCTGCTCGAGCAGCCCGACTTCCTCAACGCGGCGGTGCGGGTCTCGACCGCGCTCGAGCCCGAGGCGCTGCTCGACGCCTGCAAGGCGATCGAGGTCGAGCAGGGGAGGATGTTCGGCGGCCCCCGGCACGGCCCGCGCCCGCTCGACGTCGACCTGCTGCTGCTCGGGGACCTGGAGCTCGAGACCGAGCGCCTGACGCTGCCGCATCCGGAGGTCACGTCGAGGCGGTTCGTGCTCGAGCCGCTGCTGGAGCTCGATCCGGAGCTGAGCTTGCCCGATGGAACGCTGTTGCGCGAGGCGCTTACGAGGCTGGGTGGGGAGGAGCGAGTGGAGAGGCTCGGCGAGCTCTGACGGGGCGTCGAGTGCGCACTTTGGTACGGCCTACCGTCCCCAACCGTGCACTCAGGCGGCCGGCGCCGCCGCCTCGGCCCGGAGCGGCTCCAGCCACGCCGGCGGCAGGATCGGCGGGGCGTCACCCGCGTAGTCCGGCGCGACCCGCATGGCGAGCTCGCCCGCCGGGCGCGCGGCGATCGTGTCGCGCAGGTCCTGGAGCGTCATCAGCAGCCGCACGCTGGTCGCGATCTGCAGGTCGGCGGCGTTGAGCTGCTCGCCGCCGAGGACGCCCTCCGCGATCCAGTCGTCGATTCGCTGGAGGATTCCCGGGAGCGCGGCGAGGTCGGCCCGGACGTTCTCGTCGGTCGCCTCGTTGAGGCGCGCCGACAGAGCCACGAGGGGCTGGCCGGTCTTCACCGCGAGCCCGATCGGCACGCCGAGCCGGGCGCCCTCGGAGTAGGACACGAGCGGGGCGCGGTCGCGGCGCAGCGCGTTCCAGAGGATCCGGCGCGCGACCGGCTGCAGCACCTCGTCGCCCCAGGCCTCGGCCTGCTCGACCGCTCCCCGACGCGCCGGGTCGGCGGGGAGCAGAGGCGGCTCGGGGCGGACCCGGTCGAGCTCGCGGGCGATCTCGCGGGAGCCCTGGACCTTGCGCCCGTCGATCTTCAGCGCCGGGACGGTCGTCCCTCCGAAGCCCGCGGCGCGAAGGACGCCCCTGGAGACCACCGGCATCAGGTCGACGCGCTTGTAGTCGATCCCCTTGAGGTCGAGCATCATCATCGCCGTCCGCGCCGGGTGTGACGCCGGGATGACGTACAGCTTGGCCTCCACGGGCCGAAACATATCCTTCCCTTGATGCTGCTCGCGATCGACATCGGCAACACGCAGACGCACCTGGGCGCGTTCCAGGGCGATGAGCTGGCCGAGCACTGGCGCTTCCGGACCGTCGCCGGCGCCACCGGCGACGAGATCGCCGAGCGAATCGCCGGCCTGCTGGGGCTGAGCGGGATCGAGGTCGAGGAGGTCGAGGCGCTCGTCGTGTCCTCGGTCGTGCCGCCGCTGGGCGGCCAGTACGAGGCGATGGCCGCCCGGTACTTCGACGCCCCCTGCCTGATGGTCGGCCCCGGCGTGAAGACCGGGATGGCGATCCGGATCGACAACCCGCTACGAGGTCGGGGCCGACCGGCTCGTGAACGCCGTCGCGGCCTACCACCGCATCGGCGGCGCCTGCGTGGTCGTCGACTTCGGCACCGGGATCAACTTCGACGTCGTCTCCGAGCGAGGCGAGTACCTGGGCGGCGCGATCGCCCCCGGGATCGAGATCTCGCTCACGGCGCTCGCCGAGCGCGGGGCGCGGATCCCGAGGATCGAGCTCGGCGAGCCCGCGGCCGCGATCGGCAAGTCCACGCGGGGGGCGATCCAGTCGGGCGTCATCTTCGGCTTCGCCGGGTTGATCGACGGGCTGGCGCGGCGGATCGAGGCCGAGCTCGGCGGCGAGCCGTCGCTGATCGCCACCGGCGGGCTCGCGCACGCGATCGTTCCCTTCTGCGAGACCATCGACGAGGTCGACGAGCTGCTGACGCTCACCGGGCTGCGCCTGATCTGGGAGCTCAACCAGTGAGGCGGAGCGAGCGCAGCGAAGCGAAGCCGAGCCGCGCCGCCGTTGAGGCGCCTGATGTGACGCAGCCTCCGCTGACCTCGCCCTTCCGGATCGCCGACGTCGAGGTCCCCAACCGCGTCCTGCTCGCCCCGCTCGCCGGGATCGGAAATTGGTTCGTGCGCCTGCAGGCGCAGCGCTACGGAGCCGGGCTGGCGATCTCGGAGATGGTCTCGAGCTTCGCCATCGCCCATCGCAACCGGCGCACGGTGACCGAGATGCTGCGCATCCATCCCGACGAGGGACCGATGGCGATCCAGCTCTTCGGCTCCGACCCGGCGGTGATGCGCGAGGCGGCGGCGACTGCCGCGGCCGCCGGCCCGCGGCTGCTGGACCTCAACATGGGGTGCCCGGTGCCGAAGGTCCTGAAGACGGGCGCCGGCGCGGCCCTGCTCTCCGACCACGATCGCGCGGTCGCCGTTGCCCGCGCGGCGATCGAGGGCTCGGGCCTGCCGGTGACCGTCAAGCTGCGCTCGGGGCTCGAGCCGGGCGAGCGCACCGGCCTCGCGCTCGGCGAGCGCCTGGTCGTGGAGGCCGGGGTCTCCGCTGTCACCCTGCACCCGCGGGCCGCGGGACAACGCCACCGCGGCCGTCCCGACTACGCGCTGGTCGGCGAGCTCATCGGCCGCCTCGAGCGCGCCGGGCGGCGGGTGCCGGTGATCGTCTCCGGCGGGCTGCACACGGCCGAGCAGGCGCGCAGCGCCTACGCCGAGTCAGGGGCCGACGCCGTGATGATCGCCCGCGGCTCGCTCGGCAACCCCTGGATCTTCGCCGAGCTCTGCGCCGACCGCGACCGGCCGCCGACCGACGCAGAGATCGAGGCCGAGCTTCGGTGGGTGCTCGACCGGGCGGCCGAGCACTGGGGCCCCGAGCGGGCGGCCCGCAACCTGCGCAAGTTCTACCCCTGGTACGTGGAGGCGCTCGGCTACGAGGGTCCCGCGGCCGACCGTTTCCAGCGCACCGAGACGCTCGACGAGGTCCGCGCGCTGCTCGCCGAGGGGCCGGCGGGCGCGGAGAATCGCCACCGAATCGCATCGCTATAATCGCGCGCCCCGCCCGAGCCGCGTACGCAAGAGGCGTCGCGATTTCGGGCGTTTCTCTGCCGGGAGGCCCGCGCGAGGAGCGGGTAAATACGAGGTGAGGAAGAGGACCGAACGTGGCTCGAGAAGCGCTGATCACAGAGGAAGGGCTGGAGAAGCTGAAGACGGAGATCGAGCATCTCTCGACCACCAAGCGCCGAGAGGTGGCCGCCCGCATCAAGGAGGCGCGCGAGTTCGGCGACATCAGCGAGAACTCCGAGTACGACGACGCCAAGAACGAGCAGGCGCTGCTCGAGCAGCGGATCGCCCAGCTCGAGGAGAGGCTCCGGCGCGCGAGCGTCGTGGACCAGAAGGCGATCGACACCGAGACCGTGGGCGTCGGCGTCCGCGTGCACGTCAAGGACCAGAAGTCCGGCGACTCGCGCAAGTTCCAGATCGTCGGCCCGACCGAGGCGAACCCCGCGGAGCAGAAGCTCTCGCACGAGTCGCCGATCGGCAAGGCGCTGCTCGGCCACAAGCGCGGCGACCTGGTCACCGTCGACGTTCCCCGCGGCCCGAAGAAGAAGCTCAAGATCACCAAGATCGAGGCCGCGTAGCGGTCTTGAGCTTGGTCTAGGCTCGCCCGCATGGCCGAGCCGGAAGAGGGCGCCGAGGAGCGCCCCGAGTCCCATGTGCTCGCCGAGCGGCGGGAGAAGCTCGAGCGCCTGCGTGACGAGGGGATCGATCCGTTCCCGCACGAGTTCGAGGGGCGGACCGGGATCGCGACCGTGCGCGCCGCGCACCAGGGGCTCGAGGCCGGCGCGGAGACCGAGGACGGCTACCGGGTCGCCGGCCGGATCGCCGCCCGGCGCGGCCACGGCAAGTCGGCGTTCATCGACCTCGTCGACGGCAGCGGCCGGATCCAGCTCCACTCGCGCGCCGACGTGCTCGGCGAGCGCTCCCACGAGCTGCTCACGGGCCTCGACCTGGGTGACTTCGTCGGCGTCGACGGGACCGTCTTCGCGACCCGCCGCGGCGAGCTCTCCCTGCGGGTCGACGGCTGGACCCTGCTGGCGAAGAGCCTGCGGCCGCCGCCGGACAAGTTCCACGGGCTCGAGGACACCGAGCTCCGCTACCGCCACCGCGAGCTCGACCTGATCGCCAATCCCGAGACGCGGGAGGTGTTTCGCAAGCGCGGCGCGACGATCACCGCCGTGCGCGAGTACCTGGACTCCGAGGGCTTCGTCGAGGTCGAGACGCCGGTGCTCCAGCCGCTCTACGGCGGCGCCCTGGCGCGGCCGTTCACCACCCACCACAACGCGCTCGACCGCGACCTCTACCTGCGGATCGCGACCGAGCTCTACCTCAAGCGCCTGGTCGTCGGCGGGATCGAGCGCGTCTACGAGCTCGGCAAGGACTTCCGCAACGAGGGGATCTCGTTCAAGCACAACCCGGAGTTCACGATGCTCGAGTGGTACGAGGCCTACGCCGACTACAACGACGCCGCCGTGCGGCTCGAGACCCTGGTCGCCCGGGCCGCCGAGCGCGTCAACGGCACCACCGTGGTCGAGCGCGACGGGGTCGAGATCGACCTGAAGCCGCCCTGGGCGCGGGTCACGCTGCGCGACGCGATCCGCGAGCGGACCGGGATCGACATCCTCGAGCACCCGACCCGCGACGCGCTCGCCGCGGCCATGGACTCGGAGGCGAGCCCGGACGAGGGCTGGGGCAAGCTCGTCGACGGGCTGTTCTCCAAGGCGGTCGAGCCGACCCTGATCCAGCCCACCTTCGTGCTCGACTATCCGGTCGAGATGTCGCCGTTCGCCAAGCGCCACCGCGACGACGAGCGGCTGGTCGAGCGCTGGGAGCCGATCGTCGGCGGGTTTGAGATCGGCAACGCGTTCACCGAGCTCAACGACCCCGACGACCAGCGGCGGCGGTTCGCAGAGCAGGCCGAGGAGCTGCGGCGCGGCGACGCCGAGGCGCAGCCGTTCGACGAGGCCTTCCTCGAGGCGCTCGAGTACGGGATGCCGCCGACCGCCGGGGTCGGGCTCGGGATCGACCGGCTCGTGATGCTGCTCACCGGCGCGAGTAGCCTGCGCGAGGTGGTCCTGTTCCCGGCGATGCGGAGCTGAGGATGCCGGCCGGCGACGACATCGCGGCCGCGGAGCGGCAGGGGGACCCTTACCTCATGTACGAGGATGCCCACGGCGCCCGCCGGGTGCTCTCGCTGCCCGACGGCTGGCACCGGATAACGATCGGTCGCGGGATGGCCGCGGACGTGCCGCTCACCTGGGACCCGGACGCCTCGCGCGTGCACGCCGAGCTCGTCCGGCTCGCCGACGCCTGGGTCGTCGTCGACGACGGCCTCTCCCGCAACGGGACCTTCGTCAACGGCGAGCGGGTCGAGAGCCGGCGGCGGCTGCTCGACGGCGACGAGCTGCGCATCGGCTCGACCACGCTCCGGTTCCGAGCCCCGTTCGAGCACGGCGATCGCACACTGGTCGACGCGCCGCGTCCGTGAGCCGACTCCCGCGCCTCGGCGCCGCGGTCTCTGCCGCGCTGCTGCTCGCCGCCGGCGCCGGCGGTTGCGGCGGCTCCGAGGCGTCGCCGCGCGAGCATGCCGAGACGACGACGAAGCCCTCCTCCGAGAAGCCGGCTGAAGCGCAGGGCGGCGACCGCAAGCCGCTCTCGGTCGAGCGGGTCCCCTGTCCGCCCGACCTGAGCGGCTGTCGCAGCGCGCGCGGCACGATCCTCTACGTCGAGCGCGTCGACCCCGACGGCGACGGCGACGCCCACTTCGTCCTCGTCAGCCCGCAGAGCATCACGGCCCCGGGGATCTCGGTGATCGACGTCGCCGTCGACCTGCGCCCGCACCCGCTGCCCGGCCCGGGCGACGAGCTGGCCGCCGCCGGGCAGGTCCAGGGGCTCGTACGGCCAGGCCCAGATCCACGCGGTGGCGATCCGCACGACTCGCTAGGCGGTGTGAGCGCGGCGCCCCGCGTGACGTTCGTGACACTCCCGCGCGCTCTCAGAGCCCGCCGCTCGCCGAGTGTCATCGAAACCACGCTAGCGTGGTCAGGATGACGCTCGGCGATTGAGGCGACGAGCATCTCGATCCAGCACGTCGCGATGCGGCGCTCCCGTTCCGACACACCGGCGACGCGCACCCCCCTCGAAGCCCGGCCGGACTCGCGGACCAACGCGGTCAGCCGCAGCCGGAGCTACACCTACCGCACGGCCCGCAGCTCAGCCGCGAGCCGCTCGACGTAGGAGTCGAGCGCCTTCGCCGACGCGCCGGGCGCCGAGACCTCGAACCCGGCGCTCGCCACCGGGCCGACCGGACCGGCGACCAGGGCGATCGAGTCCCCCCTCGTGAAGCCGTCGCCGGTGATCATCAGCGAGCCGTCGACGCCGCCGAGCCCGCCGCTCATCACCCGGGTGGGAGCGCCCGGCAGGTTCGCCTTCGCGTGCGTCGCCGCGAACGCCGACGGGTCCTCGAGCCGCAGGCCGCGGGTGCGCGCGTACTCGCGCCAGAAGCCCTCGATCGCGAGCTTCCGCGAGGTGCCGTTGATCTGGTTGCGCAGGACGAAGAAGCCGATGATCGCGAACAGGCAGAGCTCGAAGATCAGCACCGCCCGCCCGGGGCTCGGGAGGTTGAGCAGGAGGCCGAAGATGCCGCCCCCGATCACGTTGGCGACCAGCATGAAGGCGAGGGTCATGAACAGGCTGATGAAGTAGGTCGAGGGGTGGCGGACGATCAGGCGCCGGAACTGCGGCAGCGACTCGGCGACGTCCTTCGGCGGGTGGTCGAAGGTCGTCCGCGCGAGGATCGCCTCGACGAGGCGGTCGTCGGCCTTGCGCTTCGGGCGCACGGCGCTTCGCCCGGCGCCGCCCGAGTCGACCTCCTCGAGGCTCTCCTCGCGCACGGTGGTCGCGATGTGCGCGGCGTCCGAGCAGATCCGGGTGAGCTCGGACTCGGCGGTCAGGTGCCCGCCCCGAGAGGCGCAGAGGACGCCGTCGGCGAGCTCCCAGTGGAAGTCGTCGGGGCTGCGCGCGAGCCAGTCGGTGAACGCGGGGGAGAGGAGCTCCACCAGCCACGCGTCGTTGACCCCGTCCGCGACCCGCACGGAGCCGCCGCCGTCGAGCTTCACGCCCTTGGTCTCGAAGCCGCCGGTGCCGGGCCCGCCGAGCGATCCGAGGTACGGCGCGAAGCCGATCGACTCGGGAACCCGGAGCACCGCCGCCGTGCGCTTGACCGTGTGCGTGGTGTCGTCGGAGCGGTGGGTGTAGGTCAGATGACAGAGCGTTCCCGGCTCGCCGCCGGGCAGCGCGCCGGTCGCCGCGGCGCCGACGACGAGGTCGTCCTCGCCGAGCAGCCCGCCCTCCCGCGGCAGCTCCGCGCCCGCCGCGAACGCGAGTCCGTGTGCCTGCGCGAACTGCGCCAGCGCCTCGCCCTCACGATCGTCGGCGCTCACGCGGCCAATCATTCCCGATCCGGCGGCCGCTCAGGTTGGCCGCAACTTGCGGCCCTTCCGCCGGTTTCGTGGCCATGCGCCCGTCGGGTAGCCGGAGGCGCCCCGATATACTGGCGTTCCGCCGTCGTCGAGACAACCGGAGGTTCTAATCCCGCGGCAGTGATCGGCCGATCAAGTGGATAGAGCACCCGGCGCTCTTGCGTCCCCGGGGGCGGCTAGAACTTAGGCACAGGAGACAGAGGGACCTCAAAGAGGCGGAAAAGAGTTTTGTTCGAGCGATTCACAGAACGTGCCCGGCAGGTAGTGGTCCTGGCCCAGGAAGAGGCCCGGACGCTCAAGCACAACTACATCGGCACCGAGCACATCCTGCTCGGGCTGCTGCGCGAGGAGGAGGGCCTTGCGGCCCGCGTCCTCGAGTCGCTCGACATCACGGTCGAGCGCGTCCGCGCCCAGGTCGTCCGCATCGTCGGCTCGGGCGAGGAGGTCACCTCCGGCCAGATCCCGTTCACGCCGCGGGCCAAGAAGGTGCTCGAGCTGGCGCTGCGCGAGGCGCTCTCGCTCGGCCACAACTACATCGGCACCGAGCACATCCTGCTCGGGCTCGTGCGTGAGAACGAGGGCGTCGCAGCCCGCATCCTGCTCGACTTCGACGCCGACTCGGAGAAGATCCGCAACGAGGTCATCCGCATGCTCTCCGGCCCCGGCGGCCGGCGCCAGGGCTCCGGCGGGGGCTCGGGCGAGGGCAAGAAGTCCTCGAAGCTGCTCGACCAGTTCGGCCGCAACCTGACCAAGCTCGCCTCCGAGGGCAAGCTCGACCCGGTGATCGGGCGCGAGACCGAGGTCGAGCGGATCATGCAGATCCTCTCCCGCCGGCAGAAGAACAACCCGGTGCTGCTCGGCGAGCCGGGCGTCGGCAAGACCGCGATCGTCGAGGGCCTCGCCTCGCGGATCACCCGCGGCGAGGTGCCCGAGCTGCTCAAGAACAAGCAGATCTACACGCTCGACCTCGCCGCGCTGGTCGCCGGCTCGAAGTACCGCGGCGAGTTCGAGGAGCGGCTCAAGAAGGTGATGAAGGAGATCACCCAGCGCGGCGACATCGTCCTCTTCATCGACGAGCTCCACAACCTGGTCGGCGCCGGCGCCGCCGAGGGCGCGATCGACGCGGCCTCGATCCTGAAGCCGGCGCTGGCCCGCGGCGAGCTGCAGACGATCGGCGCGACGACCCTCGACGAGTACCGCAAGTACCTCGAACGCGACTCGGCGCTCGAGCGCCGCTTCCAGCAGATCAAGGTCGACGAGCCGTCGATCTCCGACACGGTGAAGATCCTCGAGGGCCTGCGCGAGCGCTACGAGGACCACCACAAGGTGCAGATCACCGACGACGCGCTCGAGGCCGCGGCCGAGCTGGCGGACCGCTACATCTCCGACCGCTTCCTCCCCGACAAGGCGATCGACCTGATCGACGAGGCGGCCTCGCGGATGCGGATCCGCTCGATGAGCCAGCCGCCCGTCTACCGCGATCTCGAGGAAGAGATCGAGGAGACGCGCCGCAACAAGGAGAGCGCGATCGAGGCGCAGGAGTTCGAGAAGGCCGCCAACCTCCGCGACACCGAGCGCCAGCTGACGAATCGCAAGCGCGAGCTCGAGGACCAGTGGGACTCGGGCGAGGCGGGCGAGCGCCCCGCCGTCGGCGAGGAGGAGATCGCAGACATCGTCTCGATGTGGACCGGGATCCCGGTCTTCAAGCTGACCGAGGCCGAGACCAAGAAGCTGATCCGGATGGAGGAGGAGCTGCACAAGCGGGTGATCGGCCAGGAGGTCGCGATCGAGGCCGTCTCGAAGGCGATCCGCCGCTCGCGCGCCGGGATCAAGGATCCCAAGCGCCCCGCCGGCTCGTTCATCTTCCTCGGCCCCTCGGGCGTCGGCAAGACCGAGCTCGCCCGGACCCTGGCCGAGTTCCTGTTCGGCGACGAGGACGCGATGGTCCGCATCGACATGTCCGAGTACATGGAGAAGCACGCCGTCTCGCGGCTCGTGGGCTCGCCCCCCGGCTACGTCGGCTACGACGAGGGCGGCCAGCTGACCGAGGCCGTGCGCCGCAAGCCCTACTCGGTGCTGCTGCTCGACGAGATCGAGAAGGCCCACCCGGACGTCTTCAACATCCTGCTGCAGATCCTCGAGGACGGCCGGCTCACCGACGCCCAGGGCCGCACGGTCGACTTCCGCAACGCGCTCGTGATCATGACCTCGAACATCGGCGCCAAGGACATCGCCAAGAACGTCTCCTTCGGCTTCTCGGTCTCCGACGACGAGATCGGCGCCTCCTACAACGACATGAAGGACCGGATCATGGGCGACCTGAAGAAGGTCTTCCGTCCGGAGTTCCTGAACCGGATCGACGAGGTGATCGTCTTCCACAAGCTCTCGCGCGAGGAAGTGCGCGAGATCATCGACCTCCTGATCACGAGGGTCCGGGCCCAGGTCGCCGAGCACGACCTCCAGCTCGAGCTCACCGAGCCGGCCAAGGACCTGATCGCCGAGAAGGGCTGGGACCCGGCGATGGGCGCCCGCCCGCTGCGGCGCGCGATCCAGCGCTACATCGAGGACCCGCTCGCCGACGAGGTCCTGCGCCAGGGCCCCGACTCGATCGTCTCCGGCACCACCGTGATCGTCGACCGCGACGAGTCCGCGTCCGAGGACGACGACCGCCCCCTGAAGCTGAAGATGGTGAAGCCGAAGAAGCGCCCGGCGAAGAAGAAGGACGAGTCCGAGAAGGAGCCGGTCGCGGTCGGCGCGCAGAAGTCCGAGGACGACGAGCCCGGCGACGAGCCGGCACCCGATCCCGAGGCGAGCGGCGAGGACTCCTAGCTGGGCGGGTTCGTGACGACGCCGCTCGGCGCGCTCAGCGCCGGCGCGGAGTCACCGGCCGCGTTGCGGGCCACCACCCGGATCCTGAGCGTGTGGCCGACGGTCGCGGCTGCGGACTGTGTAGCCGACCCCCGTGCGGGGCGGCGCGACCTCGGTGCAGTTGTCGCCGGCCCCGTCGCAGCTCAGCCACGTGCGGACGTAGGCGGCCGGGAGGTTGCTCCACGTGCCGCTCGTCGAGGTCAGCCGCTCGCCCGGGTGCGGGTTGCCGGCGGCGACCAGGGTGGGCGGTGAGAGCTCGCAGGGCGGGCCGACGAACTCGTAGGCGCCCTTGTCGCGGATCCCGTCCGGGCACGTCGCCGCGGTTCCGGCCGCGCGACGGGGCTTGTTGGCCAGGTCTCGCACCGCGAGCCCGGCCGGCGGGTCGCCAGGCCCGCCGGTGTCGATCGCGGGCGACCCCGGGGCCGGCATCCAGTCGTACGGAGCCCCGCCGACGAACAGATCGGCGGGGTCGGTGGTCGTGTTCGTCGTTCCGGGCCCGGTCGGGCAGTCGACGACGTAGTCGCCGCCCTGCTCGGCGGGGGGCAGGTCGCTGTGCGTGCAGACCGCCTCTCCGTCGCCGCCCGGGGCCTGTAGCCCGTCGACGAGGATCGAGCTCTCGACGCTGACGTCGGCGAAGTCGGTGAAGGAGTCGAGCACCAGGCTCGGGGTCAGCGGATCCGAGACGCCGGCCTGGCCGGCGTCGATCGTCGTGTTGCTGATCAGCGCGTCGTCGGTCGCATAGATGCCGGTGCCGCCGCCCGTGACCAGGGAGGAGTCGATCGTCACCCGCGAGCCGCCGGTCACGGTCTCGACCGGGCTCGTCTCGGGGAGGCTGATGATCGAGCGCTTGATCCTCAGCAGGGTGCTGGGGCGACCGCCGGGGATCTGGGTCAGCGCCGGGGAGAGCTCCGACTGGCTGGTCGCCGTGGAGCGGAAGAAGCGGAGGCCGTCGAACGCCACGACCGGGATCTCGTCTCCGCCGGCGACGAACTCCGACCGCTGCACGACGCTTCCACGGCCACACACCGAGAGCACGGCGAACGCCGCCGAGTCCGGCTGGTTGGTGGCGTCGACGTTGGTCAGGTCCGAGCCCCCGTCGAGCTCGATCGCCTGCACCGACGGATCGGCTTCGGCGGTGTCGACCCCGAGGTCGCGCAGTTCGGTCTCCTCGAGCCCGCACCCGCCGAGCAGGACCGCGATCCCGGTCGGGAAGCCGCCGACCACGGCGCCGTCACCCTCGCCGTGCAGGGTGGTTGAGAGCTCGCGCCCGGCGAGCGTCCCGCGGATCACGAGCCCCTCGTCGAGGGGGTCGTCCGCGGCGACGTTGCCGACGAAGTCGCCCGGGCCGATCTGGATCACGTCTTCAGGCGTGGGTGCCACACGGTGCTGATCGATCGCGTACTGGACGGTGGCGCAGGGGTCGACCGTGCAGTCGCCGGTGTCGGTGCCGTCCTCGGCGACCAGGTACGTGGCCGCCGTGGCGCCCGCGGGCGCCACGGCACACAGGCACGCGGCCACCGCGAGGATGCCGGTCGAGCGCCAGATCTGCGATGACCCCATCGCCACGCCATCGGCCGCGACGCCGATTTCCTTGAGCGTGAGTCACGCCAACCAGCCGACCGCGTGCATAGGGTGCAGGGGGGATGGATATCGCCCTCGCCCTGATCGCCGCGCTGCTGTTCGCGCTGGGGACCGTGCTGCAGCAGCGCGCCGGGCTCGACGAGCCGGAGGGGGGCTCGGATTCCAGCCTGCTCCTGCGGATGGCGCGGCGGCCCGTGTGGCTGGCTGGGATCGCCAGCGACGCGCTCGGGTTCGGCTGCCAGGCGGTCGCGCTCACCATCGGCCGCCTCGCCGTGGTCCAGCCGCTGCTCGTCTCGGCGGTTGTCTTCGCCCTCCCGCTGGGCGCCCGGATCACCGGCCAGGTGGTTCGCAAGATCGACATCGGCGCGGCGCTGCTCGTCACCGGGGCGCTGATCGCCTTCCTCACGGTCACGAACCCCTCCGGCGGACGCGACGACGCTCCGGTCGGCGAGTGGCTGATCGCCGGCGGCGTGTGCGCGGTGATCGTCGTCCCGCTCTTCCTGCTGGCCCGTCACGCGGCGCCCTCGCGGCGCGCGGCGCTGCTCGGGTCCGCCGCCGGGATCATGTTCGGGCTGGCCGCCGCCCTCACCAAGGCGGTCTGCGACGAGCTGGCCGACCACCCGTTCCACGTCCTCGTCGACTGGCACCTCTACGCGCTGATCGCGATCGGCTACATCTCGCTGACCTTCAGCCAGCTTGCGCTCTCGACCGGTGCCCTCGCCCCGGCCGCCGCGACGAGCATGGGTTTGGATCCGATCGCCAGCGTGATCCTGGGGGTCACCCTGCTCGAGGAGTCGATCTCCGAGACCCCGCTCGGGATCGTCGTGACCGTGCTCTCGCTCGTGGCGGCCCTGGCCGGCGTGGCGATCCTGGCGCGCACCCAGCAGGCGCCACCTCCGAAACCCCTGGCCGGGAGCCCGGCGCCCCCTCCGCAGCCGGCTCCGAGCGCGGCCTGACACGGGGCGGGCCCGAGGCGCTCAGCGGTCGCGGCGCGAAGTCGTCACCGCCTCGACCCGGCGCGGCGTTGTTTCGTCGGCCCCCGTGCGTACGATCGGCGCTATGGCGCGCGCCACCCCATCCTTCTTCTGTCAGTCGTGTGGCCACGAGGCGCTCTCGTGGTCGGGGCGCTGCGCCGGGTGCGGCGAGTGGAACACGCTCGTCGAGGCCCCGAAGCCGCAGGCCAAGGCAACCGGCGGCGGCCGCAAGGCCGCCCGCGGAGCGGGGCGCCGGCCCGGTGGCCCTGCGCGATGTCTCGGCCCCCGCGGTCGACCGGCTGCGCACCGGGGTCGCGGAGCTCGACCGGGTTCTGGGAGGCGGCCTCGTGCCCGGCTCGCTGGTGCTGCTCGGCGGCTCGCCGGGGATCGGCAAGTCGACGCTCACCGGGATGGCGCTGGGCAACCTCGGGGCCGCCGGCCACAAGGTTCTCTACGTCTCGGGCGAGGAGTCGACCGCCCAGGTGAGGCTGAGGGCCGAGCGCCTCGGCGAGGCGGCGCTGGCCGTGCCCGCCCTGGCCGAGACGTCGCTCGAGGCGGTGATCGCGACGCTCGAAGCCGAGCGCCCCGACGCGTGCGTGATCGACTCCGTGCAGACGCTGCACGCGGAGGGGATGAGCGGCGCACCCGGCTCCGTCGGCCAGGTGAGGGAGGCGGCATCCGCCGTGATGGAGGTCGCGAAGCGAAACGACTGCGCCGTGATCCTGGTCGGCCACGTGACCAAGGACGGCGCCGTCGCCGGCCCGCGGGTGCTCGAGCACCTGGTCGACTGCGTGCTCTTCTTCGAGGGCGAGCGGGAGCGCAGCTTCCGCACCCTGCGGGCGCTGAAGAACCGGTTCGGGGCGACCAGCGAGGTCGGGGTGTTCGAGATGCGCTCCGGCGGCCTGGTCGAGGTGGCGGATCCGTCGGCTCGCTTCGTCGCCGAGGCCAGCGCGGCGCCGGGCTCCGTCGTCCTGTGCTCGATGGAGGGCACGCGCCCGCTGCTGGTCGAGGTTCAGGCCCTCGTCGCGCCGACCGAGATCGTCCCGCCGCGCCGGGTCGCGAACGGGATCGACCGCAACCGCCTGGCGATGATCCTGGCGGTGCTCGCGCGCCACGGCGGCCCGTCGCTGGCGGGCGCCGACGTGTTCGTCAACGTCGCGGGCGGCGTTCGCGTCGACGAGCCGGGGGCCGACCTCGCCGTCGCCCTGGCGCTGGTCTCGGCCCACCGCGGGACGCCGCTCGCCGACGCCGAGGGGCGCCCGCTCGCCTGCTTCGGTGAGATCGGGCTCACCGGCGAGCTGCGCTCGGTCGGACACGGGGACCGCCGGGTCGCCGAGGCGCTCAAGTTCGGGCTCGGCCCGGTGATCGCGCCCGCGTTCCCCGAGCCGCCGCCGGGGCTCGCGCCGCAGGCGACCCTGCGCGCGGCGATCGCCGCCTCCGCCGCCCGCTCGACCGCTCGCGGCGCCGAGGCCGCTTGAGGCTCGCGGGGCGCGAAACCGGAATGCGGGAAACTGCGGTTGACAAGCGGCATTCCGAGCTATCCACACGGGATTGACGTGGAGTACCGCCCCAGCAGGGCTTTTGCCATCATGGATAGGTGCAGCACCCCGGGGATGAGCTGAACGAGCTGGAGGCACGGCAGGATCCCCGGCTACTCAGGGCCCTGGACATGGTGGCCCCGGGCACTCCGCTGCGTGAGGGGATCGACAACATCATCCACGCCCGCACCGGCGGCCTGATCGTGGTCGCCGAGGCGGACGAGGTCTCGTTCCTGTTCTCGGGCGGGCTGCAGGCTCGACGTCGACTACACGCCGGGGCTGCTGTACCAGGTGGCGAAGATGGACGGGGCGATCGTGCTGCCCGAGGCGGCCGACAAGATCCTCTGGGCGAACGTGCAGCTGATGCCGGACCCGACCATCCTCTCGATGGAGACCGGGACCCGCCACCGCACCGCCGAGCGCGTCTCGAAGCAGACCAAGGCCCTGGTGATCGCCGTCTCGCAGCGCCGCGACGTGGTCTCGATCTACATCGAGGGGATCAAGTACATCCTCGAGGACATCCCCACGGTGCTCTCGAAGGCGAACCAGGGGCTGGCGACGCTGGAGAAGTACCGTTCCCGGCTCGATCAGCTCGCCGGCCGCCTGACGGCGCTCGAGTTCGCAGGCGGCGTGGCGCTCTACGACGTGCTCACGGTGCTCCAGCGGGCCGAGCTCGTGACCCGGATGGCGACCGAGGTCGAGCGGTACATCATCGAGCTCGGCACCGAGGGCCGGCTGATCGAGATGCAGCTCGAGGACCTCGCCGTCGGGCGTGATGGCCGAGCGCGCGGCGCTCGTTCGCGACTACGCCGCGGAGGACTCCGAGCAGGAGATCGACCGCGCCCTGAGCCAGCTCGCGGAGGTCGAGCACACCGAGCTGCTCGACTTCGGGCGGCTCGCGGAGCTGCTCGGCTACGACCGTAAGACCAACACGCTCGACTTCGAGGTCGTTCCCCGCGGCTACCGCGCGCTCTCGGCCGTGCCGAGGCTGCCGCGGCTGGTGGCGCAGAAGGTCGTCCGTCATTTCGGCGACCTGGATTCGCTGCTGACCGCGTCCGACGCGGACCTGGAGGCCGTCGAGGGGGTGGGCGAGGCCCGCGCGAAGGAGATCCGCGAGGGCATCCGCAGGCTCCAAGAAGTCGACGTCGTCGACCGTTACTTATGAACAAGACGGCCGCGCGAGCGGCCGTCGCTAATTGAGGAGGCAGACATCACAGAGGCAGCAACGGAGGACTCCGTCGTCGAGGACATCGACGACATCGAGGACCTCGGACCGGCCACGTGCGAGTTCCAGGTCGGCGACAACGTCGTCTATCCGCACCACGGTGCCGGGGTCGTCCTCAAGCGAGAGTCGCGGGACATGATGGGTGAGTCGAAGGACTACTTGACGATCAAGATCCTTCACAACGACATGACCGTGATGGTCCCCTGCGAGAACGCTCATCGCGCGGGGCTGCGACGGGTGATCGACGAGGACGCGGTTCGGCGGGTGATCGACGTGCTCACGGGTGAGGTCTCGGAGATGCCGAAGAACTGGAATCGGCGCTTCAAGTACAACCGGGAGAAGATCAAGACCGGCGACGTGTACGAGCTCGCCGAGGTCGTCCGGAACCTCGCGATCCGCGAGTGGGAGAAGGGCCTCTCGACGGGCGAGAAGCAGATGTACACCCGGGCGAAGAAGATCCTCGCCTCGGAGTTCATGTACGCGCTCGACAAGGACGAGGACGGCGCCGAGGAGTACATCGACGAGCTGCTGGAGGAGCGCTTCGGCGCCAAGGCCACGGCCTGACCGCCGCCTTCGTTCAGCCGCGCTGATCGCGGCCGCCGGTTCCGGAGAGAGGCTCGGAGCCGGCGGCCCGAAGGCGCTCGTCGACGTGGGCGGGAGACCGCTGCTCGCCTGGTCACTGAGCGCGCTGCGCGCCTCGGATGCGGTCGCGATGGTGGTGGTCGCAGCGCCGCCGGGGCACGAGGTCGAGGTCGAGCGGATCGTCGGCGAGCTCGCCGGGACCCCGGGCGAGCCGGGGGCGTTTCATCCCGTCGTGGTCACCGGCGGGGAGTCGCGCGCCGCCTCGGTTGCGCATGCGCTGGCCGAGGTCCCGGCCTCGGCCGAGCTCGTCGCCGTCCACGACGCCGCGCGGCCGCTGATCGAGCCGGGCCTGGTCGAGTCGCTGTTCGACCGCCTCGACTCGACGCCCGAGGCCGCGGGCGTGATCGCGGCGACGCCGGTCACCGACACGATCAAGCGCGCCTCCGCGGACGGGTCCGCGATCGAGGCGACCGAGTCCCGCGAGCGGCTCTGGGCCGCGCAGACGCCGCAGGTCTTCCGCGCCGAGGTGCTGCGAGCGGCGCACGACGCCGCCGACGCGCTCGCCGGGGCGACCGACGACGCGATGCTGGTCGAGGCGCTGGGGGGGACGGTGCTGATCGAGGCGGCCCCGCCGGAGAACCTGAAGCTGACCACTGCGGCCGACCTGCGGCGGGTCGAGCTGCTCCTCGCCGAGCGGGCCTGACCCCGGCCTACTCGCGCAGCAGGACCCAGACCAGGGTCGCGGCGAAGGCCAGCTGCCCGAAGGTCAGGGCGGTGCCGAAGTTGGCGGCGCCCAGCGCCGCGGCGATCGCCGTCGCGCCGGCGAAGGCGACCGCGAGCACGAGCAGGTCTTGCGACCGTGCGGCTCACTCGGCTCACCGGAGCCTTCGCTTCGCCGCATGGTCCGCGCCGGCTGTGGCCCGACCGGCAGGCCGGCCCTCTCGCGCGCGGCGTCCTGGAGGTGGGCGCGGCGCCGGCGCACGTAGAGGAGCCGCTGGACGTACAGCGTCAGCGACCCCGGCGAGCACGATCGCGGTCAGGTTGAGAGCGAGCTGGAGCATCGCGCCCCGCCACTCGCTCCACTCGCCGTAGGCGGCGGCGACGCCGATGTTGGCCGCCGCCGGGATCGTCGTCACCGAGACCAGGACGCCGATCAGCGCGCCCGACTTGGCCGAGGTCAGCGAGAGCACGCCGGCGACGCCGGCGAGGAAGGCGACGATGAACGAGAACGCGTCCGGGCTGGAGATGAAGTCGGTGAGCGGGTGGTCGGCTGACGATGAAGCCGTCGGGCGTCAGGTCGGTGACGTCGACCGCGAGCGCGAACAGGAACGCCGCCGTGATCCCGACCGGGAAGCCGATCGCCAGCGCGCGCAGCGAGCGCCGCGCGACGTCCGGCCGGCGCTGGACGATCGCCACGCAGAGGCCCGCGATCGGCCCGAACTCGGGCCCGACGATCATCGCCCCGACGATCAGGATCGGCGAGTCGAGGAAGATGCCGACCGAGGCGATCATGCAGGCGAGCGCCATGAAGGCGAGGAAGACGCCGTTGAGCTCGATGTTCTCCGAGGTCCGCGCCTCGACCTCCTCCCAGACGACGGCGTCGCCCGGGTGGCCCTCGGCGGCGCGCTCGGCCGCCGCGGCGACCGACGAGATCGCCGAGTCGATGTGCTCGATCGCGATCGAGCCCTCCGTGTCGACGTCGAGCTCGCGCAGGTCCGAGACGATGACGCTGGCGTCCTCGCGGGCGACGTCGCAGAGGATCACGTCGCCCTCGGGCTTGCGGGCCGCGCGCTCGAGGAAGATGACGTTGCAGACCGACGGGCGTGTCGCTCGAGCAGGTCGAGCACGTGCTCGGCCTGGTAGCTCGGGACCACGATCCGCATGTGGACCATCGCGGGCTAGCGTACTCGGCGGTGCTGACCGACTACCACCTGCACCTGCGGCCCGACGATCTCGATGCAGCCGCGGGCGACTACTACAGCGAGTCGAACGCCGAGCGCTACCTGGAGGCGGCGCGGGAGGCTGGGATCGCCGAGCTCGGCGTCGCCGAGCACGTCCACCGGTTCACCGCCGCGCTGGACGTCTGGGATCACGAGTTCTGGCGCGGCAACGCGCGCGACGACCTCGACGCGTACTGCGAGTTCGTGCGCACCACTCCGCTGCGGCTCGGGATCGAGATGGACTTCGTCCCCGGCCGCGAGGACCGGATCGCCGGCCTGCTCGACGCGCACGACTTCGACTACGTGGTCGGCTCGGTCCACTTCGTCGGCGAGCGCGCGGTCGACGACGACGGCTGGGACGTCTGGGAGCGCGAGACCGACCCGGACCGCCTCTGGGCGCGCTACTTCGAGACGCTCGCCGAGGTCGCCCGCAGCGGCCTCTACGACATCCTCGCCCACCCGGACCTGGTCAAGGTCTGGGGCGCCGAGCGCCCGCGGCCCCGGCGCGACCCGCGCTTCCACTACGAGCCGGCGATCGAGGCGATCGCCGAGACCGGCGTCGCCGTCGAGGTCTCGACGGCGGGCTTGCGCAAGCCCGTCGGCGAGCTCTACCCGTCCGACGCGTTCGCCGAGATGTGCGTCGACGCCGGAGCGGCGTTCGCGCTCTCCTCGGACGCCCACAGCCCCGACCACGTCGGCTACGACTACGATCGGGCGGTGGAGGCGATGCGCGGCTGGGGGGTCGAGGAGATCTGCGTCTTCGAGCGCCGCGAGCGCCGCATGGAGCCGCTCGGATGACGGCGGGCGAGGGTCGGGATCGGCTACGACAGCCACCGGTTCGCCGCCGGGCGGCGGCTGGTGCTCGGCGGGGTGGAGATCGAGCACGACCTGGGGCTCGAGGGCCACTCCGACGCCGACGTCGTCACCCACGCGGTGATCGACGCGGTGCTCGGCGCCGCCGGGCTCGGCGACCTCGGCACGCACTTCCCGCCCGGCGAGGAGCGCTGGCGCGACGCCGACTCGCTCGACCTGCTGCGGACCGTGCTCGGGATGCTCTCCGGGCCGGTGGTCAACGTCGACGCGACGGTGATCTGCGAGGCGCCGCGGCTGGGCGAGCACCGGGCCGAGATGGAGGCCAACCTCGCGGCCGCCCTGGGGGCGCCGGTGAGCGTCAAGGCGACCACGCAACGAGGGCATGGGCTTCGTCGGCCGCGGGGAGGGGATCGCCTGCATCGCGGTGGCGCTCGTGGCCACCGATGGGCAATAAGGTCTGCACGGATGGACTTCGAGAACCCGCTCGCGCTCGCCCGCAAGGTCAAGCTCGGCTCGCTCGGCCCGCTGGCCGACGTGCCCTTCAACGTGAGGACGCTCGCCGAGGCCGGCGTGATCCGGCCGATCCGGCCGGACAAGCTGGCCCGCGTCGTGCGCGAGCTGCGCGCGCTGGGGCCCCTCGCCCGCCGGCGGGATCGCCGGGGCCGCGATCACCCACGGCGACGACGAGATGGTGATCGACGAGGCCGGCGCGGTGACCTTCGGCGAGATGCACCGGCGCTCCAACGCGCTCGCGCGGGCCCTCCGCGACCGAGGGCGTCGAGCCCGGCGACGGCGTCGCGATCATGGCCCGCAACCACCGCGGCTTCATCGACGCCACCCTCGCGGTCTCGAAGCTGGGCGCCAACGGCCTCTACATGAACACCGCCTTCTCCGGCCCGCAGCTCGTCGACGTGATGGAGCGCGAGGAGCCCGGCGGCGCTGATCTACGACGAGGAGTTCGCGCGAGCTGCTCGGCGAGGCCGAGCGAAGGACACGACGCCGGTTCGTCTCCTGGAGCGACGACGGCTCGACGGCCGACCCGACCACCGACGAGCTGATCGAGTCGGCCGACGACGGGGACCTCGACCCGCCAGACGAGTCGAGCCGCTTCATCATCCTCACCTCCGGGACCACCGGGACGCCGAAGGGCGCCCAGCGCGGCCAGCCCGACACGCTCAGCCCGCTGGCGGCGATGTTCTCGCGGATCCCGCTGCACGCGGCGGCGAGAGGACGGTGATCGCGGCGCCGCTCTTCCACTCCTGGGGCTTCGCCCACTTCCTGCTCGGGCTGTCGCTCAACTCGACCTACGTCCTGCAGCGCAAGTTCGACCCCGAGGCGACCCTGAAGGCGATCGCCGAGCAACGAGGCGACGGCGCTCGTGGTCGTGCCGGTGATGATGCAGCGCATCCTCCAGCTGCCCGAGGAGACGCTCGCCAAGTACGACCTTCCGACGCCTGCGGGTCACCGCGGCGAGCGGCTCGGCGCTGCCCGGGCCGCTGGCCGAGAAGTGGATGGACCACTTCGGCGACAACCTCTACAACCTCTACGGCTCGACCGAGGTCGCCTGGGCGACGATCGCCACGCCCGAGGACCTGCGCGCGGCGCCGGGCACGGCCGGCAAGCCGCCGCGCGGCACCGTCGTCAAGATCGTCGACAACGAGGGCGATGGGCGAGGTGCCGCGAGGGCGAGACCGGCCGCGTCTTCGTCGGCAACGACATGGCCTTCGAGGGCTACACCGGGGGCGGCGGCAAGGACGTCTACGAGGGCCTGCTCTCCTCCGGCGACGTCGGCCACTTCGACGACGAGGGCCGGCTGTTCATCGACGGCCGCGACGACGAGATGATCGTCTCCGGCGGCGAGAACGTCTTCCCGCGCGAGGTCGAGGACCTGCTCGCCGGCCACGACGCGGTCAAGGAGGTCGCCGTGATCGGCGTCGACGACGACGAGTTCGGCCAGCGGCTGAAGGCGTTCGTCGTCGCTCGTCGACTGCAGGCGCGCTCGACGAGGACGGGGTCAAGGCCTACGTGAAGGAGAACCTCGCCCGCTACAAGGTCCCGCGCGAGGTCGAGTTCCTCGACTCGCTGCCGCGCAACGCCACCGGCAAGGTGCTCAAGCGCGAGCTCGCCTGAATGTTCGGGTCCTCCAGCGGGTAGATCGCTCGTGTAGGCCGAAGAGGAGGAACACCGTGCCGCCACGTGGAGTCAAGAAGGGCACCAAGCGCGCCCGCCAGTACGAGCAGGTCAAGAAGAGCGAGAAGCGGGCCGGGCGCTCCGAGCGCCGGGCCGAGGAGATCGCGGCCCGCACCGTGAACAAGGAGAAGGCCCGCTCGGGCGAGTCGCGGACTGCCTCGCGCAGCTCGAAGACCGACATCTCCTCCGGCCGCCGCGGGGGCAAGCGCTCCGGCAGCGGGCCGGGCGGCCGCACGCGGGAGCAGCTCTACAACGACGCGAAGAAGCTCAACATCTCGCGGCCGCTCGAAGATGAGCAAGAAGCAGCTGCTCGCGGCGGTCAACCGCAAGAAGGGCTAGTCGTCAGGCCGTCGTCGTCTGGTGCTCGGCGCGGCGCTCGGCGGCGTCGTGGCGCCGCTGCTCGTGCTCGACCTGGCGCTTGAGCTGCTGCAGCGAGCGCCGCAGGTGGCCGCGGATCGACGGCGCGGCGACGCGCTCGGAGATGTAGCCGGTGATCCCGGCGCCGGCGACGCCGTAGGCGAAGCGGAACTCGACCCTGGTGCGGCCGCCGCCGATCTCGCGCAGCCGCCAGCGCCCGCGCTGGTCGACCCCGGTCACCGACGACCAGGCCATGTCGCGCTCCGGCGCTGCACTCGACGATCTCGATCAGGCCGCCCGATCTCGGCCGAGCCGACGCGCATCAGCATCCGGTAGCGGGCTCCGAGGCCGGAGCGCTGCTCGCCCTCGACCTCCCAGCGGGTGACGCCGGACATGTAGTGGAGGTCGTTGGCGGGGTCGAGCAGGTAGTCCCAGATCAGCTTCGGCGGGGCCGAGATGATGATCGACTCGCGCAGGCGCATCAGCCGATCACCGGAAAGCGCCGCTCGGCGGCGAGCCCGTCGAGCGTCTCCTGCATCACCCCGGTGACGTAGGTCGTAGACCTCGTCGAGGTCGGGCTCGGGGCCGAACTGCTCGCGCAGGTCGATCGGCGCGCAGCACCTCGATCGTGATCTTCGCCGGCAGCGGCAGGTGGCCGAGCAGGTCGCCGACGTTGAGGCCCCAGGGCAGGGCGAGCGAGATCGGCAGCACCTTGAGCCGCAGGCTGCGATCGACCCCGGTGAGCTTCGCGAGCCAGGCGCCGCGGCTGAGGAAGAGCGCGGTCTCCTGGCCGCCGATCGTGACCACGGGGACGATCGGCACGTCGGCGGTCGAGCGCCAGGCGGATGAACCCCTTGCGCCCGGCGAGGTCGATCTTGCCGCCCTCCCAGGAGGGGCGGTGGACCTCCCAGTCGCCGCCGGGGAAGACGAGCACCGCGGCGCCCGACTCGAGCGCCTTCTCGGCGTGCTTGTGCGAGGCGGCCATGGTCCCGTAGCGGCGCAGCATGCGCCCGAACGGGGAGGCGAGCACGAGGTTGTGGGCGAGCTGGTAGAACGGCCGCTCGACTCCGAAGTAGGTCGAGAACGCGAGCGGCAGCACGGTGACCTCCGGCGACATGTTGCCGCCCGTGTGGTTGCCGACCAGGAGCACCGGGCCGTTCTCGGGCACGTTGCCCATGTTGCGCACCTCGGCCCGGTACCAGAGCGTCGCCATGAGCCAGGCGAGCGGCAGGTTCTCGCGGATGTAGTCCGGGTCGCGGTCGTCGAGGTCGGCGCGTGAGCGCCCGCTGGACCCGGCTCAGCGCGGCCCCGGCGATCCCGCCGGCGACCGCCTTGCCGGCGCCGAGCGCGCCGCTGCCCGCGCGTGCCACGCCGGCGCCGCCGGCCCTGGCCGCCGCGCCGACGGCGCCGAGCGGGCCGAAGCCGTCGAGCCCCCTGCCGTTGTCGCTCGATGCCTCGGAGCCGTTGCGGTGCGGCCGGTCGCCGAGCGTGGTCGGGTCAGCCATCGGGCGCCGATGATACCCGCGGCCGAGCGGGCTCAGCTCACCCGGCGCCGGGCCCGCGCGAGCACGCCGCGGCGACCGGTGACGCTGCGCCGGAGCTGAGGCGGAGACGATCCGCCGGCGGATCAGGCGGTTGGTCTGCTCGGGGAGCTCGACCTGGGGCACGTGCCCGCAGTCGTGGAGCACGATCTGCTGGGCCCCCGGCAGCGCTGCGGCGACGTGGCGGGCGAAGCCCGGCGGGATGACGCGGTCCTGCGCGCCCCAGACGAACAGCGCGGGCGGCGCGAGGGCCCCGAGCCGCGCGTAGAAGCCGCTCTCCCCGTGCGGCTCGTCGAGGTAGATGTTGCGGGCTGCGGCGAAGAACGCGACCCGGCCGGCGCGCGAGCGGTAGCTGCGGCAGAACTGCTCCACGGCGATGTCGGCGGTCGCCGGGTCGAGCTGCTCCGGTTGCGCGAACAGGTCCCAGAAATGGTCGCGCACGAGCGCCTCGCGGAGCGGGTGCGGGAAGGCCGCCAGCTCCGGGCGCAGGAGCCGGACCAGCGGGGCGAGCTCGCGCCGGCGCCGGAAGGCCAGCGCGGGGGCGAGCAGGCTCAGCGAGGCAACCCGCTCGGGGGCGTCGAAGGCGAGCTCGATCGCGATCCGTCCGCCCATCGAGTTGCCGACCAGGTGGGCCCGCTCGATCTCCAGCGCATCGAGGTAGTCCTGCACCGCGGTCGCGAACCATGGCGCGTCGTAGGCGGCGCGGGCGGGCTTGCTCGAGGAGCCGAACCCGGGCAGGTCGAGCGCATGCACGGTGTAATCGGGTGCGAGGGCGGCGGCCGTCTCGAAGAACGAGGCCTTGTTCGCCCCGAGCCCGTGGAGGCAGACCACGTCCTCGGCGCCGGAGCCGGCGATCAGGGCGACGGTGCGGCCCTGGGGCGTCTCGACCTCGGCGATCCGCACCAGCGGGTCACGCCCGCCCGGGAGCCGGAAGAGGCCCTCGAAGCCGAGCGCCAGGTCGAGGTCGCCGTGGGCGTAGAGCCGCCGCTGGGAGAAGGCGTCGAGCCCCGACATGCGCCCCTCGCGCAGCGCCAGCCAGGTGGCGCCGTCGGTGCCGATGACGACGTCCGGCTCGCGCGTGGGGGACGGGCGCACCTCGCAGCGGGAGCCGCGCAGACGCACCTCCCAGGTCCGGCCGACGTCGCCGAGGCGGATCTGGAAGGTCGCATCGAGGTCCGCGGGAGCGCCCAGGTAGCGGTTCGGGAGCTCGGCGAACGCCTCGCGGACGCGCTCCGCCCGCCGCCCCGACAACGAGGAGGTGGCCACCGACGATCCCTGCCCGGCCATTCGCGGAGCCTATCGGCGACCGCGCGGGTCGCCGGCGCGCAAGCCCGCAAATAGCGGCGATCGTCGCCTGCGACCCGGCTGGCGCATGGTCGCGCTCACCGGCGGAATAGCATCGCAGCCATGCGCGAGGTGCGGATCAGGGACACGCTGAGCGGCGCGCCGGCCAGGCTCGAGCCGCGCCGGCCGCCGAGGGTGGGCATCTACGCCTGCGGGCCGACGGTCTACTCGCGGATCCACGTCGGCAACGCCCGCCCGTACGTGATCCCGCTGCTGCTCGGCCGCTTTCTCGCCCACGAGGGCTACGAGCCGCTGGTGGTGATCAACGTCACCGACGTCAACGACAAGATCTACGACGCCGCCCGCGCTGCCGGCGTCCCCTCGGCCGAGCACGCCACGCGGATGATCGAGGCCTACGTCGAGGACACCGACCGGCTGGGGATCGGGCGGCCCGACGCCGAGCCGCTGGCGACGGCGACGATCGCCGAGATCATCGAGCTGATCGAGGCCCTGATCGCCGGCGAGCACGCCTACGAGTCCGGGGGCGACGTGTACTTCCGGGTCCGCAGCTTCGACGCCTACGGCAAGCTCTCGAACCGCGACCCCGACGAGATGGACCAGGGCGAGGAGGCCGGCACGGCGCAGCTCAAGGAGAGCCCGCTCGACTTCGCGCTCTGGAAGGCGCGCAAGGAGGGCGAGGACGAGTTCTGGCCCTCGCCGTGGGGCGACGGCCGGCCGGGGTGGCACATCGAGTGCTCGGCGATGGCCGAGAAGCTCCTCGGAACCGACTTCGAGATCCACAGCGGCGGCTCCGACCTGATCTTTCCCCATCACGAGAACGAGATCGCGCAGACCGAGGCCGCCCGCGGTGTGCCGCTGGCGCGGATCTGGATGCACAACGGGATGGTCCGCACCGACGCCGAGAAGATGTCGAAGTCGGTCGGCAACATCTTCCAGCTCTCCGAGGCGATCGACCGCTTCGGGGGCCCGGCGGTGGTGGCGTTCCTCACCTCCGGCCACTACCGCCAGCCGCTCGAGTTCTCCGAGGAGGCGCTCGCGCAGGCCGGGGCGCGGATCGAGCGCGTGCGCAACTACCTCGCCGACGCGCCCGGCGGGCGAGGAGCCCGATGCGTTCGTGAGCGAGCGTCGCGAGGCGTTCCTCGCCGCGCTCGCCGACGACTACAACACGCCGCGAGCGTGGGCCGAGGTGTTCGACCTCGTCGCCGAGGGCAACCGCCGGCCGCTTCCCGGCGCCCGCGAGGCCCTGGCCGAGCTGCTGCCGCTCCTCGGGCTCGACTCGTTGCTGGAGTCGGCGGAGGGCGCCGACGCCGAGGCCGAGGGGCTGCTCGCCGAGCGCGAGCGCGCTCGCGCCGAGCGCGACTTCGACGCCGCCGACCGCATCCGCGACCAGCTCGCCGAGCGCGGCTGGCAGGTTCGCGACACCCCGGACGGGGCGCGGCTCGTGCGGAGGGGGTGAGCCGCGACGGACGTCGTCTACGGACGCCGGGCCGTCGCTGAGGCCGCGCGCGGGCGCCGCCGCGTGCGCCGCGTCTGGCGGGCGCCCGAGACCGACGCCGCGGAGCTCACCCGGCTCGCCGGCTCGCCGGAGCACCAGGGCGTGGTCGCCGAGGTCGATCCCTACCCCTACGCCGATCCCTGGGAGCTGCTCGCGGACCCGGAGGCGCTCGTCGTCGCCCTCGACCAGATCCAGGACCCGCACAACCTCGGCGCCGTCGCCCGCTCCGCCGAGGCGGCGGGCGCGTCGGGGCTGGTGATCCCGAGCCGGCGCACGGCGACCGTGACCGCCGGCGGCGGCCAAGGCGTCCGCCGGGCGCCGTCGAGCACCTGCGGATCGCGAGGGCGTCCAATCTCGCCGACTTCCTCACCCGGGCGAAGGACGACGGCGCCTGGATCTACGGCGCCGAGGCGAACGCCGAGGCCCCGTACACGCAGGCCGACCTCACCGGCAAGGTCGTGCTCGTGCTCGGCAGCGAGGGCAAGGGCCTGCGCCGCCTGGTCGCCGAGCGCTGCGACGCCCTGATCTCGATCCCGGTCCGGGGGAGGGTCGCCTCGCTGAACGTCTCCGCCGCCGCCGCGGTCGTCCTCTTCGAGGCGGTGCGCCAGCGCGGGCGGGTTTAGTACGCACCGCCCCCGGACGAAGCCCGCAAACTGCAACGGATCTTGCGCAGGTTCGCGCGAGGTTGACAGAACTATGCCCTTGGACTTAGACTTCCGGGCTACGTAAGGGTGAACTAAAGGTCGAGCTTCAACGCTCGACCTGAGGATCGCTCAGAGGAGAGGGCGCCCACCAGGGGAGGTACGGGCGCCACAGGTTCCAACCAACGATTTGGAGGACCAGTGGCACCACCGACCCAACCTACCCGGACGCTCGCGTCCGCGCCCGCCCATCGAGCTGACTCTCAACCAGAGCTTGAGGACGGATACCTCGTAGCGCTCGCCAAACGGGGCAGCCCCGACGCGTACGACCGGCTGATCCGTCGTTATCGCGGCTTCGTGCGGCTCAAGGCGTCGTCGTACTTCATGCTCGGCGGCGACTCCGAGGACCTGATCCAGGAGGGCCTGGTCGGCCTCTACAAGGCCATCCGCGACTTCCGCACGGACCGCGAGTCGAGCTTCCGCAACTTCGCGGAGCTCTGCATCACGCGCCAGATCATCACCGCCGTCAAGACCGCGAGCCGCAACAAGCACGCCCCGCTGAACCAGTACGTGTCCTTCGCCCAGTCGCCGGCGGCCTCGGGCGACGCCGAGACGACGCTCGAGGAGGTCCTTCCCGGCCCGATCTCCGAGGAACCGGCGCAGCGAGCGATCGCCAGCGAGGAGCTGCAGGCCCTCGTCTCCTGCCTGTCGAGCGTGCTCTCAGAGCTCGAGAGCCGCGTCCTCTCCCTCTATCTCGACGGCTACTCGTACGAGCAGATCGGCGAGCGGCTCGAGTGCGACACGAAGACGGTCGACAACGCGCTCCAGCGCGTCAAGCGCAAGGTCGCGTCCCACATCGCCGGTCGCGAGGTGCTCGCGTAGCGTCGAGGCGCTGCGACGTCGCGGAGGCGCGGTCAGCGCCTCGCCCGGGCTCCGAGCGCCGAGTGGTGCATTTCGCTGGATAGTCCATCGTTTTCGACCACTCGCGAGCGCGCGACCAGGCCCGTGATGGACAGAGCGAGCGCGTACATTGGGCGTCCGAGTACGAGTTGCCCGGATAGCTCAGCTGGCAGAGCACGTGATTTGTAATCACGAGGCCGTGGGTTCGAGCCCCACTCCGGGCTTGTGAGTGAGAAGGAGTTCACCTGGCGCGACGGGGAGCGAACGATCCACTTCCGCGCCGGCGTCGTCGCCGATTCCTCCGACATCCTCCGCGGCCACGGCTTCAAGAAGTACGAGCTGCTGACCACCGAGCGGGCGATGGGCGCCGCCTCGGTCGAGCTCGCCGAGAGCGCCGTTCGCTTTCACCACGTGCCGCCGGGCCCGGTGAACGAGGTCGCGGCGAAGCTCTTCGACGACACGCGCGGGGCCGACCTCGTGGCGCTGGGTGGCGGCCGGGTGATCGATGTCGCGAAGGCGGTCGCCGCGGTTCGCGGCGGCCGCGTGGCGGCGCTGCCGACGACGCTCTCGGGCGCCGAGATGACCCGGATCCACCGCCTGCCCGAGGGCAAGGAGGCCGCCGCCCGGCTCGTGCGGCCGGCGGTCGTGCTCGCCGATCCGCCGCTGATGGTCGGGATGGCCGAGCAGCCGCTGCGGGCGAGCGCGATGAACGCCCTGGCGCACGGCGCCGACTCGCTCTACACGCCGCTCGCCAACCCGGTCTCGGAGATGTCCGCCCTCCGCGGCGCGGCGCTGATCGCGAAGGCGCTGGACGCGAAGCGCTCCGAGCGCGATCCGGCGACCCTGGCGCTGGGCTCGATTCTCTGCGCCTATGCGCTCGACTCGGCGCTGTTCGGCCTCCACCACGTGATCTCCCAGAGCCTCGTGCGCGAGCTGCGGATCCCGCACGCCGAGACCAACGCGGCGATCCTGCCGGTGGCGATCGAGGCGCTGATCCCGCGCGCCGGGCCGCAGATGACCGCGCTCGCCCGGGCCCTCGGGACGAAGCGCGCCAACCTCCCGGAGCGGATCGCGGAGCTCGCCGGCGGGCGGCGCCGGCTCGGCAAGCTGGGCGCGGACCGCGAGCGCCTCGAGCCTGCCGTGCGGGCGATCATGGATCGGCAGGAGCTCCGCCTCACCCCGGACGTGCCCGGCGAGCGCGAGATCCGCGAGTTGATCGAGAAGGCCTGGTAGCCCTGAGTAACGCCTCGCGCGTGCGTGTGTAGGCACGTTCATGGATGAGGGCCCAAGGCGCTCGGTACCCCCGCGCAACGATCAGGTGATCAGCCAGGAGCGGTTCGAGCGCTACCACCGCTTCGCCCGCGAGCACGGGACGAGCCGCGTCCTCTACTACCTCGCGCGCGTGGTGCTGGTGCCCGCGATGCTGATCTGGTTCCGGCTGCAGCGCTCCGGCCGCGAGCACGCCCGCGTCAAGGGCGGGCTGATCGTCGCCTCCAACCACCGGAGCTTCCTCGACCCGTTCGTGATCGGCTCCTTCCTGCCCTGGCGGCGCCGGCTGCAGTTCGTGGCCAAGGTGGAGCTGTTCGAGAAGCCCTTGAACGGCTGGATCCTGTCCCGGCTCGGCGCCTTCCCGATCCGCCGCGGCCAGTCCGACGAGACGGCGATGGAGACGGCCCGGCTGGTCGTCGAGCGCGGCGGCACCGTGGTCATCTTCCCGGAGGGCACCCGGATCCGCTCCGGCTCGCTCGGGCGGCCCAAGCGCGGCGTCGGGCGGCTGGCGCTCGAGACCGGCGCGGCGGTGCTGCCGATCGCCGTCCAGGGCAGCGAGCAGGTGCGGCGCGGCTGGCGCATCCGGCCGCGCAAGGTCAAGCTCCGCGCCGGCACGCCGCTCACCTTCCCGCGCACCGAGCGCCCCTCGCCGGCGCTGGCGGCGACGGTGACCGAGCGCATCTGGCCCAACATCGAGCTGCAGTGGGAGTGGCTCGGAGGCCTCCCGCCGCTGCGGAAGGCCGCGGTGGTCGGGGCGGGCAGCTGGGGCACCGCGGTCGCCGCGCTGCTCGCGCGCGGCGGGCTCGAGGTCGAGCTCGGGACGCGCAGCCAGGAGAAGGCGCGACCTGATCGGCCGCAAGCGCGAGAACGACCAGTACCTGCCCGGGGTCAAGCTGCCCGAGGGCGTCACCGTGAAGCGCACGAGCGAGATCGAGCTCGCCGGCTGCGACCTGATCTGCCTCGCGGTGCCGTCGTCGGCGCTGCCGAACGTCGTCGGCTCGCTCGCCGACCGGATCGGCTCGCGCGCGTCGGTACTGCTGCTCTCCAAGGGATTCGTGCAACCGATGGGCGCGCTGCCGAACGAGTACGTCTCGGAGCGCGTCCGGGCGCGGGCGATCGCCTCGCTCGGCGGGCCCGCCCACGCGCGCGAGGCGGCCGCGGGGATGGCGGCGCTGGTCCTCGCCAGCAGCGACCCCGACCTGCGGGCGATGCTCGGCGAGGTCTTCGACCGCGCCGGCCTCGTCTGCGAGCGCACCGACGACGTCACCGGGGTCGAGGTGGCGGGGGCGGCGAAGAACGCGGCGGTGCTCGCCGCGGCCGCCGCCGAGCGCTTCGGCCTCAACGCGGCCGGGATCGCTGCAGCCGGCGTCTGGCGCGAGTGCGTGGAGTTCGCGCTCGCCAAGGGCGGGCGCCTCGAGACCTTCTCCGGCCTCGCCGGGGTCGGCGACCTCACCGCGACGGTGATCGCGCCACAGTCGCGCAACCGCCAGGCCGGCGAGCTGCTCGGCGCCGGGGTTCCGGCGGAGAAGATCCAGACCCGCATCGGTCAGGCCTCGGAGGGGCTGGACTCGGTGCCGCTCATCGCCGAGACCCTGGCCGCGAACGCGATCGAGGCGCCGAGCCTCGAGGGCCTCGCGTCGCTGATCGAGGGCGAGATCGACGCCGGGGAGTGGATCGCCGGCCTGCGCCGCGCCGAGCGCGCACGAAAGGCCGCCTGATGCAGGGAGGTCTAGGCTCTTGACCGGTGAGCGACACCGAGCAGCAGAGCGGCGACCCGACCGCAGCGGTCGAGACGCCGGTCTCGAAGGCGGAGCTCGACCGGGCGTTCTCCGACCTCTACCGAGCTCACCTGCGCGACGTCTATTCCTACGCGTACTACCGGGTCGGCAACCACCACGACGCCGAGGACCTGACCGAGCAGGCCTTTCTCCAGGCCTACCGGCACTTCGAGCGCGCGCAGCGGGAGTCGAACGGGCGGCCGCTGCGCCCCTGGCTGATCCGGATCGCCCACAACCTCGCCTCGAACTACTACCGCGACCGTGCCCGGCGCCCGGTGGCGAACATCGACGCGGTCGAGCCCCCGGCGCACCCGCACGAGACCGAGCGGGTGGTCGAGGGCAGGGAGGAGCTGCGCGAGGTCATGGAGCGGCTCGACGAGCTCTCCGACGACCGCCGCGAGGCGCTGATCATGCGATTCGCGCTCGGGATGTCGAATCGGGAGATCGCGCGCGCCCTGGGACGCTCGGACGGCGCGACCAAGGTCCTCATCCATCGCGCGATCAAGCAGCTCGAGGAGCTGATGGCCCATGAGTGAGCACGCCGGCGAGCTCAACCTCGAGCGCCTGCTGAGCGACGCGCTGCGGCCCGTCGAGCCGCCCGAGGACCTCGCGAGCCGGATGGAGACCGCGCTCTCCTCGATCGCCGAGCAGGCCGCGGCGGAGCTCTCGAACTGGGCGGACGACCTCAGCGAGGGCGAGCTTCAGGCCCTCCGCGACCCCCGCAACTGGATCCGGCCCGTGGCCGCCGTGGCCGTCGGCGGCGCCGCCGCCGCGGCCCTGGTGGTGGTCGAGGCGCGCCGGCGCCGGCGACCGCACGGTTTCCGGGCGACCCTCGAACGGCGGCTTCGCGACCTGCCCTGAGGCGGCGCGGAGCGCGGGCCGGCCTGACGCTCAGGCCGGCTTCGGCCGCCCGGGCGCCGGCGAGGCGGCGCCCGCGGCGAGCCCGGTGAGCCCGAGGATCAGGTGCAGGACGTTGTCCTCGTCGTTGACCGGGATCAGGCCGAGGAGCACGTTGTCGGACTCCGCGAAGCCCCAGATCGCGAGCACGAGGTAGAGCAGGCCGACGCCGAGCGCGTAGGAGCGGGCGTAGGCGGCGGCGCAGGCGAGGCCGAGGAGGCCGAGCAGGATGTGGACGACGTTGTGCCAGCCGTTGACCCCGAGGACCCCGAACACGTCGTCGGTGTTCGCGAGCACGCTGGCCGTCCCCGTGTCGAAGCTGGAGCTGTAGAAGAAGCCGATGATCCCGCCGATGACCAGGACCGCGCCGACCAGGGAGCAGTAGAGCTGCGCGGGGCTGGAAGTTGACAACGCGTACCTCCTTGCGGGGGAACCGGGAGACCGGATTCGGTGAAACTATCCCTGCGACCGCGGACGCACCGGACTGATCCGGCGTGCGCGGCGCGACGTAGTAAATCCCGGTGGCCGACGCGCTCACACCTGAGGCCCTGCAGCGGCTCGCCGACGAGGATCTCATGACCCTGGTCGAGCGCCGCGATGCCGACGCCTTCGCGGTCCTCTACGACCGCCACGGGGGCGCGGCCTACTCGCTGGCGCACCGGATCGTCGGGCGACCCGGCGATTGCCGAGGACGTCACGCAAGAGGCCTTCCTCTCGGTCTGGCGCAGCGGCGCCCGCTTCGACGCGGCGCGCGGCAGCGTGCGCACGTGGACCCTTGGGATCGTCCGCAATCGGGCGATCGACGCGCTCCGGCGCGCCGCCGGGTCGGCGCCGAAGCTCAACCTCGACGACGAGGCGGTGCTCGAGGCGCGCCCGTCGGATGACTTCACCGACTCCGAGGCGATCAGGCGCGAGACCTCGCGGCGGGTACGAGGGGCGCTCCAGGAGCTGCCCAGCGAGCAGTCCGAGGTGATCGGCCTCGCCTACTTCGGCGGCTTCAGTCACTCGGAGATCGCCGAGATGCTGGGAATGCCCCTAGGTACCGTGAAGGGCCGCATGCGCCTCGGACTGGAGAAGATCAGGGTGATGCTCGCCGAGCGGATGGGGATCGACGGGCCATCCGGGGTGCTGCCGTGAGCGGCGAGCGACAGGGCTGCCCGGAGCGTCGCGACGACCTCGCCGCCTACGCGCTCGGCGCGCTCGGCCAGCGCGAGGCGGCGGCGCTCGAGCGCCACCTCGGCGACTGCGAGGGTTGCCGCGCGCGGCTTGCGTGGCTGAGCCCGGCGGTCGACCTGATCCCCGCCTCGGTCGAGCAGCGGACCCCGCCGGAGAGCCTGCGCGAGAGCCTGATGGCGACCGTGCGCGCCGAGGCCGCAACCGAAGCGGTCGCGGCGCCCGCACCCGTCCGGGCGCCCGCCCGTGAGCGGGAGCCCTGGTGGCATGGGCTGCGCAACCTGATGATGCGCCCGGCCGTCGGCATGGCGGCGCTGATCCTGCTGGTCGCCGGCGTCGGCGCCGGCTGGCTGCTGCGCGGCTCCGACACGGTCGAGCCCGGCTCGACCCTGGTGAAGGCCGAGCCGGTCGGCGGCGCGGTGCCCGTCTCGGCCACGCTCGAGCGCCGCGGCGACACCGCGACGCTGCACGTGCACGAGCTGCCGGCGATCGCCGGCGACGAGGTCTACGAGATCTGGGTCCAGCGCGCTGGGGTGATGGAGCCCCGCAACACCTTCGTGCTCAGCGGCGACGGCAGCGCCGAGGTGGCCGTGCCGCCGCCGCTGCACGGCGGGCAGGCCATCTACGTGACCCGCGAACCGCGCGGCGGCAGCCGCCAGCCGACCACGCGGCCGGTGCTGCAGGCGCCCCTCTAAGCGCGACCCGGCGCGCGCTGCGAGCCGCGCGAGTCGCCCCCGATATCGTCATGCGCCCGATGGCGACCTGCTACCGACACCCGACCCGGGAGACCAACGTCTCCTGCTCGAACTGCGGGCGCCCGATCTGCCCCGACTGCATGACCTCGACCCCGGTCGGGATGAGGTGTCCGGAGTGCGCCCGCCAGCGGACCACGGTCAAGAACCCGGTCGGCGCCCCGACGCGGGCCGACGCCCCGGCGACCTACGCGATCATCGGCATCTGCGTCGCCGCCTTCGTCGCCGAGCTCGTGGGCGGCGGCACCAGCGCCCTCGACGGCGGCGGGACGATCATCCGCGAGGGCGGCCTCGCCGGCCCGCTGGTCGCGACGGGGGAGCCCTACCGGATCGTCACCTCGGCCTTCCTGCACGCCGGGCTCCTGCACCTCGGGCTGAACATGTTCGCGCTCTACATCCTCGGCAGCCTGCTCGAGCCGGCGATCGGCACGGCGCGGTTCGTCGGCATCTACGTGGTCTCGATCCTCGGCGGTTCCTTCGGGGCGCTGCTGCTCGACCCGAACGAGCTCACGGTCGGCGCCTCCGGCGGCATCTTCGGGCTCATGGCCGCGGCCTTCCTGATCGCCCGCAGCCGCGGCCTCGACGAGCTCGCGTCGCAGGTCGGCTTCTTCGTGATCCTCAACCTGGTCTTCACGTTCAGCATCCCCAACATCAGCATCGGGGGTCACCTCGGGGGGCTGATCGGAGGGGGACTCGCGGCGCTGCTGATCAACGCGCTCGAGCGCGGCCGGAAGCAGCAACGCCGGGATGCTCGAGGCGGCGGGCCTGATCGCGCTCTCCGCCGTCGCGGTCGTCGGCGGGTTGCTGGCCGCCGAGTCGAGCCTCCCTCCCGGGCTCGGCTGAGCGCGCGGCTCAGCGCGCCGGGCTGAGCTCGGCGACGAGCTCGAAGCCGATCCCGGCGGGAGCCGCGACGGCATCGGGGTGCAGGATGTGGGCGAGCAGCTCGACCCCGTCGACGAGTCGCGGCCCTGGGCGCGAGAACGACGATGCCGCGTCGACCGCGACCACCTGGGCGGCGCCGAGCTCGCGCAGACGCTCGCCGCGGCCGCGGGCCTGCGCGGCTGCCTCGTCGACGTAGAGCCCGCACGGCATCGCGACGACGACCTCGGGCTCGGCGGCCGCCACCTCCTCCCAGGAGACGACGCGCGACTTCTCCCCGGGACGCCCGATGACGTCCTCGCCTCCGGCGCGCGCGATCATCTCCGGCACCCAGTGGCCCCCGATGAACACCGGGTCGAGCCACTCGAGCGCCGCGACGCGCGGGCGCTCGCGGCCGGCGACGGCGCGGTCGACGGCGGCCAGGCGCTCCTCCAGGTCCGCCAGCAGCCGGTCGCCGCGCGCGGGCTCGCCGGTCGCGGCGGCGAGCCGCACGATGTCGGCGAGCACCTCGTCGAGCGTCTCGGGGTCCAGCGAGAGCACCGCCGGCCGGCTCGCGAGGCGTCCGGCGACCGCGCGGACGTCGTCGTAGGAGACGGCGCACACCGCGCACAGCGCCTGGGTGACGATCAGGTCCGGGTCGAGCGAGGCCAGGGTCGGCTCGTCGAGGGTGTAGAGCGACTCGCCGCGGGCGGTGACCTCGCGCACCCTGGCGTCGATCTCGGCCGGGTCGAGCCCCTCGGCGATCACGCTCGCGGTGAGCTTCGGGAGCCGCGCCGCCGCCGGCGGGTGGTCGCACTCGTGCGTGACGGCGACCACCGAGTCGCCGAGGCCGAGCGCGAACAGGGCCTCGGTGGCCGAGGGAACCAGGCTGGCGATCCTCATCGAATTAGGCGCCTCAACAGCGGCGCGGCTCGGCTTCGCTTCGCTACGCCTCACAGTCCGAGGATAAGCTGCAAGCGACATGGCGGATCTGCTGACCGACGACGGAGATCGAGGCGAAGCTCGGCGAAGTCGAGGGCTGGGCGCGCGAGGGCGACGCGATCACGAAGACGTTCGACAACGGCGACTTCGTCGGCTCGGTCGAGTTCGTCCGCCGGCTCACCGGCCCGGCCGAGGAGATGGGCCACCACCCCGACCTCGAGCTCTCGTGGAGCGAGGTCAAGGTGTCGATCACCAACCACTCGGCCGGCGGCCTCACCGAGGCCGACTTCGAGCTCGCCTCGCGGATCGACAAGCTCGAGTAACTGCGGTGGACCGCGACGACGTTCGCTTCCGCTCCGGCGATGCGGAGTGCGCGGGCTGGCTCTACCGGCCCGATGACGCGTCCGGCGAGGTCGCCTGCGTCGTCCTCGCCCACGGGTTCGGCGGGGTCGAGAGAGGCGCGCCTCGACGCCTACGCCGAGCGCTTCGCCGCCGCCGGGCACGCGGCGCTGGTGTTCGACTACCGCTGCCACGGCGCCTCCGGCGGCGAGCCGCGGCTGCTGATCGACATCGCCCGCCAGCACCAGGACTGGCGCGCGGCGATCGCGCACGCGCGGGCGGCCGAGGGGATCGACGCGAACCGGATCGCGGCGTGGGGTACCTCGTTCTCCGGCGGCCACGTCGTCGAGCTGGCGGTCGAGGACCACCGGCTCGCGGCGTTGATCGCTCAGGCGCCCTACGCCGACGGGCTCGCCACCCTGCGCGCGTCGGGGCTCGCGGACGTGGTCCGCATGTCGCGGGCCGGCCTGGCCGACCTCGCCGGCGGCCTGTTCGGGGACCCGTCGCGGCTGATGCCGGTGGTCGCCGCGCCGGGACACCTGGCGGCGATGAACAGCCCCGACGCCGAGCCGGGCTACCGGGCGCTGTTCCCGCCCGGCTACGAGTGGCCGAACCGGTTCATCCCGCGGGCGATCCTCAACCTTCCGGGTTACCGGCCGGTGCGCAAGGCGCACGCGGTCCGTGCCCCGCTCCTGGTCCAGGTGATGAGCGCCGACGCGGTCACCCCGCCCGTCCCCGCGCGCCGGGTTGCCGCCCGTGCGCCCCGCGGCGAGCTGATCGAGTATCCGGGCGGGCACTTCGAGATCTACGTCGGCGAGCCGTTCGAGCGCGCCGTCACCGACCAGCTCGCCTTCCTCGAACGGCACCTGTAGGGCGGACGGATGAGGATCGTCCACGTCCTCGGCACGCGGCCGAACTTCGTCAAGATGGCCCCGGTGATCGCGGCGGCGCGCGAGCGCTTCGGCCCCGACTCGTCCGTGATCGTCCACACCGGGCAGCACTACGACCGGGCGATGTCGGAGATCTTCTTCGAGGAGCTCGGGGTGCCGGAGCCCGAGTACATGCTCGGCGTCGGCTCCGGTAGCCACGGCGAGCAGACGGCGCGGGTGCTGGAGCGGCTCGAGCCGGTGCTGCGCGCCGAGCGCCCGGACCTCGTCCTGGTTCCCGGCGACGTCAACTCGACCCTCGCCGCGGCGCTCTGCGCGGCCCGGCTCGAGATCCCGATCGGTCACGTCGAGTCCGGGCTGCGCAGCTTCGACCGCACGATGCCGGAGGAGATCAACCGGATCGTCACCGACCACCTCTCCGAGCTGCTGTTCCTGCACTCGCCGGAGGCCGAGGACAACCTGCGCGCCGAGGGCGTGCCGCAGGAGCGCTACCAGTTCGTCGGCAACACGATGATCGACACGCTGGTGGCGCTCGAGGACCGCTTTCGCGCCCGCCCGGCGGCGCGCGAGGCCGGGGTCGACCCGGGCTCGTACCTGCTCGTCACGCTGCACCGGCCGGCGCTCGTGGACGGGCCGCTGCTCGCCGAGGCGATCGCGGCGCTCGACGAGGTCGCCGCGCGGATGCCGGTGCTCTTCCCGGTCCATCCGCGGACCCGCAAGATGCTCGGCTCGGCCGGGGCGGGGGCCGTGACCCTCACCGACCCCGTCGGCTACCTCGACTTCCTCTCGCTCGAGGCGGATGCGGCGGCCGTGCTCACCGACTCAGGGGGTATCCAGGAGGAGACCACCTACCTCGGGATCCCCTGCTTCACCCTCCGAGACAACACCGAGCGCCCGGTGACCGTGCGGGCCGGGACCAACACCCTGCTGGGCCTGGCGCCGGGCCGGATCGCCGAGATTCCGGGGCTGCTCGCGGGGGCTCCGGCGGAGGCGCCGCAACCACCGGACAAGTGGGATGGCCATGCGGCGCAGCGCGTCGCCGACGTGCTTGCGGACTGGTAGCTTCGCGGGATGCCGCTCCCCTCGCTGATCCCCAAGGACCGCGTCTTCTTCGACCTCTTCAGCGAGGCGGGGCAGAACACCGTTCGCGCTGCGCGGCTGCTCAAGGACATGCTCGAGACCTGGCCGGACAGCAGCCACCTCGCGCAGGAGATCCTGCTCGCCGAACAGGAGGGCGACCGGATCACCCACGCCCTGATCAAGCGGCTCAACTCGACCTTCGTGACGCCGCTCGACGGCGAGGACATCTACGGGCTCGCGACCCAGCTGGACGACATCGTCGACCACATCGAGGAGACCGCCGACTTCATGGGCCTGTACCGGATCGAGGCGCCGATGGAGCAGGCCCTGCAGATGGCCGACGTCCTCGTCCTCAGCTGCGAGCAGCTCGCGGCCGCGCTCGAGCACCTGCGCGGGCTCAAGGGCCTGGAGAAGTACTGGATCGAGATCCACCGGCTCGAGAACGACGGCGACCGCCTCTACCGCGACGCGGTCGCGTCGCTGTTCGCGAACGGGATCGACCCGATGTTCGTGATCCGCTGGAGGGACATCTTCCTGAGGCTCGAGCGGGCGATCGACGCTACCGAGTCCGTCGCCCACATCCTCGAAGGCATAGTCATCAAGAACGCTTGAACCTGTCGTGAGCGAGGGCGACCTGATCCTGGGCCTCGTGGTCGCCACGGCGCTCACGTTCGACTTCACCAACGGCTTCCACGACACCGCGAACGTCGTCGCGACCTCCATCTCGACCCGGGCGATGCCGCCCCGGCTCGCGGTCGCCTTCGCGGCGATCCTCAACTTCGCCGGCGCGTTCATCTCGCTCGAGGTCGCGGCGACCGTCGCCAAGGACGTCGTCAATCCGGCCTCGATCACGACCACGGTGATCTTCGCCGGGCTGATCGGTGCGATCTCGTGGAACCTGATCACCTGGTACTTCGGGTTACCCTCGTCGAGCTCGCACGCGCTCATCGGGGGCGTCGTCGGCGCCACCTTCGCGGCGGCCGGAGCCGACGCGATCTTCGGGGAGGGCATCCTCGGCAAGGTCCTGATCCCCGCCGTGATCGCACCCGTGCTCGCGTTCGTCGTCGGGGGGATCGGAATCGTCGCCTGCTACCGGATCGTCGGCCGCCAGCGTCCGGGGCCGGTCACGCGCGGCTTCCGCCTCGGACAGGTCCTCTCCGGCGGGCTGCTGGCGCTGGCGCACGGCACCAACGACGCGCAGAAGACGATGGGCGTGATCACTCTGGCGCTGGTCGCCAACGGCAACCTCTCCTCGGAGGGCTTCGAGGTCCCGACGTGGGTCGTCATCTCGGCCGCGTCGGCAATCGCGCTCGGGACCTACACAGGGGGCTGGCGGATCATCAAGACGATGGGCACCCGGATCATCAAGATGGACCCGGCGCAGGGGTTCTCCGCCCAGGGCGCCGGTGCCGCGGTGATCCTCGCCTCGACGCACTTCGGCTATCCGCTCTCGACCACCCAGGTGATCGCCGGCGGCGTGATGGGCGCTGGGGCCGGCAAGCGCCTCTCGGCCGTCCGCTGGGGGGTCGCCGGGAACATCGTCGTCGCCTGGCTGCTCACCCTGCCCGCCGCGGCGGCGATCGGCGCGCTCACCTACGGCTTCGTCGACCTCTTCCCCGGCGCCGTCGGCCCGCTGATCGTGAGCGTGATCGGGCTGGTGGCGGTTGGCGTGTTCGCCAGGAGGGTCCGACTCGGGCCGGAAGCGCAGGTGACGTGATCCGGCGGCTCGGGGACGGAGCTCCGATGATCAACGCCGAATGACCGCCCGTGACCGGGTCCCGGTTGCCCTGCTCGGGGCTGCCGCGGTCGCGAGCCTGGCGACCCTGCTCGTCCTCGCCCATCCGCTCTCGTTCATCTACGACGAGTGGGACTTCCTCCTCGGCCGGCGCGACTGGGACGCGAACGCGTTCCTCGATCCCCACAACGAGCACCTCTCGCTGGTCCCGGTGCTGCTCTACAAGCTCGGGGTCACGGCATTCGGGATGACCTCGCAACTCCCGTTCCAGCTCCTGCTCACGGGCTCCGTGCTCGCCGTGGCGCTCGGTGTCTTCGTGTTCGTGCGCGACCGGCTTGGCGCATGGCTTGCGTTCGCCGCGGCGCTGCCGCTGCTGTTCTTCGGGGCCGGCGGCATCGACCTGCTGTGGCCGTTTCAGATCATGCTCGTGGGGTCGCTGGCGCTCGGCGTCGGGGCGCTGGTCGCGCTCGACCGCGACACGCCCGGCGGGGACCGCGCCGCCTGCGTCCTGCTCTGCGCCTCGATCGCCACGGGTAGCCCCGGGCTCGCGTTCGCCTTCGGCATCGCGATCGGGATCCTGATCAGCCCCGACCGCCGGCGGCGGGCCTACGTCTTCGTCGTCCCCCTCGCTCTCTACGCCGCCTGGTGGCTGGGCTGGGGCTCGGGGGAGGGGCAAGGTCCGACGCTCGACGAGATCGTCCACTCGCCCGTGTTCGTGCTCAACGGCTTCGCCTCGTCGCTCGCGTCCCTGGTCGGGCTCGTCGTCGGGCTGGACGGCGAGACGATCGACCCGTTGCGGTGGGGACGGCCCCTGCTCGTGGTGGCGCTCGCGGCCGCGGCGTGGCGGCTGTGGAGGGTGCGCCGGATCTCCCCGTCCCTGGCGACCGTGCTCGGCATCGGCGTCTCGTTCTGGGGCCTGGTCGCGCTCGCCGGCGGCGGCCTCGCCCGCCAGCCGAACAACCCGCGCTACCTGCTCCTCGGCGCCGTCTTCGTGATCCTGATCGCGGCCGAGCTCTGGCGTGGCTCGCGACCGGGGCGCGCGACGATCGGCGTGGCGCTCGCGCTCGCCGCGCTCTCGGTGGTGGGCAACCTGACCGCGCTCCTGGACGTGCACCGCTTCCTGGAGGGGACGGCGAACGGGTACCGGGCCGCTCTTGGCGCGGCCGAGATCGCCGGCGATCGAGCCGACCCGGCCGCGACGCCGATTCCGCCCGTCACCCTCGGGCCGTACCTCGACGCGGTGAAGGAGTACGGCTCGCCGGCCTTCGACAGCGACGAGCTCGTCGCGAGCCCGGAGTCCGTCCGGATCGCCGCGGACCGGACCCTCGCCGGCCTCTACGGGATCGAGGCGACGCCTACGGAGGTCGCCGCCTCCGGGCTGCGAGCGCCTGGCGCCGGGGGCTCCCGCGACGGTCGAGTTCGGCCCGCCGGGGATCGTCGTGGTCGGTGCGGGGCCGACGGCGCTGGCCCTGCGGCGATACGCGGGGCCGCAGTTCCCCATCGACCTCGGTGAGGCAGCGGACGGGCGCCCGGTGGCGGTCGCGGTCGAGGCCGACGGCGCTTCCGTGCCCTGGACGCTCGCGGTCACCGCGACGACCCCGGCCAGGGTCTGTGAGCCCGGCTCGAGCCTGCCCGGACCGGCCGGTTAGCGGGGATAGGCTGCCCGGATGCGAGCCGCGACGATCGTCGATACCAAGGCGCTCTGGGAGACCGTGGTCGCGGCGTTCGCGGCCGGGGTCGGGACGACGATCGTCTTCTCGTTCGCGATCCTCGGCGCGACCCGGCTCGCGGAGGCGAATCGCGACGGGCGCACGCTGCACGCGGCCCTGTTCGGAGCGCTGATGGTGCTCGGTCTCCTCGCCACGGTCGCCGCGATCGTCTTCGGGGTGGTCGTGATGACCTCGAAGTGAGCCGGCCCGAGGGAACCGCCGGGGAGCGACCGGCGCTCGGGAGCGGAGCGGAGGGCGATGCCGTCGAGGGCCTCGCCTGGGCCGCCGTGGCGGCGTTCGCCGTGGTCGCGGTCGCGGCCATGCTGACCCTGGCGGGTCCGATCGGCGACCTGATCGCGCCCGAGCCGCTCGACTTCTTCGACGACGGGCTGGTCGCGGAGCTGGTGCGGCCCGAGCACGCGGAGCTGGTCCGGGTCGGGATCGCGATCCTCGCCGCTCTGGCCGCCGCCGCGGTCGTGGCCTACGCGCCGCCGAGGCTCCTGGGCGGGCGCCTCGGCGAGGCGGCTCCGGCGCTCGCCGCGATCGGCAGCGGGACCGTGGTGGGCGTCCTGCTGATCGCCTGGTTCAGCCGCTCGGAGCCGAGCGCCCAGGGTGTCCGCACTCCGGACTACTTCACGGCGCTCGCCGGGATCGCGGCGCTCGCCTTCGCGGCGCTCGTGCTCTGGCTCGCCTCCGCGGAGGGCCGTGAGCGGCTGGGGAGGCTCGCCGGCGCGGGCGCCTGGCTGCGGCGCCGCCCCGTCGCGGCCGCGGTCGCCGTGCTGGCGACGGTCTGCTTCCTGCTTCCGGCCGCGTTCACCGGCGCCAGCCTCCCCGACGCGATCCCGTTCACGCTGCACGGCCACCTGCCCGGGATCTTCGGCGACTTCACCGCGGTCGCCAACGGGCGCACGCCGGGGGTGGACTTCACGGCCCAGTACTCGGCCCTGCTCCCGTACGCCCTCTGGCCGGTCCTCTCGCTCACCGACTACTCGGCGGCGTCGTTCACGATCCTCGCCACCTGCCTCTCGGCGGCGGCGATGCTCGCCGTGTGGCGTGCGCTGGCGCTCGTCACCCGCGACGAGCTGGCGGGGCTGGCGCTGTACGTGCCGGTGATCGCGCTCAGCGTGGTGCCGGTGTCGATCGTCGGCGACGAGCGGCTGACGAACGCCTCGCAGTACCAGCTCCTGCCCGAGCGCTACCTGCTGCCGTTGCTCACCGCCTGGGTCCTCGCCCGTCACCTCCGCGGGCTCGCTCCCCGGCGTCGGGAGGTGCCGATCGCGCTCGCGGCGGTCGCCGCCGCCAACAACCCGGAGTTCGGCCTCCCCTGCCTGGTCGCGACGGTGGTCGCGCTGGCGCTCGCCGCCCGCGGCGAGGGCTCGGCGTGGCGGGAGCTGTGGCCGTTGATCGGCCGTGCTGCCGTGGCCGTGGTGGGTGTGGTCGCGCTGGTCTGCGCCATCGACCTCGTGCGCACCGGCTCGCTGCCGACGCCGTCGGCCGTCCTCTACTTCACCCGCCTGTTCGGGTCCCAGGGCTACGGGATGATCCCGATGCCGGTGCTCGGCCTGCATCTGGCCCTGTACGCGACCTTCGCCGGCGCCCTGATCGTCGCCGCGGTCAGGGCCCGAACCGCGGAAGCCGACCGCGGCCTGACCGCACTGCTCGGCTTCGCGGGCGCCTTCGGCCTGCTCGTCCTCGTCTACTACGGGGGGCGGTCGAACGCCTACTCGATGATCGGCGTGTTCCCCGCCTGGGGGCTGGCGCTGGCGCTGCTCACGTGGCTCGTCGCCGGCCGGATCCGACGCGCCGCGAGCTGGCCGGACGCCCTGCGGCGCGCCGGCGTGCTCGGCGTCTGTGCCCTGGTCGGATTCGGGCTGGCGGTGACGACGGTGATCGACGTCCCGGCGCCGTGGCAGCAGGTGAGCCGGCTCGCCGACTCCTCGGAGAACGAGAGCCCGTTCGACCTCGGGGCGGTCGAGAGCTTCGTCGGCGAGCGCGCCGGGTCCGATGAGGCGATCGCCGTGATCGGTCCCAACGGCTTCCTGATCGCGCGCGACCTCGGGCTCACGGACGTCTCGCCGATCGAGGACCCGGTTCATTTCGTCGCCGGGACCCAGGTCCAGGACGTGATCGACGCGCTCGACGAGGAGGGTGGGAGCTCGATCTTCGTCCGCGACCTCGCCTTCCCGCCGCCGCTTCCCGGGGTCACCGAGTACCTCGCCGCCGCCGGTTTCGAGCCCGTCGCGCACGACGAGGCCTCGGGGACGACCCAGTGGCAGCGCCCGGTACGCTGAGCGCAATGCGAGTCGCCCGCAACGTCGCGATCATCCTGCTGCTGGCGCTGATCGTCGACGTGGTCCCCGGGGGCGGCAACGCCGCGCGGGCGATCACGACCGCGATCTCGCTGATCTTCTGCGCGCTGATCGGCTTCGCCGGCTACCAGCTCTACCGCGCGAACCGGCTCACCTACGTCGGCCTCACCGACCGCCAGCGGGCGATCCTGCTCGGCTCGCTGGGGGCGATCGTGCTGATGATCGCCGGCCTCGACGAGCTCACCTCCACCGGCGTCGGGCTCCTCGTCTGGCTCGCGGTGATCGCGCTCTCGATCTTCAGCCTGGTGAAGATCTGGACCGACGTCCGCTCGAGTTACTGAGCCGACCCGCGCCCGCCACCCCTCTGACACGGAGCCCGCGCCTCACGTAGGCCCGGCGCGCCTACCGTCGGGCGCATGGGCAGAGCCTCCGACGAACGAGGCCAGGCGGCGGCCGAGCTGGTCGCGGTGCTGCCGCTGCTGGCGGCGGTCCTGCTCGCCGTCGCCCAGCTCGCGATCGCGGGCTACGCCCTCTGGAGCGCGGGCGACGCGGCCCGCGCCGGGGCCCGCGCCGCCCATGTCGGCGGCGACGCCCGCGCCGCCGCGCTGAGCGCGCTGCCCGGCTGGCTCGAGGGCGGGGCGCGGATCTCGGAAGGCTGGCCCGGTCGAGGTCCGGGTCGAGGCTCCGGCGCTGCTTGCCGGGGATCCCGTCGATCCCTGTCAGCGCCGCGACCGAGCTCGGGGCCGGGCCGTGATCGTGCGAGCCCGCGAGCGCGGGCAGGCGTCGGTCGAGCTGCTCGCGGCGCTGCCGTTCGTGTTCGCGGCCGCGCTGCTGTGCCTGCAGCTGCTCGCCGCCGGCTACTCGCTGACGCTGGCCGACGGCGCGGTCGAGGCCGGCGCGATCGCCCTTGCCTCCGATCTCCCGGCACAGCCGGCGGTGGAGGCGGCGCTCCCGGGCTGGGCCCGCGACCGGGTCGACCTCGAGCGCACGGGCGGGCGCCTGGTGCTCAGGCTGCGCCCGCCCTCGCCGCTCGCCGCCCTCGCGCGGGCGCTCGAGGTGAGCTCGAGCGCCTGGGTGCGGCGACCGGTGGAGGTGCCCTGAGTGGCGTTGGTCGTCCTCGCCGGCGAGCTCCCGGGCTGCGGTGGCGGCGGGCTCGCCTGGGCGGCCGCGGTCGCCATCGCCCTCGCCCGCGAGGCGGACGGGGCCCGGCTCGCGGGCGGCGACGGCGCCGTGCTGCTGATCGAGGTCGGCGCGGAGCGCGCCCGAGGCCCGACGATGCTCGCCGCCGACGGTGCCCGGGAGCTCGAGCGCGAGCTTCGCGCGGCCGGATTCGAGGCGGCGGCGAGGGGGCGGCTCGGCTGGGCTCGGATCCCCGCGGACGAGGGGTGGGTCGAGCGGGTGGGGGAGGCGCTGGGGCTCTGCGCCGGGACCGCGAGGGCGGCGGTCGTCTCGATGCCGCCCGGACCTGATCCGGCACGCGCTCGAGGACGGACGGCTGGCGCCCGCGGCGGTGCTGCTGCGGGCGGAGCTCCCGCGCCAGCGGCGGCTGGCGGCGCTCGCGGTGGGCGAGCTCCGCGCCGCCGGCCTTCGCACGCCGGATCGCCCCGCGGGCGGCCGGGAGGGTGGCGACGCGGCGAGCGCTTGCAGGGATCGATCCCGGCGGCGAGGCCTCACGGCGATCGGCGCGGCTCGCCCGCGGGCTGCGCGGCGCGGTCGCCGAGCCCGAGCCTCGCCCGGGCCTGCGCGGCGACGCGGCTCGCGGCGGATGCGGGCCAGGCGCTGCCCCTCGTGCTGGGCGGGGTGCTGGTGCTGGTCCTCTGCACCCTGCTGCTCGCGGCCCTCGGCGGCGCCGTCACCGGCAAGTCGCGCGTGCAGCGGGCGGCCGACCTCGCGGCGCTCTCGGCGGCGCGCTCGATGCGCGACGACTTCGAGCGCCTGTTCGCCCCGGCCCGGTTGCCGGGCGGGGCGCCCAACCCCGAGCACCTGGCCAAGGCGAGCTACCTGGCGCGTGCCTCGAGCGCGGCGGCCGAAGCCGCTCGCCGAAACGGCGTCGGCGAGGGCCGCCTGCGGGTGGAGTTCCCGGACGCCGACTCGTTCGCCCCGCTGCGGGTGCGGGCGGAGGTCGCCGCCGACCTCGAACGCCCGGCGCCCTGCCGCGCCTGCCGCTGGAGGCCACCGCCGAGGCCGAGGCGTCCCCGCCGCCGGCGCCCGGGGCCGGGGCCGGCGCCGGCGGTCGCCACCGGCGGCGGCTACTCCGGGCCGCTCGCGGTCCGCCAGGGGGAGGGCATGCGCCCGGACGTGGCGGCGGCGTTCGATCGCCTCGCTGCGGCGGCCCGCGCCGCCGGGATCTCGCTGCTGATCACGAGCGCCTACCGCTCCGACGCCGAGCAGGCAGCGCTCTGGGCCGAGAACCCGGACCCGCGCTGGGTGGCGCCGCCGGGCACGTCGCTGCACCGGTGCGCGACCGAGCTCGACCTCGGGCCGCCCGCCGCCTACGGCTGGCTGGCGGCCAACGCGCGTGGCTTCGGCTTCCTGCAGCGCTACCCGTGGGAGGCGTGGCACTACGGCTACGTCGACGGTCCGCCGCCGTGCTCGCCCGAGGGAGAGAGCTCGGGCGGCGAGGGCGCCGCCGCTCCGGCGCCCGGTGGCGACCGCGCCGCGCCGACCAGCCTGCCGGCGTTCGTGCCGGCGCGGTTCCGGGCCCCGCTCGCGCAGGCGGCCGGGCGCTGGAACGTCTCCGCGGCGTTGCTCGCCGCGCAGCTGCTGGCGGAGTCGAACTTCAACCCGTTCGCCGTCTCGTCCGCCGGCGCCGCCGGGATCGCCCAGTTCATGCCGGGGACCGCCGCGCTGTACGGCCTCGACGACCCGTTCGACGCGGCGGCCGCGATCGACGCACAGGCGCACCTGATGTCCGACCTGCTGCGCCAGTTCGGCTCCCCCGCGCTGGCCCTGGCCGCCTACAACGCCGGCCCGGCCCCGGTCGCGGCCTGCGACTGCGTGCCCGCGATCCCGGAGACCCAGGGCTACGTGGCCCGCATCCTCGGCCTCCTCGACGGCGCCGGCGCCCTCGTGGCCCCGCCGCCCGCGCTGGAGGTGCGGCTCGTGGACTGACCCGCTTCCGAGGCTGGGATGCTCGCCTCGAGGGCTAGGCTCCGCGTGGTGAGCGCGGAGAACGTCGCGATCGTGCGGGGTCTGTTCACGGCCGGCGACGGGCAGAGCAAGGAGGCCCTGCTCGCCGTGCTGCCGGGCGCGATTCCGGCGATCTTCGATCCCGAGGCGGAGTGGATCGAGGCTCCCGAGCGGGTCGACGCGAAGACCTACCGCGGCCACGAGGGGATCCGCCGCTCGTTCGAGCAGTGGCTCGCGCAATGGGGCGAGTACCGGATCGAGGCGGAGCGCTTCGAGGACCACGGCGACCAGGTTTTCGTCGCCGCCCGGGAATACGCCCAGGGAAAGGGAAGCGGCGCCCCGACCGAGGCGACGATCTACGCCGTGCTCACCTTCCGCGACTCGAAGGTGATCCGCTACTGCGAGTTCTACGACGAGGCCGCGGCGCGGGCGTCGATCGGCTGAGCCGGGCGCTCAGCCGATCGAGCTCGCTTTAGTTTCGCCTGCGTCCCTACGGCCCGGTGTTCGTGGTCACCACCGTCGGGTTGCGCGACGGGGCGTTGTTCGGGAACAGGGCCAGGATGTCCGGGTCGTCGCCAGGCCCGGCGGATCCGGTCGAAACCTCGATCGGGTCGGCCGCGTTGCACGCGCCGCCGTCCCAGAAGCCGCGGCAGACGAGCGGGTCGATGTCGAGCGCCGGGTCGCTGGCGTTGAGTCGCGCCGTGTAGATGCCGGTGCCCGGGTCGACGTCGCCCGCGGTGTCGCAGAACTGGCCCGGGACGTCGCCCGTGAACGTGCCGGTGCATGCGGTCACCTGGTAGGCGAGCCTCGCGTTGTTGTTGTTCAGGCCGAGGTCCTCGGCGCTGACCACGAGCCCGACGAGGTTCGAGTTGTAGTTCGAGTAGTCGGCGAAGTACGTCGCCGTGCAATCGTCGAGCGCGTTGGGGAGCGCGAGGTTGAACACGCAGACCTCGCCACCCGGGGCCGCCTGCTTGACGACCAGGTAGTCGGCCGGGATGCCCTCGTCGTCGCCGGCGTAGACGCCGTCGGCGCGCCGGTCGACGAGCACGTCGACCTCGAGCGTCTCGGTGGTGTTGTGGACGCCCGCGGTCTGGACTCCGAACTCGACCGGATCGCCGGGCGCGTCCGGATCGGCGAGGAAGTCCAGCCAGCTGATGCCGCCGAACTCGTCGGTGCCCGTGGGCACGCCCTCGGGGACGCCGTCCCTGGGGTCCGCGCCCGTGAACGAGCGGGCGCCGACCGCGACGATGTCCTCCTCGCCGTGGCTCTCCAGCCCGTCGACGCCGCCGAGCAGGTAGAGGTCGCCGTACGGCCGGCCCGCGGTCGGGCTCGAGGTCATCCTCATCGTGTCGGAGCCGCCGGTGAGGTCGAGCGCCGACTTCGAGAGGCCGTTGGCGGAGGCCGCCAGCGGGGCGACGTGCCAGGGCACGTGCAGGCGGTCGGTCGAACCGCCGCCGGACTCGTCGATCAGCACGTTGCCGTCGACGTTCGGGTGGAAGTAGTACCAGCCGAACTCCTGCTCGAATTCCTCGATCGCCGAGGTGTCGAGATCGAGTCGCGCCGACACCTTCTTCGCCGAGTGCCCCGGCAGGGTGAAGCTGCGCGAGCTGCCGAAGCTGCCGCCGTCGATCGAGATGCGAACCCGCGCCGGGCTCGCGCCGAAGTCCGAGTAGCGCGGTCCGGCACCGCTGACGGTGTAGCTGTGCGGGACGTCATCGAGGTTGCGCACGTTGAACGTCTGCACCTCGCTCGTCGGCCCCGACTCGGCCTCGAGCCCGTACGAGAGGCTCGCCGGGCTCGGCCACCGAGTCCGCCGCCGCCGAGGCCGCGGCCCGAACCCGGCCGGCGCCCATGACGGTCGCGGAGACGGGCTCGCCGAGCAGGTTGTCCTTCAGCTTCTGCGTCGACTGGTTCATGATCGCCGCCTTGATCAGCTGGGGCGACCAGCCGGGATGCAGCTCCGGAGGAGCGTCGCCACACCGGAGACGTGCGGGGCCGCCATCGAGGTCCCGGAGAGCTTGGTCCCCAGGTCGCCGGTGCCCGCGTCGGTCGACTGGATGTCGAACCCGGGCGCGGAGACGTCCGGCTTCAGGTCGTTGGTGACCCGCGCCGGGCCCTCGGACGTGAAGTCGGTCATCGCGTCGGTGTAGGCCGGGATCACCGTGGTCGCGTCGTTGAGCGTCGCGTTGACGGTGCCCGGTGTTGTAGGCGGGCGGTGAGGGGCTGAGCTCGTCGAGGATCGCGTAGCCGTCGTTGCGCGGTGATCATCACCGCCGGGATCGTGATGTTCTCGCCGCCCGAGGCGAGCGCGCTCGGGGCGCCGCCGAAGAGCGAGATCAGGATCACCGCGGTGGCGCCCGCGTTCTGGGCGTGGAAGACCTTCTCGAGCCACCGCAGTCGCCCTCGCCCGTGGCGCCCTTGAACACGAGCACCGTCTCGCCGCTCAGCGAGCCGCCCGGCAGCGGGTTGCAGAACTGCGCGTCGGCCGGGGTCTCGTTGCCCGGATCGCGCGGGCGGATCGAGCTCGCGACCGTCGAAGAGGTCGTCGGTGAGCCCGCCGGGCGGGAGGTCGGCGCCCCAGTCCTGCTGGACCATGAGCCCGTCGTCGGGCAGGTCGAGCGCCGGGCTGTTGATGTCGACCGTCTGGGCGTTGAACTCGTCGATCGACGCGGCGACCGAGAGCACGCCGCGCGCCGTCGCCGGCGTGCCGACGATGTAGGCGGAGCCGCCGACGGGCTGGTTGCCCGAGTTGCCGGCCGAGGCGACGAAGACGGTGCCGAGGTCGACGACCCGCTGCGCGGCCCGCGCCTCGACGGCGTTCAGCGTGCCGTAGTCCACGCCGCCCGAGAACGAGAGGACGTCGGCGGCGTCGGCGATGTCGCCGTCGTCGTTCGGGTCCATGGCGCGCTCGTATCCGGCGACGAGCACGTCCTCGGTCGAGTCGCCCTCGTCCCAGACCTTGATCGCGAGCAGCTTCGCCGCCGGGGCGACGCCCCTGCCGATCTCCCCGGGGACGCCGTTGCCGCAGCAGCTGCCCGCGGTGTGCGAGCCGTGGTCGTCGTCGACCCCGTCGAGCGGGTCGGCGTCGGGCCTCGGGACGTCGTTGGTCGGGTCCTCGTCGGTGACGCTGTAGTTGGAGCCGACGAAGTCATAGCCGCCGATCACCTTCCTGGTCGGGAACGTGCCCGGCTCGATGAAGTTCGGGTCGTTGGCCTCGTAGGCGGCAACGGTGCCGGGTCCGCCGAAGTTGGCGTGCGTGTAGTCGATCCCGGTGTCGACGACGGCGACCGTCATGCCCTGGCCGCGAGCGCCGAAGTCGTGCCAGACCCGGGTCCCGCCGATGAACGGAACGCTGCTCTCGTTGAGCTTCTCGACCACCGAGACGGGCTGCACCGAGCGCACGTCGTCACGGGCGGCGAGCTTCGAGACGGCGTCCGGGGAGAGGTTCGCGGAGAAGCCGTTGAGCAGCGTGTCGTAGCGGTAGATCACGTCGCCGCCGAGCGAGCGGGCGGCCGAGACGGCGCCCTCCTGGCTGGCGCGCGGCCGCGGCGGCCGCGTCGCGCTGCTGTGAGCTCGAGAGCGACCGGCCGCCCTTCGCCTCGCTGGCGACGTAGGGGCCGTCGACGACCACGAAGTAGCGGTTGAGGTTGTCCTGCGCCCGCAACACCGCGGGCTCGAAGCCGTCAGGAAGCCCGGACGGCGCACGGAGGGCGTCGAACGAGCCACTCGAGCCGGAGCCACCAGCCCCGATCGCGATCCCGCCGATGAGCAGGCAGGACGTAACAGCAACGAGGGCGAACAGCAACCGACGGCTCATGTACCTCTCCTTGAGAATTCCCTGACACCCCCACCAACCGGCTCTACCATATCGCCGATGGCGCCATTGACGATTTCAGGGATCGACGAGCTGCGGGAGTTGATCGGCAAGCCGATCGGTCCCAGCGACTGGGTCGAGATCACCCAGTCCGACATCGACAAGTTCGCCGACGTCTCCCGCGATCACCAGTGGATCCACGTCGACGTCGAGCGCGCCGAGCGCGAGAGCCCGTTCGGGACCACGGTCGCCCACGGCAACCTCACGCTGTCGCTGATCGACGGTTTCCGCGGCCAGCTGATCCGCCAGGACGGCGTGAAGATGGGGATCAACTACGGCTGGAACAAGGTCCGCTTCCCCGCCCCGGTGCCGGCGGGCGCCAAGGTGCGCGCGACGGCCGAGATCCAGACCGTGGAGGATCTCGGCGACGGCTGGTACCACGTGGTGACCAAGTTCGTGCTCGAGCGCGAAGGAGGCGAGAAGCCGGTCTGCGTCGCCGAGTCCGTCGGCCGCGCCCTCGCCGCCTAGTGCCGGACCGCCGATGACCGCGGTGCTCGTCGCCGTGGCCGGAGCGGCTGGGGTGCTGGCCCGCTACGGGATCGCCCGGGCGACGGCCCACTCCGAGGCGTTGATCTGGTCGACGGTTGCGATCAACGTCGCCGGCTCGTTCCTGCTCGGGCTCCTGGTCGCGGGCGCCTGGTTCTCGCGCGATGTCCGCGACGTGATCGGGATCGGCTTCCTCGGTGGCTTCACCACCTTCTCCACCTTCTCGGCACAGATCGTGCTCGAGGTCGACGGCGGGCGTCCCGGGACCGCCGGCGCCTACCTGATCACGTCTGTGATCGGAGGGATCGCGGCGGCGGCCGCGGGGTACGCGGTCGGCAGGGCCCTGGCCTGACGCGCGCGGCCTAGTTGACCGTGAGCGTGCCCTCCATGCCGGCCTCGCGGTGGCCCGGCACGGAGCAGAAGTAGGTGTAGTCGCCCGCCTTGAAGTCGCCGGCGGCGGTCGCCGAGTCGTCGGTGATCACGTCCGTCCGGGCGATCTCGGCGCCGCTCGAGTCCTCGACGACGACGTCATGGCCGATGCGACGCCGGGTTGTCGAACTCGATCGCCACCGGGCCTGCCGGCGCGTCGAGCGTGGACTCCTCGTAGGCGAGCTCACCGTCGGGATTCGCCGTCAACGACACGCTCGCGCCCTGGACGGTGGTCGACGTCTCCCCGGTGGCCTCCGCGCTGGTCGTGGACTCGTCGTCGTCCCGCCGCAGGCGGCGAGCCCGAGGGCGGCCAGGACGAGAACGGTGAGCAGGACTGCAAGCTTCTTCATCGGCGCGATCCTTTCTCGGGGTACGCGGGCCAACTCTAGTCTCACCGGCCGGTGAACCTGGCCTCGCGGCCCTCGAAGAAGGCGGTCACGCCCTCGCGGAGGTCCTCCGTGGCCATCGAATCGGCGATCCCGTGGCGCTCGACCTGGAGGTGCTCGGTGAGCGAGTTGTCGAGGCTCTCGCCGATCAGCAGCTTCGCCATCCGCACGTAGTGCGGAGCCTTGGAGGCCAGCTTGCGGGCCTTGGCCCGCGCCTCGTCGAGCAGCTCGTCCGGGGGGACGACCTTGGAGACGATCCCGAGCTCGAGCGCCGCCTCGGCCGAGAGCAAGGGGTCGTTGAGCAGCAGCTCGAGCGCCTTCGCGGGCCCGACGACCCGGGGCAGGAAGTAGGTCATGCCGCCGTCGGGCGAGGCGCCGATGCGCCCGTACGCGCAGACGAAGGAGGCGGCCTCGGAGGCGATCCGGATGTCGCACATGAGCGCCAGCGAGAAGCCCGCCCCCGCGGCGACCCCGTTGACCGCGCCGATCACCGGATAGGGGATGCGGCGGAAGTCGACGATCGCCTGGTGCAGCACCTCGGCGCCGCGCCTGACGTTCGGCGGACAGATCGAGCTCCGGGTCATCGACGCCGTTCTTGAACCAGTTCACGTCACCGCCCGAGGAGAACGCGCGATCGCCGGCGCCGGTGACCACCAGGCCGCGCAGAGGCGCCTCGTCGGCCAGCCATCCCGAGGCCACCGTGAGCTCGAAGATCAGCTCGGGGCTCATCGCGTTCAGCGACTCGGGCCGGTTCAGGGTCAGGATGCCGATCTCGCCCTCGATCTCGATCGAGAGCGTGGTCAGCTCGGGCGGCGAGGGGATCGTGGCGGTGCTCATTGCGGAGAAAGCCTCCTCGGATGCTGGATTTGGCGGCGGCGGCGAACCCTAACCTTTGTCGGGTGACCGAAGACCGAGTGGATTCGATCGACGACCAGCGTCGCAGGCTGCCCGATCAACCGGGCGTCTACCTGTTCGCGGATCGCGACGGGAAGGTGATCTACGTCGGGAAGGCGACCTCGATCCGCAAGCGGGTTGCCGGCCACTTCTCGCACACCCACTCGCGCGAGGAGATGATCGAGCGGATCGCCTCGATCGACTTCCTGGTGACCGAGAACGAGGCCGAGGCGCTGCTCGCCGAGCAGTCCTTCATCAAGCGCCACCGGCCGCAGTTCAACATCAGGCTGCGCGACGACAAGTCGTACCCGTACATCGGGATCAGCCTCGACGAGGAGTTCCCGCGCGTCTATTTCACCCGCGAGCGCCACCGCTCGGCACGGATCTACTTCGGCCCCTACTCCTCGGCGAAGCGCGTCCGCGAGACGCTCGACCTGCTCGGCCGGCTGTTCCAGTACCGCACCTGCGACGGGCCGGAGCCGGGGCGGCGCTCGGGCGTCCCGTGCCTCGACTACTACATCAAGCGGTGCGCGGCGCCCTGCGTCGGCTACGTCGACCGGGAGGAGTACCGGCGCGGGATCGACGCGATCGTCGACTTCCTCTCCGGCCGCTACCGCGACGTCGAGCGCGACCTCGAGCGCAAGATGGAGGAGGCCGCGGGCACGGAGGAGTTCGAGCGCGCGGCGGTGTATCGCGACCGGCTCGAGGCCGTGCGGTCGCTCATGGAGCGCCGCAGCGTCGCCGGGGAATCGCTCGACAACGCGGACCTCGTCGCGGTCGCGCTCGAGGGCACCGAGGCGAACGCGCAGGTGTTCCAGGTCCGCGACGGGATGCTCGCCGAGCGCCACGGCTTCTACCTCGCGAACGAGGCGGAGGCCGACGAGGCGGAGGTGACGGAGGAGTTCCTCGCCCAGTACTACTCGGCGGCGCCGGTCGTGCCGCGGCTGCGTGGTCCTCGGCCCGCAGCTGCGCGACCGCGCCGCCCTGCTCACCGAAGCGCTCTCCGCGCAGCGCGGTGGGCCGGTCGAGGTCCGGGTCTCGGAGCGCGGCTCGAAGCGGCGCCTGCGCGAGCTCGCCGAGCGCAACGCCGTCCTCGCCCTCGCCCAGGACAAGTTGCGCCAGGAGCGCAGCCGAGCGCAGCGCGTCGACGCGCTCTCCTCGCTCCAGGACGCGCTCGGGCTCGAGTCGCTGCCGGTGCGCATCGAGGGCTTCGACATCTCCAACATCGGCGGCGAGCACACGGTCGCCTCGATGGTCGTCTTCCGCGGCGGCGCCCCGCTGAAGTCCGACTACCGGCGCTTCCGCATCCGCGGCGACCGCACGGCCGGCCCCGACGACTTCTCCTCCATGGAGGAGGTGCTCGCGCGCCGCGTCTCGCAGCTGCTCGAGCAGTCCGACCGCTCGCCACACGACAGCGGCCGCGACGAGAGCTTCGCGTCGGTACCCGACCTGATCGTGATCGACGGCGGCAAGGGCCAGCTCTCGGCCGGGATGCGGTCGCTGGAACCGCTGGTCGAGCGGGGCACCGCGGTGATCGGGCTCGCGAAGCGGCTCGAGGAGGTCTTCGTCCCCGGGCGCTCGGAGCCGCGTCGAGATCGACGGCGACTCGGAGGCGCTGCGGCTGCTCCAGCGCGTCCGCGACGAGGCGCACCGCTTCGCGCTCGACCACCACCGCAGCCGGCGCAGCAAGGCGATGACCAGCTCGCTGCTCGACGAGCTTCGCGGCGTGGGCCCGATCCGCAAGCGGGCGCTGCTCGAGCACTTCGGCTCGCCCGACCGCCTGGTCGTCGCCAGCCGCGAGGAGCTCGAGGCGGTACCCGGGATCCCCGGGAAGCTCGCCCGGGACATCCACCGCCAGCTCAACAAGGCGGGCTGAGATGGCCGGGGGGAGCAGAGCCTGTTCGAGGAGAGCGTCGAGCTCTACGTGATCACCGGCTACTCGGGCGCCGGCAAGTCGGAGGCGATCGCCGCGTTCGAGGACTCCGGGTTCTTCTGCGTCGACAACCTGCCGCCGCGGCTGATCGCCTCGCTCGGCGAGCTCTTCGTCCACGCCGGCAGCGGCGTGCGCCGGGCCGCGGTGGTCACCGACGTCCGCGGCGGCGAATACTTCGCCGACCTGCTCGCGGTGCTCGGCGAGCTCAAGGAGGCCGGTCTGCAGCCGACCGTGCTCTTCCTCGAGGCCGACGAGGAGACGCTCGTCGACCGCTTCAAGGAGACCCGCAGGCGGCACCCGCTCGCGCCCGACGGCCGCGTGGTCGACGGGATCAGGGCCGAGCGCGAGGTGCTCGGCCCGCTGCGCGAGCGCGCCGACGTGGTCATGGACACCACCGGCCTGACTGGGGCGATGCTGCGCCGCCGCGTGACCACCGACCTGCTCGAGCCGGGGTCGGACTCGCGCCTCGCGCTGACCCTGCTCACCTTCGGCTTCAAGAACGGCCCGCCGCGGGACGCCGACCTCGTCTTCGACGTCCGCTTCCTGCCCAATCCCCACTACCGCGAGGACCTGCGCCCGCTCACCGGTCGCGACCCGGCCGTGGTCGAGCACGTCGAGGCGGGCGAGCTCGCGAGCGAGTACTACCGGCGGCTGCTGCCGCTGCTCGACTTCCTGCTCCCGGCCTACATCGCCGAGGGCAAGACCCACCTGACGATCGCGATCGGCTGCACCGGCGGGCGCCACCGCTCGGTGACCGTCGCCGACCGCATCGCCCGCCACGTCGCCACGCGCGACGACATCTCCCCGCGGGTGGTGCACCGCGACGTGGAGCTGCCTGGGGTGGGGCTCGACGGTGCCCCGGCGAGCGCTGCGGGTGCGGGGCCGGGTTTGGCAGTGAGGGGGTGGAGTGCGGGCGTCGGCCAGGGTCCCCGGGCGAAGGCTCGAGCGCCGATGGCGCATTGTCGCCATGGAGGCCAAGCGCCATCGACTACGCAGCGCCCCCTAGCGCCCAGCCCCGTTCGCCAACGTCGCCAGGTAGGCGTCGTGCATGCCGGCGGCCTGGTGGGAGAGGGTGAACGCCGCGTCGACCCGGTGCCGCGCGGCGGTGCCCATCCGCTCGCGGGTGGTGGCCGGCTGGGCGGCGCACCAGGCGATCGCGTCGGCGAGCGCGCCGGCGTCGTCGGGTTCGATCAGCAGGCCGGTCCCGTCGGCGATCTGCTCGACGATCCCGTCCCGGCGGGTGCCGACCACGGGGAGGCCGCTGGCCATCGCCTCGAGCATCGAGATCGGGAACGGGTCGGCGCGCGAGGGGAGCACGAACGCGTCCCACTGCGCGAGGCGCTCGAACACTCGCGGGGCGCTGGGGATGTGGTGGATGCCGACCGTCCGCGCGCGGGCGAGGACCTCGTGCGCCCACTCGCGCTGGACCGCGTCGTGGGCCGCGCCGACCATCTCGAACCGGAAGGCCTCGCCCTCGCGCTCGAGCAGCCGGGCGGCTGCGTCGACGAACAGGTCGCTGCCCTTGCGGGGCGAGACCACGGCCACGGTCCCGACCGTGAACGGGCGCGGCGAGTCGCGGATCGCGGCTCGGGCGCGGGGCATCGGAGTGGCCTCGTAGACGATCCGGGGCTCGTGGCCGCGCCAGGCGAGCCGTTCGGCGCACGGGCGCGAGACCGCGACCACCTGGTCGAGGCGCCGCCAGGCGGCCCGGCGCAGCATCCGGCCGCGGAGGTCGAGCGGGAGCATCTCGTGCACGTGCAGGACGGTCGGCACCCCGCCGCGCCGGGCGACCAGCGCCTCGGCCATGGTCAGGATCGAGTTCGCGTGGACGAGCGCCGGGCGGCGCGCCCGCAGGAAGGCGCGGTAGCGCCGCAGGTACTCGGGCGCGGCGGCCAGCGCGCCTGATGCGGCCCCGGCGGCAGGCGCCAGCCGCGGACGCTGTACTCGAACGACCCGCGGGGCCCCGTCGACGTCCCAGCCGCGCGCGGCGAGCTCGTCGTAGAGCTCGCTCGGCCGCGGAGCCCAGAAACTGAACTCCCAGCCGCGCTCGGCGAGCAGCGGCACGATCCGCTCCACCGATCGGGTCGCCCCGCCGAGGTGGGGCTCGTGAAAGCAGACGACGACCCTGGACCCACTCACCCGGAGCCAGGCTAACGCCCGGCGCGGCCGTGCACGCCGGTTCGGGCGGGCGGAGCCGCGTCCATACAATCGATCCGGTGAGCGTGGCGATCTCGGTCTCGGGCCTGCGCAAGGCCTACGGCGACTTCGAGGCGGTCAGAGGGCTCGACCTCGAGGTCGAGACGGGCGAGGTGTTCGCCTTCCTCGGGCCGAACGGGGCCGGCAAGACGACGACCACCGAGATCCTCGAGGGCTACCGCGACCGCACCGCCGGCGAGGTCTCGGTGCTCGGGGCGGACCCGGCGACCGCCGGGCCGCGAGTGGCGCCAGCGGCTCGGGATCGTCCTCCAGCAATGCCGGATGCGCCCCGAGCTCACCGTGCGCGAGACGCTCGCGCTCTACGCCGGCTACTACCGGGACCCGCTCGGGATCGAGGAGACGATCGGCCACGTCGGGCTCTCGGCGACAAGGCCGACGACCGGGCGCGGGCGGCTCTCCGGCGGCCAGCTGCGCCGCCTCGACGTCGGCGTCGCCCTGATCGGCGACCCCGACCTGCTCTTCCTCGACGAGCCGACCACCGGCTTCGATCCCTCGGCGCGCCGCCAGGCCTGGGACGTGATCGCCGGCCTCGGCCGGCTCGGCAAGACCGTCTTCCTCACCACCCACTACATGGACGAGGCCCAGCACCTCGCCGACCGCGTCGCGATCATCGCCGGCGGGCGGATCGTCGCCCAGGGGCGGCCCGACGAGCTCGGCGACCCGGGCGCCCGCCCGACGACGATCAGCTTCCGGCTGCCGAACGGGACCCCGCCGGGCGACCTGCCGGTGCAGCCGCAGCAGCGCGCCGGGACCAACGGCGAGCTGGTGATCGAGACGCGGGAGCCGGTCGAGGTCCTCAACCGGCTCACCGGCTGGGCGCTGGAGCGCGTCGCTGGACCTCGACGCGCTCCGCGTCCACCGGCCGAGCCTCGAGGACATCTACCTCGAGCTCACCGACGCGGCGCCGACGGCGCCGCCGAGGAGGAGCGGCGATGAGCGGGCGTCGCGCTCGCCCTGCACCAGTTCCGCTACGACCAGAAGTCGTTCTGGCGCAACCCCGGCGCCGTGTTCTTCACCGTCGCCCTGCCGTTGATGTTCCTGTTCATCTTCGAGGAGATCTTCGGCGACGACACGCTCGAAGCAGCTCGGCGGGCTGCGGACCGACGACCTACTACGTGCCCGCGATCCTCACCCTGGCGATCGTCTCGGCGACCCTGCAGAGCGTCGCCATCCGGCTCACCGTCGACCGCGAGAACGGGATCCTCAAGCGCGGCCGCGGGACGCCGCTGCCGAGCTGGGTGTTCTTCGCCGGCCGCGTCGGCAACGCGATCGTGATCTCGGTCCTGATGCTGATCGTCGTGCCGGCGATCGGACGGCTGCTCTACGACGTCGAGATCCCCTGGGAGCATCTGCCGGCGGTGCTCGTGACCCTGGCGATCGGCGCCGCGAGCTTCTGCTGCCTGGGGATCGCGCTCACGGCGGTGATCCCGAGCGAGGAGGCCGCGCCGGCGATCACCAACGTCGCCGTGCTGCCCCTCTACTTCCTGTCGGGCGTCTTCATCCCCGAGACCGAGATCCCCGAGGGCGTGCTCCATTTCGCCGACCTGTTCCCGATCCGCCACTTCTTCGAGGCGTTCTTCGCCGCCTGGGACCCGTTGACCGCGGGCGCGGGGTTCGAATGGGGCCATCTCGCCGTGGTCGCGGGGTGGGGCGTGGTGGGCCTCGTGCTCGCGATCCGCTTCTTCCGCTGGACGCCACGGGGCGGTTGAGCGCCCGGCCTGGATAGATTCCTGGGGGTGATCCATCACGTCTCCGTCGACGTCTCCGACCTGGAGGCCAGTGGTCGCTTCTACGACGCGGTGCTCGGCTCGCTGGGCTGGCGCCGTCATCTGGACGACGACCAGGTGATCGCCTGGGGCATCGTGCGCCCGGTCTTCTTCGCTCACGCGCGCGGCACCGAGGGGGCGGGATCCGGCCACGTCTGCTTCGCGGCCAGCGGCCTCTCCGCGGTCAAGGCGGCCTGGGAGGGCGGGGCGGGGGCGGGCGGCGCCGACGACGGTGCGCCGGGTCCGCGCCCCGAGTACGGTGGCAACTACTACTCGGCGTACCTACTCGATCCCGATGGGCACCGGATCGAGATCGCCGTGCAGAACTGACGACGGGGGAGAAGGATGGCGAAGGTGAAGGTCGCAATCAACGGTTTCGGGCGCATCGGGCGCAACCTCTTCCGCGCCGCCTACGAGGCCGGCTCGGAGCTCGACTTCGTCGCCGTCAACGACATCACCGACGTGCGCACCCTCGCCTACCTGCTCAAGTACGACTCGATCCTGGGCCGCTTCCCGGGCGAGGTCGCCGAGGGCGACGGAGCGCTGGTGGTCGACGGCGAGGAGATCAAGGTGCTGGCCGAGCGCGACCCCGCCGAGCTGCCCTGGGAGGAGCTCGGCGTCGACGTGGTGATCGAGTCGACCGGGCTGTTCACCAAGCGCGAGGACGCGGGCAAGCACCTGGAGGCCGGGGCGAAGAAGGTGATCATCTCGGCCCCGGCGACCGACCCGGACGTGACCGTGGCGCTGGGCGTCAACTTCGACAGCGACTACGACCCCGCGACCCATCGCATCATCTCCAACGCCTCCTGCACCACCAACTGCCTGGCTCCGGTGGCGAAGGTCCTGCACGAGTCGATCGGGATCGAGCGCGGGCCTGATGACCACCATCCACGCCTACACCGCCGACCAGCGGCTCCAGGACATGCCGCACAAGGACCTGCGGCGCGCCCGCGCCGCGGCGCTCAACCTGATCCCCGCCTCGACCGGCGCGGCGAAGGCCGTGGGGCTGGTGCTGCCGGAGCTCAACGGGAAGCTGAGCGGGATGGCCGTGCGGGCGCCGGTCGCCACCGGCTCGGTGGTCGACCTCACCTTCCAGGCGGCGCGCGAGACCTCGGTGGAGGAGATCAACGGCGCGATCGCCGAGGCGGCCAACGGCGCCACTGGCCGGGATCCTCGCCTACACCGAGGACCCGATCGTGTCCACCGACATCGTCAAGGACCCGCATTCGTCGATCTTCGACTCGGGGCAGACGGCCGTGATCGACGGGACCTTCGCCAAGGTCTTCGCCTGGTACGACAACGAGTGGGGCTACTCGAACCGCTGCGTCGAGCTCGCCGCGAAGGTGCTCGAGCGCGAGCCGGCCGCCGCTTGACGGAGCACGGGAGCTTTCGCAAGGCCAGCGTTCGGGAGGCTCCGGTGGAGGGTGCCAGGGTGCTCGCGAGGGTCGACTTCAACGTCCCGCTGTCCGGCGACAACGGCGGCCGGGCGGTCGCCGACGACACACGGATCCGGGCGGCGCTGCCGACGATCGAGCTGCTGCGCGATCGCGGCGCCGCGTTGGTGCTGGTCTCGCATCTGGGACGACCCGAGGACCGCGAGCCCGAGCTCTCGATGGCCCCCGTCGCGGCCCGGCTGGCGGAGCTGCTCGGCGCCGAGGTCGCGACCGCGCCCGGGGTCGTCGGGGCCGAGGTCGAGGCCGCGGCCGAGGCGCTCGGGGACGGCGAGGTGCTGCTGCTCGAGAACAGCCGCTACGAGCCCGGTGAGACGAAGAACGACCCGGAGCTCGCCGATGCGCTCGCCCGGCTCGGCGAGGTCTACGTCGACGACGCCTTCGGCGCCGCGCACCGGGCCCACGCCACCACCCACGGGGTCGCCGAGCGGCTGCCGGGGTACGCGGGCCTGCTGCTCGAGCGCGAGGTGCGCGAGCTGACCGCGGTCCGCGACGACCCGGCGCGGCCGCTGTGCGTGGTGCTCGGCGGCGCGAAGGTCTCCGACAAGCTCGGTGTGATCACGCGCTTTCTCGAAACCGCCGACTCGATCCTGATCGGCGGCGCGATGTGCTTCAGCTTCTATCGCGCGCTCGGGACGGCGACGGGCGACTCGCTGGTCGACGACGAGGGCGCCGACCAGGCGGCGAAGCTGCTGGTCCGGGCGCGCGAGTCGGGCTGCGACCTGCGCCTTCCGGTCGACCTCGTGATCGGCGACCGCTTCGACGCCGACGCCGAGCACCGGACGATCGACGAGACCGAGGTGCCCGACGGTTGGATGGGGCTGGACATCGGCCCGCGGACGGTGCAGGAGTACTCGCGCGAGATCGAGGCCGCCGGGACGGTGTTCTGGAACGGCCCCATGGGCGCCTTCGAGCTCGAGCCCTTCGCCGCCGGGACGCGCGGGATCGCCGAGGCGGTGGCGCGGGCGCCGGGGTTCACGGTGGTCGGCGGCGGCGACTCGGCCGCCGCGCTCGCCGGGTTCGGTCTCGCCGACGAGGTCGACTGGCTCTCCACCGGCGGCGGGGCGTCCCTGGACCTGATGGAGGGCAAGGAGCTGCCCGGCGTGGAGGTGCTGCGCGATGCCTGAGCGCATGCCGCTGGTCGCGGCCAACTGGAAGATGCACAAGACGACGGCCGAGACCGCCGACTTCTTCGAGCGCTTCGTGGGCGAGCTCGGCGAGCTCGACGGGGTGGAGGTGGCCGTCGCCCCGCCGTTCACCTCGCTGCCGGTCGCCGTCGACCGCGCCCGGCGCTCGCCCGTCCGGATCGTCGCCCAGAACGTGCACGACGCCGAGGCCGGGGCGTTCACGGGCGAGATCTCGATCCCGATGCTCGCCGAGCTCGGCGTCGCCGGGGCGATCGTCGGGCACTCCGAGCGCCGCCAGCTGTTCGGCGAGACCGACGAGGCGCTGGCGCGCAAGGTGCCGGCGCTGCTCGGCGCCGAGATGCTGACGATCCTCTGCGTCGGCGAGACCGAGTCCGAGCGCGACGGCGGGCGGACCGAGGCCGTGCTGCGCCGCCAGCTCGAGGCCGATCTGGCGGACGTGGACGACGCCGCGCTGGAGCGGCTTGTCGTCGCCTACGAGCCGATCTGGGCGATCGGCACCGGGCGGACCGCCACCCCGGAGCAGGCCGAGGAGGCGGTCTCGTTCATCCGCGAGGTGATCGGTGCCCGCGACGCCGGCGCCGCGAGCCGGGTCAGGCTCCTCTACGGCGGCTCGGTGAAGGGCGAGAACGCCGCGGAGCTCTTCTCGCAGCCCGCGATCGACGGCGGGCTGGTCGGCGGCGCGTCGCTCGATCCGGGCGATTTCGCCGCGATCTGCGCGGCCGCGCGCCCGTGATCCCCGACGGCCCCTCGTCGCCGCCGGTGCCCTCGCTCTGCCTCGTGATCCTCGACGGCTGGGGCCTCGCCGAGGAGGGCCCGGGCAACGCCGTCTCGCTCGCCGAGACGCCCGTGTTCGACGAGCTCTGGGACCGCTACCCGCACACGACGCTCTCGGCCGGCGGGCGCGACGTCGGGCTCCCCGACGGGCAGATGGGCAACTCGGAGGTCGGCCACATGAACCTCGGCGCCGGCGCGGTCGTCAAGCAGGACCTGGCGCGGATCGACGAGGGGGTCGCCGATGGCTCCTTCTTCGAGAACGAGTTCCTGCTCGCCGCCTGCGCGGCGGCGCGCGAGAGCCCGCGCGGGCGCCTGCACCTGATGGGCCTGGTCTCCGACGGCGGCGTGCACTCCGGCTGGACGCACCTCGAGGCGCTGATCGAGCTCGCCGCGCAGGAGGGCGTGCCCGACCTGGTGGTCCACGCGTTCACGGACGGGCGCGACACGCTGCCGACGTCGGCCCCGGCCTACGTCGATGAGCTCGAGCGCTGGCTGCGTCACGCGGGCCGCATCGGGACCGTGAGCGGCCGCTACTACGCCATGGACCGCGACAAGCGCTGGGAGCGGACGAAGCTCGCCTACGACGCGATCGTCCACGCGGAGGGCCGCCGCGCGGCGAGCGCCGCGGAGGCCGTCGCGAACGCGCACTCCGAGGACGAGACGGACGAGTTCATCCGCCCGACGGTGATCGGCGACTACGACGGGGCCGCGGACGGGGACGTCGCCATCCACTTCAACTTCCGCCCCGACCGCGCGCGCCAGCTGGTGATGGCGCTCGGCGACCCTGATTTCGACGAGTTCGAGCGCGGCGACGCGCCGGAGATCGAGCTCACGACGCTGACCTCCTATCGCGACGAGTGGGACTACCCGGTCGCATTTTCGCCACGGGAGCCGGCGACGACGCTCGCCGAGGTGCTCTCCCGGGCCGGAGTCCGGCAGCTGCACGTTGCCGAGACCGAGAAGTACGCGCACGTGACCTACTTCTTCAACGGGGGGCGCGAGCGCGAGTGGGAGGGGGAGGACCACCGCCTGGTCGACTCGCCGCGCGACGTCGCCACCTACGACGAGCGGCCCGAGATGAGCGCGCAGGCGGCGGCGCGCGAGTTCTGCGAGCGCTGGTCGGGCGACGGCTACCGGTTCGGGATCATCAACTTCGCCAACCCGGACATGGTCGGGCACACCGGCAGCATTCCGGCCGCGGTGAGTGCGATCGAGGCGGTCGATGCCTGCCTCGGCGAGGTCGTCGCCGCCGTCCACGAGTCGGGCGGCGCCTGCATCGTCACCGCCGACCACGGCAACGCCGAGCAGATGCTCGAGCCCGACGGGTCCCCGAACACCGCCCACTCGCTCAACCCCGTGCCGCTCGTGGTCACCGTGGCAGGGCTCGAGCTCCGCGACCGCGGGATCCTGGCCGACGTCGCCCCGACGGCGCTCGCGCTGCTTGACATCGACACCCCGGCCGAGATGACCGGGCGCCCGCTCGTCGCCGGGTCCTAGGCCGTGCCCGCCGCTTCGAGCTCCACGTGGTACTCGGCCAGGTCGAGCCCGAGATGCTCGTCCGAACCCTCGCTGGCGAGTAGCCAGCCCCGCCGCTCGTAGAAGCGCCGCGCCCGTGCGTGGTCGGCGGGCGTCACCAGGCGCGCGCGAACGTAGCCCCGCCTCGCCATTTCGGCGACGGCGGCCTCGTGCAGGGTGTCGGCGACGCCGGTGCCCCACCATGGCGGGAGCACGAACAGCTGCCACAGGTGGGCCATGCCGGGCAGCAGCGGCCGAGTGCGCGGGTCGACCGCGGCGGGCTCGCCGATCGCGCGCTCGCGGGCGGGAACGACGCCCACGTGCCCGACGGGCTCTCCACCCTCCAGCGCCAGGGCCGCCCAGGTGTCGGCGTCGGCGAGCAGCCCGGCCGTTCGCTCGCGCTCGTGGGGGAGCTGCGGGGGAGTCCAGCCCGGCGGTGCGAAGTCGACGTAGGACTCGAGCCCGACCCGGAAGGTCGAGAGGATCACATCGACGTCGCCGAGGTCGGCGCGGCGGAGCTCGATCGTCCCGGAGCCGTCCCATCGCGCTACTCCGAGAGCCCGGCCGCCTCGAGCGCGGCGGCCTCTTCGCCGTAGTCCTTGTAGTGCACGAGCATGCCGTCGCGGAACTCGGCCAGGAAGGCCATCGGGATCTGCATCTCGACCCCGCTGCCACGGCCCCGGACGGTGAGCGTGCCGGTTGCGAGCACGTGGTCGCCGACGTCGCGGACCTCCGTGTAGTGGGCATCGAACAGGCCGAACATCTCCATCGTGTCCTGCCAGAAGCGACGGATGCCGGCGTGGCCGACGAACGCGCCCTCGGTCGCTGAGCGCTGCGGCTCGAAGACCACGTCAGGGTCGATGTCGCGCAGGGCGGCCTCCATGTCGCCGCGCGCGAACGCGGCGAAGATGCGATGCAGGGTCTCGACGTTGCTCTGCGGCACCCGGACGAGTATCCCGGCTAGAGCGAGTCCTCGATCAGCTCGCCGATCGCGGCGAAGTACTCGTCGTAGGTCCACTCGCGGGCTCGCTCGCGAGCCGCCGTGGCCAGCCGCTCGCGCTCCTCGGGCGCCGCCAGCAGCGCCTCGACCGCCGCGCGCAGGGCGGTCGGGTCGGAGGGCGGGACGACCCGGGCAGTCTCCCCGGGCACCAGGTAGCCGGCCAGGGCCGGGACGTCGGTCGCAACCACGGGGATGCCGGCGTCGGTGGCCTCCATCAGGCGGACGTGGCCCGCGCTTGGAGCCTCGGGGTCGAGGACGATCGCGCAGACGGCGGCGCGAGCCAGCAGCCGGCCGTGCTCGGCGAGCGGGATCTCGGAGAGGACCCGGGCGCGCCCGTCGCGGTTGAGCTCGGCGACCCGATCGCGGTCTGCGGCCCCGCAGACGACGGTCAGCGGCCAGCCGGCGCCCGCCGGCGGCGGCGAACAGGGTCTCCCAGTCACACCAGGCGCGTCCCGACGCGAGCACGCCCGTCGCGCGGCCCGGGCGACGGCCGCGGCCGCCGCGCCGCTCGAGCGCGCCCATCGGACCACGCGCACCGGGGCCGTGCCCGGGCCGAGCTCGTCGGCGCGGGCCCGTTTCTCCCCCTCGGTCAGGACCTGGGCGCCGGCCAGCGCGCGCCGCAGCGCCGGCCGCAGCACCGCCGCATTCCAGGCGCGGTAGGCGGTCCGCCGCCAGGGGCGACGCGGGCGGCGCTCGATCAGCTCCAGCAGGACGACGGCTCGCCGCCGCCGCAGCCACGCCTCGCAGAGCAGGACGGTCGTCGCCCCGGGCTCGGCGGCGATCAGCGCGAGGCCGCGCGCCCTGCGGGCGCGGTGAAACGTCAGCAGGCCACGGAGCGCCGGCAGGCGGCGCGCGACGGCGAGCAGGGGAGCGGGATAGGCCTCCGCGAGCGCCCGGTCGAGGGGCTCGAGCGGCTCGCCGACCATCTCGGCGTACCAGTCCGATGCGAGCACCGCCGCCGGCCCGCCATCGCGTCGGCTGGAGCTCTCCGCCACCGCGCCAAGGCTAGCCACGGCGCTGCGACCGGGAAGTAGTCAGGCTTCCGGGTCGTGCGCCACGACCCGGCCAGGCTCGAGTTCGAGATCACCGCGCGTGACGGGGCGGCCCGCACCGGGCGGCTCCTCACCGCTCACGGGCCCGTCCGCACGCCGGCGTTCATCCCGCTGGCGACCCGGGGCGCGGTCCGCAGCCTGGACCTGGGCGACGTCGCCGGGCTCGGCTTCGAGCTGATCCTGGGCAACACCTTCCACCTGTTCATCTCGCCGGGGGCCGAGCGGATCGCCCAGCTCGGCGGCCTCCACCGGTTCATGGGCTGGGAGCGGTCCCTGATCACCGATTCGGGCGGCTTCCAGGTCTTCTCGCTCGCCCACGGCAACGTCGCCGACGAGATCAAGGGTCGCCGCGGCGGGGCCGGGTCGAGCGGCGGCGTGGTGGAGATCTCCGAGCGCGGCGTGGCCTTCCGCTCCTACCTGGACGGCTCGGAGCGGTTCATGGGCCCCGAGGAGTCGATGGCGGTGCAGGCGGCGCTCGCCTCCGACATCGCCCTCGCCTTCGACGAGTGCACGCCCTACCACGCCGATCGCGATTACACCGCGCGCTCGACCGAGCGCACCCATCGCTGGCTCGAACGCTGCCTCGACTGGCACGCCGCGCACGGTCCGGAGCAACAGGCGGTCTTCGGCATCGTTCAGGGCGGCGTGTACGAGGACCTGCGCCGCGAGTCCGCGGAGGCGGTGGCGGCCGCCGGCGTCGACGGGATCGCGATCGGCGGCACCCTGGGCCGCGACAAGCCGGAGATGCACGGCGTGCTCGCAATGACCGCGCCGATGCTGCCGCCCGAGGCGCCCAAGCACCTGCTCGGGATCGGCGAGCCCGACGACCTGCTCGCCGGGATCGCGCTCGGGATCGACGTCTTCGACTGCGCCGTGCCCACCCGCCTCGCGCGCCACGGCATGGCGCTGGCGCCGCTTCCCGACGCCCGCTTTCGCTTCGACGTGGCGAAGGCCGCCTACGCCACCGACGAGGGCCCGCTGGTCGAGGGCTGTCCGTGTCCGACCTGCGCCGTGCACACCCGCGCCTACCTGCACTACCTGAGCCGGGCCGAGGCGCCGACCGCCGCCCGCCTGCTCACCCTGCACAACCTCACCTTCCTCGAGCGCCTGATTGCCGGCGCGCGCGAGGCGATCGCCGCGGGTGAGCTCGCCGCCTACAGCGAGCGGGTCCTCGGCGGCGGCGCGCCGTGGTCGCTGTAGGCGCGTAAAGCGCCCCGGTGGCCCGCGAAGTGTGGGACCATTCCCCGCACACCACTACGCAAGGAGGCGGGGATCATGCGCAGGACCAGGCTCGGAGCCAGGATGGCGGCAGCTACCGTGGGAGTGATCGCGGCGGGTTGCGTCGTCTCGTCGGCGCAGGCAGCGACGACGAGCGTCTTCTACGACGACATCAACAACGTGGCGGCCGACCCGTTCCCGTTCGGTTCGCTGACGTTCGGCGCGGGCAACATCGCCGTCGGACAGAACATGATGTCCTCCCTCACGAGCGGCAATCACAACATCGGTGTCGGCTTCAACGCACTGAGGGTGGTGACGACGGGCGACGGGAACGTGGCCTACGGCGAGAACACCCTGGCCGATATCACGACCGTTGACGGAAACACCGCGATCGGCTCGATCGCGCTCCAGAACAACGTGCAGGATCGCATGACCGCGATCGGCGAGCACGCCCTCTTCGCCAACACGACCGGCCTAGGGAACACGGCGGTCGGCTCCTCGTCCTTGCGCAGCAACACGACCGGGTTCGAGAACACGGCCATCGGGCTGGACGCGCTGCGGGCCAGCACGGGCAACTACAACTTCGCGGGCGGCTACCAAGCGCTGCTCAGCAACACGGACGGAGCGTCGAATACGGCCACCGGCCGTCAGGCACTGTTGAACAACACCAGCGGCAGCCAGAACACCGCGTCGGGTACGAACGCGTTGCTTGCGAACACGACCGGCGAGTACAACGTCGCCACCGGCTACCAGGCGCTCGTGGGGAACACCACCGGCTCGCGCAATATCGCCACCGGCGGCAACACGATGCTCAAGACCACCGAGGGCACCGACAACGTCGCGGCCGGCAACACGGCAATGTTCAACAACACGACCGGCGACTACAACGTCGCGATCGGCGGCAACGCGCTGTTTCGGCAGACCACCCGCGATAAGAGCGTCGCGGTCGGCTACAACGCGCTGAGCAAGTCCACCGGCGGCTCCAACATCGCCCTCGGCACGCAGGCCGGCAATGCCCTCACCACCGGTGCGAACAACGTCATGATCGCCAACAGCGGCGTCGCCGCAGACGCCGGGGCGATCCGCATCGGCACGAACGGCAACCAGACCGCCGCCTACCTGGCCGGTGTCTACGGCAAGGCGGTGTCCGGGACGACCAGGGCGGTGATCGTCAACGCGGGCGGCAAGCTGGGCACCCAGACAGTCGCCGGCCGCAGCGAGGTGCAGGCGCTGCGCTCGCAGGTCACCGACCAGCAGGAGCAGATCGACGAGCTGCAGCGGACGGTGGCCAAGCTGACGAACTAGCCGCTCGGGACGGCACCTACTGCGTGTTCTCGCGGACGAAGTCCTCGATCGCCTGGATCTGATCGTTGAGGTTGTCCTTGATCGTCTGGCCGATGCCGGTGTCCTGGCCGGCGTCGGTGAGCAGCAGCACGGCGCCGGCGATGATCGCGGCGAGGACCGCGATCAGCAGGAGGACACCGATCGCGCGGAAGAAGCGCGAGGCGCCGGAGCGCTTGCGCGGCGCGCGGGCGACCGGGCGCGGAACCGGCGCCGCCGAGCGCGGCGCCGGGGCGGCCGGCCGCGAGGCGGGGAGCACCGGCTCGGGCGAGATCGGGGTCGGGGGGTCGACGTCCATCCGGCGGGTCGCGACGGTCCCGGCGCTGCCGGCGAGCATGTCCGTGGGCAGCTCGTCAGAGGGCGGGGGCGGGTCGTCCCCGCGGAGCCCCGCCTCCAGCGCCCGCGAGAGCTCGCGCGCGGACGAGTAGCGGACCGAGGCGTCGCCCTCGAGCGAGCGCAGGACCGCGACCGAGAGCGTCTCGGGCACGTCCGGGTCATAGGAGCTGGGCGGTAGCGGGGTCTCGTTCTCGCGCCGGCTGGCGAGCTCGGCGAGCGTCGACCCCTCCCAGGGCAGGCGCCCGGTGAGCAGCTGGTAGAGGCAGACGCCGAGCGCGTAGACGTCCGCCGCGGGGGTCGCCTCCTCGCCCCGGGCCTGCTCCGGCGCCAGGTAGGCGGCGGTCCCCACGACCGAGCCGACCTGGGTGAGCCGCGACTGCGCGCTCGCCCTGGCGATGCCGAAGTCGGTGAGCTTGACGGTCATCTCGCCGGTCGGCGGCTCGTGGGCGGAGCTCCCGCGCTGTCGCCGGCCCGCCGGCCCGCCGATCACCATCAGGTTCCCGGGCTTGACGTCGCGGTGGATGATCCCCTGGCGGTGGGCGTACTCGAGCCCCGCGCAGGACTGGATGCCGATCTCCACCCCCGCCTCCGGCCCCAGCCGGCCCCTCGTCTGCAGCAGCTGGGCGACCGACTTGCCCTCGACGTACTCCATGACGATGTAGTGGCGGTAGTTGTCGACCCCGGTGTCGTACACCTGGACGATGTTGGGGTGGATCAGCTTCGCGACCGCGAGCGCCTCGCGGCGGAAGCGAGCGACGAACTTGTCGTCGTCGGAGAGGTGCTCGGCGAGGATCTTGACCGCCACGGTGCGCTCGAGCACCCGGTCGGTCGCCTGGTAGACGGTGGACATGCCGCCCGACCCGAGGCGGTCGCCGAGCTCGTAGCGCTCTGAGATCGTGGTGTTCATCCGGGGCTCCCGCCCGCCCCGACTCCGCCGCTCGGCGGCGCGCCGCCGCCGGTATCGCCGCCGCTCGAGTCGGACGGGCCCTGGTCGCCGCTGGGCGGGGTGAGGTCCTCGTCGCTCTGACCCGGGCTGCCACTCGGGCTCTCGGTCGTCGTCGGCTCCTCCTCGTCGGTCGACGTGGTCGGCTCCTCCTCCTCGGTGGAGGTGGTCGTCGTCGGCTCCTCCTCGGTCGTGGTGGAGGTCGTCGTCTCGACCTGCTCGGGGCTGGAGGAGCCGGTTTCGACCTCGTCGCACTCACCCGGCTTGGTGGCGAGCTCGTCGAGGCGCGCGCTGGCCTGCTCGAGCTCCTGCTTGACCTCGTCGTCGACCGCCGAGGGCAGGCTCTTGACCCGGTCGGCGATCTCCTCGGCCGTCCCGGGAACCTGCTCGCACTGGCCCTCGTCGACGTCCTCCTGCATCGTGTCGAGCAGGGCGATGAGGTCGCCAGCCTCGGTCGGCGGGATCGTTCCGCTGCTGGAGCCGCAGCCGGCGAGCCCAAGTGCGAATAGGCACGCTAGCAGCGATATTTGGGTGCGCCCGCCCATCGCGGCGAGTCTAGACAGTGGCCTCGGCGGCTCCCCGGCTCTCATTGACCTACGTAGAGCCGTCGAGCGAGGTGCTCCGGCAGGTCGGTGGAGAGGATCGCGTCCGCTGCCCGGTCGATGTCGTACGGGACCCGGTGGAAGGTCGCGTGCCAGCTCTCGGTGTCGAGCTCGAGCCATGCAGCGCGCGGATCGCCGTCGCGCGGCTGGCCGACGCTGCCGGGGTTGATCAGCCACCGGCCGCGGCGGATCTCGAGGCTGGTGCCGGCCGCGGCCTGGGCGCCGCGCGCGTCGTCTGGGGTCTCGCCGTCGCCCCTCGCCTCCGCGAGGGCGAAGAACAGCGCCACGTGCGAGTGGCCGATGAAGCTCACCCGCCGCGCCTGGGCCCGGATGCACTCGGCGGCCTGGTCGGGCCACAGCACGTACTCCCAGATCGGATCGCGCGGCGAGGCGTGGTACAGGCCGACCTCACGGCTCTCGTCCGCAGGGCTGAGCCCGGCGAGGAAGTCCCTCGTGGACGCTGACATCCGCTCGCGGGTCCAGTGGACCGCGGCGGCGGCCGCCGGGGAGAAGGTCGAGATGTCGAGCGCGTCGAGCGCCGCGAGGTCGTGGTTACCGACCAGGCAGACGGAGCAGCGCTCCTGGACGAGGGTCGCGCATTCGTCGGGCTGGGCCCCGTAGCCGACCACGTCGCCGAGGCACCAGGCGGTCTCGATGTCGGCGGCCGCGATCTCCGCGAGCACCGCCTCGAGCGCCGGCAGGTTGGCGTGGATGTCGCTGAGCAGGGCGAGACGCATCTGGGGCCCGCCTCGGTGCGCGGATCGGGAGGGCGATCGGCGACCTCGACGGCGGACTATCGTAGGCGGCGATGAGCTTGGCGGGGTTCAGACAGCCGGCTCAACGGCGCCGCGGCTGGGCTACGCCTCGCCTGCCGCGCTCGACCGCGGCCCGAATCGGCGGCGCGGCCGTGGCGATGATCGTGGTCGCCGAGGCGGCGGTATGGCTGCTGGGCCCGCGCGACCAGCCACCGAACCCGGTGCCGGTCGCCGAGAGCGACTACTTCAACCCCGCGGAGCTCGAGCGCGCCGAGGATTACCGCCAGGGCCAGCGCCTGCTGATGATCGCGGGGATCCTCGTCGAGGCGGCCGTCCTGGTCGCGGTCGCCCTCGGCCGCCCGGCGCCCGTTCGCCGGTGGCTCGACCGGCTCTCGGGCCGGCCGCTGCTCGGGGCCGCCGCCGCGGGCGGCGGGATCGCGGTCCTGACCACGGTCGTGACGCTGCCGGTGAGCCTCGCCTCGCACGAGCGGGCGGTCGACGTCGGCCTCTCGACCCAGTCGCTGGACTCGTGGTTCTGGGACGTCGCCCGCTCCGCCGGGATCACGGCGCTGCTGACCGCCGGGGGCGCGGCGCTCCTGATGGCTCTGATCCGCCGCTTCCCGCGCCGGTGGTGGGTTCCCGGCGCCGCGGTCGTCACCGGGCTCGCCGTGGTCTTCGTCTGGGTCGCGCCCGTGGTGCTCGCGCCGATCTTCAACCGCTTCGAGGCGCTGCCGGACGGGAGCAGGGCGCGCGCCGACGTGCTCGAGCTCGGCCGCCGCGCGGGGGTCGACATCGGCGAGGTCTACCGGATCGACGCCAGCCGCCGGGGCACGGCGCTCAACGCCTACGTCGACGGCATCGGCGCGACCAAGCGCGTGGTCATCTACGACAACCTGCTCCAGCGGGCGGCGCGGCCCGAGCTCCGGTCGGTGGTCGCCCACGAGCTCGGCCACGTCGACCACGACGACATCCGGCGCGGGATCCTCTACGTCGCCCTGGTGGCCCCGCTCGGGTTGCTCTTCGCCCGCGAGGTGGCGATTGCGATCGCGCGCCGCTCCGGTGCCGACCCGGCGAGCCCGGCCGCGATTCCGGCGTACTTCCTCGCCCTCGCCCTGACCTCGTTCGTGCTCAACGTGCCCGGCAACCAGCTCTCGCGCGAGATCGAGGCGAGCGCCGACGAGTTCGCGCTCGAGCTCACCAACGACCCCGAGGCGCTCGTCGACGTCCAGGTGAAGCTCGCGCGCACGAACCTCTCCGACCCCGACCCGCCCGCCGTCTACAGCGCCCTCTTCGGCACCCACCCGTCGACCGTCGAGCGGATCGGCGCCGCGCTCGCCTACGAGGACGAGCAGGCGGCCGGCTAGATCCCGCGCTGGCGGACGAGGAAGCCGAAGGTGCGGAGCAGCAGCCGAACGTCGCCCCAGAGCGACCAGTTGGCGACGTAGAGGTAGTCGAGCTTCACCATCTCGCTCAGCGGGACCCGGCGCGAGGACCCGAGGACCTGCCAGTGACCGGTCATCCCCGGCGGGACGTCGAGGCGCCGCCGGTACCAGCCCTCGATCCGCCGGTCCTCCTCCGGGATCAGCGGCCGCGGTCCGACCAGCGACATGTCGCCGCGCAGGACGTTCAGCAGCTGCGGCAGCTCGTCGACCTGCCAGGCGCGCATCAGGCGCCCGACCCTGGTCACGCGGGGGTCGTCGGCGATCTTGAACAGGCCCGCGGCGCCCTCGTTGAGGTGCTCGAGCTCGACCTTCCGCTCGTCGGCCCCCTGGACCATGCTGCGGAACTTGAGCATCTCGAACTCGCTGCCGTGACGGCCGATGCGCCGCTGACGGAACAGCACGGGCCCGGGCGTGTCGAGCCTGATCGCCACCGCGGTCGCGAGGCACACCGGCGCGAGCAGCGCGAGCGCGATGCCCGCGCCGGCGACGTCGAGCGCGCGCTTGATCGCCGCCGACGACCGCCCGATCTCGAACCGGCGCATCCCCAGCAGCGTGATCCCGTGCAGATGGTCGAGCTCGACCGACGAGCCGGCGATCTGCGACGCCTCGGGGAAGACGCTGACCTTCACGCCGAGCGCCTTCAGCTCCCGGATCACGAACAGCAGCGCGTCGCGCCCCGGGGCCGCGGTCGCGAGGATCACCCGGTCGATCCGATGAACCTCGAGGATCTCGGCGAGGTCGGGCGGCAGCTCCGCCTGCCCGGGCTCGTCCGACCCCTCGGCGCTTTCGACCGGCGGCACGACGCCGACCAGCTCCGCCTTGACCGAAGGGCTGAGGGAGAGCTTCTCGCGCACGAACTTGCCGGCCGCACGGTCGCCGACCAGCAGGCAGCGCTCGGTCGGCGCCAGCCACCCGGCGAGCACTCGCGCGAGCGAGCGCAGGCAGACCAGGAGCACGAAGAGCAGCACCCAGGTGCCGAGCACCTGCTGGCGCCCGAGCGTGCCGTCGACGACGGCGCCGTCGAGCAACCAGAGGACGAGCACCGTCAGGGTCGCGAGGCCGAAGAGCGCCGGGACCTCGTCGAGCGTGCTCTTGTGGAGGACGTGCTGGTCGCGGTCGTAGAGCCCGATCGCCTTCGCCGCGACGACGAGCCCGATCGGGATCGCGATCGCAGCAGGTCGCAGCTGATCGTCGCCGAAAATCGCGACGCAGAGCGCCAGTGCGAGGGCCGCCGCGAGCATGTCGGCGCCGGCCAGGGACCGGCGGAAGACCCCGTCGCGGCGGCGGATCACCTGCCAGCGCGCGGCAGCGGCGTCGTGCCGACGACGGCGATCGCGGGCCCGCGAGGCGCGCGGCAGGGTCAGGTCTCGCGCGGCCGCGATCGGCTCGAAGCCTCCTCGGAGCGGCGAGAGGGCGCCCGGCTCAACCGGCTCAGGGGTCACTCGCTTCGCCAACCCCTTGCATGGCGTACCCGTGAGCCGATGACCGTGTCTCCCCAATCCCCTTCACGTCGCGGCCCGTCTCGGCGTGTGAGTCGGGCCACCGAGCCGCGCACCCTACGAAAGCCCGCCGCGGGGTTCAAGTGACAACCGTCGCTACCCCGAGCGGCTCAGGAAGCGGCGGAGGACTGGCGGTAGCGGCGGGCGGCGACCGTCGCCACGCGCGCGATGACCCCTGCGAGGAGCAGCAGGATCACCGCCAGCAGCAGCGGGGTCATCGGGTAGTTCGTGAAGGGGATGTCGCCGATTCCGCCCTCGGCCGGCCCGGCTGAGGTCGGCGTCGCGCTTGCGCCGCCATCGTCGTCGTCCTTGGGCTTCGACTCGGAGCTCGCACCACCGCCGGCGGGGTCGTCGCCCCCGGAGGGCGCCGCCGTCCCGGCGCTCGGCGCTTCCTCGCCGGTCGCTGCCGGACCATCCGGTCCGCCCGGCCCGGCACCCCCGCCGGCGCCGCCGGCGCCGCCATCGTGGCCCGGGTTGGGCTGGTACTGGTCGATGCCCGCGGTCTGCGCCGCGGCCACCGGAACCGCGACTACGATGCTGCCGACCAGCGCCAGCAGCACGAGCGGGGAGAGCAGTCTGTGGCGACGATCGTTCACGGCTGTCAGTGCCCGCTACCCCCTGCGCATGGCGTCCTGAGAGATGGCGAGTCTACCTTCAGCATCCGCACCCGGCGCCGCTTCCACGCGCCCCGGGGGGCGCCGCGCCGGACGCGGAGCGCATGGCGTTCCGGCCGAGCTCCGGGCCCGTCGGATCCTCGTCTTCGCGGTCGCCGCAGGGGTGCCCGTCTACCTCGCGCTGCGCGGCGGGGCCTATGACCTGATCGTCCGCCACGAGGCCGGTCTGGTGATCTGGGCGGCGCTCGCGCTCGGGTTCGCGTTCGGCATCCTCCCCCGAGGCCGGATCCGGCGACTCGACCTGCTCCCGCTCGCGGCCGCAGCCGCCCTGGTGCTCTTCACCCTGCTCAGCCTCGCCTGGTCGCCGAGCTCCGAGCGCACCTTCGAGGAGCTCTCGCGGCTGTTGCTCCTGATCGGCGTCGTAGCCCTGCCGGTCTTCTCGCTCAACCGGCACACCTGGCGGTCCGCGGCCGGGGGGATCGCGACCGCCGCGGTGGCGATCGCCGCCTTCGCTGTGGCCACTCGGCTGGCCCCCGGACCGCTGCCGGCGGACGACGTGGCGGCAGCGCTGGGGAGCGACCGGCTGAGCTACCCGCTCGACTACTGGAACGGCGTCGCCGCCTGGGGCGCGATCGCGGCGTCGATGGCGCTCGCCTACAGCGCCCACCTCGAGCGGATCTGGGTCCGCTGCATCAGCCTCGGCGCGGTTCCGGTCGCCGTCGCCTGCGTCTATCTCACCTACTCCCGGGCGGGTGCGATCGGCCTCGCGGTGGGAGCCATCTCGGTTCTGGTGCTGAGCCGTAATCGGTGGACCGCGGCGGTGCACGGGTTGGCCGCCGCAGTCGGGGCGATCGTGGTCATCCTCGTGATCCGCGGCGAGCCGGCGATCGTCGCGGGCACCGGGGGGCAGGGCGGCCCGGCGGTCGCCGCCTCGCTCGTGGCAGCCGCCCTCGTCTGCGGCGCCGTGGCCCTGATCACGGCCCTCGTCGGGCTGGACCGCGCGCGCGTGCGCCGCCCGATGGCCCGGCGCTGGGCGGTGGTCGCGATCGCCGCGGCGGTGTTCGTCGGGCTGGTCGCGGGCGGTGGCGGGGCGCTTTCGCGAGCCTGGGACGAGTTCCGCGGGCAGAGCACGGTCGCGGTGGGCGAGGACGACCCGGCGCAGCGGCTGACCGCCGCGGGCGGCACCCGCCAGGACGTCTGGGAGGGTGCGCTCGACGCCTTCTCCTCCGAGCCGCTCGGCGGGATCGGCCCGGGGACGTTCGAGTACTACTGGGGCGGCCACGCGACCGTGCCCGAGTTCATGCGCGACGCGCACTCGCTCTACCTCGAGCAGCTGGCCGAGCTCGGGTTACCGGGGCTTCTGCTCCTGCTCGGCTTCGTCGGCGGCGGGCTGGCGCTCGCGATCCGAGCGCGCATCGGAATGCGGCGTCCGGCTGAGCTCGCCGCCGCGGTCGCGATGTGCTCCGGGGCGATCGTCTTCTGCGTCCACGCCGGGGTCGACTGGCTGTGGGAGCTGACCGCCGTGGCGGCGCTCGGCCTGGCGGCGATCGGGATCATGCTTCCGGCACGGAGCGAGCGCGACTCGCGGCGGCGGCTGGCGATCCCGCTGCGAGCCCTCGCGGTCGCGGCCTGCGTCGGGGCCGCCCTCATCCAGATCCCCGGCCTCGCCTCCACCGCCCGGGTGCGGGAGGCCGCCGGCGAGCTCGCGAACGGCCGCACCTCCGAGGCGAGGCAACTCGACGACGACGCGGTCGCGGCCCAGCCGTGGGCGGCGACCCCGTACGCGAGCCGCGCTGCGGCGGCGACGCGCGCCGGCGATCTGGAGGCGGCGGTCTCGGACCTTCGGTCTGCGATCGACCGCGAGCCCACCAACTGGCGGCTCTGGCTGGCCCTCGCGCAGGTGCAGATCGCCGCCGGCGACGAGGCCGACGCTCGACAGAGCTTCGAAAGCCTCAGGCGGCTCAGCGTCGGCCCGGCGGTTCCGTATGACAGCGCGCGCCTGCTGGCGCTGGATCCCGCCACGGCGCTCGCGACCAAGCGCGGCTGTCTCGGCTACGCCTATGGCGCCTGCGATTACGTGAGCCCGGCGCAACGGTTCACGTGCCTGCCGGCGGGCGAGTCAGCGCAGGCGATCCGCGTCAACCGGGGGGCTGACGTCGAGCGCATCAGCGCTGTCGGCACGCGGGGCGGTGGTGGCTTCTACGTCGCCGGCGAGGTCGACGGCCGCGTGACGACCTGGGGGCTCAGCGCGGTCGCGTACTACGACGGCTCCGGAATCGTCGCGCCGCTGGACCGGGCGGCGGTCGAGGCGTCGACGATCGGGCCGCCCGTGGACCTGGGTGCGCTGGAAGCCTCCGCCTCGGATCCGCCGGCACGGGCCGCCCGCGCCTGCGTCGCACCGGCCGGTTGACCGGCTTGCATCACGGTTTGCTGATCTAGACTCGCCAGCCGTGCGCATGCCCCTCAGCACCTCGCGCCGAGGTGGGCCGGCCGGGGGCTCGTCCTGGGTGCTCGTCGTCCTTGCGCTGCTCGGCGCGGGCCTGCTCGGGGTCGCGCCGGCATTGCTCTCGCCCGCCGAGACGATCGTCGTCTTCGCCGTCTGCGGCGGGGCGCTCGCCCTCCTGCTGATTCGCGGGGCGCTCGGAGCCTCCGGACGACCCGCTGAGCTCGGAGCGACCGCGGGGGCGCTTTGGGAGCAGGCCCGCGGACCTGCGGACCGCGATCTGCGGGTCCAGCGGTGGCTCTTCTGCCTGGGCGCGCTGACGGTCACCGAGTCCACGTGGCGGCCGGCGCTCGGGCTGACGATCGCCGAGATCTTCTTCATCGCCTCGTTCGCGGGGTGTGCGTTCGCGGTGCTCCGCGGGCACCAGGTAGCCCGCGTTCCGGCGGCGCTCGTCGCCGGGGTGGCGATCTTCGCCTTCGGGGGAGCGATCAGCTCCTTCGGCGCCCAGCTGCCCGCAGACTCCGGGACGGAGGTCCTGCACGGTGTCTACGTGATGCTGCTGTGGACCTGGACCGGGGCGATGGTCCTGCGCACCAGGCGGCAGCTGCTGCTCGCGGTCACCCTCTGGACGGTTTCGGCAGCCGTGAGCGGGCTCGCCTCGATCACGCAGGTTGTCGGGATCGAGGCGATCGCCGGAGCCCTCGAGGGAAACCGCGCGACCGGGTTCTCCGATCACCCGAACGATCTCGGAGGCGCCGCGAGCGTCGCCCTGGTGCCGGCGCTGATGCTCGCCACCAGGTGGGCGCCCGGCACGAACTCAGCCGGGCGAGCGCTGCGCTGGCTCGTCGTCGCCCTGATCGCGACCGGGGTGGCGCTCTCGGCCTCCGTCGCCGGCATGGCCGGGGCCCTGCTCGCGATCGTCGTCTGGATCAGCTCGCCGGCGGTCCGGGCGTCGGCGCGAGTGGCGATCGTGGCCGCCCTCGCAATCACCCTGGTCGTGGCGGTGGCCGTCACCGGCGGCGCGGTCACCTCCCCGACCGAGCGGATCGAGCAGGTGACGAGCACGTCGGGGACCGACCCGGCGGCCGGCAGCGGCGAGGAGCGAATCGAGATCGTCCGCACCGTCTGGCCCCGGATCGCCGAGGACCCGCTGATCGGGGCCGGCCTCGACACGCCCGATACGGTCGTCACGGTCCTCTCGGGTGGTCGGACGACGCCCTATCAGGTGCACGGCGCGCCGCTCGCCGCCTGGTACGGAGCTGGGATCTTCGGCGTGCTCGGGATCCTCATCGTCTTCGTCGCGGTGCTGGCGGCTGGGTGGCGAGCGCTGGTCGCGGCGCCGGGCGCGGACGACCGCCTCATTGGCTGGGCTCTGCTCGCCGCCTTCGGGTCGTTCGTCGTCTACGCGATGACCGCACCGCTGTTCTTCCAGCAATACGGCTGGTTCGCCGCGGTCGTCCTCGTCGCCTGGAGCGCCGGGAGCGAGGCGGTGGCGCGAGATCGGTCGCCGGCCTGGTCGCGGCGGCCGGCCGGACTCCCGGTCGCGCCAGCGTCCGCCCGCTGATTCCCCTCAGGCCGCGACGCGGCCGTTGGTGTGGCTCGCCGGGATGGCCTGTCCGTTGCCGTTGTGGCTGGAGCGTGGAATCAGGAACTTCGGGTTGCGCAGGTAGAAGGTGAGGGCGCTGCGGAAATGCGCCCGCGCCGCGGGTGACGTGAGGCTCGATCGGCTGGCGGCCTGGTGCTGGTGGAAGACCCTCACGGTCGGGTCGTAGAGCACCTGGTAACCGGCCGCTCGCAGTCGCACCCCGAGGTCGACGTCCTCGAAGTACAGGAAGTAGCGCTCGTTGAAGCCGGCGATCGACTCGAACGCGCTTCGGCGGACGACCAGGCAGGCGGCGACCGCCCAGTCCACGCCCACCGGGCCGGTGGCCCGGACGACGTCGGGCGTTCTGCCGAGGATCCGTCGCCGCGCCAGGTCTGCCGGCGAGGGCACCCGCCGGGCGGAGTCCTGGAGCTCGCCGGTGGGCAGCACGAGCGCCGGCGCGACGGCGCCGACGCACGGGTCCACCAGGTGCTCCTGCAGCCGCTCGACCACGTCGGCCTCGTCGAGGCGCACATCGGGATTCAGCAGGGCGAAGCAGTCGCCCTCGGTCCGCTCGACCCCGAGGTTGACCGCGGCTCCGAGCCCGCGGTTCAACGGCAGCGAGACGACCTCGAGACCGGCTTCGTTCGCCGCCGTGCGCGTGTCGTCGGTCGAGGCGTTGTCGACCACGATGACGCGTCCGAACGACGAGAGCGTGGTGGCGCTCGACGCCATCGCCCGGATTTCCTCTGCACTGTTGTGCGTGACTACGATCGCATCCACGAGAACCCCCGTTCCCTCCGCTAGTACGTACCGGCGACCGGTTCGCGGACAATAGGGCGGCCGCTAGACTCGCGCGCCATATGGGGCGGCCGTCACCGGGGAGGGGGAGGCTGCGCGGCCTGGCACGGCGCGTGGGGATCTCGAACGCGGTGAAGTCTGCGTCGCGTGCGCTCGGCTACGACCTCGTGCGCCGCCACTACTACAGTGCGATTCCGGACACCTCCGCACTGCCGGAGCGCACGTGGACGCGGGTCAGTGACATGCCCGGGGTGCGCTTCGACCCGGAGTCGCAGCTCGATTTCGTCGAGCGGGAGCTCGGCACGCACCTGTCGGAGTACGCGCCGCCTCGCGCGCCGACCGGCTCGCCGGGCGACTTCTACCTCGACAACGGCTTCTACGAGAGCGTCGACGCCGAGACCCTGTACGCGATGGTCCGCCGCTACTCGCCGCGCCGGATCGTCGAGCTGGGCTCCGGCATGTCGACGCTCGTGATCGCCGAAGCCCGCCGGCGGGGCGGGGCGGCTGCGGAATCGGAGCACGTCGTGTACGACCCGTATCCGCGCCCGGAGCTCCGGGCAGCCCTCGAGCGGGCCGCCGTGCTCCGTCCGATCTCCGCGACCGAGGTCCCGATGGACGAGCTCGAGCGCTTGGGAGCCGGCGACATGCTGTTCGTGGACACGACCCACACGGTGAAGATCGGCAGCGACGTCAACCGCGTGGTCCTCGATCTGCTGCCCACCCTGCGCCCGGGGGTGATGGTGCACTTCCACGACATCTTCATCCCGTGGGAGTACCCCCGCGAGTTCATCGAGGAGCGGAGCTTCTACTGGGCCGAGCAGTACCTGCTCCAGGCGTTCCTCGCCTTCAACTCGAGCTTCGAGATCCTGTTCTCCGCGCACGCGCTTCAGCGCCGCTACCCGGATCGCGTCTCAGCGCTGATCCCGAGCGCCGCGCCGGACACCCGGCCGTCCGCCTTCTGGCTCCGTCGGGGCGCGTAGGGCCGCGGTGCGGGTCCTCTCGGTTCTGGTCGGCGCCGCAGCAAGGACCGGGGGTCCCCCGGCCTTCGTCGGTGAGAGCGCGGTCGAGCTCGCGAAGCTGGATGTCGAGGTCCGGGTGCTGTCCACTGATCTGGCGCTCGCCCCATGGGGCTGGGTCCAGCGTCAGGGCCGGATCGAACCGGCGGACGTCCATCCCAGCCTGGCTGCGAGCGACCTCCGCCTGTTCCGGGCGCATTTCCCTCGGCGGCTGGGGTTCTCGCCCGAGCTTCGACGGGAGCTGTCGCGAACCGCTGCCGACTTCGACGTGGTCCACATCCACAACCTCTGGCAGTTCCCGCAGTACGCCGCCTACCGCGCGGCGGTTGGCCGGCGTGTGCCATACGTGGTCTCACCGCACGGCGGGCTCGATCCGTATCTGCGCCAGCGCGGCCGCGGGCGAAAGCGCGTCATGACCGCGCTCTGGCAGGGGCGGATGCTGGACGCCGCGAGCGCGATCCACGTGACCACCGAGGCCGAGCGCGACCTGGTCGCCGATGTCGCGCCACAGGTGCCACGCGCGATCGTGCCCTGTGGCCTCTACGTCGACGAGTTCACGAGCGCGCCCGACCCGGAGCTGTTTCGCGACCAGCGGCTCGGCGGCTACCGCGGTCCGCTGATCGTCTTCCTGGGCCGGATCACGCAGAAGAAGGGCGTCGACGTCCTCATCCGCGCGTTCGGCGAGGTGCGCAGGGATCTCGACTGCCGGCTCGCGATCATCGGGCCGGACGACGAGGGTCATGCTGCCGAGCCTCCGGCGGCTGGCGAGCGAGCTGCGGCCTCGATCGGCACGTCGACTTCATCGAGCCCGTCTACGGCGAGGAGCGCCTGGCGGCGCTGGCGAGTGCGGACGCCTGGGCCCTGAGCTCGCACACGGAGAACTTCGGCATTGCAGTGGTCGAGGCGATGGCCGCCGGCTGCCCGGTGGTCATCTCGCCCGGAGTGAACCTTGCCGGCGACGTTGCCGAGGCGAACGCCGGGGTTGTCGCCGAGGCGTCTCCCGGGGTGTTCGCAGCCGCCCTGTCCGGCCTGCTCGCAGACGATGGCGGCCGCGACGCGCTCCGGGGCGAGGCAAGGCGCTTCGCCGCGCTGTACGACTGGGGCGTCGTCGCCCCGCAACTGGCGGAGATGTACCGGGCGGCCGCCACGCGGTCTCAGTAGTTCTCCCACCCCGATCCACGGCTTTGGGCGGATGTCGGCGCCGGCTGGATCGGCGATCATGGCGCTAACGAACTCGAAGGCGGCGGCGCATGCGCGTCATGACGTTCTGCGGGGGCGCGAAAAAACTGCTGGCGCTCTGCGCCGGCCTTCTGCTGACGTTGGCCGCCACAGCCCCGGCGGCCTCGGCCGAGGTGCGCTTCGGCTTCAACGACTGGCAGGTACGTAGCCAGCTTCCGTTGCAGGTCGAGGTCGGCGCGCCGATCCGCCGCCTCTCGGTGAACTGGGGCGAGGTGGAGGCGAGCCCGGGCGACTGGAACTGGTCGCGGTTCGACGCCCAGTACGACGCGCTCACGGCGGCGGGGCTGCAACCGCTCCCGATCGCGGGCGGCGCGCCCTGCTGGGCTCGCCCGTCGGTGCCGTGCACGGCGGCCGGCGCGGCACCGCCCGACCCGGCCTACGACGCCGCCTGGGCGGAGTTCGTGCGGCGCCTTGCGTTGCGCTACCCCGCGTCGGTCGGGGTCGAGATCTGGAACGAGCCCAACATCACGCCGGCCTTCCTTCCATACCCGAGCCCGGCGCGGTACACGGAGCTCCTGAAGGCCGCGTACGGGGCGGTCAAGAATGTCGATCCGTCGATGCCAGTCGTCTCCGGCGGGCTCTTCGTCAGTCGCGGGACCGGTTCCTTCGGGATCGGCAACGCCCAGTTCCTGGCCGGGATGTACGCCGCCGGCGCCAAGGGCTACATGGACGGCATCGGGGTCCACCCGTATCCGCGCACGGACGCGTTGGACCCGCCGCCGCGGGTCTACGACCCGGCGCAGCTCGACCGGATCCTGGCCGGTGTCCGCGGTACGCGCGATGCCGCCGGGGACTCCTCGACCCCGATCTGGATCACGGAGGTGGGCGAATCGACGGGGACCATGACCGGCTTCCCGGCCGCGGTCAGCGAGGATCGGCAGGCCTCGGACCTGGTGGCGGTGGTGCGCGCGATCAGGGCGGCCCCGGACGTCCGGGTCGCGATCGTCCACCGGCTGGTCGACGTGCCGCTCGAGCACGGGGGAGCGTACGCCGAGGTCGAGGCCGGCTTCGGCGTCTTCCGGGTCGACGGCTCGCCGAAGCCCGCCGCATGCGCCCTCAGCGGCGAGCTCGGCGGCGCCCTGGCGACGAGCGACGCCTGCCTGGACGACCCGCCGACGGCCGCCGACGACACCGCGACCGTGCTCGAGGACGATCCGGCGACGATCGTCGACGTGCTGGCCAACGACGCCGACACCGACGGCGGCTCGCGCACGATCGACTCGGTCGGCGATCCGGACCACGGCACGGTCGCGATCGCCGGCACGGCGGCCGAGCTCAGCTACCAGCCCGACCCTGACTACTGCAACGACGCCGGCGCCGGCTCGCCCGACGCCTTCTCCTACACGCTCAACGGCGGCGCCACCGCCCAGGTCACGGTCACGGTCGCCTGCGTGGACGATCCCCCGGACACCACGAGACCCCAGGTCTCCGCGCCGGCCGTCGAGCTGCGGTCGGACGTCACCCTGGCGGGCGGCGGTTCGGCGGTGCGGGCAAGCGTCGGCTGGTCGGAGGCGACGGACGACCGCACGGCCGGCGGCGACCTCCGGTACAGGCTGCAGCAGCAGGTCGACGGCGGGTCGTGGAGGGGCGCGACAGGGTGGGTATCAGCGCACAGCGCCGACCGCCTGCTCGCCGCCGGGACGTCGTACCGCTTCCGGGTGCTCGCCCGCGACGCGGCCGGCAACGTGGGCAGGGCGGAGGCGGCCGATGCGGTAGTGCCCAGCGTGTTCGTCGCCGACGACGGCGCGATCTCCTACTCGCGCGGGTGGGTCACGAACCGGCCGACGGCGCGGGTCTACGGCGGCTATTCGAGACCGACCAGGAGGGCGGGGTCGACCGCATCATTCGGATTCTCGGCTCGCGGCCTGGGACTCGTCATGCACCGGGCGGCCGCATACGGGACGGCTCGGGCATGCCTGACGGACCTCACCGCCGCGACGCCGGCGGCCTGTGTCGAGCTCGATCTCCACCTCGACGGCGTCGGCTCGCGAACCGTCGTATTCGCCTCCTCCGGCCTCGACCCGGCCCACCGATACGAGCTCGTGGTCACCGCCACCGACGGGCGGGTCGAGCTGGACGCGATCACGCTCCTGAGCTGAGCCGTTCAGGGCGCGCCCATGCCGGCCGCCGTGAGTGCCGGCGCCATCCGCTCGGCGACGTGATCCCAGGTCAGGGCCTCCGTCACCCGCCGTCGCCCGGCCGAGCCGAGGCGCCGGGCCAGGGCGTCGTCGGTCAGCACGCTCAACATGGCCTCCGCCAGGGCCTCGGGATCGCGCGGGGGAACCAGCGCCCCCGCCCGCCCGCCGTCGAGGATCTCGGGGATCGACTGCACGGCCGTGCCGACGCATGGGACCCCGTGAGCCATGGCCTCGATCAGGACGAGGCCGTACGGCTCGTACACCGACGGGAGGCAGAAGACCCGGGCGCCTCGGTAGAGCTCCTGGAGGTGGTTGCGGCTCGAGACCTTCCCATGGGTGCGAACCCCGGGGATCTCGAAGCGGCCGGGTGCGCCGACGATCTCCAACCGTCGCCTCGGGGAGCCGTTCCGCGAACCGTGGCGAACGCCTCGAGCAGAAGTGTCGCCGCCCTTGCGCTCGAAGTCACGGCCGACGAAGAGGACGACCGGCGCGGCGGCCGGCTCCGCGGGCGGCGGCATCGTCTCGAAGCTGAGCCCACCGCCGACGACCGAGACCCGCTTCCGGATCGACGCCGTACTCGCGGACGAGCGAATCCTCGGCCGGCCTGCCCATGGCGAAGACATGGGCCGCCTCGCGGTACATGCGCTGCTCGAGGGCGAGCAGCTCGGTGCGCTCGCCGCGACCGAACGGCATCCACTCGGGCCAGCCGCGCTCGGCCATTCGCCGGGTCTGATCGACATACAGCGCATAGGGCCGGGGCTGGCCCTCGACCCAGCCGATGTACTTGGACGGAGACGTCGTAGTCGCCGTCGAGCCCGGCGAGGCGCGAGCGGAGGATCCGCGACAGCGTCCGGTACGAGCGCCGGCTCGTGTGGAAGCGCGCGCGCCAGGCGGGGCGCGAGGGCCGGAAGGTGAGCGCCGCCAGCGCGATCCGCGCCGCGCCGTGGGGTGCGTAGTCGACGGTGCCGGCGATCTCGAACCGTCGTTCGAGGGCCGTGAGCAGGTGGTGGCCGACACCCGAGAGCGCGCTCTCCGGGTCGCCCTCGACGAGCCCGAGGATGCGCGGCTTCGCCGCGCCCGTCATCCGTGCGCCGCGGGATCGGCGGCTCGCTCACGCGTCGCCCCTGCGCGCGCCCACCACGTAGTGGGTCGCGAGGTTCACCCGCCCGCGCTCGAACGCCCAGTCCTCGTAGCGGACGTAGAGCGACCGCAGGGGCGGAAAGCGATCGAAGTAGTCGGCACCCCGCCAGAGCGGGATCACGTGGGCCTCATCCCAGCCCGCGAGGACCTCGCTGAGGCCACGATCGTCGCAGCGGTCGTAGTGGGCCGGGAAGACGGTGTCGACGGGCCGGCGCATCAGGCGCGCGACGAGTCCGCGGCCGAGCCGGTTCGGCATCAGCCGGTTGGCGACCGCGAACGCCGCGTTGCGGCCAGACAGGCAGCTCACGAACCAGCCCCCGTCCCTCGCGTAGCTCCGCAGGTTCTCGACGGCCCGGCCCAGATCGCCGACATGCTCCAGCGCCTGCCAGGCGACGATCAGGTCGAACCGGTCGACGAGCGCCGGGGACCGTCTGCTGGACGTCGATGGCGACGGTCTCGTCGTAGGAGCCTGGCGGGCTGGCGTCGAGCTCCTCGGCAGAGACGTCGAGGCCGACGTAGTACGACCCCGCCGGCCGGTCCTCGGGGGCGATCGTCGGCCGCCGCCCGGCGCCGATGTCGAGGATGGCCATGCCGGGCCGGAGGGCATCGTTGACGAACCGCCAGAACTCGGCGCCCCACTCCTCGCCGTACCGGATCGAGGGCGGCGGCCCGCTCATGGCCGCGGATCTCGGCTCGTTCAGCACGACAGCGAGCCGCCGAACTCGTCGCTGAGGGCGCACGCGGCAGGCTTCGGCGCGCCGTCGGCGCGAAAGACCCCGAACCCTGACTCGACCCGGGCGAGGGGGCCGGCTCCGGGCGTCCAGCGTGCGTCGACCAGCCGGTGGACGAGGGCAAGCGATACGTCCGGATCCTCCTTCGCGGCGCGGACCATCTCCAGCAGCGCATCCGCCTGCTCGGGCTCGGTGAGGCCCGGCGGGAACCCGACGCCGGGCCGGGTCGAGAGCCCCATCTCGGTGATCCAGATCGGGGTCGACGACTTGCCCGCGGCGTCGCGAACGGCTCGCAGCCTCTCCAGACCCTCCTCCATCGCGGTCAAGTCGTACCGACTCCCGCCGCCGGGCACGGCAGTCAGCGGATACGGGTGGGCGCCGATCCCGTCCATCGTTGCCCCGGCCGCGTACATGCCGCGCAGGAACTCGGCATCGCCGACCGCGTATCGGTGGGTGGTCGGGCTGGGCAGCAGTCCGCCGGAGACCACCGGCATCTCGGGGTCGGCGCTCTTGACCGCGCGATACGCCGCGTTGAGAAGCTCCGTGTAGCGCGCGGGATCGGGATGCGGGGGGAACATCCGCGCGGCGTTCTGCTCGTTCCAGATCTCGATCCCGACGGCGTCCGGGTAGTGCACCGCAAGGCGCCGCACGTATTCCGACCACTCGCGGTCGAAGGCGGGGGACGGCACGCCGGAGCAGGGCTCGCCGGCGGTCCGGGTCCAGCATGGAGCCCCGACGGCCAGGATCAACGGCTCCAGTTCGTCGGCCCGCATCTCGGCGTAGAGAGCGTCGAACCTCGCGAAGCGCCAGTGCCCACGCTGCTCCTCGACCGCGCTCCATGGAACCTTGAGCCTGCGGACGGGCATGCCGAGCTCGGCCTGAAGCTCGAGCGAGCCCGGGACGACGTCCTCGTTGAAACCGAACTCGGCATCGGGCGAGTCCGATCCGGCGCCGCACCCCGACACGGCGGCTGCGAGCAGGAGCGCCACGGCCGCCGAGCGCCCACCGCGCCTACCGATCGCGACGGCTTCGCCCTGACGGAGTCAGGTGCGTCTCGGGGGCTAGTCACTCATCTAGGGTGTCGCGGCCATGGTCGTGGTCTCGTCCGGGTTCCACAAGACCCACATAACGACGGCGGCGCGGGAGGCCTACGACCGCGGCCTGCTCACGCGCTTTCTGGTCGGTGCATATCCAACCGATCGGCTGAAGCGCGTGCTCCACCTGCTTCGGCTCTCGGACCGCGGCCGGATCGGCCGCCTGATCGAGCGCGACGAGGCGATTCCACGGGAGAGCATGCGCGTCCTCTGGTTCCCCGAGCTCCTCTACGAGGGGGTCGCCGCGGTGACTCGACCCGAGATCCTGAACCGGCGGTACGAGCCCGCGGCCGTGCGCACGTTCGGGGCGTACGGCCGGCTCGCGGGGCGTGAGCTGCATCGAGCCGGCGCCGGCGGCGCGCGTGTACCACTTCCGCGCCGGCTTCGGTCAGTCATCGATCCCGCTGGCCCAGGAGCTCGGGATGCACGCGATCTGCGATCACGCGATCGCCCACCCCGTGGTGATGGATGAGCTCATCCGAAACCGGGGGCGATCGGCGCGGCTCGACGCCGGCGGACCCACGGCGTCCACTGGGGATCCTGAGCTGGGACCGGCGGAACGCTGCTTCCTGGCGGATGTCGACGCCTCCGATTCGGTGCTGGTCAACTCCGAGTTCGCCAAGGCGACATACGTGGCCATGGGCTGGCCCGAAGAGCGCGTCCACGTCGTCTACCTCGGCGTCGACAACAACTTCCTCGCGGCGGTGGGGGAGGTTCGCCGCGAACCGCCCACCGGACGGCTGCGGATGCTCTTCGCCGGGCGGTTCGAGCGCCGCAAGGGCGTCGACGTCCTCGTCGAGGCCCTGTCGGGATTGGGGTCGGTCGATTGGGAGCTCCAGATCGCGGGCCCGGTGACCCCGGACATCAGGGCCCGGCATTCCGACTTCCTCGCCGATCCGCGCGTCGTCGAGCTCGGGACGCTGAGCCGCCCCGAGCTGGCCCGCCGGATGCTCGAGATCCCGGTCTTCGTCTTCCCGTCGTACGCGGAGGGATCGGCTCGCGCCGTATTCGAGGCGCTTGCGTGCGGTTGCTACGTCATCACCACGCCGAACTCGGGGTCGATCGTCGAGGACGGGGTCCATGGCGCCCTGGTCCCGCCCGACCCCGAGGCCATCGCGGCCGCGATCGAGAACGCGGACGTCGACCGCGAGCGGCTGGCCCGGATCGGGAACAGCAACGCGGTGGTGGTCGCCGAGCGTTACCGACAGGCGGACTACGGCGACGGCCTCGAGCGCCTCTACCGCAGGCTGTCCGACGCCCACGACGGGTCGCGGGTCGAGGGAAGGTTGGCCGTTTCGTGATGCATGGCGCCGACGACCGCCTCCAGCTTCACCGCCTGGGGGAGGCCCCTGAGCTGACCCTGCCCCAGCGGGCCAAGAACGCGGTCAAGGGGGCCGTGGGGCTGAGGGGAGTCAGGCAGGGTGAGAATCCTGACCGGACCGGCGCGGGGCGTGACGATGACGCTCGACTTCTCGGGTCACACCCCGATGTATCTGGGGATGTCGGAGTGGGAGCTGCATCGCTTCTTCCGCTTCGCGCTTCGCGACTCGCGACTGGCGTTCGACGTCGGGGGGTACGTCGGCTACGACGCCCTGATGTTCGCGGCGAACTCCGCCGGAGAGGTGGTCACCTTCGAGGCCGACCCGGCGCAGGCGCGGGTGCTCGCGGACAACGTCGCCCAGAATCCCGCGCTGGCGCCGCAGATCGCCGTCCGCCCGGTCGCGATCGCTGAGCGCGACGGCCCGGGCGCGGTCAGCCTCGACTCGATCAGTGCCGAGGTCGGAGCACCCGACTTCATCAAGATCGACATCGACGGTGGCGAGGCCGGCGCCCTTCGGGGAGGCCGGGAGATGCTGCGCGACCGCCGCCCGCACCTCGTCGTCGAGACCCACTCGGCCGAGCTCGAGAGCGAGTGCGGGAGCCTGTTGAGCGAGCTTGGCTACAGGCCGGTCGTCAAGCACAACCGGCGCATCTGGCGCGAGCACCGGGCGGGGGCGGCTCATAACCGCTGGCTCCTGGCGGCGGGTGAGCCGCCGCAGCCCTAGACCGCGCTCAATCGATCCGCCGCAGGGTGTCCGGCTGCCGCTCGAGCGCTCGCCGCCGAGCGGTGCGCCAGAGCAGGAACCTCCGAGCGGGGCGCGGCCCTCGTCCGAACCCCCCGAGGACGAGGTGGAATCCGAGCGCCGTGAACGCCGCCCGGGCCCGTGACCGGCGGGCGGGCGGTTGCCCGCGCGCGGTGTCCCGGCGGCGGCGGCCTGAGGTTTGCGGCTCCCAGTGAACGGAGAACCGGCTCTGCTGCGGAGCCTCGGCGAGCGGCGGCACGTCGCTGATCCGCCTGGCCTGGAGGAGGAGCATGGTCGGGCGGCGGCTCGTGAACTCCATCTGGCTGGATGGCGTGAGGGCCGCGTCCACCGACCGAGTACCGGGGGCCCGCCCGCTCGAGCAGGTAGGGGAGGGTGTTGAGGGCGCGCCCCGCGGCATGATCGTCCTCGAGCACGAGCAGCCGTTCCACCCGGTATCCGTTCGCCTCGTCGAGGGCGCGGTAGAAGAGCTCGGGGCTGAACTGGTAGAAGCCATGCCCCGACATGTTGTTGGTGGGCGTCGTCACCAACAGGTGCCCTCCGACCTTCACCATGTTCATCAGGCTGCGGAGAGCGGTTGTGAACTCGAAGACGTGCTCGAGGGACCCGCCGTCGATGACCACGTCGAACGACTGGTGCCAGCGGTCCGGCGCCGGCCGGTTCAGGTCGTGCACGACGCTCGCGCCCTCGTAGTCGGAGTTGTCGAGCTCATCCAGCTTCAGCGCGCCGAGCGCGCGGAGAAACTGATCCGCGACGTACGGGCGGCGGCTGACCGTTCGGGCCCAGTGCCACTGCTGCGAGCGCTCGATGAACCCTCGCGCCGCGAGCTGCCGGGCCAGCCACAGCGGGCTCGCCGCCAGGGACTGACGGCCGATCGTGAGCGTGCGCTCGAAGCTGACTCCCGACGACCTCGCCTCGATCAAGAAGCGCGCCGCGGACTTACCAATCGCCATTGACGCTGCGCGCGGGCTGGGTCGTCGCGTACGTCACGGGGCGGCATCGTACAAAGCACCTCCCGGAACGCGACGCGGTTGGTGGGGTGCAGGGGCCGCTCACCGGGCTAGGCTTGCTGCCGCTCGCCGGCCAATGCTTCGCCGAATCATCAGTCGCTTCGATCCCGACGCGCCCCAGCCGGACGGCGGCCTGCTGTCGCTCGTGATCTCCGATTACGTCGCCTACTACTGCCCGTCGCCCATGCGAAGGCGGTGGGAGATCAGGACCTCGAACAGGGCTCACTCCGCGGCCGAGCTCGCGCTCCTGTTCCTGCCGCGGATGCTGACGAATCCGTGCCTGCACGCGACTGCCCTGATGCGCATCGCGCTCGCCGGCCCCCGCTTCCTGCACGGGCTGTGGCGCACGATCCTGATCGGGAAGCACTCGATCGACATCCAGCCCAACATCGAGATCGGGCCCGGGTTCGTCCTCCCGCACCCGATCGGGATCAACCTCGGCTGGGGCCTGCGGATCGGCCGCAACGTCACGATCCTTCACAACGTCTCGATCGGCCTGGCCGTGCCGAGCCCGCCCGGGGACACCAAGCTCTCGCCGACGCTCGAGGACGACGTGATCCTCTTCGGCGACGCCTGGGCCCTGGGGCCGATCACGATCGGCCGGGGCACGGTGGTCGGCGCCGGAGGCTACGTCGACCAGGACGTGCCGCCCGACTCGGTCTGTCCCGGCCGGGCGGCGGTGTTCCGCGAGCTGCGGGCGACCCGGGAGGCACGCAAGCGAGCGGAAGCGTCTGCGGTCGATCAGGAGGCCGCCGAGGCCTGAGGGGCGCTGCCGGTACGGGCGGGAACGGAGGAGCCCGCGACCTTCAGGACGCGGTCGAGCTCTCCGCCCAGGAGCTCGTCGAGCTCCGCGCGCAGCCCCGGATCGAGGGTCGGCCGCGTATACGGCCGCGGCATCGTCCGGCGACGTGCCCGTCGCACCTGTAGCCGGAGTCTCAGCGGCAGCTTGCGATAGACCCGCCCGAGCCCGGACTGGCTCAGCCGGAACTCGATCCCGTTGTGGCGCGGATGGTCCTCGCGGGTGCCGATCTCGGGTTCGAACAGCGGCGATGCGAAGCCGGCATCGACCCCCAGGAAGTCAAAGACCTCCGCCCAGCACCGCCGCTCTCTCGTCGCGAAGCCGGCGTTGCTCGATGACCAGCAGCGAGGAGCGGTCGAAATGCCTCGAGGTAGCGCTCGAGCTGCATCGTGTACTTGCTGGCGCACAGGTAGTAGTTCTCGGGATCGTCGAACGGCAGCTCCCGCACCGCCTCGTCGAACGGCCGCCGCTCCAGTCCCATGACCTTCGCCTGCATGTAGTCCGAGACCGCCCGCTCGACGGGCTCACCGACCAGGTAGATCAGCTTGGCGCCGGGGACGGCGGCGTGGATCGCCTCCGCGGCGTCGCCCTCGACCGGGTAGCGGCTGTAGGTCGTCGAGCCCTCGCCCCGAACCCGGGCCTCGCAATCGAACAGCCCCTCGTGGTCGTCCCAGCGGGCCGCCCACCGTGGGGTCGAGAACACCGAGGGCTCCTTGATGGAGGACATCGAGATCTCCGGATGCTGGTCGAGGTAGAAGTGCAGGCTCGACGTCCCGCACTTGGCGGCGCCGATGATGAAGAAGGTCGGCTCGCACATGGCCGTTCAGTCGCCGTCTCGCAGGGCGCAGAGGAGGACGTTGCGGGCGCCGAACAGCGGATGGAACCAGCCGGCCTGCGCGGGCGCGGTCGGAACCAGGAAGACCCGATCGGCCCACTCGTTGAGGATCGGCAGCGAGTCGTAGACGCTGTAGGAGTACGCGACCCCACCGTCGCCGGGATTGAGGTGATACGGGCGGCCGCCGGTCGCCAGGCGATAGGCGAGTCGGCCACAACCCGGCTCGGTAGAGCCCGTACTTCACCGCTCTCCGTACGCCGCGCCCGTTGGCAAACCGGTTCTCGTCGGAGAGGAACACAGCCCGCTTCGCGACCCGCGCCATCTCGGCGACGATCGAGTTCGGATCGGCGACGTGGTGGAGCACCCCGAGCTCGCAGACGGCATCGAAGCTTTGGCTGCCGAACGGCAGGTGGTCGCCGCCGGCCTCGACGATCCGGCCTCGTGGCACGCCGTTGCGCTGCTCGGCCTGCTCGATCATCGCCTGTACCGGCTCCACGCCGCGAACCTCCAGGTCTCGGTGGTGGGCGAGGAAGTGCGCGACCCCGCGCCCAGTCCCGGCCCCGACGTCGAGCACGCTCCCGTAGCCGTAACCCTCGATCAACGCCGAGATGAACGAGAGCGCGGTGAAGTGCTCATCGTCGGCGGCGACGTGCATCTCGTCGTAGCGACCCGCCGTCGCGCTGTAGAAGTCGTGCTGCAGCCGCTCCGGGGACGGCTCCCGCCGGCGCCGGATCGCTCGGGACGGCATCGGCCTCAACCGCCCTGATGCTCCGGATTCACCGCGGCCATGCTACCGGCCGCGCGCCGGCGAACCGGCGGTTGCCCAGGCCATCCGAGGCTACGATCCGCCGGTGGACTTCCTGATCATCGGAGCGATGAAGAGCGGGACCTCCTCGCTCTGGGCGCTCATGCGGGACCACCCCGGAATCTGGGTGCCGATGCCCAAGGAGCTTCCGTTCTTCAGCGGCGCGGACTACGAGCTCGGATGGGACGAGTTCGCGCACCGCAACCTGCGCGGGGCGCCACGGGGCGCGGTGATCGGCAAGGCGACTCCGGCCTACATGTCGGGCGCCCCGGTGGAGGGCGTTGCCAGGAGCGACCCCGAGCGGGAGATCCCCGAGCGCATCGCCCGCCAGTTTCCTGACATCAGGCTGATCGCGATCCTCCGCGACCCGGTCGAGCGAGCGCTCTCGCATTACGCGATGGCGCGGAACGTGGGGCCGGAGAGCCGCGATCCCGAAACCGCGTTCGACGAGCTTCTCCGACCCGAGGCGCTGGCCGAGGCACGCCAGGACCCGCACGGGCTGCACGGGTACGTGGTCTTCGGCGAGTACGGGCGAATCCTCCGGGGCTACCTCGACGTGTTCGACACCTCGCAGGTGCTGACTGTGTCCACCGCCCAGCTCGCGGCGGATCCGCAGTCCGTGCTGTCCTCGGTGTGGCCGTTCGTCGGGGTCGCGGATCACGTGCCGGCCGACCTCCACACCCGCTACATGGTGAGCTCGGAGTTGACCCCGCGACACCGGCTCATCGGGCTTCTTCGACGAGCGCCGCCCGGCGGTTCGAGCAGTTCGCAAGGCAGCCCGGTCGCTTCCGGCTTCGATCGGGGACCCGCTCCGCCGGCTCTACTGGGACCGGGCCCTGCGGTCGGTCGCCTCGGAGCGAGGCAACGACGGCCCGGACACGGCGGCCCCGCGCCACGCGTTGAGCCCGGAGCTTCGCGCGCGGCTCGTCGCCCACTACGAGACCGACTCGGCGGAGCTCGAGGAGATGTTCGGCTGGTCGCCCCTCCACGACGGCCGGCCCGGCGCCGCGTCCGGGCCTATCCCAGTCCCAGGCTCGGGCGATCCTCGAACGGAGGCTCTGGGCGGTCCGGCCGAGCGGGCCCCTGGGCCCGCGGCCGGGTGACTCGCAGTTCCGCGGCGAGCGTCCTCAGGAACCCGACCCCGGCCACCAGCATGAGGGCGACCCGCAAGCCGGTGCCCCAGGCCGTGTCGGGGAGCAACAGGGCGAGACCGGCGCAGGCAGCCGCGAACCCGTAGGAGAGAAGCTCCGAGCGCGTGCGCCACGGCACGACCGGCGATGCTCCCCGCGGCGCGCCCGATCAGTGCCGTCTGGGCGACCACGGCGACCACCGTGGCGACCGCCGCGCCCTGGAGCCCGAGCGTCGGTAGCAGGGCGGCCACGAGCGCGAGGTTCAGGACCACCGCCCCCGGCGTGATCCACGCGAGCGGTCGGGTGTCTCCTCTTCCACAGCAGCACCTGCGTGCGGGCCATGAACAGGCTCCAGCCCACGGTCGCGAGCGCCGCGATTGCCGCAACCTCCGCCAGCAGATCCGTGTCGTAGTCGCCGGGAACCAGCACCGAGAGCGCCGGCTGGGCGGCCAGGGCGAGGAACCCGGAGATGAAGGCGGCCAGCCGGGCGACGGTGCCCGAAAGATCGGCGAGCATCTCCCACCGCCCCACCTCCGAGGCCCCGAAGGTCATCGGCACCCAGGCCAGCTGGAGGGACTGGACCAGGACGACTCCCAGGAAGCCGAAGGCGAACGCGACTTGGTACTGGCCGACGGCGGCCGACCCGTCGATTGCGGCGACCACGAAGCGGTCGGCGAACGCCAGCGCGAAGATCGAGGCCGTGTACGGGACCGTCGGCAAGCCGTAGGCGAGCGCGGCGCGCAGGGTGGCCCGGGCGGCCGGCTTGGCCCCGATGGTCCCGGTGAGCACGAGCCCGGTGATCGTCGCCGCCGCGACGGCGACCATCACGCCTGCCAGGTAGGTCGCCGGCACCGGCTCCAGAATCACGCCCACGACCGCGAGGGCCTGGGCGCCGACGCTCGCCGTCAGAGCAACGAGCACGAACGCCCCGGTGCGCTCCTGCGCGCGCAGCAGGGCCATGCAGCCCCCGTAGACGGCCGTGGGGAGCGCGAGCGCGCAGCCCCACAGGAGCGGCTCGGTCTCGCCGGCGCCGAGCGCGCCCGCGATCAGAACGAGCCCGGCGACTCCGCTCGTGACGACGAACGCCACGACGACCGAGCTCGCGATCAGGGCGCGCGCACCGGTCTCGCCGTGGCGCTCGTCGTAGTAGAAGCGCAGGATCGCCTCGGGCAGCCCGAGCGCCACGACCGTGGCGAGCATCAGCTGCAGAGTGGTGGCGAGCGTCACGGTCCCGTAGTCGGAGGGATCGAGCAGTCGCGTCGCGATCGGGATCGCGAGCGCCGCGGCGCCGATCTTCAGCGCGTTGGCGAGGGTGAAAACCGAACCTCGACGCAGCAGGCGGCGGCCCGCCGGCTGCGTGTCTTCACTCACGTGAGCCATGCCCGCTCAAGAACCGGCTGGACTCGGTCCCGGCATCCCGGGCTCCTCGCTGGCGGACCGGCCGGCGGCTCTCGCCCGCTACCCGCGCTCGCTCGCCGACCCCGCGACCCGCAGCGGCGGCGGGGAGTAGTAGCCGTAGTAGTAGCCCTCGCGCCCGGGGCGGACGCCGGTTACGACCACGCCCGTCGGTCGCGCCGGGAAGTGGTCGATCGCGGCCTTCGCCGCGAGCGCCTGCTCCTGGGTCGTCTGGTCCAGCCGGATGCAGATCAATGCGGCATCCACCTGCGGGATCACCTCCAGGGTGTCGCCGACCGGAAGCAGCGGGGCGCAGTCACAGATGACGAGGTCGTACGCCTTTGCGACCTGAGCCAGGAATTGCTGGAAGCGCTCGGAGCCGAGCAGCTCGGCCGGGCGCGGCGCCCAGGTGCCGGCGGGGATCACGGTCAGGGGCAGCGGCGGGGCGACGGCGTCACCGAGCTCCGGCGCCTGCCCGCCGTTCTCGGACGTTCCGGCGTGCGGGTCGACGATCACCTGCCTCAGCACCTGGGCGGGCTTCGCCTTTCCGGCCGCCCAATCGGTGAGCCCCGGCGCGCCGGGAACCTTGAAGCGCTCGGCGAACACCGGCCGGCGCAGGTCGCACTCGACGAGGAGCACGCGCTTGCCGGCCAGGGCGGCGGCGCTGGCGAGCCCCGCCGCGACGGTCGACTTGCCCTCCTCGGCAACGGGACTGGTGATCGCCACCGTGCGCACGTCGCGCTCCGGGGCGAGGAACTCGAGGTTCGAGCGGAGGATCCGGAAGGCCTCGATGCCGCGCTCGTCCTCGCCGCCGCCGTTGGCGCCGAACCCGACCCCGCCGAGCGCGTCGGCCTCGACGTAGCCGAGCATCGGCGCCTGGAGCTGGTGCTGGACGTCATGGGCGTCGGTGAGCCGGCGATCGAGCGAGTCGCGCAGGAAGGCGGCGAGGATGCCGATGATCAGACCCGAGGAGCCCGGCCAGGATCGTGTCGCGGACGGGCTTCGGCGACGACGGGCTCTCGGGCGGCCGGGCCGGCTCGGCCACCGTCACCGGCCGCGCGAAGGCTGCCAGCGTGCGCAGCTGCGAGATCCGATCGAGGTTCACGGTCCGGTTGGGCGATACGTCGGGCTCGTCCTTGATCGTCTCCTGGAGGCGATCGATGGTCTCGCGCAGGCGCGAGACCTGCGCTTCGGTGACGACCTTCTTCGTCTGCCGGGCGAGCGCGTTCGCCAGCGCCGCCGCGAGGTCGGCGTCATCGGCGGTGACCTCGATCGTCACCAGGTTGGAGTCCGGGTCGACTGCCGCCTGCACCGAGTCGCGGATCTCGTCCGGGCTGAGGTCCGACTCGACCTTGTCCTCGACGGCGCTGACGACCTGGTTCGACGTGATCACCTCCGCCTCGGCGGCCGCGCCCTGGGCCGGGTTCCCCGATGGGAAGACCGGGGTCCCGAGCGCGTTCAGGTCGCTGCTCTCGTCGTTGAACTGGATCGTCGACGTCGCCTTGTAGACGGGCGTGCGCAGCAGTGAGTAGGCGACCCCGGCGCCGACGGCAACCAGCACCGCGGCGATGATCAGCGGCGCCTGGCGACGGAGCAACCGGAAAAGGTCGCGAAGGATCTGGTCCTGGGTGACTTCTCGGTTCATTCGATGGCAGAGACCGCGGTCGCCGCCCGTCCCCCTCCCGGGCGCAAGATAGCAAGGGGATTTGCGGCGAACGCCACCAGGAAATATCCTGGAAAACAGTTGCTCGCCGGATCCCGCAAGCGCAGGGCGACCGTGACGGCGGTGTGTCTATTCGGACTGTTCGTGGGCCTTTCGGCGACCGCGCGAACGGACCGCGCCGCCGCCGGGTTCTCCACCGGCCTGGCCGATCCGGAGTTCGTCTCGACCGACCGTGATGCCCGCCTCGACGAGGCGAACCGCGCCGGGGCTCGTTTCGTGCGGATCAACGTGTCGTGGGCGGCGGCCGCCAACCGGCCGCCCGGCGATCCCACCGATCCGGGCGATCCCGCCTACGACTTCCGCGGCTTCGACGCGGCGATCGCCTCGGTCCGCGCGAAGGGGCTCGAGCCGATGCTGACCGTCGGCCAGGCGCCGCCGTTCGCCGAGGGCGGGGGCCGGCCGTCGGCCGCGCCGGCCGGGAGCTGGAAGCCCGACCCGGGCGCGTACGGCCAGTTCGCCCGCGCGGTCGCGATCCGCTACTCGGGCGACTACCAGGGGCTGCCGCAGCGTCCGGTACTACCAGGCCTGGAACGAGCCCAACCTGAGCACCTACCTGGCCCCGCAGTACAGAGGGAAGCGATCGGTCGCGCCCGGATCGCTACCGCAAGCTGCTCAACGCCTTCTACTCCGGCGTCAAGGGCGTCGACTCGGCGAACGTGGTGATCACCGGCGGCACGCGCTCCGTACGGCGACGAGCCCGGCGGCGACCGGACCCGGCCGCTCGCCTTCCTGCCGCAAGCTCCTCTGTCTTCAAGGGCCGGGGCGACCTGCGCAAGGCCAAATGCCCGCAGAAGCCGAAGTTCGACGTCCTCGCGCATCACCCGATCAACACCAGCGCGAGGCCGACCCGCTGCGCGCGATCGATCCCGACGACGCCACGACCGCCGACTTCGGGGAGGTGCGGCGGATCCTCCGGGCGGCGAAGCGGCACCACACGCTCGGCACCGGCGGCCACCACCCGCTGTGGGCGACCGAGATCTGGTGGAGCACCAAGCCGCCGGATCCGCACGGGGTGCGGGCGCGCAAGCAGGCGCGGTACCTCGAGCAGGCGCTCTATCTGCTCTGGCGACAGGGCGCCAAGGTGGTGATCAACCTCCAGGTCCGCGACCCGCGCTACGACCGCGAGAACCGGCTCCAGGTCTACGCCGGGCTCTACACCCACGGCAACCGGCCGAAGCCGGCGCTGCGCGCCTTCCGGTTCCCCTTCGTCACCGACCGTGCCTCGAAGCGGGTCCTGCGCGCCTGGGGCAAGGCGCCGCGCGGCGGCCGGCTGGCGATCGAGCGGAAGGTCGGCGGCCGGCTGGCGGGTGGTGAAGCGCCTGCGGGTGGGCGGCGGCAAGGTCTTCCAGGCGAAGCTGCAGACTGCGAGGCAAGCAGCGCTTGCGAGCGGTTGTCGACGGCGAGCGAAGCCTTACCTGGCGCAGCGGGTAGTCATTACTGTCAGCATCCCCGTCCGCGCGCGTACACGTTAAGAGCGAGCTTGCAACCTTCGAAGGGAGTTATGGGATGAAGAGGCTGATCGTCGTCGTGCTGGCCCTCGCGCTGTGCATCGCGGTCGGCTCGGCGGCGCGTTGCCGCGCAAGGGCGGCGGGGCGACCAAGGTCAAGTCGAAGGTCAACGCTCAAGTACGAGGCGAGCGGCAACCCGCCGTACAACGAGGCGGCGCGCTTCTACGGCAAGGTCAAGGCCAAGAAGGCCCCCGGCAAGGTCAAGAAGGCGTGCAAGAAGGGCCGCAAGGTCAAGGTCAAGCCGAACGCCGGCAAGGACAAGACCGACGGGAAGGGCAAGTACGAGATCATCCTCCCCGGCCCCGCGACGCCCGGCACCTACACCGCCAAGGTGAAGAAGAAGAAGGTCACCAAGGGCGGCGAGAAGTACGTCTGCAAGAAGGCGAAGGCGAAGCTGACGGTCAGCTGACGGTCCTCTGGGCCGGGCGCGCGCGCCTAACCGCTCGCGCGCCCGCCCCGCGGCGCTCCCGATCACCGCGGTCGCGAGCTTCACCGCGATCCCCGCGTAGACGGCCGCGTTGAGGAGCGGGTTCCGCGTCGCCGCGTAGTGGGCGCGGTAGAAGCGGTACATGCCGTAGTGGAAGGCGTAGTTGAGCCGCGGTGAACGGTGTTTGCCGCTCGTTCCGGCCTTGATGTGCCTGACGGTCACCGACGGCTCGTACCAGGTGACCCACCCGGCCTCGGCGAACCGGTAGCAGAGGTCGAGGTCCTCCATGTACATCCAGTAGCCCTCGTCGAAGAGCCCGACCTGGTCGAGCGCCCGGCGCCTGATCAGCATGAAGGCGCCGTTGACGGCGTCGACCGGGCCGACCTCGACCTCGGGCGCGCGGTAGTCGGCGAGGGCGCCGCTCGTGACGCGCGGCGGCCGACGCCGGTGAAATGGCCGAGAGCGCTGAGCGGGGTCGGGAAGGAGCGCTTTGCGGCATGGTCGGGGCTGCCGTCCGCCTGCTCGAGCGCCGGGCCCGCAGATGCCGATCTCGGGCCGCGCGTCGAGCAGCGCGCAGAGCCGCTCGAGCGCACCGGCGGTGACCTCGGTGTCGGGGTTGAGCGCGAGCACGTAGTCGCCGCCGGAGGCGCGGATCGCGATGTTGTTCGCGGCGCTGAAGCCCAGGTTGCTCGTCGTTGGCGAACAGGCGCACGTCCGGGTACTCGGCGCGGACCATCTCGACCGTCCCGTCGCGCGAGTCGTTGTCGACGCACGGTCACGGTCATCGCCCGCTCGGGGGGATGGGCGATCGAGCGCGTCGAGGCAGCGCCGCAGCAGCTCGCGGCAGCGGTAGGCGACGATCACGACGTCGAGCGAGGGCGCGTCGGCCACGCGGCGCCGCCCTCAGGCCCGAAACGAGTCGACCGTGAGCCCGAGCCCGCGATCGAGCTCGTGGGCGGGGCGCCAGCCGAGCTCGCGCTCGGCCAGCCCGGGGGCGACGGAGCTCCGCCGGATCTCGCCGAGGCGCTCCGGGGCGCCGCTCGGGCTCGAACTCGATGCCGACGATCGCGGCGATCCGGCGGCCCAGCTCGTTGACGCTCACCTCGGTCCCGGTGCCGATGTTGAAGGGGCCCTCGCCGCCGTGGTCGGCCGCGGCGAGAAACGCGGCGGCGACGTCGCCGGCGTAGACGTAGTCGCGCGTCTGCTCGCCGTCGCCGAACACCTTCGGCTGCCTGCCCGCCGAGCAGCGCGGCGCTGAAGATCGCGACCACCCCGCCCTCGCCGTAGGGGTCCTGGCGCGGGCCGTAGACGTTGCCGGGGCGCAGCGCGACCGCGTCCAACCCGTACAGCCGGCGGTAGAGCCCGAGGTAGCCCTCCGCGGCGAGCTTCGACTGGCCGTAGGGGGCGTCGGGCCGGCAGTCGGCCCGCTCGTCGAAGGGCAGCTCGCGCCCGTCGCCCTCGCCGTAGATCGCGCCCCCGGTGGAGGCGAAGACGAAGCGCTCGACCCCGCCGGCGCGCGCGCTCTCGAGCAGGTTGATCGTCCCGCCGACGTTGACGCCGAGGTCGAGCACCGGGTCGGAGACCGAGACGCGGACGTCGATCTGCGCCGCGAGATGGCAGACGAGCTGGGGCCGCAAGTCCTCGAACACCGCGGCGACCGCGGCGGGGTCGATGACGCTCGCCTCGACCAGCCGGGCGCCGGAGCCGAGCGCCCCGGCGAGGTTCTCGCGCTTGCCGCTGGAGAGGTCGTCGAGCACGACGACCTCGTCCCCGCGGGCGACCAGCGCGTCGACCACATGCGAGCCGATGAACCCGGCTCCGCCTGTGACCAGGGCTCGCATCGGCGCCGAGCTTAGTCCGTCGCCCTAGTATCGAGCTCGTGAGCGCCGCTCCCGCATCCGACCCGATCGCCGAGCTCCGGGCCGCCGTCCGGGGCGCCACCGCGGCGCTCGACGCCGACGCCGGCGACAAGCTCAGCCTCGAGCGCCCGCCGAAACCGGAGCTCGGGCGACTACTCGACCAACGCCGCGATGCTGCTCGCCCCGGCCGCCGGGGCGCCGCCCCGCGAGGTCGCCGAGCGCCTGCGCGCCGAGCTCGACCGGATCCTCGGCCCCAGCGCCGAGCGGATCGAGGTCGCCGGCCCAGGGTTCCTCAACGTCTTCCTCTCCGACCGCTGGCATCGCGAGGCGGTCGGCGAGCTGCTCGCGGCTCGGCGAGCGGCTCGGCGCGAGCGCCGCCGACTCGCCCGAGCGCGTCGCTGGTCGAGTTCGTGAGCGCCAACCCGACCGGCCCGGTGACCGCCGCCAGCGGCCGCGGGGCGGCGTTCGGCGACTCGGTCGCGCGCCTGCTCGAGCTCACCGGCGATCGGGTCGAGCGCGAGTACTACCTCAACGACGCGGGCACCCAGGTGCGCAAGTTCGCCGAGTCGATCGCGGCCAGGATGCGGGGGGCCGAGCCGCCCGAGGGCGGCTACGAGGGCGAGTACGTCGCCGAGCTCGCCGCCGTGCTCGCCGCCGCAGGCGCCGAGCCCGACGACCTCGACCGGCTCGAGCGGCTCGGGACCGAGGCGATGCAGGCCCGGATCGAGGAGACGCTGGACCGCTTCGGCGTCCGCTTCGACACCTGGTCCTCGGAGCGGGCCCTGCGCGAGTCCGGCCGGGTCGAGCACGCGCTCGAGGCGCTGCGCGGCCACGGTCACGTCTACGACAGCGACGGGCGCCGTGTGGCTGCGGACGACCGAGTTCGGCGACGACAAGGACCGGGTGCTGATCCGCGCCGACGGCGAGCCCACCTATTTCGCCCCCGACATCGCGTACCACCTCGACAAGGTCGAGCGCGGGCACGAGCGGCTGATCAACGTGCTCGGCGCCGACCACCACGGCTACGTCGGCCGGATGCGCGCCGCGCTCGCCGCGCTCGACATCGACCCCGATCGGTTCGAGGCGCTGATCATGCAGATGGTCAACATCGTCGAGGGCGGCCAGCGATCGCGGATGTCGAAGCGCCGCGGCGACTTCGTCACCCTCGACGAGCTGATCGACGACATCGGCGTCGACGCGAGCCGGTTCTTCATCCTCCAGCGCAGCCACGACACCACGCTCGATCTCGACCTCGAGCTGGCGCGCTCGGCCTCCCAGGACAACCCCGTCTACTACGTCCAGTACGCGCACGCCCGGATCGCGAGCATCCTGCGCAAGGCGGCCGCCGAGGGGGCCGGCGCCGGAGAGGACGAGATCGCCGCCGCCGCGGCAGCCGAGGAGGCGCGCGCCGCCGCCGCCGAGCCGGCCGAGCGGGCGCTCGTGCGCCGGCTGCTCGAGCTCCCGGGCGAGGTGCGCTCGGCGGCCGCGCGCCGCGCGCCGCACCGCCTCTGCGCCTACGCGATGGCCACCGCCGCAGACTTCCACGCCTTCTATCGCGACTGCCGCGTGGTCGGCGCCACCGAGCCGGGTGCCGAGGCGGCCCGGCTCGGCCTCTGCGTGGCGACGAAGCGGACGATCGCGACCACGCTCGGGCTGCTCGGGGTGAGCGCGCCGGAGCGCATGTAGGCCGAGCGTGGGGCGGCCGGCGGTGAGCGTCGTCGTCCCGTTCCTCGGCGGGGAGGCGGAGGCGGCGGCGATGCTCGCCGGGCTCGAGCGCCTGCGCCTGGGGCCCGGCGACGAGCTGATCGTCGCCGACAACACGCCCCGTGGCGTCGTGGCCGGGGCAGGGGAGGCCCGGGTCGTGCGCGCGCCCGGCGCGGCGTTCGGCCTTTCACGCTCGCAACGCCGGCGCCGCGGTGGCCACCGGGAGCTGGCTCCTGTTCACCGACGCCGACTGCGTGCCCCCGGCCGACCTGCTCGACCGGCTCGCCGACCCCGAGCCCGGCGAGCGCTGCGCGATCGTCGCCGGCGAGGCCCGGGGCGCGGACGACCAGGCGGCGCTGCTCGCCCGCTGGGCGCGGTCGCGCCGCGGCCCGATCGCCTCGCATCAGCTCGACCTCGGCCCGAGGCCCGCCGGGACGACGGCGAACCTGCTCGTCCGCCGGGCGGCGTTCGAGTCCGTCGGCGGCTTCTGCGAGGTGCGGTCGGACGCGGACGTCGAGCTCTGCTGGCGGATCCAGGAGCGGGGCTGGGAGCTCGACTACCGGCCCGGGGCCGTGGTCGCCCACCGCGATCCCGAGCGCCTCGGCGACGTCCTGCGCCAGGCCGCCGGCTACGGCGCCGGGCGCCGCTGGCTGCGCTCCTCGTACGGCCCGGCGGTCCCGGAGCCGGCGCTGGCGCGGCCGCTGGCGCGCGCGCGCGGGCGGAGCGCTGGTCTGGACGCTCACCCTGCGCCTCGAGCGCGCCGCGTTCAAGCTCGTCGACGGGGCCGTGGCTGCCGCGAGCTGGTGGGGCTACCGGTTCGGCGACAACCGGGCCCGGCGCGCCTAGAGCATCGGCGTCCGGGTGCGCACCGCCGCCCGGGCGACCGCGGCGATCTCGATCAGGTCGTGGAGGACGAAGTAGGGGGCGAGCAGCGGGCCGCCGCCCTCCACCCGCCCGCGGGCCCAGACGTCGCGGAGGTACGGATAGGCGAGCCAGGCGCGAAGCGCGTGCCAGCGGGTGGGCAGCACGACCGCGAGCAGGGCGCGGAAGAAGAGCCAGTGGATCTGCTTCCAGAAGATCCCGAAGCGAAAGCTCCGGCGGCGCAGCTCGTCGTGGCGGGCGTAGGCGGTCATCGGCACGGTCCAGCGCGCCGCCAGACGCAGCTTGCCGAGCGGCCCGAGGTCGTCGACCGCGTGCCACACGAGCGCCTCGGGCGCGAAGGCCGGGCGCGCCCCGGCCTCGATCGCGCGCCAGGCGAGGTCGGAGTCCTCGCCGCCGGGCTGGCGGCCGAAGGTGACGGTGTCGAAGCCGCCGATCCGCTCGAGCAGCTCGCGCCGGTAGACCATGTTGCAGGTCGGGAACGAGAGGTCGAGCCGGGCGACCGAGATCGTGTGCGAGAAGGGCCCCATGCCGGCGATCTCGGCCGGGTCCGGCAGCGTCGGGCCCTGGACGAAGCAGCCCGGGTCGGCGAGCAGCGGCCCGCTCGGCTTCCGCGAGCCAGCCGGGGGCCGGGGCGCAGTCGTCGTCGGTGAACGCCACGAGGTCGGCGTCGCTGGCGCGCCAGCCGTCGTCGCGGGCCGTCGCCGGGCCGGCCGGGAGCGGGCGCTCGACCGTCCGCAGCGGCAGCTCGCCCCGCGCCCGCTCGGCGGCGAGCACCGCCTCCGTCGAGGCGGGCGAGCCGTCCGCGACCACGACGACCTCGTCGGCGGGCCGCTCCTGCCCGGCCAGCGCCCGCAGAAGGCGCTCGAGCCGGGCGGGGCGATCGTGCGTCGCGACGACGACGGCGATCGTCGGTCTCACAGCGGGCATGCCTACCAGTAAATTGCCTGCGCCGTGGGCGCGACGGCTCCCGAGATTGCGGTGGTCATCCCCACCCGCGGGCGGGAGGCGCGGCTCGCGTTCGCGCTCGAGTCGCTGGCCGGCCAGCTGGAGCCGGACCGGTTCGAGGTCGTCGTCGTCCGCGACGCCGACGCCGGCGGGCGGCTCGCGATCCCGCCGCCGGAGCTGCCCGTCCGCTACCTCACGATGCCCGGCGTCTCCGGGCCGACCGCGAAGCGCAACCGCGGCTGGCGCGAGACCGAGGCGAGCCTGATCGCGTTCACCGACGACGACTGCCGCGCCGCCCCGGGCTGGCTCGCCTCCCTGCTCGAGGCCGCCGACGGCCCGGGCGTGTTCCTCCAGGGGCGCACCGTCCCGGACCCCGACGAGCGCCAGCTGCTGCACGGGCTCGCGCGCAGCGTCGACGTGCCGGTCGCGACGGGCTGGTTCGAGACCTGCAACATGGCCTACCCGCGGGAGCTGCTCGAGCGGCTCGGCGGCTTCGACGAGGCCTACGACTTCGGGGGCGAGGACACCGACCTGGCGTGGCGGGCGATCGAGGCGGGCGCCGAGCCGCGGTTCGTCGAGGCGGCGCTCGTCTGGCACGCCGTGGTCTCTCGCACCTTCGCCCGGGCGCTCTCGGAGGCCACGCGCTGGCGCGACCTGCCCGCGGTGATCGCGCGCCACCCGGGCCTGCGGGAGTCGCTGCACCGGGGCCACTTCTGGAATCGCGAGCACATGGCCCTGCTGATCGCCCTCGCCGGGCTGCCGGTGGCGCGCCGGGCGCCGGCGCTCGCGGCGCTGGCCGCGGTCCCGTACCTGGGCGCGCGGCTCAACTGGCGCCAGCCGCACCCGCGCCGGCTCGCCCGCGGGCTGGCGACGATCCCCGTCTTCGCGACCCTCGACGCGATCGAGATCGCCGCGCGGCTGCCGTCCGCGGTCCGCAACCGCGCCGCGGTCCTCTAGTGCGGATCGCGCTCCTTCACCCGACGTACTGGCCCGAGGTCCGGCGGGGCTCCGAGCGGCTCGCTCACGACCTGGCCGCGGCGCTCGCCGGGCGGGGCCACGAGGTCACCCTGCTCACCACGCATCGCGGCCGCCGCAGCGATCGGCTCGAGGACGGCGTTCCGAGTCGTCCGCGGGCGGCGGGTCCCGGCGCTGCCGGGGATGCACTGGTACGACGAGTACGCCGGGGCGATCCCGGCGACCTTCACCGCTCTCGTCCGCGGCGACTTCGAGCTCGCCCACGCGCTGTACCCCGTGGACGGCTGGACGCGCCCTGCGCGCGTCGCGGCTCGGCGGCCCGCCGTACGCGCTCTCGATCCACGGGATCCTGAACCGCGAGTACCTGGTCCGCCGCCGGCACAGGCTCGAGATGCTGAAGGCGGCGGTCGACGGCGCCGCCGCGGTCAGCGCCCTCTCGGAGGCGGCGGCCGAGCCGCTGCGCCGCTACGCGCTCGCCGAGCCGGAGATCCTCCCCGGCGGCGTCGTGCTCTCCGACTACGCGGGCCCGGTCGAGCGCCCGGCGGCGCCGGTGCTGCTCTGCCCGGCGTCGCTCGGCGGACCCGCGCAAGCGCGGCGCGCTGCTCGCCGACGCGTTCGAGCCGGCTGCGGTCGCCGAGCCCCGGACGCCAGGCTGGTGCTCGCGAGCGACCCGGGCCCGCTCGGCGGCGGCGCGGACGCCGGGATCGAGGTCGCGATCGCCCGGGACACCGCCGCGCTCGCCGCCGCCTACCGGAGCGCCTCGGCGACGGTGCTGCCCTCCGACGACGAGGCCTTCGGCCTGGTGCTGGTCGAGTCGCTGGCCGCGGGAACGCCCGTGGTCGCGGCGCGCTCGGGGGCCTGCCCGGAGATCGTCGACGACGAGCGGGTGGGCCGCCTCTTCGAGCCCGGCGACCCGGCCGACCTCGCGCGCGCCCTCGCCGAGGCCATCGAGCTCGCCTCGGACCCGGCGACCGCCGAGGCCTGCCGCGAGCACGCCCGGCGCTGGGACTGGGCGCGCGTCGTCGAGCGCTACGAGGCCTTCTACGCGGACCGCCCTCGGCAGCCTGAGCGCGCAGCCTGACGAAGCAGAACTGGGTCCCGGCGCCGACCGTGCGCTCGAGCTCCATTCCGGCCTCGGCGGCGACCGCCTCGAGCTCGCCGAGGTCGGTCGCCGACCCGCGCCAGGCCTCATGGCCCTGTTCCCGCGGACCGCGACCGCGGGCGGCGTCGAGCCAGGTCGCGGGCTCGCCGCGACGGCGACGGGCGCCGGTGGATCTCGGGCGCGTTGGAGACCTGGAAGCCGGCCCAGCCCCCGGGACGCAGGACGCGGCCCATCTCGCGCACGTAACCGAGCGTGATCGCCGGGTCGGGCAGGTGCTGGAAGACGACGTGAGAGAAGCAGGCGTCGGCGCTGCGGTCGGCGATCGGCGCCAGGGTGGTGCCGTCGCCGAGCACCCACTCGACGTTCGCGAGCCCCGGGTTGTGCGCCCGGGCGAGCTCCAGCATTCGCGGCGAGACGTCGAGGGCGCGGACGGAGCGGCAGCGAGCGGCGAGCGGGCGGGTCAGGCGCCCGATCCCGCAGCCGATCTCGACCAGCTCGTCGCTCGACCCGAGCTCGAGCTCGAGCAGCTCGAGGATCTCGTCGACCAGCTGCTCACCGCCGCGCCAGAACGTCTCGGTGTCCGGGGCCCCATAGGCGAGCCGGTTGTCGACGAAGTAGAACGCGTCCTCGGCGGCGCGCGCGTCCCAGAAATCCCGCATGGGATCGCCGTCGGTCGTAATGGGGCTTGCCGCTTGTTCATGCGATGGGACGGTCGAGAACGGTAGAGACCTCAAGCACCGACGTCGCCTGGCCGATAGGGGGAGAGAGGGAACAGCGATCAGCACAGACTTCAGACCGGGAGGAACGGGGGTCTCGCTCTCCGTCGACAGACCCTGTTCACCGGCTCTTCGAGCACTCGCTCGACATGCTCGGCACCGCGTCCGAGGAGGGATACTTCACGGAGCTGAATCCGGCATGGGAGCTGTGTCTGGGGTGGACCAGCGAGGAGTTGATGGCCGAGCCGTTCATCTCCTTCGTCCATCCCGACGATGTCGAAGCGACGATCGAGCAAGCTGCAGCGCTGGCGGAGCCCGGTACCAAATCGGTCGCCGCCTTCGAGAATCGCTACCGCACGCGCGATGGCGACTACCGAAACCTCCAGTGGACGACCGTCGCCGACGATGGCGTCATGTACTTCTCGGTCAAGGATGTGAGCGACCGCAGCGGGACCCCGACCGAGCACGAGCAGGCCGAGCTCAGGATTCGCCAGTCGGACACGCTGCACAGGACGCTGACCGCCAACCTGCCGGATACCAGCGTCTTCCTGCTCGATCACGATCTTCGGATCCTGGTCGCCGAGGGCGAGGCGATCAGCCGCCTTCCCTGGGCGCACAAGGACCAGTTCCAGGGCCGCAAGGTGACCGAGCTCTTCGACGAGGTCCCCGAGGATGTTCTTCAGCTCTCGCTCGAGAGCTACCGGGCGGCGCTGCGGGGCGAGCGACGAGCCTTCGAGTTCCTCAGCAACGGACTGACGATGGCCGTCCAGGCCGTGCCGGTACGCGCGGACGATGGAACCGTCGAGGCCGTGCTTGCCGTCGTCCGCGACGTCACCGAGCGCACCGACGCGGAACAGCTGATCGCTCGCCGTGCCGACCAGCAGAAGGTGATCGCCGACCTCGGTCGGTTCGCCCTCGAGAGCCACGACCTGGGCGACCTGATGACCGAGGCGGCAGCGAAGGCGACGGCCACGCTCGGAGTCGACGGGGCCGCGGTCTTCGAGCTCGACGAGGAGAGACTGACCGTGGTCACCGGGGTCGGCCTGCCCGAGGGCACCGTCGGCGCCCAGCCGATCCCGCTCGGCGAGGCCGCGAGCGCGGGATACGCGATGCGCGCCGGCGCCCCGGTGATCGTCGAGGATCTGGCGACCGAGACGCGCTTCAAGCCGTCTCCGATGCTGGTGAAGCTCGGCGTCGTCAGCTGTCTCAGCGTCCCGATCGAGGACCGGACCAAGCCCTTCGGGGTCCTGAGCGTCCACGCATGCGAGCCGCGTCGGTTCTCCGAGGACGAGATCGAGTGCCTGACCGCAATCGCGGCGCTGATCGCCGTTGCCGTCGAGCGCGACCGCGAGGAGCGGGCGACGCGACACGGGGCGCTCCACGACCCGCTCACGGACCTGCCGAACCGCACGCTGGCGCTCGACCGGCTCGCTCACGCGTTGGCCCGCCGTCGGCGCGAGGGGATCGAGGTGGCGGTCCTGATGCTGGATCTCGACCGCTTCAAGATCATCAACGACTCACTCGGCCACGCCGCAGGTGACGAGGCGCTGCTCTCCCTCGCGCCCTGGCTGACCGCCGCGGTGCGAGAGGTCGACACGGTCGGCCGCCTGGGCGGCGACGAGTTCGTCGTCGTCTGCCCGGACGTCGACGGCGTCCACGGCGTGACCGAGATCGCCAAGCGGCTCGCCGCCGCGGTCGACCGCCCGCTGACGCTCGACAGCGGCGATCACCACTTCACGGTCAGCACCGGGATCACGCTGGCCACCTCCGACGAGGACACCCCGGAGTCGCTGCTTCGCGATGCCGACGCGGCCATGTACCGGGCCAAGGTCCGCGGCCGTCGCAACGGGCGCTACGAGCTCTTCGACGATGCGATGCGAACGCGCGTCACCGACCGGGCGCGGATCGAGGGGGAGCTTCGCCTCGCCCTCGACCGCGGCGAGCTCACGCGTCTGGTATCAGCCGGTGATCGATCTCGCGACCGGCCTGCCGGTCTCCACCGAGGCACTGGTGCGTTGGGAACACCCCGAACGTGGCCTGATTCCGCCCCTGGACTTCATCCCGATCGCCGAGGAGACCGGACTTGATCGCCGAGCTCGGCCAACTCGTATTGGAGCGGGCGTGCAGGGATACGGCCGCCTGGCAGCGGCGCCTGGATCAGCCGCTCGGCGTCTCGGTGAACGTCTCCGGGCGACAGCTGATCGACCCTTCGTTTCCCGAGCAGGTGGTCGCCATCGCCGAGCGCAGCGGGCTCCGCGCGGGCACGCTGACGCTGGAGATCACCGAGACCGTGTTCATGGATGAGGAGGCCGATTCGCCGCCGAAATCCCTCGGCACGCTCCACGATGCCGGGCTCTCCCTCTCCCTGGACGATTTCGGCACCGGCTACTCGTCGCTGAGCCGCCTCAAGCGCTTCCCCATCGACGTGCTCAAGGTCGACCGCTCGTTCGTCTCCGGCGTCGATAGCAACGAGGATGACCGTGGCATCGTCAAGGCGACGATCGACATGGCTCATGCGCTCGGACTCGTGGTCGTTGCCGAAGGCGTTGAGACCCGCGAGCAGGCGGAGTACCTGCGTGCATCCGGTTGCGATCAGGCCCAGGGCTACCTCTACGCACGACCGCAGCCGGCGGAGGCGACCGAGCCTCTGCTCGCTGAGGCCGCTGCCTCCGTGCCTGACAGCACGGAGCCTGCCATTGATCGCCACGGCCGCGTAAGCCGGCGGGATAGCTTTCGTCGACCGTGGTCGCCGCGAGCGTCATCGTCCCCGCGCGCAACGCCGCCGCGACCCTCGGCGCGACGCTCGCCGCGCTGGCGGCGCAGGACACCAGGCGCGGAATTCGAGGTCATCGTCGTCGACGACGGCTCCACCGACGCGACCGCGGCCGTGGTCGAAAGCGCGCCACTGGACGTCCGGCTGGTGCGCGAGCACGGCGTCGGGCCGGGCCCGGCGCGCAACGCCGCGGTGGCGCTCGCCGGGGGCGAGGCGCTTGCGTTCACGGACGCCGACTGCGTTCCGACCGCGGGCTGGCTGGCCGCCGGCCTCGAGGCGCTCGCCGGCGCCGACCTCGTCCAGGGCGCCGTGCACGCCGATCCCGAGGCGGAGGGTGGACCGTTCGACCGCACCGTCTGGGTGGTCGGCGAGGCCGGGCTCTACGAGTGCGCGAGCCTTTTCTGCACCCGCTCGCTCTTCGACCGCCTCGGCGGGTTCGAGGACTGGCTCGGGGCGCGGCTCGGCAAGCCGCTGGCCGAGGACGCCTGGTTCGGCTGGCGCGCCCGCCGCTCCGGGGCGCGGACCCGGTTCTCCGACGCGGCGCTCGTCCATCACGCCGTCTTTCACCGCGAGGCGCCCGAGTTCGTCGCCGAGCGCGCCCGGCTCGTCTACTTCCCCGCGATCGCGCGCCGGATGCCGGAGTTGCGGAGCACGGCGTTCTTCGGCCGCGCGTTCCTCTCGCGCCGCTCGGCCGCCTTCGACGTGGCCCTCGCCGGGGCCGGCGCGAGCCTCGGGCTGCGCTCGCGCCTGCCCCTGGTCGCGGCCCTGCCCTGGGCCTGGATGGTCGCGGCCGAGGCACGGCCCTGGGGGCGCCGGGCGCCGCTGGTCGCCGCGGCCGGCGCGGCCGCGGACCTGGTGGGGGCGGGCGCGCTCGCGATCGGCAGCGCCCGCGCCCGCTCGCTGCTGATCTGAGCGTTACCATCGACGGCCTGCTCTCCGACGCGCGGCTTCGACTGCTGACTGCGATCTCGGTGGCGCTCGCGGTGTTGACGGCAAGCGGGGCGTTCGCCGCACGGGCGCCGGCGAGCTCGGACGGGGTGGTCTCGTTCCACCGCCCGGCCGGCGACGGCCCGAGCGCAGTGGCGCGCTACTGGACCGCGAAGCGGATCGGCGCTGCGCGACCGCTCGACGCAACGGTGAATGCCCGCGGGCGGCTGCACGTCGAGCGCTCGAGCGCGCGCCGTAACCACCCCATCCCGTTCACGAGCGGTCCGGTGACGAACGCGCTCCTGTCGGGAGCCACCGTGAACGGCAAGCTGTTCGCACGCCTGAAGGGCCTCGACCACGAGTGCTCGGCGACCTCGGTCAACTCGCTCAACCGCAGCGTGATCCTCACCGCGGGCCACTGCGTGTACGACCGCGGCAAGGGCTTCGCCCGCAAACTCGCTTTCGTCCCGGCCTACAACAACCACCTCCGCCCGCTCGGGACCTGGACGTACGACAGCGTCTACATCCCGCGCGAGTGGTATCAGCGCAACGACCACGACTTCGACTTCGCCGCCGTCGTCACCGACCCGCAGGATGGCCGGCGGGTCAACGACGCGGTCGGGGCGGTTCCGCTGGCCGCCAACTACCCGCGCGAGCAGCAGACCTACGCGGCGTTCGGCTATCCGATCAACTTCGCCGACGCGCAGCAGATGTGGCGCTGCGACTCGCCCTACGGCGGCGACGATCCAAACGCCGGACCCAGGGCGCAGCAACCGGCGATCGCGATCGGCTGCGACATGGGAGACGGTTCCAGCGGCGGCGGCTGGATCGTGTCGGGCGTCGGCATCGGTTCGGTGACATCGTTCAGCTACGACCTCCACCCGGGCGTCCTCTACGGCCCCTACTTCGGCGACCGAGCCCTGGCCGTGTTCGGCAAGGCCGAGTCCGTGGTCCCGGGGGCGGCCGAGGCCCTGGAGCGCCGGTTCGCGGCCTGCGTCCAGGAGTCGCGGGGCTGCAGTCACCGCTTCGTCGCGGGCGACGCGCCGGTGCTTCGGTTCAAGGACCGCGAGCGGGCCAACACCAGCTACCGGGCCTGCGTCGACAGCCCGGGCGCCGGGCGCGCATGCGCAAGCGGGCGGACCGGCGCGCGCGGCGAGTCCGACTACCTCTCCTACCTGCCAGGCGAGACCGGCCGGCACGTCGCCGAGTGGTCGGTGGACGGCCAGGTGGTCGAGCGCTGGCGATTCAAGGTCCGGCCCGAGAACGCCTGAGGCCGGGCGGCTACCGACAGCGCCGTACGCCAAGGTGGATTACCGCACGGCGTGGCGCGCTCGCGCCGTCGACGAAGACGCGAAGGGGAACACACCGAGGCGAGCTCACCACCACGCCCCCGGACCAGAACGTGACCGGCCGTCCATCCGCGCTGCTTCCGGAGGGCTCGCGGCGCCCACAGGCGACGAACTTGACCACCCGATGGGTGTCCCCCAGGCTGGCCTCGCCACCGGGAAGCGGGCCATACGCGAGCCCCGCGCCGTGCCGGGTTCGCCGCGAGAGCTCCACGGTCACCCGGTGGCCGTTCCGGACCAGGAGTTGAAACTTCTGTCCGCCGGCGTCGCCGGCGAAGTCGGGAAAGAAGTACACCCTGCCCTTTCCCGCGCCGATCATCGCCAGCGGCCCCTGGACGAGGTTGCGGCGATCGGTGAACGCGCCGGGGAAGCCGGCCTCCGATCGCGTCGAGCAGCTCTCGACCGCGACCCTCTGGCTCTCCTTGACCTCGGCGCGAGCTCGCGGTCTCTGATCCGCCGGCGCCGGCGAGCGCCAGGCCAACGGCCGCCGCGGCCGTGGTGCTCCCGATGATCGTGCTCAGACGGGCAGTCACCCATCCACCATACGTCTGCGCGGCGGCCTCGAGTCCGCCATGCCGCGGAGCCCGCCTATTGTGGCCGCGCGATGCGCGTCCTCACGATCGGGAACATGTATCCGCCGCACCACCAGGGCGGCTATGAGCTCATGTGGCGCTCGAGCGTCGAGCAGCTGCGGGGCGCCGGCCACGAGGTCCGGGTACTGACCACCGACCATCGCGAGGAGCGGCCCGACCCCGCCGTCGACGAGGGGCCCGACGTCCACCGCGAGCTGCGCTGGTACTGGAGCGAGCACGAGTTCCCGCGGCTCTCGCTGCGCGAGCGCCTGGCGCTCGAGCGCCACAACCTGAGCGCCTTCGACCGCCACCGGGCCGAGTTCGCCCCCGACGCGATCGCCTGGTGGGCGATGGGCGGGATGTCGATGTCGCTGCTCGAGCGAGGGCGGCGCGCCGGGGTGCCGGCGGTGGGGGTCGTGATCGACGAGTGGCTCTCCTACGGGCCGCTGGTCGACGGCTGGCAGCGGGCGTGCTCGCGCCCGGCGCTCGCGCGGGTCGCCGAGGCCCTGACAAGGGTGCCGACGCGGCTCGACCTCGAGGGCGCGGCGGAGTGGGTGTTCGTGAGCGCGTATCTGCGCGAGCGCGCGGTCGCCGCCGGGCTGGCGCTCGGACGCGCGGCCGTGGTCCACGGGGGGATCGACGCGGCGAGGTTCCCGGAGGCGCCGGAGCGGGAGTGGGAGGGGGCGCTGCTCTGCCTGGGCCGGCTCGATCCGCGCAAGGGCACCGCGACCGCGATCGAGGCGCTCGCAGGGCTGCCCGGCTGCACGCTGCGCGTCGTGGGCGGCGGCGACGAAGCGCACCGCGACCACCTCCGCGCGCTCGCCGACGACACCGGGGTCGGCGAGCGGGTGCGCTTCGAGCGCCTGGGGCGCGACGCGATCGCCGGCGCCTACGCCGCCGCGGACGCGCTGCTCTTCTGCGCCGAGTGGCCGGAGCCGTTCGGGCTCGTGCCGCTCGAGGCGATGGCCGTCGGCACGCCCGTCATCGCGACCGGGACCGGCGGCTCGGCCGAGTACCTGCGCGACGCGGAGAACTGCCTCCTGGTCCCGCCCGGGAAGCCCGAGCCCGTCGCCGCCGCGGTGAAGCGGCTCGCCGCCGACCCCGAGCTTCGCCGCCGCCTGCGCGCCGGCGGCCTCGAGACCGCGGCCGCCCACGACGAGCGGAGATTCAACGAGGCGATCGCCGCCATGATCGAGCGGGTCGCGCGATGAGCGGCCCGCAGGTGACGATCGCCGTCGTCTCCTGGAACACCCGCGAGCTGCTCGAGCGGTGCCTGGAGTCGATGCGCGCCGACGCGGAGGCGGGCCGCGCCGAGGTCTGGGTGGTCGACAACGCCTCCAGCGACGGCTCGGCGGACCTCGTCCGCGAGCGCTTCGGGTGGGTCGAGCTGATCGCGAGCGAGCGCAACCTCGGCTTCGGCAACGCCGTGAACGCGGTCGCGGCGCGGGCCTCCGCGCCGTGGCTGGCGCCGGCGAACGCCGACATCGAGCTCCTCCCGGGGGCGCTCGAGGCCCTGCTCGCCGCCGGTCGCGCCCACCCCGAGGCCGGCGCCCTGGCTCCGACCCTGATCGTCCCCGACGGCTCGATCCAGCACTCGGTCCACGCGTTTCCCTCGCTCGGGCTGGCGCTCGCGTTCAACTCGGGGGCGGCGGCGGTCGTCCCCGGCCTCGGCGACCGGCTGTGCCTCGAGCGCCGCTGGGACCCCGACCGCGAGCGGGAGGTCGACTGGGCGCACGGCGCCTTCGTCCTCGTGCGCCGCGCGGCCTTCGACGCGATCGGCGGCTTCGACACCGAGCAGTGGATGTACGCGGAGGACCTCGACCTCGCCTGGCGGCTGGCCCGGGCCGGCTGGCCGACCCGGTTCGTGCCGCGGGCGCGCGTCCGCCACGAGGTCGCGGCCGCGACCAGCCAGCGGTTCGCCGACGACGAGCGCGCCGCCCAGCACATGGCGGCCGCACAGGACTGGATGGTGCGGCGGCGCGGGCGGGCCGCCGCGCGCGCGTACGCGGCGATCAACGCCCTGGGCTCTGCGGTACGGCTTGCGGCGCTGATCCCGCTCGCCCGCGCTGTGGCCGCGACGCTTCGGCCCTCGGCGGCAGCTCGAGGCCCGTTACGTTCGCCTCCACGGCGCCGCGCTCCGCGGGTAGGGGTAGCTTTGCCCGCTGTGAGCGAGCGGCTGGGGGAGATCAGCTGGTACCACACTCAGGAGCTCGGCCCGGGCGTCGTCACGCCGGGCATGTTCGACCTCCGCCCCTACGTCGAGCGCTACGGGATCCCCGCCGACCTCGGCGGCATGCGGGCGCTCGACGTCGGAACCTTCGAGGGCTTCTGGGCGTTCGAGCTCGAGCGCCGCGGGGCCGAGGTCGTGGCGCTCGACGTCGACTCGATTCAGGAGCTGGACTGGCCGCCGCGGCTGCGGCCGGCCGCCGACGGGCGGCGCGGTGAGGGCTTCGAGCTCGCCCGGGAGGCGCTGTCCAGTGACGTCCGCAGGGTCGGCCTCTCGGTCTACGACGCGACCGCCGAGGCGCTCGGTGGCGGGTTCGACCTCGTCTTCTGCGGCTCGGTGCTGATCCACCTCCGCGACCCGATGCTCGCCCTCGAGCGCCTCGCGGCGCTTTGCCGCGGGCGGCTGATCCTCGCCGAGGAGTACAGCCGGCGGCTCGCCTGGCTGCCGTTGGGGGCGGCGGAGTTCCGCGGTGAGACGCCGTGGTCGACCTGGTGGCGCCCCTCGCCGCGAACCTGGCTTGCGATGGTCCGCTGCGCCGGGTTCGAGGACGTCCGCGAGCATGGCCGCTTCCGGATGGGCCTGCGCGAGGGCCGCCACGCGGTCCCGCACGTCGTCGTCCACGCAGAGGCGCCGCGGGGGGCGGGATGAGCGGCGGGCTGCGACGGCTGCGCGGGCCCGTCCAGGGCGCCGTGATCTGGGCCGGCTACCGCGGCGGCCCGCGGCTGATGTCGCGGCTGCGCAAGTGGTGGGTGATGGTCCGCAACCCGCAGGTCCGGTTCGAGATCTCCGAGCCGGTCCACTTCGGGCCCGGGTTCGGGATCCACGCTCCGTACGGCGGCACCCTGCGGATCGGCCAGGCGGTGGAGTTCCGCCGCGGCTTCCGGCTCGAGCTTGCCGACGGGCACTCGGAGGTCTCGATCGGCACCGGCTCGGCGTTCACCTACGACGTCCTGATCCAGTGCGGACGGCGGATCGAGATCGGCGAGCGCTGCATCTTCGGCCAGGCGACGGCGATCGTCGACGGCGACCACCGCTTCGGCGACCTCGAGCGGCCGATCGTCGAGCAGGGCTACGACCTGCGCCCGATCTCGATCGCCGACGGCGTCTGGACCGGAGCCAAGTGCACGGTCATAGCCGGGATCGGCGCGGGCACCGTCGTCGGCGCGAACTCGGTCGTCACGCGAGAGCTGCCGGCGAACGTGGTCGCGGTCGGCGCGCCGGCGCGGCCGATCGACTACTTCGGGCCGCCGGGCGGCGAGCCGCCCGAGATCGGCGGGTCCTCCTCCTCGGCCTCGGCCCAGGCGGAGAGGAAGTCGGGCGCCAGCTCCTGACGGTAGTAGAGGTCGGCGCTCTCCCAGGCGCGCCGGCCGATCACGGGGGTCGAGCGCGAGACGTGCAGGATCAGGTGGCGGCCGCGCCCCGAGGCGCGCGGCTGCCGCGCCGCAAAGCTGAACATGCTGAAGAACCAGGGGTCGAGCTCGGGGTGCTTGGCGACGAACCGGCGCTCGGCGAAGGCGATCCGCCGCACGCGCCGCTTGAAGAACGGCAGGTCGTACTCGCGCAGGTGCTCGACCACCGCGTCGCGGTTGTAGAGCAGCCGCAGGCCCCGCGCGTGGGCGCGGTAGCCGAAGTCGAGGTCCTCGTAGCCGTAGGGCAGGCGGACCTCGTCGAAGCCCCCGACCAGCTCGACGAACTCGCGCTTGGCGGACACGTTGGCGCCGTAGAAGCGACCCCAGCCGGCCTCGGTCCCCTCGATCGCGGGGTAGTCGAACTGGACCCCGTGGTCGAGCCAGTGCATGAACGGGGTCACGCGCACCTCGCGCGCCCAGCGCACGTGCCCGAGCACCGCAGCCTCGGGCTCCGGCTCGCGCGCGTGCCAGGCGAGGTGGGCGGCGACGAGCCCGGGGTCGGGGATCGTGTCGTTGTCGGTGAACAGGACGAGCGGCGCCTCGGCGGCGCGCCAGCCGGCGTTGCGGTTTGCCGAGAGCCCGGGGATCTCCCCGCGCAGCACGCCGCACCGGGTACGGGCGCTCGCCGACCGCCGCCGTGACCGCCTCGGGCTCGCGCTCGGCCCGGTCGGAGACCACCAGGACCTCGAAGCTGCCGGGGCCGGCGTCCTGGGTCGCGTACCCGTCGAGAACCCGGGCGAGCCCGGCGTGGTTGCCGAGCGTGGAGAGGACGACGCTCAGCCGCAGGCTCATCCGGCGGCGGCGCGCACGGAGAGCACGCCGTGCGGGTCGCCCCGCCAGCTCGCGAGCAGCTGCTCTCGACCCGCGGCCGAGAGCAGCAGGCGGGGCGCCGTCAGGCGGCGCGGGTGGCCCTCGCCGGGCCGCATGTAGAGGCGCCGCGGCGGGGCCGCGAGCTCGAACCCGGCCGCCTCGGCCAGGCGCGCGAGCGCCGCCAGGTTCGGCTTCCACCACCACGGCCGCCCGCGGCCGTCGAGGGTCGCGACCGGCTGGCGCGGAAAGCGCAGCGTCTTCGCCAGGTCGATCGCGTCGACGATCACCGCGTCGGCGGCGCACACCGAGCGCACGGCCGCCAGCGCGGCCACGGGATCGCGCAGGTGCAGGAGCAGGCTGCCGACGTAGACGAAGTCGAAGCTCCCCACCTCGCCGGGGTCGAGCTCGTAGACGCTGAGCTCGCGGCGCTCGACCGCTGAGCCGAACGCCTCGCGGGCGAGCTCGAAGCCCAGCCCCGCCGCGCTTGCGCTCCGCGAGCGCTGCGACCACCTCCTCCGTGGAGTTCGCCGGCCAGTCCCAGCGCCGCGGGTCGAGGATGTCGATCGCGACCACCTCGGCGGCGCCGCGCCGCTCCATCTCGAACGCCCAGAAGCCGTCGAAGGTGCCGACGTCGAGGCAGCGGCGGCCGGCGAGCGAGCCCGGGAGGAGCTCGGCGGCGAGATCGCGGAGGTCGAACCAGCCCGGGCGTGAGCAGCCCCGGCGCCAGCTCGAGGGTGTGGTACCACTGGCGCCCCTCGACCTGCTCGCGCAGGCCGGACATGGTCGCCGCGCCGCTCACGCGGCCAAGCTACCAACCGGCGGGGGACCGAGCCGCCGCTATCGTGGCCGCGATGGCGGCGCTGGAGGTCTCCGCCGAGCGCGAGCAGGCCGAGCTCGAGGAGTACCTGGGCGCAGGCTTCGAGCTCCGCCGGCTTCAGGACTACGAGGGTGAGCTCGAGCGCGAGTTCGCCGGCTTCGCGGACGAGCGCGCGTTCTACCGCGAGTCCGAGTCCTACCTCTACAACCTCACCGTGTTCGCGATGTCGCGGACCAAGGTCCCGTACCTGCGCGAGCTCACGCGCCAGGTCGAGCCGGGGGCGCGGCTGCTCGACTACGGCTGCGGCATCGGCTCCGACGGGCTGGCGCTGCTCGAGGCCGGCTATCGGGTCGAGTTCGCCGATTTCGACAACCCATCGATCGCCTATCTGCGCTGGCGGCTCGCCCGCCGCGGGCTCGAGGCGCCGATCTGGGACCTCGAGCGGGAGGTCCCGGCGGCTTCGACGCCGCCTACGCCTTCGACGTGATCGAGCACGTCGACGATCCGTTCGCGTTCCTCGGCCAGATGGAGCGCCGCGCCGGGCTCGTCGTCGTCAACCTGCTCGAGCCGGGCCCGGCGGAGCGCGAGCCCGCGAGTCACCGCGAGCTGCCGATCGCGGCGATCGGCCGCCACGCCGCCGCGTCCGGCCTGCGCTCGTACGAGATCCATCACGGCCGCTCGCACCTCATCGCCTACGAGCCCGGCCACGCCGGTCCGGCTCGCGCACCTGCGCGGGCGCCTGGCGATCCTCGCCGCCCGCGCCCGCCGCCGGCGGCGCGCCGGCGCTGCGGTTGGCGCGATCATCTAGCGGATGGCAGAGCAGCCCGCGGCCCCGGCGAGCATCGTCGAGGACGAAGCGGTCGAGACGGCGGTCGAGCCGCTCACCGATCGGATCGCGCTCGAGGGCCGCGGCCTGCGCGAGCACACCGCCCGCGGGGCGATCATCAACTCCCTGTTCCAGGCCGGGATCGGCGTCCTCGGCCTGTTCCAGCGGGTCGCGGTCGCGGCGCTGCTGACGATCACCGAGTACGGCCTCTGGGGCCTGATCGTCACCGCGCTGATCACGCTCGCGTGGCTGAAGCAGATCGGGATCGCCGACAAGTTCGTGCAGCAGGACGAGGCCGACCAGGAGGCCGCGTTCCAGAAGGCGTTCACGCTCGAGCTCGTCTACAGCGCGATCTTCTTCGCGATCGCCTGCGTCGCCTTCCCGCTGCTCGGGGCGCTCTACGGCCACACGGAGATCGTCGTCCCGGGGATCGTGCTCGCCTCGTCGCTGGTGTTCAGCGCCGCCGAGGCGCCGATCTGGGTCGCCTATCGCCAGATGCGGTTCGTCCGCCAGCGCGTGCTGGAGTCGATCGACCCGCTGGTCGGCGCGGTGGTGACGATCGTGCTCGCGATCGCGGGCCTCGGGTACTGGAGCCTGGTGCTCGGCCCGGTCGCCGGCAGCATCTGCGGCGGGATCGCCGCGGTCGCCACCTCGCCGTATCCGCTGCGGCTGCGCTACGACGCGGGCACCCTCCGCGAGTACTTCTCCTTCTCCTGGCCGCTCCTCGCCTCGAGCGCCAGCGGGCTGGTGGTCGTCCAGGCGGCGGTCCTGATCGGCAACTTCACCGTCGGCCTCGCCGGGCTCGGGGCGCTCGGGCTGGCGACCACGTTCTCGATGTTCGCCGACCGCCTCGACTCGCTGATCCGGCGGACGATCTACCCGGCGGTGTGCGCGGTCAAGGATCGCACCGCGCTGCTCTTCGAGGCGTTCGAGAAGTCGAACCGGCTGGCCCTGATGTGGGCGTTTCCGTTCGGGGTCTCGCTGGCCCTGTTCGCGCCCGACCTGATCAGCTTCGTGCTCGGCGAGCGCTGGCGCGAGGCGGAGGTCCTGCTGCAGGTGTTCGGGCTCACGATCGCCGTTCGCCAGGTCGCCTTCAACTGGGTGATCTTCTACTCGGCGATCGGCAACACGCGGCCGCTCGCGGTCTCGAGCTTCGTCCAGCTCGGGGTCTTCGCCGTGGTCACCGCGCCGCTGATGATCGCCTTCGGCCTCGACGGCTACGCCGCCGGGATGGCGATCGCCGTCCTGGTCGACCTCGCCGTCCGCGGCCACTACCTCGGCCGCCTGTTCGAGGGCTTCCGGATCTGGAGCCACCTGGTGCGCTCGGTCGCCCCGTCCATCCTCCCGGCGGTCGCGATCCTCGCCCTGCGGGCGCTGACCGACGCCGACCGGACCCTCGGCCTCGCGCTCGGGGAGCTCGGCCTCTACGTCGCGCTCACGGTGGTCTCGACGATCGCCTTCGAGCGCCGCCTGCTCGCCGAGCTCTTCGGCTACCTGCGCCGGGGCATGCGGCCGGCGCCGGCGCCGGGGTAGGCCGGCGGCTCCGGTGGCGGCGGGCGGCCGTGGGGCTCGAAGCCGGGGCTTGGCAGTGAGGGAGGAGGGACGGGCGCTGGCGAGGCCATCCTCGTGGCCGAACGGTTCGCCGCTTGTCGAGTTGCCAGCACATCAGCGATGTGCTCGATCGCGCGCACGCCGGGGCACCTCACCGGCGGGCGCCTACATGTAGCCGAGCAGGCGCATGCGGTCCTCGAGCTCGGCGCGCTCGCGGTCGGAGATCTCGGGCGGCCCGCCCGCGGTCGGCGCCGGCGGCGGGGCCGAGGCGGTCGCCGCCGGGTGGTCGAGCGCCGCCCGCAGCGCCGCCGCGGGCTCCTCGTCGTCGGGGCCGACCGCGCGCGGCGCGAGCTCCAGCGGGTCGTCGGCAAGGTCGTAGAACTCCTCCCGCTCGCCCCGCCGCTGCAGCTTGCGGCGCCCGTCGGTCGCCGCGATCAGCGGCCGGCCGACCCGCTCGGCCGCGGTCTCGGGGTCGACGCCCCACTCCTCGAACGCCGGCCCCCAGCGCGGGTCGTCGGCCGGGGCGGGGGGCTCGAACTGGGCCACCGCCACCCCGTCGGGTGGGAGGCCGTCCGCCCACGGGTGCGCCTCGGCGCCGATCGCCTCCGCGATCATCCGCGGCAGCGCGGCGAGCGAGACGATGCCCGGGTCGGCGGCGGGGGCGCCCGGCCCCGCGATCACCAGCGGCACACGGAGGAGGCGCTGGTCGAGCGAGAAGGCATGGCCCATCAGCCCGCCCTCGCCGAAGTTCTCGCCGTGGTCGGAGGTGACGATCACCAGGGTCCGGTCGAGGATCCCGCGCCGGTCGAGATCGTCGAGCAGGTCGCGGAGCCAGTCGTCCATCAGCCGCACCGACCGCGCGTAGAGGTGGCGCATGCGCTCGAGGGCGGCCGGGGCGACGTCGAAGCCGCCGGCGCACGCCTTCCAGACCCCGCTCAGCGTGAGGTGCCGCCGCGCCTCCTCGGCCGCCCGCAGCCGGTCGATCGGGCCGAGGTCGCCGTACGGCCACGGCGGGAGGTAGGGCGAGTGGCACTCGACCAGGTTCACGAACCAAAACCACGGCTTGCTGCCCTGCGTGTCGAGCCAGCCCCGCAACGTCGCCGCGGCGGCGGCGGCGCCGTCGTCGGACTTCGCCCGCAGCGCCTCGCGCGCCCAGCGCAGCCGGTCGCGGAGCCCGGTTCGGTCGAGGTGGGCCTGGCGCTCGGAGCCGATGTAGCGGAACTCGTCGAACCCCAGGCCGAACCCCGAGTCGACCGTGACCCAGAGGTTGGTGCTGACGGCGCGGGTCTCGTAGCCGTGGCCGCGCAGCACGTGGGGGAGGAAGCGGTCGCGGTGCGCGGCGAGCGTCTCGCGGCCGGCGAGCGGCGAGCCCTCGGGGAGGTCGAGGATCCCGGTCGCGCGGGGCAGCATCCCCGTGAACATCGACGCGTGCGAGGGCAGGGTCCAGCAGGCGGGGGCATGGACGCCCTCGAGGGCGCGGCCGCGGCGGGCGAGGTCGGCGATGGCCGGCGTTGCCCCGGGCGGCGCCCCGTAGGGCTCCATCGCGTCGGCGCGCGCGGTGTCGAGGACGACGAGGAGGATGTTGGGGAGCACCGCGCGGGAGCTTAGGAGCCGAGCTCGCGGCAGAAGCCGCGCACCTCCGCGTTGAAGAGCTCCGGCCGCTCGAGGTTGCTCACGTGGCCGCAATCCGGGATCACGGCGAGGCGGGCGCCGGGGATGGCGTCGCGCATCCGCTCCGCGATCGCGACCGGCGAGCGGGCGTCGTGCGCGCCCCAGAGGAGCAGGGTCGGGACCTCGATCCGCGGCAGCAGGTCGCGGTGGTCGGCGGCGGCGACAGCGGGCGCAACCAGCCTCAGGCCCGCGGGACGGAAGTCGCGGAGGATCGCCCCGAGCTCCTCGACCACCTCCACCGGGGCATGCTCCGAGAACAGGCTCGGCAGCCATTGGGCGGCGACCTCGTCGGGAGGCATGTCCGCCTGGGCCAGGCACGACGCGAGGCGCTCGGCGCAGACCTCGGCGGGCAGCGAGCCCGCCCAGCCGGCGTAGCTGTCGGCCAGGATCAGGCAGGCGACGAGCTCGGGCCGGCGGCGGTAGAGCTCCTGGGCGACGACCCCGCCCCAGGACATGCCGGCGACCCGCGCGGGTCCCAGCCCGAGCGCCTCGATCAGCCCCGCGAGGCTGTCGGCGTAGTCGGCGAGCCCGAACGGCTCCGGCGGGTCGGGCGAGCGCCCCGCCCCCGGCTCGTCCCAGGCGACCACCGTGAGCTCGTCGGCGAGCCCGGCGAGCTGCGGTCGCCAGGCGCGGCTGTCGCAGAGCACCCCGTGCACGAGCACCAGCGGCGGCCCCTCGCCGGCGCGCTCGAACGCCAGCTCGAGCCCGTTGACCTCGACCGTCGGCACAGCCCGTATGGTGGCGCGCGATGGGCGCCGAGGCAAACCAGGCGGACCGGCCCGCGCCGCCGCCCGGGGCGCGCAACCTGGTCGTCGTCGTCCTCGACAGCCTCCGCTACGACTCCTGGGTCGAGGCCGCGCCGCAGACGCTCGCGCAGCTGGGCCCGGTCGAGCGGCGCTGGAGCTACGCCACCTGGACCGCGCCCTCGCACTACAACCTGCTGATGGGGCTGCTCCCGCACACCAGCCCTTCCGGGGTCTACGCCTCCGAGTACTACAAGCAGGACTTCCGCCGCTACGGCGAGCGGCTCGGGGTCGAGGGGATGGAGTTCAAGCGGGTGCTGCCGTCGATCTTCATGCCGACGTACCTGCGGCACACGCTCGGCTATCGCACCGGCGCGCTGGTCTCGATGCCGGTGCTCAACCCGCACACGGCGATCAACCGGGACTTCGACGTCTACGAGCTGATGCCGACCCACAACGACATGGCGGCGATGCTGCCCCGGCTCGAGCTCGACGCCGAGCGGCCTTCCTTCTGGCTGCTGAACGCCGGCGAGACCCACTATCCGTACGCGCTCCCGCACGAGGACCCGTCGGAGTGGCCGCGGATCTCGGGCGTGCACGGCGTCTTCCGCCACCTCGACGACGAGCCCGACGAGCCGGCCGAGCCGCGGGAGTTCTTCGACCAGGCGCGGATGCGCGAGCTGCGCGAGCGCCAGATCAACGCCGTCGGCCACCTCGACGGGGTGATCGCCGAGCTCTTCGACCGGCTCCCCTCGAACACCTGGGTGATCGTCACCTCCGACCACGGCGAGCTCTTCGGCGAGGACCGCTATTTCGGCCACGGCCCGGTGATGCACGAGAAGGTGCTCGAGGTCCCGTACGTCGAGGGCCTCGTCCCCTGAGCGGCTCGAACGGCTGAGCGTGGACCCGGAGCTCGAGCGCCGCACGCTCGCCGCCGAGGACGGGCACTGGTGGTACCTCGGGCGCCGCGCGATCGTGCTCGACGCGGCTCGCCGCTCGCTCGCCGCCGCGCCGCGGCCGCGGATCCTCGACGCCGGCTGCGGCGGCGGCGGGGTGCTCGCCGAGCTCGCGGGCCTCGGGACCGCGGTCGGGCTCGAGCCCTCGGCGGCGAGCCGCGAGCGCGCGCTCGGCCGTGGCGTCGCCGAGGTCGTCGACGGCGACCTCGCGCGCCTGCCGTTCGCCGACGACGAGTTCGACCTCGCCACGGCGCTCGACGTGCTCGAGCACCTCGACGACGACCGCGGCGCGCTCGCCGAGCTGCGCCGGGTCGTGCGCCCCGGCGGCGCGCTGGTGGTCACCGTCCCCGCCCACCCGCGCCTGTGGAGCCGCCACGACGAGCTCAACCACCACCGCCGCCGCTACACGCGCCGCTCGCTGCGCGCCGCGGCCGGCGCCGGGGGGTGGGAGGTCGGGCGCCTCACCCACTTCAACACGCTGCTCCTGCCCGCGGCCGCGATCGCGCGCCGCTTCGACCGCGGCGACGGCCTCGGGATCCCGCCGGCGCGGTCAACCGGGCGCTGGAGCTGCCGCTGCGGCTCGAGCGCCGCGCGATCGCCGCCGGGGTCTCGTTCCCGCTCGGCCTCTCGCTACTGGCCGAGCTGCGCTGAGCGCGGCGGGCTACTCCCGTCAGCCCGGCGGCCTCGAGCGCCTCGGCGGGGTCGAGGTAGGTCTGGATCCGGAAGCCCTTGCCCTCCCGCAACTCGGCGTAGTAGGCCCAGGGGGTCTCCATCTCGATCCCACTCACCGTGCCGCGGATGCGCATGCTGCCGACGGCGAGCACCCGGTCGCCGAGATCCGGATCTCGGAGAACTCGATCTCGATCTCGCCGAACGCGTCACGGATCTCGCCGAACATCCCGCGCACGGCGTCGTGACCGCGGTACACGGTCGACTCGCCCCCGAGCAGCCTCGGGATCGCCGGGCGCCACTCGACCTCGTCGTGGAGCAGCTCGAGCACCGGCTCGACCTCCCAGCGGTTGTACGCGGCCAGCGAGCGCTCCGCCAGGGCGACCCCCTCGCCCGCCATCAGGAGTCCAGCCCCGCGACGACCTCCGCCGCGGCTCGCTCGCCGTCGCGGATCGCGAAGTTGATCCCGCGGTCCTGGGGGTAGATCTGGGTCGTGTTGACGAGCAGCAGGCCGGCGACCGGGGTGCGCCGGGGCGGGATCAGCTCGCGGTAGCCGACCTTGACGATCGGCTGGCCGGCCGGCTCGCGGAAGAGCCAGCTCCCCCGGACCCAGGAGCGCTCGAACGAGGGGTTGAGCATGCGGAGCCCGTCGAGGTAGCGGTCGAGCAGCTCGCCGGCGTCGAGCCCGAGCAGCTCGTGGCCGGCGGGCAGGTAGTTGGTCACGTGCGAGAACACCCGGCCGCCGGTGTTCTCGGTGCCCACGAAGTTCGAGTGCTCGATCAGGCCGACGAACGGGATAGCGGCGGTCGGCGATGTTGACCCAGAAGTGCTCGGTCAGCGGCCGCTCGAGCTCGAGGACGAGGTTGAGCGCGGTGAAGTACTCGATCTCGCGCAGGCGCGCCAGGTACTCGTCGCCGACCTCGGCCGCGAGCCCGGGGTCGAGCAGCTCGGCGAACACGTCGTTGGGAACGCAGCAGACGATCGCCTCGTAGGGGATCGGCGGGCCGTCGGCGTCGAAGCGCCGCGGGTCGAGGCCGCGCCGGAACGAGTCGGATGCGCCGGGGACGACCGCCAGGGCGTCGCCGTCGCGCAGCAGCCGGGCGGCGGGACGGTCGATCAGCACCCGGCTGCCGCCGGCCTCGATCCGCCGCGCGAGCTCCGCGAACAGCGGCTCGAAGCTGCCCGTGGGCCAGATGAAGCGCTCCTGCCGCGCCTCGCCGTCGCGGAGATTGCGGCGCTTGCCCACCTTGTCCCAGATCCAGCCCATCGAGATCTCCTCGGCGCGCTCGCCGAACTTGCCACGCATCAGCGGCCCCCAGACGTGCTCCCAGGCCTGCTCTCCCATGTGCGCCCGGATCCACGAGCTCGCCGTCTGGCGCTCGTACTCGCCGATCCCGCCGCGCCCCAGCTGCAGCCGCAGCAGCGCCAGCCCCATCCGCAGGCGCGAGGCGGGCGAGAGCGGGCGGAAGCGCAGCAGGTCGCCGACGCCGTTGAAGGGCCAGATGCGACCGTCGACCGCGAACGCGGCGCTCGACGGGTAGCTGCGCAGCAGCTCACCGAGCCCGAGCTGCTCGAAGGCGTCGATCGCGATCGAGTCGCTGGTGAACAGGTAGTGGTAGTAGCGCTCGATCCGCAGCCCGTCGCCGACCTCCATCGTCGCCGCCTGGCCGCCGAGCCCGGGCCAGCGTTCGTAGACGTCGCACTCGACCCCCGCCTCGACCAGCCGGCGGGCGCAGGCCAGCCCCGCCGCCCCGGCCCCGATGACCGCCACCGCCATCAGAGCACCAGCCGGCGGTGACGAAGCGAGCCGCGCAACGAGGTCCAGGCGGCCGCGAGGTCGGCGGCGACGTAGACGGGCGCCTCGAGCGGGCCGGCGCCGAAGTGCCGGCAGCGCAGGGCGAGGTCCACGCCGTAGGGGAGCGCGAGCAGGGCCGCCGCCCGCCGCCGGCGGGCGAGGGCCAGGCCGGCGACGGCCAGGCCGAGCCGGGGCAGGCTCGGGTTGCGGACGACACCCCAGCGCAGGGTGCGCTCGCGCAGCCCGGGGTGGCGGCGGAACGCGAGCACCGAGTCGCTGCCGCGCAGCGCCGCGCGCACGGTGCCGGCCGCCCCCAGCTCGTCGACGGCGTGATGGACGGCCGCCTCGTCGACCCAGACGTGGCCGGCGCCGAGCCCGACCGCCCGCCATCCCAGGTCCGTGTCCTCGCCCAGCGCCTCGGCAAAGGCCTCGTCGAAGCCGCCGAGCCGGGTGAGCAGCTCGGCCTCGTAGAGGATGTTGCAGGTCTCGAACCAGGGCCCGGGGGCGTCGATCGAGCGGGTGCGCGCGAAGGGCCCGAGCCGGTCGCGCTCGCGCGGGATCGGCGTCGTCGGGCCCTGGACGATCGCCCCCGGGTTGGCCCGCGCGGCCGTCAACGCGGCCTCGAGCCAGCCCGCCTGCGGCTCGCAGTCGTCGTCGGTGAACGCGATCCAGCGGCCGGTCGCGGCCCGCCAGCCGAGGTTGCGCGCCCGCGCGGGCCCGCCGCCGCCGCTGCGCAGCGCGGTCAGCGCGAGCTCCCCGCGCTCGCCGTCGAGCACCGCCGCGGTCCGCGGATCCGAGCCGTCGTCGACGACGACGACCTCGAACGGCTCGTCGAGGGTCTGGGCCCGCAGGCACGCGAGCAGCGCGGCAAGGCGCTCGGGCCGGTCGCGCGTGGCGACCACGACGCTGAGCTCCGGCGCGTACATCATCCGGACACCGCCGGGCCCGGTGCGACCGGGCGCGAGGCGGCCGGGGCCACCGCGGCGACCGCGAGGATCGCGAGCAGGGGCTCCAGCGGCGCCCGGTAGCGGGTGGCGCTCGCGACGGTGAAGACCACCGAGGCGGCGAGCGCCATCGCCAGCAGCGGGACGACCAGCGTCCGGCGGTGGCGCAGGCGCCAGAGGCCGACGAGCGCGGCCACTCCAATCACGTAATAGAGCGCGATCCCGGCTACCGCAAGCCCCTCCGACCGGCCCTCGGGCGCGGCCTCGTCGACCGCGTGCGCCGGACGGCGGACGTCCCAGAAGCGCGACAGCCCGTTCCAGTAGAAGGCCTCGAGCACCGACAGCGGATGCTCGCCGATGTAGTCGAGCGCCGCGTCCTGGAGCTCTGTGCGCAGCTCGCCGTCGCCGACCGGCGGGCCCTCGAGCACGGCCGGAGGGTCGCGCAGCGCGTAGCGCCAGGCGTAGGGATAGGTCGGGTCGTCGGCCGCCTCGTCGTTGAAGGTCCCGTAGGCGGCACCGTCCTGGACCGAGACGGGGATCAGCTCGCCGTCGCTGACCACGTAGTTGCGGATCGTCCACGGCGCCACCGTCAGCGCGGCGACCGCGACCGCGAGCGCCGTGAGCCCGCTGCCCCGGCGCCAGCCGGCGGCCAGGACCCAGGCGGCGAGGATGCCGGCGAAGGCGAAGATCGAGCTCGGGCGGATCAGCACCCCGAAGCCGGCGACGACCCCGACCGCGACGGCCAGCCTCGCGGTCGGCGGGCGCTCGAGGAAGAGCAGGTAGAGCAGCAGCGCGGCGGGGACCGCGAGCGCCTCCGGGTAGAGCAGCCCGTAGTACTCCCAGACGAGGGGGAAGACGGCCACGATCGCCGCGGCGCCGAGGCCGACGGCGGGCCCGAGCAGCCGGCGGCCGAGCATCCAGGTGAGCAGCACCCCGAGCGGGGCGAGCACGAGCCCCTGGACGATCGCCACCCGCGCCGCCGAGGCGCCGAGCAGCTCGTACCAGAGCCCGACCCAGGCCGGGTAGACGGGCGCCTTCCAGGCGCCGGCGTGGGCGATGCCGAACGGCAGCGTGGTCCACCAGGCCTTGCCCTCGGTGAAGAAGACGCCCTCGCTGTGGTACTCGCCCATGTCGCCGCGAAGCTCGATCGGCTCGGTCGCGGCGACGTAGACCAGCACCACGGCCGAGCTCAGCAGCAGCAGTGCGCCCAGGGCCCAGAGCTCGCGGCGCGGCACCCGGGCGAGGCGAGCGCGCGCCCGGGCCGCGGCTGCGCTCATCGCACCCGGGTCTCTTCGGCCGGCAGGGCCTCGGGCGCGTCGGGGGCGAGGAGGTCCGGGGGCGGCGGCGCGACGTTGATCCGCTGCTTGACGATGTAGAGCGGGCGCCGCTTGACCTCGTCGTAGACCCGCCCGAGGTACTCGCCGATGATCCCCACGGTGATCAGCTGGATGCCGCCGAGCAGCAGGACGGCGAGCAGCACGGTGGTGATCCCGGAGACGTACTGGCCGGCGAGCTTGAGCCCGATGGCCACCGGGATCCCGAGGAACGCGATCGCCGAGACCGCGAAGCCGAGCGCGGTGGCCACCTGGAGCGGCACGTGCGAGAACGAGGAGATCGCGTCGAGCGAGAAGCGGAACATGCGCCGGGGCGTGTACTTGGTCTCGCCGACCGGTCGCGGCGCGCGCTCGTAGGGGACCGCCGTCTGGGTGAAGCCGACCCAGACCGTCATCCCGCGCAGGAACCGGCTGCGCTCGCGCATCGAGTTCAGCGCCTCGAGCGCCCGGCGGTCGAGCAGCCGGAAGTCGCCCGCGTTCTGGGTCAGGTCGATCTGGGCCAACTTCGAGAACAGGCGGTAGAACCAGCGCGCCGTGACCAGCTTCATCCGCGTCTCCCCGGCGCGCTCCGTGCGCACGGCGTAGACGACGTCGGAGCCGCGGCGCCAGTGGTCGAGCATGGTCGGGATCAGCTCCGGCGGGTCCTGCAGGTCGGCGTCGATCATCACGATCACGTCGCCGCGCGCGTGGTCGAGGCCGGCCGTGATCGCGGCCTGGTGCCCGAAGTTGCGCGACAGGGTGATCACCCGGGTGCGCGGGTCGGCGGCCGCGATCGCCTCCAGCCGCTCGGCGCTGCCGTCGTCGGAGCCGTCGTCCACGCAGATCAACTCGAAGTCGAGTCCGGCCAGCGCCTCGCCGACGCGCCGGTGGAACTCGGGCAGCACCTGCTGCTCGTTGAACACCGGGGCGACGATGCTGAGCGTCGTCGGCTCAGGTCGCCGCTGTCGCGGTCCGGCCCCATGCCGCGCGTAGGCTACCCCGCGCAGGCCGGGCCCAAGGCGCCCTCGGAACCGCCCGGCAGGTCCCCTTCATCGAGCCCCGAGACCGCGCGCGCGTACGCCTCGGCGGTCGGGTACGGCTCGCCGCTCGCCGGGTCGGCGATCCCGTACCAGTCCTCGGGATCGGCCGGGTCCCGCTCGCGGCTGGACCAGGCGAACAGCGCCACCTCGCTCACCTCGCACTCCGAGCGCGCGATCGCCGGGATCAGCTCGGCGACGTTCTCGGCCCGCAGCGCCTCGCCGGCCTTCGGCGCGGTGCCCGCGCCGCGGGTGCGCCAGCCGACCTCGTTGACGCTCAGCGGGACGCCTTCGAGCCCGGCGCGGTCGGCCAGCGCGCGAAACCATGCGAGCGTCTCGAGCGCCTCGGCGGGCGTCTGCCCGTACGGGTGCACGGCGAGCACGTCGACCCGCGGCCGCGGTCCCGGCGCCGCGGCGAGCGCCCGGCGCAGGAACTCCCCGGCCGGCATCTGCACCCGCGCGGCCTCCGGCGACACGGGCTCCTGGCCGAAGGCGGCGAGGCCGCCGAAGACGACCTCGGCTCGCGGGTCGACGTCGTGCACGGCGTCGCGGACGGCCGCGTAGATCCGGCCGTAGCCCTCCGGGTCCGGGGACGGGCACCAGAACGCGTCGAAGTTCGGCTCGTTCCAGACCTCGTACTGGAGCACCGGCTCGTAGGGCAGCCCGGGGTGCCGCCGCCAGAAGCGGCCGTGACGGCCATAGCGGCGCGCGACCTGTGCGACCAGCCCGGCGAAGTCACGCGGGCGGGCGGGCGGCGAGCGGTCGCCGCAACCGGCGCGCTCGGCGCCCCGGTCGCGGGCCCAGGCGGGCGTCGGCGCGCCGATCGCCGTCACCTGCCAGCGCAGCCGCTCGCGGGCGAGCGCGGCCACCCAGGCGTCGGTCGGCGCCGGGCGCAGGCGCGCCGGACCCGCCTCGGGCGGGCGCGGCTGGGCGATCGCCCAGTCGAAGTTGGCGCGCGCGAAATCGACCCCGAGGCTGGACAACGAGCGCAGCTGGCGCTCGAGCTCGGCCGTCCGGCCGGCGTTGGCGAGCGGCTCCAGGGCCTGCGCGTTGATGCCGAAGACGACCGGCGGCAGGGGCGCGGCCGGGGCGCTTCGCTCGCCCTCCTCGCACCCCGCGAGCGCCAGGCACGCGGCCAGCGTCGCGATCAGCCGCCGAACGACCATCGGGTACGCATTTTCAGTGGGTCGAAATGGCTCTGCAAAGGCGTCTAGTGCCGCTGTTACCCTGCGCGGCGATTACCGACCCCAGGTTGAGATCAGGAGGAAGACATTGACCAAGGCTGAGTTCGTCGACAGCATCGCCGGCAACTTCGACAGCAAGAAGGCCGCCGCCGACGCCGTGGAAACCGTCCTCGACGGGATCACCAACACGCTCGCGGGGGGCGGGGAAGTCGCCTTTACCGGCTTCGGCAAGTTCAGCGTCGCCGAGCGCGGTCCGCGCCAGGGGGTCAACCCGCGAACGGGTGAGCGGATCACGATCGCCGGTGGCCGCGTGCCGAAGTTCTCGGCGGGCGCCGGCCTGAAGTCGAAGGTCAAGGGCGGCTAGGGCTGCCCTGAGCCGAGGCTTCGCCGACCGGCTGGCCGCGCTCGTCCGCGAGCGCGGCAGCCAGGTCTGCCTCGGGCTCGACCCCGATCCGGCCGGGCTCGAGGCGCGGGCCCGGTCGGCGGCGACCCCGGCCGCTGAGGCGGCGGCCGGGGCCGTTGCCGACCACTGCGTGGCCCTGATCGAGGCGGCGGGGCCGTCCTGCGTGGCCGCCAAGCCGCAGCTGGCGTGCTTCGAGCGCCTCGGGTGGCCCGGCTGGCGAGCGCTCGAGACCGTGATCGCCGCCGCCCGCGACGCCGGGCTGCTCGTGATCGCCGACGGCAAGCGCGGCGACGTCCCGGTCAGCGCCGCCGCCTACGGCCAGGCTCTCTTCGGCTCGGTCGCCACGCCCTGGGGCGAGGTCGAGGGCCTCCGCGCCGACGCGGCCACGCTCAACCCGCTGATCGGCGGCGACGCGCTCGAGCCGCTGATCGCCGCCGCCGAGGCCGCCGGCGCCGGCGCCTTCGTCCTCGTGCGGACCTCGAACCCGGGCGCCGCCGACGTGCTCGACCTCGCCGGGCCCGACGGCCCGCTGCACGAGCATCTCGCGCGCATGGTCGCCGAGCGTGCGCCGCGCCTGGTCGGCGAATCGGGCCTCAGCGGCCTCGGGGCGGTCGTCGGCGCCACCGAGCCGCGCTTCCTGGCCCGGCTGCGGGAGCTGATGCCCGATTCGGCCTTCCTCGTCCCCGGCGTCGGGGCCCAGGGCGGCAGTCCCGACGAGCTCGCTCCGGCGTTTTCGGCGGAGCCCGCTTCGGTGCTCGTCGCCGCCTCGCGGTCGATCGCGGGGGCCTCGGATCCGGCCTCTGCGGCCGCCGAGTTGCGCGATCGGGTCTGGGCCGTTTCGCAAAGCGCCGCCCGCTGACCGGCGCACCGCATCGGCATCGGCAGATGAACACCTACGATTTCCAGCGGAATGGAGGCGTCGAGCGGCGATCGCAAGCCCACGAGCTGGACGGCGCGGATCCTCGCGCCGGTGCTGCTGGTGGTCGTGGCCGCGGCGATCGTGCTGATCGTCAGCGGGTCGCTGGACTCCAGCGACGACGGCGGCGACACCACTCAGAGCCAGGCCTCCAACGGCGGGGGCTGCTCGCCGCCGGACGACATCAAGGACGCGGTCAAGGACGGCTACTACGTGGTCCAGGAGGGCGACAACTTCACCACGATCTCCGAGCAGACCTGCGTCGGGGAGGACAGGCTCCAGCAGCTGAACCCGAACCTCGACCCCTTTGGCCTGCAGGTCCAGAACTGCGTCGACCTGGTCGCCGACGGATGCAAGGAGCTCGCGGGCTGACGCCGCGGCCGCCGGCGCGCGCCGCCCTGGCCCTAGTCGTAGCCCTGATCGCCCTGGTGCTCGTGCCGGGCGCCGAGGCCGCGGCCCCCTCCCCGCCCGCCGGCCTCCCGGCTCGGGCGTGGGTGCTGGTCGACGCCGACGACGGCAAGGTGCTCGCGGCGCACCGGGCCTCGAGCTCGTACTCGATCGCCTCCACCACGAAGCTGATGACGGCCTACGTGGCCCGGCGCGAGCTCGGCCTCCACGAGGTGGTCGTCGCGCCGCCCTACCAGGCCCTCGCCGCGGAGTCGCTGCTCGGGCTCGAGGCGGGCGAGCGGATCGAGGTCCGCGACCTGCTCTACGGGCTGCTGCTGGTCTCCGGCAACGACGCCGCCGAGGCCCTGGCCCAGGCGGCGGCCGGCTCCGAGGACGCTTTCGTGGCCGAGATGAACCGCGCCGCCTCGAAGCTCGGCCTCGACGACACCTCCTACGCGAACCCGATCGGGCTCGACGAGGCCGGCAACTACTCGAGCGCCGAGGATCTGGTCGAGCTCGCGATCGAGCTCCGCCGCGACAAGCTCTTCCGGCGGATCTTCGACACCCCCGAGGCCGTGACCGAGACCGGCGCCCGCCCGCGCCAGCTCGTCAACCGCAACGTCCTCGTGCGGACGGTCCCGGACGTCAACGGGGTCAAGACCGGCTACACGATCGACGCCGGCAACGTGCTGGTCGGCTCGGCCGGGCGCGAGGGCGTCGAGCTGGTCTCGGCCGTGCTCGGAGCCCCGAGCGAGTCCGAGCGCGACTCGGCGACCATGAGCCTCCTCGACTACGGCTTCTCGCTCTATCACCGCCGCAGCCCGGTGAAGGCCGGCCGGCCACTGGCCGCGGTCGCGATCCGCGACCGCGCGGCCGAGGTGCCCGTCGCGCCGACCCGCGAGCTGCGCGTGACCGTCCGCCGCGGCCAGCGCGTCGAGACCTCCGTGCGGGCCCCGCACGAGGTCGACGGGCCGGTCGCGCGGGGCGAGCACCTCGGCCGGGTCGTGGTCTCGATCGACGGCGAGCCGATCGCCAGGGCGCCCCTGGCGGCGACCCGCGCGGAGGCCGCGGCGAGCCTGCTCGAACGCTACGACGCGGCGGTCCCCGGCTCGCGCGCGGTGGCCTGGGGCGTGGCGATCGCCGGGCTGACCCTGCTGTTCATCGCGGCGATCGCGATCTGGGACCGGCGCCGGTAGATGCGGGGTCGATCAACTAGCCTTCCCCGTGAGCGAGCGTGATCCTCACCGTCACCCTCAACGCCGCGATCGACCGGACAGTCGCGGTCCCTAACTTCCACCTCGGCCATCGCCATCGCGCGGTCGAGGCGCGGACGATGGCGGGGGGAAAGGGCGTCAACATCGCCCGCGCCCTGCGCCTGCTCGGCCGGCCTGTGATCGCCACCGGGCTCGCCGGCGGCGCGACCGGGACCCGGCTGCTCGACGAGCTCCGCGAGGAGTCGGTGCTGACCGAGTTCACCCGGATCGCCGGCGAGTCGCGCACGAACCTCGCGGTCATCGATCCCACCACCGGCGAGCAGACCGAGATCAACGAGCGCGGCCCGGAGGTCACCGCGCCCGAGCTCGAGCGCTTCACCGAGCGCCTCCTCTATCTGGCCCGCGGGGCGCGGATCTGCGTGCTCGCCGGCAGCGTGCCACCCGGGGCTCCCGAGGACGCCTACGCGAGGCTGATCGCGGGCCTGCGCGAGCTCGGCGTGCTCACCGTGCTCGACACCGACGGCGAGCAGATGCGGGCCGGGCTGCGCGTGGAGCCCACGGTGGTGGCTCCGAACGTCGAGGAGGCGGAGGAGGCGGTCGGGCACGAGTTCAACGACATCGACGACTACGAGCTCGGCCTCTCCGGACTGGTCGAGATGGGGGCGGGAGAGGCGATCATCACCTCGGAGACCGGCTGCGTGGCGATCGTCGGCGAGGGCGCCGACCGCCGCCGCTACGAGGCGCGGATCGAGCAGCTCGAGCCGGTCACCACGGTCGGCTCCGGCGACTGCTTCCTCGCCGGCTACGTCGCGGCCCGCTACGAGGGCGCCAGCCCGCGTGAGTGCCTCGCCTTCGGGGTCGCCTGCGGGGCCGAGTCCACCCAGCACTTCGGGGCCGGCACGCTCGACCGCCGCGAGGTCGAGCGCCTGCTGCCGAGCGTCCAGATCAGCGAGCTCGGGGCCCCCGCAGAGGTCGCCTGAGCCGAGCTCCGGCATGAACGCGACCGCGGCCGAGGCGCGCCGGGCGCTCGACTCCAACCCCGTCTGGTACCACTCGATCGAGCTCGCCCCGGGCGTGGTGACCCCCGGCCAGGTCGACCTGCGCGGGGTCGCCTCGCGGGTCCTGCCGGACGACCTCTCCGGGGTTCGGGCGCTCGACGTGGGCACCTTCGACGGCTTCTGGGCGTTCGAGCTCGAGCGCCGCGGGGCCGACGTGGTGGCGATCGACGTCGAACGGCTGGAGGCGGCCGAGTGGCCGCCGCTCTCGCGCGCTCTGCTCGAGCGCGAGGCGGGTGAGCGCGGGGTGGAGCTCGGCCGCGGCTTCGCGCTCGCGGCCGAGGCGCTCGGCTCCGCCGTCGAGCGCCGGCTCGTGAGCGTCTACGAGCTCTCCGCCGAGGCAATCGGCGGCCCGGTCGACTTCGCGTTCAGCGGCGCGATCCTGCTTCACCTGCGCGACCCGGTGGGGGCGCTGGAGCGCATCGCGGGCGCGTTGCGGCCGGGCGGCGAGCTGCGGCTGCTCGAGCCGTTCTCGCCCCGCCTCACCGTGCTCAGCCCGAGGCGCCCGGCGGCGTCGTTCGGGGCCGCGCAGCAGGGCTTCGACTGGTGGCGGCCGAACCTCGCGGCGCTCGGCGCCTGGCTGCGGGCCGCCGGCCTGCGCGAGGAGCGGCGGCTGGCGATCCTGAGGCCGCCCGCGCGCGGCCCGATCAGGCTCTGGCAGGCGGCCTACAGCGCGCGGCGCGAGCCGCCGGGGCGGGGTGGTTGACCACTGTTATCATCGCCAAGGCCTCGGATTCGGGGCCGCGCCACCGCAAAATGCGGTCTTACCGGCCCCTTTCGAGGGGCTTTTTTCGTCCGCGATCAACCCTAGGTTTGGAGCTAGACATCCTCTCAGATGGAAGTAGAGATCGGACGCGGTAAGAAGGGCAGGCGGGCCTACGGGTTCGACGAGATCGCGATCGTGCCCTCGCGACGCACGCGCGACCCCGACGACGTCGACATCTCCTGGACCCTGGGGCCCTACCGCTTCGAGCTGCCGCTGCTCGCCTCGGCGATGGACGGCGTCGTCAGCCCGGCGACCGCGGCCGAGCTCGGCAGCCTCGGTGGTCTCGGGGTGCTCAACCTCGAGGGCATCTGGAGCCGCTACGAGGACGCCGAGGCGAAGCTCCGCGAGATCGCCACGGCGCCGCCGGAGAAGGCGACGACGCTGATGCAGGAGATCTACCGCGAGCCGGTGAAGCCGGAGCTGATCGCGCGGCGGGTGGAGGAGATCAAGGCGGCCGGAGCGGTCGCCGCGGGCTCGCTGACCCCGCAGCGGGTGACCGAGTACTACGAGACCGCGCTCGAGGCCGGGCTCGACATCCTCGTGATCCAGGGCACCGTGATCTCGGCCGAGCACGTCTCCTCGAAGAGCGAGCCGCTGAACCTCAAGGAGTTCATCGGCGAGGTCCCGGTGCCGTGCATCGTCGGCGGCTGCGCCTCCTACTCGACCGGCCAGCATCTGATGCGCACCGGCGCGGTCGGCGTCCTGGTCGGCGTCGGCCCGGGAGCGGCCTGCACCACGCGAGGCGTGCTGGGGCTCGGCGTCCCGCAGGCGACCGCGATCGCCGACGTCGCCGCGGCCCGCGCTCAGCACATGCTCGAGACCGGCGAGTACTGCAACGTGATCGCCGACGGCGGCATGCGCACCGGCGGCGACGTCTCCAAGGCGATCGCATGCGGCGCCGACGCCGTGATGATCGGCTCCCCGCTCGCGCGCGCGACGCAGGCCCCCGGGCGCGGCTACCACTGGGGGATGGCGACCTTCCACCCGTCGCTGCCGCGCGGCACCCGTGTGATGACGCAGCAGGACGGCACCATCGAGGAGATCCTGCTCGGCCCCGCGCACGAGAACGACGGCACCTTCAACCTGATGGGCGCCCTGCGGACCTCGATGGCCACCTGCGGCTACGAGGACATCCGCGACTTCCAGCGCGCCGAGGTGATGGTCGCCCCGGCCCTGCAGACGGAGGGCAAGCAGCTCCAGCAACAGCAGTCGGTCGGCATGGCGTCGAACGGCAAGGCCCGGGTCTCGAACGGAGTCGCGACGGCGGATGCCTGATCCGACCGTCCTCCCCGATTACGAGACCGGGGAGGACGTGCGGGCTACCGAGGGGTCGCGAGGGCCGCTGGCGACCGGCGATCCCGCCCTGCCGATCGAACCCGGGGTGGACGACCCGCTCGAGGTCGAGCCGCCCGAGACCGCCCACGAGGAGGTCCTCGTGCTCGATTTCGGCGGCCAGTACTCGCAGCTGATCGCCCGCCGGATCCGCGAGTGCGGCGTCTACGCCGAGCTGCTGCCCCACGACCTCGACCTCGAGGCGATCCGGGAGCGCTCGCCGGCGGCGCTGGTGCTCTCCGGCGGCCCGGCGTCCGTCTACTCCGAGGGCGCCCCGCGCCTGCGCACGGAGCTGCTCGAGCTCGGGATTCCGGTGCTCGGCATCTGTTACGGGATGCAGGCGATGGTGCTCGAGCTCGGCGGCCGCGTCGAGGGCGCCGAGGCGGGCGAGTTCGGCCGCACCGCTCTCACCCTGACCGGCGACGGCGGCCGGCTGCTGGCCGGGCTCCCGCCCGAGCAGCAGTGCTGGATGAGCCACCGCGACGCGGTCTTCGAGCCGCCGCCGGGGTTCGCGGCGCTCGGGGCCAGCCCGGGCTCCCCGGTCGCGGCGCTGGAGGACACCGAGCGCGGCCTCTACGGGATCCAGTTTCACCCCGAGGTCGTCCACACGCCGTTCGGCCAGCAGATCCTCGAGCGCTTCTTGACCGAGATCGCCGGCTGCGCCGCCGAACTGGTCGCCCGCGTCGGTGATCGACGAGCAGGTCGAGCGCATCCGCGCCGAGGTCGGCGACGCCGGGGTGCTCTGCGGGCTCTCGGGAGGGGTCGACTCCGCGACCGCGGCCGCGCTCGTGCACCGGGCGATCGGCGACCAGCTCACCTGCGTGCTCGTCGACCACGGCCTGATGCGAAAGAACGAGGCCGACCAGGTGGTCACCGCGATGGAGGAGCTCGGGCGTGAACCTGATCCGCGTCGACGCCGAGCAGCGCTTCCTCGACCGGCTCGCGGGCGTGGACGAGCCGGAGCGCAAGCGCATGATCATCGGCGAGGAGTTCATCCGGGTGTTCGAGGACGAGGCGGCGAAGCTCGACGACACCGACTTCCTCGTCCAGGGAACCCTCTACTCGGACGTGATCGAGTCCGGGGGCGACGGGCGCACGGCCGACACGATCAAGTCCCACCACAACGTCGGCGGGCTGCCCGAGGACCTCGGGCTCGACCTGATCGAGCCGCTGCGGATGCTGTTCAAGGACGAGGTCCGCGCCGTCGCCGCCGAGCTCGGCCTCTCCGAGCGCGTCGTCTGGCGCCAGCCGTTCCCCGGCCCCGGGCTCGCGATCCGGATCGTCGGCGGCGAGGTCAACCGCGAGCGCCTCGACATCCTCAGGGAGGCCGACGCGATCCTCCAGGAGGAGATCAAGGCGGCGAGCCTCTACCGCGACCTCTGGCAATCCTTCTGCGTGTTGCCCGTCGTGCGCTCGGTCGGCGTCCAGGGCGACGGCCGCACCTACGCCTATCCGATCGTGATCCGCGCGGTCACCTCTCTGGACGCGATGACCGCCGACTGGGCCCGCCTGCCCTACGACCTCCTCGAGCGCGTCTCGAGCCGGATCATCAACGAGGTCGCCGGCGTCAACCGCGTCGCCCTCGACATCAGCTCGAAGCCCCCGGCCACGATCGAGTGGGAGTAGCCGCGGAGCGGTAGCGCGCGGCCCCGGTGCGCCTCCGGCTCGCACGGCCGTCGAGACGACACGCCCACCGCGAGCGAGTGGCCGAAAACGATGGACTATTCAGCGAAATACGCCAGTCGGCGCTCGGGGCCGATCCCTCGCGCCTGAAGCTGATCGTTAGCGCTCCGTGAGCCTCCTCACCTGGCGCTCGAGCTCGGCGATCCGCTCGGCCTGCGAGGCGAGGTCGCGCTCGAGCTCTGCCTGCTGCGGCCGCGCGGCGACCTGGGTGCCGAGCTTGCCGGAGGCGTTGACCACGACCGTCCTTGGTGGTGCCGGAGACGTTGCGATTGAAAATGCCGCCGATATAGGCGGCGGTGTTGGCGGTCGTGCCGATCCGGATCGTGTTCGCGTCGGTGGCCACGCCCGGGTTGGCGATCGCGATGTTGTTCGAGCCGTTCCTGACGGCCGCGCCGGCGCCCGAACCGATGGCGACGTTGCCCGAGCCCCGCGCCAGTCTGAGCGCGCCGTCGCCGATCGCCGTGTTGTCGTTGGCAGTGGTCGCCGTGTACAGCGCGTTGGTGCCGAGGGCGGCGTTACGGTCGCCGGTCGTGTTGCTGAACAGCGCCTGATAGCCGTTCGCGGCGTTGTTCCGTCCGTTCCTGTTGAAGACCAGGGCGTTGAAGCCCGTCGCTGTGTTCTGGCTGCCGGTCGTGTTCGTGAACAGAGCGTCGCGGCCGAGCGCGGTGTTCGCGATGCCGGTCGTGTTGTTTTGCAGCGCCAGGAAGCCGAGCGCCGAGTTGTAGCTGCCGGTGCTCTCCCTCAGCGCCTGGTATCCGATCGCGGTGCTCTGATTGCCGACCTGGTTGCTCTGCAGCGCGCTCGCGCCGACCGCGGTGTTGCCGGTGCCCGAGGTGTTGGCGAAGAGTGCGGAGCTGCCGATCGCGGTCGTCCCATCGGCCTGGTTGCCGAAACTCGAGGGCGCTCGTGCCCACGGCCGTCGTCCCGGCGGCGTCTGTGATGTGGTCATCCGGCGAAGGTGCCGACGCCGACGTTGGAGTCGCCCGTATCGACGTTCTCGAGAGCACGATCGCCGACGCCCGTGTTGAACGAGCCGGTCGAGACGTCCTCCAAAGCGAACATCCCCAGCGCCGTGTTGTCGAGTGCGGAGGGGTCGAGCGACGGGAACGGGTCCGGCCGCGTCGCGATGTTGTTCCTCGCGTCGTAGTACACGTCCGTCGTCGACGCCTGCGCCGTCGCAGCCGACAGTGCGATCAGGCCGACGGCCAGCGCCGTCGCACCGAAAAACCGGATTCCCATATGGATCCCTCTCTTGATTGTCGCCCCACACGGGGCCCCTCCACCCAGTCTCCCCGCGTCGCCGCCCCGGCGCATCCGTACTTTCCCGCGGCCGTCGCGCGCGGCGCGGGGATGCGTCGGGCGTCTAGCCGATCTCGTCGGCCGCGGCCAGGCGGGCTTCCAGCTCGCGCGCCGAGCCCGGAGTGATCTGGTCGGCCGTGACGGGGTGGGGGCTGCGGTACAGCAGGTAGAGCAGGCCTGAGAGCAGCGCCGCGGCGGCGGCGAAGCCGACCTCGACCGTGCGGTACGGGTCGAGCGGGGCGATCAGGTTGAAGATCACGAAGCCGATCGCGCAGGCGACCCAGCAGACGGCCGCGCGGCGGGCCTGGCCCTGGGCGAGCGCGGCCTGGTTGAGGGCCGCGGCGGAGAGGTAGAAGCCCATGCCCACGGCGACGATCGCGAGCCCGGCGCGGTCGTAGGTGAACTTGTCGCCGAACGCGATCTGCATCACCTGGGGCCCGATCGCGAGCACGCCGACGGTGACGGCCGCCGCGAAGGCGGCGATGATCATCAGCGTCGTGTTGACCGACATCCGGAACGCGTCCTGGCCGGTGGCGTCGCCCCGTGTCCGCAGGCGGGTGAGGTGGGGGAGGAGGCTTGCGGCGATCGCCTGGAAGAGCAGCAGCGGCGCGCGCGCGACCATCAGGACGTTGAAGATGAACCCGGCCGCAGCGGCGTCAACGGCCGCGCGGACGAAGAGCGCCCCGGAGCTCACCAGGATCTGCTCCGAGAGCATCATCAGGAGCACCGCCGCGGCGAACGCCCCGCCGCGAGCAAGGGTGAACTCGAGGCCCGTCTCGGTCGGGCCCGTGACGCCCTCCGGGGCCGGGCGGTGGCGGGCGAGGGCGAACGGGAGCACCGTCATGCTCGCCAGGGGCGCGACCGCGATCCCGAGCGCAACGAAGTCGATGCCCTCGGCGATCCCGACCGCGACCGCGACCGGGAACATGAGCCGCGAGCCCCCCTCGAGCACGAGCAGGGCCGCGTAGAAGCCGAACTGCCGCCGGCCCGCGCAGAACCCGCGGGCGTAATAGGCGCCGCCGAAGCCGGCGAGGCCGACGACGAGAACCCAGTAGAGGACGGTGCTCCCGTCGAGGAGGTGCTCGGTGATCGTCCCCTTGAGCGCGAGCAGCACGACCACCGCGAGCAGCATGAGGCCGCCCTGGATCAGGCCCGCGATCCGGAGCACGTGCCCGCTCGATTCGCCGACCTCCTCGTGCTCGGCGAGGGTGCGCGACAGCAGCTGCTCGATCGGGCGGAAGAGCGTCGCCGCGACGACGAAGTTCACCGACCACAGGACGACGATCGTCCCGTAGTCGTCCTTGTCGAGCGTGTGCGACGAGACGGCGAAGAACGCGTAGGCGAGCAACCCCGCGGAGCCCAGGGCGAGGGTGAGCAGGCCGGCCGAGCGCCCGTACCGGCGCGTCTCCTCGGCGGCGGCTTCCCTGCTCTCGGGGCCGTCGTCCGTGCTCATCTCGGCCAAGCTACCCCGCATCAGGAAAAGGCATCCCAACGGCGCAGGGCCGGGGCGGGATCTGCCGGGGCGCCCTCGTGGTAGCCGTTCGGCCACAGCTCGAAATGCAGCTGGCAGAACTCGTTGCGGGCGTTGCCGGTCTTGCCGACGGACCCGATCCGCTCGCCCGTGCGCACCCGCTCGCCGTCGGAGAGCGGCGTCGGGGCCTGGAGGTGCGCGTAGAAGTAGTCGTGGCGGGTCGCGAGTCCGTCGATGAGCACGTAGTAGCCGTAGAGCGCGTCGCTGTAACCGGTGGCCTGGACCCGGCCGCCGCGGGCGGCGATCAGCCGCGTTCCGCACGAGGCCGGCAGGTCCTGGCCCTCGTGCACCCGCCCGCCGCTTCGCGGGGCGCCGAACACGTCCCCGTAGGTGTGCGCTCCGGCGACCGGGAAGACGTGGTCGTGGAAGGCGACGCGCCCGACGCGGGCGCCGCGATGGCCGACCGGCCCGGCCCGCACCTCGTAGGCGCCGTCACCGGGGACGCCGCGGTTGTCGCGGCGGCCGTCCCAGCGGAGCCGGTGGACCTTGCCCGGTGCGAGCCCGTGCCTGACCCAGCGCCGCACCGTCCGCCCGGTGTCGACGCGCACGACCCTCAGCACGACGTCGAGCCGGCGCTCGGCCCCGAACGCAAAGCTGATGCGCACCGGTCGCTCGCCGTCGAAGTACGCGGTCGCCGGCTGCACGCGGCCGGAGCGCAGCTCGAACCCCGCCCCGACGGGTGCCGCGCTCGCGGCCCCGCCCGTCCAGGCGCAGGCCAGCGCCGCGCCGATCGCGACCGCGCGCCGCACTGGCTCAGCTCCAGTCGTCCCAGGCGTGCAGGAGGTCGCCGACCGACGACATCGCGCCGCCGCCCTCGTACCAGCCGGGCGCCGACCAGATCTCGAAGTGCAGGTGGCACCCGGTCGCGTTTCCGGTCTGCCCGACGTTGCCGATCACCTGCCCGGTGCGCACCCGGTCGCCGGGCTGGAGGGGCGAGGGCTGGGCCATGTGGGCATAGAAGGTGTCGAGCTTGGTCGCCTTGCCGTCGATGACGAGGTAGTTGCCGGCCGCCGAATGGACGTCGTTGACCTGCACCCGGCCGCCCCGGACGGCGCGGATCTTGCTCCCGCACTTCGCGAACACGTCCTGGCCCTCGTGGTTGCGCCCGGCGCCGAAACCGTCCCCGTAGCTGTGGCGGGCGTTGAGCGGGAAGCGGTAGCTGTGGTAGGCGAAGCGGGCCTCCGTGGTGGTCTGCGTCGCGCCGCCGGCGACGTCGCCGAACCTGAACTTGTAGTCGCCGTCCGGCGCCCGGGTGCCGTCGGCGAGCCGCCCGTCCCACGTGGCCACGTTCTCGGCGTCCGGCAGCGCGGCGGGCGCGACGAAGCTCGCGACCGCGGCCCGGGTCGCGCGGTCGATGATCTCGACCCGGACGTCCGTGGGGGCCGCGCCGCTGAAGATGTAGGAGACCCCGGGCTTGCGGTGGGCGTCGAAGTAGGTGCGATGCGGGTTCGCCTCGGCGGCGGTGAGCTTGAAGCCGGTCGCGGGCGGGGTGACGCCCGGATCCGTCGATCCGACGCCGCCGCCGTCCTGCGCGAAAGCGGTGCCGGTGCCGGCGCCGAGCGCCGCGAGTGCGGTCGCGATCGCGATCGGCGTGCGCCAACCGCGCCGCCTGCTGGACGCTCCCGGCTGCATTCGGGCTGCGGGCCTCTCTTCTCTCGAGCCTGCGGGGTTAGCTGACGGGCTCGCGCCGAAAGAGCGGCGCTACGGGCCTTCTCGAGGGCCCGATTCGCCCCTGGAACGGTGTTTTCGACACCGTTCCAACGGTTCCCCCGCTCCCGGGCGGCGTGCCACGCGGGATTCGGCAGGTTTGCGGCGCCGAGTATAACCCCGGGTCCAGGGGGCGTTTGCGCCACCGCGACGGCCGCGCCGAGCGGCTAACATCATCCGGCCGCGCCCCGTGGACCGTCTCGGGGGCGGCTTTTCGTGCGCCACGGGCGCCCATTCCCATGAAGACCTACGTCGCTACTCCCGCCGACCGCCAGCGCGACTGGTACGTCGTCGACGCCGAGGGCAAGACCCTCGGCCGTCTCGCGACCCAGATCGCCAACACCCTGCGCGGCAAGCGCAAGCCCGAGTACACGCCGCACTGCGACACGGGCGACTTCGTCGTCGTCGTGAACGCGGAGAAGATCGCGGTCACCGGCAACAAGCGCTCCGACAAGCTCTACTGGCGGCACAGCGGCTACCCGGGCGGGATCCGCTCGCGGACGCTCGGCGAGATGCTCGATCGCAGGCCCGAAGAGGTAATCCGCAAGGCCGTGCACGGGATGCTGCCCCGCAACCGCCTCGCCCGCCAGCAGCTACGCAAGCTCAAGGTCTACGCCGGCCCCGAGCACCCCCACGCCGCCCAGCAGCCCAAGCCCTTGGAGATCGAGACCTGATGACCGAAGAGCCCGACCAGACCCAGCCCGGGGCCGACGAGCCCCAGGCCGACGAGCCGCAGACCGACGAGCCCCAGGCCGAGCAGCCGCCCGCGGCCGAGGAGCCCGCCGCACCGAGCGAGCCCGCGGCCGAGGAGCCCGCCGCACCAGCGAGCCCGCCGAGGAGGCGCCCGCCGCCGAGCGAGGCCCGCCGACGACGCCCCGCCGCGAGCGAGCGCCCGCCGAGGAGCCCGCCGCCCGAGCGAGCCCGCCGCCGCCGAGGAGACTCCCGCCAGCGAGCCCGAGCCGGCACCGCCCCGAGGAGGCCCCCGCCGCGAGCGAGGCGCCCGCCGAGGAGCCGGCCGCACCGAGCGAGCCCGCCGAGGCAGGCACCGCCCGCCGACGAGGCCCCCGCCGCGAGCGAGGCGCCCGCCGAGCAGGCGCCGACCCCCGACGGCGCCGGAGGCTCCGGCACGCCGGCGCCGAGGCGGCCGCCCCGCCCGGCGAGAAGCCGAAGGCGAAGGATCAGCCCCCGGGCGCCGAGCTCGAGCCGATCGCGCTCGAGCCCGAGCGCGAGCTCTCGGCCGAGGAGCGCGCCCGGCTCGAGGCCGAGGAGGAGGAGCGCGCCCGGCTCGAGGCCGAGGCCGAGGCCGGCGATGAGCCGGTCGCCCGCAGCGGCCCCCAGGTGCAGCTCTCCGCCGACGCGCGGATCCAGGCCACCGGCAAGCGCAAGAGCGCGATCGCGCGCGTGATCGTGCTCCCGGGCAGCGGCACGTTCGAGGTCAACGGCAAGTCGCTCGACGAGTACTTCCCGCGCCAGTACCTGCGCTCGATGGCGCGCCAGCCGCTGCTCACGGCCGGCTACGAGTCGACCGTCGACGTCACCGTCCGCGTCCACGGCGGCGGCATCACCGGCCAGGCCGGCGCCGTCCGCCACGGGGTCGCCCGGGCGCTCACCGACATCGATCCCGAGCTGCGCTCGGAGCTCAAGCGCCGCGGCCTGCTCACGCGGGACGCGCGCAAGAAGGAACGCCGCAAGGCCGGGCTCAAGAAGGCCCGCAAGCGGCCCCAGTTCTCCAAGAGATAACCCCGGCCTTGTCGCCGCAGCTCTTCGGAACCGACGGCGTCCGTGGGGTCGCCGGCGAGCTGCTGACCGCCGAGCTGGCGCTGGCGCTGGGGCGGGCGGCGACCGCCGAGTGCGAGGCGCCGCGGCCGCAGGTGTTGCTGATTCGCGATACGCGCGAGTCGGGGCCGATGCTCGAGGCGGGGCTCGCGGCGGGGATCGCGGCCGCGGGCGGTGACGCCCTGGTCGGCGGCGTGCTCCCGACCCCGGCGGCGTCCGTGCTCGTCCGGCGGCTCGGGCTCGACCTCGCCGCGGTGATCTCCGCCTCGCACAACCCCTGGCGCGACAACGGGATCAAGTTCTTCGGCGGCGACGGGCGCAAGCTCGGTCCGGACGCGGAGGCGCGGATCGAGCGCGCGGCGGGCGAGCCGCCGCCCGCAGCGGCGGCGATCGGCCGGGTGCGGACTCTCGAGGGCGGGCTCGACGACTACCTGCGCGAGCTCGAGCGCCGGTTCGCGCTCGACCTCTCCGGGCGGCGGATCGTGCTCGATTGCGCCAACGGCGCCACCCACCGGGCGGCGCCGGCGATCTTCTCGCGCCTCGGGGCCGAGGTCGTCGCGCTCGGCGACGGAGCCCGACGGACGCAACATCAACGAGGGCTGCGGCTCCACCCACCCCGAGGCGCTGGCGGAGCGGGTCGTCGCGGAGGGCGCCGCGATCGGCTTCGCCTTCGACGGCGACGGCGACCGGATGATCGCCGTCGACGCCGCCGGCGCGGTTCGCGACGGCGACGAGGCGATCGCCCTGATCGCGCTGGGCCTCGAGCGCCGGGGCGAGCTCGACGGCGGGGTCGCCGTCACCGTGATGAGCAACTACGGCTTTCACCAGGCGATGGAGGAGGCCGGGATCGAGCTCGCGGTCACGCCGGTCGGGGACCGGCATGTCTCGGCGGAGCTCGAGCGTCGCGGCTGGTCGCTCGGCGGGGAGCAGTCCGGCCACCTGATCTGGACCGGCTTCGCGCCCACCGGCGACGGGATCGCGGCCGCGCTGCTGGTGCTCACGGCCCTCGGCGACCGGGAGCTCGCCGACGTGACGCCGATGCGCCGGCTGCCCCAGGTGCTCGTCAACGTGGAGGTCGCCGACCGCGAGGCGGTCGACGACGCGACCGACGTGTGGGAGGCGGTGGAGCGCGAGGAGGCCGGGCTCGAGGGGCGCGGGCGGGTGCTGGTGCGGCCGTCCGGGACCGAGCCGCTGGTCCGGGTGATGGTCGAGGCGCCGACACCGGATGAAGCCCGGCAGGTCTGCGACCGGCTGGTCGAGGTCGTGCGCGGCGAGCTCTCCTAGCGGCCAGGCTCGGCTTCACACCATCCGTGCCTCTACCCTTCGCTGCCTATGTGCGGCATCGTCGGCTACGTAGGCAAGCGCCCCTGCCGGGACCTGCTCGTGTCCGGTCTCGAGAAGCTCGAGTACCGCGGCTACGACTCGGCCGGTATCTCCCTGCTCGCCGACGGGCACATCGACTCCGTGCGCGCGGTGGGCAATCTCGCCAACCTGCGCGCGGCCGTCGGCCTCGTCGCCGATCAGCCGGTTTCGAGCGGCGCGGTCGCGGTCGCGGCGCCCCCGGCGACGATCGGACTCGGGCATACGCGCTGGGCAACGCACGGCCGGGTCACCGAGGAGAACGCCCACCCGCACGGCGACTGCGCCGACAGCGTCCACATCGTCCTCAACGGGATCGTCGAGAACCACGCCGAGCTTCGGCGCGATCTGATCGCCGAGGGGCACCTGTTCAGCTCCGAGACCGACGCCGAGATCGTCGCCCACCTGATCGAGCGCAACTACGACGGCGACCTCACCGAGGCCGTGCGCGCCTCGTTCGCCGAGATGCGGGGTCACTACGCGTTCGTCGCCATGCATGCCGAGCACCCCGACACGCTCGTCGCCGCCCGCCAGGAGTGCCCGCTGGTCGTCGGGCTCGGCGAGGGGGAGACCTTCGTCGCCTCGGCGATCCCCGCGTTCCTCGCCGAGACCCGGACCGTGCTCGGGCTCAAGAACGGCGAGCTCGTCACCGTCGACCCGGAGGGCGCCCGGATCATCGAGCGCGACGGCACGCCCGTGGATCGCGACGTGCTCGAGGTCACCTGGGACGAGGAGACGGCCGAGAAGGGCGGCTACGACACCTTCATGCTGAAGGAGATCCACGAGCAGGCGGACGCGGTCGCCGAGACGATCACCGACCGTCTTCCCGATCTCGACGCCGTCGATCTCTCCGAGCTCGAGCTCTCCGATGAGCTGATCAGGGGCGTCCGCCGGATCGTGATCGTCGCCTGCGGCACGAGCTATCACGCGGGCCTCGTCGGTCGCTACGCGATCGAGAAGTGGGCGCGGGTGCCGGTCGAGATGGACATCGCCTCCGAGTACCGGTACCGCGACCCGGTCGTCGGCAGCGACGATCTCGTGATCGGGATCACCCAGTCCGGCGAGACGGCCGACACCCTGGCGGCGATGCGGCTTGCCCGGGAGCGGGGCGCCACGGTGCTCGCGGTGACGAACATCATGGGCAGCCAGGCGACCCGCGACGCCGACACGGTGCTCCTGACTCGGGCCGGGCTCGAGATCGGCGTCGCCGCGACCAAGACGTTCACGTGCCAGGTCGCGAGCATGTACCTGCTCGGGCTCTGGCTGGCGCAGGTTCGCGGCACCCTCGACCCGGAGCGGATCGCCGAGCTGATCGCCGAGCTCAAGCACCTGCCGAGCAAGATCCAGGAGACCCTGGTGACGAACGAGAAGCCGGTGCGCGCGATCGCCCGCAGCCACCACAAGCGCCGTTTCTTCCTCTACCTCGGGCGCAACATCGGCCTCCCGGTCTGCCTCGAGGGGGCGCTGAAGCTGAAGGAGATCTCATACATCCCGACCGACGCCTACGCGGCCGGCGAGATGAAGCACGGTCCGATCGCGCTGCTCGACGAGCAGACGCCGGTGGTGACGGTCGCGACCGACAGCCCGGTGCTCGACAAGGTGCTCTCGAACGTCGCCGAGGTCCGCGCCCGCGGCGCCGACGTGATCTCGATCGCGACCGAGGGGTCCGAGCAGGTCGCCGAGGCCAGCGACCAGACGCTGTTCGTTCCTCGCACCGACTGGGTCCTGCAGCCGATCCTCGCCGTGCTCCCCCTCCAGCTGCTCGCCTACGACATCGCGCGGCTCAACGGGCTGAACGTCGACCAGCCGCGCAACCTGGCCAAAACTGTCACGGTGGAGTGACGATGGCAGCCCGTCCCGACCGAGACCGCCCCGCCGCCGAAGAGCCGGCGTCCGAGGAGGAGCAGGCCGCCGGCTGGCTCGCCGAGGGGACCGAGCCGCCCGCCGAGACCGAGCCGCCCGCCGAGGAGACGTCGCCGGACCTCGGAGACCAACGAATGGCTCGCGGTCGCGCCCGCCGAGCCCGCGGTGGCGGACCCCGACCCGGCCGACCCGAAGGCCGACGCAACCGAGGCGGAGGACGAGCCGGGCTCGAAGCCCGGGCGGCGATTCGGCTTCGGCCGCCGGCGGCGAGGCGACGAGCCCGCCGCATCCGCGTCCCCGGAGGCCGAGACTACGGCCGGCGCCGCACCGGCGCCCGCGGCCGCTGAGGCGACCGACGACGTCGCGCCCATCGCCGCGTCCCCCGACACCGAGGCGACCGCCGAGACCAGCCCCCGCGGCCGAGGCCGTCGACGCGCCTGCCAGCAACGGAGCCGAGGCACCCGCGGCCGCAGCGGCCGCCGCGCGGCGGCGCCGGGCGGCCAGGGCCCGGGGCGAACCCGGTGATGAGCGGCGCGCGAGACCCGCGGCGGCCGACCGCTCGGGACAGCGCGGCACGGGCCAGGCCGCGGCCAAGGTCATCGGGCGGCTGACCGAGGTCGAGCAGCGGCTCGCGGAGCTCGAACAGGCGCTGGCCGAGCGCGAGCCGGACGCCGCGCCGGCAACCACCGCGGCGTCTGGAGATCTCGAGGCCGTGCAGGCGTCGATCGAGGAGCTCGACGGTCGGGCCCAGGCCGCCACGGAGCGGCTGGCCGAGCTCGAAGCCGCGGACGCCAAGCGCGTGCGCCGGTTCGAGGCCGAGGTCCGCAAGATCTCCGCCGAGGCGACCGCCGAACTGCGCGCAACCCTGGAGGAGACCACGGCGGCGCTCGAGCGACGCGAGCGTGCCGACCAGGCCGCCGCCGCCGACGCTGCCGCGCCCGGCGTGGAGGACGCGGACCCCGATCGTCTCGAGCGGCTCGAGGCCGAGCTTCGCGAGCTGGCCGAGGTCCGCGCCGAGGAGCGCGCCCAGATCGAGGCGATCCTCGAAGAGCTTCAAGGCCTCCACGTCGGCGAGGCCCGTCGGCGCGGGCAGCAGCAAGCGCGCCCGGAGCCGCGCGAGGCGGGGTCGGACGACAGCCTCCACGTGGGCGAGGCCCGCCCGCCGGCCGGTGGGCCGCTCGACCTCAACGCGGCGAGCTTCGAGCAGCTGCGCGGGCTCGGGGTCTCGGTCACCCAGGCCTCGCGCGTGATCGCTGCCCGCGACTCCGCGGGCGGCTACGGATCCCTCGACGAGCTCGACCGGCTCTCGGGATTCTCGCCTGAGCAGCTCGCGGCGCTGAAGCGCGCCGTTCGCGTCTAAGTACCATCCTCTGCTTGCCCGCGCGCCTCTCAACTGCGGCGGGCGCGCTCGTGCTTGCGATCGGCGCGCTCGCCATCGGCTGCGGCGGCGACGGTGAGTCAACCCGACTCGCCGCGCTCGCCCCGCCCGACGCACCCCTCTACATCGAGGCGGCGGTGCCCCCTGGCGACGACGAGCGCGACGCGATCGAGTCGCTCGCGGAGCGGGTCGGAGGGATCTCGGACCCGGGCGGGCAGGCGACGGCCGCCCTCGATCAGCTGTTCAGCGAAAACCAGGTCGATGCGACCTACGCCGACGACGTCGAGCCGTGGCTGAGCGGGCAGGCCGCGGTCTTCGTGCGGTCGTTCGAGAGCGACGGCGGTTCGAGCGTCACGCCCGACTTCGCCGCGATGGTCGGGGTCGAGGACCCCGAGGCGGCGAGCGACTTCCTCCAGCGCCTGGCCGACGAGGACCCGGCGCCGGATGAGCAGCGCGAGTACGAGGGCACCGACTACTACGTCTCGGGCTCGCAGGGGTTCGCGGCCGGCGTGGTCGACGAGAGCGCGCTGGTCTTCGGCACCGAGATGGCGTTCAAGGTTGCCGTCGACGCCTCACAGGGAGAGTCGCTGGCTGAGAGCGAGGAGTACAGCGACCGCGTCGACGAGCTTCCGGAGGACCCGCTCGCGTCCGCATTCTTCGAGCCGGCCGGCCTGGTCGCGGCGCTCGAGGGGGCGAGCGACATGGATCCCGGCCAGGCCCACGCGCTCGAGCCGCTGCTCGGCGGAGCGCTCTCTCAGCCGGTCGCGGCGGCGCTCTCGGTGACCGATGACAGCGCCAGCGTCGACGTCGCCGCCGTGACCGAGTCCGGGCCCGACGTGAGCAGCGAGTCCGAGCTGCTCGAGAGCCTGCCGGCGGGCGCGTGGCTCGCGGTGGCGGCACCCGAGCTCGGGCCGGCCCTGCAACAGGCCTTCGATCAGCTCGCGAACAGCGGCATCCCCGGCGCGGGCCTGCTCGAGAAGCGGATCCACGCCGCCACCGGCCTCGACCTCGGCGACGATGTGCTCGGCTGGCTCGGCGACGCCGCGCTCTTCGTCGAGGGCAGCGCCCCGCCCGCCTTCACCGCCGGGCTGATCGCGCAGACCAGCGATCCCGAGGCGCCGGAGAACCTCCTGCGGATCGTGCAGCGGGTCGCGGAGCGGGACTCCGGGCTCTCCTCATCCGGCCCGCCGGAGGGCGCCGACTCAGGCTTCTCGATCGGGCTGCCGGGTCTCGGCGGCGGCGCGGAGGCGGGGGTGGTCGGCGACGAGCTCGTCGCGGTCATCGGCGGCACGGTCGCCGGGGTGCTCGACCCGGACGAGACACTCGCCGACGACGAGCGCTACCAGTCCGCCATCGAGGCCCTCGGGGACGACCTTGCCCCGGTCGTCTACCTGGACCTTTCGTCAGCGCTCGAGGTCGCGGCCGCCGGCGACACCGACGGCAGCCCCGACTACGAGGCGATCGCCCCGTACGCCGAGGCGCTCGATTCGCTGGTCGTCGGCAGCCGGGCCGAGGACGGCCTGGTGCTCGCCCGCGTCACCCTGACCGCGGCGCCGGAGTAGCCGGAGCCCCAGCGCGCTCCGCCCTCGGCGAGTAGCGTTGCCCGGGTGAGCGAGCTCCCCGGAATCGGCTTCGACCTGATCGAGATCGAGCGCCTCGAGCGGGCGATCGAGCGCCGCCCGCGGCTCGCGGAACGGCTCTTCAGCGAGGCCGAGATCGAGTTCGCCGCCGGCCGGCGGCGCCCGGGCCGCCACCTCGCGGCGCGTTTCGCGGCCAAGGAGGCGGCCCAGAAGGCGCTCGGGCTCGGCGGCATGCGCATGCACGAGATCGAGGTCGAAGGCGGGGGTGACGAGGCGCCGCGGCTCGTGCTCCGCGGAACCGCCGCCGACATCGCCCGCGAGGCCGGCGTCTCGCTCTCGGTCTCGATCACACACTCGCGCGAGCTCGCCGCCGCAGCGGTCATCGCCAGGCCGATCGCCTAGCGCGGCCGTCCGCTCATCTACGCTGGCGCCGTGGAGAGCTGGCTCGAGCCGCTCCTGGACGCCGAGACGATGCGGGCCGTCGACTCGTGGGCGATCTCCGAGCGCGGGGTCCCGTCGCTGGAGCTGATGGAGGCTGCCGGGCGGGAGGTCGCCGAGGCGGCGCTCGAGGCCGCCGGCCCCGGCCCGGCGCGGATCGTCTGCGGCAAGGGGAACAACGGCGGCGACGGCCTGGTCGCCGCTCGCCATCTGGCCGCTGCCGGCGCCGAGGTCGAGGTGTTGCTGCTGTGGCCGCGAGACGAGCTCTCAGACGACGCGCGGGCGAGCCTCGAACGCCTCGAGGCCGGCGTCCGCGAGCTCGGGGGCGGCGACGCCGCGGCCGCGCTCGAGGGCTCGGGCGTGGTGGTCGACGCGATCTTCGGCACCGGTTTCTCCGGCGCGCCGCGCGAGCCCGCCGCAACGGCGATCGCCGCGATCAACGACTGCCCGGCACCCGCGGTGGCGGCCGACATCGCCTCGGGCGTGGACGCCTCGACGGGCGAGGTCGCCGGGGCGGCGGTCGAGGCGGACGTCACGGTGAGCTTCCACGCCGCCAAGCTCGGCCACTGGATCGCCCCCGGCAAGCGCCATACCGGCCGGCTGCTGGTGACACGCATCGGGATCCCCGACGGCGCCCCCGGCGCGCCGCCCGCCGGCCTGATCCATCCCTCGGTGCTCGCCCTGCTCGCCCACCGGGGCGCCGACTCGACCAAGTTCAGCTCCGGGCAGGTGCTGATCGCCGGCGGCTCGCGCGGGCTCACGGGCGCCGTCTGCATGGCGGCCGGCGCCGCGATCCGGGCCGGGGCCGGCTACGCCACGGTCGCGGTGCCTGACGAGCTCGAGGCGATCTTCGAGGTCAAGCTGACGGAGGCGATGTCAATCGGCTGTCCGACCGTCGACGGCCGGCTTGCCCCGGCGGCCGCGGAGCGGATCCTCGCGGCGTCCGAGCGGGCGGCGGCGGTCGTCCTCGGTCCGGGTCTCGGGCGCGGCGACGGCTCGGCCGAGCTGATCGGCGAGCTCGCCCGCCGCGTCGAAGCGCCGATGCTGATCGACGCCGACGGCCTCAACGCGCTCGCGGGCTCGATCGAGCTGCTCAAGGAGCGCCCGGCGCCCACCGTGCTCACCCCGCACGCCGGCGAGCTCGCGCGCCTGCTGGAGACCGATTCCGCCGAGGTCGGGGCGCACCGGCTCGCGAGCGCGACCGAGGCCGCGGCGCGCTCGGGCGCCGTCGTGGTGCTCAAGGGCGACGACTCGATCATCGCGGCGCCGGGAGAGCCGGCGATCGTCAACGGGCTCTCGAGCCCGGCGCTCGCCACGGCGGGGACCGGCGACGTGCTCAGCGGGATGGTGGGGGCGATGCTCGCCCGCGGGCTCGACGCCCGCACGGCCGCCGCCGCCGCGGTCCACGCGCACACCCGCGCGGGGCGGGCCGCCGCGGAGCGGGTGGGCGCCGTCGAGTCGGTGATCGCGACCGACGTGATCGAGGCGATCCCGGCAGCCCTGCGCCCGGGCGCCGCGGGGGAACTGTGAGGCGGAGCGAAGCGAAGCCGAGCCGCGCCGCTGTTGAGGCGCCTAATTCGAGGGCCGTCGCCCGGATCGACCCGGGGGCGGTGGAGCGCAACAGCCGGCGGCTGCTCTCCGAGCTCTCCGGGGACGCGGTCCTGTGCGCGGTGGTCAAGGCCGACGGCTACGGCCACGGCGCGGTGACCTGCGCCCGTGCGGCGCTGGCGGGCGGCGCCACCTGGCTGGCGGTCGCGACCGCCGCCGAGGCCGGCGCGCTGCGAGCCGAGCTGCCCGACGCGCGGCTGCTGGTGCTCGGCGCGCTCACTCCGGAGGAGCTGGAGGTGACGCTCGAGGCCGACGCCGACCTGGCGGTGTGGCGGCCGGGCTTCCTGGAGCTGGTCCGCGCCCGCGCCGCCGCGCTCGGGCAGCAAGGCCCGGGTGCACATCAAGTACGACACCGGGATGGGCAGGCTCGGCGAGCGCGACCCGGACCGCGGTGCTCGCGCTGGCCGAGGCGGCGGCCGCGGCCGACGAGGTCGAGCTGACCGGCTTCTGGACCCACTTCGCGACGGCCGACGAGCGCGGGTCGGAGTTCTTCGAGCGCCAGCTCGAGCGCTACACGGTCGTCGCCGACGCCCTGCGCGCCCGGCACCCCGGCCTGATCGGGCACGCGGCAAACAGCGCCGCGACCCTGTCCAGCGCCGCCTCGCACTTCGACATGGTCCGCTGCGGGATCGCGATCTACGGGCTCGACCCGTTCGGCGAGGACCCGTTCGCTCAGGGCCTCGAGCCGGCGCTGGAGCTGCACTCGTACGTGGCCGACGTGAAGCGCTTCGAGCCGGGCGCCAGCGCCGGCTACGGCCGCACCTGGCGGGCGGAGGCCGAGACCCGCGTGGGGGTGCTGCCGATCGGCTACGGCGACGGCGTCCGCCGGGCGCTCTCCAACAACGCCGACGTGCTCGTGGGCGGGCGGCGCGTCCCGGTGGTGGGCACCGTCTCGATGGACAACGTGACGGTCGACCTCGGCGCCGAGACCGAGGTCGAGCCGGGCGCACCCGCCGTCCTGATCGGTGCCCAGGGCTCCGAGCGGATCCTCTCCGAGGAGCTCGCCGAGCGCATCGGGACGATCAACTACGAGGTCACCTGCGGGATCTCGGCCCGGGTTCCGCGGGAGCTGGTCGGCTCGCGATGACCCCGGTCGCGGAGGCGCTCGCCGGCGCCGAGGCGGTCGAGGTGGCCGCCGGGGCGCTCGCGGGCGAGGGCGCGGGCGACGCATGGATCGTGGGCGGCGCCGTGCGCGACGCCCTCGTGGCGCGCCCGGTCGTCGACCTCGACCTCGCGGTCGCCGGCGATCCGGCCGCGGTTGCGCGAAGCGTCGCGAGCGGCGCCGGCGGGCCGGCGTTCGAGCTCTCCGCCGAGTTCGGCACCTGGCGCGCCCTCGCGCGCGATCGCACCTGGCACGTCGACGTGACCTCCGTGCGGGACGGGTCGATCGCCGCCGACCTCGGGCAGCGGGACTTCACCGTGAACGCGATCGCCGTCCCGCTCGCCGACCCCCTCAGCGAGCCGATCGATCCCGCACGGGGGGGTGGCCGACCTCGACGCGAGGCTGCTGCGGGCCGTCTCGGAGCGCAGCTTCGAGGCCGACCCGCTGCGGATCCTGCGCGCCGCCCGGCTCGGCGCCGAGCTCGGCTTCGACGTCGACCCGCACACCGCCGGGCTTGCGCGCGCGGCCTCCGGGCGGGCGGGCGAGCCGGCCGGCGAGCGCCAGTTCGCGGAGCTACGCCTGCTCGTCGCCGGTCCCGACCCCCTCGGGGGCCTGCGGCTGCTCGACGAGCTCGGCGGCACGGCCGGGGTGCTCCCGGAGCTCGAGCGCCTGCGCGGGGTCGAGCAGAACCCCAACCACCACCTCGACGTCCACGGGCACACGCTCGAGGTGCTCGCCAATCTGCTCGAGGTCGAGGGCGACCTCGAGCGGTTCGCGGGCGACGTCGCCGCCGACGTCCGCGCGCTGCTCGCCGAGCCGCTCGCCGACGAGCTCAACCGCGGCGAGGCGCTGCGCTTCGCGGCCATCCTGCACGACTCGGGCAAGCCCGCGACCCGCCAGGAGCACGAGGGCGGCTTCGTCTCCTTCGTCGGCCACGACCGCGAGGGCGCGCTCATCGTGCGCCAGGCGTGCTCGCGGCTGAAGACCAGCCGGGCGCTCTCGCGCCACCTCGAGGCGCTCACCCTCCATCACCTGCACCTCGGCTTCATGAGCCACGAGCGGCCGCTGCCGCGCCGGCGGCTGTACGACTACCTGCGCCTCACCGCGCCGGTCGCCGCCGACGTCACCCTGCTCACCGTCGCCGACCGGCTCGCCGCCCGCGGCAGCGGCCCGACCGCGACCTCGGAGATGATCGAGGCGCACCTGGAGCTGGCGCGCTCGGTGCTCCCCGAGGCGGTCGCGTGGCATCGCGACGGCCCGCCGCGGTCGCCGATCTCCGGCGACGAGCTGGCCGAGAGGCTCGGGATCGAGCCCGGCCCCGAGCTCGGCCGGCTGCTGGCGGAGATCGAGGCGGGGGTGTTCACCGGCGACGTGGTGACCGCCGGACGACGCGGTCGCGCTCGCGAGACGGTTATAGGCTGCCGCAATCGCCGACCCCGACTGCATCTTCTGCAAGATCATCGCCGGCGATCTCCCCTCCGAGATCGTCGACTCCGACGAGCACACGGTCGCGTTCATGGATATCGCCCCGGCGACCGCGGGCCACGCGCTGGTGATCCCGCGTGAGCACTCGGCGAACCTGCTGGAGATCTCCGACGCGGACCTCGAGCGCACGATGCTCGCCGCGCGCCGCCTCGCGCGGCGGATGCAGGAGACGCTCGAGCCCGACGGCTTCAACATCCTGAACTCCTGCGGTTCCGCCGCGTGGCAGACGGTGTTTCACTTCCACGTCCACGTGGTGCCCCGCTACGACGACGACCCGCTGAAGCTGCCCTGGGTCCCGACGGAGGGCGATCGCGAGCAGATCGCACAGGTCGCCCAGCGGATCCGGGGCGAAGGTTGATGGCCGAGCGCACGATCACGCTCGAGCTCGACGGGCCCGTCGCCCAGCTCGTGCTCTCCAATCCGCCGCTCAACCTGTTCACCGACAACGCCTTCAACGAGCTCATGGAGGGGCTCGACGAGCTCGAGGACTCGGGCGCGCGGGCGCTGGTCTGGCGGGCCGAGGGCGACATCTTCACCGGCGGCGTCGACGTGAACGCGTTCCAGCGGATCGTCGACGCGGAGTCGCCCGAGGCGGCGAGCGGCATGGCCGGCCCGCTGATCGAGGGCGTCCAGCGCCTCGAGGCGCTCGAGATCCCCACGCTGGCGCTGATCCACGGCCTCTGCCTGACAGCGGGGCTCGAGGTGGCGCTCGGCTGCGACATCATCTGGGCCGAGCAGTCGTCGAAGTTCGGCCTCGTCGAGGCGGTGGTCGGGCTGACCCCCGGGGCGGGCGGCACCCAGCGCATGGCCGAGCGGGCGGGGCCGGGCCGGGCGCGCGAGTTCGTCATGTCCGGCGGCCTCTACGACGCCGAGGCCCTGGAGCGCTGGGGCGTCGTCAACCGGGTGGTGCCCGACGGCACCGTGCACGAGAAGGGCATGCGCTTCGCCGAGCGGCTGGCGAACGGGCCGACTCGGGCCCACGCGGCGACGAAGCGGATCGTGCGCGCCTTCTCCGACGGCGGGATCGAGCGCGCCGACGAGGTCACGCCCGGGCCAGTTCGCGGAGCTGTTCGCGACCGAGGACCTCCAGAACGCGGTGCGCTCGTTCCTTGCAGATGGGCCTGGCAAAGCCACTTTCGAGGGTAATTAGGCGGCTCAACGGCGCCGCACCTCCGCTTCGCCCTTCGGGCTCCGCGATCGGAGTAGCCGCTACCCTCACCCGCTGCATGGGTAAAGAAGAGAAGATCGAGATGGAGGGCGAGGTCACGGAGGCCCTGCCCAACACGATGTTCAAGGTCAAGCTCGACAACGACCACGAGGTCCTCGGGCACATCAGCGGCAAGATGCGCCGCCACTACATCCGCATCCTCCCGGGCGACCGGGTGAAGATCGAGCTCTCGCCGTACGACCTCGATCGCGGCCGGATCACCTACCGCTACAAGTAAATCCCGCCACGTCCTCGGCTTCGCCTCCGGGCGTGCGGGCCAGTGCGAGGGACGTCGCCTCGGCTCCAGGCGTGACGCACCTCACCCACCATTGCGGGCCCCAGTCCTAGCCTGGCGTGACCCGGCTTTGAACTAGGACCCCCAAGGAGGGTGGGCGCAGATGACGCACAGAAACGGACTTCGCAGGACGGCACTCTGGATCGGCGTCACCTTCGCCGCCTTCGCGTCCCTTCCGGCCGTGGCCAACGCGGCCACCGTCGGCACCGACGGGACGACCATCGAGTACACCGCCGGGCTGGGTGAGACGAACCAGACGGCGATCGTCGCCTCCGGGACCGACATCGTCTTCACGGACGCCGGGGCGAGCTCGCTCGTGGACGGCGACGGGGCGGGCGGATGCTCCGTCTCCGGCGGGGTCGCCACCTGCCCGCTGACCTCGTTCGTCGCCACCCACGTGACGCTCGCGGCCGGCGCCGACACGCTGGGCGCCACCGGCAACCTCGCCCCGCTGACACAGCTCACGGTCGACGCCGGCTCCGGCGCCGACACGGTCAACGGCGGCAACGGCGCCGACATCCTGCTCGGGGGGAGCGGCAACGACACCATCGACGGCAACCAGGGCACCGACACCGTCCTCGCCGGGACCGGCAACGACACGATGCAGTGGGACCCAGGCGACGGCAGCGACACGCTCGAGGGCCAGGACAACCGCGACACGCTGCGCTTCAACGGCTCGGCCATCGGCGAGCAGATCGCCGTGTCGGCAAACGGAGGCCGGGTCCGGCTGACCCGCGACATCGCGGCCATCACGATGGACCTCAACGACGTCGAGGCGGTCATCGTGCGCTCGCTCGCCGGCGCGGACACGACCACGGTCAACGACCTCAGCGGCACCGACGTGACCGAGTTCACCGACGACCTGTCCGCCATCGGCGGCGGCGGCGACGGCGAGGCCGACCGGGTGATCGTCAACGCGACCAACGGCGTCGACAACCCGGCCGTCGGGGCCTCCGGCGCGGCGGCCCGCGTCAGCGGGCTCGCGGCCAAGACCACGGTCACGAACGCCGACTCCGGCGAGCGACCAGCTGACCGTCAACGGCCTGGGCGGCGACGACCAGCCGCTCGTCACCCCCGGCGTCGCGGCGCTGATCGGCGTCCTCATCGACGGCAACGCCGACACGGACACCGTCCACGCCCGCGGAACCAACGGCGCCGACAACCTCGGCGGCGATCGCGAACGGCGCCAACGTGGCCGTGACCGGCCGACGGCGCCAGCATCGTCCAGTCCGTCTCCGAGCACGTGCGGCTCGAGACGTTCGCCGGCGCCGACACGCTGAGCGCCACCGGCAACCTCGCGGCGCTGACCCAGCTGACGCTCGACGCCGGCTCCGGCGCCGACACGGTCAACGGCGGCAACGGCGCCGACGTGTTGCTCGGCGGCAACGGCGACGACGCCCTCGACGGCAACCAGGGCAACGACACCGTCTTCGCCGGGACCGGCAACGACACGATGCAGTGGGACCCGGGCGACGGCAGCGACACGCTCGAGGGCCAGGCCGGGACGCGACACGCTGCGCTTCAACGGCTCGGCCATCGGCGAGAAGATCGCCGTGTCGGCAAACGGCGGCCGCGCCCGGCTGACCCGCGACATCGCATCGATCACGATGGACCTCGACGACGTCGAGGCGGTCATCGTGCGCTCGCTCGCCGGCGCCGACACGACCACGGTCAACGACCTCAGCGGCACCGACGTGACCGAGTTCACCGACGACCTGTCCGCCATCGGCGGCGGCGGCGACGGCGAGACCGACCGGGTGATCGTCAACGCGACCAACGGGGTCGATGCGATCGACATCGCCGGATCCGCGGCGGCCGGGGTGGACGTCACCGGGCTCGCGCCCGCGGTTGCGATCCGCAACCAGGACCCGAGCGACCAGCTCGCGGTCCACACCCTGGCGGGCGCCGACAGCTTCGACACCGACGGGCTCGAGGCCGGGGCGATCGCCTTTACGATCGACTAGCGCAGGGTCCAGAAGCCGTCGGCGCCGACGTGTTCCTCGTCGGCGACGCGGCTGAGCCGCTCGCGCGCCTCGTCGAGCTCGACGTCGAGCACCGTAGCCACCTCCTTCGAGGCCAGCGGCACGGCGGCCCAATCGAGCACCTCGGCGGCGTCGGTCGGGGGCTCGCGCCTGTCGGTGCCGGGCACCAGATTGGCGAGCAGCACGTCGTAGGCGGCGAACGGCTGGAAGCCCGGGATCGAGATCCGGACGCCGTCGGCGAGCCGCTCGATCTCGTAGCTGGGGCAGGTGTAGCGGCGCCCGCCGGACCAGTTCGCGAGCCGCTCGTCGAGCACCCGGGCCGCCGGCATCGGCTCGCGGGCCGCCGCCATGTCGCCGCGCAGCTCGGCCTCGACCTCCGGCTCGGCGCTCCAGCGCTCCAGCTCGGCCGGATCGAGACCGGCCTCGGTCGCCGCCTGGGCGATCGTGTCCGGCTCGTCGAGCAACCAGCCGGAGAAGTTCAGGACCCGCAGCCTGCGGATCAGGTGGCGCATCCGCTCCGGCGCGTGAACGCGCGCGGCCACGATCGCCCGGCAGGCGGGCACGGTGGCGGCCATCCGCGGGCGCTCGCTCGAGTCGATCGGCATCCCGTGCTCGCGGGCGATGCTGCGGTAGGCCCGCGACTGACGCTCGGGCGTGAAGCCCTTCTCCGCGTAGTCCTCGGGCGACTCGGACAGGCCGACCATCCGCAGCCGCCACTCGATCCGGTCCCCGTAGAGCCAATCGATCCGGCGGCGGAACGGCTCGGCGCTCCACGCCCAGGGGCAACCCGGGTCCGTGAACTCGTAGATCCGCACGTCGCAACTCATGCCAGGCACCTCAACAGTTGAGCAGCCCGCTCGTCCCACGGACGCGAGTGGCCGATTTCGCTCAATAGTCCATCGTTATCCGCCAGTCGCGGACGGGCGGCGCGATGCGTAGGCCTCATCGTGGCTCCGCCATCTCCAGGATCAGACTGGTCCATGCGAAGTCACGTGCTCCCAATCCTTCCCCCGTGAGCGGGTCGTAGTACTCCCGCAGGCCCTCGCGCAACACCAGCGCCTCGAGGCGCTCCGCCATGTGCGCGGCCTCGGCCTCGTAGCCGAGGCGTCGCATTCCCAGCCACAGCATCCAGGCGGCGTTCACCCAGGTGGGCCCGCGCCAGTAGCGCAGCTTCCAGCCCGGGCCGCGGTTGGGCTCGAAGGCCGGCTCGGTGGCCGCGACCGAGGGCGGGGGATAGGCGAGCCAGTAGCGCTTCGGGTCGAGCAGGTGCTCGGTCACCAGCCGGTGGCCGATCTCCTCCGGCAGGTCGGGGAGGGCGAGGGGGGAAAGCGCGGCCCAGGTCGAGACGTCGGGACGCGCGCCTCCGGGCTGGACCTCGTCGAGGAAGAGGCCGCGGCGCTCGTCCCAGAGCCGGTCGACGATCGCCGGGGTGATCGACGGTTCGCCGGCCGCCACCCGGGCCAGGCACCAGAGCACGTTGGTCATCACCTCGCAGACCACGGGCCAGCCGCGGTCGCGGATCCGGCGCGCGTCCCAGCCCAGGCTCCGGTTGCGGGCGACCAGCAACGGAAAGCCGTATCCCCCGTGCATGAGCCGGCCCCAGATCGGGTCGAACTTCGGCGAGCTGTCGAGCCCCGACTCGTCCGGCTGGACCAGCCACAGCAACCCGTCGCCCTCGAGGTCGCGGTGCGCCCGCAGCCACTCGTGGTGGGTGGCGATCCGCGGCTCGGTCGCCGGGTCGCCGATCGCCAGCCGCCAGGCCCAGGCGAGCAGCGGCGGCTGGATCGTGCCGGTCATCTCGGCGTGGCGCGAGGTGACGTTGTAGTAGACGAGCCGCTTCCAGGTCAGCGGCTGGTCCCAGAAGGTCACGTGGCCGATGAAGCCGTCGGAGCGCATCGCGTTCAACAGGCTGGTGAGCTCGTCGCGCGGGCGCTGTGGATCGAAGCGGCGCCAGGCGATCGCCGCGAAGCACGAGTCCCAGTACCACTGCCACGGGTAGCGGGTCGGGCTCGGGCGCGTGTACGAGTAGCGCACGCCGCGCCGCTCGCCCTCGGCGTGCGAGGCCTCGAGCACGCCCCGGCAGAGGTCGGCCAGCTCCGACACTCAGTAGCTCGTGCGCCGCATGCCGCGTAGGGCGAAGTACGTCAGCACCGCCAGCAGGCCGGCGAGCGCCAGCAGCGCCGGCCAGGTGTCCCCCCAGGTGATCGGCTGGCCGGTGAAGCCGAGGCGGGCGGCGTCGACCACCTGGGTCAGCGGGTTGATCCGGGCGATGTCCGCCAGCCAGTCCTGGAGCAGCTCGAGCGGGGCGTAGGCGGTGGTGAAGAGCACGAGCACGAACATCCCCGCCTGCATCAGCGGCGCGGCGCTCTGGGTCTTGTAGCGAAGCGCCAGCGAGACTCCCCAGCAGGCGGCGATCGTCCCGGTGGCCATCACGCAGAAGATCGCCAGGGCCAGCCCGCCGAAGCCGGGCCAGTCGACGCCGATCGCGAAGGCGACCGTGAGCAGCACCGTCGCCGGGATCAACGAGCGCAGCGCGGCGGAGATGACCATGCCCGCCAGCAGCGCAGGGCGCGGCGCGGGTGACGCCAGCAGGCGGTCGAACCAGCCCTGCTCGATGTCGCGGGCGAGGTTGACCCCGGTCGCGGCGCCGGTGAAGCCCGCTCCCTGCAGCAGGCTCACGGGGATGATGAAGCTCTGGTAGCTGTCGGAGTCGAAGCCGCGCAGCGCGGTGAGCCCGCCGAACACCGAGGTCAGTCCGAGGAAGAAGATCGTCGGCGCGAGCACGCCCGGGATCGCCGCCCCCGGGACCCGCAGGATCTCGTTCGAGGAGCGGCGGACGAGCGCCCGCACCATGGCCATGTTCGCGGCGAAGCCCATCAGCGAGTCACCGGCTATCCGACCCTGATCCTTCGCCGCAGGGCAATTGCGGAGAGCCCGGTCGAGAGCGCCATCACAACGGCGATCGCGCCGAACGCCTCGGCGACCGTGTGGAGGCTGAGCGACCCGATCACCGGCTCGCGGATCCCCTCGACGATGAACGAGAGCGGGTTGTACTCGGCGATCGAGCCCGCCGGCTCCAGCAGCAGGTTGACCGGGAAGAAGGCGCTGGAGAGGAAGAGGATCACGAAGATCAGCGGGAACAGCCCCTGGACCACCGACGCCTGGCCCGTGTACAGCGCGATCGAGGCGCTCAGGCCGCCGAAGGCGACCGCTGCCAGCGACGTGAGGACGATCATCAGGAGCATCCCGGGCACGCCGAGTTCGAAGGAGGCGCCGAAGATCAGCCCGATGGCGATGAACCACAGCGCGGCGCCCGCGCCGAGCACGGCGGTGCCCGCGAGGCGTCCCAGGACGATGGAGAACCGCGAGATCGGCGCCGCGAACAGCCGGTCGACGAACCCCATCTCGAGGTCGACCGCGAGGGCGATGCCGCCGGTGTTCCCGGCCAGCAGACACGACTGCAACATCGCCCCGGCGAGCATGAACGAGAGGAAGCTGTCCACCTCGGGGAAGCCGGGGAGGTTGACCGCCTGCCCGGCGCCGCCGGTCTGGATCGCGAGCAGCAGGGTGGGAAAGACGAGGATCGGCGCGACCAGCTGCGGGCGGCGGAAGGTCTGCTTCACCGAGCGCGCGCCCAGCGCGAGCACCACCCGCGCGTTGGTCGCCAGGGCTCCCGTCAACGCCTAGGCCCCGGCAGGCTCGGCCACTGCGTCCCCTTCGAGGTGCTCGCCCGTCGTGGCGACGAAGACATCGTCGAGCGTCGGCTCGACCAGCTCAAGCGACTCGACCAGGATCCCGGCCTCGTCGAGCGCCCGGACGACCTTGGCGACGTCGCTGGCGCCGTGGTCGAGCTCGACCAGGAGCCTCCCCTCCTTCTCGGGAAGGATGCGGCCGAAGTCGCCGCAGATGTGCTGCGCGTGCTCGGCCGAGCCGTCGACGAGCCCGACCTCGAGATGCGGCTTGCCGACCTCGGCCTTGAGCGAGGCCGGGGTGCCCTCGGCGACGATGAGGCCGCCGTTGATGATCCCGACCCGGTTGGCCAGCTGGTCGGCCTCCTCGAGGTACTGGGTGGTCAGGAACACGGTCGCGCCCTCGGTGTTGAGGGCCACCACCTCCTCCCAGATCGCCTTGCGGCTCACCGGGTCGAGGCCCGTGGTCGGCTCGTCGAGGAACAGCACCCGGGGCTCGTGCACGAGCGCCGAGGCGAGGTCGAGCCGCCGGCGCATGCCGCCGGAGTAGGTGCCGACGCGACGGTCGGCGGCCTGGGTGAGGCCGACGCGGTCGATCAGCGCGTCGCAGCGGCGCGCGGCGTCGGCGCCGATCAGGCCGTGGAGCGTCGCCTGGAGCCGGATCAGCTCGCGGCCGGTCATCAGCGGGTCGAGCGCCGCCTCCTGGAGCGCGACCCCGATCGCCCGGCGCACGTCGGCCGCCTGCTCCACGACGTCGTAGCCGGCGACGCGGGCGGTGCCGCCCGTCGGCCGCAGCAACGTGGTCAGCATGCGCACCGTGGTCGTCTTGCCCGCCCCGTTGGGGCCGAGGAAGGCGTAGATCTCGCCCTCGGCGACCTCGAGGTCGACGCCCGCAACGGCCTTGATCCCCCCGGGAAACTCCCGCTCCAGCCGTGTTACCTCGATTGCAGGCACGGCGGGGGAATCTACCGTCGGCGGCGAGGCCGCCTATGCTGAGCGCAGCTGGCGAAACCGAAACCGCAGCCCCGAACCGGTGTTCCAGCTAACTCGATGCCTGCGACCAGCACACGCACTCGTCCCGTCCTCGCTCTGCTCGTTCTGGCGGCGCTGATGGCGCTTGCCGGCGGGGCCGGCGAGGCGATCGGGGCGACCGCGAAGACGCTCGGCAAGACGACCCGCACGCCCGAGCCCTCGTGCCCGAAGACGCCGTGCGAGGCGGTGGGCAGCGTCAGCGGCTTCCAGATGGTCGCCGACGGCGACCGGGGCGTCTTCAAGGCCCGCGAGAACGGCTGGATCGTCGGCTGGGCAATCGACATCTCCGATCCGAAGCGCTCCCAGAAGAACTTCTTCGGCGACTTCTACCAGTCGCCCACGTTCGGAATGCAGCCCACGGCGCGGATCTCGGTGATCAAGCGGCGCGACGAGCGCAACTACAAGCTCAAGGCGCAGAGCCCCGTGGTCACCCTCGGCACGGTGCTCGGCACCCGCCAGACCTTCACGCTCAACAACCCGCTGAAGATCCGCAAGGGTGAGTTCCTCGGCCTGACGATCCCGACCTGGTCCCCGTCCTTCGCGGTCGGCCTCAGCGGCAGCAACAACGTCTGGCGCTCCAGCCGCGAGGCGGGCAAGTGCTCCGGCACCGGCAACATCAAGGCCGGCAAGGCGCAGCAGAAGGTGGGCTCGGTGCGCTCCTACGGCTGCGACTACACCACCGCACGGCTCCTGTACTGGGGCTACTACACCCCGCGCTGAGCGCTCGTCTGGGCCTGATTCTCGCGATCCCACCCGGGCGCATCGCCTCGGTGGCGAGGTGCACGGGTCTGGCGGAGGGGTGAGCGTGATTCGAGGCGGGACTGTGCCTGAACCATGCGTGCCGCGACACGTCGCCACGGTCCCGCACGCCCCCGCTGCTCCCACGAGCGGAGTGAGGTTTTGGACGGTATGCGTCCGAAGCTCCACTCTCGATGGCACGCCCTACCAGAGCAGCAAGCGCCACAACGTCACGCAATCACGCACCGACTGTGTGCTCGGCACACGAGCGCCGACGACGCCGCCCGGCCGCTATCGCCGCTCAGGCGAGCGGCGGCTGGCGGAGGCCGCAGTACGGGCAGTCGCTGACGTCGAGCCCGATCAGCTGGTCGCAGCGGCGGCAGATCCGGAGGTTGTCCGGGCTTCGAAGTAGCGCCGAGTCGGAGGGGGCCAGCGGGAGGGTGCGCGTCACCGGCTCCATCTCCTCGCCGGTCTCGCGGTCGAGGTAGACGCGGTCCGGCTCGGCCGGCGAGTAGACCTCGCGCCCGGAGGCGCGGGCGCGGAGCCGGAAGATCTGGCGCGGGTTCTGCACGGCGGCGGAAGCGTAACCGCTCCGTCGCCCACGGGGCCCCGGGATATAGCCTCCCGCCAGGTGAAGGTCCTCATCTTCCACGGCTACCTGCTTCGCGGGACCGGCTCCAACGTCTACAACGCCAGCCTGGCGAACGCGCTCGCGTCGCTCGGGCACGAGGTCCACGTCGTCTGCCAGGACCGCGACCCGCCCGCGCTCGGGGTCGGGGCGCCGGGCTCCGTGACCGTCCACACCCCGGACATCGGCGGCCTGCTGCCGGTCTTCGTCCACGACAAGTACGAGGGCTTCGAGGTGAAGACCTTCGGCGAGCTCACCGACGCCGAGCTCGACCGCTACATCGAGATGAACGTGACGGCGGTCGCCGACCTGGTCGAGTCGCTCGGGGGTGTCGACGCCGCGATCGCCAACCACCTGATCATGGGCCCCGTGATCCTCGGCCGCGCCGGGCTCGGCTACGCGCTCGCGATTCACGGCTCCGACCTCTCCTACACCGTGCTCCCCGACCTCGACCGGTTCGGGCCCTACGCCCAGGAGGCCTGCGATGGCGCCGCCGGGATCCTGGTCGGCTCCGGCCACATCGCCGAGCGCCTGCGCCAGGCGGTCGACGACCCGGCCACCAACGCCAAGGTCCGGCTCGGACCTCCGGGTGTCGATACGCACCTCTTCGCCCCGATGCCGCCGTCGGAGCACACGGTCGCGCTCGAGGCGCTGGCCGCGCGCCTGCGCGAGCTCGTCCAGGGGGTCTCGGGCTCGAGCTGGGATCGCGACCCCGCCGCCGCGGCCGACACGATCGACTGGTTCGCGGAGGGGGAGGGGCCGCGTGTGATCTTCGTCGGCAAGCTGATCGTCTCCAAGGGGGTCGACCTGCTGCTCGCCGCCTGGCCGCTCGTCCACGCCCGCCATCCCGGCGCGCAGCTGCTGATCGTCGGCTTCGGGGGGCTCGACGCTGTCCTTCGGGGCGTCGCGGAGGGCCTCGCCCGCGGCGATCTCGGGCCTCTGCGCGAGCTCGCCGAGCACGGGCGCGGGCTCGAGGAGGGCGAGGACGAGCGGCTCGAGATGCTCTCGGCGTTCCTCGGCGCGCTGCCCGAGGGCTACGAGGACACGGCCCGCGCGGCCGCCGGCAGCGTCGCCTTCTCGGGCCGGCTCGAGCACGACGAGGTCGCCGTGCCCGTGGCCGCGTCCGACGCCCTCGTCTTCCCGAGCACCTTCCCGGAGGCGTTCGGGATGGTCGCCGCGGAGGCGGCGTCGACCGGCGCCCTGCCCGTCTCGGCCGCCCATTCGGGGGCGGCGGAGGTGAGCCACGCGCTCGCCGCCGACCTTCCCGACGTCGCCAAGGGGCTGGTCTCGTTCGAGCTTCGCGACGACGCGGTCGAGGCGATCGCCGAGCGCCTCAACGGCTGGCTCGAGCTCGACGGCCCGGACCGGGTCACGGCGAGCGGATCTCTGCGCGGGACGGTGGAGCGGCTGTGGAGCTGGGAGTCGGTCGCCCAGGGCGCGGTTGCGGCCTCCGCGGGCGAGCTCGACGAGCTGCCGGTGCCGAAGTCCGTTTGAGCGTCTAGCAGCACGAGGGGCTCGTCGCCTCGTTCGGGGTCTCGGCGTCGCCGTGGGTCACGAACACCTCCCAGCTCTCGCCGTCCGGCGCGGTCACCCAGATCTTGTCCTGCTTGGCATAGCAGCAGGTCGTGTCCATCTCATCGAAGGTGGCCAGCCCTGCCTCTACGAGCCGCGCGCGGGTCCGGAGCACGTCGTCCGTGGACGCCACCTGAATCCCGGCGTGGTTGTAGGCGCCGAGACCGTCGCGCTCGCCCTCGTTCAGCGTGAAGTTGAGCGCGGGCTCGTTGACCTCGAACTTCGCGTAGCCGGGCCGAACCTTCGCGGGCTCGACTCCGAACAGGGCCGCATAGAACGGGATCGACCGCTCGACACTCCCCACGGTCAACGCCAAATGCGGCCTCAGGAGAGCCATGCGGACAGCTCCTCCAATGCTTCGGGATTCACGTAGTAGTAGGCCCACAGCCCCTGACGCTCCGAGCCGACGATCCCGGCCTCGCGAAGCACCTTCAGATGGTGGGACACCGTCGGCTGCGACAGGTCGAACAGGGGCACCAGCTCGCAGACGCAGACCTTCCCGGCGTGCTGGCGCAGGACGTCAACCAATTGCATCCGGATCGGGTCACCGAGAGCCTTTGCGACCCGGCCCATTCGCTCGGCCTGCGCGCGCTCGATGTCCGGGTACGCGACCGGCTCGCAACACGGCTCGCCCGGCGGGCGTTTCTGTCTTGGGCGCCAGCTCCAGATCGACGGTCATCTATATACGTATATCGATTGAATCGGTATATGTCAATGGATAGGATCCGACCATCCCTGACGACCGGCCAACCGTCCTGTTCGTCTGCGTCCACAACGCGGGCCGGAGCCAGATGGCGGGAGGCTTCATGCAGAAGCTCGGGGGCGATCGCGTCACCGTCCGGACCGCCGGCTCCGACCCCGCCGAGGAGATCAACCCAGCGGCCGTCAAGGCGATGGCAGAGGTCGGGATCGACCTACGACAGGAGTTGCCCAAGCTGCTGACGACCGACGCGGTGCGCGAGGCGGACGCGGTCGTGACGATGGGATGCGGGGATAGCTGCCCGATCCTTCCCGGCAAGCGCTACGAGGATTGGGACCTCGAGGATCCGGCCGGCAAGGACCTGGAAACGGTCCGGCGCATCCGCGACGAGGTCGAGCGGCGTGTTCGCGGACTCCTGGATGAACTCGCCCCGGCCTAGCCTCGCGCGCCGCGCCGCGGCGGAAGGCCTCGCCGCGTTCGCCCTCGTGTTCGCAGGCTGCGGTGCGATCGTCGCGAACGCGCAGTACGACGGAGCGCTCGGCACCGTGGGGATCGGCCTGGTCTTCGGGCTGATCATCATGGCCATGGTCTACGCAACCGGGCACCTCTCGGGCGCCCACATGAACCCGGCGGTCACCGTCGCCTTCGTTCTGACCCGCCACTTCCCGGTACGCGACGCGGCGGCCTACATCCCGGCGCAACTGGCCGGTGCCGTGGCGGCGGCGCTCGTCTTGCTGGCGGCATGGCCCGACCAGCCCGCGGACCTCGGAGCGACGGTCCCCAGCGTTGGAGTTGGAAGCGCGTTCGTCTACGAGCTGATACTGACCGCGTTCCTGATGTTCGTGATCATGGCCGTGGCGACAGACACGCGGGCGGTCGGAGCCGCCGCCGCGATCGCCATCGGGGGCACGGTCGGGCTCGACGCGCTCTTCGGCGGTCCGGTCACGGGCGCGTCCATGAACCCGGCGCGCTCGTTCGGGCCGGCCATCGTCGCGAGCGAGTGGCTGGACTTCTGGGTCTACCTCGCAGGTCCACTCGTGGGTGCCGCGCTCGGCGCCGTGGCGTATCAGGCGGTCCGCCAGCCGGCGTAGCGCGCGCGGGTGACCGGCGCCGTGTCCGCCTCGACGACTCTAAGAAAGCGGTTCCGGCGTGTCGCCGGGGCGGTTCATGTAGCCCGCGACGAGAACCTCGCCCCAATGCGCGTCGATCGCCCTGAGGTCGGCATGGAGCGCGTGCACGGCCGCTCCGTGATCCTCGAAGTCGGAGTAGTCGGTGCGCCACCACGAGCCGTCCAGGTCCTCGACCTGACGTTGCTCGGAGAGCTTGGCCACGATCGCTTTCGCGCGCTCGTCGTCGGGGCTCGGCGACTTGATCGCGAGGTGAAGCTCGTAGACGCCGGCCACGCTGCGCAGCCTAGTAGTCGCCCCGCCCGGCGAGCGGATCGGGCTGGCGCGCGCCCGGTGCGGTCTTGCGGCAAATGCCTCAATCAAGCCATATTGCGCCACCGTCGCGCCCATCAATAGAATCGCCGTCCGGTGAATCGCCAGACCCTTCTGAGGCTGATCGCGGCGATGATCGCGGTCACGGCCGTGAGCTCGGTCTTCCTGCTCCAGTTCGAGTGGTTCGGCGATGCCGGCTCCGACCAGGCGGGGCCGATCGACACCCTGTTCGACGTCATGATCGTGCTCTCGTGCTTCGTGTTCGCGATCGTGATGGTGATGTTCAGCTACGCGATCTGGAAGTTCCGGGTCAAGCCCGGCGACGAGGGCGACGGCAAGCCGATCCACGGCAACACCAGGCTCGAGATCGCGTGGACCGTGATCCCAACCGTGATCGTGCTCTTCGGCGCCGCCTACAGCTGGGTCGTGCTCGACGACATCGAGGCGACCGCATCGGACTCGATGCGCCTCGACGTCATCGGGCAGCAGTTCGAATGGACCTTCGAGTACCCGGAGAAGACCGTCGGCACCGGCGAGGCGGCAGCCCCGGTTACCACGCACCAACTGCACGTCCCGGTCGACCGCCAGCTCGACATCCACCTGAGCGCCCTCGACGTCCTGCACTCGTTCTGGGTCCCGGAGTGGCGGATCAAGCGCGACGCGGTCCCGGCCCGCGACCCGGCCGAGGAGGGAGTCGACAACACGTTCGTCGTCACCCCCGACCAGGAGGGGACCTTCAGCCTCGTCTGCACCGAGCTCTGCGGCACCGGTCATTCGACGATGCGGGCCACCGTCGTGGTCGAGTCGCAGGAGGACTTCGACCAGTGGCTCGACGAGCAGGCGGCCGCGCAGTCGGGCGCCGCGGCGGGCGGATCGTCCGCGAGCGACGGGACATAGGCTTACGAGGAGGTAGGGCAACGTGGCGGCGGCATTGAAGAGACCAGGACTGGGGCGGGCGGGAATCGGCTTCCTGCTCGGCGCCGGCTTCGGCTTTGGCCTCGTCGTCGCCCTGCGCGCGATCTCCGGGCTCGAGATCTTCCAGACCGAGCCCACCGGCTATCCGCACCTGATCGTCCCGGCGATCACCGGCCCGCTCGGCTTCCTGGTCGGGCTCGGCGCCTTCGACTACTGGTTCCGCTGGGCCGCCGGCAGGCCCACCGTGCCCGAGGACCACTCCCAGCACGGCGCCAAGTCGTGGCGCGACTACTTCAAGTTCAACACCGATCACAAGGTGATCGGGATCCAGTACATCGTCACCACCTTCTTCTTCTTCCTCGCCGGTGGTCTGATCGCGATGCTGATCCGGGCCGAGCTCGCCCAGCCCGGGACCCAGTTCGTCGATCCGGGGCTCTACAACGGCCTCTTCTCGACCCACGCGGCGCTGATGATCTTCGTCTTCGTGATCCCGGTCTTCGCCGGGATCGCCAACTACGTCCTGCCGCTGATGATCGGGGCGCCGGACATGGCGTTCCCGCGCCTGAACGCGCTCTCGTTCTGGATGCTGCCGATGGCCGGCCTGCTCTTCCTGGCCAGCTTCGTCGTCCCCGGCGGCGCCTTCGACGCCGGCTGGACCGGCTACGCGCCGCTCTCCACCGGGGCCCCGCTGGGGCAGTCGTTCTTCAACCTGGGCGTCCAGTTCGCGGGCGCCTCATCGATCGCGACCGCGCTCAACTTCCTGGTCACGATCATCACCATGCGCGCGCCCGGAATGACCTTCTGGCGCATGCCGCTGCTCGTCTGGGCCAACCTCTCGACCTCGCTGCTGGTCGTCGCCGCGACCCCGTTCATCGCCGGGGTCCAGTTCATGGTCCTCTTCGACCGCGCCCTGCACACCAACTTCTTCCAGGCGACGTTCGGCGGCGACGTGCTCAGCTACCAGCACATCTTCTGGTTCTACTCGCACCCAGCCGTCTACATCATGATGCTGCCCGGATTCGGGATCGTCTCCGAGGTCATCTCCACCCACGCCCGCAAGCCGATCTTCGGCTACCGGCTGATGGCCCTGGCGCTGCTCGGGATCGTCGTCCTCTCCTACACCGTCTGGGCGCACCACATGTTCGTCAGCGGCATGTTCAGCTGGCTGCGGGTGCCGATGATGATCACCACCCTGCTGATCGCGGTCCCGACCGGGATCAAGATCTTCAGCTGGTTAGCGACGCTGTTCGACAGCAAGCTGCACCTGAAATCGACGGCGATGCTGTTCAGCCTCGGCTTCATCGTGACCTTCGTGATCGGCGGCATCTCGGGGGTGATGCTGGGCATGGTGCCGATCGACATCCACGTCTCCGACACCTACTTCATCGTCGCCCACATCCACTTCGTGCTCTTCGGCGGCTCCGTGTTCACGATCTTCGCCGGGATCTACCACTGGTTCCCGAAGATGACGGGGCGCATGTACGACGAGAAGCTGGGCCGGGTCCACTTCTACCTCACCCTGGTCGGGATGCTCGGCACCTTCGTGCCCATGCACTGGATCGGGATGGAGGGGATGCCGCGCCGGGTCGCCGACTACGCCGCCCAGTTCGGCGAGTGGAACCTCGTGATCTCGATCTCGTCCTTCCTGCTCGGAATCGCGCAGCTGATCTTCATGTACAACATGATCGTCAGCTGGCGCTGGGGCCCGAAGGCGACCGCCAACCCGTGGCGGGCGAAGACGATCGAGTGGCAGGTCTCGTCGCCGCCGCCGATCTTCAACTTCGACCAGATCCCGCGCGTCGTCGGGGGGCCGTACGAGTTCGGCGTCCCGGGCGCCCGGCACGCGATCATGGGCCCCGAGGAGGCGGACGTGCGCGAGCACGAGCCGGCCAAGGTCGGGACCGCGGGCGGTAAACCCGAAGCGTTCTCCGAACCATGACCGACGCCGACCACGCCAGCTTCCCGAACGACGACCCGCACAGCTCCGTCGACTGGAGCGGGGGCGGCACGGTGCTCGCGTTCGTCAACGAGGTCGCGGGTGGCCGCAAGCTGCTCGAGGCGATCCGCGAGCGGGTCGAGGCCGGCGCCGACACGGTCGCCGTCGCGGCGCCGCAGAACCAGCCCATCGTCGGGCAGATCGTCGACCGCGACGAGGTTCGCGACGCGGCCCTGAGCCGGGTCGAGGTCACCCAGGTGGTGCTGGAGGCGTTCGACATCGAGTCCGTGGGCGCGGTCATGGACCCCGACCCCTCGCTGGCGCTGGACGACGCCGTGCGCGCCTTCCAGCCCTCGGAGGTGCTGCTCTCGGCCCTGTACGAGACCCGCTTCGGCCTCACCCGCAAGGACCTGGTCGAGTGGGCGAAGGAGAAGATCGAGGTCCCGGTGACCCACATCCCGGTGCGGGTCGACGACGACGCGGTGCGCTGGGACGTGGTCCACACGTTGCTCGTCGGCACGCAGACGATCGCCAGCCCGGACCTGATCCGGAGGCTGAAGGCGCGCGCCGAGGAGAAGCCCCACCGCTACACGATCATCTGCCCGCGCTCCGGTGACCTCAGCCGCGAGCAGGTCTGCGAGCGACTGGCGCGCACCCTGGCCGAGCTCTACCGGGCCGACATCGACGCCACCGGCCAGCCCATGAGCCCGGAGCCGTTCGCGGCGATCACCAACGCGATCGACCACTACCGAATCGACGAGATCATGATCTCGACCCTGGCCGGCAGGCAGTCGGTGTGGGTGGAGCAGGGCCTGATCGACCGGGTGAAGGAGGTCACCGACCTGCCGGTCGAGCACTACGAGGCCCAGGGGACCGGCGAGGACGCGACCCCGCGTCCCGAGACGGCGGGGGCGACGGGCTGATGGAGAGCGCCTCGATCCCGGTTCCCGGCGCGGGAGCCCCCGAGCACGAGCACCACGGCCCGCCGGAGGCCCATCAGAGCTCGCGGATCGACCGCCAGACGCTCGGGATCCTCCTCTTCATCATCTCGGAGATCATGCTGTTCGGGGCGTTCTTCGCCTCGTACTTCTTCCTCCGGGTGGTCGCCAACGAGGGCCCCTGGCCGCCGGAGGGCATCGACCTCCCGGTCGCGATCGCCGGCGTCAACACCGCGATCCTGGTCTCCTCGAGCTTCACCGTCCACTGGGCGCTGGAGAGCGTCCGCAAGGGCAACCGCCGCGCCATGCAGATGGGCCTGATGCTCACCTGGCTGCTCGGCGCCACCTTCCTCTTCATCCAGATCAACGAGTACATCCACGTCGGCTTCAGCGCCCGCGACGGCGCCTTCGGCTCGATCTTCTACGGGCTCACGGGCCTGCACGGCGCGCACGTGTTCGTCGGGCTCGTGCTGCTCACCTTCGCCAACATCCGCGCCTGGCGCGGCCACTTCGGGCCCGAGGCCAAGGACCACCTCGGCGTCGAGGTGCCGGGGATCTACTGGCACTTCGTCGACGTCATGTGGCTCATCGTCTTCACGGCCGTCTACATCTTGTAGGTCTAGCTCGTCGCCGTAGGGCGTAGACCCCGGGCGAGCTCTGAGGGCGCTGCCCGGGCTTGGGCAGTGAGGGAGAGAGATGTGCGCCTTGCGTCGCGTTCGGCGCGGTTTCGCCGAGCCTCTGGCCGCGCGGCCGCCGCTCGTTGCCCGCCGTGGGCGAAAACGTCCTTCCCGAGGACAAAGGCGCCCACCCTCGCGAGTGGCCGAAAACGATGGACTATTCAGCGAAATGCGCCAGTCGGCGCTTGCGGCGGCACTCGGCTCACCGGCGTGCGTGTTCAGCGCGGGTCGCGTCCCACACGCGCCCCTCCCCATACTGCCGAGCAACGGCCTGCGCCCTCGCCCACCGCGGTCGGGCGGCCACCCCGGCCGCCCCCGCTATTCGGTCACAGCCTCTCGAAGGGATCTCTGCGGGCTCCCGAGGCGTAATCTCAGTATAGGGAGAGCTCGAGGAGGCCGCGATGCACAACCCGCTTCGTTCAGAGGCAGACATGTTCCGGGTGGTCGTCGGCGTCGGGATCGCGCTGCTGCCGGTGATCGCGGTCGGGCTGCTGGCGGGTCCGCAGTGGGGGGCGATCCTGCTCGGGGTCGAGGTGGGGATCGCGATCGGGGCCCTGTGGCGGATCTCCCGCGGCTCCGAGCCGCACACCGCGGCGGTTGCCACCGACGACGACGCCGTCTACAGGCTGCTGGTGGTCGCCAACGAGACGGTCTCCGGCCGCGCGCTGCTGAGCGAGATCGAGGATCGCTGCCGCGCCCACGCTCGGAGCGAGATCCTTGTCGTGGTCCCGGCTACGGGCTCGTCGCGGCTGGAGCACCTCGCCCACGACGTCGACGGGGCGCTCGCCGAGGCCCGCGCGAGGCTCGACCGGTCGCTCGCGACGATGCGCGCGGCGGGCCTCGACGCCCGCGGCGAGGTCGGCGACCATCACGATCCCAACGTCGCGATCGAGGACGCCCTGCGCGGCTTTGCGGCCGACGAGGTGATCGTCTCCACCCATCCGCCCGAGCGCTCGAAGTGGCTCGAGCGCGGCGTGGTGGAGCGGGCCAAGAGCGACATCCCGCTCCCGGTCACGCACGTGGTCGTCGATCTGGCGGCCGAGGACGCGGCCGCGGCCCGCTCAGCCTGAGCCCGAACCGCCGGAGCCGCTGCGCCGCCGCTGCCGACGCTCTGGAGCAGGTAGTCGACCAGCCCCTTGAGGTCCTGCGGGGTGAGCGTGGTCCCGAAGTCCTGGGGCATGACGTCGGGCTGGTAGCCGGGAGCGATCTCGGTGTTCGGGTCGACGATCGACTCCTCGATGAAGCCGGCGTCCTTGCCGGCGAGCGCGTCGTCGAGGTCCGGGCCGGTGGTCGAGGTGGTGCCGGCGGCCTCGAGCGCGTGGCAGATGCCGCACTGCTCCGCGAAGAGGTCCGGCGGGGCGAGCTGCGGGGGCTTCGCGCCCGGCACGCCCGCAACGCTGGCGACGTAGGCGGAGACGTCCTCGGCGTCCTGCCCGGTGACGAGCTCGGGCGGCATGTACACGCGGCTGTAGTTCGCGGCGCCCTCCTCGATGAAACGCGGGCTCTCGATCTGGGTCTGGACCACGCCCTCGATCGTGTCGTTGTCCATGCCGTCGGCCCGCGCCTGGGCGAACGCGGCGTCGAGGTCGGGGCCGACGTTGGCGCTCGTGCCCGCCTGGGCGAGCGCGTGGCAGGTCCCGCACTTGGACTGAAACAGCGCCCGGCCGCGGTCGACGTCGGCGTTCTCGCTGGTGTCGCACCCGGCCAGCACGACCGCCCCGGCGACGGCTGCGATGACGATCGTCAGGCGGGCGGCAGCGGTCCGCTGGCGACTGCGGGCGAGGGCTCGGCGCACGCGCGAATCCTATCCATCCGGGGGGCGCGGCCCGGCGGGCGTGCGCGCCCGCATCCATTAGAGTTCGAGCCGATCTGCACTAGCTGTTTGTAGGAGGAAACTCGTCCGATGGAAGTCCGCACGGGGATGTCGAGGGTGGTGTTGACCGTGGGCCCGGCCCACACGCTGCGGGAGGCCGCCCGCCGGATGACGGAGAAGGGCGTGGGGGCGGCCGTGGTGATGGACGAGGAGGCCGAGGGCCCGGGGATCGTCTCCGAGCGCGACATCCTCACGTCGCTCGGGCAACGGCGACGACCCCGACGTCGCGGTGGTCGGCGACCACATGAGCGGCAGCGTGATCTCCGCGTCGCCCGACTGGAGCCTCGAACGGGCCGCGGTCGAGATGTCCAGGCGCCACATCCGCCACCTGGTGGTGATCGACGCCGGCGAGCTGGTCGGGGTGCTCTCGATGCGCGACATCGTCCGCGTCTGGACCTCCGACGGCGCCACCTCGAGCACCACCTCGCCCGAGGCCGAGCAGGCGGCCTGAGCTACTCCGGGCGGTCGGGGCGTCGCAGAGGGACGGCGGGAAGCACCGCCGTCGACATCCGCTGCTTGCGCGGCAGGCGGACGAAGTCGGCCCGGGCGTCGTGGATCCAGCCGCGGAGGGCGAACAGGGCGACGATCGCGCCCGCGACGCCGTACGGCCACCAGGTGAAGATCGAGGTGACCAGCGCGGCGAGCCCGAAGGCGACCAGCATCGGCTGCCACGAAGGGGCCGGGACGTAGACGAGCTCGAGCGGCTCTCCGTTGCGCCGCTGTTGCGCCTGTTTGCGTTCGTCGGCCATCGCCTAGCCGATGTAGACGATCGCGACGAAGAACGTGAAGGCGAAGACCGCGAGCGCGATCGAGGCCGTGACGAGCGCGGTTCCGAGGTTCGATGAGGCGCGAGTGCGGTCCACGTGCAGGCGGTTCTATCAGAGCACGGCGTCGATGGCCATCGCGCAGAAGAGCAGCGCCAGGTACGCGAGCGACGAGAGGTACAGCCGCAGCGCGGCGGCGCGGGTCGGGTGCCGCAGCAGGCGCACTGCGAGGGCGATGAAACCGGCGCCGAGGACGACGGCGGCCGTGGCGTAGACGGCGCCGAGGAAGCCGGTGGCCACGGGGGCGAGGGTGAAGGCGACGAGGACGAGGGCGTAGGCGACGATCCGGTTCCGGGTGGCGGCCTCGCCCTTGACCACCGGCAGCATCGGCACGCCGGTGCGCGCGTAGTCGTCCTTGATCAGCAGCGAGAGCGCCCAGAAGTGCGGCGGCGTCCAGAGAAAGACGATCCCGAACGGCCACAGCGCCTCCGGCGCCAGGCCGCCCGTGGCCGCCGCCCAGCCGACCAGCGGCGGGACCGCGCCCGCGGCGCCGCCGATGACGATGTTCTGCGGCGTGAGCGGCTTCAGCCAGAGGGTGTAGACGACGACGTACCCGAGCAGGCCGGCGAGCGCCAGAGCCGCCGCCAGCGCGTTGACGGTGAGCGCCAGCTGGACCGTGGCCAGCACGCCGAGGCTGATCCCGAAGATGAGCCCGTGCAGGGGCTCGATCCGGCCCGAGACGAGCGGCCGCCCTTGGGTGCGGACCATGCGCGCGTCGCGCTCGCGGTCGAGGTAATGGTTGATCGCCCCGGCGCCTCCCGCGGCGAGGTAGCCGCCCAGCATCGTCCAGAGCACGTTGTCGATCGGCGGGAACGCCCGGTCGGCGACGATCATCGTCGCCACCGTGGTCAGCAGCAGGAGCGAGATGATCCGCGGCTTGGTCAGCTCGATGTAGTCGCGCACCACGGCGGCGACCGAGCGCTCGCGGGCGAGGCGGAATGTCGTCGTCGCGCTTTCCATCAGGCGGGGGCGGCTCCGGCGGCCCGCGTGGAGGCGACCCGCTCGGTGGCCGCGGCCGAGGCGGGCATCAGGGTCGCGGTGGCGTACACGACGGTCGCCCAGAGGGTCGTGCCCAGCGCCAGGTGGCCGATGATCAGGCCCGCGTGCTTGCCGGCCCAGACGTTGATCGCCCCGAGCGCGATCTGCGCGACGAGCAGCAGCGGAGCGATCCAGAAGGCGCGGCTCGGCGCCCGCCGGCGCAGCGCGAGCGCCGCGAGGGCGATCACCGAGATCGCGGTCAGGTACATGAACAACCGGTGGGTGAGCTGGATGTCGGCGAGCCGCGACTGGCCGAACGAGAGCGCTCCCTGACCGTTGCAGCCGGGGAACTGATCGGAGTTCCAGCCGGTGCCGCAGGCCGAATGAGCGCCGACGAGCGGCTGGTCGGAGGTCCCGTGGTACTCGGTGCCGGCCACGTAGCCGCCGGCGACGATCGTCGCCAGCACCAGCCCCGCGGTCACGAGGGCCAGCGGCCGCAGGCCGCGGACCGCCTCCGCGGCGGCGGCGGGGTCTGCTCCGCGCCCCGGCGGAGTACGTAGAGCAGGCCGAGCAGGAGCATCGCCAGCCCGAGGTGGGCCGCGACGAGCTCGTCCTCGAGCCCGTGCTCCACCGTGAGCCCGCCGAGAGCCGCCTGTGCCAGCACCAGCCCGATGGCGCCGAGCGCGCCGCGGACCAGCAGACGGTGCGAGCGCAGCCGGCGGTAGGCGCGCCAGGCCAGGAGAGCGATCAGCACCGTGACGACCGTCGCCGCGATCCGATGGCTGAACTCGATCACCGACTCGGCCGAGTCCGCGGGGAGGATGCCCCCCTCGCAGAGCGGCCAGCCGTGGGTGCCGCTGCCGGCCGCCCCGCAGCCGAGCCCCGAGTCGCTGACGCGAACGATGCCGCCGATCAGGATCAGGGCGAAGGTCGCAGCGATGGTGAGGGTGACGAGGCGTCGGAAGCGGGCTAGCTCCGCCGCATCGCCACGAACGGCGACTGCACTCATCGTCCTCAGGCTACCGGGGCGCTACCTGCGTCGTCGGAGTCCGGGTCGGCCTCCGCCGGCGCCTCGGCCTCGGCCTCGGGCGCGCTCTCGGGCGCCGGGCTCGCGACCCGCTCCAGCGGCGGCGGGGCCTTGAACGACTGCTGGCGGCGAGCGATCGACTCGCGGATGTCGTGCAGGGGCTCGGGGCTGCGGACGTCGGGCACGGCGTCGAAGTTGTGCGGCGGCGGGGGCGAGAGCGCGTACCACTCGAGCGTCGTTCCCGCCCACGGGTCGTGGGCCCGGGCGGGCAGGCCGTTGTGCCAGCTGTAGGCCGCGTTGCCGAGCTGGATCAGGATCCCGATGACGAGGATGAAGGCGCCGATCGAGGCGACGAGGTTGTAACCGTCGAGCCCGGACTCCTCGTAGAACTTGAAGACGTCAACCGGCTGGCCCTCGAGCCCGGCGAAGAACATCGGGATCACGTAGAGATGGATGCCGACCGTGATCAGGATCAGGGCGAGCTTGCCGGTGCCCTCGCCGAGCAGGCGCCCGCCGAGCTTCGGGAACCAGTAGTGGAGGGCTGCGAAGCCGCCCATCACGCCGCCGCCGACGAGCACGTACAGCGTGTCGCCCTGGCTCGCGGTCGTGTAGTCGAGCGCCCAGCCGACCGGGATCACCGAGTACGAGAGCTCGCCCGCGAGGCCGATCGCCATGGTCGAGATCGCGACCAGCGCGTACCAGGTCGCTGCCCGCAGCTCCAGGGCGCCGCCCCAGATCGTCGCCACCCAGACGTAGATCAGCGTGCCGAACGGGACCACGAGCGCGATCGCGAAGGCCATCGCCATGATCGTCCAGCCCTCGTTGAGCGGGGCCGTGTACATGTTCTGCATCCAGGCGAGCAGGCCGGCGACCGCGATCGCGACGAACGAGACGGTGACCGCGCGCCGGCTGAAGATCGGCTTGCGGGCGAACGTCGACAGGATCTCGGAGATCGCCCCGGCGGCGGCGAGGAAGATCGACCACGTAGGCGCCCGTGAGGAAGATGTAGGAGAGGTGCTCGTACAGCACCGGGGCGCCGCCCTCGCCCGAGTCGAAGAAGACGCCGTCGAACTGGCGGTCGATCTCGAGCATGGTGAGCGCGGCGATCATGATCGGCCCGACCACCAGGAGCACGTGGGCGATCACCGCGGCGGCCCAGGTGAACAGCGGCGCCCGCCGCCACGCGAGCCCGGGCGCCCGCAGCCGCCGCACGGTGACGATCATGTTGACCGCCCAGCAGACGAACCCCAGGCAGGCGAGCGCGACGCCGGCGATCCAGGCGTCGGCTCCGTTCGAGGGTGAGAAGGCCGTGTCGGAGAGCGGCGGCAGCGCGGCCGTGCCGGTCTCCGGCGCGCTGTAGAGGAAGCTGCCGTAGACCGTGATGGCGCCGGCGAGGTAGAGCCAGTAGGAGATCTGGTGCAGGCGCGGCAGCGCGACACCGCGGGCGCCGATCTGGAGCGGGACGACGAAGCTCATCAGGCCGAGCGCCAGCGGGATGCAGGCGAGGACGACGAACGTGACCACGGAGCGCGGTCATCAGGCGGTTGAAGATCTCCGGGTGGATCAGCGAGTTCTCCGGGATGATCAGCTGCATCCGCATGAGGGCGAACTCGGTCGCCGCCAGCGCGAGCAGGCTGAGCGCGGTGGCGATGAAGAGCAGGCCGACGGTCTTGTGGTCGGCGCTGGTCGCGCGCTCGACCCACGACGGGCGCTGCTCGCGCAGCTCGCGGGTGACGACCTCGGGCCGCGCGGTGGTCGCCGTGCTCGGCGGCGGGGCGCTCATTCGCCGGCCTCCGCGGCCCCGGTCGAGTCGGCCTTCTGCTGCAGTCCGTTGACGTACTCCTGCGCCGCGGTCAGGTTCCTCCTCAGCTCCTCGACGTACGCGGTGTACTCGGGCACGGTGACCACCCGCACCCAGCTACGCATCGCCGGGAAGCCGGTCCCCGAGAAGATCGTCGAGCGGCCGCCGTAGCGTCCCACCTCGTCGGCCTTGAACCATGTCTCGACCGTGTCGCCGGGCGTCGCCTGGACCTGGCCGCCGAGGGCGGGGATCCACCAGCTGTGCAGGACGTCGGTGGAGGTGATCTCGAGGATCACCGGGGTGTCGACGGGGACGACCAGCTCGCCGTAGGTGAAGGTGCGGTGCCCGGGCGTCCCGCCGGGGTATTCGAACCGCCACAGCCACTGCTGGGCGATCGCGTCGATCACCAGCGGGCTGGTCTCGGTCGGCTCCTGGCCGGTGATCGGCTCGTCGCCGCTCGCCGACTCCGTGTCCTCGGCGAGCGCCAGCGGCGGCACCCCCTTGACGCCGACCTGGGCGGTCGGCGACGACCCGAGCCCGTTCGGCCCGGCCGGCTGCAGCTCGCGGGCGTCGCCGGTCCGCACGACCCCGTAGACGAACACGGCCAGCGCGAACACCCCGAGCACGGCGAGCACGGGCCGCAGCGCGCCGCGGCCGGCGGTGAACCGGACGGGATCGTGGCCGCGCCGCTCGCGGAAGCGGACCACGGCGACGATCAGGGCGGCGTTCACGGCGACGACCAGTACGCAGACGATCACGAACATCACCCAGTAGCTCGAGTGGATGACGTCGGCGTTGGGCGAGTGCGGCTCCGGCGGCGAGAGCGGAATCGCGTACGCGGGCGCCGCCGCCCAGGCGAGCGTGAGCAGGGCGCCGATGACGGCGGGCAAGATCGTCCGACGGCTCAAGGCGGGCGCATTCTAATCGCGAAGCGGCCCGTCACCGCCCGCCGACGAGGGTCCGCGCCACGATCCCGGACTTATACTCGCCCGCCTTGCGACCGCTCCGATCTCCGCGCCGATCCCGTCCCGCACAGCGCGCGGCGGTCCGGCTCGCGGCCGGCGCCGCCGTCGCCGCCTCGATCGCCGTGCCGCTGATCCGCCGGCGGCGCAGGATCCCGGCGACGGTCACCCTGGCTGCGCTCGCCGGCGGCCCGCTCGGGATCGCGGTACTGCACCCCCGAACACGGGCGCGGGACATCGCCCTCTTCACGCTCCAGATGTGGGGCTTCACGATGGCCCACGAGCTTCCCTACGACGATCCCGAGGCGCTGCGCCGGCGCCTGAAGATCCGCTACCCGATCGTCTCTGACCGCGTGCTCGGCCTCGGCGAGCTGCCCAACGTGCGCGCCCAGCGCGCCTTCTCGCGCCCCGGCCAGGTGACGGCCCTCGACCGCATGCTCTCGGTCGTCCACTGGGCCTGGTTCATGGAGCCCCACATCGCGCTGCTGATCGTGCAGACGCGGCGCCCGGCCGGGTTCGCCCGCGCGGCGCGCCAGATGGCGGCCACCTACGACCTCGGCTGCGCGATCTACTTCGCCGTCCCCACGGCCCCGCCGTGGTGGGCGGCCGAGGAGGGCTACATCGAGCCGCCGGTCGAGCACGTGCCGGCCGAGGTCGCCGCCGAGGAGGCCCCGCACGTGCGCCGGATCATGGTCGACGCCGGCGAGCAGCTCTGGCGCCGAGCCTGGCAGCCGCTCTACGACTCCTTCAACAGCAACCCGTGGGCCGCGATGCCCTCGCTTCACTTCGCCACGTCGCTGATGGCCGCGATCCACCTCTCCGAGAGCGGCGGACGGCTGGCGGGCGCCGCCGGCTGGGCGTACGCGGGCACGCTCGGCTTCGCCCTCGTCTACCTCGGCGAGCATTACGTCACCGATCTGATCGCCGGCGCCGCCCTCGTGGGGTTGATCCGCCGCGGGGAGCCGCTCGCCGAGCCCACGGTCGAGGCGGTCAACCGGGTGCTGCGGCGGCTCGAGGCGATCGCCGCTTAGGGCCGCCGTAACGCGACCTTCGCTCCTGCGAGGATTAGCGCCGGATGCCCCAAGCGAATCCGAGCGACGGGGGTGGAGGCAGGCAGGAGCACTACGCGACGCTCCCGATGAGCCCTGCCGAGGCCGGGTTCGGCGCCGAGGTCAAGGAGGCCGTCGACGACGACGAGCCGCGGTTCTTCGAGAGCCCGAAGCGAATCGCGCAGACGATCATCATCGCGATCGTCGCGGTGGCCGCGATCTACTTCCTCTTCCCGCAGGTGGTCGGGGTCGAGGACGGGCTCAAGAAGCTGACCCAGGGCGACCCGATGTGGATCGCGGTCGCGTTCGTCTTCAGCCTGCTGATGTTCGCGTCCTACGTCGCCCTGTTCCGGGGCGTGATCGGCGCCGAGGTGCGGCTGAAGTGGCAGGAGTCCTACGAGATCACGATGGCCAGCCTGGCGGCGACCCGGCTCTTCTCCGCCGGCGGCGCCGGGGGCATCGTGCTCACCTACTGGGCCCTGCGGAAGGCCGGGATGCCGCCGAAGAACACCGCCGCCCGCATGGTCGCCTTCAACGTCCTCCTCTACGCGGTCTACATGCTCACCCTGCTGATCAACGGCGTCCTGCTGCGGACCGGGGTCTTCTCCGGGCCGGCGCCGGCCGGGATGACGGTGGTCCCGGCGGTGATCGCCGGGGCGGTGATCGCGATCTTCCTGCTCATCACCCTCGTCCCTGGCGACCTCGAGAAGCGCTTCTCGAAGGGATCCCAGGCGAGCCTCTGGGGCCGCACGATGCGTCGCCTGGCCACCGTTCCGGCGACCCTGGCGGTGGGCACGCGCGAGGCGCTGAGCTTCTTGCGCGAGCCGTCCCGCGGCGGCCTGGCGCTCGGCGGGGCGATCGGCTTCTGGGCCGCCCAGATCGCGATCCTCGCGGCCTCGTTCAAGGCCTTCGGCGTCGACCCGTCGCTGTCCGTCGTCGTGCAGGGCTTCTTCGTCGGCATGTTCGCCAACCTGCTGCCCCTGCCCGGGCGGGGTCGGCGGCGTCGACGCGGGGATGATCGGGGCCTTCGTCCTCTTCGGCCTCCCCGACAACAGCGTCTTCGCCGCCGTCCTCGTCTACCGCTTCTTCGCCTTCTGGCTGCCGTTGCTGCCCGGTATCGTGGCCTTCTTCCAGCTGCGCGCCACGGTCAAGCGCTGGGAGGAGCGCCCGGCCAGCCCCCCGGTGGGCAACGACATCGCCGAGAGCCTTCCGGGAGCCATTACTTCATAAAATGAAGTAACGTAAACTAACCAAGCGAGACTGATTGATATGACCGAAGACCGAGTCGAGAGCCTGATCATCCTCGGCGGTGGGCCCGCCGGGTACACCGCCGCGCTGTACGCGGCGCGCGCCAACCTCGAGCCGCTCGTGATCGAGGGCTTCCAGTGGGGGGGCCAGCTCCAGAACACGACCGACGTCGAGAACTATCCCGGCTATCCCGAGGGGATCATGGGGCCGGAGATGATGAACGAGTTCCGCGCCCAGGCCGAGCGCTTCGGGACCCGGTTCATCACCGACGACGCCGAGCGCGTCGAGCTCTCCGACGGTGGGCATCAGCGCGTCTTCGTCGGCGACGACGAGTACGTCGCAAAGGCGATCATCCTCGCGATGGGGGCCGAGCCGCGCCGCCTCGGGATCCCCGGCGAGCTCGAGCTCGGCGGCCGCGGAGTCTCGACCTGCGGGGTCTGCGACGGCGCCTTCTTCAAGAACGAGGACGTGGTCGTGATCGGTGGCGGCGACTCGGCGATGGAGGACTCGATCTTCATCTCCAAGTTCGCCGACAAGCTGACCAGCGTCCACCGGCGCGACGACTACCGGGCCTCGAAGATCATGCTCGACCGCGCCCGCGAGCAGGGGAACATCGACTTCAAGACGCCGTACGTGCCGGAGGAGTTCATCGCCGGCGACGACGGCAAGCTGCGCGCGGTGCGCCTGCGCCAGGCCGAGACCGGCGAGACCGAGGAGGTCGAGGTCGGCGGCGCCTTCATCGCCATCGGCCACATCCCGCGCTCGGAGCTGGTCGCCGAGCAGGTCGACGTCGACGACGAGGGCTACGTGCTCACCGAGGGCAAGTCGACGCGGACCAACGTCTCCGGCGTGTTCGCGGTCGGCGACCTCGTCGACCGCACCTACCGCCAGGCGGTGACCGCGGCCGGCACCGGCTGCATGGGCGCGCTCGACGCCGAGTGGTACCTGCGCGACACCCCGCCCTCGCCCGAGGCGCACTGGCTGCCGAAGGGCGAGCCGATCGAGATCGCGCCCCAGCTCTCCGAGAACTAGACTCCGCCCGGATGGCGGTCGTCGAGGCACCTGGCGCGACCCCCGACGCGTTCGGCCTGCGGCCGGTGCCCGAGTTCGAGGGCGCCTACGAGACCTGGCCGCGGGGACGGCGCCCGGCGGCGATCCGCGAGGCGGCGGCCGCGTTCCGCGAGCGCTTCGCCCGGCCCGACAACCGCGTCGGCGGCGTGCGGACGATCGACATCGCCTCGGCTCCGTATCCGCTCAAGTTCGCGTTCGGCGGCGCCGCGAAGGGCCCGAACCCCTACATCAACATCATCAACCGCCTCCAGGTGGTCCAGTTCGAGGACTTCGAGGGCAGGCGGCGGACCCTGGCGTACGAGCCGACGGTCACCGACGGGCCCCGCGAGGCGCCCTTCTACGAGCAGATGATGCGGCTGCCGCTGCCGGACTGGGTCGCCTACAAGGTGGTGGCGAAGATCTGGAACGAGCCCGACCAGGCGCTCGCGATCGCGGGCCTGCGCCCGGAGGACGTCGACTTCGTCAGCTTCGACCACCTTCACGTGCAGGACCTGCGCTTCGTGCTCGGGACGACCGAGCCGATCGAGGGCGAGACGGCGCCGCGCGCCCCGCTCTTTCCCAACGCGAAGCTGATCGCCCAGCGGCGGGAGTGGGACACGTTCAGCTCCCTGCACCCGATGCAGTGGGCCTGGTACGTGGCCGACGGCGTCAAGGACCTGATCTCCGACAACGTCGTGCTCGTCGACGGCGACGTCGAGCTCGGCCGCGGCGTGGCCCTGGTGTGGACCCCCGGCCACACCGACGGCAACCACTCGCTCTGCGTGAACACGCCGGAGGGCGTGTGGGTCTCGTCCGAGAACGGCGTCGCCGCCGACTCCTGGCATCCGCACCTCTCGCGCATCCCCGGCGTCAGGCGGACGGCCGAGTACTTCGGCCGCGAGGTGATCCTCAACTCGAACACGCTCGAGGACTCGATCGACCAGTACGACTCGATGCTCAAGGAGAAGGCGCTCGCCGATCCGCACCCGCGCGACCCCCGCTACCTGAACGTTTTCCCCTCCTCCGAGATGGCGAGCTGGAAGCGCCAGTGGCCCGTCCTGCCGACGTTCTCCTACGGCGGGATCAACACGGGGGAGCTCGTCTCGCCGTCCGGCTGAGCCTGGCCGGCCCGGGGCTACCCTCGGGCGATGGATCGCCGCGCCTGGACCCTGCTGCTCGCCCTCTCGGCGATCTGGGGCGCGAGCTACATGCTGATCAAGATCGGGGTGCGCGACCTGTCCCCGGGCATGGTCGCGTTCGGTCGCGTGGCGCTCGGCGCCGCCGTCCTGGTCGCCTTCGCCTGGCCCCGCGGGGCGCTCGCCGGGTTCTCCGGGGTGGCCGGCAGCGTCGTGCTCATCGGGCTCTCCCAGATCGCGGGGCCGTTCCTGCTGCTCTCCGCGGGCGAGACCGAGATCTCCTCGTCCCTGGCCGGCATCCTGGTCTGCTCGGCGCCGATCTTCACCGCCCTGCTCGCGATCCGGGTGGACGAGGAGGAGCGGCTCAGGGGCGGACGGCTCGTGGGGATCCTGCTCGGGGTGGCGGGCGTCGCGCTGCTGCTCGGCGTCGACCTCGGGGGCTCGGGCGACGAGTTGCTCGGCGGGCTCGCCGTCCTGCTCGCCGGCCTCGGGTACGCGATCGGCGGCCTGCTCGCCAAGCACCGCATGGCCGGCAAGCCGACGATCGGCGTCGCCGCGTGGGTGACGGTTGCGGGAGGGGTGCTGCTGCTGCCCGCGGCGATCGTCGGCTGGCCGGGATCCGTCCCCGAGCTCGGACCGGCGAGCGCCGTCGTGGTGCTCGGCGTCGTCTGCACCGGGCTCGCCTTCGCGATCTTCTACGAGCTCGTCGCCACCGTCGGCCCCGGGCGCGCCTACACGGTCACCTACATCGCGCCCGGATTCGCGGTCGTCTACGGCGCGATCCTGCTCGACGAGCGGATCACGGTGGCGACCGTATGCGGCCTTGCATTGATAGTGGCCGGCTCATATCTGGCCGCGGGAGGGGTGCTGCGGTCGCGGGCGCGGCGCGAAGGAGCGCGCCCGGGCACGGCGAAAGCCTTGCCGTAACTCGTCCTCAGGAGGGGAAATTGAGAAAGTCACTGAAGCTCGGCGCCTTCGCGGGCGTCGCGGCAGTTTGTCTCGCGGTTCCGATCATCGCCACGGGCGCGACCGGGATCACCGGGCACATGGTCGGCTCCAACGTCGTCAACTCGGCCGGCGGGGATCCGGACGGCTCGGCGAACGTGACCCTGCGGGTCAACCGGATCAAGCAGCGCGTCTGCTTCTCGATCTCGTACAAGAAGCTCGAGCGGAAGGTCACCGGCGCCTTCATCCACAAGGGCTCCGCCGGTGAGATCGGCCGGCCGGTCATCACCCTGTTCAAGGGCTCGCTCCACAGCCCGGTGAGCGGCTGCGTGCACGATCTGCGCAAGCGGATCGTCAAGCGGCTGAAGCAGAAGCCGAGCCAGCACTACGTCGACATCGACACCCAGAACTACCCCAACGGCGCGATCCGCGGTCAGCTGACCCGCTGAGCCGCGGCGAGGCGCCGCAGGTGCGGCGCCGCCCGGTAGCGGTCCTCGCCGAGCTCGTCCGCAAGGGCGTCGAGCACGGCGAGGACGCCGCCGGGGCCGATCTCCCGCAGCCACTCGAACGGCCCGCGCGGGTGGTTGAAGCCCAGCCGCAGCGCGGTGTCGAGGTCGTCGGCGCTGCCGACCCCCTCGCCGACGGCGAAGCAGGCCTCGTTGACCAGCTGGCAGACGATCCGTCCCAGCACCAGCCCGGGCGCGTCCCCCGGCGTGCACTCGACGTGCTTGCCGAGGGATGCGAAGTAGCGCCCCGCGGCAGCCAGCTCGGCGGACGAGCCCCCCGGAGGCAGTGAGATCTCGACCAGCCTGGCGCGCTCGAGGTCGGGCAGCGCCACCCAGCGGACGCTCGCCTCGATCGCCGGGTCGCGCGCGCCGGCCCCGGTCGGCGCCGGCGGCTCGGGGTCGTCGGGGCGGTGGGGCCCGTCGTCGTACGCGTACCAGCCGCGCCCCGACTTGCGTCCCAGCCGCCCCGAGGCGACCATCCGCGCCTGCAGCGGGTGGGGCCGCCAGCGCGGCTCGCCGAAGCTCTGCTCGTAGAACGACTTCGCGACCTCGAAGTTGACGTCGATCCCGATCAGGTCCTGGAGCTCGAACGGTCCCATCCGGTAGCCGCCCCCGATCCGCACGATCCGGTCGATCTGCTCCGGCTCGGCGACCCGCTCGCCCGCCAGCCGCAGCGCCTCGAGGCTGAACGGCCGCGCGCCCCGGTTGGCGAGGAAGCCGATCCCGTCGGCCGCCCGGACCGGGGTGCGACCCATCCGCTCGGCGACCTCGGTCGCGGTCGCAAGCGCCTCCGGCGAGGTCGCGTCGCCGGCGACCACCTCGACCAGGCGCATCAGCGGCGGCGGGTTGAAGAAATGCATGCCGCAGACCCGCTCCGGGCGCTCGGCGCCGGCGGCGATCGCGGTCACCGAGAGCGACGAGGTGTTGGTCGCCAGGACGGCGTCGGGCGCGCAGACCCGCTCCAGGGCGGCGAACAGCTCGCGCTTGACCTCCAGCCGCTCCGGCGCCGCCTCGATCACCACGTCGCAGCCGGCGAGGTCGGCGAGGTCGGCGGCGGGCAGGAGCCGCGCGGACGCCGCCTCGGCCTCCGCGGCCGTCCAGCGGCCGCGCTCGGCGCCGCGGCCGAGGTCGGCGCGCAGCTTCTCGCTGCCCCGCTCCAGCGCCTCGGCATCGGGATCGTGGAGCAGCGTCTCGAACCCGCCCATGCAGGCGAGCTGGGCGATCCCGGCGCCCATCGTCCCGGCGCCCGCGACTCCGACCCGTTCGACCACGCGGCAGTTCTAGCGGAGCACCCGGCTACGCCGGAGGAGGCGGCGGCTCGCCGTCCCAGAGCTCGACCGCGTCGCGGCGCCAGTAACAGTCGTGAAAGCCCTCGCCGGCGGCGCCCGGCGGCCGGCCGAAGGCGCTGATCTTGTCCGACTCGGTCCGGATGACGACGTCGGGGGCGTTCATCTCGCTGACGATCATGATCCGGGCCGGCCCGTCGCCGCGGTTGACGACCTGGTGCGCGCCGGCGTCGCCGATCGGGAACGCGACCAGCTCGCCCTCGACGAGCTCGCGCTCGCCGGTCAGCGTCCGCAGCACCGGGGTCCCCGAGATCACGATCAAGAGCTCCTCGTTGCCGAGGTGGTAGTGCAGGGGGAAGGGAGCCGAGCCCGGCTCGAGCTCGAACAGGCTGGCGCCGAGGTGCTCGGCGCCCGCCTGGCGGCCGAGCCGCGCCCGCCGGCCGCGGAAGCCCTCGCGCTCGCTGACGTCGTCGAAGCTGGGGTCGAGAAAGCTCGTCATCTCGCCGTGGGCGGATTCTCGTCGTGCCAGTAGTCGACCGCGTCGGTCTCGAGGAAGTTGAGGATCATGCCCTCGCCGGTGCCCGGGGCCCCCTGACGCACCCCGACCTTCTTGGAGTCGGGGTACACGGCGATCTCCGGCCCCCGCATCTCGCTCAGGATCAGGTAGCGGGCCGGGCCCTCCCCGGCGCCGACGATCTGGTGGGCGCCGCGCTCGCCGCGCGGGAAGGCGACCACCTCGCCCGCCTCGAGCTCCCGGATGCCCCGCGGCGTGCGCAACGAGACGCGCCCCGCCATCACGAGCAGCATCTCCTCGTTCGCCGCGTGCCAGTGATACGGGGCGTTCGACTGCCCCGGCTCGACCTCGTACAGGCTCGCCCCGAGCCGCTTGGCGCCCGCCTGTCGACCGAGCCAGGCGTCGCGGTACGCGAAGCCCTCGCGATCGGGCTCGGCGTCGAAGTCGGGCCGGAAGAGGTTCGCCTTCATCGTCCCTTGAACGCGGGCTTGCGCTTCTCGAGGAAGGCCTGCATGCCCTCGACCCGGTCCTCGGTCGCCATCGCCAGCTCGTAGAGGCGCCGCTCCTGCTCCAGGCCCGCCGCGAGCGAGCTCTCCTCGGCGACCAGCACCGCCTGCTTTGCGAGCCGCGCGGCGATCGGCGGTCGGGAGGCGACCCGGCGCGCCAGCTCGAGCGCCTCGTCGAGCCATTCGCGCTTGCCGGCGACCGCGTTGACGATTCCCATCCGGTGCGCCTCCTGAGCGTCGAAGCGCCGCCCCGTGAGCACCAGCTCCATCGCGCGCTGCTTGCCGGCCGCGCGGGCGAGGCGCTGGGTGCCACCGCCGCCGGGGATGATCCCGAGCGTGATCTCGGGCTGGCCGAACTCGGCCGTCTCGGAGGCCACGATCATGTCGCAGATCAGGGCGAGCTCGCAGCCGCCACCCAGCGCCCAGCCCGAGACCGCCGCGATCATCGGCGTCCGGCACTCGGCCAGCCGGCGCCAGAACCCGGCCGCGGGGTGAAAGACCGCCTCGTGGAACTCGCGCTCGGCGAGCGCTCCGATGTCCGCGCCTGCGGCGAAGACCTCGTCGGACCCGGCGAGCACGATGCAGCGCACCTCGGGGTCGCCGTCGAGGCGCGCGACCGCGTCGGCGAGCTCCTCCATCAGCGCGGGTGAGAGCGCGTTGCGCGCCTCCGGCCGGTTCAACCGGCAGAGGCCGACCTTGCCGTCGACCGAGACCTCAACGAGGTCAGGCAAAAAGGCGCCTCAACAGCGGCGCGGCTCGGCTCCGCCCTTTCGGGCTACGCCTCACGAGGGCGGGACCAAGGCGTTGATCCCTGTCGCGTCGCGGCCGATGATCAGCTTCTGGATCTGCGACGTGCCCTCGTACAGGGTCGTCACCCGGGCGTCGCGCAGGTAGCGCTCGACCGGGTAGTCATCGACGTAGCCGGAGCCGCCGTGGACCTGGATCGCCAGGTTCGCGCATTCGACCGACGACTCGGTCGCATAGAGCTTCGCCACCGAGGTCTCGACCGTGGACGGCTTGCCGGCGTCCTTGAGCAACCCCGCCCGCCGGACCAGCATCCGAGCCGCGTCGCGGCGCACGATCATGTCCGCGATCATCTCCTGGACGAGCTGGAAGCTCGCGAGCGGGACCCCGAACTGGCGGCGCTCCTTCGCGTAGGCGACCGAGGCCTCTACGCAGCCCTGGCAGATGCCTACGCAGCCCGCCGCGACGGAGTAGCGGCCCGAGTCGAGCGCCGACATGGCGACCTTGAAGCCGTCGCCGACCTCTCCCATGAGCGCCTCGTCGCCGACCTCGACCTCGTCGAGCGCGATCGATGCGGTGTCGGAGGCGCGCAGGCCGAGCTTGCCGTGGATCTCCTGGGTCGAGAAGCCGTCGCTCTCGGTCGGCACCAGGAAGCACGCGAGGCCCTTGTGCTTCTTGTCCGGGTCGGTCTGGGCGAAGATCAGGGCGACGTCGGCGACGTTGCCGAGCGAGATCCACATCTTCTGCCCGGTGATGCGCCAGCCGCCGTCGATCTTCTCCGCCCGCGTGCGCAGGTTGGCGGCGTCCGAGCCGGTGTCGGGCTCGGTGAGGCCGAAGCAGCCGAACGCGTCGCCCGCGGTGAGCCTCGGCAGCCAGCGCTGCTTCTGCTCCTCGTTTCCCCAGCGCTCGATCGAGCCGCAGACCAGCGAGGTCTGCACCGAGACCACCGTGCGCATCGCCGAGTCGCCGCGCCCGACCTCCTCGACGATCAGGCCGTACCCGAGGAAGTCAAGGCCACGGCCGCCGTACTGCTCCGCCACGGGAGCGCCCAGGTAGCCCATCTCGCCGAGCCTGCGGGCGAGCTCGAGGTCGAACTTCTCCGCCCGGTCGGAGTCGCGCGCCTTCGGCACCACCTCGTTGTCGACGAAGTCGCGCGCGGTCTCGGCGATCAGCCGCTGCTCGTCGGTGAGTCTCGATCACGTGGCCGCCTTGGAGCCCATCGTCTCGGCGACCGCGTTCGCGAACGCCTCCTGCGCCTCGGCCGTCCGCGGCCCGCTGTCCAGGGCGACGCCGTCGACCGCCGAGATCGGCTGGATCTCGCGCACGGTGGAGGCCAGAAACGCCTCCTCGGCGCCCAGCAGGTCGCCCACCTCGTACTCGCCCTCGGCCACCCGCAGCAGCTCGACCACCGCGCGCCGGGTGAGCGAGTCGAGGATTCCCGCGTGCAGGGCGGGTGTCCGCAGCTCGCCCTCGGAGACCCAGAAGATGGTCGAGGTCGGCGCCTCGAGCACGATCTCGTCCGGGCGCACGAGCAGCGCCTCGTCGGCGCCGCCGCCCTTCGCGATCCGGGTCGCCTGCATGTTGGCCCCGTAGGAGAGCGATTTGACCCCGTTGAGGATCACGGTCGGGCTGTAGGTGACGCTCGCGAGCCGGACGGCGTCCAGGTGCTCGACGAGGGGCTCGATCAGGGCGATTCGCCGCCCGCCCCGGGTGACCACGAGACGCAGCTGGGCATCGGCGTCGCCGTGGGCCTCCAGCAGCGCCTCGATCTCGGGCTCGAGCTCAGCCCGCTGGGCCGGGAGCTCGATCGCTGCCGCGGAGCGCTCGAGCCGGTCGAGGTGGTCGCCGAGCAAGAACGGGCGGCCGCCGTAGAGGCGGATCACCTCGAACACCCCGTCGCCGCGGTACAGGCCGTCGTCCTGGACCGCGATCGTGGCCTGCGCGGTCGGACCGATCCGGCCGTCGATCGATGCGAGCTCTGTCACCGCCATGGGCGCGAGGCTACCGCGCCGCCGGGTTTTCGATCACGGTCGCGACCCCTTGGCCGACGCCCACGCACAGCGCGGCGATCCCGAACCGGGCGTCTCGCCGGCGCAGCTCCCAGGCCACGGCGGTGGTCAGCCGTGCCCCGGAGCACCCGAGCGGGTGGCCGATTGAGATCGCACCGCCGTTGACGTTCAGGCGCTCTTCGTCGATCCCGAGCTCGCGCGCGCAGGCGAGCACCTGGGAGGCGAACGCCTCGTTGATCTCGATCAGGTCGATCTGGTCGAGCTCGAGCCCCGCGGCGTCGAGGGCGCGGCGGATCGCCGGGATCGGGCCGACTCCCATCACCGCAGGATCCACGCCGGAGACGCCGCTTGCGACCACCCGGGCGAGCGGCTCGGCCCCCAGCTCGCGGGCCTTCGACTCCGAGGCGAGCACGACGCAGGCGGCCCCGTCGTTGAGCGTCGACGCGTTGCCCGCGGTCACCGTGCCGCCCTCGCGGAACACGGGCGGCAGTGCGCTGAGCTTCTCGAGCGTGGTGTCGGCCCGTGGCCCCTCGTCGGCCTCCACCGTGACCGTCTCGCCGCGCCCACGGCCCGGGGCCTCGACGGGCACCAGCTGGTCGGCGAACCAGCCCCGCTCCTGGGCCGCCACCGCGCGCTGGTGGCTGCGCAGCGCGAAGGCGTCCTGGTCGGCGCGCGAGATGTCGTAGCGCTCGGCGACGTTCTCGCCCGTCTCGCCCATCGACTCGGTCGAGTACAGCTCGGCCATCCTCGGGTTGATCAGGCGCCAGCCGAGCGCCGTGTCGTGCAGGGTCTGCGCGCCGCGGGGATAGCCGGACCCGGGCTTCGGCAGGACCCACGGGGAGCGGCTCATCGACTCCGAGCCGCCGGCGAGATAGAGCTCGCCCTCGCCGAGGCGCAGGGCCCGCGAGGCCTGGTTGACCGCCTCCAGCCCCGACGCGCAGAGCCGGTTGACCGTCACCCCGGGCACCTCTACCGGCAGCCCGGCGAGGAGCGCTGCCATCCGGCCGACGTCCCGGTTGTCCTCGCCGGCCTGGTTCGCCGCGCCCCAGTAGACGTCGGCGATCTCCGCCGTGTCGATTCCGGTGCGCTCGACCGCGGCCGCGATCGTACGCGCGGCGAGGTCGTCGGGCCGCACGCCGGCGAGCGCGCCGCCGAAGCGGCCGATGGGAGTGCGGACGGCGTCGATGATCAGCGCTTCGGCCATCGGACGCGATGATATGGCGGTCGGTCTAAGGTGGAGGTGGTGGACTTCGTCCTGATCACCCTGGTGATGATCGGCCTGATCGTCCTCTGCCTGGTGCTCCTCGCTCGCGCGTACCCGGGCAGCGGCGCCGACCTCGTCGATTGGAAGCCGACGCGCTCACACGAGGTCGAGGCCCAGCTCGAGATCGACGACGTGCAGCAGATGCTCGAGGCCCAGAACGAGTACCGCCGCCGTCGCGGCGCGCGCGAGCTCACCGAGGACGACGCCAACCGGATGGCTAAGGAGGACGAGGCGGTCCGCGAGCGGGCACGCCGGAGCCACGAGAAGCACCTCGACGAGCTCGAGGACGAGTACGGCGTCTAGATGAGTTCATCTAAGTGGCGCGGGCCCTGATCGTCGGCTGCGGTTGCAGCGGCCGCGAGCTCGGGCGGTCCCTGAGCGAGCGCGGCTGGCTGGTGCGGGGCACGACCCGCGATCCGCGGAACCTGGCTGCGATCGAGGCCGACGGGATCGAGCCCGCCGTCGCGGACCCGGACCGGATCGCGACCGTGCTCGACGCGATCGAGGGCGTGGCGCTGATCTACTGGCTGCTCGGCACGGTCGCGGCGCCCGAGCTGCACGGACCGCGGCTCGAGCGTCTGCTCGAGGAAATCGTCGACACGCCGGTGCGGGCGCTCGTCTACGAGCTGAACGAGGCGCTCGAGCCGGCGGCGGCCGCCGCCGCGTTCGAGGCGCTCCGCGCGGCCAACGAACGGTGGCGGATCCCCTTCGAGGTCGTCGCGGCCGAACGCGGCACCGGAGCCTGGCTCGATGGGATGACCGCCTCCGCGGCCGAGCTGGTCGGTTAGCGCCGCCCGGCTACTGCAGGGGGGTCGGCTTCTTGTCCGTGCCGGTCCACGGCGCCTGATCGGCGACCTTCGCCGGCGGCTGGTCGAGGTCGTCGGCAAGGAGCTTGATGCCGATCCCGGCGCCGACGACGACCGCGATCACGATCGCGTACAGGGTCACCTGGCGGGGGAAGCTCGCGCTGTAGCTGCCGCCGATCACCTCGCGGCGCTTGTCGAGTCCCATCGCGTCGACGTCGGACTGCTCGTGACGGGCCAGCCGTTCCTCGGGGTCGTCCTTCTCGAAGGTCGTGTTGGGGCCGATCGAGGGGGCGGTGGTGTCGCTGAGGTCCTCGCCCTTCCCGTCGTCGTCGGTGCGGTCGCGCTCCTCGTCGGACATGGGCCGGAACATACCCGGGGAAGGCCGCGTTTACGCCGGTTCGAAGCGTTCGAGTCGCTGCAGCAGCTCACCGAGGATCCGCGCCGTCGCGCCCCAGATCAGGTGCTCGCCGACGACGTAGGTCGGGGTGCGGATCGGGATCCCGCGGCGCACGAGGCGTCGCATGGCGAACCCGTCGCGAAGCTCCGAGAGCCGAAACGCGAGCACGGTCTCGACCTCCGCCGGGCTCGGCTCGAAGGCGAGGCCCTCGGCGATCAGGCCGACGAACGGGAAGACCTTGTAATTGGTGACGAAGGTGCCGATCGGCGGCAGCGCCCCGACCACCTCGACCGCCGCCGGCGCCAGCCCGATCTCCTCCTCGGCCTCGCGCAGCGCGGTGTCCAGCAGCGTCTCGCCTTCGTGGTCGCGGCGCCCGCCCGGGAACGAGATCTCCCCGGCGTGGCGGCGCAGGTCGTGGCGGCGCTCGGTGAACACGAGCCCCGGGTCGGCCGGGTGGCCGTAGAGCGGCACGAGCACCGCCGCCTCGGTGGCGCCGTGCGCGTCGAGGCGCTCGGCCTGCTCGGGCCGCAGCAGGACCTCGCGCAGCGCCTCGGTCGCGTCGCTCAAACCAGCGGCCTCAACGGCGGCCGGGCTCGCTTCGCTTCGCTCCGCGTCACAGGATCACCTGCACCGTGCCGCCGTCGACCGACCAGGCGGCGCCGGCGACGTAGGAGGCGCGCTCGGAACAGAGGAAGACGATCGCCGCCGCGATCTCCTCGCTCTCGGCCAGGCGCCCGATCGGGCGCCCGGAGGCGGCGGCCTCCAGCGCGCGCTCGCGCGTCGGGTGGCCGCCGTGCTCCTGGGACTGGTCGAGCAGCCCGCCCTCCGCCATCCAGAGCTCCGACTTCGTCGGTCCGGGGCAGAGCGCGTTGACCAGGACCCCGTCGGCGGCGTGGCGGTCGGCGAACAGCCGCGAGAGCGAGAGCTCCGCCGCCTTGGCCACCGAGTACTCCGGCATCCGCGCCGACGGCCGCTTGGCCGCGGTGGAGGCCACGTTCACCACCCGGCCCCAGCCAGCCTCGGCCATCGACGGGATCGCCGCCCGCATCGCCCGCATGGGCGCCATCACGTTCAGCTCCCAGGCCGCGTACCAGTCCTCCTCGGGGACGTCCTCGATCTCGCGCCAGCGGGCCGTGCCGGCGTTGTTGACGAGCGCGTCGAGGCGGCCGAAGCGCCGCTCGCACTCGCGCGCCATCCGCTCACCGGCGTCGGGCTCGGTGACGTCGAGCGCCAGCGCCGCCGCCCGGCCGCCGGAGCCCGCCGCCGCCTCGCATTCGGCCGCCGCCTCGGCGAGCCGCTCGGCTCCGCGGGCGACGAGCAGGACCGAGGCGCCCTCCTCGCAGAGCATGCGCGCGGCGACCAGGCCGATCCCGCGGCTGGCGCCGGTGACGATGCACGCGCGTCCGGCGAGGCCCAGGTCCATCGGTGCTCAGCCGGCCTCGATCCGGTCGTTGATGACGATCTCGGTCTCCGCGGCGAGGGCCCGGTGGACCGGGCACTTGCCCGCGATCATGATCAGGCGCCCGCGCTGTTCGTCCGTGAGCTCGGCCGGCACGCGCAGGGTGACGGTGATCTCCTCGAAGGTCGAGCCGCGGCCCTGCTCGACGTCGACCTCGCACTCGACCGCGCCGAGCTCCCACCCCTTACGGGCCGCGTACATCTCGCACGTGATCGCCGTGCAGGCGGCGAGCGAGGCCGCGGCGAGCCGCGTGGGGGAGGGGCCGAGGTCGTCGCCTCCGGAGGCTGCCGGCTCGTCGACCACCAGGGTGTGGCCGCCCTCGATCTCGACGTCGTGGGTGTAGTTGTGGCGGCGGCGGGCGACGACCCTCATCGACCGGGTCGCCTCAGGCCTTGGGCCGGGCGCGCTCGCGGCCCGCGAACAGCTCCGGGTCGTCGGCGTCGGCGAACCGGGCCATCGCATAGGCGGCGTCGGAGGCGCGATTGAGGAACCGCAGCAGCTCGGGCCCGAGCACCCCGTCGCCGCCGTCGAGGGCGACCGCCCGCCGCTCGGCCCGGCGCAGGATCGCCCGTGCGAGGTCGAGCTGGGCCGAGAGGTGGGTGCCGCCCGGGATCACGAACTTGGGGGGCAGCTCGACCCGGTCCATGTAGCCGTCGATCAGGCGCTCGAGCTCGGCCGCCATCTCGCTCGTCACCCGGCTCACGCCCTCGACCAGGCGCTCGCCGGCCTCCGGCGCGGTCGCGAGCTCGGCGCCCGCGATGAACAGGTCGTCCTGGAGCCTGAGGACATCGGCCGCGAGCTCCTCGTCGCCGGGGCCGCAGAGCGAGCGCGCGACCCCGAGCGCCGAGGCGGCCTCGTCGAGCGCCCCGTAGGCCTCCGTGCGCGGGTCCGACTTCGGCACCCTGCCGCCGTACCAGAGCGACGTCGTCCCGTCGTCGCCCTTCTTCGTGTAGATCCGGGTCACGATCGACTCAGCGAGCCCTAGCTGAGCGGGTTGAAGACGATCCCGGTGAGCAGCTTCGGGAAGAAGTAGGTGGACTTGGGCGGCATCGTCTCGCCCGCGTCGGCCACCGCGCGGACCTGCTCGATCGGGGTCGGGCGCATGAGGAAGGCGGCGTGGACCCCCTCGTCGAGCGCGGCGAGCGCCCGCTCGGCCGAGGCCACGTAGGAGATCCCGCGCTTGGCCTCGATGTCCTCGGCGCTCATGCCGAGCGCGCCGCGCAGGAGCAGCGTCTCGAGGATCGCGGCGTCGAGCTCGCGGAAGGCCGGCGACACGCCGGGCATCGCCGCCTCCAGCGCCGCCGGGTCTCGCAGTCGCAGGCGGTAGCCGGTGCGGTGGTGGGCGTCCACGTACCCGAACACGCCGATCCCCTCCTCGCCGGCCGGGTCGAGCTCGTCGAGCGCCACCTCGGCGACCTCGAAGTTGGCCATGATCGCCTCGCGAAGCGCCTGCTGGGCCTCGGTGTCGCCGAGGTTGGAGAGCAGGCGGTGGTACCCGAACACGGTCAGGCCCGGGTCGGAGAGCGAGACGAGCGCCATGAGCGTGTAGCGGTGCGGCCCCTCGCCGCCGACCTCGTCGGCGTAGACGCGTGCGGTCTCGTAGCGGTGATGGCCGTCGGCGATCAGCAGCTCGGAGTCGGCGAGCTCGGCGGCGACCGCGCGGTGGGCCTCCGGATCGTCGATCCGCCAGATCCGCTGCACGGTGCCCTCGTCGTCGGTGACCTCGGCCCACGGCGGCTCGCGGGTGAACCCCTCGACGTGCCGCCAGGCGTCCCCGGGGTGCAGGGAGAAGATCGGCGAGAGGTTGTAGCGGGTCGCCCGGGTGAGCCTCAGCCGGTCCTCCTTCGGCCCCGGCTGGGTCCGCTCGTGGGGTCGCACCAGGCCCGGGCCGTAGGGGGTGACGCGGACGCGGCAGAGCAGAGCCCGGCGCAGCCTCCGGGAGCCGTCGGGGCCCTCGTAGTCCTGGGTCAGCGCCCACAGCGCGGGCTCGCGGTCGGCGGCGAGGATCCCCTGCAGCGTCCACTCCTCGAGCGTCTCGTCGGCGTGTTCGTAGCGGTCGCCGCCGTCCGGGGCCTCGGGCAGGTCGATCTCGACCACGTTGAACGGCGAGCGGGCCAGCAGCGCCGCGCGCCGCGCGCCGTCGATTACGTCGTACGGCGGCGCGACGACGTCGTCGAGCGAGCCGATCGCGGCGAGGTTGTAATGCAGCGCTTGCAGGGGGCGGACCTCGGCCATCGGGCGCGCAACCCTACCCGGAGACCCGGCCCGGCCGCGGGTGCCGCGTCAGCCCGGCTCGCGCTCGGCAAACCAGGCGCCGAGCGCCTCGATTCCCTGGCGCTGGTCCTCGCCGCCGCCGAGGCCGCCGAGAGGCCCGGTGCCGCGCATCATCATCAGCTTCAGCTTCTCGCCGTCGGTCGTCCGCAGTTTCACGGTGACGGCGGCCTTGTCCATGAGCGCCGCGCCGATCTGGGCCCAGCCGCCGCCGGCTCCCTCCGCGGAGGCGTCGGCGAGGCGCTCGGGCGTGATCGAGATCGGCTCGCCGTCCGGCGCGAACTTGCGCGTCATCGGCTGCACCAGCAGCCGCCTGTCGGTGGTCGCGATCGCGACCATCCGGCCCTTGAACATGCTCTGCTGGGTGGCGACGCAGATCCCGCGCAGCTCCTCGCCGGGTTCGAGCGCCGGCTCGATCGCCGCGCGCAGCTTGTCGCCGAGCTCGCCCACGGTGCGCCTCAGCAGGCCTCGGCCACGATCTCCGACAGCGGCGTGTCGGCGTCCGCCTGGGCGGCGTCGATCGCCACCTGGACCTGGAAGTCGCTGCCGGCGTCGGTGTTCGCGCCCGAGCACTCGGGCGCCGCCTCCGCCGCCTCCTGCACCGCGGCGACCTCGTCCGGGATCGAGGCGTCGATGAACTCTCCCGCCGTCATCTCGCCTCCTGAGGCCGCGCCCTGGGTGCCCGAGGCGGTGGTGGTCTCGTCGTCGCCGCCGCAGGCCGCGAGGCCGAGCGCGAGCACGACGGCGGGGGCGCAGATCAGGCCGCGCACGCGGCTATTCGTCCCGCGGCGTGATCCGGAAGACCGAGACGACCTCGGCCTGATGGGCCTCGGGATGGGCGACGTAGGCGCTCGGCCCGCCGCCGAACCAACCGGCGCTCTCGTTGTCGCCGACGAAGATGCCGGGATGGTGCTTGCCGTCGCCGTCCTCGACCCAGACCGGGTCGCCTTCCTTGAATCCGTGCGGCTCGGGCTCGTTCATCCGCGAGCAGCCTAACCGCCCTGCGGGCGCAGGTGCTCGATCCGGGCCCCGTGATCGGCGGCGAGCCGGTCGGCGATCAGCGACCGGTGGCAGGCCTCGGGGTCGCGCTCGACGCAGAGCAGCGCCGTGACCGTGTCGTGCGGGAGGCGGGCGCGCGAACTCGTCCAGATCGGCGGCGTCGAGGATCTCGGCGACGTAGCGGCGCGCGTACTCGGGCGCGAGCTCGACCCGGGAGCGCTTGCCGACCCCGCGGCGGTCGTCCTCGGCGTATTGGAGCTGGCGCAGCTCGGTGGTCGGCGCAAGCTCCTTGTGGTGGCTGTAGCCGATCCCCGCCTCGGCCAGGAGCGCCTGGAGCCGCTGCGAGTTCGCCCACGAGTACTCGCTGCCGCGAACGCCGCGTCGCTGGCGGACGTCGACGACCAGACCGACGCCCGCGCCGCGCAGCGCCTCCGTGAACGAGTCGGCCGTGAACCCGTAGACGCCGATCGTCGCCACCCGCACGGGCCGAGTATCCCCGACCCCGCCCGGCGGCTTGCTTGAAGCGGAGTGATGGGGAGGGTGGGAGTTCTCGTTTCTTCCAAGGAGGGGCCTCATGCGCGACCGCGCCAAGCATCTGACGTACGCCGCCGGGACGGTCTCCGAGTGCCTGGTGGCCGGGCATGCGATCTACACCGCGTGAGCCCCGTTCAGGGGGCACCGCCGCCTCAGGTCAGCTCCGAGAGGAACTCCTCGAAGACGGCCAGGTAGAGGTCGACGTCCTCGGCCTCGTGGGCGACGGAGACGGTCGGCCCCAGCCACCAGCCGGATTCCCAGACTCCGCGGTTGGCCATGAAGACGCGGATCAGGGCCCGCAGGGCGGGGTCGTCGGCCGCCCGGGAGGCGGCGCCGTCGGCGGGCGGCTCGGCGACGAAGAAGTAGCACGCGTGGGAGCCGTGATGGACGACGCTCCAGCTCAGGCCGGCCCGCTCGATCGCCGCCCGCAGCCCGGCGGCCATCCGCTCGCCGAGCGCGGCGGTGTGCTCGAACGCCTCCTCGGTGAGCACCTCGATCAGGGCCGCGCGCCCGGCCGCCATCGAGAGCGCGTTCCCGAACAGGGTGCCGCCGGTGGCGACCTCGTCGACGAACGCCCCCGAGACGACCCGCGCCTCCTCGGGCGGCGCGATCAGCGCGGCGATCTCCTCGCGCATCCCGTAGGTCGCCAGGGGCACGCCGGCGGCGATCGACTTCCCGAGCGTCAGCAGGTCGGGCTCGAGACCCCACTCGCGGGCGAGTCCGGCGTAGGAGCAGACGAGCGAATGGGTCTCGTCGATCGCCAGCAGCGTGCCGGCGTCGCGGGTCGCCTGGCGCAGGGCGTCGTGATAGCCCGCCGCCGGGAGCAGGAACCCGGCGTTGGTCATCGCCGGCTCGGCGAGCACGAGCGCGACGTCGCCGGGCGCCAGGGCCGCCTCGAGCGCGGCGACGTCGTTGAACTGGATGATCCGCGCCTGCGCGGCGACGCCGGGGGGCAGGCCGCGGCTCTCGGGAACGACCCGCCCGTCCTCCGCGATCACCAGCGTCGCGTCGCCCTCGCCGTGGTACTTGCCGTCGAAGAGGACGACGATCTCGCGACCCGTGAGCTCGCGCGCCAGCCGGATCACCTCGGTGTTCGCCTGCGTCGCCGAGAGGGTGAACTGCCACTTCGGCAGCCCGTAGCGCTCGGCGAGGTGCTCGGCGACGACGATCGCGTCCTCGCCCGGAAGCAGGAACTGGTTGCCGAGCGCGATCCGCTCGGCGACCGCGGCGACCACCGGCGGCGGGGCGTGGCCGCAGAAGGCGCTCATGTCGGCCACGTACATGTCGACGTACGTGTGGCCGTCGACGTCCGTGAAGCGCGGCGCCGTCGCCCCGGTCGACCCACACCGGCGGGTGCTCGTAGAGGTCGTCCATCCAGGCCATCGGCACGCCACGCGGCATCGAACCGCGCGCCCGCTCCAGCAGGGCCATCGACCGCGGCCGCTCCGACGCGAAGCGCTCGTTCTCGCTCTCCTCGAGCTCGCGGACGCGGGTGGGATCGATGCCGGTCAGATCGGCCATGGGTGCTGGGCGCAGTATCCACCGTCCACGTCCAGGGTTGACTTTGGGCGGATGAGTGGTTGGCTAGCGCCGTGCTTGGGGTGTCGGTGTCGAGGATCGCGCTACCGGCCGCGGTCGGTGTTGCGGCCCTGCTCCTCACTCCCGCGGCCGATGCGAGCACTCTGTGTGTGGGCAACGGCCCGAGTTGCTTCCCCACCATCCAGGCCGCGGTGGACGCGGCGAATGACGGTGACACGGTCAGGGTGCGGGCCGGCACATACGCCGGCGGGGTGGAGATCGACGACGTGAGCATCGACCTGGTCGGCGCCGGGGCCGACCGGACGGTGATCCGCGGGGGCGGGCCGGTGCTGACGATCGGCACCTTCGGGGCGCCGGCGCAACCGACCGTCGCCGTCCGCCGGGTGCGGATCACCGGTGGCGTCACCCGGTCCAGCCCGGAATCCGTTCCGTTCGTCGGCGCAGAGGGGATCATCGCCACGGGCGGCGGGATCGAGATCCCGCCGAACCAGGACTTCACGGGCGGAGCAACGGTGACCGTCACCGACAGCGTCATCTCGGGTAACCGGGTGGCGCCCACTCAGACGACTCCCATCGGCCCGGAGTGCCCGGGTGGCGACCCCTGCCCGTTCGCGTTCGCCGGCGGCGGAGGCATCCACAGCTGGGGGACGCTCAAGGTGGTGGACTCCATCGTGCGCGACAACCAGGTCGGCACCGCATCGAGGCTGTCGACGCTGGCCAGCGACGCGGTTGGGGCTGGGATCCTGAGCCAGGCTGGATCGCTGAGCCTGGTCCGCTCGGCGGTGAGCGGCAACGAGGCGACGGCGACCGGCCCGGAGGGTCGCTTCGCCGAGGGCGGGGGTATCTACGTCAACGGCGACTCGCTCTCCATCAGCGAGAGCTCTGTGACCGACAACCGCGCGGCGCTCGCGGCGGCGCTTCCGAACAGCGTCGAGCAGCTGGCGATCGGTGGCGGCATCCAGATCGGTGGCAACCCGCAGACCACGCGGATCACCGACTCGGCGATCTCCCGGAACTCGGTCAGGACGACCAACTCGGTAGCCGACGCGATCGCCTTTTCCGGCGGAGTGAACATCGCCAACGTGGAGCTCGACCTGGTCATGCGCAACGTCTCCGTCGCCCGCAACGATGTCAGCGCGGCCGCGCTCGGCCCGTCGGGCGACGCGGAGGCCGATACCGGCGGCGGCCCGTTCGTCGGGCGCGTGCTCGACACGCGGATCGTCGACAACACGGTCAGGGTCAGGTCGGCGGCGGGGGACGCCACCGCCGCCGCAGGGGCCGCCTTTCCCCGCGGGCTGCTCGCCGACAGCCTCGTGAGCGGCAACTCGATCCAGGCTTCGAGCCCGAGCGGGACCGCGCTCGCCGCGGGCGGCGCCATCGTCGTCGAATCCGAGCTCGTCCTGCGAGGCACGACGGTGAAGGCCAACACGGCCTCCGCCAGCGGCCGGCAGGGGTTCGCGCAGGGCGGCGGGATCTTCGACGCGCCGCTGTTCACCAACGGCGGCCCGCTGACCCTCGTCGACAGCCAGGTGATCCACAACGTGGCCACCGGAACCCCGCGGATCACGCTGCAGGGTGGCGGCATCTACATCCCGCAGCGCCGGCTGACCATGGTCCGCTCCACGGTCGGCGACAACGTCCCCGACCAGATCTGCGGCTGCTAGCGGTCGATCTGCTTGCGGAAGACGAGGAACTCGCACGGAACGGCGAGCCGGGTCGCGAGGCGCGCTGGCGCCAGGTCCTCGAACGGGGCTGACCGGATTACCCGGTAGCCGAGCCTGGTGTACCAGCCGCGCAGGCGCTCCTTCTCCGGATGGACCGATCCAATCGGGACGAGCAGCTCGAGCTGCATCGTCGTCACGCCCCGCGACCGCACCAGGTCTTCCGCCGAGCCGACCAGCTCGCGGCCGACGCCGGTGCCCCACTGGTCCAGGGCGGCCGACACGAGTCCGAGATCCGCCGTGCCCGGCTCCAGCGGTCGCACGTACGCACAGCCGACGAGCTCGTCCTCGCGGGCGGCCGCGAGCACCCCGCCGCTCCGAATCGCCTCGGCCATCTCGGCGGGCCCCGTCCGCTTCGTGCCCTCGACCCAGAGCCCCGCCTCACCGACGGCGTAGGCCGCGTTGATGAGGTCGGCGACCTCCGCGACGAAGGCCTCGTCGCGAGCCCGGTCGGCAGCGAGGATCGTGACCTCGGCCGCCAACGCGGACGCTTGGGCGGAGTCGGGCATCGGCCTACCGTGCCATGGAACAATCCATCGCGCAATGCGAAGTTCTTCGAACACTCAGAAGCTCCCGCGATAGATAGGTTGTCCCGCCGTGGAGCTCCGCCAGTTGCGCTGCCTGGATGCCGTCGCCCGCCGGCGCTCGTTCACCCAGGCCGCGCTGGACCTCCACGTCGCACAGTCGGCGGTCTCGCAGCAGGTGGGCCGGCTCGAGCGTGAGCTGGGCGTCGAGCTGCTGCGTCGCACCACCCGTCGCGTCGCGGTGACCGAAGCGGGCGAGCTCGTGCTCGCGCGAGCGCGGCGCGCGCTCGCCGAGGTGGACGGCGTCGGGGCGGACCTGGACGATCTCCGGGGACTCGCCCGGGGCGCGCTCCGTATCGGCGGAGTCCTGCCGTTCGGGCCGGTGCACCCTGCCGCGCTGATCGCCGACTTCAGCAGCGACCACCCGGGGCTGGCCATCACCGTGCGGGAGGACGTCGCCTTCACGCTGCTCGCCGAGCTCCGCGACGGCGGCCTAGACCTCGTGATGGCGCTCGTCGATCCCGACGGGCTCGACGGTCTCGAGGGCGTGCAGCTGCTCGAGGAAGAGCTCGTGTTCGTCGCGCCGCTGGGTCATCCGCTCGCGCGGGCCGAGCGGGTACGGGTTGGGCGCCTCGCCGGCGAGGCGCTCGTTGCCTACGGCGCGGGCTCGGCGCTGCGCGATGCGCTGCTCGAGCTCGTGCCGGACGGTCGCGTCGTCGCCGAAGCCAACGAGCTGGAGACCTTGCGGGAGCTCACCGCCCGCGGTCTCGGCGTGTCGCTCATGCCGCGCTCGGTGGTCGAGTCGCATTCCGACCGCCTGGCGATCCGCTCGCTGAGCCCGCGCCATGCGCTTCCCATGTCGCTGGTCTGGCGCGCCGGGGAGCGGCCTACGCCCGCCGCCCGGGCGTTCCGCGAGCACATGCTGTCCGCCATGCAATCGCCTTGCCCGACGAGCGGCTCAGGGCGCGGCGCCTAACAACGCGGCGAGTGGGTAACACCAGCCCCGGCGGGCGCGGGGGAGCCCGCGGTCAGATCTGTCCAGGAGGAAGGGAGCGAGGATGAATTCCAAGCACCTGTCGGCCTGCGCCGCCGTGCTCGTCGCGCTAGTGGCGTGCGCGTCGACGGCCGCAGCGGCCGACGTCAACTCAGCAAAACTGCGCAAGTCCGTCAAGGCGCAGAACGTCTTCGAGCATCAAGCCAGTCTCGAGACGATCGCGAACGCCAACGGAAACACGCGCGATACGCGGACACAAGGCTTCGAGGATTCCGTCGACTACGTCCTCGGCAAGCTCGAGTCCTACGGCTACGACCCCGAGGTCGTCCAGTTCAACATGCCGGAGTGGGTCGAGAACAGCCACCCCCGACTTCACCCGCACCGATGTCGACCCGGACAAGTCCTACGTGCCCGGCACCGCCGATGATGACGACAGCCCGGACGTCGACTTCATCTCGGTAGAGCTCTCGCCGTCGGCGAATCTGACCGATGTTCCGGTCGTCCCGACCACCGACATCACAGTCCCGAGCCCGGGCGGCAGCACCAGTGGCTGTGAGGCGGGGGACTATCCGGCCGCCGTCTCCGACGCCGTGGCGCTGGTCCAGCGCGGCACCTGCCCGTTCGTGCAGAAGCTGCAGATGGCGCAGGACGCAGGCGCGGCCGGGGTGATCATCTTCAACGAGGGCGACACTCCCGAGCGGCAGAACGCGATCTTCGTGTCCGGGCCGACTGGGCTCGACATCCCGGCGGTGGTCACGAGTTTCGCGGTCGGCAACGAGCTCTACCAGGCGTACCAGGCGGGCGAGAACCCGACTGTGAGCTTGAAGATCGACGCCGACATCAACGATCGGTTCTTCCCGCAGGTACTCGCGGAGACGAAGACCGGCGATCCGAAGCACGTCGTCGTCGTCGGCGCCCACCTTGACTCGGTCGAGGCGGGCCCGGGCATCAATGACGACGGCTCCGGGACCTCGGCACAGCTCGAGATCGCGAAGCAGATCGCTAAGAAGCATCTGAAGCCGCGCCAGCAGATCCGGTTCGCATGGTGGGGCGGCGAGGAGGAGGGCCTGATCGGCTCCACCTACTACGCCGAGCACCTGAACCCGCGCGAGGTCGCGAAGATCATGGTCATGCTCGACTTCGACATGATCTCTTCGCCGAACTTCGCCCGGCTGGTGTACGACGGCGACGGCTCAGTCGACGACAACCCCGCGGGGCCGCCCGGTTCGGGTGAGGTCGAGCGGGTGTTCGCCGACTTCTGGCAGTCCCAGGGGCTGTCGTCGGAGCAGATCCCATTCGACGGTCGCTCTGACTACGTCGGCTTCACCAACCTCGGCATCCCGGCCGGCGGCATCTTCGCCGGGGCGGAGGCACCGAAGACGCCCGAGCAGGAGGCGATCTACGGCGGCGCGGCGGGCGAGCAGCTCGACCCGTGCTACCACGACTACTGCGACCGGCTGTCGACCATTCTCGGCATGCCGCCGCAGGACGTGCTCAGCGATCCGCTCTCGGCGTCGAAGATGGCGGGGGGCGGGGCGCGGTCCATGCGCCAGTTCCTGCCCGCGATGACGGACGCGATCTGGCATTTCGCCAAGGGCAAGAACCCGCTGCCCGAGCGCCCGGCGTCCGCAGCGGCGACGCGCCAGCTGCAGGCACAGATGACGCAGCGGAACGCGCAGTTCCAGTACCAGGGCCACCAGTTGGCTGAACGCTAGCCACGGCTAAGACGCGCAACCGAGTGAAGGGGCGGCCCGCGGGCCGCCCCTTCTCATTGGGCAGCCCGGATGGGCAGACCAAATGCGCGCGCGCATCCTCTGACCACGCGCTGCTCGCCCACGCCTTCGGCCGCTCTTCTCCTGCCATCGGAAGAACGTCGGGCTGTCCGGCCGACGCTCTAGGATCGAACACATGTTTCGCCCTCCGGAGTGCGAGAACTCGCGTGCGTCGGCAGTCAGCGCCGCGATCGGCACCACCCGCTACCGGTCCCGCGGAACCGCTTTGTGTGACGCGGGATCACAGATAGCGGTTCCGCGGAACCGCTTCCACACGTAACACTCGTCGTCCGAAGCGCAACCATGCCGTCGGCATGACGGAGACGTTGCTCCCGCCGGGTCCACGGTTCCCGCGCCCCGTCCAGGCGGTCCTCTGGGGCCTGCGCTATCCGCAGTTCACCCGCGCCGCACACGAGCGCTTCGGAGCGACTTTCTCGATCCGGCCGGGGACGATGCCCCCGGTCGTGCTCACAAGCGACCGCGAGGCGATCCAGCGACTCCTCACGGGCGATCCCCTCGACTCGGCACCACGGCAACGACGCCGTGCGTCCCCTGATCGGCGACCGATCGGTGCTGCTGCTCGAGCCCGCCGGACACCTGGCGCGACGCAAGCTCTTGCTGCCGCCGTTTCACGGCGAGCGGGTTCGCGTCTATGCCGAACTGATGCGGCGCCTGATGGAGCGAGAGGTCGCTCGGTGGCGGCCAGGCGAGACCGTGGCGGTGCTGCCGATCGCCCAGAACGTCACGATCGAGGTGATCCTCCAGGCGGTCCTCGGCGTCGCCGAGATCGACATGCGCCAGCGGTTTCGCCGGTTGATCGACGACCTCCTCTTCTACCCGTGGGCGCACGGCGTCTCCGCACCAGCGGATGGCTGGCCTCGCGGTTCACGCCGCCGCGCCAGGCGCGCGAATTCGCCGCATTCGCGGCGGCTCTGCCGACGCCGGCGGTGCTCACCTACTTCCCCGAGCTCAAGGAGCGGTCGCGGCTGAACCTCATGACCCGGCGCTGGTGGCGCCATCGCGACCGGCTGCTGGCGATGCTCGATGAGCAAATCGCAGCGACGCGGAGCGATGCCCGCCTCACTGAGCGCGAGGACATTCTCGCCATGCTCGTTCAGGCACGCGACGAGGACGGCGATGCGCTGTCGCCGGAGGACCTGCGCGACGATCTCATCGCCCTGATCGGAGCGGGCCACGAGACAACAGCGGCAGCGATCGCGTGGGGCGCGGCGCTCCTCGCCCACAACCCGGACGTGCGCGAGCGCGCGAGGGTCGCCGCCCAGGAGGAAGACGAGCAGTACCTCGGCGCCCTCGTCAAGGAAGTCCTCCGCCTTCGACCGCCGTTGCCGGTTGCCGCCGGCAGGGTCCTCGAGGTGCCGTTTCGGATCGGCAATCACACGATCCCTCCCCGAACACTGATCATGATCGACGCGTGGGACGTACACCACGACCCTGAGCTCTATCCCGAGCCGGAGCGCTTCCAGCCGGAGCGCTTCCTGGCCGGGGCGCCGGAGTCCTACGCCTGGCTTCCTTTCGGTGGAGGTGCCCACCGCTGCATCGGTGCTGCGCTCGCCGAGCTCGAGATCAAGGTCGCCCTCGCCACGATCCTGCGAACGGTCGCCATCGGTGCAACGGACATCGACCTCGCGCCTCCCGCCCGTCGCGCGGTCACGCTCGTTCCGCACGGCGGCGGGCGCATCCGGATCGTTGAGAAAGCCAGGCGCGTAACTTCAGACGGTAGGTGGCCATAGGCAGGTGATGAGTTCGTCCGAGCCGCCCTTCGACGCCGCCGCGTTCGGGGAGCTCGTCGACCGCCACCACCCAGCGCTATACGCCTTCGCGCGCCGACGCGTTGCGGAGCAGGCCTCGATCGAGGACGTGCTGGCCGACACGTTCCTCGTTGCCTGGCGACGCCGCGCCGAGATCCCGGACCCGGCACTGCCGTGGCTCTACGGCGTTTGCTTGCGGACGATTTCGACGCACCGGAGATCCGGGCGTCGTCGGGCCCGGCTGTGGGGCCGTCTGTCGTCCCAGCCCGAAGTCGCCGGACGCGACCCGGCCGACCTGCATGCCACCCGTTCTGAGATCAACTGGGCGTTCGCGCAGCTCTCGGAGAGCGAGCGAGAAACCCTCCGGCTCATCGCCTGGGACGGCCTTTCCACCGAGGATGCCGCGACGGTCCTCGGGATCACGCCGGGGGCATTTCGCGTCCGTCTTCATCGCGCCCGTCGGGCGCTCGAGAAACATCTTGGGGCTGACGGCCATGAACAGGTGATGACCGGTCGGGCGAACGAGGCACAGGCGGAGTCCTCGCAATGACGGAAGAGGGACACGACCCGATCCTCGACCGCCTTCGCGATGCTGACCCCGCGCGCGAAGGCGACGGTGACGAGGCGGTCGTTCGGGCCGAGGTGAAGCGCCGGGCCGAACGAGCACACCGTTCTCTCAATCCGCTGAGACGACCCCGGCGACCTGGCCTGCTGGTCGTCGGGGCTGCAGGGCTCGCCGCGGTCGGGTTGGCAATCGTCTTGGTCGGCGGAGGCGACGGGCTTGCCCCCGGCCCTGAGCGAGCGCTGGCCATCGAGAAGGGGTCGAACGGGGTGACGCTCACGATCGAAGATGCCGACGCGAGCGCCGACGAGATGAACCAGGAGCTCGCGGCGGCCGGAATCGACCGTGTGCGCGTCTTTTCGGTGCCTGGCTCGCCCAACCACGCCGGTACCTGGGCGGGGCACATCGATCTCGCTGCCGTCTGCGAGGGCGGGCCGAACCGGGTGGGTTACGGCGTCCGGATCCCGTACCACGTGGTCGATGCGCCGCCGGCGCCCGGCCAGGGCGTTGTCCAGGTGGAGTTGCCGCAGGCGTCGGTGAGCTCGGATCAGGCCATTTCGGCCACGCTGGGCGTGCAGAGGGGGAGCGGCAAGCGAGCGATCGTCAGCACTCGTACCGCGGACGGATCGACATACGCGCCCTCCGTCCTGATCGCGATTCGCTCCCGCGCGGACGGTGACGCGGCCGACGCGAAGACCTTCGGCGTCGACGACCTGGCCGCGTTGGGCGGCGACTTCGAGCCGTTCGCGCAGGCCCTCTCGGATGGTCACGCGGACTGTGAGGAGCTCGGCCTGGATCCACTGCCTCCGGTCACCCCGAGCGAGCAGAACGCTGAGGGGCTCCTGAAAGGCGGACCCGTGGTTGGCCGCTGCGTCGTCAAGGTCCTCGGGACCGGGCTCTTTTCGATCGAGGACGAGGTCGCTGATCGCGACGCGCGAAGAATCCATGCGTGCAGCGACAAGATCGCGCGAGCGGCCAGGCGAGAGCACGCCCGGCTTCGAGCACGGAGAGAGCGCGAGATCGAACGCATCGACAGCGCGGCGGACCTCCCAGCGCTGGTCCGCGCTCGCCTCGACCCCAGCCACTCGACCCAGCGAGCCCCGCACGGAGGCGTCAGGCCGAACAAGCAGGGCATCGACACGGGCAGCGTCGTGCTCACCGACTACGACGGTCACGACCACCGAATGGCGCCGAAGCGACCCGGGGAGTACGTCAACTTGCTCTGTTCCGCGCGCGGCGGGAAGGATCGGACGTTCTTTGCGACCACGCTCTTCAGGGGAGAGCCGATCGCAAATGCACGAGTCTCGTGCCAAGCCCACGGGCCGTGGCGGTCGACTCACGTCGTCAAGCTCGGCGAGCCCGGTGTCTACGAGGTCCACCTCAACGGAGCCGGCTTCGACGATTTCGTGATCCGCGCGCGGTCCAGCCGGTCGGCCGGCGGGCACCCGAACATCGTGCGACCACCCGACGGCGGGTGACCGTCCCGTGCGCGCTCGGTCGGCCCGCGCTCCGTAAATGCTCGCTCGCTTGAGTCGGGGCGGCTGGATTCGAACCAGCGATCTCGGCTCCCCAAAAGCCGCGCGATAACCAGGCTTCGCTACGCCCCGGGTCGGAGGGCGAGTCTAGCCCGAGATCGGGTCGCCGCCGGTCGGCTTGTTGCCGATTGCCACGGGTACAGTCAGCCGGGATCGATGAGCGCGAGGAGGAATCCATGGACCTGAAGAAGCTCGGACAGCAGGCGAAGAGCCTGGTCGACAAGCGCGGCGGGAGCGACAGCGTGAAGGAGGACGCGTCGGAGTTGCGCGACATCGCCAAGGGCCAGGGGAGCCTGGCCGACAAGGCGAAGGCGGCGGTGGCCGCGATCAAGGATCCCGGCGAAGCGGGGCCTGACGGCGAGGCCCAGACCACGGCGCAGGCCCCCGTCGCGCAGGCGACGGACGAGGAGCGCACGCGCGCGGAGGCGAAGGTCGAGGGCGAGGTGCGCGGCAAGCACGCGGGGGGCAAGGGGCAGGGTGGCCATGGCCGTCACCGGCGCCGCGAGGACCGCGGCGGCGACCCCGCAGCCTGAGCGGCGCACCCATAAAGAAGGGGCTCCCGATCCATCGGTGAGCCCCTTCGCCGGGCGTCGCGTCGGAGATGAGCGACGCCTCTAAGGACGACCCAAACCACCAGAGCCGCCCGGTCTTCTGTCGAGGCCCGTATGTCAACCCTTCAGCGCGACATGCCAGGTCCGTCGACGAAGTGATGTCGAGTCGGACGACCCCCCGGGCGCCGTTCTCTGGCTGAGAGCGCGACACCTGCCCTACGGACCGATGTCCCGTACGGAGGAGGCTACTCCGGTTCCCACGATCGGGTCGGCCGCCGCCGGTCGCGATGCCGGTCGCTGGACGTCCTCGCTTGAAGATCGCCAACATCTCAGCGTGGACTCCGCGACTGAGCCGCCGTTCGACGTCGCGATCGTCGGCGGCGGCCCCGCCGGCCTGGCCGCTGCACTGATCTTGGGGCGGATGCGGCGCCGAGTCCTGCTGCTGGACGCCGACGACCCGGCGCACGGCGTCAGCGAAGCCGTGCATGGGCTCTTCGGCCACGACGGCACGCCGCCCTTTGACCTGCGCCGGACCGCGCAGGAACAGCTTCGGCCCTACGAGAGCGTCACCACCCGCATGGCCACGGTCGAAGAGGCGCGCCTGACACCCTCCGGGTTCAGCGTCGCGGCCGGCGGCACGACGAGCGAGGCGGCAGTCCTGCTGCTGGCCACCGGGATGCGCTACGAACTGCCGCCGATCGAGGGCGTCGCGGAAGTGTGGGCCCGGGGCGCGTACCACTGCCCCTACTGTCACGGCTGGGAGGTGCGGGATCGACCGCTCGCTGTCTACGGAGCGGGCGCAGCGCATCTCGCGCTCATCTTGGCCTCGCTCAGCGACGACATCGTGCTGCTCACGGACGGGAGCTCCGACCTCGACCCCGACGAGGCCGAGCATCTGCGGCAGAGAGGGATCGCGATCCGCGAGGATCCGGTAGCCCGGCTCGAGTCCGAGGGCGGAAAGCTGGCGCGGGTCGTCTTCGCCGACGGCTCGACCGACGATCGCACCGGGCTCTTCTTCATCCCGACATTCACACCCAGCCCGCTTCCAGCGCAACTCGGATGCGAGCTCGACGACTCGGGCGCGGTCGTCATCGACGGGGAGGGCCGCACGAGCGTTCCCGGCGTCTATGCCGCCGGCGATGCAACGCCCGACAAGAAGTCGGTCGTGCTCGCCGCCGCAGCCGGCTCCCGTGCCGCCTACTCGATCAACGTGGGGCTCGCCAGCGGGACCCGCAGCGACCAAGCCATAATCACCACCGAGCCCCTGTAGCTCAGCCCACGACAGTTCCGCCACCAGGGAGTGAGCCGAAGCGCCGGGCGCGGTCGGCTAGCCGCTGAACTGAAAGGCCAATACGGCCTTGGCGCGTGAGCAGACAAATTGAATTCCTGAACTGCTGCCCGCCTCCCAACTTGCTGAGCAGGTCCACCCCGTCGGCCGGATCTCATAAGGCCGGTGATAGGTGGCTACCGCCGGCCGGTAGACGACTAAGCGTGACTTCGAGTAGTCGCCGAAAGCGTGAACGGCAGGGGTTCCCAACGGCCCCATTAGGCCGTAGGCCTCGCCGCAAGCCACTCCCGAAACGCGAAGATCATGGCCAAGCCGTGTGTTCGGACATCGCGTGAGCTTTGCCCGCTTGTCGATCAGCTTGCAAGCTGGGCGAGGGGAGATCCTCAGTTCTCTCGGACAATGGCTCACGGTTGCGGCTGGATCAGGCGGCCGCTCCCCGATCGAACTGCGCTGAGCCGGCACGACCGCTGGATCATCCCCTCCGCAGGACGACAGGCCAAGGGCAATAACGACCACGGCTAACCGGGTCGCCGCTCGAATCCCCTGTCTGGGCACGCACTAGGTACGGGGTACGTCAGTCCAGAGGTCCCAAAGCGCCAGATCAACGGCCCCAGGCGCGCTGACCACGTTGGCCGCCTCGGGGCAGGCGCGGCGGAGCAGGACTCCGAGCTGCGAGCGCGCCACGTTCCCGGACGGGCCGACCTGGATCTCCCAGGGCCGGCAGCTCCCGGGTCGGGGGCCTGTCGGTGGTCAGCGGTTGCGGCGTCTGGCTCATGGCCGCGGGTTGTAGGCGCCGAGGGGCGAACTCCGCCGGTAGCTCCGCGAGTCGCATCCGGTTGCTCCGAGTGGTCAGTAGAACGAGGCCCGCCGTTACGCGGGCCTCGCCCCTGCCGGTGGATTGCGGAGTCACGCCCCGTCAATCAGCCTCCCTTCACCTGCTCGCGAAGCCGCTCGATCTGGCCCTGCTGGCGCTCTAGCTGATCGGTGAGCTGCTCGACGGTCGCCGCGAGCGATGCCGTGGACGCCGAGGGCGCGGGCGCTGTCCCGAGCTTGCCGTTTGAGTTGATGACCACCGGCTGGGCCGTTCCGCCGACGCCCGTGCCCCTGATCCCGGCGATCCAGGCGGCAGTCTGGGTGCCGTTGGTGCCGATTCGGATCGTTCCGGACTCCCCGGCCTTGCCGCGATTGGCGATGGCGACGTTGTCGGAGCCGGTGGTCAGGTTGTTACCGGCGTCTCGGCCGATGGCGACGTTGCGGTTGCCGGTGCTGTTAAAGGACAGCGCGTCGCGGCCGATGGCGACGTTGTTGTTGCCGGTTGTGTTCCCGATAGCCCGCTGTTGCCAGTGGCTAGGTTGTCGCTGCCGGTGGTGTTGGAGTCCAAGGTGAAGGCGCCGATGGCCACATTCCTCGACCCAGCTGTGTTAGAGCGCAGGGCCTCCTCGCCGATGGCGCTGTTGTCGGAGCCGTCGGTGAGATTGGGCATCACCTGGGAGCCCAGACCGACATTGTCGAAGCCGGTGAAGGTCCCGTTGAAGAGAAAGTTCGGGTCGCCCGCGGCGACGTTCTCGTTCGTGTCGAAGTAAACGCTGCCGGTGTCGGCGAGGCTCTGCGAGGCCGCGCCGAGGCCGATCAGCGCGCTGAGCGCGAGGGCGCTCACCGTGATTCGGAACCGGCGCCCGAGCGCGGTTGGCTGACAGGGACTGAAACTGGGCTTGGTGGTCATGCGACTTCCCCTTCTGGTGGATTGGGCGATGCAACAGAACGCGGCCGGGCTGTTCCAGCTTCGCGTCAGGCCCCGCCTCCGTGCAGGCGCCAGCCTATGCCCGAGCGAGCGAAGCTCCTATGTCCACGGCGCGGGAGCTACCGCGTGCGGGCCAGGTGCTCGCGCCAGTCGGGCTCCAGCCGATCGAGTGCCGCCTCGTAGCCATCCGCCGGTGCCCCCAGGGCGTTGAGCCAAATACGAGCGCCCGCCGGTAGGTCCACCGGAACGGAAGCTTGGGCGACCCCGCCGGTGGGCGCTTTCGAGCGCCGTGCGCGGGTAGAGGCCGACCGTGTTCTTTCGCTACGGAGGAGGTGGTCCTGAGTTGACTAAGGGCGACGTTCACACAGAGCCGCACCAGGACGGCTGGGCCAACAAGGTCGAGGGCAACGCTCGCGTTTCGAGCACTCACCAGACCAAGAGCGCGGCCCAGAAGCGTGGGCGAGAGATGGCGATCCTGCGCAAAGTCGAGCATCTGATCCATAAGCAGGACGGGACGATCAGCGAGCGAAACAGCTACGGCGGCGATCCGCCTTCTCGACCCGGCTAGGCGACCTTTCATGCTTCCTCGATCGCCTCCGTACCACACCCACGGGGGCCGGCGGGATCGGGGAGGAGCGGGGTAGGCGGGAAGCCTGCCTCTCGGTTCGGCCCGGTTATCGAGATCGGCGCGAGCCACGAGCGACCCCGTGCGAGTCATCCGCGCGGGGTCGCTGCTCTTTGGCGATCGGGCGCTAGCGACGCGCGAGATACTCCGTGGGCGATGTCGCAGGAGAACTTGGGGATCATCCGTCGCCTGGTGGCTGCGTGGAACCGTCAGGACCTCGACGGCATCCTCGCCCTGACCGATCCTGAGGCCGAGTACGTCAATGCCCCCAGCGCCCTTGAGCCGGGCACCAGGCGAGGGCACGACGCACTTGTCGTCGTGATGCGAAAGCAGTGGGAGGACGCCCCGCCCGGCGGCGCCCTTCAGGAGATCGATCGATTCCACGAGCGGGGCGACGAGATCATCACCGAAGGGCGTCTTTCTCGGGCGATGCCGGGAAGTGACGATCGGATCAGCCCCCCGTCCTCCATTCGTGGAGGTTCCGCGGTGGGAAACTCATCCGGCTCGAAGTGCTCGGAGCCGGTCCCGAATTTCCTGACGCCCTCGAAACCGCCGGGCTGTCGGAGTAGCGCAGCGACCATTAGACCGACGGCGAGGCCTTGAGGTTCTTCGGTCGCGGTAACGCATAGGCCAACACTTGGCGCTTGCGTCCGTAAGCACCGGCAGCCCTAACCTCGAACAGTTCGATCGGGCACTTGAATGGGCACTGATGGGCACTGGCGCCCGAAAGGCGGCCGAGACGAAAGCTGGCATGGATGAAACCGCGAGCAGGAACCCGCACCACCAAGCCATAATCAACACCGAGCCCCTGTAGCTCAGCCGGATAGAGCAGCTGCCTTCTAAGCAGCAGGTCGCAGGTTCGAATCCTGCCGGGGGCGTTGCGTCACCGGCGGGCGGGCGACGCCGGCCGGATGCAGAACGAGAAGAGCCCGGCCGTCAACGGCCGGGCCCTTCGAGCCACTCGATAACCGGGTGTGACTCAGGTCTTGCTCACTACATCGCCTACCCCGGCCCCAGGGGCGATAACGGGATGGCGAGACTGGTTTCGACCCTTCCAGCACGGGTAAAGCGGCCGCGCCCAGGCGCTACATTGCGTTCCGCGCGGTGGACGTAGCTCAGTTGGTAGAGCTCCTGGTTGTGGTCCAGGCGGTCGTGGGTTCGAGCCCCATCGTCCACCCCTTTGAGGATCACCAGGAATACCAACGCGACCGCGGCGGGACCCGGCGACTGGTTCACGGGAACCGTCTTCCTCGACACCATCGTCACGCCGACAGCGCCGTCTCGCATCCAGGCGGCCAGCGTCCACTTCGCCCCTGGAGCCCGGACCGCGTGGCACACCCACCCGTTCGGCCAGACGATCCACGTCACCGAGGGCGCCGGCCTGTGTCAGCGTCGCGGCGGGCCGATCGAAGCGATCGGTCCCGGCGACACCGTCTCCTTCGAGCCCGAGGAGGAGCACTGGCACGGCGCCGCCCCCGACCGCTTCATGACCCACATCGCGATGCAGGAAGTCGACGATCAGGGCAGCCCGGTCACCTGGGGCGAGCACGTCACCGACGACGAGTACGGTGCCGCCGCGTCCTAGCCGTTTCCGCATCCGCCTGAGAGGAGCTTTCTGATGTTCATCGCCGTGTTCGTCCGCCGGCTACGCGAGGGAAAGACCTACGAGGACTTCCTCGAGGCCTGGTATCCGGACAAGGGGTTCGGGTTCGGCGGACGCGGCCCGATCACCGCGAGGAGCCTCGCCGACGAGCGCGAGATCCTCACCGTCGGCTTCGTCGACCTGCCGGATCGCGAGAGCGTGGACGAGGCGATGCCCCGGATCGCGCAGCAGGAGGCGGCGCGCCACGAGCGCATCGACGAGGTGATCGAGTCGACCACTCTGCGGGCGCTCTACGAGCAGCTGGACGAGTTCGACTTCTCCACCGATGAAAGCGTGGCCGCCGGGCGGCCGTAGCGGGCGTTGGCACGGACGTACTGGGTTGATCGGCCGGCGGGCGGGTAGCGGGATCGCGATCGATCACATTGGCGGGAAAGGGGGGTCCGCTCCAACACAGGGAGGACTCAGTCTTGAAGGGACGACTCATGACGCTCGTGGGCGTCGTCGCTCTCCTCGCGGCCGCGATCGCGCTCACATCGAGCGCCTCGGCCGAGCGGGGAGCGAAGGCGACTGCCGCAGGCGCAGCCGATTTCCAAGGCTCGGCGGCGCTTCGCCGGGCGGTGACCGTGGATGGCATCACCAAGCACCTCGAGAAGCTGCAGGACGATCGCCGACGCCCACGACGGCACCCGCGCCGCGGGCTTCGCGGGCTTCAACAACTCCGCCGGCTACGTCACGCGGGTGCTCGAGCGCGCGGGCTGGAACGTGGAGGCTCAGCCGTTTGACTTCGACTTCTTCTTCCAGGATGCGCCGACGGTATTCCGGCAGCTGTCGCCGGATCCGCAGACCTACGTCGAGGACACCGACTACGCGACGACCGAGTTCTCGGGCTCGGGTGACGTGCGGGGGAACCTGGTCGCGGTCGACCTGACCATCCCGCCGACCCCGGAGCCCACCTCGAACAGCGGCTGCGAGCCGGCCGACTTCAACGGGCTCAACATCACCGGCAAGGTGGCGCTGATCCAGCGTGGCACCTGCGATTTCCGGGTCAAGGTCGACAACGCGGCCGCCGCGGGCGCCGTGGCCGTGGTCCTCTTCAACGAGGGCCAGCCGGGACGCACGGACATCATCAACGGCACCCTGGGCGGCCCCAACGCCGCGATCCCGACAGTCGACACGAGCTTCGCGCTGGGTAGCGAGCTCGCGAACGGCGCGACCAACGGCCCCACGGGGGTCCGGGTCCAGATCAGGACCACCACGCACTCCGAGGTCCGCCCGACCAAGAACGTGATCGCGGAGACCCCGACGGGCGATCCCGACAACGTCGTCATGGCCGGGGCGCACCTCGACAGCGTCCTCGCCGGCCCCGGGATCAACGACAACGGGTCCGGATCGGCCGCCCTGATCGAGATCGCGAGGCAGATCTCCCGCCTCGGGATCGAGCCCGAGCAGAAGCTGCGCTTCGCCTGGTGGAGCGCCGAGGAGGAGGGCCTGGTCGGCTCGACCGAGTACGTCTCGGAGCTGAACAACGCGCAGGCCGAGAACATCGCTCTCTACCTCAACTACGACATGATCGCCTCGCCGAACTTCGCCCGGTTCATCTTTGATGGCAACGGGTCGGCGTTCGGGACTCCTGGGCCCGAAGGGTCGGATGCGATCGAGCGCACGTTCGAGCGCTATTTCGACCGGGTCAACCTGGACAGCGGCCAGACGGCCTTCGACGGTCGCTCGGACTACGGGCCGTTCACGGCGGTCGGCATCCCGGCGGGCGGACTGTTCACCGGCGCCGAGGACGTCAAGACCGAGGCCGAGCAGGCCGCGTACGGCGGCACCGCGGGCGAGGCGTTCGACCCGTGCTACCACAGCGCCTGCGACGACATCGAGAACATCAGCGTCAGGGGCCTGAACCAGATGTCGGACGCCGCCGCGCACGCGATCAACCACTACGCGTTCAGCCTCAACTTCATCCCGCGGCCGACTGGCACGTCGGCGGCCGGGGCGGAGCAGGCGACGCAGGGCAAGTACCTGGGAGACGCGCTGCGCAAGTAGCGCCCCGCTCCGATCGGCATCGCGGGCGCCCCGCCGAGCGGGCGGGGCGCCCCGCCCGACGGTACGCTGTGGCCGTGCAGGGAAGCACCGAAGCAGGGGGGCCTCGTCGGCTTCGCGCGCTCGTCGCTGCCGCGCTGATCGCGATCCCGGCGCTCGCGTCGCTTGCCCTCGCCACCGACTCTCCCGCCCGCCCGGCCGCCCCCGCGGCGGTGCCGGGTCTCGAGCTGGTCGGCAACTTCACCCTGCCGGAGTACGTCACCCATGCCCCGGGCCCGGCCGGCGCCGGCCGGCTGTTCGTGGTGGAGGACGCCGGGACGATCCGGATCGTCGACCGCGGCAGGGTGCTCCCCAATCCGTTCCTCGAGATCACCGAGCTGGTCGAGGACGAGGGCGAGCAGGGCCTGCTCTCGGTCGCCTTCCCGCCTGACTACTCGACCTCGGGGCTGTTCTACGTCTACTTCACGAACAACGCGGGCCTGAACGAGGTCGACGAGTTCCAGGTCTCGCCCACGGATCCCGCCGACGCCGTCGAGACGTCGCGCCGCCGGGTGATCGTCTTTCAGCACTCGCAGCGCTCGAACCACAACGGCGGCCAGCTGCAGTTCGGCCCCGACGGCATGCTCTGGATGGCCACCGGCGACGGCGGTGGGGCGGGGGACCCGTTCGAGAACGCCCAGGACCGCCAGAGCCGCCTCGGCAAGCTGCTGCGGATCGACCCGCGCCAGAACGGCACGAGCCGCTATTCGGTCCCCGCCGACAACCCGTTCGTCGGCGCCTTCGGCCAGGACGAGATCTGGGCCTACGGGTTCCGCAACCCGTGGCGGTTCACCTTCGACCGCAACCGGATCGCGATCGGCGACGTCGGCCAGAAGCTGTGGGAGGAGGTCGACTTCGAGACGATCGCAGGCGCCCGCGGCGCGAACTTCGGCTGGGACAACTACGAGGCCACGCACCTGTTCGAGGGTCCCGAGCTGATCGACCACGAGCCCCCGATCCTCGAGTACTCGAGCGACGACCCGAGCGGCAACTGCGCGGTCACCGGCGGCTACGTCGTCCGCGATCCGGCCCTCGCCGACCTCGTGGGCCGCTACGTCTACGCCGACTTCTGCGCCGGCGAGCTGCGCACGTTCGTCCCCACGCTCGACGGAGCCGTCGACGATGCCCCGCTCGGGGTCCAGGTCCTCCAGCCCTCGTCGTTCGGGGAGGGCAGGGGGCAGCGGCTGTACGTCGCGTCGCTCTCCGGGCCCGTCTACCGGCTGATCCCGCAGTAGCGCCCCGGGTCAGCGCCGGACGCCGTTCAGCTCCCGGACCGCCGCGAACAGGCCCCCGATCGCGAACTGGTCGACGGCGACGATCGAGGGCAGCCGGCCGCGCTGCTCGGCGCACGTGCGAGCGCGCCCGACGAGCACCTCCCTGGCGTTCACCGCCTCCTCGCCGGCGATGTCGGTCTGATCGGGCGGCGTCGGCGGCGACCAGTGGTTCATCAGGAAGAGCGAACCGACGCTGTCACCGCGGTTGGGTGCGCAGCTCGCCGGCCAGTTGGACGGATCCGTGAGCTCCGCCGGCTGCTCGAAGCGAAACGGGGTCTCCTGGAGGATGCCGTCGTATGCGTCCCGGTACCAGGGGTAGGTCGTGCCGGCGTCGCGCTCGGCGAGCACGACCACCCTCTGCTCCGTGCGGATCATCCGCTTCAGCGTCGGCCAGGGGCCGAAGGAGCCGTCGTAGACGTAGTCGATCAGGCCGCTCTGCTGCATCGCCAGGGCGAAGTCGTCGGCCGTGATCTTCGGCTCGACGATGATCGAGAGCACGTTGTTGGGCCGCTTGCGGACGAACTTGCGAATCGACCGCAGCGCCGGGACCAGCGGCGTGGCCCCCAGCTCGCAGGCGACGTGGCAGAGGTAGAGGCCGCGCTCGCCCTCGGTCAGCCGCCCGTCGTCGTCCGTCTTCACCGTGCCGTCGGGCTGCAGGCGGCCGTAGTGCGTGTCGATCAGCAGCGCGCGGATCCCGGTCTCGAGCTGGTCCGGTATCCCCACCGACTGGTTCGGGATCCTCCAGCCCAGCGAGGCCGCCGACATCGCGTTGTGGGCGCCGGGCAGGACGACCTGGTCGAAATGGCGCGAGCACAGCAGCCCGGCGCCGTTGCAGCGCATGTCGCGCTTCGCCTCCGCCGGCGCGGCGGCGGTCGCCATGGCGAGCAGCGCCAGCGCGGCGACCGCGCCGGCCCTAGCCCGCGCGGCCCTCGACCTCAACCTCGACCTCGTCGGCGACCTTGAGCGCCCCGAAGAGCGCCGTGTACGGCTTGATCCCCCAGTCGCTCTGCTTCAGCGTCGCCGAGCCGCTGATCGCGCCGTCGGGCTCGAGCCGAAGCTCGAACTCGACCGGCTTGCTCTGTCGCGCGAGTTTCAGCTCGCCGCGCACGCGCAGGCGCTCGCCTCCGTCGTCGGACTCCACCGAGGTCGAGCGGAACTCGATCGGGTGCCGTCCGAGCACCTCGTCGTCGATGTTCTTCTCGATCTCGCGCCGGTCGTCGTCGGCGAGCGCCATCACCCCGCCGGTGCCCTCGCGGACCTGCAGCGAGCCGGCGTCGGCGTCGAGCTCGAGCGTGCTCGCGGCGCGGTCGTCGGCGAGCGTCAGCGTGGCCGACCAGGAGGTGACCTCGATCACGAGGTCGTGCCCGGCCTTCGCGGCCGCGCCCTTGCGCGCCGTCCTCACCCGGAGGGTGGCGTCGTCCGGTCCCAGCTTGTAGGTGCCCGCGTCGATCGGCACGACCCTACCGCCGCGGCGCCCTCTGAAAGACTGTGGCCGTCGAAGGAGGAGGCAGGATGCAGTTCGACAACGAGTTCACGGTCGCCAAGCCGATCGACGAGGTCTGGGCGACGATGCTCGACCTCGAGCGGGTCGTCCCGTGCGTGCCGGACGCCAAGGTGCTCGAGACGACGAGCGAGACGAGCGTGAAGGCCGAGATCAAGATCAGGCTCGGGTCGATGTCGATGAACTACTCGGGCCCCGCGGAGATCGTCGAGTCCGACGACGCCGCCCACCGCGCGTTGCTCAAGGCGCGCGCGAAGGAGGCGGGGGGCCAGGGCAACGCCGAGGCCTCGGTCGAGATCCAGCTCGCCGAGGACGGGGGCGGGACCACCGCGAAGCTGCACTCGGACGTGATCGTCACCGGCAAGGCCGCGCAGATGGGGGAGGGGATCATCGCCGCGGTCACCGAGGCGATGATCAAGCAGTTCGCCGAGAACCTCGGGAAGCTCTGACGGCTGGGACCCGGGTATAGGATGGCCTGGGTCCGAGACCTTGCAGGGTTTGGATAGATGAGCCTCCTGATCGCCGCGGATACGACCGGCTGGTACGTCGGCCTGGCGCTGGGGGTGGTGGTCGTCGTGGTCGCCGCCGCGATCGTGATCACGATCCTCGTGCTCGCCTCCCGGATCGACGGGCAGGCGAAGGCCGCGGTCGGCGCGATCGAGACGCTGCGCGCGCAGACCGATGAGCTCGCCGGGGTGGCCCAGGTCAACGACTCGGGCGTCCGCATCCTCCACGCCGCGCGCGCCCTCCGGAAGGCGGCGGTCGGCCGATGAGCGCGACGCTGCTGGCGGTCACCGTCACCGATTCGCAGCGCGACCTCTGGTACGTCGCGCTGGCGATCGGGCTCGTGGCGGCGCTCGCCGTGGCGGCGATGCTGATCATGCTGATCCGGTACCTGCGCGACATCGAGAGCAGCGTCGACGGCCTGCTGGAGGGCGCGGGACAGGTGGCCGAGAACACCGCCTTCATCCCGCAGCTCGAGGCGACGACCCCGGTGCTGGACCAGATCGCCGCCGAGGGCGTGGTCCAGGACGGGTACATGAACGCCCTCTCGCAGGGATACGCCTCGGAGCGGGCCAAGGAAGAGGAGGAGGCGCAGGCGTGAGCACCTCGCTGCTGATCGCCCTCAGCGTCGCCGAGGCGGTGGTGGTGATCGTGGTCCTCGCGCTGGCGCTGATCGAGATCCGGCGGCGGCTCAACCGGATCGCCGACGGGCTCGGCACGCTGGGGTCGGCGCTGGAGACGGTCGAGGCCGAGCACCTGCGCCCGCTGCGCCCCGCGGTCGAGAACATCAACGACGCCTTCGTCAGGATCATCGGCCTGATGCCGGGCGTCGCCGACAAGGCGGCGATCGTCGCCGACCACGCGAAGAAGCGATGACCCTCGGCTGGATCGGAGCGATCGTGTTGCTGGTGGTGATCGTGCCCGTGGTCGTCGTCCTGCTCAAGGGCGTGCTCGATGCGGCGCGCCGTGTCACCGCGGCCGTCGAGCAGGTCGAGCGGGCCGCCGCGGCGGCCTCCGAGGACCTCGACGCGGTCGAGCTCCTCGGGACGACGCAGACGCAGGTCAATCAGACGGTCGGCGTCGTCGCGAACTACGGCGGCTCCCTCGACGCGATCCTCGACGACGCCTGACCATGGACGCCGCGGCTGTAGTCACGATCATCGCGGTCATCCTGATCGTCCTCGCGCTCGTGATCTTCCTGGTCGCGGTGATCTTCGAGCTCCGCAGGATCACCGCCGGACTGGACGTCGTGATCGGCTCGGTCGGCGAGATCCTGCATAAGACCGAGCCCGTGGAGGACGTGGTCAAGGCGATCAACGCCGATCTGTCGGCCGGCGCGGAGCTGCTCGAGGGCCTGCTGACCAAGAAGGCGGGACCGGACGACGCCCCGGGCCTGGTCGAGTCGGTCTATCCGGGCGCGGGCGTCGCGATGCTCGAGCGCGAGGGGCGCTCCGGCGAGCCCAAGAACATCGACGTCGTCTACACGCGCGGCGCGGTCCAGCTGGTCCGGCTCGGGCGCGAGAGCCCGCTCGGCGCGGGCGGCGAGCCGGGACCGGCGCTTCGCGACCCCCTCTACTCGAGCGACGCTGCGAGGACGCTGTACTCGAACCCGGCGCGGCCGAAGCCCGGCATGGACTCGCGCCCACGCTCGCCGGCGATCGGCACCGACGCGCCGGCCGTCTATGGCGTCGGCGGCGGCGTCGGCGAGGCCGCGCCGTCGCCGGGCGTCGAGGTCGACCGCGAGGCCGGCGACCGCGCCGACGCCTACGTCGACGAGCCGGCCGAGGCGAAGCCCGGCGGCGGGGTCAAGGACGAGCCCGACGTCAAGGACATCGGGCTCGGCGCTCGCCCCGCGGACGAGGAATCGGCGGGGTAGGGCGGCGCGTGCAGACCCCGGCACCCATCGAGTACGCCCGCGCGACCAGCGTCGACAACGCGATCGCGCTGCTGGCCGAGCGCGGCCCGGACGCCCGGGTGATCGCGGGCGGCCACAGCCTGCTGCCGATGATGAAGCTGCGGCTCGCCAACCCCGAGCTGCTGATCGACATCAACGACCTGACCGATCTCTCGTACATCCGCGAGCAGGACGGGCAGGTGCGGATCGGCGCCATGACCCGCCACTACGAGCTGCTCGAGTCGGAGCTGCTCGCCCGCCACTTTCCCCTGTTCGCCGACGCCGAGCGCGTGATCGCCGACCCGGTGGTCCGCAACCGGGGCACGATCGGCGGCTCGCTGGCGCAGGCCGACGCCGCCGAGGACCTCTCCGCGGTCTGCTCGGCGCTCAAGGCCGAGACGGTGATCGCCGGAGCCGACGGCGAGCGCGTCGTCTCGATGGACGACTTCCACGTCGGCCCCTACATGACAGCGATCGGCGACGCCGAGGTGCTCACCGAGATCCGGATCCCGGTGCGGCCCGGCGGCGGCAGCGCCCACGAGAAGGTCGAGCGGCGAGCGGGCGACTGGGCGATCGTCGCGGTGTCCGGTGCGGTGTGGATGGACGGCGAGACGATCGCCGACGCCGGGCTGGCGCTGAGCGCCGTCGGGCTGACCACGGTCCACGTCACCCGGGCCGAGGAGCAGATGCGCGGCGAGGTGCCCTCGGAGGAGCTCTGGCACGAGGTGGCGGCGATCGCCTCCCAGGACTGCTCGCCAAGCGCCGACGGTCGCGGGCCCGTCGACTACAAGCGTCATCTGGCAGGTGAGCTCAGCAAGCGCGCGCTGCGGCGCGCGGTGGCGCGGGCTCGAGGACAGGAGGGTTGATGCAGGTCACGATCTCGATCAACGGCGAGCCGGTCACGAGGGAGATCGAGCCGGCGCTGCTGCTCGTGCACTTCATCCGCGACACGCCGGGGCTCACCGGGACGCACTGGGGCTGCGACACCTCCAACTGCGGCGCCTGCGTGGTGCAGATGGACGGCCGGCCGGTGAAGTCGTGCACGGTGCTCGCCGCGATGGCCGAGGGGCACGAGATCCGCACGATCGAGGCCCTCGAGGTCGACGGCGTGCTCGACCCCGTCCAGCAGGGGTTCCACGAGGAGCACGGCCTGCAGTGCGGCTTCTGCACGCCCGGGAATGATCATGACCAGCAGGGCGCTGCTCGATGCGAACCCCGACCCGAGCGAGGAGGAGATCCGGGAGGCGATCTCAGGCGCGATCTGCCGCTGCACCGGTTACTCCAACATCGTCAGAGCAGTCCGCTGGGCGGCCGAGCACGAGGCCACCGCCGAATCGCCGAGGAGCTGAGCATGGCAACCACCGAGACGCCGCAGTCGCCCCCGATGGGCTACGGCCGCATGAAGCGCAAGGAGGACGCGCGCTTCATCCGCGGCCAGGGCAAGTACCTCGACGACATCGTGCTCCCGGGGATGCTGCACGGCGCCGTGCTGCGGAGCCCGTACGCGCACGCGAAGATCGTCTCGATCGACGTCTCGAAGGCGCTCGAGCACCCGAAGGTCGTGCGCGTCGTCACCGCCAAGGACCTGGAGACGCTCGGTCTCGCCTGGATGCCGACGATCTCCTACGACTCACAGGCCGTGCTCGCGGGGGACAAGGTCCGCTTCCAGGGCCAGGAGGTCGCCTTCGTCATCGCCGAGGACCGCTACTCGGCCCGCGACGCGCTGCCGCTGATCGACGTCGAGTACGAGCCGCTGCCGGCGGTCGTCAACGCCCGCAAGGCGCTCGACGACGACGCGCCGCTGATCCGCGACGACAAGGAGGGCCAGACCGACAACCTCGCGAGCCCGACCTGGGAGGCCGGCGACGCCGAGGAGGCCGACCGGGTGTTCGCCGAGGCCGACGTCGTCGTCGAGCGGGACATGATCTACCCCCGCTGCCACCCGGCGCCGCTGGAGACCTGCGGGATGATCGCCGACATGGACCCGGAGACGGGTCAGCTCGACCTCTACAACGGCAACCAGGCGCCGAACGCGCACCGGACCGTGTACTCGCAGGTCGCCGGCCTGCCCGAGCACATGATCCGGATCATGACCAACGACATCGGCGGCGGGTTCGGCAACAAGGTGCCCGTCTACCCCGCCTACGTGTGCGCGATCGTCGGCACGATCCTCACCGGCAAGCCGGTGAAGTGGGTCGAGGACCGCTCCGAGAACCTGATGTCGACGGGCTTCGCCCGCGACTACGTCATGCACGGCCAGATCTGCGCCAAGGACGGCAAGATCACCGGCGTCCGCGTCGACGTGATCGCCGACCACGGTGCCTTCGACTCGACCGCGCAGCCGTCGAAGTTCCCGGCCGGCTTCTTCCACGTCTTCGCCGGCTCCTACGACCTCGAGGCGGCGCACTGCAGCGTCAAGGCCGTGTACACGAACAAGGCCCCCGGCGGGGTCGCCTACCGGTGCTCGTTCAGGGTCACCGAGGCGATCTACCTGGTCGAGCGCCTGGTCGGCGAGCTGGCGCTGAAGATGGACGTCGACGGAGCCGAGCTGCGGATGGGCAGCTTCATCCAGCCCGAGCAGTTTCCGTACGAGAACAAGACCGGCTGGACCTACGACTCCGGCAACTACCCCGAGACGATGCGCGAGGCGATGCGGATCGCCGGCTACGACGAGCTCCGCCGCGAGCAGGCGGAGAGGCGCGAGCGCGGCGAGCTGATGGGGATCGGGGTCGCCTTCTTCACCGAGGTCGTCGGGGCCGGCCCGCGGCGGCACATGGACATCCTCGGGCTCGGGATGGCCGACGGGGCGGACCTGCGCGTCCACGCCGACGGCCGCGCTGTGCTCTCGATCAGCGCCCAGACCCAGGGCCAGGCACACGAGACCACCTTCGCCCAGATCGTCGCCGAGGAGCTCGGGATCTCGCCGGACAAGATCCAGGTCCGCCACGGCGACACCGACCGGACCCCGTTCGGCCTCGGCACCTACGGCAGCCGCTCGACCCCGGTCTCCGGCGCCGCCGCCGCGGTGGCGGCGCGCCGGGCGCGCGACAAGGCGCGGCTGATCGCGGCCGGGATGCTCGAGACCTCGCCCGAGGACCTCGCCTGGGAGAAGGGGCGCTGGTACGTCAAGGGCGACCCGTCGCAGGGCGCGACGATCGACGCGATCGCCGAGGCCGCCTACGGCGAGGCGGCGCTGCCCGAGGGGCTCGAGGGCGGGCTCGAGGGCCAGTCGGTCTACGACCCGCCGAACCTGACCTATCCCTGCGGCGCCTACATCTGCGTCGTCGACGTCGACCCCGGAACCGCCGAGGTCAAGGTGCGGCGCTTCATCGCCGTCGACGACTGCGGCGTGCGGATCAACCCGATGATCGTCGACGGGCAGATCATGGGCGGGCTCGCCGAGGGCGTCGGGATCGCGCTGATGGAGGTGATCACGTTCGACGAGCAGGGCAACTGCCTGAACGGCTCGATGATGGACTACCTGATCCCGACCGCGCTGGAGTGCCCCGACTGGGAGCTGGGCGCGACCGTGACCCCCTGCCCGCACCACCCGATCGGCGCCAAGGGCGTCGGCGAATCCGCGACCAACGGCTCGCCGCCCGCGATCGTGAACGCGGTCTGCGACGCGCTCTATCAGTCCCACGGCGTCGCCCACATCGACATGCCCCTCAACCCGGCGCGGGTGTGGGCGGCGATGCAGGGCCGTGCCGAGCCCCCGCAGTAGCGACGACCCGACCTTCGACCTGCCGGCGCTGGCGACGGCGCTCGGGCGGCGGCTGCGCGCCGCCGGCCTGTCGGTGACCCACGAGCGCTCCGCGCGGTTCGCGCGCGCGGTGGCGCTGGTCGCACCGCTGCGCCGCACCGACCTCTACTGGACGGCGCGGACCGTGTTCGTCTCCTCCGAGGCCGAGCTGCCGACGTTCGACCGCGTCTTCGCGGCCGGTCTTCGACCCGGCGATGGAGCCCGAGGAGGACCGCGGCGATCCCTACTCGCCGCCGCTCGACGCGCCCGCGAGCGAGCGGCCGCCGCCGCGCGGCGCCAGGGCGGTGCCGCGCGAGGGGGTGGCCGAGGAGGGGGGAGGGCTGCGGCCGAGCGCGGCGCCCGGCGAGGGCGACGCCGACGGGCGCGAGATCGAGGTGCCGCTGGCGCTGGCGAGCGAGGAGGAGCGCCTCGCCGAGAAGAGCTTCGCCGCGCTCAGCCCGCAGGAGCTGGCGCGCCTGCGGCGCCTGATGGCCGACCTGGAGCTGGCGACGCCCCGGCGGCGCAAGCGGCGCGCCCGCCGTGCCCGCCGCGGCGAGCGCCTCGACCTGCGCCGCACGCTGCGCGCGAGCCTTCGTGCCGGAGGGGACCCGGTCCACCTCGTCCGCCGCCGGCGCCGCACCGCTCCCCGGCGGCTGGTGCTCATCTGCGACATCTCCGGCTCGATGGAGCCGTATGCGCGCGCCTACCTGCAGCTCCTGCGCTCCGCCGTCGCCAGCGAGACCCCGGCGGAGGCGTTCGTGTTCGCCACCCGCCTGACCCGGCTGACCAGGGCGCTCTCCGGGCGCAACCCCGAGGCCGCGATCCAGCGGGCCGCCGCCGCGGCGCCCGACTGGTCCGGCGGGACGCGGATCGGGCAGGCGCTGCGCACCTTCAACGACCGCTACGGGCGTCGCGGGATGGCTCGCGGCGCGGTCGTCGTGATCCTCTCCGACGGCTGGGAGCGCGCCGACCCGGCGCTCCTCGGGCGCGAGATGCAGCGCCTCGGCCGGCTCGCGCACCGCATCGTCTGGGTCAACCCGCGGGCGAGCGCGCCCGGGTTCGAGCCCCGGACCGGGGGCATGGCGGCGGCGCTGCCGCACTGCGACGCGCTCGTCAGCGGCCACAGCCTCAGCGCGATCGACGAGCTGGCCGCCGCGCTCACGGGCGCCGACGGCGACACCGACCGCCGCCGGCGCGCCCGAGCCGGAGGAGCCGGCCTGGGCGAGCGCCGAGCCCACCCACGCCCAGCGCCCCGTGCCGATGCCGAGCGGCTACGGGCCGAAGCGCGGCCACACGACCCCCTGAGCGCCCCGGGCGCTGCGATCACGGGAGCCCGGCCGGTCATATGATCTCGCCGCGATGGACGTCACACCGTCCGCCGAGACCGCCGTTCGCGGACCGGGACGCACCCCGGTCACGCTGATTGTCAACGGCGAGACGCGGGTGGTGGAGCTCGAGCCCCGGGTGAGCCTGCTCGACGCGCTGCGCGAGCACCTGCAGCTCAGCGGCTCGAAGAAGGGTTGCGACCAGGGCACGTGCGGCGCGTGCACGGTGTGGGTCGACGGCCGCCGGGTGCTCGCGTGCCTGACCCTCGCCGTGGCGTGCGAGGGGCGCGCGATCACCACGATCGAGGGCCTCGCCGCGGGCGGTGAGCTGCACCCCATGCAGCAGGCGTTCATCGAGCAGGACGCGTTTCAGTGCGGCTACTGCACGTCGGGGCAGATCATGTCCGCGGTCAAGGTGCTGGAGGAGGGAAACGCCTCCTCGGACGAGGACATCGCGGAGTTCATGAGCGGCAACATCTGCCGCTGCGCGGCGTACCCGAACATCCGCGCGGCGATCCGGCAGGTCCGTGACGGCGGGGTCCGACCGCTCGTGAGGCCGCTGGCCTACAGCCGCGCCGCCACGATCGAGGACGCGGTCGCGATCGCGGCGCGCGATCCGGCGAGCGCGTACCTCGCCGGAGGCACGACCGAGGTGGACCTCATCCGCGCCGGCATCGCGAGGACCGACCACCTCGTCGACATCAACGACCTGCCGCTGGCCGCGGTCGAGGACGGCCCGGACGGCGGATTGCGGATCGGCGCGCTCGCTCGCATGAGCGACGTGGCGCGCACGCCGGCGGTGCGGGAGCGATACCCCGCGATCTCGCGCGCGCTCCTCCTCGGAGCATCGGAGCAGCTGCGCAACATGGCGTCGATGGGCGGCAACCTCCGCCAGCGCACGCGCTGCGCGTACCTGCGCGACGGGGTGTCGCCGTGCAACAAGCGCGAGCCCGGCAGCGGCTGTGCGGCGCTCGAGGGGCTGAACCGCGGGCACGCGATTCTCGGGACGAGCGAGCACTGCATCGCCACGCATCCCTCCGACGTCGCCGTCGCGCTGGTCGCGTTCGACGCGGTGGTCCACACGGTCGGGCCCGACGGCGACCGCTCGATCCCGATCGACGACTTCTTCCTGCTGCCGGGCGACACGCCCGAGGTCGAGCACCCGCTCGCGCACGGCGAGCTGATCGTCGGCATCGAGGTTCCCGCCGCGCCGATCGCGCGCCGGTCGGTCTACCTGAAGTTCCGCGACCGGCAGTCGTACGAGTTCGCGCTCGTGTCGGTCGCGGCGGCGGTCGAGGTGGACGACGGCGTCGTCACGGACGCCCGGCTCGCGCTCGGCGGGGTGGCCACGAAGCCGTGGCGGGCGCGCCGGGCGGAGGCGGCGCTCGCCGGCGAGCCCGGCGAGACGCGGCTTCGTTCCGGCGCGCGGTCGCCGCCGAGCTCGAGGACGCGGTAGTCCGTAGCCACAACGCGTTCAAGGTCGAGCTCGCGATCCGCGCCGCGGTGCGCGCGCTGGCGGAGGCGGCGGGATGACGGCGGTCGGCACGCCGGTCACCCGCGTCGACGGGCCCGCGAAGGTCACCGGCGCGGCGCGGTACCCCGCCGAGATCGCGCTGCCCGGCCTGTGTCACCTGGCGATCGTGGGCGCGACGGTCGCGAGCGGCCGGGTGACCGACATCGACGCCGGCGAGGCGCTGGCCTCGCCCGGCGTGCTGGCGGTGCTCACGCATGAGAGCCTGCCGAAGCTCGCGGCCGCGCCGCAGCTGCTGCCGTCGCTGGTCGGGCAGGCGGCGCCGGGCGAGAGCTTCTTCCCGATGCAGGACGACGTCGTCCATTACGCCGGCCAGCCGGTGGCGCTCGTCGTCGCCGACTCGCACGAGCGAGCGCAGCACGCCGCGTCGCTCGTGCGCACCGAATACGAGCGCGCGCCGTCGGTGGTGACGATCGACGACGGCCGCGAGCAGGCGTACGAGGCGGAGAAGCTGTTCGGCGGGCTGATGCCCGGCCGCAACGAGCGCGGCGACGTCGACGCGGCGCTCGAGGAGGCCGACGTGCGCGTCGACGTCGCCCTGCGGATGGCCGCCAACCACCACAACCCGATGGAGGCTCCGTCGACGGTCGCGGCCTGGGAGGAGGGCAGGCTCACGATCCACGAGTCGACCATGGGCGTCCGCGCGACCCAGCTCACCGTCGCCCACCTGCTCGGGCTGCCGCTGTCGCACGTGCGCGTGCTCGCGCCGTTCGTCGGCGGCTCGTTCGGCATGAAGGCGATGGTGTGGCCGAGCGTGACGCTGACCGCCATGGCCGCCCGCCACGTCGGCCGGCCGGTGAGGCTGATGCTCACCCGGCCCCAGATGTTCACGTCGAACGGGCACCGCGAGGAGCAGGAGCAGCGGGTCGCGCTGGGCGCGACCCGCGACGGGCGCCTGACCGCGATCGCGCCACGAGAAGCTCTCGATCACGTCGCCGTTCGACGACTGGGCGGAGCCCGCCACCGGCGTGTCCTCCCAGCTGTACGCGTGCGAGAACTTCCGCGGCGTTCACCGCCTGATCCGCGGCAACACGATGACCCCGACGTTCACGCGCGGCCCCGGCGAGTCGCTCGGCGTCTCGAGCCTGGAGATCGCGATGGACGAGCTCGCGTCCGAGCTCGAGCTCGATCCCGTCGAGCTGCGGCTGCGCAACCACACGCCCGTGGACGCGCATGGCAACGCGTGGTCGAGCGACGGCCTGCCGGAGTGCCTGCGCCGCGGGGCGGAGACCTTCGGCTGGTCGGAGCGCGACCCGACCCCGCGGGCGACCACCGACGGCGACTGGCTCATCGGCACGGGCATGGCGGCGGCCGGATATCCGGTCGCGTTCTTCATGCCGGAGCAGCGGGCGCGGGCGCGCGTGCACGCCGACGGCAGCGCGGTCGTCCAGACGGCCACGCAGGAGTTCGGCACCGGCGTCCTCACGATGGCGACGCAGGTCGCCGCCGACGCCCTCGGCGTCGAGCTGGGGGCGATGGAGTTCCAGGCCGGCGACACCGACCTCCCGAACAGCACGGCGGCGGTCGGCTCGGCCGGCAGCGGGATGGTGAGCTCCGCGGTGCACGCCGCCGGCACCGCGCTGCGCCGCAAGCTCGTCGAGATGGCGGTCGGCGACGAGGGATCGCCGCTGCACGGCGTCGAGCGCGGATTCCGTGACCGTCGACCGGCGGCCGGATGACCTCGTCCGAGCGCCCGGCGGCAGGCGAGACCTACGGCGAGCTGCTCGCCCGCAACCACGCGGCGGACGCGGAGGCGATGGGCATCCTGGCGCCCGCCGCCGCTCGACACGCCGCACGGGCTGCTGACCTTCGGCGCTCAGTTCGCCGAGGTCGCCGTCGACCCGGAGCTCGGCCTCGTCCGCGTGCGGCGGCTCGTCGGGGCGTTCGCGCCGGGGCGGGTGCTCAACCCGCTGCTCGCCCACAGCCAGCTGATGGGCGGGATGCTGTGGGGCATGAGCCAGGCGCTGCTCGAGGGCAACCACATGGACCCGGCCACGGGGCGCTGGGCCGCGACCAACCTGGCCGAGTACCTCGTGCCGGTCAACGCCGACGCGCCGGACGTCACGATCGAGTTCGTCGAGGTGAGCGACGAGGTGGTCGGCCCGCTCGGCGCCAAGGGCGTCGGCGAGATCGGGCAGGTCGGCACCGCCGCCGCGATCGCCAACGCGGTCTTCCACGCGACCGGCCGCCGGATCCGCGAGCTGCCGATGACACCGGAGCTCGTCATGGACCCGCCCGCCGCGGAGTGATTCTCGGCGCGGTCGGGCGGGCCGATAAGGTTCGGCCGTGGCTGACGGGCCGGTCTATCGAGCGGTATTCATCCGGATGCACCCGACCGGCAAGGCAGTGCTCAGCCTCAGCGAGGCGTCGCAGGGCAAGGAGGCGGAGCTCGCGCAGCTGGCCGCCGACGAGCTCGGGATCCCGCCGGAGGACATCAAGGTGGTGCACGAGGACACCAACCGCTTCGGCGAGGGCAACAGCTTCAACTCCGCCCCCAGCGACGCGGTCGGCGAGAACGTCACGACGACGGCGCGCAAGCTGCGCGACAAGGCGCAGCTGATCGCCGGCTGGATGCTCGACGCCCCGTCCGACTCGCTGAGCTGGGATGGCGGGCACTGGTCCGCCTCCGGCGAGCGCTCGGTGCGGATCCAGGAGGTCGCCGCGCGCGCCTTCGGCGCCGACTCGCTGCCCGAGGGCGTCGAGGGCTCGCTCGACGCGCAGACGACGTACCGGCTGCCGGCGCCGCAGCCCGCCTGAGCAGCGCGCTCAGGTATCCGCGCCGACGAGCCAGTCGAGGCCCTGCTCGGCGATCTGCTCCTGGTCCTCTCGGTACTTGAGCACCGAGCCGAGCGTGCGCCCGGCGGCGCCCGGGTCGAGCCGCTCGACGCCGAGCAGGTCGAGCGCCGCGACCCAGTCGATGGTCTCGGCGATCCCGGGCGGCTTCTGCACGTCCGATTCCCGCAGCCGGCGCACCGCGGCGGCGGTCTCAGCGGCGAGCGACTCGGCGATCCCGGGCACGCGGCGCCGGACGATCTCGACCTCCCGCTCGGGGCTCGGGTAGTCGATCCAGTGGTAGAGGCAGCGGCGCTTGAGCGCGTCGTGGAGGTCGCGGGTGCGGTTCGAGGTCAGGACGACGGCGGGCGGATGGGCCGCGGTCACCGTCCCGATCTCGGGGATCGTCACGCTCGCCTCGGCCAGGAGCTCGAAGAGGAACGCCTCGAAGTCGTCGTCGGCGCGGTCGAGCTCGTCGATCAGGAGCACCGCCGGGAGCGGTCCGGGGTGGCGGATCGCCTGCAGCAGGGGCCGCGCGACGAGGAAGTCCTCGCCGAACAGGTCGGGCTCGCGAAGCTCGGCGCCGGTTGCCTCCGCTGAGCGGATGCGCAGCAGCTGGCGGGGGTAGTTCCACTCGTAGAGCGCCTCGGCGGCGTCGATCCCCTCGTAGCACTGAAGCCGGATCAGGGTGGTGCCGAGCGCCTCGGCGAGCGCCTTCGCCGCCTCGGTCTTGCCGACGCCCGCCTCGCCCTCGAGGAGCAGCGGCTGCGGCAGGCGAAGGGAGAGGAAGAGCGCGGTCGCCAGGCCCTCGTCGGCGAGGTAGTCGACCTCGTCGAGCCCGCGGGCGAGCGAGCCGATGTCAGGGACCGCGGCGCTGATCGCGCCCTCGGAGCCCGGGATGCGCAGGCCGGGTCACGGCGAGCCACCGGCCGCGAGCACCAGGCCGGTGAGGAACGAATCAGCGGGCGCTCGCATCGGGCGCGTGCTCGGCGGCGAACCTGTCGCGGCAGCCCTCGCCGCAGAAGTAGTGACGATCGCCGTCGAGCTCGAGCTGGATGCTCGCCGGGCTGATCGCGACGTCCATCCCGCAGACGGGGTCGGTAGCGATCTCGCTCTCGGGGCCGGACGGTCTCCCCGGTCGCCGCGTCGAGACGATCTCGGCGAGGATCGAGAGCGCGATCTCCTCCGGGGTCGCGGCGCCGATGTCGAGCCCGGCCGGGGTGCGCAGCTGCGCGCGCAGGTCGGCGGGCAGGTCGAGCGACGCCCTCACGGCTTCTCCGCGCCGCGGGCTCGCGATCAGGCCCACGTACGGAACCGCCTCGCGCAGCGCGGCGGTCAGCACGCGCTCCTCGTCGTGGCCGTGTGAGGCGACGATGACGGCGGCGTCATCGGCGCCCGGCGTCGAGTCCTCGGCGGCCTCGAGCTCGGTCGCGTACCCGACCCGAGCGCCGAGGTCCGCGAGCGCGCGCCCGATCGGGCTGGCGCCGACGACGCGGATCCTCGCCGCCGGCAGGCGCGGCTCGAGAAAGATCTCCAGCGCGCCTCCGCTCAGGCACGGGTTGTTGACGGTGACCTCGCCCTCGCGCGCGATCCGCCGCCTCGGCGGCGTCCTCCGGAAGGACGCGCAGCAGCATCGGCTCGCCGGTCTCCAGCGCCCGCAGCGCGTGCAGGCGCACCGACGCCTCCGCGCAGGCGCCGCCGACGAAGCCCTCGATCGTCCCGTCGCGGCGGATCACCGCCGCGTCGCCCGCCCGGACGCTGGTGGGCCGCTGCGCCCGAACCACCGTTGCCTCAACGAACGGGATTCGCTGGCCGACCAGCTCCTCGACCAGCTCCGCAAGCTCGCCTCGGATCATCGCCGAGCGAGTCTACCGGCGCCCGGATCCGCGCCTGCAGGCGCTCGCCCGCGTTTGCAGCGAACCTTAGGCGAGCGCGCGCCCGCGGGCGACGGTGCCGATCGCCGCACGCATCCGCTGGGTGACGTCGGGGGTCTCGGCGGCGGCCTCGATCGAGCGCTTGCGGAGCTGCAGCGCCTGGACGAGCTGCGCCGTGGGCTGGAACGGGTCCGCGGTCACGCGGCCATCCTCGAGGGAGATCGCGGCCGCGGGCTTGCCGTGCATCGATCCGATCAGCGCCTCGCCGGCGATCGGCGTGCTGCTGTCGAGCTGGGCCAGGCGCCTGAGCGCCTCGCCGTCATCGCCGGTGGTGGCGCGGTGGATGTCGTAGTGCTGGTACATGGTCCCCTTTCTCTGGGTGGTGTCTCTCGGGCTCTGTAGCCATCGTGACGCCGGCGCAGGGCAAGCAGTGTGAGTGGCGTCACCAGGGGACGGGCAGTGTGGGCGGTGTCACCGAGCGCCGAACAGGCGCTTGATCCGCATCCAGAGCACCGAGAGGAAGAGGCGCCCGCCGCGCACGGGCTGCGCCGCCTGCGGCGGCTCGGGCGCCGCCGCCGTGCCACCTTCATCGGCCGACGCAGCCGCCGAGCCCTCGCTCTCGAGCGAGCTGCGCAGGCAGTCGACGAAGTCGCCGACCATCTTGTTCGAGACGTCCTCGATCATCCCGCCGCGGCCGAACCGCGCCAGGCGGCCGGTGAGCGTGAAGTCGGTGACCACGTCGACGTGGGTGGTCCCGTCGGCCTCGCTCATCGAGCTCTCGATCGTCGCCTTGGCCGAGCCCTGGCCGCGCTTGTCGCGGCCGTTGGCGCTCATCGTCACCCGATGGTTGGCGTCGTCGACCTCGGTCAGCTGCAGCTTGCCGGCGTAGGCCGCGGTCGTCGGGCCGAGCTTGATCGTGAAGTTGCCCTCGTAGACACCCTCCTCGGAGGACTCGGTGATCTCGGCCCCGGGCAGGCAGGGCGCGACCTGCTCGATGTCGATCAGCCGGGTCCAGACCCGTTCCAGCGGCGCCTCGACGTCGAACGAGTGCTCCAGCTTCATCCGCTCCACCTCCGGCCATGGTCGAGTCTCAGGTCCGCGGGCGTGTCGACGTCGTGCCCGCTCGCCAGGTGCCCGCACTCGATCGTGGTCGACCCCGTGCGCCTCGAGCAGGTCCCGGGCGCCGGCGTCCCCGCGCAGGTGCTGCGAGTTCGGCGAACAGGCTGCGCTTGATCAGCACGGGATGCCCGGGCGAGCCCTCGAAGGTCGCCCGCGCGGCCGGGCGCGGGCCGTCCGCGCGGTCGAGCGACCGCGGCGATCACCTGCGGGGTGATCAGCGGCTGGTCGCCGAGCACGATCGACGACCGCGTCCGCGTCGGCGGCCGCAGCGACGCCCGGCGCGCAGCGACGCCGAGATGCCCTCGTCCCAGCTCGGCGGCGATCACCACCTCGACGTCCGTCGAGGTCGACTGCGGCCCGAATCCGCTCTGCGTTCGCGCCGAGGACGACGAGGATCGGGTCGACCGCGGGCACCGCGCGAACCGCGTCGAGCGACGTGATCGAGCAGCGGTCGCCCGCCCAGCTGGCTAGCTGCTTCGGCGAGCCGAAGCGGCTGGAGCCGCCCGCCGCGAGCACGACCCCGGCGATCAAGTGCCGACCTCGTGAATCCGGCCGCCGCTCTGCCCCAGCCGCCCGCCGGCGCGCCCGTTGCGCACCGCGACGACCTCCGCGAGGATCGAGAGCGCGGTCTCCTCCGGGGTCACCGCGCCCAGGTCGAGCCCGATCGGGGCCGCCATCCGGTCGAGCTCGGCCTCGGTCATCCCGGACTCGAGCAGCCGCGCGCGGCGCTTGTCCTGCGCGCGGCGGCTGCCCATCGCGCCGACGTACGCGGCCTCGGAGCGCAGCGCGATCCGCAGTGCGGCGTCGTCGAGCTTCGGGTCGTGGGTGAGGATCGCGATGTAGGTGGCGCGGTCGATGCCGAGCTGTGCGAACGCCTCGTCGGGCCAGGCCGCGATCACCTGCTCGGCCTCGGGGAAGCGCACCGGGGTGGCGAACGCGACGCGCGGGTCGCAGACGAACGGGCGCCAACCCGATGCGCGGGCGAGCTTGCACAGCGCCGCCGCGTAATCGACCGCGCCGAGGATCAACAGCCGCGGCGCCGGCGCGACGACGTCGATGAAGACCTGGAGGCCGCCGAGCTCGCGCGTCTCCGAGCGCTCGGCCCAGAGCAGCTCCGCCGCCGCCTCGGCCGCTCCGGCGTCGACGCCCTCGTCGCCGAGCCCGCCCGTGGCGAGCCCGTCGGGGGTCACCAGGAGCTTGCGCCCGAGAGCCGGCGCGTCCTCGGGACCGATCACGGTCGCGAGCGCGCCGCGCCCGCCCTCGCGGGCCAGGCGCAGGAACTCGGCCTGGGGCGAGACCTCGCTCAATCGACCAGCTCCTCGACGAAGACGTCGATCTCCCCTCCGCACGGGAGCCCGACCTCGAACGCCTCCTCGTCGGCGATCCCGAACTGCAGCAGGCGGGGGGTGCCCTGCTCGAGGACCTCGTAGGCGGCGGTCGCGACCGCGCCCTCGACGCAGCCGCCCGAGACGGCGCCCGCGATCTGGCCGTGCTCGTTGATCGCCATCTTCGCGCCCGCCGGCCGGGGCGCCGAGCGGCGCGTGCCGACCACCGTCGCCAGCGCGACCCGATCGCCGTTCGCCCGCCATCGCTCGACCTCGTCGAGTACCTCGTTCATCCGTTCCTCCTGGTCGCTCGCGCCGCGAAGCCGCGCTCCATGCAATCCGCCAGCTGCTCCACCGAACCGAGGGTATTACCCGCCAGGAACAGGTCCACGTGCGGCAGCGCCGCGCTCATGCCCCGCACCAGCGGCTCGTAGCCCGGTGTCGCCTTGAGCGGGTTCAGCCACACGAGCCGGTAGGAGCAACGCGCGAGGCGCTCGATCTCGGCCTCGAGCAGCTCCGGCTCGCCCGGTCCCAGCCGTCGGAGAGGATCGCGACCACCGCCCCGCGCCCGAGCCGGCGGCCGTGCTCCCGATTGAGCTCGGCGATCGCGTCTCCGATCCGCGTGCCCCCCGACCAGTCGCCGGCCGCGTCGGCTGCGCGGCGTAGCGCCGCGTCGGGGTCGCGGCTCTGCAGCTCGCGGGTGATGCGGGTGAGGCGGGTGCTGAACGCGAACGTCTCGCAGCGCTTGCGAGCCTGCACGCAGGCGTGCGCGTAGGCGAGCAGCATGCGCGCGTAGGGCTCCATCGATCCGGAGACGTCGCAGACCAGAACCAGCCGCCGCGGCGCGGGGACGGTCTCGCGCCAGCGGCGCTCGAGCGGCTCGCCCGCGTGCCGGAGGGCGGCGCGCAGGGTTGCGCGCTGGTCGAGGTGCGGCCCCCGCCGCGCGACCGGTCGCGTGCGCCGTCCGCGACGGGTCGGCCCCCGCCGCGCGACTCGGGCGAGGATCGCGCGCGCCATCGCCCGCTCGCGGTCGGTGTACTCGGCAAAGTCCTTCTCGCGCAGCAGCTCGACCTCGCTCGCGGCCGACGGCCGCAGCTCGCCCGGGTCCATGAGGTCGAGCTCGCCCGGCACGGGGTCCGGGACCGCGACGCGGGGCAGCACGGCCGTGGCTACCGGGTCGATCTGCGGCTGTTGCGGTGGCTCGTCGCCGAAGCACGCCGCGAACGCTCCCGCGAACCGGGTCAGGTCCGCGTGCTCCGAGCAAACCGCGGCGCGCAGCGCCAGGTACGCCTCCCGCGGATCCGCCGGGTCCACTGCTGCGAGCGCGCGGTGCGCCTTCAGAACCTCACCGATCCCGACCGATGACCCCCGCGTCCGCATCGCACGGGCCAGGCCGGCGACCGAGCCGACAACCGCTTCAGACACCCTCGAGCACCGCCCGCTCCCGCACCCGCGCAATGTCCTCCCGTACCTTCAGCGCCGCGCCGATCGTCTCGTCGAGATCGGCGTCGTCGCCCAGGGCCAAGAGCGCCCGCGCCCAGGAGATCGTCTCGCCGACGCCCGGCAGCTTGTACAGCTCCTCGCCGCGCAGCCGGGCGACCGCGGCGCAGACCCGATCGGCGATCTCGTCCGGCACGCCCGGCAGCCGCGTGTGGACGATCTCCGCCTCGCGCGCCCGGTCGGGGTAGTCGATCCAGTGGTAAAGGCAGCGGCGCTTGAGCGCGTCGTGCAGCTCCCTGGTGCGGTTGGAGGTCAGGATCACCACCGGCCGCCCGCGGGCAGCGATCGTCCCGAGCTCGGGAATCGTCACCTGGAATTCGGCCAGCAGCTCGAGCAGGAAGGCCTCGAACTCGTCGTCGGCCCGGTCGAGCTCGTCGATCAGCAGGACCACCGGTCCCTCGTGCTCGAGCGCCTCGAGCAGCGGCCTGCGGATCAGCAGCTCGCGCCGAAACAGCTCGCCCGGATCGCGGCCCGCGGCCTCGGCGGCGCGGATCTCCAGGAGCTGGCGGGGGTAGTCCCAGTCATACAGCGCGCTGGCGACGTCGATGCCCTCGTGGCACTGCAGCCGGATCAGGCGCGAGCCCGTCGCCTCCGCGAGCGCCTTCGCGGTCTCGGTCTTGCCCACCCCCGCCTCGCCCTCCAGCAGCAGGGGTTGCTCGAGGTCGATCGCGAGGAAGACCGCGACCGCGAGCGCCTCGTCGGCCAAATAGCCCTGCGAGGCGAGCGCCTCGCGGACCGCGGTCGGGTCGCGCAGTGAGTCGCTCAGGCGCCCGCCGCCTGCTCGAGCGCTCGCCGGGTGAGGGTGCGCGCGAGGTGGCGCTTGTAGTCGGGGGTCGCGTTTAGGTCGCCCGGCGGGTCCGTGCCCTCGGCGGCCTGCTCGGCCGCGCTGGCAATGGAGTCGGCGTCGAGCGACCCGCCGCGCAGCGCGTCTTCGGCCGCGGTGGCGCGGAGCGGGGTGGACCCCATGTGGGTCAGCCCGATGCGCACGTCCTCTACCTGCCCGCCCGACCCCTTGACCAGCGCGCAGACGCCGACCATCGCCCAGTCCTCGGAGCGGCGGGCGAACTTCTCATAGCCCCAGCTCCAACCGTCGAGCGAGGGCATCGTCACGCCGGTGATCACCTCGTCGGGGGCGAGCGCAGTCGTCAGGTAGTCCTGGAACAGGTCGGCGGCGGCGATCGTCCGCGAGCCCGAGGGCCCCGCCGCCTCAACCGAGCCCTCGGCCGCCAGCAGCACCGTGGGCAGGTCCGAGGCCGGGTCTGCGTGCGCGATCGAGCCACCGATCGTGCCCCGGTTGCGGACCTGCTGGTCGGCGATCAGCGACGCGGCGCGCGCGACGACGCCGAGGTCGTCGCGGACCTGAAGGTCGGCGTGGTGGGTGCCCGGGCCGATTCGCCAGGTGCCGTTGTCGCGCTCGATCCCGCGCAGATCATCCAGTTCCGAGATGTCCACCAGCAGCGACGGCGCCGCGAGGCGAAGCTTCATCAGCGGCACCAGTGAGTGGCCGCCGGCCAGCAGCTTCGCGTCCTCGCCCCCGTCCGCGAGCGCGCGGACCGCGTCGTCGACTGACTCGGCGCGGTGGTAGTCGAACTCAGCGGGAATCACGATCCGCCTCCTTCCTCGGGCGACGTAGGTCCTGATCCGGCGGCGCCTCCTGCCGTGCTCGGAAAGCTCCACGCCCTGCTCGCTGGCGGCGGGCCCCGAGCCGTTGCCCTTGGCGGCGCCGATCGCCTGCCAGACCCGCATCGGGGTCAGCGGCATGTCGATGTAGTCGACGCCCAGCGGGCCGGAGAGCGTCGACGACCGCGTTCAGCACGGCGGGCGAGGCGGCGATCGTGCCGGCCTCGCCGATCCCCTTGACGCCGAGCGAGTTGACCGGCGAAGGGGTCTCGGTGCGGTCGGTCTCGAAGGTCGGCACCTCGGCCGCGGTCGGCAGCGCGTAGTCGACGAACGATCCGGTGACCAGCTGGCCCTCGGCGTCGTAGACGATCTGCTCGTACAGGGCTTGGCCGATCCCGTGGACGATCCCGCCGTGGACCTGGCCGTCGATCAGCATCGGGTTGATCGCCGTGCCGCAGTCGTCGACGGCGACCCAGCGCACGATCTCGACCTTCCCCGTGTCGACGTCGACATCGACCACACATGCGTGGGCCCCGAACGGGAAGACGAAGTTCTCGGGGTCATAGAACGCCGACTCCTCGAGCCCGGGCTCGATCTCGGTCGGCAGCTCCTGCGGCGGGATGTAGGCAGCGCCGGCGATGTCGGCCATCGACATCTTCTTGTCCGGCTGTCCCTTCACCCGGTACTCGCCGCCCGCGAGTTCGATGTCCTCGGGGGCGGCCTCGAGCATCGCGGCGCAGATCGTCTTCGCCTTCGCCTGCACTCGTTCGGCGGCCCGGGCGATCGCCTCGCCGCCGACGGAGAGCGAACGCGAGCCGTACGTGCCCCATCCCCACGGCCCCGAGTTGGTGTCGCCGTGGATCACCTCGATGTTCTCGGGCGAGATCCCCAGCCGGTCCGCGGTGATCTGCGCGAAGCTCGTGTCGAGCCCCTGGCCATGGGGCGAGGCGCCGGAGTAGACCGTCGCCGAGCCGGTCGGGTGCACCCGCACGGTCGCCGACTCATAGAACGCGGCCTGCAGGCCGACGCCCTGGGGGCCGACGGCGCGCGACGGCGCCAGGCCGCAGACCTCGGTGTAGGTCGAGAGGCCGACACCCCGGTGGATGCCCTGACCCCGGAGCTCCTCCTGCTCGCTCCTGAACCCGTCCAGGTCGAACATCTCGAGCATCCGGTCGAGCGTGCCGTCGTAGTTGCCGGAGTCGTAGACGATCCCGAGCGGCGTCTCGTAGGGGAACGCGTCCGCGGGGATGAAGTTCTTGCGCCGGATCGCGACCGGGTCCGAGCCGACCTCGAGCGCGAGACGATCCATCATCACCTCGACCCAGTGGGTCATCTCCGGGCGCCCGGCACCGCGGATCGCGTCGGTCGCGAACTTGTTCGTGAACACGCCGGTGAAGTGCAGGTCGATGGCGTCGAACGCGTAGCAGCCGCCGGCGACCGGGAATCCGAGCTCGGGAATGAACGGGGTCAGGAGCTGGAAGTAGGCGCCCAGGTCGCAGACCAGCCGCGCCCTCACCCCGGTGACCGTCCCGTCGGACTTCGCGCCCATCGTGATGTAGGCGATCTGGTCGCGGCCGTGGTGCGTGTAGGCCATGTTCTCCGACCTGGTCTCGATCCACTTCACCGGCCGCTTGAGCTTGCGGGCGAGCGCGACGAGGATCGCCTCCTCGCCGTAGGTGTTGAGCTTCGAGCCGAAGCCGCCGCCGACGTCGGGCGCGACCACGCGCAGCTCGTGCTCGCTGAGCCCGACAACGCCGGAGAGGACGAAGCGAGTGATGTGCGGGATCTGGCTCGACGAGTGCAGGGTGACGCCGTCGCCTCGCGGCTCGGCCACGGCCCCGCGCGGCTCGATCGCCGCCCCCGCGGTGCGGTGGTTGACGATCCGGTGCTCGATCACGACGTCGGACTCGGCCAGGGCCGCGTCGATGTCGCCGCCCGAGACCGCCCACTCGTGGGTCTTGTTGGTGCCGAACTGATCCCAGACGAGGTCGGCGCCCTCCTCGAGCGCGGCCTCGGGATCGACCACGGCCGGCTTCGGGTCGTACTCGACGATCACCTTCTCGGCCGCGTCGACGGCGCCGTACTTGTCGCGGCACACGACGACCGCGACCGGGTCGCCGACGCATTTGACCTCGCCGCTCTTCAGCGGCATGTGGTCGGGCGTGTTGACCTCGACGCCGGGCGGCGCCCAGACCATCGGAATGCCGCCCTCGAAGCCCAGGTCCTCGGCGGTGAAGACGCCAATCACGCCCGGGTGCGCCGCAGCCTCGGCGGTGTCGATCGAGGTGATCGCAGCATGCGCCTCGGTTGAGCGCACGAACGCGGCGTGCACCGTCCCGGAGATGTGAAGGTCGTCGACGTAGGACCCGGTGCCGGTGATGAAACGCGGGTCCTCGCGTCGCTTCATCGCCCTGCCGACGAAGAGGTCGCCGCCGTTGGTGGTCGTCGCGGCCTCCATCAGGCGCCCACCTCCTCGCTCGCCCGCGCCGGTGGCCCGGCGCCGCCGGCCTGCGCGGCAGCCTGGACCGCCTTGACGATGTTGTGGTAGCCGGTACAGCGGCAGAGGTTGCCCTCGAGCCCCTTGCGGATCTCCTCCTCGCTCGGGTTCGGGTTGCGCGCCAGCAGATCGGTGGCGGCCATGATCATCCCGGGCGTGCAGTACCCGCACTGGAGCCCGTGCTCGTTCGCGAACGCCTCCTGCAGCGGGTGCAGGGCGCCCTCGCGCGCCCATGCCCTCGATCGTCGTCACCTCGGCGCCGTCGGCCTGGACCGCGAGCACCGTGCAGCTCTTCACCGACTCGCCGTCGAGGAGCACCGTGCACGCGCCGCAGTTCGTGGTGTCGCAGCCGATGTGGGTGCCGGTGAGGCCGTGCAGGTCGCGGAGGTAGTGAACGAGCAGCAATCTCGGCTCGATCGCATCTTCGTGCACGTGGCCGTTGACCTCGACACGAACCGGAACGGTCCCGCTCATCTCTCCTCCTCGGTCGGGTGCGCGCGATCCTAACAACCCGCACTTGGCGTGGCCCCGGGGCGCCGCGGGCTAGGCCTTATCCTCGAACCGAGATGCGGATCGCGACCGTCCCCCGCGACCATTGCCTCGCTCCGGAGCGCGCTCAGGGCACGCCCGCCGACGGCCGCTACGGGCTGTTGTTCGACGACCTGCCGCGGCTCGAGGTCGACGAGGAGGCGCTGCACGCCCTCGGCCGCGCCGGTGGGCCGTGCGACGTCGGAGTTGAGTTCGCCGACGACGCCGATGCCGCCGGCGCCGCGGTGTGGCCCTTCTTCGGCCAGTTCGTGGCCCACGACATCACCGCCGACCGCTCGCCGCTCGGTCACCGCGCCGATCCCCAGGCGATCCGCAACTTCCGCACCCCGAAGGCGAACCTGGAGGGCGTCTACGGCTCCGGTCCGGTGGGCTCCCCGTATCTGTATGAGCGCGACGACCCCGCGCGGCTGCTGCTCGCGACCTCGGGCCACGACGTGCCCCGCAACCAGGAGGGGATCGCGCTGGTCGGCGATCCGCGAAACGACGTCCACCTGTTCACGAACCAGATGGTGGTCGCGTTCATCGGCCTTCACAACGGGCTCGTCGATCGGTTGCGCGAGCACGGGGCCCGCGAGGCCGAGGTCTTCGACGCGGCCCGGCGCGCGGCCACCTGGCACTACCAATGGGTGATCCTGAACGAGTTCCTGCCCGAGCTGATCGGCGCCGAGCTGACCTCGGAGCTGCTCGACGAAGGCGGCCGCCGCTACCGGCCGGCCGACCGCCCCTACATCCCGTTCGAGTTCGCCGACGCCGCCTATCGCTACGGCCACAGCCAGATCCGCCAGCGCTACCGGGTCAACGACGCGCTCGGACCGGTGCCGCTGTTCCCGGACCTGATCGGGTTCGGCCCCGTGGAGGCCTCGCACGTGATCGACTGGAGCCTGATGATCGACGTCGAGGGGCGGCCGCCGGCCCAGCGCGCGAAGCGGATCGACGGGCGCCTGCCGGCGTCGCTGATCGCGCTGCCGACCGTGGTCTCGGGCGCGGCCGACGGCTCCGACTACGCCTCGCTCGCCAATCGCGACCTGCAACGCGGGCAGGCGATCGGATTGCCGGCCGGGGAGACGATCGCGCGCGAGCTCGGGGTCGAGCCGCTCAGCGCCGAGCAGCTCGGCCTCGCCGAACACGGCTGGACCGAGGCGACCCCCCTGTGGCTGTACGTGCTCAAGGAGGCCGAGGCACTCGAGCACGGCGATCGTCTCGGCCCGGTCGGGGGGCGGATAGTCGGCGAGGTCCTCGTGGGGATCGTCGACGCCGATCCGGAGTCCTACCGCGCGGTCGATCCCGGCTGGACGCCGACCCTGGCGCCCCGTGTGGGCAACTCGTTCGGACTCGCCGACATCCTCGCCTGAGGGGTAACGCCGCGCGCGGCGCGTATCCTCGTTCAGGTGGAAGCGCTTTCCGACGCCCACGGCAGGGAGATCACCGACCTTCGCGTCTCGGTCACCGACCGCTGCAACTTCCGCTGTCGCTACTGCATGCCGGCGGAGGGGATGCGGTGGCTCGACCGCGAGCAGCTGCTCAGCTTCGAGGAGATCACGCGCCTCGTTGCCGCGTTCGCGCGGCTCGGGGTCACCGACGTGCGGCTCACCGGCGGCGAGCCGCTCGCCCGGCGCGAGTTCCCGCGCCTGGTCTCGATGCTGCGCCCGATCGAGGGCATCCGCGACCTCTCGTTGACCACCAACGGCTACCTGCTCGAGCGCGACGCTGCGGCGCTCGTCGACGCGGGGATCGACCGCGTGAACGTCTCGGTCGACTCGCTCGCCCGCGACCGCTTCCACGAGATCACCCGCCGGGACGCCCTGCCTCAGGTGCTCCGCGGGCTCGCGGCGATCGCCGCGTATGAGCGGGTGCGGCCGATCAAGGTCAACGCGGTCGCGATGCGCGACTTCACCGAGGACGAGGTGCTGGGCTTCTGCGATCTGGCCCGCTCGACCGACTACCAGGTGCGGTTCATCGAGTTCATGCCCCTCGACGGCGACCGCGCCTGGAGCCCCGACCAGGTGCTCACCGGGGAAGAGCTGCGGGCGCTGATCCACGCGGTCCATCCGCTCGAGCCGCTGCCGCGCGAGCCGCACGCGACCGCGCGCGTCTACCGCTTCCGCGACGGCGGCGGCGAGATCGGCTTCATCAACCCGGTCTCCGAGCCCTTCTGCGCCGACTGCAACCGGATCCGCCTCACCGCCGAGGGCGAGCTGCGCACCTGCCTCTTCTCGGTCCGCGAGACCGACCTCCGCGAGCCGCTGCGCGCGGGCGCCGACGACGCGGAGCTGGAGCGGATCATCCGCGCCGCCGTCTGGCGCAAGGAGCTCAAGCACCGGGTCAACGAGCCCGGCTTCGTGCCTCCGCCGCGGACGATGAGCGCGATCGGCGGCTAGGTCAGCGACCGACCAGCCGGGTCGCGGTCGCCTTCCAGGTGGCGACCACGCCGACGCCCGGCGCGAGCCCGAGGCGCCGGACCGACTCGCCGGTGACCTCCGCGACGAGCGGCTGGGCGGCCAGCAGGCCGATGCGGGCGCGGTTGCCGACCTCGGTCACCGAGACGATGCGCGCCTCCAGCCGGTTGAGCGCCGAGCCGTGGGCCTCGGTCCCCGCGGGCTCGAGGGTGATCTCCCACGGGTAGACGGCGACGCCGACCTCGCCGGCCCCGGCGTCGGAGCTCATCACCTCACCGCCTCCCTCGAGTGCGATCGCGGTCGTCCCGGTGGCGGTCGGTCGCGCGGTTCCGAGCAGGACGGAGGCGCCGGTGAAGTCGGCGACGAACGCGGACTGCGGGGTCGCGCTGAGCTCCGCCGCGGTGCCGCGCTGGACGATCCGGCCGCGGTCGACGACCGCGATCCGCCCGGCCAGCAGCGCCGCCTCGGCGAAGTCGTGCGTGACGAGCACGGTCGGCACCGCGGCCTCGGCGAGCGTCGCTCCAAGCTCGCGCGCGCGCGCCGGCCGCGGTGCGCGAGTCGAGCGCCGAGAGCGGCTCGTCGAGCAGCACCACGGCGGGATCGCGGGCGAGCGCCCGGGCCAGCGCGACCCGCTGGCGCTCGCCGCCGCTGAGCTCGCTCACCGGCGCTTGGGCGAGGGCCTCGGCGCCGAACCGGCGCAGGAGCTCGACCGCGCGCGGGCGCCGCTCGCTCCGCGACAGACCCTTGAGTCCGAAGGCGACGTTGCGCCACGCGTTCAGGTGCGGGAAGAGCGCGTAGTGCTGGAACAGGTAGCCGCAGTCGCGGCGCTCGGGCGGCAGGTCGATGCCCGCCTCGCGATCGAGCCAGACGCGGTCGCCGAGCGCCACCCGGCCGCGGTCGGGCCGGTGCAGGCCGGCGATCGTCCGCAGGACCGTGCTCTTGCCGGCCCCGGAGGGTCCGACCAGCGCCAGGCTCGCCCCGGGCTCAACCTCGAGCTCGAGCTCGAGCTCGAACTCCCGCAGGGCGCTTGCGATCTCCGCCCGCAGGCCGGCGCCGCCGGCGCCCATCTAGGCCTGCGCCCCGCCGAGCAGCGGCGCGCGGCCGAGCAGCTTCACCGCCAGCAGCAGCGCGCCGGAGACCGCCACCAGCACCGCCGAGAGCGCGAGCGCAGCCGGGAAGTCCCTCGCGAAGGTGGCGAAGATCGCCAGCGGGGCCGTCTGGGTGATCCCCTGGAAGGAGCCGGCGAACATCAGCGTCGCGCCGAACTCTCCCAGCGCCCGGCCCCAGGCGAGCGCCATCCCGGTGCTGATCCCCGCCCCGGCGCAGGGGATCGCCACGCGCCAGAACGCCCGCGCCTCGCCGGCGCCCAGCGTCCGGGCGGCCGCGGTCAGGTCCGGGTCGACGGCCTCGAACGCCGCCTGCGCCTGGCGCAGGTAGAAGGGCGCGGCGACGAAGGTGAGCGCGACGATCACGCCCGCGGTCTCGAGGACGAGGTGGATCCCCGCGTCCTCGAGCGCTGAGCCGAAGATCCCGCTCGGCCCGAACGCCGCGAGCAGCCCGATCCCGGCGACCGCCGGCGGCAGCACCAGCGGGAGCTCGATCGCCGTGGTCACGATCGCCTTGCCGCGGAAGTCCCGCGTCGCCAGCAGGTAGGCGGCGGGGGTGCCGACGACGACGATGATCGCGAGCGCCGCCACGGTGGTCTTGAGGCTGAGCCAGAGCGCGTCCTGGGCGACGTCGCTGCCGAGGCTGTCGATCAGCTCGCCGGGCGGCGTGTCGGCGAAGATCGCGACCACCGGCAGGATCAGGAACGCGAGCGTCAGCGCCAGCGCGACAACCAGGACGACCACGAAGGGGCCACGGTGTCGCATCGGCTCAGCCCGAGGGCGGCGGCTCGAAGCCCGCGTCCTCGAGCGCCGTCGCGCCGTCGCCCGACAGCAGGCCGTCGATGAACGACTGGGCGCCGTCCGGGTTGGCGGCGCCCTCGACGACCGCGGCGCCGTAGGCGACGTCGGGCTGCAGGTCCTTCGGCAGGTCGATCGACTGGAGCGCGCCGTCGGTGGCGACCACGTCGGTGATGTAGACGAAGCCCGCGTCAACCGCGCCCTGAGTCAGCTTGCCGACGATCCCCGCGACATCGGGCTCGAGCGAGCGCACGTTGTCGAGGATCGCGTCGGACTCGCTCTTCGGCAGCCCGCCGAGCACCTCGCGGGTGTAGTCGCCAACCGGCACGCCCTCGTCGCCGATCGCCAGGGTGACGTCGCCGGTGAGGTCGTCCAGCGAGTCGATGTCCGAGCCCTCGGGCACGGCGAGCACCAGGGTGTTCGTGGCGAAGACGACCGGCTTCTCCACCAGGCCGTCCGCGTAGAGGTCGTCGGGGAGGCTCGTGTTGGCGGCGGCGTAGACGTCCGGGGTCACGCCCTGGCGGATCTGGGCGGCGAGGTCGTCGGAGCCGGCGAAGGACTGCTTCGCGTCGATCCCCGCCGTCTCCGCGTACGCGGTGAAAGCGGGCTCGAGCGAGGCGGCGGCGGAGACGACCAGGGGCTCGCCCGATGACGCGGAGTCCGAGGTCGACGTCGAGTCGTCGTCCCCGCACCCGGCGGCGATCGCCGCGACGACCGCCAGGGTCGCGAGCAGGTCGCGTCTCATCCGGTCTGCCCGGCTCCGCGCTCGACCATCACCGAGGTCGCCTTGACCATCGCGGTCGCCTCGACGCCCTCGGCCAGGCCGAGCTCCTCGACCGCGTCGCGGGTGATCGCGGCGGTCACCCGGTGCGGGCCGGCCTCGATCTCGACCAGCGCCATCACCCCGTCGACCTCGACCGAGGTGACGACCCCGGGGAAGCGGTTGCGGGTCGAGAGCGCGTCGCCGGTGTGGTGGCGCTCGGGGTGCGCGCGCAGGCGGTCGACCTCGGTCGCGGGCACCCGGCGGCGGTTGCCCTCGTCGCGGGTGGTCTCGAGCTTTCCGTCCCGATCCCAGCGGCGCAGCGTGTCGACGCTCACGCCTATGGCACGGGCCGCGTCGCCGAGGGTGAGGTCCGACATCTACCTAAGCATTACATAGGCATACTCGAACGGACCCCCGAGGGTCCCCGGCGCCTCAGCCGATGCTGTCGATGCGGGTAACGACGCCGTCCTCGACCCAGACGTTGACCCGGTCGGTGCGGTAGTCCTCGGTCACGATCTGCCACTCGCCGTCCAAGCGCACCACCCGAACCAGGCAGCCGAAACGTTCCGCGAGCGCCTCCGCGGGCGCCAGCCGCATCCCGACCAGCTGCTGCGCATCGAAGTGGTGCGGCTCGCCGGCCGGGCAGAGGGCCGAGCTCTCGTCATCGTCCCCCGGCTTCACCCGGATCTTGCAGCCGGTTCCGGTGCGGGTGCGGATCACGACCCTCGTCGCTCCGCCGGCGCCGACGTCGACCGCCGCCGCGCAGCGCTCCGTCCGCGGATCGAGCAGGCCGCAGTTGCCGTCGCATGGGCGAATGAAGCGAATCACGCGATAGCGGCCGGCGGGCAGCTTGGTCCGCGCGTGGACGCGGCCCTGAAAGCGGCGCTTGACCACCGCGCGCCCCGACCCCGCCTCGCGGATCCGCAGGAAGGAGACGTAGCCCTCGGTGTAGATGACGTCGGACGGCAGGCGGTGCTCGCCCACGCGCAGCTTGCCCGCACCCGCACCGCACCCGCACCCGGCGCCGCGGCCACTCCGACCGCTCCGCACGAAGCGATCGCGAGGACCGCGAGGGCGCGGGCGGCGCGGCGGGTGGTCATCGACAAGGCTCGCCGGTGGCTAGGCTGATCACCGTTTCGCCCACCCCTCGAGGATCGCACAGGCGACGAAAGCGAGGACGACCATGAACGCACGCGAGTGGCTCGACGCGTTCGCCGCCGAGCTCGGCACCGACCCGCCCACCAACGACGAGATCAAGCAGATCCTCGACCTGGCCGCCGTGGCCGCGCACGAGTCCGAGCGGATCGCCGCCCCGTCGCCTGCTGGGTCGGAGGGAAGGTCGGAGCCTCGCTCGAAGAGCTGCAGGCCGCGGCCGACCGCGTCAGCGGCGGCGACTCGGCCCCCGACGACCCGACGTGAGGGTCGCCGAGCTCTGGCGGTACCCGGTCAAGGGCCTGCGCGGCGAGCGCCTCGAGCGGGTCGAGGTCGCCGGCGACGGGATCCCGGGCGACCGCTGCCTGCGGGTGCTCGACGAGCGCGGGATCGTCACCGGGCGGCGCAAGCAGCGGATGCTCGGGCTCGCGGCGACCCTGAACGGCGACGGCGAGCCGCTGTCGACGGGCACCCGTGGCGCTCGCCCGAGGCCGCCGCAGCGATCCGTGATGTCGCGGGGACGGCCGCGAGGCTGAGCCGGCCCGCCGGCGGCCACGAGCACGACGCCGCGCACATCCTCCTGCTCAGCGACGGCTCGGTCGCCCAGCTCGGCTATGACCGGCGCCGCTTTCGCCCCAACATCTACCTCGAGGGCACCGACGGGCCGGTCGAGCTCGACTGGATCGGGCGCCGGGTGCGGGTCGGCGACCTGGTGCTCTCGGTCGATGAGCCCTGCGTGCGCTGCGTGATCACGACCATCGACCCGGACACGATCGAGGTCGACCTCGACGTGCTCAAGCGCACGAACGCGGAGCTCGACGGCAACATGGGCGCCTACTGCAGCGTGGTCGAGCCGGCCGCGATCGCCGTCGGCGACCCGGTCGAGCTCGTCTGAGGATCGCGGCGCGACTACTGTCCCGCGATGGCGTGGGACAGCGAAGGGCTGGGGGCGCTGATCGCCTTCGTGCTCGCCACGATCACGACGCCCGCCGGCGTCTCCGGGGCCGTGTTCCTGATCCCGGTGCAGGTGAGCATCCTCGGCGTCCCCAACCCGGCCCTGACGCCGACCAACCTGCTCTACAACGTCATCGCCACGCCCGGGGCGCTGCTCGGCTACCGGCGCTTCGACCGGAGGCTGGTGAGGCTGCTGGCCGCGGGAACGGTGCCGGGGGTGATCGCCGGGGCGATCCTGCGGGTGACCGTGCTCGACGGCCCGCAGGTGTTCTTCGTCGTGATCGCCGCGGTGTTGCTGCCGCTCGGGGCCTGGCTGCTGCTCGACCGCACGGTGCGACGGCGGTCGCTGCGGGAGGGCCGGATCGTCGCCCTGGCCCTGGCGGTGGGGTTGATCGGGGGCGTCTACGGGATCGGGGGCGGGTCGTTGCTGGCGCCCCTCCTCGTCGCCACGGGGCTCTCGGTGCTGGCGGTGGCGCCGGCGACGATCGCGGTCACCTTCATCACCTCGGTCGTCGGAGTGATTGCGTTCGCCCTCCTCTCGCTTACGGAGAGCGGCTCGATCGCTCCGGATTGGTCCCTCGGGATCGCCATGGGCCTCGGAGGGCTGGCGGGCGGGTTCTGCGGAGCCCGGCTCCAGGGGCGCCTGCCCGAGAGCCTGATCCGCCGCGGGCTCGGGGCGCTCTCGGTCCTGCTGGCGCTGCGCTACGCGGTGGAGGGCCTGTTCGGGTAGCCCGTCCCGGCGGAGGGGCTGTGTGACAATCGGCATCGGATGGAGAACGCGTCGCCCTCCTATCGCGCAGGGACCGCAGCCGAAGCCGCTGCTGGTCGAGACGATCGGCGACAACCTCGCGCGCACCGTCGCCGCGCACCCGGATCGCCCGGCCCTGATCAGCCGCCACCAGGGCGTCCGGCTCACCTACTCGCAGCTCGACGCCGAGGTCGACCGGATCGCGCGGGCGCTGATCGCCGCCGGGCTCGAGCGCGGCGACCGGGTCGGGCTCTGGAGCCCCAACCGCGCCGAGTGGGCGCTGATCCAGTACGCGACCGCCCGCCTCGGGGTGATCCTGGTCAACGTCAACCCGGCCTACCGCTCGCACGAGCTCGCCTACGCGGTGCGCCAGTCGGGCTGCCGGATGGTGATCGCGGCGAAGGCGTTCAAGACCAGCGACTACGTCGAGATGGTCGCCGAGGTCCGCGACGGGCTGCGAGGACCTGGAGCGCGTGGTCCACTTCGACGACCCCTCGTGGGAGGAGCTGGTCGCCGGCGCCGACGGCGTCGATCCCGGCGAGGTGGCTGCCCGCAGCGCCGCGCTCGGCCCCGCCGACCCGATCAACATCCAGTACACGAGCGGCACGACGGGCTTCCCCAAGGGCGCCACCCTGAGCCACGTCAACATCCTCAACAACGGCTTCTTCGTCGGCGAGGGCTGCCGGATCACCGAGGCGGACTCGATCTGCGTCCCGGTGCCGTACTACCACTGCTTCGGGATGGTGATGGGCAACCTCGCGGCGACCTCCCACGGCGCCTGCGTCGTGCTCCCGGCCGAGGCGTTCGAGCCGGTCGCGGTGCTCGACGCGGTCAGCTCCGAGCGCTGCACGGCGCTCTACGGGGTGCCGACGATGTTCATCGCCGAGCTCGCCGAGATCGAGCGCGAGCCCGACCGCTGGGACCTGAGCTCGCTGCGGACCGGGATCATGGCCGGCTCGCCGTGCCCGGTCGAGACGATGCGGGCCGTCATCGACCGCATGAACATGGCCGAGGTGACGATCTGTTACGGGATGACCGAGACCTCGCCGGTCTCGGCGCAGACCGGCCACGACGACGACCTCGAGCTGCGCGTCTCGACCGTGGGCACCGTCCACCCGCACGTCGAGGTCCGGGTCGCCGACCCCGACACCGGAGAGGTCCTTCCCCGCGGCGAGACGGGCGAGTTCCAGACCCGCGGCTACAGCGTCATGCTCGGCTACTGGGAGGACGAGGAGCGAACCGCCGAGGCCATCGACGCCGAGGGCTGGATGCACACCGGCGACCAGGCGACCATGGACGACGCCGGCTATCTGAAGATCGTCGGGCGGATCAAGGACATGGTGATCCGCGGCGGCGAGAACGTCTATCCGCGCGAGGTCGAGGAGTTCCTGCTCGGCCACCCCGACGTGCTCGACGTGCAGGTCGTCGGCGTCCCGGACGAGCGCTTCGGCGAGGAGCTCTGCGCCTGGGTGCGCTGCCGCGAGGGCGCCGCGTGCGAGCCCGAGGACCTGCGCGAGCACTGCCGCGGGCGGATCGCCCATTACAAGGTGCCGCGCTACGTGCGGTTCACCGACGAGTTCCCGATGACGGTCACCGGCAAGGTGCAGAAGTTCAAGCTCCGCGAGCGCGCGGTCGACGAGCTCGGCCTCTCCGCGCCCGAGCGCAGCGCCGCCTGACCTACCGCCGAACCTCCCTGCGCAGCCGCGCGATCTGGCGCTGCTGGCGCTTGACCTGGGCCAGCAGCAGCACCGAGAGCTGGTCGTAGTAGACGCCCTGGGCCTTGCCGTCGTCGTCGTATTGCGCCAGCGCCGGCAGGCGCTCGGCGACCTGCTCGGCGATCAGCCCGAACTGGCGGCGCCCGGAGCGCTGGCCCCGGTAGCGGTAGCTGACCGGGTCGAGCGCCAGCACGCCGGCCGAGCCGCGGGCGTCGACCGCGCGGATGTCGCGCTTGAGCTCGCGCGAGCTCGAGGTCGCGGTGCCGAGCTGGCCGTCGGCGTTGACGCGCACCGCGGCTGGTCGGCCCGGCGATCGAGACGCCGCTGATCCCGGCCATGAAGGCGCGCGTCTGCTTGCCGTTGGTCCCGATCCGGGTCGTCCCGACGTCCCCGGGAACCCCCGGGTTGGCGATGTAGACGTCGTTGGAGCCGGCGACGAGCTTGTTGCCGGCGCCGACGCCGAGGGCCACGTTGCGGTTGCCCTTGGCCTTCTGCAGCGCCCCGGACCCGACCGCGACGTTGGTCCCGCCGGTGCGGTCGGCGAACAGGGCGTTGTCGCCGAGCGCGAGGTTGTTGTCTCCGGTGGTGTTGTTGAACAGCGACAGGCGCCCGGCCGCGATGTTCATCTCGCCGGTCGTGTTGCTGAACGCCGCATTGTTGCCCAGGGCCACGTTGTCGTTGCCCGTCGTGTTCTCCTCCAGGGCGATCGGGCCCAAGGGCGATGTTTGCGGACCCGGTGGTGTTCGAACGCAGCGCCTTCCAGCCGCTGGCGACGTTGCGGTCGCCGGTCGAGTTGAAGCGCAGGGCCTCGAAGCCGCCGGCGACGTTGCCGGCCCCGCCCGTGTTCGCATAGAGCGCACTTGACCCGAGCGCGGTGTTCTCGTTTTCGGTGGTGTTCGAGTAGAGCGCGTTGACGCCGTAGGCGACGTTGTCGTTGGCGGTCGTGTTCGTCGTGCAGCGCGTTGGTCCCGGTCGCGACGTTGCCGCGGCCGGTGGTGTTCCCGAACAGCGCCTCGAAGCCATTGGCCGTGTTGTAGTTGCCGGTACTGTTCTCGAGCGCGCTCAGGCCCATGGCCGTGTTCTGGAACCCGGTCTGGTTCGACAGCAGCGCCTTGTAGCCGACCGCCGCGTTGCCGGTGCCGGTGGTGTTAGCGGCAAGCGCGAGGGCGCCGAGCGCCGTGTTGCCGTCGACGGTCGTGTTGCTGTTCAGCGCGCCCATAGCCGACGGCCGTGCTCCAATAGCCGCCCGTGTTCGACGCTGAGGGCGCTGATTGCCGATCGCGGTGTCGCCGTAACCGGTGAAGCTCCTGAGCGCTTCCTCGCCGACCGCGACGTTCAGCCCGCCGACGGCGAGGCTCTCAAGCGCGTCACTTCCCACGGCGACGTTCTCGTCGCCCTCGGTGAGCGCGGGCATCATGTTGGGCCCGACCGCAGTGTTATCTCGGCGCTGGAAGGCCCCGGGGGGTGTCGGGAACGGGTTCGGACCGGCGCCGACGTTGTCGTTCGCGTCGTAGAAGACCTCCACGAACGAGGCTTGCGCCGCCGTGGCCCCGAACGCGAGGACGATCAGCGCCATGCCCGCCGCGATCGTCGCCGTGTGCGCCGAGCGCGCTCCGATTCCGTGCAAGCCTCATCTCCGCTCCTCCGAGATCACTGATTGGTGCTGCGATTGGCGCCAGCCTCGTCGGCACGGGCTCTCGGGGAAAGGGGCCAGAGGGGTGGAATCCGCCACCCCACTGAAGCGGTCCTGCCTGGAATCTGCCACCAGCCCGCGCGACAATCGCGGGACGATGGCGCTCCCTCGACACTCGCTATCGCCCCCGGAGCTCGCGGCGATGCTCGAAGCCGAGCGTGAAGGCGCTCCCTTCCTGGCCTACAGGGACGCCGCCGGGGAGCTACGCCTCCGGCCGCTGCGGGACCTCGAGCGCGCCACGCTCGGGCGCTCCGAACACAACGAAGTGTCGCTTGCCTGGGATCAGGAGGTCTCGAGGACCCACGCTCAGCTCGAGCACGTCGGGGGCGACTGGACGCTCGTCGACGACGGCCTCTCGCGCAACGGCTCGTTCGTCAACGGCGAGCGCGTACGCGGCCGGCGGCGGTTGGACGACGGTGACATCGTCCGCCTCGGTCGGACGTCGCTGCTGTTCCGGGCCCCCGGCCCGGGGATCGAGAGCACGGCGGTCGCGGACGCGGCAGCGCTCGTGCGGCTCAGCGACGCGGAGCGGCGGGTCCTCGTCGCCCTCTGCCGACCGCTGGCGACGCCGGGGCAGACCGCCGTTCCGGCGAGCAACCGCGAGATCGCTGACGAGCTCCAGCTCTCGCTGGACGGCGTGAAGACTCAGATCCGGTCGCTGTTCGCCAAGCTGGCGATCGAGGACCTTCCGCAGTACCGCAAGCGCACCGAGCTTGCGCAGCGCGCCCTCGACGTCGGGCTGGTCACGCGGCGAGACCTGGGCTCCTGAGCAGGGGCGTGCAGACCACCCCTGTGGTGGCTAGGCAAGGCGGCCGCCGGCCGAGATGCTTCGCTTGGGAATGGCGATCGCAGTCCTGGAGATACGCCCCCTGCGCGGTCGCGAGCGGCGCCTCGTCGGCGACGCGTTGATCGGGCGTGGCCCGGCCTGCGACATCCAGCTCGACGATCCTCTCGTCTCGCGGCGCCACGCGCGGGTGCTCGGCACGGAGATCGGAATCGGAATCGAGGATCTCGGGTCCTCGAACGGCGTGTACATCAACGGCAAGCGCAGCCGCGGGATCACCGCGCTCCACCCGGGGATGTGATCGAGCTCGGCGGCACCCTGTGGCTCGTGCAGCGCCGCTGAAGGCGCCGGCGCGAGGTCAGGTGTGGGGCGTGAGCGAGTCCGGACCGATCGTGTAGTCGTGCCTGACGACGTGCCCATCGGGGTTGCGCCAGCGCACGAGCGCCAAAGGTCTGCCGTGCCCGGTGATGCCGAGGAGCCGGCCTCTCGGATCCATATCGGGCGCTCCGAGACGGACGACTCGGCGCCGATCGTCGAAGAGGTCAACCGCAACTCGATCCGGCAGCCGCACAACGGCGACCGTTCTCGCCCCCGCGGCGCGAAGGTCGACCTCGAGCGCGCCCCGCACGCGCCCGGGCCGAGCGCTCTCCGCCTCGGTTCCGATGAGCAGGCCTGGCGGCTCCCACTCGGCACCTGGCACGTAGTCGACCCGGAGCATGAGCTCGTGGTCGAAGCCGGTGTTCGCTGTCGCGGTCGGGTGATCGGGGGCTGATCAGCAGTGGGCCGAACCAGCGCGCGGTGGTTGCGCCGCCAACCTCGCGTCGCACGCCGACGGCCGCGCCCGGCGTGATCTCCAGGCCGACGAGGTCCCCGGCGCGGATCGGCATGCTCGCCGGCAGCACGTGGAGAGCCTCGTCCGGGATCGACGCGAGCTCGCTGCGGGCGCGGAGGAAAAACCGGTCGCCGCGTGGGGCCACCACCTGTAGCGCCAGCTCGCCGGCCGCCCCGCGCACCGCCCAGCTGCGGATGACGCCATCGCGGCGCGCGACCAGCCGATGCCCCGAGAGCGCCGTTTGGACGACGGTGCAGCTCTGCGACGAGCCGCTTGGAGTCTCACCGTCACAGTCCAGGGAGCTGATCGCGGCCGCGGGGAGCGCGCTGCCGAGCGCCTCCGCGCCTCGAGCAATCGGCGGTGGAGGGTCGGGCGTCGGTTCAGATCCGACGAGGAGCGCTGTCACCGCCGCGGCGCTCCCGACACCCAGCGCCGTGAGCGCGGCGAGCAACCACCGGCGCCGAGCAGGTCGCGGGCGCAGGCTGCTCGGTGAAGTCTGCTCGAGCCCGCTTCTCCGCCGACCGTGCGATCGCGGTTGCGGGCGAAGATGCCGGATCCTCGATCGTCACTGAGTGCTCGCCGAGGCACTGGTCCACCAGGGTCGCGAACGCCACCCTGTCCGATGCCTGGGTGCCCGGCTCGCCGGCGAGGCCGAAGTCCGACAGAAGCGCCCGCCCGTCGCCGGTCACGAGCACGTTCTGCGCCTTGACGGCGCCGTGAACGATGCCCGCCGCGTGTGCGGCGTCCAGGGCCGTGGCGACGTCGCTGGAGCAGATCGAGCGCGCCGCCGGGCGTCGAGCTCACCCGTTTCCTCGAGGGCCGCGAGCGTTGATCCCGGGACGAGCTGCATGGCCACGAACTGGCCCTGCTCGCATACGCCGGCCGCGTACATGCTGGCCACGTGGCGATGCTCCGGCCACTCCAGGCGTCGGATCCGCTCGGCGAGCTCCGGGTCGGCGGCGATCAGCTTCAGGGCCACGCGCCGGTCGAGGCTCACCTGGGTGGCCTCGTAGACGATGCCCCGTGCGCCTCGTCCGATCACGCGGTCGACGCGAAAGTCGGACAGCACCGTGCCCGGCTCGAGCCCGGGCGCGGCGGGAGGGTCATTCGACGAGTTCGAATTCACCTGCATAGCCGACGTAGTAGTGGTGGAGGATGCGCTCGCTCTCCTCGTTGGCGTACTCGACGTTCGCATAGAGGGCCGCCGGCTCCGACTCGTCCACGTAGACGTCGAACTTGATGACCCGCCCACCTGGCCCGCGCCAGCCGGGCACGCCGATGCGCGCGGTGCGGCGCCCGCCCATGAATTGATCGAGCGCGAAGCGGGTGCCAAGCCGCACGATGGCGACCTCGACCGGGCGGCCGTCGGCGAAACGCAGCCGCTCGCGCCTGACGACCTCACCGCGCGGGAGGTCTGCCGCCTCCGGTCCCGTCACCTGGCGGGGAAGCGCGTCGCCGGCCGCCCGGGTAGTACTCGGCCCACAGGAGGAGCTCCTCGCCCTCGAGGTCCTCGGGCTTGCCCTCCGCGAGGCTCGGCGTCCAGCGCCGGGTCGACGGCGCCGTCGACGCCGGCGCGCAGGCCGGCCCCGGACCCCGGAATGACCACGAGCCCGACCAGGTCGCCTCGCTCGACGGCGAGGTTGGTCTCGAAGACGTGCGTCGAGTCGTCATCGAGGAACTCGTTTCGAGAACGCGCGACCTGAAACGGTGTCCCGCGCGGCCTCACTACCGACAATCTGAGCTCACCGGCCGCCGAGCGCACCGCCCAGCGGCGAATGACCCCGTCCTCGGGCACAACCAGGGTTCGCGCCCGGCAGGTCGGCCTGCACGGTCGCACAGCTCGGAGACCCCGGCTGCGGGGGGTGCCCGCGGCAATCGAGCGCCCGCCCGGGGTCGGCGAGATCGCTGCCGAGCGCCACGGCTCCCGGACGCGGCTCGGGTGCTCCGGGCGCCGCGGAGCCGTCGCCCTCCTCGACGGCGGCGGCGAACCCACCCGCCGCCGCGGCTCCCAGCAGCGCGGCACCCGCCAGCCAGAGCGCCATGCGTCGCCGGGCGGGCATCCGATCGGCCGGCGGTGCAAGGACGGGGAATCGGCTCGGCCGTAGTCCCGTCCATGGCGGCCATCCCCGGGGGAGGCGGCGGGCCGAGCTCGCCGGCGCCGGCCGTGTCGAGCGCCTCGTCCACCGCGTCGACCAGCGCTCGTTGCTGTGCCGGGACGTTCGCCCGGAGCCTTGGACAGCCCTCTCGCGAAGATCTCGTCGAGGGCTTCGGGGAGCTCCTCTCGCCGCCGGTTGATACGAGGTGGTGGCTCGCTGGTGTGCGCGTAGAGGATCGCGGCCTCCGTTCGCCGTGGAAAGACCACGGTTCCCGTCAGGGATTGGAAGGCCATCGCGGCGAAGGAGTAGCGGTCTGACGCCGGGGTCGCCTCGCCGCCGTAGATGACCTCCGGGGCGAGATAGGAGATCGTCCCCACGAGCTTGCCCGTGGCGGTCACGCCCTCGGCTCCGCCCACCCGTGTTAATCCGAAGTCGCTGACATACGCGTCGTCTGAGTCACCGACGAGCACGTTCTGCGGCTTGACGTCGCGGTGGACGAGCCCCGCAGCGTGCGCGGCGTCGAGGGCGTCCGCAGCCTGGCGAAGCAGCATCTGCGTTTGGGCCGCACCGAGCACCCGCTCACCGATCAGCTCCGCCAGCGTGGACCCCGCCACGAGCTGCATCGCGATGAAGAGCCCGTGCTCGGACTCACCGGCGTCGTACACGGTGACGACATTGGGGTGCTCGAGCGACGCCTGTATCCGACCTTCCCGTCGAAAGCGCGCCGCGAACTCCGGATCCGAGCCCAGCTCCGCGGCGATCAGCTTCAGCGCCACCTCCCGCCCGAGCTCGACATGCCGGGCGCGGTAGACGACCGCCATGCCGCCACGGCCGAGCAACCCGTCGACCCTGTAGCTCCCAACGACCGTTCCTGCCTTGAGCATCACGGCTGCAGCCCCGCGAGCACCGCCACAACACCTCCGTGTCGTCGTGCCCGACCCTATTCCGAGTGGGCTCCCGCGCGCAACCGTAGCTTCCAGGGCCGAGCCGCACCCAAACCACCCCCGTGGTGGTTTCGATGCGGCCCGTGACCTACCGCCGAACCTCCCTGCGCAGCTGAGCGATCTGGCGCTGCTGGCGCTTGACCTGGGCCAGCAGCAGCACCGAGAGCTGGTCGTAGTAGACGCCCTGGGCCTTGCCGTCGGCGCCGTATTGCGCCAGCGCCGGCAGGCGCTCGGCGACCTGCTCGGCGATCAGCCCGAACTGGCGGCGCCCGGAGCGCTGGCCCCGGTAGCGGTAGCTGACCGGGTCGAGCGCCAGCACCCCGGCCGAGCCGCGGGCGTCGACCGCGCGGATGTCGCGCTTGAGCGCGCGCGAGCTCGAGGTCGCGGTGCCGAGCTGGCCGTCGGCGTTGACGCGCACCGCGGCTGGGTCGGCCCGGCGATCGAGACGCCGCTGATCCCGGCCATGAAGGCGCGCGTCTGCTTGCCGTTGGTCCCGATCCGGGTCGTCCCGACGTCCCCGGCAACCCCCGGGTTGGCGATGTAGACGTCGTTGGAGCCGGCGACGAGCTTGTTGCCGGCGCCGACGCCGAGGGCCACGTTGCGGTTGCCCTTGGCCCTCTGCAGCGCCCCGGACCCGACCGCGACGTTGGTGCCGCCGGTGCGGTCGGCGAACAGCGCGTTGTCGCCGAGCGCGAGGTTGTTGTCTCCGGTGGTGTTGTTGAACAGCGACTGATGGCCGACCGCCACGTTCTGCTCGCCGGTGGTGTTCCCGAACGCCGCGTTGCTGCCGAGGGCGACGTTGTTGTTGCCGGTGGTGTTCGACCACAGGGCGATCTGGCCCGAGGCGACGTTGGCATTGCCGCCGGTGTTGTTGCGCAGCGCCTGCCAACCGGTCGCGACGTTGCGGAAGCCGGTGGTGTTCGCCCGCAGCCCGGACCGGCCGACGGCGACGTTCTGCGCCCCGGTCGTGGTCGAGTAGAGCGCCTCGGTTCCGAGGGCGGTGTTCTCGTCGGCGGTGGTGTTCGAATAGAGCGCGTTGACTCCGAAGGCGGCGTTGCCGTCACCGGTCGAGTTCGAGTGCAGCGTGTTGACACCGGTCGCGGTGTTCACCTGTCCGGCGGTGTTATTGGACATCGACTCGAACCCGATGGCGAGGTTGTAGTCGCCGGTGGATGTGAACAGTGCGCGGTCGCCGATCGCCGTGTTCTGGATGCCGCTCGTATTCGTGCTCAACGCCTCGTCGCCGATCGCGAGATTGCCGGACCCGGTGCGGTTGGCGTTGAGCGCGAAGCGGCCGACGGCCAGGTTGTGGACGCCGGTCGTGTTCGCACTTAGCGCGTGGTACCCGACCGCGGTCATCCCCTGCCCGAGCCCGGTGGCCACACTCGACTGCAGCGCGCCGACGCCGATCGCTGTCGAGTTGGCGCCCTGGAACAATTCCAGCGCATCGGAACCGACCGCGACGTTGCCGAAGCTGTCCTCTTGGCTCTCGAGCGCGTCTGTTCCGATCGCGACGTTGTTCGTGCCGCCGTCGAGGTTGGGCATCATCGACGGGCCGACTGCGGTGTTGTCTTGCCTCGTGTGCAGCCCGCCGAGATCGAAGAACGGCGTCGGGCCCGCACCGACGTTGCGTCCCGAGTCGAAGTACACGGGCGTCGTATCCGCCTGACTCGCCTCGGCACCGATTCCCGCGATCAGGAGCGCGGCCGCCGCCGCGCTCGCGCCCGTGCGCCGAACAGCGCCCCGCCTGCAAACCCGACTCATCCCTTGCACCTCCCAAATCGCCAACGACCCCGACGCTAGGTGCGGCGACGCGCACCCGCATCGGTTGTTTCCACATGAATTGGCCGCTCAGGCCGGCGGTGCGTCGCGCAGTGCCATCTTCGCGCCGAGCTCGGCGCGGGAGTGGATGTCGAGCTTCTTGTAGGCCCGGGAGAGGTTCGCCTCCACGGTTCTCGGGCTGACGAAGAGCTTCGCCGCGATCTCGCGGTTGGTGAGGCCGCCGGCGGCGAGCCGCGCCACCTGCTCCTCGTTCTCGGTCAGGTCCGTGGGCGCTCGGCGGACCCCGATCCGCCGCCCCTCCGCCCGGGCCTTCTCGCCCCAGAGCGGCGCCCCGACCTCTTCGAAGATCGCCGCGGCGCGCTCCAGCGTCTCGCGCCCGGCACGTCGCTCGCCGCGCCGGCGCTGCAGCTGGCCGTAGACGAGCAGCGTGCGGCCGCGCTCGAACGGCATCGGCAGGCGCTCGTGCTCGACCAGGGCGCGCTCGGCGGCGGCCTGGGCGGCGTCGAGGTCGCCGCCGGCGGCCTCCAGCAGCGCGCGGCAGCGGCCGGAGGTCGCCAGACACCAGGGGCGGTCGAAGCGGTGGCCCCAGTCCGCAAGCGCCGCGGTGATCCGCTCGGCGGTCTCCGCATCCCCGGCCGCGACCAGCGCCTCGACCGCGTCCGGGATGCCGCACGCCATCGGATACTCGTAGATGCCGACCTCCTCGGTCGCGGCGATCGCGGGCGCGAGCGTCGCCGCCGCTTCGGTCGGGTTGCCCTCGGAGAGCTCGAGGAACCCCTTCCAGCAGAGCGTCTGCACCATCCCCCAGGGCCACCCGATCCGCTCGGACAGCTCGAGCGCGGCCGCCGCGTCCGCGCGCGCTCCATCCGCGTCGCCGCGGATCGCCCTGATCTGGGTCCGCACCGTGAACGCGAACGCTCGGAAGAGCTCCTGGTCGGTGAGGGTGGCGACGCGCAGGGCCTCGTCGGCATCGCGCTCGGCGGCCGCCAGGTCGCCCAGGTGCTCGGCGGTCACCGCGAGGTGGATCAGGACCAGGGGCAGGTCGCCCTCGGCTCCCCGCGCGACGAGCAGCTCGCGCAGCGGCTCGAGCAGCGACCTCGCGATGTCCCAGCGGCCTGCGAACTCGTACGCCTGCGCCGCGTTCAGCGAGGGGCGCACCTGAAACGGGACGTCGCGCCCGAGGTCCTCGAGCTCCAGCGCGCGCTCGAGCTCCGGCTCGTCGAGGCCGCGGCCGAAGGTGATCTTGATCAGCCCGCGCATGGCGAGCGCCTGGGAGACGAGCGCGTCGTCGCCGGACCGGACCGCGAGCTCGACCGCGCGCTCCGCGTGGCGCTCGACCCGCGCCGCGTCGGTGACGGCCCCCGTCGCGAGCGCGAGCGCGATCTCCAGCTCGGTGGCCAGCGCGACGTCCTCGCCGGCCAGCTCGACCGCCCGGTCGAGGTAGCCGATCGCCGCCTCCGGCCGCGTCAGCCCCTGCGCTTCCGCGAGCAGCAGGAGCGCCCGCGGGCCAAGCGCACTGCCCGACCCGGCAATCACCGTCTCCGCCAGAACCTGGGCGCGCTCGCGATCGCCGCCCCTGAGCAGGTGCCCGGCGGCCCTCAGCCGCCGCTCGTCCGCGGCCTCGCTGCCGGCCGGGGTGAGCTCGGCCGCCCGCTCGGCGAGCTCGGCCGCCGCGATCGTCGCACCGCGCCGGTGGGCCAGCTCCGACGCCTCTTCGAGCACCGCGGCGATGCGCTCGTCCGGCTCGTCGGACGCGAGCGCGAGGTGGCGCGCCCGTTCCTCGAGGTCGCCGACGCTGTCCGCCAGCTCGCGGTGGAGATCGCGGCGCCGGTCCGCGGAGGCCGCCGAGTAGACGGCGTCGCGGAAGAGGGGGTGGGAGAACTCGACCCGGTCGTCCGGGCGGATCGAGACGATCTCGGCCTCGACAGCCGGACCGAGCGGCTCCGGGTCGATCAGCGGCAGGGCCGGATCGGTGAGCGCGCTCGCCTTCAGCAGCTCCTCTCGTGTGGAGACCGGAAGCCGGCGCAGTCGGACGTTGATCAGCTCGCGGACGTCGTCGGGGACGGGCAGCGACTCGTCGCCCGACTCGGGCACCCCGCCTTCGAGCCATGCCCGGGCAACCTCGAGCGCTCGGAAGGGGTTCCCGCGCGATGCCCGCTCGATCCGCCCGAGCAGGGTCGGGGTGAGCACGTCGCCGAGCCTCTGGCGGAGCATCCCGTGCAGCGCGTCGCGGTCGAGTGGCCCGAGGCGCAGCCGCGGCGTGCCGGCGACCTCGACGACGTCCAGCAGGCTGGGGCGCGGGACGCCGGTCGTGCGAAGGGTCGCGAGCAGTGCGACGGGCGAGCCATCGAGGCGGCGAAGCGCGAACTCGAGCGCCTCCGCGGTCGGAACGTCGAGCCATTGAACGTCGTCGACGGCCAGCACGACCGGCGTGTCCTCGGACAGTGCCCGCAGCACGGAGAGGGTCGCTGCGCCGATCGCGCGCGGCGCGGGAGCCGACCCGTCGGGTCGCTCGCGCAGCAGCGCGACCTCGAGCGCGTGGCGCTGTGGCTCGGGAAGCGAGTCGATGGCGCGGCCGTCGACGGAGCCGAGCAGGTCGCCGAGCCCGGCGAACGAGAACGCCGTTTCGGCCTCCGCCGGGCGGCATTCCAGGACGCGCCAGCCGCGGCGTGCGGCGCGCGCCGTCCCCTCGCGCCAGAGAGTCGTCTTGCCGATCCCGGCCTCGCCCTCGATCGCGAGCACCCGGGGCCCTCCGGGCAGGCCGGCGATCGTCTCATCCACCCGCTCGAGCTCCGACGCCCGACCGCTCAGCGGCACGCCCATGGCACGAGTGTCCCATCGCGTGGGACCCAGATGCAAGAATCGGCCTCGGACCGCGCGATGGCCGCCACCGAGAAGGTCACCTACTGCCGCGTATGCGAACCGCTCTGCGGCATGGTCGCCACGGTCGAGGACGGCGAGCTGACCAAGCTCCGGCCCGACCCCGACCATCCGCTGTCCGCCGGTTTCGCCTGTCCGAAGGGGATCGCGATGACGGAGGTCCAGAACGACCCCGATCGCGTCCTGCACCCGCTGCGCCGGCAACCGGACGGCTCCTTCGAGCGCGTCTCCTGGGAGGCGGCCCTCGACGAGATCGGCGAGCGGCTCGGCGGGATCGTCGACCGCCACGGCGGCAACTCGGTCGGCTGGTACATGGGCAACCCCGGCGCGTTCTCGCTACTCGCACCCGCTCTGGGTCAAGGGCTTTCTCGACGGGCTCGGCTCGCCGCACTCCTACACCGCGTCCTCCCAGGACGTCTCCAACCGCTTCGCCGCCAGCTCCTTCCTCTACGGCTCGCCGTTCATCGTCCCGATCCCCGATCTCGCCCGAACCGACTTCCTGCTCGTCGTCGGCGCCAACCCGCTGGTCTCCCACGGGAGCGTGCTCAGCGCCCCGCGGGTCAAGGACCAGCTCCACGCGATCACCGCCCGCGGCGGGCGGGTGGTCGTCGTCGACCCGCGGCGCTCGGAGACCGCGCGCGCGTTCGAGCACGTCGCGATCGATCCCGACGGCGACGCCTGGATGCTGCTCTCGATGCTCGAGGTGATCTTCGCCGAGGGGCTCGAGGACCGCGACGCGATCGAGCGCCAGTCGACCGGCGCCATGGCGCTGCGCCGGCTCGTCGCCGAGTACCCGCCCGAGGCGACCGAGGGCCGCAGCGGGGTGTCGGCCCGCCAGGTCCGCGCTCTGGCCCAGGACCTCGCGACCGCCGAGCGCGCCGCCGTCTACGGGCGCACCGGGTCGTGCCTGGGTCGCAACGGCACCCTGGTCGCGTTCCTGCTCGACGCGCTCAACCTGGTCACCGGCAACCTCGACCGCGAGGGCGGGGCGATGTTCGGCGACCCCCCGATCGACTTCAGCCGGATCGCCGACCTCGCCGGGCTCGCGACCTACGCCAAGGTCCGCTCCCGGGTGGGCGACCTGCCCGAGGTGCTCGGCTCGCTGCCGGCCTCGGTGATGGCGAAGGAGATCACCACGCCGGGCGACGGCCAGATCCGAGCGATGTTCTTCTCCGCCGGCAACCCGGTGCTCTCGGTCCCCAACGGGCCCGAGCTCGAGGCCGCGATCGAGCGGACCGAGCTCTCGGTCGCGATCGACCTCTACGTCACCGACACCTCCCGCCACTGCGACTTCGTGCTCCCGGCGACGACCATGTACGAGCGCGAGGACTTCCCGCTTCCCGTTCCTGGCCCTGTTCAGCAAGCCCTTCGTCCAGATGACGGACGCGGTGGTCGAGCCGCGGGGCGAGGCGCGCCAGGAATGGGAGGTGATCGACGAGATCTCGCGGCGGATCGGCGTCGTGCCGTCGAGCGTCTGGGCGGCCCGCGTGCTCGGCAAGGCCGGGGTCAGGCTCTCGCCCCGCCGCCTGGTCGACCTGCTCCTGCGCACGGGACCGCGCGGCGACCTCCTCGGGCTCCGCCGCGGCGGCCTCAGCCTGGCCAAGCTGCGACGGAATCCGCACGGGATCGTGCTCGCCGAGCACCTCGCCCCGGACGTGATGCGAAAGCAGATCCGTCATCGCACCCGGCGGGTGCGGCTGGATCCACCCGAGATCGTCGAGGACGCCGCCCTGCTGGCCGCGCGCAACGGCCACGACCCCGACTACCCGCTGCGCCTGATCGGCCTGCGCGAGCTGCGCTCGCACAACTCCTGGATGCACAACTCCCCGATGCTGATGCGCGGCGGGCGCAAGCACGCCGCCCGCATCCATCCCGACGACGCGGAGGCCCTCGGCGTCGGCGAAGGCGACACCGTCAGGATCAGCTCGGCGCACGGCGCGATCGAGATCGAGGCGCTGCTCACCGACGAGGTCAAGACGGGCACGGTCGCCGTCCCGCACGGGTGGGGCCACACCGGCGGCTGGAGGGTCGCAACCGCGGCGGGCGGGGTCAACGTCAACGAGCTCGCCTCCTCCGACCCCGCCGACCTCGAGCGCCTGGCCGGCATGGCGCACCTCAACGGGATCCCGATCCGGGTCGAGCGCGTCGAGGTCCCCGACGGCGCCGGCGACGCCGCCGCCGAGCCCGCCTCGGTCGCCTGACGCCGCGGCGTGAGCGCCTCGCCGTCACAGGCGTGGCCGGTGCTCTACGACGACGAGTGCGGCTTCTGCAAGTGGAGCCTCGACAAGCTCCTCGCCTGGGATCGCGCACCGCCGCCTGCGTCCGGTCGCGATCCAGAGCGCCGAGGGGCGAGCGGCTGCTGGCCGGCATGACCGAGGACGAGCGACTCGCCTCGTGGCATCTGGTCCTCCCCTCCGGCGAGGTTCGCTCCGGCGGCGCTGCGGCCGCGCCGCTGGCCCGGCTGCTGCCCGGAGGGCGGCCGCTCGCGGCGCTGTTCGAGGCCTTCCCCGGGGCCACCGAACGCGCCTACCGCTGGGTCGCCGACCACCGTTCGGCGCTCGCGCGGCGTCGTCCGCTCCGATCCGGACCGGCCGTTGCGTCGCTGACTCTCGCGCTACCGGACGGCGCCCCGCGCGATCACCGGCAACTCGGCTTCGACGATCCCGGCCCGCGCCGCGTAGAGGACGTCGTGGAGGTTGACGCAGGTGCAGGCATGGTTTGGGATCAGCTCGAGGCGCTCGCCGACCGCGGGCGCCTCCGCGCCCGCCGCCACGCTGCCGTGCCCGTGCTCCTCGCTGAGCGCCTCGATTCCGAGGCCGGCGCGACCGACGACCTCGGCGTGCCCGCTCGCCCCGGGGGGCGGCCCGGCCTCGCTCAGCGTCTTCGAGCCGGCGTCCACGATGAACCGCCCAGGGACCGCGGTCGAGACCACGGTGGCGTGGACCCGTAGGGCGCAGTCGTCGAGAGCGAACTCCCCCCGGCCCTCCATGCGGTCGAGAAACGCGTAGTTCCCCGGGCGAACCTCCGTCATCGGTGTCTCGTGGGAGCGAAACAGCGTCGCGGTCGAGCCGCCCGAGATCCGCGCGCTGTCGAGGCCGGCCTCCGCGAACAGGTCGCGCGCCCGCCCGAGGGCCGCGCCGACCTCGAGCATCCCCGCCGCGATGCGTTCCTCGTCGTAACGCAGATGGCCCGGATAGCACGAGAGCCCGGCGACGCGCAGACCGCCGCCGAGCGCTTCGATCCGCCGCCCGACCTCGACCGCGCCCTCGGGATCGAGCCCGGTGCGCCGCAGGCCGACGTCGACCTCGATCAGGGCCTGGGCCTCGGTCCCGCGCGACCGCATGGCCGCAGCGATCGGCTCCGCCGCCGCGGCCGAGTCGAGCGCGATCGTCAGCGGCACCGCGCCGGCTACCTCGGCCAGCCGGGCAACCTTCTCGGCCCCGACCACCGGGTAATGCAGCACGAGCGGCGCGCCGAGCGCCGCCGCGAAGATCTCGGCCTCGCGCGACTTCGCCGTCGTCAGGCCGGCGGCACCATGCTCGAGTTGCAACGCCCCGATCTCGCGCGTCTTGTGGGTCTTCGCGTGGGGATAGAACTCCAGCCCGTGAGCGCTCGTGTACTCGGCGGCCCGGGTCAGGTTGCGATCGAGCCGGTCGAGGTCGACGACCAGCGCCGGGGTCTCGAGCTCGGCGACCGCTCGCCCGACGATCACGCCGTCCGGTCCAGGACCGCGACGCAGTCGATCTCGACCTTGATTCCCGGTAGGTGAGCCCCGACCGTCGTCCGCGCCGGGAGCGGCTCGTCGAAGAAGCTCGCATACACGGAGTTCATCGCCGCGAAGTCGTCGAGGTCGGCCAGGAAGACACCGCAGCGCACGACGTCCGCGTAGGTCGCGCCGGCCGCGGCGAGGATGGCGCCGAGGTTCTCCATCACCAGCCGCGTCTCCTCCTCGATCGTCCCCGTGACGACCGCACCGTCGCGGAGCGGCCCCTGCCCGGAGACGTAGAGGAACCTGCCCTCGGCGATCACCCCGGGCGAGTAGGCGCCCGCCGGCGTCGTGCCCTGGACCGCGCGCTTCATCGGTTCACATTCCGAGCAGTTCGCCGCCGTCCACGAGGACATCTTCCAGCATCACGTGCTCGCTTCCCGGGCCGAGCAGGAAGCTGACCACGGCGGCGACGTCCGCGGGCCGCGCGACGCGTCCGTGCGGGATGCGCGGTCGCATCGCGTCGATGGATCCCTTGGCGAGGTCGTCGACCGAGCTGTGATCGGCGGCGAGCGTCCGCATCATGGGCGTGTCGGTCGCGCCGGGGGAGACGGTGTTGACGCGGACGCCGAGGGGACCCACCTCCATCCCGAGCACCCGCAGTGCCTGGCGCATGCCGGCCTTCGAGGCGCAGTAGGAGGCCTGGCGCATGCGCGGCATGCGCGCCGCGATCGAGGCCACCCCAACGATCGCGCCCCGGCCGCGTTCGGCCATCAGCCGCGCGTAGGCCTGGGCGACGAAGAAGACCCCGAGGGCGTTCACGCTGAAGATCTGCGCGAACTCGTCGCGCTCCACGTCCAGAGCGGATGCCGGGGCGAAGATGCCGGCGGCGATCGCCACGCGCTCGGCCTCGGAGGTCGCCTCGGCCAGCCCGTCGACCTGCGCTCCGTCGGTGATGTCGACCTCGTAGGGCTCGGCGCCGAGCTCGGCGGCCAGCGCCTGAACGCCCTCGAACCTGATGTCGGCAAGCACCAGCCGCTCGGTCCAGGGCTCGCTGGCGAGCCGGCGGGCGATCCCCTCGCCGATCCCCTGAGCCGCTCCGACGACGACGGTGGTTCCTGCGGTGTCCGGTGAGTTCATGTATAAGAACTACGGTCTGTAGGTGCGAACCGACGATAACAGTGACATCGCCCGGTTGGCGCTCACCGAGTACGCGCCGGTGAGCAAGCTCCGGCTTGAGCGCACCCGGGTCCAGCGGCCGCGCTTTGCGGTGATCGACTTCCACACCCACCTCGGGCGCTGGCTGGACCCCAAAGCCGACTGGATGGCGAGCGATCTGGCCGGCCGCCGCCACGCCCGCTGGGCGGTCGACGCCGAGGCCTACCTCGAGCTCTGTGACCGCCACTCGATCGAGACCTCGATCAACCTCGACGGCGGCTGGGACACGGAGCTCGAGGCGAACCTCGACCGCCTCGACCGCGCTCACCCGGGCCGCTTCGTCACCTTCTGCCAGCTCGACTGGACCCGCGCGGCCGCCGGCGACGGGTTCGGCGACGAGCTGGCCGAGTCGCTGCGCCGGTCTGCCGCCGCCGGGGCGCGTGGGCTGAAGGTCTGGAAGACGCTCGGACTCGGCTTCCGCGATGCCGCGGGCGACCTGCTGCTCCCCGACGACGAGCGCGCCGCGCCCGTGTTCGCGGCGGCCGGCGAGCTGGGGCTGCCGGTGCTCATCCACACGGCCGATCCACCCGCGTTCTTCGATCCGGTCGACCGCCACAACGAGCGACTCGAGGAGCTGCTGGCCCACCCCGAATGGTCGTTCGCCGGTCCCGGGTTCCCCTCGCACCAGCGCCTGATGGAGTCGTTCGAGGCGCTGGTCGCGGCCCACCCGCGAACGACGTTCGTCGGCGCCCACCTGGCGGGCAACGCCGAGGACCTCGCCTGGCTCGGGTCGTTGCTGGACCGTCTGCCGAACCTCTGCGTCGACATCTCGGCCCGGATCTCCGACCTCGGGCGCCAGCCGCGGGCGGCGCGGCGGTTCATCGACCGCCATCGCGACCGCGTCCTCTTCGGCTCGGACCTCGTGCCGCCGACCGACGGTGGACACGAGCGGATCTTCCGGTTCCTCGAGTCGTCCGACGAGGCGTATGAGTACGCGGGCGACGAGGTCCCGCCGCCGGCGGGGCGCTGGACGATCTCGGCGCTCGGGCTCGCCGACGAGACGCTGCGCGCGGTCTACGCGGACAACGCCCGGCGCATCTTGGACGAGGGCGAGAGGAGTAGCGATGGCGCACAGGCTTGAGGGCAAGGTCGCGGTGGTCACCGGCGGCGGGTCGGGGATCGGGCGCGCCGGGGCGACGGCGATGGCCGCCGAGGGCGCCCGGGTGGTGATCGCCGAGCTCGACCCCGAGCGCGGCGCGCGGGTGGCGGCCTCGATCTCCGAAACGGGTGGCGAGGCGGTCGCCGAGGTCGTCGACGTCACCGATGCCGGCGCCGTCGAGGCGCTCACGACGCGAACTGTCGAGCGCTGGGGCGCGCTGGATGTCCTGTTCCATTGCGCCGTCGACGTGCCGTTCATCAACAACGAGGACGGCCGGCTGACCGAGCTGGACGACGAGGTCTGGCGGCGGATGCTGGACCTGGTTCTCACCGGCACCTTCAACTGCGCCAAGCACGCCGGGCGCCGAATGATCGAGCAGCGGTCCGGCTCGATCATCCTCACGGCGACGACCGACGCGCTGATCGGCTGCGCCGGGCTCGACGCCTACACCGCCGCCAAGGGCGGCGTGGTCGCGCTGACCCGGTCCTTCGCCGCGGGCATTGCTCCCGACGGGGTACGGGTGAACGCCATCGCCCCCAGCTTTGTCTCCACCGAGCCGCAAGCAGCGTGGCTCGCCAACGAGGAGTCGGCGCGCGCGGTCGACGCGCTGCACCTACTGCCCGTGCCGACCCCGGAGGAGATCGCCCCGCTGGTTGTGTTCTTGGCGAGCGACGAGGCGGCGGCGATGACCGGCGCCGTGATCCCGATCGACAGCGGCTACATGGCGTTCAAAGCCAACCTCGGGATCGTCGACGCCATGCGCGCGGAAGGCGAGGAAGCCTGAACGGCGGCGTGGTCAAGTCGGCCGACCGGGTGATGGCGGTGCTGGATCTGGTCGCCGAGCGCGGGGCCCTCCCGTTCTCCGAGATCGCCGAGGCGCTGGCCCTGCCCAAGAGCTCCGCCCACTCGCTGCTGCGGACGATGGAGCGCCGCGGGTACGTCGCGCTCGACGCAGATCGCCGCTACGCGCTCGGCAGCCACGTCTGGGAGCTCGGGCAGGCCGTCCCGCGGGTCGAGGACCTGCGGACACTGCTGCGGCCGCTGATGGACGAGGCCGTCCGGCGGACCGGCGAGACCGTCCAGCTGGCAACCCTCGACGGGGTGTCGGCCGTGTACCTCGCGCTCTCGGAGTCGCCGCATCCCGTGAAGCTGACCTCGCGCGCCGGTGTCCGCCTGCCCGCCCACACGAGCGCGATCGGCAAAGCGCTGCTCGCCGAGCTCGACCCCGCCGAGGCCGCGAGGCGGCTCAAAGGGGCCCAGCTTGGCCCGGCAGACCGATCACACGATCGCCTCGGTCCCGAAGCTGCTCGCCGAGCTCGACCGGACCCGCGACCGCGGCTACGCCGTCGACAACGAGGAGTTCGCGATCGGCCTGCGCTGCATCGGGGTCCCGATCCGCGACGTCGACGGGAGGCCGGTCGCGGCGATCTCGGCCTCGATGCCCACCCCCCGCTACAGCCGCGCGGCGGCCGCGAATGCGCGGGCGGCGCTGGCCGATGCGCAGGCCGGAGCGGCGGCCGCCCTCGGGCACTGGGAGGGGGAGGGGAGGGGCTGAGGCGCCCGATCTCGCCGCTAAAGGCCGGGGCGTCATCGGCCGAGGGGGATAGTGGTGCTCTATTGACTCGCAGGCTTCCGGCGTTGACGGCGATCGCCGCATCGCTCGCGCTGGCCCTCCCCGCATTCGCAGGCGCCGACACCTTCACGGTCACCGCGACCCAGGAGGGCTCCGGCTCCCTGCGCGAGGCCGTCGCCGGTGCCGAGGCCCATCCCGGCCCCGACACGATCGGCGTTCGCCCCGGCGCTGCGGGGCGCGACCGTGATCGTCGACCCCCTCCACTACGGCCCGCTCGAGGTCACCGGCGAGCTGCGGATCGACGGGCCTGGTGTCGGGGCGATGAAGGTTCTTTCGTTCGGGGGTCCGATGCTGCACGCCGGCTCGTCGTCGACGGTGACGATCACCGGCCTCGAGCTGGACGGCAAGGGGACGGGAGCGAAGCCGGGGTCGTCGGGCGGCCTGATTCAGAACGAGGGCACGATGTCGCTCGGCGCGATCCAAATCGAGGACAGCACGGCCGGTACGTCGGGCGGCGCGATCTCGAACACCGGCACGATGACGATCGCGGACAGCACGCTGACTCGAAACCGGGCGGCCCCGGGCAGCCCCGGTGCCGCCGGCCTCCGGTGGCGCGATCGTCAACTCCGGCACCCTCACGATCGACCGTTCCCAGCTGCTCGCCAACGTCGCGGCGGGCGCCAACGGGGGCGGCAACGTCTCCGGCGGAGACGCGGCGGGCGGCGCGATCGAGAACACCGGCGCCCTCGTGATCACCAACTCGACGCTGGGTCAGAACCAAGCCCGTGGAGGGAGCCTGGGCCTGAACGGCGGCTCGGGCGTCGGCGGCGCGATCCACAACGCCGGCAGCGGGTCGCTCACGGTTCGCAACTCCACCTTTGTCGGCAACGCCGCCGCGGGCGGCGGGTCGAGTGCCAGCAGCGTCGGCCCGGGCCTCGGGATCGGGGGCGCGCTCGAGAACGTCGATACCGCCGCCTTCCGGATCGAGGACTCGACGCTGGTCGGCAACAGCGCCCGCCCGGGCGTCGACCAGCGCATCACGGGCGACAGCTTCGGCGGCGCCGTCGACACCCGGGCCACTACGGCGGAGCCGGGGGCCATCGTCGGCAGCACGCTCGCACGCAACGCGGCGCGCCGCGGCGGCAACGTCGACGCCAGCGGCCCGGTTGCGCTGAAGAGCACGCTGCTCGCCGACCCGAAGGACCTCAACGGCGGCAAGTCGGAGAACTGCGGGCGCCCGAGCGGCCTGGGAACGCCTTACAGCTCCAAGGGCTACAACCTCGAGGACGGCAAGGATTGCGCGCTGAAGGCCGTCGGCGACCAGAGCGACATCGACCCGAAGCTCGACGATCTCGCCGACAACGGCGGCCCGACGCAGACGATGGCGATCAGCCCGACGTCCCCGGCGCTCGATCAGGGTGTCGACGCCGGCAGCGACACCGACCAGCGGGGCAAGAAGCGACCGGTGCGCTTCGCCTCGATCCCGAAGCCCGACGGCGGCGACGGCGCGGACATCGGCGCCTACGAGCTCCAGGACGCGCCGAAGGTCCAGACCGGCTCGATCGACGCCTCGGCCGGCGACGACGAGCTCACCGCCGGAAAGCGCTCCTGCATCACCTTCAAGGCCCGCAAGCTGCTCGGGGACGACCCCGCGGGTGCGGTCGGCGACGTCGAGGTCCGGTTCGGCGGCGAGACCGACGAGACCGGCAAGCGCGGCAAGGCGCGGATCTGCGCGCGCTTCGAGCGCCCCGGCGCCCGCTTCGCAAAGCTCACCCGGCCCGGCCTGGCCTCAGACCGGGTCCGGATCGACGTAGCGCGCGACTAGCGGCCCCGGGACGCGAGCCACTCGGCGTGGGCGACGCCGAGCTCGCCGACGGGCTCCTCGCCCTCGATCAGCTCCTGCAGCAGCGCGCCCCAGTCGTTCTCGGCCCGGACGGTGGAGGCGATCTGGAACAGCAGGCCCTCCATCCGCCGCAGCAGCAGCGCCTCCGGCGGCAGGGTCATGTGGCGCATCTGCTCGTAGGCCCCGCTCGCGCTCCCGTCGCGAAACGACTCGCTCCCGCGCCACAGGTCCTCGGGCGCGAGCCGGCGCGGCTGGTCGCCGAGGAACCACCAGCCCGCGTCGCGCATGCCCTGGAGGATCACCGCTGAGTCCCACTCCACCGAGAGCCCGGGGAGGTAGCCGAGCTCCCGTAGCGCCTCGAGCAGATCCTGGGCGTCGGACGACCTGATCGCGGCGAACACGCGGCCCTCGCGGCGCAGGTACTCGCGCGGCAGGTCGCGGACCATCCCGAAGTCGAAAAATGCGACCAGGCCGTCATCGCGGAGCAGGTAGTTGCCCGGGTGCGGGTCGCCGAGCGCGAGGTCGAGCTCGGCCGCGTTGCCGTAGAAGAAGCGGAAGACGATCTCGGCGAACCGATCGCGGACCGGGTCGGGCTCCGCGGCGACCCGCTCGAACCCGATCCCGTCGACCCACTCGGTGACCAGCACCCGCCGGCGGCTGAGCGCGGTCTTCACCCGCGGGACCGAGATGAACGGGTGCCCGCGCCAGAAGCGGGCGATGCGCCGGTGGTTGGCGGCCTCGAGCTCGTAGTCGCACTCCTCGGTCACGCGCTGGGCGAGCTCGGCGAGCAGGTCCTTGATGTCGAGCCCCGGCATCAGCCGCCGGAAGACCGGCGTGAGCAGGCGCAGGTTGCGCATGTCGGACTCGACGGCCTCGGCGATCCCGGGGTACTGGACCTTGACGGCGAGCTCCTCGCCCTCGTGCGAGCGCGCGCGGTGGACCTGGCCGATGCTCGCGGCGGCGGCCGGCTCGGGATCGATCTCGGCGAGCACGTTCTCGGGCGGCTCGCCCCACTCGCGCTCGAGCACCTCGCGCATCTGTTTCCACGAGACGGCCGGGACGTTGTCGCGAAGCGACGCGAGCCGCTGCTGCAGGTACTCGGCCTGGTCGGGGTCGAGGCCGGGGAACTCGACCGTCGACAGGACCTGTCCGGCCTTCATCGCCGCACCTCGCATGACCGAGAGCTGGTCGACCAGTGAGTCGATCGTCGCCACCACCCGGTCGCCGCGCCGGCGCTGGCGCTCCTCCTCGGTGCCGCGCGAGTCGAGCCGGTCGCCCGCCCAGCGCGCGGCGCCGCCGGCGGCCACCCGCCCGAGCATCGCCGTCCGCGCGGCGCGGCCCTGGGTCGGTCCCTTGCCCTTCGATTCGTCGGGCGTCATCGCTGTGACGGTAGCGCCGCTCGCCAGCCGCTCGACTCAACATCACCGACCTCCCGAAGCCGCGGTAGCCGGGCGTCGCCTGGGCCACCGGGCCGCCCCGGGTCGCCAGCCACGACCCGAGCAGGATCAGCGCCAGGCCGACGATCGCGCCCGCTCCCGGGCGCTCGTCGAGCACCGCGATGCCGCAGACGACCGCGACCACGGGGGCGATGTAGGTGATCACCAGGGCGCGCCCCGGCGCCGACGTCGGCGACGAGCGCCGCGTAGATGGCGAACGCCGCCGCGGTGCAGAGCAGGCCGAGGACGACCAGGGAGACGATGGCCTCCGCCGGCGGCGCGACCTCCGGCGGGTCGAGCGCCGCCGCCGGAGTCAAGACGAGCGCGGCGACCGCGAGCGCGGCGCCCATCGACGCCCGCGGGTCGAGGTCGGCGAGGTGGCGCTTGAGCACCATCGGGCCGATCGCGTAGCAGAGCGCCGCGACCAGGATCGCGGCAGCACCGAGGAGCTCGTCGCCGCGGCCGGCGACGTCGATCCCGACCAGCGCGACGACGCCCGCGAGGCCGACCAGCAGGCCCGACGAGCCGCGAGCCGGTGACCCGCTCGGAGGCGTCGAAGCGCAGGGCGAGCAGGGCGACGAACAGCGGCGCCGCCGCGATCAGGATCGCGGCGAGCGAGGAGGCGACGTGCTGCTCGCCGGCCGCGATCAGGGGGAACGGGATCGCGATCTCGACCACGGCGAAGACCGCGAGCCAGCGCCACCGGCCGCGGAGCGAGGCGAGCAGGCCGAGGCGCCAGGCGAGCGCGAGCAGCACCCCGGCGCCGAGCACCACCCGCACCCAGGCGAGGAAGGCGGGGGAGACGCCGTCGTCGACGGCGATCTTGATGAACAGGTACGGGATCCCCCAGAGGACCGAGACGGCCGCGAACGCCGCCCAGGCGCGCGCGCTCACGCCCGCCAGCCGGGGGACTCGAGGCCCCGGATCACGTGCAGGTCGACCGAGCCGGGCACGAAGACGTCGACCGAGTACTGGACGGCCTCCCCGGCGGCGAGGTGCATCACCTCGATCATCTCGAGCGCCGCCGCGACGCGCGTGACTCCGAGGGCCGAGCCCAGGCGGCTCTGCGGCTCCACCAGCCGAGGCCGAACGCTGGTACGGGCGAAGGCGATCGGGACGCCCCGCCCGACGAGCACGTCGAGCACCATCTCACCCTCGGCGACCGCCGCGCGGAGCTCGTGGAGCGGGCGGCAGCGTCGACGTCGGGGTGGACGATGTCGCGCATCTGGGCCGCGACGGTCCCGTCGGCGAGCAGCGTGCGCTGGATCAGGGGCGCGCGCGTGCCGCGCCGGATCTCGAGCACCTCGGCGACGTAGCCGGGCACCCGCGCCTGCTCGATCTGCAGGTTTCGGGCGCTGAGCTTCCGGCCCTGGCGCCGCGCGAGCGAGGCGTACGACTCGAGCACCTCGAGTCCCTCGCTGAACGCCGCGCTCGTCGCCACCCGGCCGACGAACGTGCCGCTGCCCTGCCGACGCAGGATCTCGCCGTTGGCCTCCAGCCGCTCGAGCGCGAGCCGCAGGGTGCCGCGCGAGACCCCGAGCGCCGCCGCCAACTCCTTCTCGGGCGGCAGCCGGTCGCCGGGACGGGCGCGGCCGGGCGCCAGGCGCTCGCGCAGCGCGTTCTCGGTCTCGTCGACGAGCGAGGTCCTTGCCATCGTGATGCGAGCCTAGATGAGTGATTCCACCTGGATGCAGACCGCGGGCGTCGCCCCCGGGGCGCGATGGTTGGATAATGGGCGCATGGCCGAGTCGTCGACGACGCCGCCGGAGTTCGACCTCACGATCGCCGAGGCCGGGGCCTGGGTCGGGGCCGGGCCCGAGGGGATCGGCGAGGCGCCGGAGGCGCCGCCGCCGCGCGAGCTCCCCGACGTCGAGGGCGACGATCCGGCCACCGCCCTGCGCCAGACCCTCGGCATGTTCGCGACGGGAGTCACCGTGATCACCACCCACGCCACCGAGCAGATCCACGGAATGACCGCGAACGCGTTCATGTCGGTCTCGCTCGAGCCGCCGCTCGTGCTGATCTCGGTCGACCGCCGGACGAAGATGTGCTCGCTGCTGCACGAGCGGTGCCGGTTCGGCGTCAGCGTCCTCGCGGCCGACCAGAGCGCGCTCTCCGATCGGTTCGCCGGGCGCGCGGGCGACGACGCTCCCGAGCCGCGCTTCGTGATCGTGCACGAGGCACCGGTGGTGGAGGGGTCGGCCGCGCAGTTCGTCTCCCGTGTGGTCCGCTCCTACTGGGGTGGCGACCACTCGCTGTTTCTCGGCCAGGTCGAGTACGCGCGCCGCGCCCCCGACGCCCGCCCGCTGGTCTTCCACGGCGGCCAGTACGGCCGCCTGGACGCCGAGGCCTGACGGCCCAGCTCAGGACCGCGGCCGCTTCTTCTCCGGGTCGTAGAAGGGAATCCGGACCACGGTCGCCGGGATCCGCTTCTGGTGGCCGTCGAGCTTGCCGACCTCGACCTCGGTCCCCGGCTCGGCGTACTGGACCGCCATCCGGCACAGCGCGATGTTCTTGCGCAGGACGGGGCTCCGGGTGCCGCTGGTGATCACGCCGACCTGCGAGCGGCCGACGTGCACGCAGTCGCCGTGGCCGGCGACCTCGTTGCCCTCGAGCTCGAGGCCGACGAGCTCGCGCTGCGGGTGCTCCTTGCGCTCGATCAGCGCCTCCTTGCCGACGAAGTCGTCGCCGTCCTCGTCGAGCGAGACGGCGAAGCCGATGCCGGCCTCGAACGGGTCGACCTGGTCGTCGAACTCGTAGCCGGCGAAGATCAGCGCCGACTCGATCCGCAGCATGTCGAGCGCCGAGAGGCCGAGCGGCTTCAGCCCGTGGCCGGATCCGGCCTCCCAGATCGCGTCCCAGACGGCGGGGCCGTCGTCGGGATGGCACCAGACCTCGTAGCCGAGCTCGCCGGTGTAGCCGGTGCGGGAGACGACGATCGGGATCCCGTCGTAGTCGCCGATCCGGCCGATCAGGAGGCGGAACCAGCTCAGGTCCTCGAGCGCCGGCTGGGTCGGCGGGGTCCAGACGATCTGCTTCAGGATCTCGCGGCTGCGGGGGCCCTGGACCGCGAGGTTGTGGAGCTGGTCGGTCGAGGGCTTCACCCAGACCCGCATCGAGTCGGCCTCGGCGAGCTTGGTCAGGTGGACGCCGGTGTACTCATCGCCGGCGACGAAGCGGAAGTTGTCGTCGGCGAGCCGGTAGACGGTGGCGTCGTCGAGCATGCCGCCGGTCTCGTTGCAGACCGCCGTGTAGGTGACCTGGCCGACCGAGAGCTTGCGCGCGTCGCGGGTGATCGCGCGCTGGATCAGCATCTCGGCGTCGGGCCCGAGGACCTCGAACTTGCGCAGCGGCGAGAGGTCCATGACCACCGCCTCCTCGCGGCAGGCCCAGTACTCGGCGATCGTGCCTTCGCCCTCGAAGCAGTCCGGCAGCCAGTAGCCGCGGTACTCGACCAGGTCGCGGGTCAGCGCGGAGGTGCGGGGATGGAAGGCGGTCTCCTTGGTCATGACGGGGTCGGCCTCCGGGGTCACGCGGTGGGCGATCGCCAGCGAGAATCGGTTCTCGGGTCGGTAGACGCGGACGTGGATGTCGGTGATCTCCCAGCCGTTGGCGGGGTCGATGTCGTCGGGGCAGGCGGACGAGGCGCAGAGCAGGTCGTTCGCCGCCCGCAGCAGCACGTAGTCGCCGGGGCGCGACCACGGCTCGTCGGCGATCAGGGCGTTGTCGGCGTCGAAGGTCGTGTTGTAGAAGAGGTTGAGCGCGTTCCAGCCCGGCGCGGGGCTCGACGCCGCGGGGCATCAGCTCGCCGTTGAAGTTGTCGGAGCAGTTGATGTGGCCCGGGTAGCCGAGGTCCTCGTAGTACTTCGCGGGATGCAGGCGAGCCCGAAGTTGTCGTGGCGGCCGACCGTGTCCTGGACGACCTCGACCAGCGGGTCCTGTCGACGTCGAAGCTCTTGCGATAGAGGCCGGGCTCGGGTAGGCCGAGCCCATCAGCGAGCGCGTCGTGGTGGCGTCGAGCCCGCGCTCGATCCCGCGCTCGAGCTTGCGCGGTTGAAGGCGAGGAAGTCCGAGCACTGCTTGCCCTGGACGTCGATGATCTGGATGTACTCGCCCGCCTTGACCTCGTAGGCGGCGGCGCTGGCGCAGGTCGACCCGGAAGTCGAGCCGCGGCTCGGCCAGCGGCGGCGGCAGCTCGACCTCCTCGAACGTCCGCGGCGTCGCGCGCCGGATCTCGACCAGCAGCGGGGACGCCGGCCAGTCGCCCTCGACCACGCGGCCGCCGGGGGCGGCGACGATCGCGGTCGCCTCGCGCTCGGCGACGAAGCTCTCCGTCGGCGCCGCGCGGCGTGCCCTGGTCGAACAGGCGCAGGGCCCGCGCGTCGTCCGGCACAGACCCTCGGCGTGCAGCGCCCCGAGGAAGCCGTCGGCGCCGCCGTTGCGCGCCAGCCCGCGAAGCACCGTCGCCTCGCCGTCGGCGCGGGCGCCGATCGCCGCCGCGTCCTCGCCGCCCTCGGCGTCGAGCACGGTCAGCTCGGCGACCTGGCCGCCGTCGCTGTTGACGACGGTGAGCCGGTCGTCGGGGCGCAGCCGCACGGCGGTCGCCGCGCCCGGCCGGACCCAGTGCGTCTCGAGCGAGCGGTCGACCGGGCGCAGGCCGGGGGTCAGCAGCGTCGGTCGCGCGGCGACGGCCACGGTCAGGCCTTCGCGGCCTCGGTCTTCCCTCGGCCTCGTCCGCCTGCTGGACGAGCTGCTCGGCGAGCTCGCGCTTGCCGTCCGGGTCGAGCTTCTTGACCTCGTTCTCGACCACCCGCCGGTTGTAGGTCTGGTTCCAGTAGTCGAGCGCGTCGAAGCCGTGCAGCACCGCCTTGCCGACGAACTGGCGCAGGACCTCGTTCGTCGGGCCCATCACCCAGCCGGCCTTGGCGTCGCGGACGTAGCGCTCGAGCTCCATGTCGCGCTTGTAGCCCGGAGCCGCCGCAGGCGTGCAGCATCTTGTCGACGACGTGGGCGACGTTCTTGGCCGCCTCGAACTTGATCTGCCACGCCCAGTGCAGGTAGTCGGCGCGGGCGGTCTCGCCGGGCTCGAGCACGCTGGTGTTGTTGTCGGTCGCCCGGTCCATCGCCTCGGCGACCGAGAGCACGAACACGCGGCAGGCGTTGGTGTCCATCACCGCCTCGCCGACGTAGTCCTGGATCGTCGGGTAGTCGGCGACGCGCATGCCGACGTCGACGTGGCGCTTGCGGGTCGTGTGGCGCTTGGCGATGTCGATCGTGCCGAGCGCGATCCCGTTCCAGACGGACGACGAGCCGACCAGGAACCACGGGTCGACGGCCTCGTCGTTGGAGGCGGCGCCGTCGCCGACCGGGCCGACGATCTGGTCCGCCGGGACCTCGACGTCCTCGACCTGGATCGGCCCCGACTGGTTGCCGCGCAGGCCGAGCGCGTCCCAGAGCGAGGGCTGCGCCTGCACGTCGTCGCCGTCGATCACGAAGACGGAGAGGTCGTCGTAGCCGGAGAAGTCGGGGCTCGTGGTCTGCACGACGTAGAAGTCGGCGAACCCGCCCGACGTCGTCCACGACGACTTCTTGTTGACCTTGAAGCCGCCGTTGGTCCGCTCGGCGCTCGAGGAGAACGGGTACCAGAAGTGCGAGCCGGTCTGCGGGGTCGGAGTACGAGAGCGTCCCGATCCGGCAGTCGCTGTCGAGCGTGCGGATGTACTTGTCGACCAGCTCGGGGGTCGGGCGCAGCATGATCGTCGAGACCGCGCCGATGTGCATCACGTAACACATCGCCGTCGACGCGCAGCCGTAGCGCGCGAGCGTCTCGCAGACCATCGAGAACGCGACGTGGTTCTCGCCCTTGCCGCCGTACTCCTCCGGCACGGTGAGGCTGAGGAAGCCGTTCTCGGCCAGCAGCTCGAAGTTGCGGCGCGGGTAGCTGCAGCTCGTCGTCGGAGCGCTTCGCGTTCGCCCGCAGCTCGCGCTCGCAGAGCTCGATCAGCTCGGCGCGCAGCTCCTTCTGGCGGTCGGTGAGGACCCAGTCCGGATCCCACTCATACCCCAGGCCCCAGAACGGCTCCCCACCCCACAGCTTCTCGGACATCGTCTCTCCTTCCCCGCCGTCGGGGCGCTGTACAAATCTGTCCAGGCACGATACAACGACGCCGCGGCCCGGCCTCAGGCTTCGGGGGCGATCCAGACCAGGCACTCGGCGTCGCGCCGGATCTGTCGGATCGCGCGGCGGAATCGCCGGCGGGCGATCAGCGCGGGGTCGGGGCCGAACACGAGCAGGCCGGCCCCGTGCTCGCGGACGACCTCGAGCAACGCCTTGACCGGGCGCTTGCTGCTGACCCGCAGATGCTCGGTGCGGATCCCGAGTGCGGCGGAGCGCTCGGCGGTCGCGCGCACCGCCTCGAGGTCCTCCTCGTGCGGCAGGGTTGCGGCGTCGGGGCCGGCGAGCATCAGCGTGGTCGGGTAGTTCGGCAGCCAGACGACGTTGGTCACGAGCAGCGGCGAGCCGGCCTCGAGGGCCGCCGAGATCGCCACCCGCTCGGCGGCGGGGTCGATCCGGCACGCGAGCGTCCCGAGCACGACCGGGCGGGCTGCGCCACCGGCGCCGCGGGCGCCCTCGATGGTCGTCGTTGCGATCGCGGACGAGGATGCCCATGACTACGAGGATCCCGCGATCCCGGACGAATCGCAAGCCGCAATACCGGTCTTGAATCGAGTTGGACAAATAGATACTTTTCGGCCAGAAGGGCCGCGCTTCCGGTGCGGGGGCGCGTGTTGGGGGCGTCCGACGAGGAAAAGGAGACCGCCGATGGCACACGCCGAGGTCGAGGAGCGCCAGCTACTCAAGGCGATGACCTGGTGGGACGGCTTCGTCGTCGCGCTCGCCAACCCCGGGTTCCTGATCGCCGCGCTCGGTTTCTCGATCGGCGCGCTCGGTACCACGGGAGCGTTCGTCCTCTGGACGGTATCCGTCTGCATCGGGGCGCTGCAGAACAACATCTACGCCGAACTGGCGACGATGTTCCCGAACAAGTCGGGCGGCATCTCGCTGTTCGCGCACGAGGCGTGGCGCAAGTACTTCACCTTCGTCGGGCCGATCGCCACCTTCGGCTACTGGTTCGCCTGGTCGAGCGTGCTGGCGATCAACGGGCTCGTCGTCGGGACGCTGATCCAGGCCGAGTGGTTCCCCGACTCGACCTGGGCCGAGGCCGGAGCCGGCTTCGACATCAACCTCGCGATCCTGCTCGGGATGATCGCGATCGCGCTCGTCTGGGCGTTCAACGTCTTCGGGGTGCGACCCGCGGTCTGGTTCGGATACATCACCGGGGCACTGCTGCTGATCCCGGCGTTCGTGCTCATGTTCCTGCCCTACCTCACCGGGGACTGGTCGAGCGACAACATGCAATGGGAGATCGGGGCCGGCGGCGGCCTCGGGCTGGCGCTCGTCTGGCTCTACTTCATGGGGTGGTCGGCATACGGGTTCGAGAGCGTGGCCGCGTTCGCGCCCGAGTACGAGGACACCGCGACCGACACCCCGCGGGCCCTGAGGGCCTCGGCCGCCTTCTCGGTGGTGGTCTACGCGCTTCTGCCGCTCGGGGTGGGCGGCACGCTGGGAACCACCGCGATCGCCGATGACGTCACCGGGATCTCGTTCTACATCCAGGCGTTCGACACGATCGTCGGCGACGCGCTCGGCAACGTGATGATCTTCTGCCTGGTCGGCGGCCTGTTGCTGTCGATGAACACCGCGACCATGGACGGCTCTCGAGCGTTGTTCGGGATCGCGCGAGACGGGATGACGATCAAGCAGCTCGGGGTGTTGAACAAGTGGAGCGTCCCCGCCCGGGCGATGACGCTCGACGCCCTGCTGAATCTCTTCCTGATCACCTACTTCGCGAGCGCGATCGAGATCCTCGCCGCCGGCAACCTGGGCTACATCCTCGCCCACGTGTTCGCCTTGTCGGGCTTCCTGCTCCTGCGTCGCGACCGTCCCAACTGGCCGCGTCCGATTCGGCTGTCGGCGATCTGGGTCCCGATCGCGGGCCTATTGGCGGCGATCAACCTGGCGTTCATCATCTGGGGCGGCTTCATCTACGCTGACGAGTACGGCTACGGGCTGGACAAGACGCGGGTCGGCCTGATCGTGCTCGCGGTCTCGCTGGTGCTCTACGTCTTCCGCCACGTGGTCCAGGACCGCACCGGGATCCGCCTGCGCGAGGAGACTCCGGACGTGCCCGAGGAGGAGGCCGCCCAGCCGGCGGCGGCGACGCCCGGGTAGCGCGGACGGACCCCTACTCCGCGCGCAGGTCCCAGCGAGGCAGGTCGGCGATCGCCTGGCGATAGCGCTTGCGGTGAACCGGGCGGATGAGCATGAACCACGCCATCAGCGAGATCGGGAGCAGGAAGAAGACGCTAAAGGCGTTCCCGGTGAGGATGAAGAAGACCGCGATCGCCGAGATGATGAGCCCGAAGGCGACCGGCAGGATCCGGTAGCGAAGCTGGGTGCGCCGGATCCGCTCGTAGTCCTCGCGCGGGATCCGCGCGGTGTCGTAGCGCCGCCCGCACGACGGGCAGGTCCACTCCTCACCGTAGGCGACCGCGGCGCTCTCGCCGCACTCGCAGCTGAGCGTGATCGGCGGGCCACGCAGGACCGCGCCCGGCCGCTCGTGGCCGAGCCGCTGGCGCGGCTCGCGCTCTCGTCGTCGGGGGGTCACGCCCACGCTGTGCGATCGTACCCGCGGTCGCCCTGCGGACCCGGTCGGCGGGTCGTGGCGATCAGGCCCCGGCCGGCTCCGGGGCGACCGGCGCCGCGGCGGCTCTGCGTCCAGCAGCCCGAGCCGCCCGGCGAGCCACGCCGCCGGGAGCGCCTGCAGCACGAGCGTCATCACGATCGCGAGCGCGACGACGCTGGCGTAGGCGTCGATGTTCGGGACCCCGAGCCCGGCGAGCACGCCGACGAGCGCCGCCGGCACGACCCCGGTCTCGCGGGTCCAGCAGAGGAAGGCGACCTCGGGCCTTGTCCACTTCGAGCGCCGGTCCGGGAGGCAGCAGGCGAGCACGGTCACCGGCCGCGCGAGTAGCAGCAGCGTCGCGAGCACCGCCAGCGCCGGCAGCAGGTACTCGCCGAGGGCGTCGAAGGGGATGTTCGCCCCGAGGACCACGAACACGAACAGCGTCACCAGGTCGGCGACGCTGAACGCGAACTGACGCAGCTCCTGCTCGTGCTTCGAGTGCATCGCGAGCCCGAGGCGCTCCATGTTGCCGACGATCAGCCCGGCGAGGAAGGCGCCGAGGTAGCCGCTGCCGCCGGCGGAGTCGAGCGAGAAGTAGCCGATCGTGACCACCGCGAGCACCGCGGCCGCCGACGACTCGCGCCAGATCCCGGCCCGCCGGCTCGAGATCGTCGCCGCGAGCAGCACGCCGGCAACGAGCCCGATCACGGTGCTGATCCCGAGATCCACGACGAACTCGCGCACGGGCGTCGCGATCGAGCCCTCGCCGCTCACCAGGACGCCGGCGAGGGTCAGCGCGAGCACCGCCCCGGTCGGGTCGTTGAACGCGGACTCGGCGACCACGGTCTGCGCGAGCTTCGGGCGCAGGCGCGAGCGGATGAAGAGCGGGATCAGGATCGCCGGGTCCGTCGGCGCGAGCACCGCGCCCATGAGAAGCGCCGCGGTCCAGGAGAGGTCGAAGGCGAAGTGCGCGACGGTTCCGGTGATCAGGGCCGTCAGGAGCACGCCGGGGATGACCAGCATTCCGAGTCCCACCCAGACCCGCTGCAGGACGCCGACCGAGAGGTTGAGCCCGCCGTAGAAGAGGATCAGCGAGACGCCGAGCGTGAACAGCAGCTGCGCGCCGATCGACTCGAACGGCACGTCGATCACGTCGACGGCCGACGGGCCGAGGAGGGCGCCGAACGCAACCAGCAGCAGGATCTCGGGTACGCGCAGGACGCTGGCGATGAACCTGGCAGCGAGCGCCGCGCCGAGCAGGATGCTGAGAGTGAGGAGTATGTCCTGGGTCACGACGTCTCGTCGTCGCTCTCAGGATCGGGCTCCCTCCGCCCCCGCACGTGGCGCTCGCCCTCGAGCGCCATCTTGGCGATGTCGTTCGCGGTCACCAGCAGCAGCACGACCACGACCGCGGCACCGAGCGCGACCGCGATCAGCCGCCTCCGGGCCTCGTCGCGGGCGTCGTCGAAGGAGTCCTCGGTCGCTGTGGCCTGCTCGAGCTCGTAGTCGGCGAGCTCGTCGGCGGTGTCGGCCATGGTCTCGAACTGGTTCAGCTCCGGGCCGAGCAGGATGCGCTTGGTGCGGTCGGGGTCGCCGGTCCGCAGGCTGCGCCAGGCAATCTCGTCCAAGTCCATGAAGCGATCGAAGTTCTGCTGGAGCCGCTCGAGCAGACCGCGCTCGCGCTCGTCCGTGAACGTTTGGTCCGCGGTTTCGAGGTCGCGGCGGAGTTCGGCCGCCGAGGCCAGGAAGCGGTCGCGGAAGTCACCGCCGGCGTAGCCATAGGCCGTCTGCCAGCCGTTCATGTCGGTGACCACGAACTTGAGCTCCCGGGCGATCGCCTCGTGCTCGGCGCTCTCGCGGACCTCGTCGAAGCGGTCGCCCATCTGCGACATCCCGTGCAGGGCCACGGCGGTCGTCGCCAGCGGCCCGAGGATCGTGAGGACGATCGCCGCGTAGAGCTTGGCCCTGATCGTCACGCCGCGATCCCGGCGTTAGGATCGGCTCGCGCATGATCATCTTCGTGATCACCGGGCAGGCGCCCCCGATCCTGATTCTGACGCTCCTGGGGATGTGCTACCTCACCGGGTACGAGCTTTGGAAGGAGGGCGAGGCGCTGCCGTTCATGATCAAGGCGTGGTGGGTCCTGTTCGTGGCGCTCTTCAACGTCCTCGGCTTCGGGATCTTCTGGATCTGGCTCGCGAGAAAGCGCTACCGCCGCACCAAGGGCGTCGGCTAGAGCCGACACGCGGCGGTCAGCCCTGCGCGGTTCGCACACGGTGCAGCCTGGCGAGCTTCAGCGCGAGCTCGAGCGATAGGAGGTCCTCGCCGGACAGTTCGAGGTCGGCCACGCGCTCGATCCGCTCGAGCCGCTGGCGCACGGTGTTCGGATGCACGTACAGCGCGCGGGCGCTCGCCGTCACGCTGCCGCGATCGGCGAGAAACCGCTCAAGGGTCTCGACCAGCTGCGCCCCCCGGCGTCGGTCGTAGTCGTCGAGCTTCTCGATCGCGAGCCGGTAGCGGTCGCGGGGCGCCTCGTCGAGCTCGAGGTGGACCAGGTACCGGTAGGCGCCGAGCTGCTCGTAGGCGATCACACCGCCGTCCGCGACGAGCGAGCGGCCGATGCGCGCGGCGTCGGCCGCCTCGCGCATCCGCCGCCGCGCGTTGGACGCGCCGCGGTCGAGCTCGCCCACGCCGACTACGAGCCCCTCCTCGGTGGCCAGCGGCTCGAGCGTGGTGCGCACCGCCGCCACCGCCTCGTCGCGCGATCCGGTCAGGGGCGCCAGGGCGCGCACGCGGTCGTGGCGAGCGTCGAAGAAGGCCCGCGGGGAGAGGCGGCGCACCCGGGCCTCGAGCCGGCCCGCGAGCTCCGGCCCGATGGGAGCCGGGTCATCGGCGCCCGGCGCGCGCTCGACGTGCAGGAACAGGTGCGGGCGGGCGAGCTCGCATCCGGCCTCGCTCGCCTTCGCCTCCGCGGCCTCGTCCGACCCGGCGGCGAGGGCGTCGAACATGTCCTTGACGATGTTCTCGGCGGTCAGCCGCTCGATCAGCTCTGCCTTCTTGAGCCCGACGGCCGTCTGATTGGCCACGGCGCCGAGCAGCTCGGCGTCCTCGTCGGTGAACTGGCGGTCGCGCGCCAAGCAGCAGAGCACCCCGAGCTGCTCGTCGCGGGCGACCAGGGGCGCGATCAGGAGCGCGTTCTCGTCCACGTCGGGCCACAGCTCCTGGGCGACCCGGCGGCGGCCGTTGCCACCCGAGCGCCGCATCAGGTCGAGCACCACGCCTGTGCCGCCGGGGCGCGCGCTCGCCGCCGGCGTCCCTGCGGGGTCGGACGCGGCCAGCACGAGCTCGTCGGCCTCGGCGTCGAGGCGGTAGATCTGGCAGGCGTCGGCGCGCAACAGCTCGCGGGCTCCGCGGGCGACGACGTCGTAGAGGTCCTCGCGCAGGGTGACGGCGGCGAGCGCCTGGCTCAGCTGCGTCAGCGTCGTCAGCGCCTGCACGCGGCGCCGGGTCTCCTCGTAGAGCTGGGCGTTCTCGATCGCGCCCGCCACCAGCGAGGCCGTGTGGACGAGGAAGTTGAGCACGTCGTCGTCGAACTCCCGCGGTGCCTCCGTGTGCAGGACGACGACCCCGATCACGTCGCCGGACTTGGCCAGGATCGGCACCGCGACCATCGACTGGAAGCTCTCCTCGTCGAGCTCGGGGATGAACTTCATCCGCGGATCCGCCATCGCGTTCTCGCGGATGAACTCCGGTGTCTTCGTCCGCGCCACCAAGCCGGCGAGGCCCTCGTCGACCCCGAGCCCGAGCTCGCCGACGAACTTCGAGTACCGGGCCGAGGCCGCGCGCAGCACCAACCGCTCGCCCTCGAGGAAGTAGATGAAGCAGGCGTGGCAACCCGTGGCGTCGGTTGCGATGTCGACGATCCCGCGCAACACCCGGTCGAGATCGAGCGAGGAGGAGACGGTCTTGATGACCGCATAGAGGGTCTCGTTCTCGCGCCGTACCCGCCCGAGGGCTTCGCCGCCGTCCGCGACCAACTGCAGATTCAAACGAGCCCTCCGATCTCCAAGGGAGCCTGCCGCGCTCATCGTATTTGCGGCCGACGGCGAGGCCTATGGGCCGATCCTACATTCCAGGTTTGCGAAGTATGTGGCCGTTGCCCATTGCAAGGGCGCTCCCAGTCCATATACGTTCCGGTCGTCGGTGGCTCGTAGCGCTCGTCACATCCTGCCCGGAGCACGATGGAATTCCTGATCGCACAGGTCAGCGACCTCAAGGACGCCGCCTCCGCCGAGGCCCAGGGCCTCGACAGCGTCATCCTCGGCGAGCAGTTCTACTTCTTCACCGTCGTGCTCATGTGGCTCATCCACGTGGGCTTCATGACGTACGAGACGGGCGTCGCGCGACGCAAGAACGCGCTCGCCACGGCGATGAAGAACATCCTCACGATCGCCGTCGTCACGCCGAGCTTCTACTACTTCGGCTGGTGGATCTACAACTGCAACATGCCGGGCCTCCCGATCGGCCCGAACAGCACCGACTTCACCGCCGTCTCGTGTCAGGGCGGGATCCCCTGGTCCGACGCGTTCGGGCCGAACCTGGCGAACAACATCAACCTCGTCTTCTTCCTCGCCTTCCTGCTCTTCTCGTGGACGACGGCGTCGATCATGTCCGGGGCGCTGCTCGAGCGGGTGCGGCTCTCGGCCTACCTCGTCCTCGCAGTGCTGCTCGGCTCGGTCGTCTGGATCCTCGACGCCGCGTGGGGCTGGAGCTACGGCGGCTGGCTGACGCTGCGCTTCGGCTTCCACGACTCGATCGCGTCCGGGGTGGTCCACGGCGTCTCCGGCGCCTTCACGCTCGGCGTGCTCTTCAACCTCGGGCCGCGCATAGGCAAGTACACGAAGGAGGGCCTGACCCGCACCTTCAGACCCCACAACATCCATATGACCCTGATGGGGCTGATGCTGATCTTCACGGGGTTCTACGCCTTCTATGCCGCGTGCCTGGTGATCGTGTCGACCACGATCCCCGGTTGGGCGAACATCTACCTCAGTCCGACGACCCTGGGATCGATCGCGATGATCATCACCTTCGGGTTCGCGGGCGGCTTCACCGGCGGGTACTTCGCCAGCCGGGGAGACCCGTTCTGGACGGTCTCCGGTGGCCTGGCCGGCGTGATCAGCGTCTCGGCGGGCGCCGACGTCTACGCGCCGACGCTCGGTTACCTGATCGCGGCGGGGTCGGCGGCGATCGTGGTCTGGGTCGGCAACTGGATCGAGCAGAAGATGCGGGTCGACGACGTCGTCGGCGCGGTGGCGGTGCACGGCTTCGCCGGCTTCCTGGGGGTCCTCTGGGTCGGGATCTTCGCGGCCGGGTATCCGACGGGGGTGAACAACGTCGAGAGCTCGATCGGCGGCCAGCTGATGGGCCTGGCGACCTTCCTGCCGCTCGGGTTCCTATCGGGCTGGGTCGCGTCCCTCGTGCTCAGAAAGCTCAACCTGCTGCGCGTGCCGCCGGAGGTCGAGGTCGACGGCCTCGACAACGCCGAGTACGAGTACGACATCCACATGCCCGAGCATGCCCATGCCGAGGACCTGGTGATCGAGCCCGACGGAACGAGGGTTCCCGCCGAGAGGGTGCAGGCCGAGGCGGCGAGGGACTTGGTCACGCTGGCTGAACCGAGAGCACCGACGAGAGCGAGGGTTGACTGATGGCCGCGATCATCGACAGCGCCCCCGCCTGCGTCAGCAAGGATCCCGGGACCGAGGAGGCGCGGGTCGAGGACTCGGCCGACTTCGTGATGGGGGACCCGTACACGGAGTGCGCCGGCTTCATGACCTTTGGCCCGGGCTCGACCTACGGCGAGGAGGGCCTGGGCGCCGAGGGCGCCTACATGCTCCTGACCTGGATCGGGATCGTCTTCATGGTCCTCGCCCTGATCGCGTGGATGGTGTATGAGAACCGGCGCTTGATCACCTACGCACAGGCACGCCTGGGCGGGCGATCCGCACAAGCGGCGGCGAAAGAAGCCCAAGAATCGGACCTGACATGAGCGGCAAGCAGATCGAGTTCCCCCCGAAGCAGACCCACGTGCGGTCGTTCGAGATCGCGATGCTCGTGATCTCGATCATCTGCGTGGTGATCGTGCTGATCATCGTGCTCGGCACCGACATCGGGGACACGTTCCGCCCGACCCTCTGAGCGGCGCGGATTACACTCGCGCGGTGAGCTCATCCCGCGGCGCGGGCAGCGCGGCGCAAGACGAGACCCCGTCGCGCCGGGCGCCGACCTGGCCCCGTGTCGCGGTGATCGCCGCCGTCCTCGTGGCCGCGTTCCTGGTCTCCCGCAGCTGCGGCACCTCCGACATCAAGACGAGCCAGGACGAAGCGGTCGCGACCGTCACCGAGCGAGCGGACTTCGCTCCGGAGGACACCCAGGTCCGTCTGCTGCGCCAGGGGATCGACCGCCACCCGTTCTGGATCGTCTCGCTCTCGACTCCCAATCCCAACGGCGAGACATACGCCGACCTCGCGATCGCCCGCGTCGACGCGAGCACGGGCGAGGTGGTCGAGTTCAGGCAGCAGGAGGACGCGAAGCGCGGCGCGGACCAGGCGCCGTAGCGGATGCGCCTGCTCGTGCTCCAGCACATCGCCTGCGAGCACCCCGGCGTGTTCTCGGAGGTGATGCGCGAGCGCGGCGCCGAGGCGGTCGCGGTCGAGGTCGACGAGGGCGAGCCGCTACCCGACTGGCGCGAGTTCGACGCGGTGCTGGCGATGGGCGGGCCGATGGGCGCCGGCGACGACGCCGACCATCCCTGGCTGGCGCCGGAGAAGCGAGCTCGTGCGCGACGCGGTCGAGGCCGGCCTGCCCTTCCTGGGCGTCTGCCTCGGGGTCCAGCTGCTCGCCGCGGCGCTGGGCGCGCGCGGTGTATCCGGCGGACCGCCCGGAGGTCGGCCTGCTCGACGTCGAGCTGACCGCCGCCGGGCGCGACGACCCGCTCTTCGCCGGGATCGACGACCGGATCGTCTCCCTGCAATGGCACGGCGACACGTTCGACCTGCCCGCGGGGGCCGTGCGCCTGGCGAGCTCGCCCGCGATCGCCAACCAGGCGTTTCGCGCCGGCGAGCGGGCCTACGGGGTCCAGTTCCACCTCGAGGTCACCGGCGACATGGCGCGCGAGTGGGGCGAGATCCCGGCCTACCGCGAGTCGCTCGCCGCGACCCTCGGGGAGCGCGACGGGGCCGAGTTCATCGCCGAAGTGGGTCGCCGGTCGGACGAGCTGCACCCGCCCGCCCGGCGGCTCTTCGGCAACTGGCTCGGCCTCGCCGCTGAGGCCACGTGACCCCCTGCACCGCGGAATGTACCCATTTGTTCAGTGGCGGCTTTATGATGAAGCGCAAGTCGTAGACGACCGAGAGGAGACGGTGGGTGGCCGAGGCTAAGCGTGCGCCGAGCGACGTCGAGCGAGTGCTCGCGTCCCCGCGGGTCGAGCAGCCTCCCAAGACGCTCGATGAGGCCCGGTCGGCCCCCGGCCGCGCCGAGCGGATCGCCGAGATCGCGGCGCAGATCGAGCGCGAGGGCATCGAGTACGTCTACTTCCAGCAGGTCTCGATCACCGGGCGGGTGATGGGGAAGGGCGTCGTCTCGAGCTTCTTCCCGCAGGTCGCCGAGCGCGGCTATCAGCTCGTCTACGGCGCGACCGCGAACCTGTTCACCGACCGGGCGGGCAACTACATCGGCTTCGGCCCCGAGGAGTCCGAGCTGGCGGCGATCGCCGACCTCGACACGTTCAAGGTCCTGCCCTGGGACGAGCGGGTGGCCCGCGTCCTCTGCGACTGCTACGACACGGAGACGGGCGAGCTGCTCGACGCCGACCCGCGCCAGAACCTCAAGCGCGTGGTCTCGGAGTTCGAGGAGGAGCTCGGGCTCAACTTCCTGATCGGGATCGAGCCGGAGATGATGTGGCTGCGGCGCACCGAGGACGGCGGCGCGGAGGGCGTCACCAAGCCCTACTGCTACCACATCCACATGTTCGAGGAGCTCCGTCCGGTGCTCCTCGACGTGGTCAGCTACGGGCGCAGGCTCGGGCTCGACATGAGCTACGGCGACCACGAGGACGCGCCGGGCCAGCTCGAGCTCAACTTCCGCTTCGACCGGCCGGTGACCACGGCGGACAACATCACGACCTACCGCCAGATCATCGCCGCGGTGGGACGCAAGCACGACCTGCTCGGCACCTTCATGCCGAAGCCGTTCACCGGCGTCTCGGCCAACGGCCACCACCACCATTTCACCCTGGTCGACGACGACGGGAACAACGTCTTCCACGACCCCGACGGGCCGGCCCAGCTCTCGGAGACCGGGCGCAACTTCCTCGGCGGGATGCTCGACCACTTCGGGGCGCTGATGTGCGTCGGCAACCCGACCGTCAACTCCTACTGCCGCATGTGGGACACGGGGTTCTGGGCGCCGATCTACAAGAACTGGGGCTGGCAGAACCGGACCTGCACGGTCCGGGTCGCATCCGGGGGCCGGTTCGAGTACCGCGGCGTCGACTCGTCCTGCAACCCGTATCTGACCGTGGCGGCCCTGCTCGAGGCGGGGCTCGACGGGATCAAGCGCAAGAGCGATCCGGGCGAGCCCCAGCAGCGCAACACCTACGACCTGCTCACCGAGGGAGTCGAGCTCGAGCGGGTCCCCGACAGCCTCGGCGCGGCGCTCGAGGCGCTGGCCGCCGACGACGTCGTCCGCGGCGCGATGCCCGGGCGCCTCTACAAGGTCTTCCAGCACTACAAGCGCGACGAGTGGGAGCGCTACCTGGCCGCGGTCACCGATTGGGAGCGCGAGGAGTACCTGGAGGTCCTTCCCTAGGGCGTCATGTGCGGGATCGCCGGGATCATCTACCGCAACGGCGACGGCCAGCGCGAGGTCGGTCGCGACATGACGCGCATGCTCCAGGCGATGAAGCACCGCGGCCCGGACTCCACGGGCTACGCGCTCTACCGGGGCGACGCCGACACCTACGTCATGCACGTGAAGCTCAGCGAGGGCGAGGAAGCCCCGGAGCTCGAGGGCCGGGTCCAGCGCCAGCGCGCCGAGGTCGAGGCCCGGATGCGGGCGCTCGGCGCCGAGATCGAGGACATCAAGGGCACGCTGCGCACGATGACCGTGATCTTCGGCTTCGACGGCGACCTGAAGCTGCTCGCCGACGCCGTCGAGCGCGTCCGCCATACCGAGGTGCTCTCGCTGGGGCGCTCGCTCGAGATCGTCAAGGATCTCGGCGACGCCGAGACGGTCTCGGAGGAGTACGGCCTCGGCAACTACATCGGCACGCACGCGATCGGCCACGCGCGGATGGCGACCGAGTCCGACGTCGACATCGCCAACGCCCATCCCTACTGGGCCTATCCGTTTCCGGACGTCGCCGTCGTCCACAACGGCCAGCTCACCAACTTCCACGATTGGCGCCGGCGCCTGCAGCGGGCCGGGCACCGCTTCCAGTCCGACTGCGACTCGGAGATCATCGCCGTCTACCTCGCCCAGCGGATGAGCGAGGGGGATTCGCTCGAGGACGCGATGCGGCGCAGCCTCACCGAGCTCGACGGCGTCTTCACCTACATCTGCGTGACCGAGAACGCGCTCGGCGTCGCCAAGGACGAGCTCGGGGCGAAGCCGCTGGTGCTGTACGAGGACGACGAGCTGGTCGCGCTCGCGTCGGAGGAGATCGCGATCCGGCAGGTGCTCGACCGCGAGATCACGACCCACGACCCCTACGAGGGGACGGTGCGGGTGTGGACGAGGTGAGTTCCTAGCGATGGCGCGACGCTACGAGTGCCTTGACGCCGGATGCGGCGAGGTCATCGTCGCCGACGACGAGGCCGCGCTGATCGAGGCCGTTCAGGCCCACATGTCCGAGGCCCACGACGGCTTCGAGCTGGAGGACGTGATCGTCGACACTTCAACGGAGATCACCGAGGACCGGGGCAGATGACCGAGACCCAGACCCTCAACGGCGGTAACGGCGCCCCGGACCCGGACATCGTCCGCCGCTTCCACTTCACGCGCGACATGGTCAAGGGCCCCGTCTACCGCAAGTACAAGTTCGCGATCAACCGGGTCTGGAACGTCGACGACCTCGACTTCAGCCAGGACGTCGAGGACTGGAAGCGCATCGACGACGGTCAGCGCGAGGGCCTGCTCGGCGTCACCGTCCGCTTCCTCGCCGGCGAGCAGGCCGTCACCGACGAGCTCGTGCCGATGATCGCCGCCTCGCACGCGCTCGGCCGCTTCGACTGGGTCACCTACCTCTCCACCTTCCTGATGGAGGAGGCCAAGCACGCCGAGTTCTTCATGCGCTGGCACGACGAGGTCGTCGGGGTGCTCGAGCCCGAGGAGGTTGCCGCCCACTTCCTCGTCCGCGGCCAGACCGTCGACCCGAGCGGCCGCTTCGAGGTGCGCGACGTCCTCCACGAGGCTCTCCCGAAGTTCGGGCGCGAGCTGCTCGAGGCCGCGATGGACGACGACACCGATCGCACCGAGCGTGCCTTCGTCCGCTTCTCCGCCGCCTACAACGCGTTCGTCGAGGGGGTGCTGACGATGCCCTCCTACGAGATCGTGATCGACACGACCAAGCTCTGGGACGCCTTCCCCGGCCTGCGCGAGGGCTTTCGGCTGATCCTGCTCGACGAGGGTCGCCACATCACCTTCGGCACGGGCGCCTGCAAGACGCTGATCGATGCAAACCCCGACCTGGAGGCCGAGGTCCACGCCGTCTTCGACGCGTATCGCGGCAACGTCGTCGGCCTGGTCGAGTACCAGAAGGCGGTCCCCGGCCTCGAGGTCCAGAAGTACCAGGACCAGAAGGTCCGGCACTACCGCAACCGATGCCGGGAGATGGGCATCACCCCCGACCAGACCCTGATCGACCAGATCCTCGACCCCGAGATCGACTTCGTCGTCGGGCATCAGGCGGGCTGACGAGGTGGACCAGATGAGCGAGCAGCAGGCGCCGCGGATGGACGAGCGCGGGCTGGTCGAGCTCGACGACTCGATCCCCAAGACCTCGAAGATCGAGGACGGGCGCGCCACCCTCGACGCCAGGGACCTGACCCCCCGCAAGATCAACTCCGAGCTCCGCTGGCTGATCTACGAGCAGGGCATCAGGGAGGTCACGGTGCTCAACCCGAGCGCCCGCCACTCGCTCGGGGTCGCGATCCTGGCCCGCTGCCGGATCCGCTTCGAGGGCAGCCTCGGCTACTTCGGCTGCGGCCTGATCGACGGCCCGGAGGTGGTGATCACCGGGCGGGTCGGCTGGTCGGTGGCCGAGAACATGATGTCCGGCGTCGTCGTCGTCGAGGGCAACGCCGGCTCGCTCGCCGGCGCCGCGATCCGCGGCGGCGACCTGGTGGTCAAGTCCGACGTCGGCGCCCGCACCGGGATCGACCAGAAGGGCGGCACGATCATCGCCCTCGGCAACGCCGCCTCGATGACCGGGTTCATGATGCAGCGCGGCCGCCAGATCATCTGCGGCGACGTCGGCCCCGGCCTCGGGGACTCGATGTACGACGGCACGATCTACGTCGGCGGCAAGATCGCCTCCCTCGGCGTCGACTGCGTCGAGGGAGAGTGGACCGACGCCGATACCGAGCTGGTGGAGCGCAAGTTCGCGATCTACGAGCTCGGCAGCCCGCCGGAGCTGCGCAAGTTCGTCTGCGGGAAGAAGCTCTACAACTACGACGTCCTCGAGCCCAGCGAGCGCAAGCTCGTGCTCTAGCAAGGGGGAGGAACGATGCCCGAAGAAGCACCCGACCAGCGCGAGGTCCTCGGGACCAGCCGGATCTTCACGCGCGAGGTCATCAACGACATCCACATGAAGGCCGAGCTCGGCCGCTACCGGATGCGCGGCTTCTCGATGTTCAAGAAGCTCCCGAGCTGGGACGACCTGATCTTCCTTCCGGGGACCCTGACCCGGTTCGTGATCGAGGGCTACCGGGAGAAGTGCGAGACGAAGACCGTCCTCGGCTCCCGGTTCGCGAAGAAGCCGCTCGAGCTCGACATCCCGGTCTACATCACCGGGATGAGCTTCGGCGCGCTCTCGCTGGAGGCGAAGATGGCGCTCGCCAAGGGCGCCTCGATGGCCGGCACCGCGACCTGCTCGGGGGAGGGGGGCATGATCCCGCCCGAGCGCGACCTCTCGACCAAGTGGTACTACCAGGTGATCCAGAGCCGCTACGGCTTCAACCCGCACCACCTGATGCTCGCCGACGGGATCGAGTTCTTCATCGGCCAGGGCTGCAAGGTCGGGCTCGGCGGCCACCTGATGGGCCAGAAGGTGACCGAGCAGGTGGCGGAGATGCGCTCGCTGCCCGCCGGGATCGACCAGCGCTCGCCGGCCCGCCACCCGGACTGGCTCGGGCCCGACGACCTCTCGCTCAAGGTCCAGGAGACGCGCGAGGCGACCAACTACGAGGTCCCGATCCAGCTCAAGCTCGGGGCGGCGCGCGTCTACGACGACGTGCGCATGGCGGCCAAGTGCGGCCCCGACATCATCTACCTCGACGGCGCCGAGGGCGGCACGGGGGCCGGACCGCACATCGCCGCCGAGGAGACCGGGATCCCGCTGCTGGCGGCGATCCCGGAGGCGCGCCGGGCGCTCGAGGACGTCGGGCTCGCCGACGACGTCGACCTCGTCGTCGCCGGCGGGATCCGCAACGGCGGGGACATCGCCAAGTGCCTGGCGCTCGGGGCCGACGCGATCGCGATCGGCCACTCGGCGCTGATGGCGCTCAACTGCAACAAGGAGATCCCCGGGGTCACCGACTACGAGGGCACGGTCGGCGTCCCGGCCGGCCAGTGCTACCACTGCCACACCGGTCGCTGCCCGGTCGGGATCACCACCCAGGATCCCGAGCTGCGCAAGCGCCTGAACGTCGAGGACGCCGCGCAGCGCGTGTTCAACTTCCTGCACACCCTGACCCTCGAGGTGCAGATGCTGGCTCGCGCCTGCGGCAAGACCAGCGTCCACAGCCTCGAGCCGGAGGACCTCGCGGCGCTGACGCTCGAGGCCTCGGCGATGGCCAAGGTGCCGCTCGCCGGCACCGACTACATCCCGGGGGTCACCGAGGAGCGCGCCCTGGGCGAGATCCGCGGCCTGCTCGACCAGTACCTCGAGAACCCGGTCGACTACCTGCCGACGCCCGCGGCCGCCGCGGCGGAGGATCCCGAGTGAGCGTGTCCGATCGCACAGCCGAGCCCGAGAAGGTCGTCTCGATCGACGCCGAGTACCTCTCGGGGGAGCGCCTCCCGTACCAGGAGGACATCACGCTGATCGAGGACATCGACCTCGAGGCGGCGACGCCGGGCAAGGACCTGAACTGGCTCGAGGACATCGAGCTGCTGGTCGAGGAGGGCACGCCAGCGGTCTTCGATCGCTACTCGAACTCGTTCCTGCGCATCTACTTCCCGATCCCCGAGGGTCGCGAGAACGAGATCGCCCGCAAGGTGCTGATCGCCCACCTGACCTCGGGCAACTCCTACGGGATCCGGCTCAAGCGCGACCACGCGAAGTTCGCCCAGCCCGAGCTCGGGCCCTGGGTCGAGGGCTCGGACGTGGTCGGCGACGAGTGGCAGCCCTCGGTGCTCGAGGGCTGGGAGCCGCCGGAGCACTGACGGCGCTTGAGTTCGCCGCCCGGCTCAGCGCGCCACCTCGTGATCGGCGCGGGCGTCCACGGGCTCTCGACCGCCTGGCACCTGGCCCGTAGCGGCGAGGAGGTCGTGGTCGTCGACAAGTCCGGCGTCGCCGCCGGCGCCTCGGGCATCGCCTGCGGCGTGATCCGCAACAACTACTTCCAGCCCGCGATGCAGGAGCTGATGGCCGCCTGCGTCGAGGTGTGGGAGTCCGAGTCCGAGGCCCTTCACTACCACCCATCCGGCTACGTCGCGCTCGGTCCCGAAGCGCAGGAGGCCGAGCTCGCCGAGGTGTTCGAGCGCCAGCGGCGGATCGGCTACCCGTCGGAGCTCCACACCGGCGAGGGGCCGTGCGCGCGCACATGCGCGAGCTGTTCGGCGACTGGCGCGCCGAGGGGTTGAGCGTCTGCCTGCACGAGCGCGCCGGGGGCTTTGCCTTCAACCACGAGTCGATGCACGGGCTCGCGGATCTCGCGCGGGCGGCCGGCGCGCGGATCTGCGAGGGGGTCGAGGTGACCGGGTTCGAGTCGGACGGCTCCGGCGCCGTCACCTCGGTGCTCACCGGCGCCGGGCCGATCGAGGTCGAGCAGGTGGTGGTCGCCGCCGGGCCCTGGATCTCGCGGCTCTGGGAGCTGCTCGGCCTCCCCGACCGCCTCGACGTCCGCCGCGCCGACGGCAGCGTCGACCACGACCTGCCGATGTGGACCTACTGGTTCCTGCAGGAGGGCGAGGTCGAGCTGCCGCCCGCGACGCTGAGCACCGACGACGGGCACGAGTCGCCGGTGCTGCACGTCGACTCCGACCATCCCCTGCGCGACGACGGCGGGGCCCTGGTCACCGAGGGCCCGTGGGGGATCTACGTCAAGCCCGATCGCCAGAGCGTCCAGGGCGGCGCCGAGCCGCTCATGGTCGGCGACTCGATCGAGCTCGACCCCTACCCCAGCGGCACCGTCGACGACGGCTTCCCGGACCGCTGGTGCGCGGCGCTGTCCCACTGCATGAGCCGCTTCGAGGGCTGCCGCGCGAAGTACGCGCAGGTGCGCTCGGGCGGCGCCGGCGCGTTCACCGCCGACAACTTCCCGATCTTCGACCGCATGCGGGAGAACGTCTACGTCGCCGCGGACTCCAACCACGGCTACAAGATGATCGCCGTCGGGCGCGAGATCGCCCGCGAGCTGGCGGGCGGGCACTCCTCGCTTCTGCAGCCGTTTCGCTTCGAGCGCTTCGCGACCGGCGAGCTGCACCCGGTCTCGCAGAGCCCGTACCCGTGGAGCTGAGCGTCCGAGCCGCGAGCCACGTGGTCGTCGGCGGCGGCGTCCTCGGTCTCTGCGCCGCCTGGCGGTTGGCCGAGCGCGGCGCCGACGTGCTCGTGCTCGAGAAGGACCGGGTGGGCTCCGGCGCCTCCGGCGCCGCCGGAGGCATCGTCCGCAACTTCTACCGCTCGCCCGCGATCGCCGACGTGGTGCGCGACTCGATCGAGCTCTTCGAGGCAGAGCCGGAGGGCTTCGGCTTCCGCCAGGTCGGCTACCTGGCGGCGGTCCCGGAGGCCCAGGTCGAGGACCTGGTCGCGATCCGCGAGCACCACGAGCGGGTCTCCTACGAGTCCGAGCTCGTGATCGGCGCCGAGCCCTGCCGGGAGTACCTGGCCTGGACCTGGCCGGATTGGGAGGCCGAGGTCGCGGCGCTGCTGCACGAGCGCCGCGGCGGCTGGGCCGACGCGATGCGCACCGTGCGCCACCTCGCCGACCGCGCCCGGGCGGCCGGGGCGAGGATCGCCGAGGGTGTCGAGGTGACCGGGTTCGAGCTCGGTCCGGACGGCGTCGAGGCGGTGCTGACGGACGCGGGGCCCGGTGCGGTGCGAGGTAGCCGTGCTCGCCCCGGGGCCGTGGGCGGCGCGCATGTGGGAGCTGCTCGAGCTGCGAGCGGAGGTCGAGGTCGCGCTCGACGGCGGCACCGAGCGCCGGCCGCTGGTCTCCTATTTGAAGGCCCAGGAGGGCGAGTTTCAGCTCACCGGGACCGGCGCCGAGGCCGCCGGCCGCCTCGGTCACGAGCCGCCCGTCGTCCATCTCGACCAGTCCGGGCCGCTGCGCTCCGACCGCGACGGCGCCGAGCTCGCGCCCGGGCCCGTGGGGGATCTACTTCCGGATGGGCCGGGAGGGCACCGAGATCACCGGCGGCGGCCTGCCGGTGGTGATGTCCGAGCCCGACCTCGACCCCTACGGCCCCGACAACCCGATCCACGCCGCCGAGCCCGGCTTCCCGGAGTTCTTCACGTCGGGGCTCGCCGCGGCGATCGGCCGCTTCCGCGGCCGCTCCGCGGACTGGCGGGCGACGCCGGCGGGAGGGATCGTCTCCCACACGCCCGACAACTACCCGGTCTGCGACTGGGTGGCGCCGAACGCCTACGCGATCGTCGACTCCGGCCACAGCTTCAAGATGCTCGCCCTCGGGCGTCTGGCGGCCGACGACGTGCTCGACGGCGAGCCGCGGCTGGAGCCGTTCCGGCTCGGGCGGTTCGCGAGCGGTGCGATGCACACAGCCTCGCGGGGGCCGTATCCGTGGACCTAGGAGCGAGGCGCGCCCTGCTGGTCGCCTGCCTCGCGGGCCTTGCGGCCGCGAGCGCGGTCGGCACCCCGGCGGCCGCGGCGAGGCCGTGCGCCCACGCGAAGGTGAAGCCCTCGGTCGAGCGCTTCCTCGTCGTTCTCAACCACGGCATCGAGGCGGACATCGCCCGGGCGCTCGGCTCGCGCTCGACCTTCCGCGTCTATTCCCAGGCCGAGCGCTACGGGCGCGGCACCCGCGGCTTCTTCTCGAGCCACGACCGCGGCGAGACGATCGCCCACCTGGCCAAGCGTTTCGCGAAGGGGGACCGCTATCGGCTCGCCGACCTCGACGCGAACGACTACGACCGCTCCCGCGGGCTCTGCAACGTCGGCTTCGTGCTCAGGCGCCGAATAGCCGCCGGCCCCTGGCGCCCGTTCGTCGGCAAGGGCGCGCTCGACCGGGCCTCGGGCCGGATCGCCGTCTGGAACGTCGGCGGGGCGGCCGTGCTCGGCGGCTGACGCCCCGGCCCACGCTCTGCTGAACTGGAGCGGTTGAGCGAGCCCAGCCTCGACATCGTCCGCCGCATCTATGGCGGTCCCCTCTGCCTGGATCCTGACCTGCTGACCGCGCTCGGCGAGTTCGCGGATTCCGACACGCCGTTCGACTTCTCCGACGCCTACCCCGACGGGCCGGTGGTGCCGGGAGTGGACGGCGTCCGCCGGGTCGCCGCCCACTGGCCGTGGGCGGGACTCCACTTCGACCCGGAGCGCTTCCTCGAGGTCGACGCCGACCGCGTGCTCGTCTTCATCCGCGCCACCGCCACGGGTGTCGGCAGCGGCGTCCCGGTGGAGCGCCGCACGGCGCACGAGTGCACGTTCCGCGACGGGCGGCTGGTGCGCTTCAAGGTGTACTCCGAGCGAGAGGACGCCCTCCGGGCGGCCGGAGCCAGCGTTGATCGCTGACATGCACTGCCACTATCCGATGCACCTCCTGGCGGAAGAGCCGGATCCCAGGCTCGAGCGCATGGTCAAGATCCGCCGTCCCTACTGGGTCAACAAGGTGCGCGCGGCGGTGCTCGCGCTGGCCGCGCGGCTGCTCAACTACCGCCGCTACCACGACCACTGGCGGGTCGACCTCGAGGGGCTCGAGAAGTCCGACGTCCGGGTGGTGTTCTCGGTCCTCTATCAGCCGTTCGCCGAGATGGATTTCGATGAGCCGCCGGGCGCGCCGCCAGAGGCCGGGTACTTCAAGGACCTCGACGAGCAGCTCCGGGCGGTGGAGCGCAAGCTGCTCGAGATCGATCCACCGCGCGAGCGCCACCAAGTGGCCACCAACCTCGCCGAGCTCGACCAGGCGGTGGAGGAGAACAAGGTCGCGTTCCTGCACTGCGTCGAGGGCGGCTTTCACCTCGGCGCGACGCCCGAGGAGGTGACGCGCAACGTCGCCGACCTGGCGGGCAGGGGCGTCGTCTACGTCACGCTCGCCCACCTGTTCTGGCGCCGGGTGGCGACCAACGCCAACGCGCTGCCCTTCCTGCCCGACCCGATCTACAGGCTGCTCTTCTGCCAGCCCGACGTCGGCCTGACGCCGCTCGGCGAGGCCGCGGTCGACGCGATGTACCGCAATCGGATGCTGATCGACCTCAGCCACATGAACCAGGTCGCGCTCGACAAGACCTTCGCCCGGCTCGAGAGCCTCGACGCCGCGGCCGGCGCGGATCCGAGCTGACTTCCCGGTGATCGCCTCACACGGAGCCTTCCGCTGCGGCCGCCGCGCGTACAACCTGAGCGCGGACACGGTCCGCGCGATCGCCCGCCGCGACGGCGTCGTCGGGCTGATCCTCGCGCAGCACCAGCTCAACGACGGGATCGTCCGGGGCGAGACCAAGGACTTCGGGCAGACGATGGAGGTGATCTGCCGGCACGTGCGCGAGATCCGCGACGCGACGGGCGGCTACGAGCACGTCGCGATCGGCTCCGACCTCGACGGCTTCATCAAGCCGACGATGACCGGGCTCGAGTACGCATCCGACCTCGGCAAGCTGCGCGAGCCGCTCGAGGAGGCGTTTCCCGGCGAGTCGGAGCGGATCCTGTCGGGCAACGCCCTGCGCGTCGTGCGCAAGGTGCTCGCCGCGCGACCGGGCTCCTAGCCCGCGGCGAGCTCGATCCGGGGCTCGACCGTGATCTCGGTCCGCAGGCTGTTGGCGATGTAGCACTCGTCGTGGGCGAGGCTCACGTAGCGGCGGACCCGGTCCTCGGCCACGTCGCCGGCGATGACGATGCGGGGGCGCAGCCGGATCGCCGTGATCCGCACGGGCTTGTCGTCCTCCGGCATCACCGCCTCGGCCTCGTCGGAGTAGTCGACGACGTCGATCCGCGCCCGCGCGCAGATCGCGAGGAAGGAGAGCAGCTGGCAGGAGCTGGCGGCGACCACCAGCAGCGCCTCGGGGTTGGGAAGCTCGGCGCTGCCACCGAAGGCGGGATCGCCGCTGAGCACGAGCTCCGCCTCCGCCGGCGGCGCCGAGACACGGTGGGTGCGGTCGTAGGCCTCGTAGCCGTCGCCGGTCGAGCCGCTCCAGGCAAGCCGGCAGCGGTATTCGTGGATGCGGCTCACGGTCGGGGCAGGGTAGTGGAGGTGGCGGCCCTGGCCGTCCGAGGGAGCGTGGCGAGGGCTCGGGCCGTTGCTTGGCAGTGAGGGGTGGGAGTGTGTGGCGACGCGGGCGTTTCGTGCCTCGCCCCGCGCGCATGTGTGGCGCGAGCGCAACGAGCTCCGCCCTCCGAGCGCCGACTGGCGGATTTCGCTGAATAGTCCATCGTTTTCCGCCACTCGTCGCGACGGCGCTCTTTCGTCCTGCCAAACCCGGCCGGCGCTCTCGGAGCTCGACCGGGCCCGCGCGCTATCCCGCCGCGATCAGCGCCACGCCCGCGAGTGCGACGCAGACCCCGACCGCCTGGATCGCGACGAGGCGCTCGCCGAGCAGCGCGCGCGCCAGGAGGACGGTGCCGACCGGATAGAGCGAGGCGAGGACGGCGACGACGCTGAGCAGGCCGGTGTCGGCGCCGAGCGTGAAGGCGGCGTTGGCGCTGACGTCGAGCAGGCCGATCAGGACGAGCGAGGGCATGAGGCCCGGGTCGCCGCCGAGCCGCGGGCGGAGGACGGCCAGAACGACGATCAGGGCAAGCCCGGCCGCCGACCGCGCCACCAGCAGCGCCCAGAACGGGTCCGCGTCGTCGATCGCGGCGTCCATGCCGACGAAGAAGCCGCCGAAGCCCAGCGCCGCCACCGCGCTGAGCGCGAGGGCCTCGCCGGGCCGCCCGCCGTCCGCCGCCGAGCCCTGGACCCGGGTGGCGAGGAAGACGCCCGCGAAGGCCGCCGCCATCCCGACGAACTGCAACCCGTCCGGGCGCTCGCCGGTCGCGATCGCCACGATCACCGGGACCGCAGCGGCCCCGCTCGCCGAGATCGGGGAGATGACGCTCATCGTCCCGATCGCGAGCGCGCGGTAGAGCGCCGCGATCCCGACGAGCTGCGAGAGGCCGGCGAGGACCGCGGGCCCCAGATCGCCGGCCGCGGGACGCTCGGGGGCGGCGATCGCGACGACCACCGCGATCGCGGCGAGCCCGGCGAGCTGGCTCACCAGGAGCACCGTCGCCAGCGTCAGCCGCCGGGCGCGGAGACCCCCGAGGAAGTCGGCGCAGCCCCAGCAGAGGGCGGCGGCTACCCCGAGCGCGACCGCGGCCATCGTTCGCGGCCTCAGCCCGAGGGCGGGCTCGCCGCTGCGTCGCGGGCGCGGGCGGCGCGCTCCGCCGCGGCGCGGGCGCGGGCGATGCGCGGGTCGCCCTGGGACGCTGCCAGGTTGGCGGCGACGAGCTCGGATCCGCCGAGCGCGGCAGTCGCCGACAGCTCGCCGGCAACGACGGCGTCGGCGCGGAAGGCCCAGGTGCCGGCCTGGGCGGTCTCCGCGGCCGCCTCGGCGACCTCGGCGGCGCACTCCACGATCGCCAGCGGCGGCTCGCTGGCACGGTCGAGCGCCCTGGCTCGCTCGCCCGGATCGCCGGCCCCGAGCACGCGGCTGTAGGCCTCGGCGTCCTCGTCGGCGGCTGCGAGCAGGCGCCGGCGCAGCTGGCCGGCCTCGCCGACGAGGGCGCGCAGGTGGTCCGCGTCCTGTCCCCGGTGGCCGGACCCCTCGGCCGCGATCCGATCAGCGGCCAGGCCCGCCGTGAGCTCGACCAGGGAGGCCGCTGCCGCGGCCGCGAGCGCCAGGGCCACGCCCGCGGCCGCCGGCTGGCTCGGCGAGGCGAGCACGGCGAGCGCCTCTCCCACGCGGCGGTCTGCGAGGCCCGTCATCCCGAACCGCGGCTCAGAACAGGCCCACGGTGCGGCCCTCGGCGTCGATGTCGACGTCGAACGCCGCCGCCGTCTTGCCGAGGCCCGGCATCTGCTGGATGTCGCCGCAGAGGGGAACCAGCCAGCCTGCGCCGGTGTAGGCGCGCAGGTCACGGACCGGGAGCTTGAACTCGGTCGGGGCCCCGAGCAGGGCAGGGTCGGCCGAGAGCGAGAGCGGGGTCTTGGCCATGCACACCGGCAGCTCGGCGAGGCCCTGGCCGGTGAACTGCTCGATCTTCTTCTCCGCGTCCAGGTAGTAGACGACGTCGGAGGCTCCGTAGACACGTGCGGCGATGGTTTCGATCTTCTCCTTGATGGTGGCCCCATCTTCGTACAGGAGGCTGAACTCGTTGGGCTGATCGCAGGCCTCGACGACGGTCTCGGCCAGGTCGGCCACGCCCTTCCCGCCCTGAGCGAAGCCGTCGCTGACCGCGGCCGCGAACGCCCCGGCCTCGGTGGCGAGGCGGACAACCAGCTCGACCTCCTCGTCGGTGTCCTCGGGCCGCCGGTTGACGGCAACGACCGCCGGGACCCCGAAGGCGGCGACGATCCCGAGGTGGCGGCGAAGGTTCGCGATGCCGGACTCGATCGCCGCCATCTCCTGCGGCGCGGCCGGCGCGCGGGTCGTCGGCGAGCCCACCGTGGTGCTTCAGGGCGCGCACGGTGGACGACCAGGACGACCGCGCTCGGGGCGATGCCGCCGGCGCGGCAGACGATGTCGAAGAACTTCTCCATCCCCATGTCGGAGCCGAAGCCCGACTCGGTGACCACGTACTCGCCCAGCTTCATCCCGAGCAGGTCGGCGATCAGCGACGAGTTGCCGTGGGCGATGTTGGCGAACGGCCCCGCGTGCATCAGGCAGGGCTGGCCCTCGAGGGTCTGGATCAGATTGGGCTTGATCGCGTCCTTCAGCAGCACGGTCATCGCCCCGGCGGCGCCGAGGTCCTCGGCGGTCACGGGGTCGCCGGCGCGGGTGTAGGCGGCCGTGATCCTGCCCATGCGCGCGCGCAGGTCCTGGAGGTCGCGGGCGACGGCGATGATCGCCATCACCTCCGAGGCGGCGGTGATGTCGAAGCCGCTCTCGCGCGGATATCCGTTCGCCGCCCCGCCGAGGCCGAGGGCGACCTTGCGCAGCGCACGATCGTTCATGTCCACGGCGCGCTTCCAGGTCACCTGGAGCGCGTCGATGTGATGCGGGTTGCCGTGCAGGATCGAGGCGTCGAGGATCGCCGCAAGCAGGTTGTTGGCGGCGGCGATCGCATGGATGTCGCCGGTGAAGTGGAGGTTGAGGTCCTCCATCGGCACGACCTGGGCGAGGCCGCCGCCGGCGGCGCCGCCCTTCATCCCGAAGACCGGCCCGAGCGAGGGCTCGCGCAGGCAGAGCACCGGGCTGCGGCCGATGTAGCCGAGGCCCTCGGTGAGCCCGACCGAGGTCGTCGTCTTCCCCTCGCCCGCCTTCGTCGGCGTCATCCCGGCGACGCAGACGATTTTGGCGTCGGGTCGCCCGGCCAGCCGGTCGATCGCGCTGAGCGAGATCTTGCTCTTGTAGCGGCCGTAGGGCTCGATCTCGTCGGGCTCGAGCCCGATCCGCTCGCCGATCTCGCCGATCGGCAGTAGCTCCGCGTCCTGGGCGATCTCGAGGCTTGACTTCAACGCCGCATCCCTTCTTGGTCGATCAATGTGAGACGGCCGCCGCCCCGATCTCGGAGATCAGGCGGTCGCGATAGAAGCGCTCGAGCGCGAACGGCTCGATCAGCTCCGGGGTGCTCTGGGTGGCGATCAGCTCCGCGATCGTCCTGCCGACTATCGGCGCGGCCTTGAACCCGTACGTGCCCCAGCCGGCGCTGACCAGGAAGCCGTCGACCTCGGTCCGGCCGAGGATCGGGCTGTAGTCGGGGCTGATGTCGCAGAGCCCGGCCCAGCTGCGCAGGATGCGGGCGCGCTCGAGCTGGGGGAAGAGCTCGAGCGTATGGCGGGAGGACTCCTGGATGAAGTTGAGCGTGCCCTGCTGGCGGTAGGTCGTCCAGGGCTCGATCTCCGCCCCGACCAGGAACTCGCCCCGGTCGGTCTGCGAGATGTAGACGTGCATCTGCGAGGAGACGATCACCACGTCGAGCAGCGGCTTCAGCGGCTCGGTGACGAACGCCTGGAGGATGTGGGTCGTGATCGGCAGCTCGACTCCCGCCATCGCCGCGACGGTCGAGCTCCAGCCGGCCGTGGCGCTGACCACCGTCCCGGCGCCGATCGTGCGCCCGTCGCGCAGGGTGACGCCGGTCGCGCGCCCGTTCGAGCGCTCGATCCCGGTCACCTCGGTATATGGGTGGATCTCGGCGCCGCCGGAGTCCGCCGCCCGGGCGAGGCCCCAGACGACCGCGTCGTGGCGGATGATCCCGCCGGGCGGGTGGTACAGCGCCCCCATCACGGGATAGACGGCGTCCTTGGCGATCGACATCGCGGGCGCCAGGCGCCCGACCTCCTCCGGCCCGATCACGGTCGAGTCGATGCCGGCGAGGCGGTTGACCTCGGCGCGCTCGGTCATCACGAACATCGCCCGGTCGGTGTGGGCGAGGGTCAGGTGCCCCTCCTGCGAGAACAGCAGGTTGAAGTTCAGCTCCGCCCCGAGGCCCTCGTAGAGCTTCACCGAGGCGTCGTAGAACCGCGCCCCCTCGGGGGTCTTGTAGTTGGAGCGCAGGATCGTCGTGTTGCGGCCGGCGGCCCCGGAGCCGATGTAGTTCTGCTCGAGCACGCAGACGTCGGTGATCCCGTGCTCGCGAGCGAGGTAGTAGGCGATCGCGAGGCCGTGCGAGCCGCCGCCGACGATGACCACGTCGTAGCGGTCGCGAAGCGTTCCGGCGCGCCGCCACATGCGCCGCTTGCGGAAGAGGTCACGCACGCGCGCCCGCCTCCGCCTCGAGCGCGAGGGACCCGACCGCTCGACCGCCGAGCTCCTCGGCCGCGTCGGCGAACACGGTCCAGACGTACTGGGCGTAGCCGGCCCCGAACAGGTGCAGGTAGCGGTCGCCGCGCTCGCGCAGGATCATCCCCGCCGTGCGGGCCACGGAGACCGGGGCGAAGCCCGACTCCGCGAACCGGTCCGGACGCAGGTCGAGCGCGGTGGCGCGGGCGAACGTCTCCCGGGCGAGCGGCCCGACCACCGCGTTGGAGCCGAGCGCGGTGGTCACCTCGGTCACCGAGGCGAAGCCCTCGTCGCCGGCCGCCGACTCGAGCTCGCCGCGGACCGCGGGGGTCCGGTCGGGAGGCGAGATCGCGAGCACCCGGCCGGGCGTGACGGGGCACCACCAGACGCCGTCTCGGTGCTCTGCGCGCCCGGGCTGGAGCACGGCGTCGCCGGTCAGTTGCGCGACGATCCGAGCGACGATCTCGGCCTCGCCCTGGAGCTCGAGCTTGCCGAGGTGGGAGAGGTCGGCGATCCCCACCGCGTACCGGCAAGCGGCCGCCTCCTGCTCGGCCGTGCCGAAATCGGCCACCACCCGCCACCCATCGCGCTCGGCGAAGGCGGCCCCGGCGTCACGGTGCAGCCACTCGATCGGGCTTCGCTGCGGCGGCCGGCCGCCGTCGAACTCGACGGCCGCGTCGGGGGCGAGGAACTCGAGGGTCATCCGCGCAGCTTCTCCTGGTCGGGGTCGTAGAAGGGGGCGGTCTGAACCCGCGCGCTCAGCCGGCGCCCGTCGTCGGCGAGCGTGATCGAGGTGCCGTCCTCGGCCAGCGCCGCCGGCACCCACGCCATCCCGATCGTGTGGCCGAGCAGCGGCGAGAAGCGCGAGGACGTCACCCGCCCGACGGGCTTGCCGTCGGCGACCACCGCCGCGCCCTCCGTGGGGACCGCTCCGTTGGTCATCCGGAAGCCGACGAGCATGTTCTCGTTGCCGCGCTCCTGGACGGCCTCGAGCGCCCAGCGGCCGATGAAGTCCTCCTCCTTGTCGAGCTTGACGATCCAGGGCATCGCCGCCTCGAACGCGTTGGACTCGGCGTCGGTGTCCTGGCCGACCAGGATGTGGAGCTTCTGCAGCCGCAGCACGCGCTGCGGTTCGAGCCCGAAGGGCCTGATCCCGTGCGGCTCGCCGGCGGCGAGGACCGCGTTCCACAGGTGCTCGGCGAGCGCCCCGGGGCAGTGGAGCTCGTACCCGAGCTCGCCGACGAAGCCGATTCGCAGCAGCAGGCAGGGGACCCCGGCGATGTGCGCGCGCTTGCCGTCCAGGTAGGTGAAGGACTCGTTCGAGCAGTCGAGCTCGGTGAGCCCGGACAGGATCTCGCGCGAGTCCGGGCCGGCGAGGTTGAACGCCGCCAGGCCCTGGCTGACGTCGGTGAGGTGGACGTCCATGGCCCACTCGGTCAGCCACCAGGAGAACCAGCTCTCGACCGCCTCGGCGCCGCTGGAGGTGGTGGTGACGTAGAACGAGTCGTCGTCGAGGCGGCAGATCGTGCCGTCGTCGGTGATCCGGCCGGCGTCGTCGCCGAGCACGCCGTACCGGATCCGCCCGGGCTTCAGGTTGTCGAAGCGGTTTGGATACAGCCGGTTGAGGAAGGCGCCGGCCTCGGGACCGCGGACGAGCAGCTTGCCCAGGGTCGAGACGTCGATCAGCCCGGCGCCCTCGTGCACGGCCATCGTCTCGCCCTCGGGATCGCCGTAGTCGTAGGCGCGCCGCCAGTCCCCGGCCCACATCACGTTGGCGCCGAGCTCCCGGTGGCGGCCGTGGACCGCCGAGCGCTTCGCCGGCTCGAAGGGCCGTCCCGCGAGCGCCCCCATCGGCACGCTCGACCACGGCGGCCGTGCGGTGGTCAGCCCGACCTCGCCGACCTCGGTGTGCGTCTCCGCCGCCATCTGGCGGACGGAGGCCAGCTGGCACATCCGGCCCTGACACGGGCCCATGGTCACCGTCGTGTAGCGCTTGAGCAGCTCGAGCGAGTCGAAGCCCTCCTCGATCGAGTAGGCGATGTCGTCGGTGGTCACGTCCTCGCACAGGCAGGCGAAGCACTTGGCGTGGCCGCGGCCGGCGCCGGACGCTGCCGCCGGGACGACCTCGACCACCGGCCGCGCCCCTTCGCTCAGCCGCTCGCGCTCCGCGGCGAGCCGCTCGCGGTCGCCGTCGCCGCCGAGCTCGAGGGAGATCGCGGCCTCGGCGCCGGCCACCGCACCCGAGAGCTCGGCGAGCTCAGCCGAGCCGTGGCCGGCCACCGCACCGGCCGCGAAGATCCCGGCGGGCGGCTCGTCGGGGAGGTAGGCCCCGCGCGCGTCGTCCCAGCGCGCCTTGGCGCCGGCCTGGAGCAGAAGGGAGGTCGACGGCACGGTTCCGCCCGAGACGGCGATCAGATCGCAGTCGAGCCCGCGCTCGGTGCCGGCGATCCAGCGACCGGCGGGGTCGAGGTCGGCGACCACCGCGCCGCGAACCTCGCCGCGGCCGACGGCGCGCACAACGGCGGTGCCCCGCAGCAGCGGGATCCCCGCCCGCTCGACCCGCTCGGCGAGGTCCTCATCGGCCCCGGCGGGACGGGCGTCGGCGATCGCCGCCACCTCGATCCCCGCCTCGGCCAGCGCCAGCGCCGACTCGAGGCCGCGGTCGGCCGTGGTCGCCACCACCGCCCTGCGGCCCGGCGGGACGCCGTAAAGCGAGGCCAGTCGTTGCGCGCCCGAGCACAGCATCACCCCCGGCAGGTCGTTGCCCTCGAACATCAGCGGCTGCTCGATCGACCCGGTGGCGGCGATGTGGCGAGCGGCGCGCACCTGGTGCAGGGTGTTCTCCCGCCACACCGGGACGATCCCGTCGAAGTAGCCGAGTGCCGGCGCGGGGGCGAGCACCTCGATCCCGGCGGCGCGCACGCGCTCGCCGAGCTCGCGCGCCCGCTCGGGGTCGGCGCCGGTCAGCAGCGCCCCGCCGAGCTCCGGCCCGTCGTCGGCGAGCACGACGTCGGCCCCGAGCTCGGCCGCCCGGAGCGCCGCGGTCATCCCCGCGAGGCCGCCGCCGATCACGAGCACGTCGGCGTGCCGGCGCCGGTAGTCCGTCCGCCAGCGACGCTCGGGCTGGCGACCCACGAGCCGCCCGAGCCCGGCCGCGTTGCGCAGGACCTTCTCGTACAGGGGCCACAGCCGCCGCGGGCGGATGAAGGTCTTGTAGTAGAAGCCCGGCGGCGTCAGCCGCTTGCCGAAGATGTCGGTGGCCCGCATGACGTCGAAGTCGAGCGACGGCGAGGCGTTCATGTGCGTGACGGTGATCCCCTCGCGCACGGGCTCGGTGCAGGCGCGGACGCCGGGCGACCCGTCGACGTCGACGAGGCAGTTCGGGCACTGGCCGGCGCAGCAGAAGAGCCCGCGGGGACGGTGGTACTTGAAGCTGCGCGAGAGCACCTTGCGCCCGCCGGCGGCGAGCGCGGACCCGATCGTGTCGCCCTCGAACGCTTCCACCGGCTTGCCGTCGAAGCTGAAGCGCACGGTCCGATCGCGGTCGATCAGCTCGCGCGGGGTGGGGGGAAGGCGAGTCATCGCTCGGGGAGGCCGACCCACTGGACCTCGTTGGTGCGCGTGTCGCGGTCGGCGAGGAACCACGCGCGGCAGCCGGAGCGGTGGTTCCACCACTCGCGCTGGACGCCGGCGACGTTGCGCCGGAAGTAGTTGTAGGTGTTCAGCTCCCGCGCCGTGGGCTTGCTCGACGGCCGCGGCACGACCTCGCCGCCGTAGGCGAAGTCGGTGACCTCGCGCTCGCCGCAGTTGGGACAGGTGAGCAGAAAGGACATCGATTCGTAGGCGCTGACGGCCTTCCAGGACACACTAGACAAATTGGTACAAAGACGCAAGACCCCGTTCGCGGCCCGGGCCGCGGCGCCCACGCGCGCATATGTGGCCGGATGACATATGAGGCGCCGGAATGCTGGCGCCGGCGCCATTGTCGGCGCCCCGCTTATGTGAGATACAACAGCCTATGGCGGCGCGCCCGACAGCCGAGGACGTCCGGCGAGCGGTTGCCGAGGACGGGGTCGAGTTCCTCTTCGCGCAGTTCGTGGACATGCACGCGAAGCCGAGCGCGAAGCTGATCCCGGCGACCAAGCTCGACGGCCTGCTCAGCGACGGCGCCGGGTTCGCCGGCTTCGCCGCCGGCGACATCGGCCAGACCCCCGACAACCCCGACCTGATCGCGATGCCGGACGTCGGCACCTTCACCCAGCTGCCGTGGAAGCCCGAGATCGGCTGGTTCGCGTGCGACGCGACCGTCGAGGGCGAGGAGTGGCCGTACTGCCCGCGCACGATCCTCCGCCATCAGGTCGAGCGCGCCCGCGACGCGGGCTTCGAGCTCAAGATCGGCATCGAGCTCGAGTACTTCCTCCTCCGGCGCACCGAGGACGGCGGGATCGAGATCGCCGACCCGCTCGACACGCTCGAGCAGCCCTGCTACGACATCCGCGCGCTCACCCGCTCGTTCGACTTCGTCGCCGACGTGATGCGCAACGTCAACAAGCTGGGCTGGCAGATGTACGCCACCGACCACGAGGACGCCAACGGCCAGTTCGAGCAGAACTTCGACTTCGCCGACGCCCTCACGACCTGCGACCGGGCCGTCTTCTACCGGTACATGGTCGAGGCGATGGCCCAGGAGCGCGGCCTGATCGCGACCTTCATGCCGAAGCCGTTCGCGCACCTCACCGGCAACGGCTGCCACTTCCACATGAGCCTCTGGGACGGCGACACGAACCTGTTCGATCGCGACCGCGACGACGACCCGCGCAAGCTCGGCCTCAGCGACACGGCCTACAACTTCATCGGCGGCCTGAAGAAGCACGCCAAGGCCTACATCGCGCTCAGCGCGCCGACGGTCTCCTCCTACAAGCGCCTGGTGATCGGAGCGCCCACGAGCGGGGCCACCTGGGCGCCCGCGTACGTCACCTACGGCTGGAACAACCGCACGATGATGCTCCGGATCCCCGAGGCCGGGCGGATCGAGGACCGGACGGTGGACGGCTCCTGCAACCCCTACCTGGCGGCGACGGCGATCCTCGCCGCCGGCCTCGACGGGATCGAGAACGGCATCGACCCGGGCGACCCGAGCGACATCAACATGTACGAGACGAGCGAGGCCGACCGCGAGCGGATGGGGATCGAGACCCTGCCGGCCAACCTGCTCGACGCGACCCGCGAGCTCGAGGGCAACGAGGTGCTGCGCAAGGCGTTCGGCTCGGTCGGCGACGAGGACTACGTCGACTACTTCATCCGCTGCAAGCGACGCGAGTGGCAGACGGCGCACGAGCAGATCACCCAGTGGGAGCTCGACCGCTACCTGCAGCTCTACTGAGCCCATGTGCGGGATCGCCGGCCTGTTCAGCAAGTCCACCGGGATCGAGGAACGCCTCGGGTCCCATCTGAGCGCGATGCTCTCGCAGCTCGCCGACCGCGGGCCCGACAGCGCCGGGGTGGCGCTCTACCGCGACCCGGCGCCGCCCGGCAGCTGCAAGGTGTCCCTGTTCTCGCCCGCCGAGCCGGGTCCGTGGGCCGAGCTGGCGCAGGAGCTCGCCGAGGACTTCGGCGAGGTCGCCGAGCCCGAGGTGCGGGCCTCGCACGCGCTGTTCGTCGTCCCGGCGGCGCCCGCCGACGTCCAGGGGTGGCTGCGCCGCGTGCATCCCGAACTGCGGGTGATGAGCGTCGGCGAGCGGATCGAGATCTACAAGGAGGCGGTCGACCCGCGCGACTTCGTGGAGCGCTTCGGGCTCGCCGACGTCGCCGCCACGCACGCCCTCGGGCACACGCGGATGGCGACCGAGAGCCGGGTGACGACCCAGCACTCGCACCCGTTCTCGACCGGGCTCGACCTCTGCCTGGTCCACAACGGCTCGCTCTCCAACCACAACCGGCTGCGCGCCTACCTGCGCCGCCAGGGGATCGAGTTCCAGACCGACAACGACACCGAGGTCGCCGCCGGCTATTTGACCTGGCGGCTGTCCGAGGGCGACGACCTCGAGACGGCCCTGCGCGGCTGCCTCGAGGACCTCGACGGCTTCTACACCTTCGCGGTCGGCACAGCCGACGGATTCGCGGTGCTCCGCGACCCGATCGCCTGCAAGCCCGCGGTGCTCGCCGAGACCGACGACTGGGTCGCGATGGCGTCCGAGTACCGCGCGATCGCCGTCCTGCCGGGAGCGGACGAGGCCGAGCTCTGGGAGCCGGAGCCGGGGCGCGTCTACTCGTGGCAGCACGCCATGGTGGCGTGAACGTCGCGGAGGCCGGAGTCGAGTCGGTCGACCTCGCCACCACCTCGGTGAGGGAGCTCAACCAGCGCCTCCACGACCTGGAGGAGGGTGGCACGCGCTGGCGGATCTCGAACCCGAACGGCGCGCACGCGCTCGCCGTCGGGCTCGACGCCGAGGCCGACGTCGAGATCGACGGCCACGTCGGCTACTACTGCGCCGGGATGAACAAGCTCGCGACCGTGCGGGTCGCGGGCAACTGCGGGGTCGGCGTCGCCGAGAACATCATGTCCGGGACGGTGATCGTCGACGGCGACGCGAGCCAGTCGGCCGGCGCCTCGGGGCGCGGCGGCCTGCTGGTGATCCGGGGCAGCGCGTCCGCGCGCTGCGGGATCTCGATGAAGGGCGTCGACATCGTCGTCCGCGGCTCGATCGGCCACGTGGGCGCGTTCATGGCCCAGCGGGGGACGCTGGCCGTCTGCGGCGACGCCGGCAGCGACCTCGGCGACTCGATCTACGAGGCGCGGGTCTACGTCCGCGGCGAGGTCGCGAGCCTCGGCGCGGACTGCATCGAGAAGGAGATGCGCGACGAGCATCGCTCGGAGCTCGGCGACCTGCTGCGCCGGGCCGAGGTGGACGCGGACCCGGCCGACTTCCGGCGCTACGGGTCGGCCCGGCGGCTCTACACCTTCGACGTCGACAACGCGGGCGCGTACTAGAGGTCCTGCGATGACCGAGTTCGACGCGCTCAGCAAGCGGGAGGGGTTCAAGCCGGGGCTCGGCGGCCGCTGGCGCCCGGGATTGCGGGAGTCGGCGCTCTTCGACCGCAACGCGATCCACGAGATCCACCGGATGGCGCGCGAGGGCATCTACGACATCCGCGGCTTCGGCGCCAAGCGGCGCGTCCCGCATTTCGACGACCTGCTCTTCCTCGGCGCCAGCGTCTCGCGCTACCCGCTCGAGGGCTACCGCGAGCGGTGCGCCACCGACGTCACCCTCGGGACCCGCTTCGCGAAGGAGCCGGTCCACCTCGAGATCCCGATCACGATCGCCGGGATGAGCTTCGGCGCCCTCTCGGCGCCGGCCAAGGAGGCGCTCGGCCGCGGCGCGACCGCCGCCGGCACCTCGACGACCACCGGCGACGGCGGCATGCTGCCGGAGGAGCGCGAGCACTCCGAGCGGCTCGTCTACCAGGTCCTGCCCTCGCGCTACGGGCTGAACCCCGACGACCTGCGCCGCGCCGACGCGGTCGAGATCGTCGTCGGCCAGGGCGCGAAGCCGGGTGGGGGAGGGATGCTGCTCGGCCAGAAGATCTCCGACCGGGTCGCCGAGATGCGCGACCTGCCGAAGGGCGTCGACCAGCGCAGCGCCTGCCGCCATCCGGACTGGACCGGGCCCGACGACCTCGAGATCAAGATCGGCGAGCTGCGCGAGATCACCGACTGGCGCAAGCCGGTGTACGTGAAGATCGGCGCCACCCGGACCTACTTCGACACCGCCCTCGCCGTCAAGGCGGGCGCCGACGTGATCGTGCTCGACGGGATGGAGGGCGGCACCGCGGCGAGCCAGGAGGTGTTCATCGAGCACGTCGGGATCCCGATCCTCGCCGCGATCCCGGAGGCGGTGGCCTCGCTCCAGGAGCTCGGCATGCATCGCGAGGTGCAGCTGATCGTCTCCGGCGGGATCCGCTCCGGGGCCGACGTCGCCAAGGCGCTCGCCCTCGGCGCCGACGCGGTCTCGATCGGCGTCGCGGCGGTGGTGGCGCTGGGCGACAACGCGCCGGAGTTCGAGGACGAGTACGAGGCGATCGGCACCGCCGCCGGCTACTACGACGACTGGCACGAGGGGCGCGACCCGGTCGGGATCTCGACCCAGGACGAGGAGCTCGCGAAGCGCTTCGACCCCGAGCTGGGCGGGCGGCGGCTGGCGAACTACCTGCGGGCGATGGTGCTCGAGACCCAGACCCTCGCCCGCGCCTGCGGCAAGTCCCACGTCCACAACCTCGAGCCCGAGGACCTGGTTGCCCTCACGGTCGAGGCGTCGGCGATGGCGAAGGTGCCCCTCGCCGGGACGAGCTGGGTTCCGGGACGAGACCCGAGTTGAACTCCTCGGCGGCCTCGACCAGCACCCGGGCCATCGCCGAGGTGGGCTCCCCCTCCGCCCAGACGATTCCGATCGGCTGGCGGCGCTCCGGCTCGAGGCGCAGCAGCGACATGCCCTCGGGCACCGAGTAGGCCTGCAGCCAGGAGTCGGCGAGCACGGCGCAGAGCCGCCCCTCGCGAACCTGCGCGTGGAGGGTCGAGATCGAGTTCGTCTCGACCACGGGCTGGGCCGTCGCGCCGGCCTCGGCGAAGTTGCGGTCGACGATGCGCCGGTTTTGCATGTCGGGCGAGAGCAGGCAGAGGGGCGCTCCGGCGGCCGCCTCCCACGAGATGCTCTCGCCCTCAGCCCACCGACTGTCGTTCGGCGCGATGAACACGTAGCCCTCCTCGTAGAGCCGCTTCGAGCGGACCGCGTGCAGCGGCTCGTTGTCGAGATAGGTGAGCCCGGCGTCGAGCTCGGACTCCTGGAGCCCGCGTTCGATCTCGCGCGAGCTGAGCGAGCGGATCGCGAACCGCAGGTCCGGATGGCGGCGTCGCAGCGGCCCGGTCAGCCGCGGGACGACAGGGAGCGAGGTCGGGATCGCCCCGAGGCGGAGCTTGCCGCCCGTGCCGGAGTGCATGAGGGCGAGGTCGGCCTCCATGCCCTCGCAGTCGGTGAGGATGCGCTGCGCCCAGGCGACGGCCCGCTCCCCCTCGGGGGTCAGCTCCTCGAACTGGTGGCCGCGGCGCACGAGCGGGACCTTGAACTCGTCCTCGAGCCGCTGGATCGCCTTCGAGAGGGTCGCCTGAGACACGTGGCAGGCCGCCGCGGCGCGCCCGAAGTGGCGCTCGCGGGCCAGGGCGTTCAGGTAGATGAGCTGCTGGATTACCACGGGATCGGCTCGATAGCTTCAGGCTATCGAGAGGTCGAAAGAAACTGTTGTCCCCGTGCGCTGCAGCGAGGACAGTTGGTTGTCCCTACCAGCGTCGGAGCGCTAGAAGCCTTGTCGAAGAATCTGGTCGAGCTCGTACGGCGCCATCACGGCGAGGCCGCCCCGACCGCGCTCGAGGTGCTGAAGGGGGCGCTCGAGCGCAACGGCGAGATCACCGACGCCGATCGCCGCGAGGCCGCGGAACGCTCCGGCCTCCCCGAGGCCACGGTCTACGGCGTCTCGACCTTCTACGACGACCTGCTCCAGCCGCGCGGCGCGCGCCACGTCCGCGTCTGCACCGGGACCGCCTGCTTCGCCGCCACCGGCGACGAGCACGTCGACCGGATTCGCGACGGGTTCGGGCTCGAGCTCGGCGAGCGCAGCGACGACGGCTCGGTGTCGCTCGCCGAGACCGTCTGCCTGGGCTTCTGCCATTCCTCCCCCGCGGTTCGCGACGGCGACGTGATCGACGCCGGGCCCGGGGTCGTCGAGCGGGTCCTCGCGGGCGAGTGCGCGCAGGCCGCCGAGCCCGAGTGGCGGTCGGTGCTCGACGAGCCGGTGCTCACCCTGCCCGGGGACTGGTCCGGCCTCGAGCGGGCGCTCGCGGAGCTCACCCCCGAGGAGCTCCTCCACGAGGTCGAGGAGGCCGACGTGCGCGGACGGGGCGGCGCGGGCTTTCCCGCCGGCCGGAAGTGGGCGTTCACCCGCGCGGCCGAGGGGGACGAGAAGTTCATCGTCGCCAACGGCGACGAGGGCGACCCGGGCTCGTACATCGACAAGTACCTGATGGAGGGCAGCCCGGCGCTGCTGCTCGAGGGAATGGCGCTCGCCGGCTACGCCGTCGGGGCCGGGCACGGCTTCGTGCTCACCCGCTCCGAGTACCCGCTGTCCAAGCCCGCGCTCGAGGCGGCGGCCGCGGAGGCCCGCCGGAGCGGCCTGCTCGGCACGGACATCGCCGGGACCGGCTTCGACTTCGACGTGACCGTCCTCGAGGGCGCGGGCTCCTACGTCGTCGGCGAGGAGACGGCGCTGCTCGCCTGCCTGCAGGGGCTGCGCGGCACGGTCTCCGCCAGGCCCCCGTTCCCGGCCCAGCGCGGCCTTCACGGCCGCCCGACGGTCGTCAACAACGTCGAGACGCTCTGCAACGTCCCCTTCATCGCGCGGTCCGGGGCCGGCGCGTACCGCGCCATCAGCCCCGGAGCGACGCCGGGCTCGAAGCTGATCTGCTTCAACGAGCGCTTCACCCGCCCGGGCGTCTACGAGGTGCCGTTCGGCCGTCCGGTCGTCGAGCTGTGCGAGGAGCTCGCCGGCGGGCTCCGGGACGGGCGAGCGATCAAGGCGCTGCAGATCGGCGGCCCGCTCGGCGGGATCCTGCCGGCGAGCCGGATGGAGGTTCCGTTCGACTTCGGTCCGCTCGCCGACGAGGGCTGCATGCTCGGCCATGGCGGGATCCTCGCCTTCGACGACCAAACCGATATGCGCGACGTCGCCCGGCATCTGCTGCATTTCGGCGCCGACGAGAGCTGCGGCAAGTGCTTCCCGTGCAGGATCGGGTTGGCCCGCGCGCACGAGATGTTCGTCGCGGACCAGCCGGTCGACCGCGCCCGGCTCGAGGACCTCTTGGAGGCCCTGGAGGTCGGTAGCCTCTGTGCACACGGAGGAGGCATGCCAGCGCCCATCCGCAGCCTGCTGAAGCACTATCCCGAGGAGTTGGGACTCGCATGAGTTTGCGTGTCAGCGTCGACGGGGTGGAGGTCGAGGTCCCGGACGGCGCGACCGTTCTCGAGGCCGCCCGGGCCGCGGGCAGGTGGGTGCCGACCCTCTGCTACGACGAGCGCCAGGACCCCTTCGGCGCCTGCAGGGTCTGCCTCGTCGGGTCCTCTCAGGCGAGCGCGGACGAGGACGCCCGGGCGGTGATCCCGGCCTGCACCACCCCCTGCGTAGACGACATGGAGATCCATACCGAGGATCCGCGCGCCAGGCGGGTCGCGACCGCCGTCGTCGAGCTGGTGCTCTCCGAGCTGCCCGTGCCACCGCCGGAGGAGAGCGAGCTCGCCGAGGTCGCGGCCCGGCTCGAGATCGGCGAGCCGCGGTGGCCCGGCGAGGTCCACCCGCCGCGTCCCGCCGACGACCGCCACCCGTACCTGACCTTCAGGCACGACCTGTGCATCTCGTGCGGTCGATGTGTGCGTGCCTGCGACGAGGTCCAGGGGACCTTCGCCCTGACCGCGACCGGCCGGGGCTTCGAGGCGAACATCGCGGCGGGCCTCGACGAGGGCTTCCGCGATTCGGCCTGCGTTTCGTGCGGAGCCTGCGCTGACACCTGTCCCACCGAAGCGATCGGCGAGCCCACGGTGATCGCGCTCACCGACGACGGGAGCGAAGCGGAGCGGAGTTGCGCCGCCGTTGAGGCGCCTGATTGGAGGAATGAGATGAACGAGCTCTACGACTCAGAAGTGACGACGACGTGCGGGTACTGCGGGGTCGGCTGCCGCCTCGAGACGCACGTCGCCGACGGCAAGGTCGTCGCGATCAGCCCCGCGCTCGACGGGCCCGCCAACGAGGGACACACCTGCCTCAAGGGCCGCTTCGCCCATCAGTTCTCCAAGCGGCGCGACCGCCTGAGGACGCCGCTGATCCGCGAGGCGGACGGCGCCCTCCGGCCGGCGAGCTGGGACGAGGCGATCGGCGCTGATCGCGTCCGAGCTCGGGCGGATCAAGGCCGACCACGGGGCGAACGCGATCGCGGGCCTCGCCTCCTCGCGGGCGACGAACGAGGACTGCTACGCGATGTCGCGCCTGATGCGGGCCGCGATCGGGACCAACAACATCGACAACTGCTCGCGCGTGTGTCACTCACCCACCTCGTTCGCGATGCGCAAGTCGCTGGGCCTGTCGGGCGCGACGGGCTCGTTCACCGACTTCGACCACGCCGACGCGACCGTGATCATCGGCGCGAATCCCACCGAGGGCCACCCCGTCGTCGGCGCGCGGATCAAGCAGGCGGTGCTGCGGGGCATGCGGCTGGTGACGATCGACCCACGGCGGATCGAGCTCGCCGAGTACGGGACGCTCCACCTCGCGCCGCGCCCGGGCACCAACGCCGCCGTGATGCTCGGCCTCGCCCATGTGGTCGAGCGCGACGGCCTCTTGGATCGCGGGTTCATCGACGCCCGCACCGAGGGCTTCGACGAGTTCCGCGAGCTGCTCGCGTCCTATCCGCCGCCGGTCGTCGAGGAGATCAGCGGCGTCCCCGCGGCCGACCTCGAGGCCGCGGCGCACATCTACGCCGAGGCGCCGAACGCGTGCTTCGCCTGGGGCCTCGGCGTCACCGAGCACAAGTACGGCTCGGAGGTCGTGCAGCTGATCTGCAACGTGGCTCTGATGACCGGCAAGATCGCTCGTCGCGGCTCGGCGCTGATGCCGCTGCGGGGCCAGAACAACGTTCAGGGCTCCTCCGACATGGGCGCCCTGCCGGACACGTACACGGCGTACCGCCCGGTCGGCGACGAGGACGTTGCGCGCAGCTTCGAGGAGGTCTACGGGGTCTCGGTCCCGCGGGAGAAGGGCTACAAGGTCCCCGAGATGTTCGACGCCGCCGTCGGCGGAGACCTGAAGGCGATGTACATCTTCGGCGAGGACGTCGCCCAGACCGACCCCGACACCGCTCACGTGGTGAAGGCGCTCGAGTCGCTGGAGTTTCTCGTCTGCCAGGACATCTTCGAGACCGAGACCACGAACTACGCCGACGTGATCCTGCCCGCCTCGTCGTTCCTCGAGAAGCGGGGGACCTTCACGAACGCCGAGCGGCGCATCCAGCTCGTCGAGCCGGCGATCGACCCTCCCGGCGAGGCGAAGACGGACTTCGAGATCATCGCGGAGGTGTCGCGGGCGCTCGGCCACGAGACCGGCTGGGACGGCCCCGAGGACGCGATGCGCGAGATCGCCGCGCTGACGCCGCACTTCGCCGGCGTGACCTACGAGCGCCTCGGTCGCCAGGGCCTCCAGTGGCCGGTGGACGCCGACGGCACCGACGCGCGGATCCTCTACGAGCGCGAGTTCGACCTGCCGGGCGGCAGGGCGCAGTTCGCCTCGCTCCCGTTCCAGGTCCCCGGCGATCAGGTGGACGAGGACTTCCCGCTGATGTTGGTCACGGGCCGCAGGCTCGAGCACTACAACGCCGGGACCATGACGAGGCGCACGGGCAACGTCGAGCTCACCGACAGGGACCACCTGGAGGTCCACCCCGACGACGCCGAGCGCCTCTGGATCAATGACGGCGACCGGGTCTCGCTGCGCAGCCGCATGGGGCGGGTCGAGATCACCGCGCAGGTGACCGAGAAGATCAAGCCCGGCCACGTCTTCGCCACGTTCCATTTCCCGGAGACGAAGACGAACCTGCTCGTCGGCTCGTCGAGCGACGTCAACACCTCGTGCCCGGAGTACAAGGTGATCGCCGTCGACGTCCGCCCGGTCGCCGAGGAGCCCTCGATGGCGCCGGCGCTGAGCGGTACCGGTGCCGCGTGAGGTGACCCGCGCGCAGGACCCGGCGACCGCTCGCATGGTCGCGAGCGTGGTCCGCGACGGCGAGCGCGACGAGCTGGCCGTCGAGGAGCCGCTCGAGATCCGCGTCGACGGGGAGGCGCTCTCGGTCACGATGCGTACCCCCGGCAACGACGAGGAGCTCGCGATCGGGTTCCTGATCGGGGAGGGGCTGATCCAGGGCCCTGCCCGGGCGGGACTGACCGACGACCTCGCGGCGAACGTGATCGACGTCGAGGGGCCGCTGCTGCGCGATCCCGGGGAGCGGCGCTTCTACACCAGCTCCTCGTGCGGCGTCTGCGGCAAGGGGGCGCTCGAGGAGGTCGCCGTGCACGCGCCACCGGTGAAGGACGGGCCGACGGTGGCCCGGTCCCTGCTCGCCGCCCTGCCGGACCGGCTGCGACAGCCCACCTTCGCCCGGACAGGGGGCCTGCACGCGACCGGCCTGTTCGACTCCACGGGTGAGCTCCTGATCGTGCGCGAGGACGTCGGGCGCCACAACGCGATGGACAAGGTCATCGGCCGCGCCGCGTTCGACGGGCTCCTGCCGCTGGCCGACCGGATCCTCTGCGTCAGCGGCCGCCTGTCCTTCGAGCTCGTCCAGAAGGCCGCCGTCGCCGGCGCCCCGATCATGGTCGCCGTCGGAGCGCCGTCCTCCCTCGCCGTCGAGCTGGCGACGGACCGAAACGTCACGCTCCTCGGGTTCGCCCGCGGCGGGAGCGCGAACGTCTACACGGGCGCGGAGCGGGTCACCGGCTAGCGGTTCGGCGGGGGGTGGGAGGCGCGCCTTGCGTGACGATTCGGGCGCCTTCGGTGCGTCTTGGCCGGATGGCTACAGCGAGTGGTTAAAAACGATGGACTATCCAGCGAAATGCACCACTCAGCGCTCGGAGCCACCAAGGACGTTGGTTTCGTAGCGCGAGTAGCCTCGGCGCGTGTCCGGCACCCACTCGGTCAAGCGGCACCTGGACGTGGAGGCCGACGCCTACGACGTCCAGATCCGGCGGTTCATCCCGCACTACGACGACATGCTCGCGACCGGCGTCGAGCTGCTCCGGTCCCTGAGCCCGCCCAGCGGTGCGCGTGCTCGATCTCGGCGGTGGGACCGGGGCGCTGGCGGCCGCCGTCCTCGAGGGCCTGCCGCGGGCTCGCGTGACGGTGCTCGACGTCGACCCGGAGATGCTCGCCGTGGCGCGCGAGCGCCTCGCCGCCTTCGGAGACCGGGTCTCCTTCCGGGAGGGCAGCTTTCTCGATCCCCTTCCCGAGGCCGACGCCGTGGTGGCGTCGCTGGCGCTCCACCACGTCCACGACCTCGACCGCAAGACCGATCTCTACCGTGGGATCCTGGCCGCCCTGACGCCGGGCGGGGCGTTTCTGAATCTCGACGCCGCCGTCGGCGAGGGCCCTGACGTCAACCGGCTGGTGTTCGATCGCTGGGCGGCCCACCTCGCCGAGCACGGCATCCCGGACGGCGAGGCCCGCGCTCACTTCGCCGCCTGGGCCGACGAGGACCGTTACTTCCCGCTCGATGCGGAGCTCGCGGCTCTGCGCCGGCCGGGTTCGCCCAGGTCGAGTGCTTCTGGCGCCGGGGGATCTCCGCTATCTGTTGCGGGCTGCGCGCGCCCTAGCGGTCAGGACTGCACAAAGGCCAGGAGGTCGGCGTTGATCGTCTCGGCCTCGGTGGTCGGCATGCCGTGGGGGAACCCTTCGTACGTCTTCAGCGTCCCGTTCTGCACGAGCTCCGCGGAGAGCGGTCCGGAGTCGGCGTAGGGCACGATCTGGTCATCGTCGCCGTGCATCACCAGGACCGGCACCGTGATCTGCTTGAGGTCCTCGGTGAAATCGGTCTGGGAGAAGGCGACGATGCCGTCGTAGTGGGCCTTCGCTCCGCCCGTCATCCCCTGGCGCCACCAGTTCTGGATGATCGCTTCCGAGGGTTCGGCGCCGTCCCGGTTGTAGCCGTAGAAGGGGCCGGACGCCAACGAGCGGTAGAACTCGGACCGGTTGGCGGCCAGCTGGGCCTGTAAGTCGTCGAAAACGCTCTTTGGCAGGCCGCCCGGGTTTGCGTCGGTCTTCACCATCAGCGGCGGCACCGCGCTGATCAGCACCGCCTTGGCCACGCGGCTCTCACCGTGGCGGGCGATGTAGCGCACCACTTCGCCGCCACCGGTGGAGTGCCCGACGTGGACGGCATCCTCGAGATCGAGATGGTCCGTCACCGCAGCCAGGTCGTCGGCGTAGTGGTCCATGTCGTGACCGTCGCCGGTCTGGGAAGAGCGCCCGTGTCCGCGCCGGTCGTGGGCGATGACGCGGTAACCGTGCTGGAGGAAGAACAACAACTGGCCGTCCCAATCGTCGCTCGAGAGAGGCCAGCCGTGGCTGAAGACGATGGGCTGTCCCGAGCCCCAGTCCTTGTAGAAGATCTCCGTGCCGTCCGTCGTGGTGATCGTGCCCATGCGGTCGCTGCCTTCCTTGATCCGGTGCCGAAAACCTGCGGACCGCGAGCATAAGCCAGCTAACGCGGGGCGTAGTCGCTTGGTCGAGGATCTAGGAGGCCGGCGCCGGGCGGCGCATCGAGAACCGGCCGCCCCTGGCGAGCAGGCGCTCGGCCGTCTCGAGGTCGGCCGGCGAGTTGACGTTGAAGAAGATCCGCTGGGGGTCGCCGAACCGCGCCACGCTCTCCTCGGGGATCACGAGCGGGTCGAGGGCGGCGACCGCCTCGCGCATCGCGGCGCCGTCGGCGAGCGCCGCCGCCAGGGTCTCCGAGGCCGCGGGCGAGTAGCGCCCGAGCATCGGCTCGAGCCGGCCGCCGATCTCGCACACCGCCACCGGCTCCTCGATCTGGGCGAGCCACGTGAGCAGCCTCGCCGGCACGAACGGCATGTCGCACGCGATCGAGACCACGCCGCGCCCCGCGCTCGAGCCCAGCGCGGCGAGCACGCCCGTGAGCGGGTGGCGGGGCTCGCTCGGCTCGGTGAGCACGCGGCAGTCGAGCTTCGGGAGGGGGGAGTCGGGCTTGGCGACCACCACCGGGTCGAGGCCGGCGGAGCCCACGGTGCTCACCACCCGCGCCAGCAGTGGCCGGCTCGCGAGTTCGGCAAGGGCCTTCGGAGCCCCCATTCGGCGGCTGGCCCCACCAGCTAACACCGCTCCGACGGTCACTGGGCGCTTCACATACCCAGTCTCGCAGCGGATTAGCCACACTGCCCGTTCTTGGCTCCAGAGCTGACCGAGATCGACGACGCCCGCCGGATCGTGCTCGAGCGCGTGGCGCCGCTGGGCGCCGAGCCCGTCGCGGTGCGCGAGGCGCTCGACCGGGTGCTCGCCGAGGATGTCACCGCCGCCGATCCCGTCCCGGGCTTCGACGGCTCCGCGATGGACGGCTACGCCCTGCGCGCCGCGGACACGTCCGGGGCGACCGAGGCAGCCCCGGCGGAGCTCGCGGTGGCCGGCGAGTCGCGAGCGGGCCATCCCTCGACCGCCGTGCTGGGCGCGGGCGAGGCGATCCAGATCTCGACCGGCGCGATGGTCCCGGCCGGCGCCGATGCGGTGGTCAGGGTCGAGGACACCGACGGCGGCGCCGAGACCGTCGCCGTCCGGGTGGAGGTCGGGCTCGGCAACGACATCCGCCGCGCGGGCGAGGACATCGCCGCCGGCGCGCGGGTGCTGGCGGCCGGGACGCAGGTCGGGCCGGCGGAGGCCGGCGTGCTGGCCGCCGTCGGGCGTGCCGAGGCTGCGTGCGCGATCCGGCCCGCGGTGACCGTGCTGACCACCGGCGACGAGCTTCAGGAGCCCGGCGAGCCGCTGCGCCCCGGCGGGATCCGCAACTCCAACCTGCATTCGCTCGCCGCCCTGGTCGAGCGCAGCGGTGCGCGGCTGGCCGCCGCCGAGATCGTGCCCGACGACCACGCCCGCACCAGGGACGCGCTGGAGCGCGCGCTGGCCGGCGAGCTCACCGTGATCTCCGGCGGCGTCTCGGTCGGCGAGCACGATCACGTTCGTCCGGCGCTCGCCGAGCTCGGGGTCGAGCAGGTGTTCTGGGGCGTCGCGCTGCGACCCGGCAAGCCCACGTACTTTGGGACGACCCCCGGCGGCGGCCTCGTGTTCGGACTGCCCGGCAACCCGGTCTCGGCGATCGTCACGTTCATGCTGTTCGTCCATCCCGCGATCCGCCGCCTGCTGGGGGCCCACGACCCGGCGGCGAGGCGCGCCACGGCGATCCTCGACGAGCGCTACGCCAAGGCGCCCGGCCGCGCACACGTGATCCGCTGCCGGCTCGAGCTCGCCGACGACGGGTGGCACGCGCGCCCGACGAAGGACCAGGGCTCGCACGTGCTCACCTCGATGCTGGGCGCCGACGCGCTGGCGATCGTGCCCAGCGGCGCCTCCGACGTCGAGGCGGGCGAGCGGGTCGAGATCGAGCTGCTCGATTAGCCGGTCCGGCGATCCCTACGATGGGATCGCGATGGAGGTCGAGGTTCGCCTGTTCGCGGTCTTTCGCGAGCGTGCCGGGCGTGAGCGGCTGGCGCTCGAGCTGTCCGAGCCGGCGACCGTCGCCGACGCGCTCGCCGCCGCCGCCCGCGAGCCCGGGCTGACCGAGATCCTCGCGGCGATGCCCGTGCGGGTCGCGCTCAACCGCGAGTACGTCGACGAGGACGCCGCGGTCGCCCCCGGCGACGAGCTCGCGCTGATCCCGCCCGTGAGCGGAGGCGCCACGGTGCCGACCGCGGCGCGGGTCACCGCCGAGCCGCTCTCGGTCGACCGCCTCGCGGCCGCGGTCGGGCGCCCCGGGGCCGGCGCCACCGTCGTCTTCTGCGGGACCACCAGGGAGGTCGAGAAGCTCGAGTACGAGGCCTACGCCGAGATGGCGGAGGAGCGGATCGCGTCGATCCTCGCCGAGTGCGTGGCCGCCCACGGGCTCGAGGCCGCCGCGGCCGAGCACCGCACGGGAACCGTGCCCCTCGGCGAGCCGAGCGTCGTGGTGGCCGTCTCGGCGGCCCATCGCGGCGAGGCGTTCGCCGGCGCGCGCGAGGCGATCGACCGGATCAAGGCGGAGGCGCCGATCTGGAAGCGCGAGGTCGAGGGCACGGAGGAGCGGTGGGTCGACGGCGCGCGCCGCCCGGCCGACGCGGGCTCACCGCGCCTGACGCACCTCGACGACAGTGGCAGCGCCCACATGGTGGACGTGAGCGACAAGCCCGAGACCGAGCGTCGCGCGCGCGCCGAGGCACGTCGTGCGGATGTCGCCCGAGACCGCTGCCGCGTTGGCGCGCGGCGACGCCCCGAAGGGCGACGTGCTGGGAACGGCGCGCCTCGCCGGGATCGGGGCCGCCAAGCGCACCGACGAGCTGATCCCGCTCGCGCATCCCCTCCCGCTCGACTTCGTGGACGTCGAGGGCCTCGTCGACGTCGCCGACGGGGCAGTGCGGCTCTCCGCCGAGGCCGGGACGACGGCGCGGACCGGGGTCGAGATGGAGGCGATGACCGCCTGCGCGGTCGCCGCGCTGACCGTCTACGACATGGTCAAGGCGCTCGAGCGCGGGGTGACGATCGAGTCGGTGAGGCTGGTCGCCAAGAGCGGCGGCCGCAGCGGCGACTGGCGCCGCGAGGATTGACGAGGTGGCAGAGGAGCGTTTCCGGACCGCGGTGATCACCGTGTCGACCTCGCGGTCGAGGGGCGAGAGCGAGGACACGGGCGGCCCCGCGCTCGCCGCCTACGCGGAGCGGCTCGGGGCCGAGGTGGTCGGGGCCGAGGCGATCCCCGACGATCGCGAGCTGATCGCCGAGCGGCTGCGATTCTGGTGCGACGAGGGCGGGTGCGACCTCGTCCTGACCACCGGCGGCACCGGGTTCTCGCCCGACGACCTGACGCCGGAGGCGACCCGGGACGTGCTCGAGCGCGAGGCGCCGGGGCTCGCCGAGGCGATGCGGGCCGCATCGCGCGAGCACACGCCGATGTGGATGACCTCGCGCGGGGTGGCCGGGACCCGGGGGCGCTCGCTGATCGTCAACTTCCCCGGCAACCCGCCGGCGATCGAGCAGGCCGGGGCGGCGATCGCGAAGGCGATCCCGCACGCGGTCGCGCTGCTGGCCGGCGGCCGCGGACACCCTCATCGCTAAGTTCGAGCGATGAGCGATGCCGCCGATTCCACGCCGACGCTGTACGAGTGGGCCGGGGGAGAGGCGGCGCTGCGGCGCCTGATCGACGCCTTCTACGACCGCGTCGAGCGCGACGAGCTGCTCTCGCCGTTCTTCCCCGGCGGGGTACACGAGGCACACCGCGACCACGTCACCGCCTGGTGGGCGGAGGTGTTCGGGGGCCCGAGCCGCTACACGGACGAGCTCGGCGGCTACGAGTCGATGCTCGCCCACCACCGCGACCTCGGGATCACGCCCGAGGCGCGCCACCGCTTCGCCTCGCTGTTCAGCCTCGCCGCCGACGACGCCGGGCTCCCCGACGATCCGGAGTTCCGCTCGGCCCTCGTCGCCTACCTGGAGTGGGGGACCCGCCTCGCCCTTGCCAACTCCCAGCCGGGCGCCGCAGCCTTCCCGCACGCTCCGGTCCCGCGCTGGGGCTGGGGCGAGGCCCCGCCGTTCGACCCGAGCAGCTGATCGTGCGAAGCGGCCGCTACTCGTTCCCGTACGTCAGCTACGACCCGCCCAGCGACGTCCTCTACGCCCGGATCACCCAGGGAGGCGACAGCTCGCGCGAGCGCACCGAGGAGGGCGACGTGTGGACCTACGACGCCAACGGGCGCCCGACCGGCGTGATCGTGATGGAGCCCGGGCGCCGGTTCGCGCGCGACGGCGCCGTCTACATCACGCTTCCGACCGGGGAGCGCGAGCGGCTCCAGGGGGTCGAGTCGGCGATGCGCTCGGGTTAGCTCAGCGGCGCGCGACCCAGGCCCTGCTTGCCGCTGTCGCAGTCGCAGCTCGTCGCCGTTGCTGGTCCTTGACCTTCCCCGAGTAGCGGAACGTGCCGCTGGCCTTGTTGCGGCCGATGTGGCCGCGGCACCTTGAAGACCGTCCTGCCGTTGTCGTTGCGGGCGCTCGAAGTCGCCGTCCTTGTCGACCGGGATCGAGCCGACGAGCTTGGTGCGACCGATGACCGCCGTGATGTCGCCCGTCGCACTCGACCTCGAGGTCGCGCACGGAGAACACCTTCACGGCCCGCTCGAGGTCGCCGAAGGACTCCTTGAGCTTCACGGTGGAGTCGGGCGACCCGGTCAGGTGGCCGGTGTACGTGGTTTGCGGCGCCGCGAGGGCGGCGGCCGGGATCGCGACGGCGATCAGGATCAGCGCAACGGTCAGCTTCTGCTTCATGGAAAAGACACCTCCCGGTCCTCGCCCCCCTTGGACCGCAGGAGCATATGCGGTCCGGGGGACGAGGGGCACCGGTCGGTCTTGCTACTTGACGCCCTTGAGGCAGATCAGGTGCGAGTTGATCGTGAACGGGGTCGCGGTCCGCGATGCGCTCGGAGTCGATCCCGATCAGGACGTGGTACTCGCTCGCGTTCGCGACGTAGCAGCCCTGCACGTAGACGTCCGCCGCGGCTCGGCACGACGCCGCCGTCGACGACCTTCGAGCAGCCGGTGAGCGCCGACGTCGACGTACGGGCCGGTGCCGCCGGCCGTCGCGTCGGCGCGGGTTGATCGTCACCGGGGCCGGGCTCTGCAGGTAGGTCAGCTTCGGCTTCTTCTTCTTGGGCTTGCTGGAGGGCCGGGCGGCCGCGGGCGTCGCCTCGCTGAGGTCGACCTCCACGGTCGCGTAGGCCGGGCGGGGCGAGTGCCGCAGTCGTCGGCGCCGAGCACCGAGGTCGCGGCCACGCCCGCGGCCGCGAGCGCCGCCACCGTCAACAGTCCCCCGATCCACTTCCTGCTCATCGAACGCTCCTTCGGTCGAACTTCGTCCCCTACGAGCGGGGCAGTCTATGAACGCAACACCTCACGACTACGCTCGGATCGTCGTTTCCCATTCGAGCCGTGAGCGCCATCGCGACCAAACGCCGCCCAGCTCAGCAGCCGTTTCAGCGGTTTCTGGACGAGCACCGCCGGCCGGTGCTCGCCTACCTGCGCGCGATGGTCGGCCGCGACGACGCCGAGGACTGCTTCCAGGAGACGTTCATCGCGGCGATGCGCGCGTACGAGCGCATGGACGGCGCCCATCCGCGGGCGTGGGTGATGACGATCGCGCGGCGCAAGGCGATCGACCACCACCGCGCCCGGGCCCGCCGGCCCGAGCCCCGCGAGGACGTCCCGGACGCCGCCGCCCCGCCCCGGACGGGTGGGCTCGGCGACCTCGACGGCGAGGTCTGGTCGGCGGTCGCGGAGCTGTCGGAGGCGCAGCGGAGCGCGGTCGCGCTGCGCTACGCCGGCGATCTCCCGTACCGCGAGATCGCGGCGGCGCTCGACTGCACCGAGGAGGCGGCACGGCGACGGGTCGCCGACGGCCTCCGGGAGCTGCGCAAGCACATCGATCGAGAGGAGACGGTGCGATGACCACCGACGCACGACAGATCAAGGCGATCCTCGGCGGCGACGTCGAGCAGGACGCCGAGCGGGCCGCGGCGCGGCTGGCCGAGCGGGCCGCGGCGGAGGGCCTGGTGGAGGTCTCCTACGCGAGCTTCGACTCGCCGCTGGGCACGGGCCAGCTGGCCGCGACGTCGCGCGGGATCGTCTCGATCGGGCTCCCCGGGATCGATCGCGACGCCTTCCTCGAGGCGCTCTCGGCCGAGGTCTCGCCGCGGATGCTCGAGCTCCCGGCCCGCGTCGACGTCGCCCGCCGCGAGCTGGAGGAGTACTTCGAGCGGCGAGCGGCGCGCCTTCGACCTGCCGCTCGACTGGCGCCGGGTGCGCTCGCGCGTTCTCGAGCCGCGTCCTGCGCGCGACCGCGAAGGTCCCGTTCGGGGTCACCGCGACCTACGGGGAGGTCGCGGCGCGGGCCGGCAGCCCCCGCGCGCATCGCGCCGCGGGCACCGTCCTCGGCCACAACCCGATCCCGATCGTCGTCCCGTGCCACCGGGTGCTCCGCTCGGGCGGCGAGCTCGGCCAGTACGGCGGCGGGCCGGAGATGAAGCGCTACCTCCTCGAGCTCGAGGGAGCGATCGAGTAGGGAGGTTGACAGAAGTTGGCAGCCAACCTATGCTGCCAACTATGCACGTCGACCCGAACTCGCCCCACGCCGACCTGACCAAGCGCCAGCAGGAGGTGCTCGACCGCCTCGAGCAGGGGATGGGCGCGCAACAGATCGCGACCGACATCGGCGTCAGCCGCAACGCGGTCTACCAGCACATCGAGCGCCTCCGCAGGCAGGGGGCGCTCGCCGAGACCTACACGCCGAGCGGCCAGCCGCCACGGCGGGTCGAGGTCGGCAGCGTCACGCCGGCGCCCGGCACGCCGCCGCGGGAGAGCGCGCTGGCGAGGCTGCGGGAGATCGGCGGCGACGACGCCGAGTACGCGGAGCTGATCGAGGGCGCGATCGCCGCCGGCGACGCGGTTGCGCTCGCGCTACGAGCTCGGCCGGCTCGACGCGGCCGGCGAGCGCGGGCTGCCGGCCGACCTGGTCGCCTCGGCGCTGCGCCGCCTCGGGGTGCTGCCGCCCGGTGACGCCCCCGCAATTAGGACATAATCAGTCGGCCGTCACTCGGAAGGAGACTCCACACCAATGGTCGTAGCCCTCATCGTCATCGGCGTCCTGCTGCTGATCGGGCTGATCTTCATCCTGATCCGCAACTCGATCATCGGGTCGCGCAACCGCGTCGACGAGGCCTGGTCGGGGATCGACGTCCAGCTCAAGCGACGGCACGACCTCGTCCCGAACCTGGTCGAGGCCGTCAAGGGCTACGCGACGCACGAGCGGGCGACCTTCGAGAAGGTGACGCAGGCCCGCGCCGCGGCGATGCAGGCCTCCGGCCCCGCCCAGGCGAGCCAGGCCGAGGGCGTGCTGAGCCAGGCGCTCGGCGGGCTGCGGGTGGTCGCCGAGCAGTACCCCGAGCTGCGCGCGACCGAGAACTTCCAGCAGCTCACCCGCAACCTGAGCGAGCTCGAGGACGAGATCCAGGCGTCGCGCCGGATCTACAACTCCAACGTCCAGGCCTACAACACGAAGATCCAGGTCTTCCCGAACTCGGTGGTCGCCTCGAGCGGCGGCTTCACGGCGCGGGAGTTCTTCGAGATCGAGGACCCGGGCGACCGCGAGGTGCCGACGGTCTCGTTCGCCGACCAGGCGCCCGCCACGCCGCCGGCCGCGAGCGCGCCCCCGGCGTCGCCGCCCCCGGCGGCGCCGCCGGCCGAGTCCCCACCCGCCCAGTAGGCGATCGACCCGCACGCGGGCCGGCCCGGCCGGTCCGCGTGAACGAAATCGTCGAGGTGCAGGAGCGCGCCGTCGCGGGCTGAATCGTCAGGCCGTGATCGTCGATTGCGCGCACTACCGCGACGGCGTGCGCCAGAACGAGGGCAAGCTGCCGCTCGACGTGGCCTCGAACTGCGTCGTCGGCGACGGCGACTTCGTCTGGCTCGGGCTGTTCGAGCCCTCCGAGGAGGAGCTGCAAGAGGTCGGCGAGCGCTTCGGCCTGCACGAGCTCGCGCTCGAGGACGCCTACGAGTCCCACCAGCGCCCGAAGCTCGAGGACTACGACGACTCGTACTTCATCGTCCTGCGACCGGCGCGCTACGACGACAAGGAGGAGGCCGTCGAGTTCGGCGAGATCATGCTCTTCGTCTCCTCGACCTACGTGATCGCCGTCCGCCACGGCGAGGCCAGCGAGCTCAAGGGGGTCCGCAAGCAGCTCGAGTCGCATCCGGAGCTGCTCGAGGCCGGGCCCGCGGCGGCCGTGTGGGCGATCGTCGACAAGGTCGTCGACGACTACCAGCCGGTGGTCGATGGGATCGACAACGACATCGGCGAGGTCGAGACGCAGATCTTCGGCGAGCGCTCCGACTCGACCCAGCGGATCTACTTCCTCAAGCGCGAGGTGATCGAGTTCCACCACGCGACGTCACCGCTGCTCTCGCCGCTCGAATCGCTCGAGCGCGGCGCCTTCCCGAACATGGACGAGCAGCTGCGCCGCTACTTCCGCGACGTCGCCGACCACGCCCGCCGCGTCAACGAGCAGGTCACGGCGCAGCGCGAGCTCCTGACCTCGATCCTCGAGGCCAACCTCGCGCTGCTCGGGGTGAAGCAGAACGAGGTCGTGCGCACGATCTCAGCCTGGGCGGCGATCATCGCCGTGCCGACCTTCTTCGCCTCGATCTGGGGGATGAACTTCACGCACATGCCCGAGCTCGACGAGCCCTGGGGCTACTGGGTCGCGCTCGGCGATGATGGCGATCGCCGCGCTGGCGCTGCACCGGCTGTTCAAGAGGATCAGCTGGCTGTAGCTCAGAGCCTCGCTAGCGTTTGATCCCTGATGGACGCCGTCATCGACGCGGGTGCGCCGCTGCTCTTGATCGTCGTCGCGGGGGCGTATGCGTTGCGGGTGCGGACGCTGGCCGGCCAGGAGCGTCCGGTGGAGCTCTGGCGCCAGGCCTTCTTCGCCGCGGGGATCCTGTTGCTGCTGGTCGCCGACCTGCCGCCGCTCTCGAGCGTGGCCGAGGAGATCATCGTCGCCCACATGGCCCAGCACCTGCTGATCGGCGACCTGGCGGCGCTGTTCATCGTCCTCGGGCTCACCGGCCCCCTGCTCCAGCCGATGCTCGCCCGGCGCCCGTTCAGCTGGTTGCGGGTGCTCGGCAACCCGCTGGTCGCGCTGCCGATCTGGGCGCTCAACCTCTACCTGTGGCACCTCTCGGCCCTCTATCAGGGGGTGCTCGACAGCTCGCTCTTGCACCTCGCCCAGCACGCGGGCTTCTTCACCTTCGGCCTGGCGATGTGGCTGCCGCTGGTCGGGCCGCTGCCGAAGCCGGCCTGGTTCGGCGACGGGGCGAAGCTCGGCTACATCGTCGTCGTCCGCCTGCTCGAGGCCGTGCTCGCCAACGTCCTGATCTGGTCGGGCTCGGTGCTCTACCCCGACTACGCGCCCGGGGAGGCGGAGTGGGACATCTCACCGCTCGCCGACCAGGGCGCGGCCGGCAACCTGATGATGATCTGGACCGGCAGCGTCACCCTGGCGCTGTTCGTCTGGCTGTTCTTCCGCGCCGCCAATCGCAGCGCCGAGAAGCAGGAGCTGATCGAGCTCGCCGAGGCGCACGGCTTCGACCTCGACCCGACCCGGGCGGCGCGCGCCGTCGCCGCGGGCCAGGGCGAGCGCCTGCGCGAGCGGATCCTCGGCGGCTAGCCGGCCTCGCGTGAGCAACCGCTTCCTCTACGCGCTCGTCTTCGTCGTCGGCACGGCCAGCCTCGGGGCCGAGATCGCCGCGGCGCGGCTGATGGCACCGTTCTTCGGCGCCTCGACGATCATCTGGGCGAACACGATCGGCGTGGTGCTCGTGGCGCTCTCGGTCGGCTACTGGCTCGGGGGCCGGCTGGCCGACCGCCGCCCCGACATCCGCAGCCTCTGCTTCGTGGTCCTGATCGCGGCGCTGCTGCTCGCCGTGGTCCCGTTCGTCGCCCGGCCGTTCTTCGACGTCTCGGTCGACGCGCTGGACGAGATCGAGGCAGGGGCCTTCATCGGCTCGCTGGTCGGCGTCCTGGCGCTGATCGCGATCCCGGTCGTCCTGCTCGGGACCTGCGCCCCCTGGGCGCTGCGGCTCGCGGTCGACGACGTCGAGCATGCCGGTCGCGTCTCCGGGCGCCTCTACGCGATCTCGACCGTCGGCTCGCTCACCGGGACGATGCTGGCCGCCCTGGTGCTGATCCCGCTGGTCGGCACCCAGCGGACCTTCCTCATCTTCGCCCTGGCGCTGGCGCTGGTCGCCGCGGCCGGGCTCGGCTGGAGGTTCGTCGCCCTGCCGGTCGTCCTCGCCGGAGCGATCGCGCTGCCCGTGGGCACGGTGAAGGCCGTCGACCAGGGGCGGGTGCTGTACGAGGCCGAGTCCGAGCAGCAGTACATCCGGGTCACCGAGGAGCCCGACGGCGACCGGATCCTGGAGCTCAACGAGGGCCAGGCCGTGCACTCGATCCTCCCCGCGCGCGGCTATCTGACCGCCGACTACTGGGACAGCTTCCTCGTCCTGCCGCTGGCGGGCGACCCGCGCCCGCCGCGAGCGGATCGCGGTGCTCGGCAACGCCGCGGGGACGATCGCGCGCCAGTACGGGCATTTCTGGCCGCGCACGGAGGTCGACGCGGTGGAGCTCGACCCCGAGGTCACCGACATCGGCTACCGCTACTTCGACATGGGCTCCAACCCGCGGCTGACCACATACGACGAGGATGCGCGGCCCTGGCTGCGGTCCTCCGACGACAAGTACGGGCTGATCGTCGTCGACACCTACCGCCAGCCCTACATCCCCTTCTACATGGTGACCAAGGAGTTCTTCGAGCTCGCCCGCGACCACCTCGCGCCCGGCGGCGTGGTGGTGGTGAACGTCGGCCACCCCGAGGACAGCGACGAGTTCGAGCAGGTCCTCGGCCGGACGATGGCCGAGGTGTTCCCGACGGTGCTCCGCGATCCGGCCGAGCAGACGAACAGCCTGCTGATCGGGGGCGAGGGCCCGCTCTCCGGCGCCCGGCTCGCGCGCGTGGCGCGGACGCGGCTGCACGGCAACCTGCGCAAGCTGGCGCTGATCGACGCCGCCCGGATGCAGCCGAGGATCCCGGGCGGCACCGTCTACACGGACGATCGCGCCCCGGTCGAGTGGCTCGTCGACCGGTCGATCGTCGGCTACGCCGAGGACAACTAGCCCGCTCGGCTAGCGGCGGCGCAGGGTGAACGCGCGCTTCGCGACCGTGCCGTCCGCCGCGTCGAGGTCGCGGGTCCTCACCGTGACCTCGATCCGGTGGCGGCGGTCCAGCCGCCGCAGGAACCCATCGCGCAGGTCGAAGCGGATCGTCCGCGCCTTCCCGGCCGCGACGCGATAGCGGCGCGAAGCCGCGCCCGTGAGCCCGGCCTTGCCCTTGCAGCGCGCCGGCAGGCCCGAGGGCCAGGCCGCGGGGCAGTGCAGCTTGCACCTTCGCCGTGCCGCGAGGGCTGGGCCGCCGCGCCCGCAGCTCGATCAGCGTCGCCCTGGCGCGCAGCGGCCCGGCGGGCGGCAGCGGCGGCGGGAACTCGCCCCCGCCGTACTGCTCGGGGTGCTGGGCGGCCTCGAAGAAGCCGCGGTCGACGTCCTCGCGGCTGACCTCGCCCGCGTCGGGCTTCGGGCTCGGGCATCTCGATCGGCCCGTCGGTGATCGAGGCGAGCACCCGGCCGTAGAACTCCTCCTCCCACGACGCGCCGCCGGCGATCGAGCCGCTGTCCTGGCCGAAGCGCGCGACCACCAGGCCCTGGCTCGGGAAGACGGTCACCAGCTGGCCGAAGAGCCCGGCGAACTGGTAGACGTCGGCCGGGAGGGTGGGGAAGGAGCGCTCGTCCGAGACGGGTCGGTCGACCACCCGCGGGCTGACGCAGGGCTTGGACGCGTTGAGCCAGATGAACCAGCCGTAGCAGCCGTTCTGCGGAGATCGGGGCGATCGACTCGCGCATGAAGCGCTTCGACAGCAGCCGCCGCCCGTTCCACACGCCGCCGCGGCGCATCAGCTCGCCGAGGCGGGCGAAGTCGTCGGGAACCATGTGGGCGCCGAAGAACCCCTGGGTGTGGCCCGCCGAGTCGCGCTGCCAGCGCCACGTGCCCGGCTCGATCCCGATCGGGCCGAGCAGCTCGCGCTGGGCGTAGGCCTGGAAGTCCTCGCCGACCGCGTTCTGGGTCGCCTCGGCGACCAGCGCGGGGCCGCTCTGCGAGTACTCCCAGTAGGTGCCGGGGGCCTTCTCGACCGGGACCGTGAGCGCCTCGGCGATCCGGTCCGGCATGAGGATGTTGTAGTCGCGCAGGCCGTTCCACTGCAGGCCGCTGGTCATCGTCAGCAGGTCGCGCATCGTGATCTCGCCGTGGGCCTCGTCGGCGACGGGGATCAGGGAGCCGAGCGGGTCGTCGGGACCGACCAGCCGCTGGCTCATCGCGCGGCCGAAGATCAACGCGGTGATCGACTTCGCCATCGACCAGCTCTGGAACGTGGTGCCGGCGTTTACGGGCGCGAGCCGGTCGGAGGCGACCCGGCAGCCGTAGCGGTAGACGCGCACCGCGGCGGCCTGGTTCGCCGTCGCGTAGTCGATCGCCTCGGCGAGCTCTGGCGCCGTCCATTCCGGCCTCCGCGGGGGTCGCCTCCGTCCAGTCGGCGGCCGGCTCGGGGCACTGCTTCGCCGCCTCGGCGCCGGCGGGCGCCGCGAGGGCGATCGCGGCCGCGCAGGCGAGCCCGGCGAGCGCGCGAACGGCCCGTGCCCACCTTGATCTCTCCACCCGACGACACGGCGACGAGTCTAAGTAGCCGTTTTCGGCCGCGCGCCGGTTGCCGGTCGGCTCAGCGCGTGCCGCGGCCGGCCTCGCGCCGGCGCGCCCAGCGCCACCAGTAGACCGCGAGGTCGGCGAAGAACGCGACGACGCGGCCGACCGGGCCGGTGAGGATCCAGGCGGCGAAGCGCTCGAGCGGGTTCAAGCGCGGGCGGTGCGGCGCAGGTCGCTGTCCGGGTCGATGTCCCAGCGGCGGGCGGTCTCGATCAGGCGCGAGCTGAGCTCCCAGCGGTCCGGTCGCTCCTCGCCCTCGTGCTCGGGACTCGCGCCCTTCAGCGTCATCGAGCCGCGGTTGTCGCCGATCCTGCGGACCTCCGCGAACTCCTCGACCCCGAGCCGCTGCGGCGGCAGGGCGGCCAGCTCCGCGCGCTTGTCCTCGATCGGCCGGGCCTCCGGCCCCGCCTCCTGGATCAGGGTCGGGGCGGCGCAGGCGACCGGCGCGTGGGCGAGGTTCCACTGGCACGCGAGCTGCATCGGCGTCAGCCCGGCGGCGGCCCCGATCGGGCGCATGCGCTCGAGCCGCTCGCGGCCGGCGTCGACCCAGCCCGGCGGGCCGGAAGCGCCGGTGGTCGTGCTCGGCGAAGGCGTCGTCGGCGCGGACGTCGTCCCAGAAGAGGCCGCCGTAGTCCACCACCCGCGTGATCAGGCGCACGTCGTGCGCCTCGGCGGCGGCGAGGCAGAGCTCGCCGGGCCACGGCTCCAGCGGGTTGAGGATCACCATCGCCCAGTCGATCCGGTCGCCGAAGCGCTCGAAGCAATCGATCAGGTCGAGCGTGAAGCCGTTCGCCGGCCCGGGCGCGACGCCGATCGCCTCCGTGAGGCCGGCGTCGACGAGCGCCGCCATGCCGTCCCAGACGGCCTCCGAGCTAAAGCCGGTGCGATCGGGGTTGTGGAGCAGCAGCAGGTCGAAGGCCGAGATCCCCACCCGCTCGAGGCTCGCCTCGGTCGCCGCGCGCAGGTAGTCCGCGTACTCGCCCGGGCCGCGCAGCTCCGCGTCGGTGAACCGCGGGTATCCGCGAGGGCCGTCTCGCTCGCCGGCGACGAAGTCGTGCCCGACCGCCCCGACGACGCAGAACGAGTCCCGGTCGCGCCCGGCGAGCGCGCGGCCCAGGAGCCGGTCGGCGGCGCCCGCGCCGTAGACGTCGGCGGTGATCAGCGTCTCGATCCCGTCGCCGGGGGCAAACAGCGCTCCGAGCCGCTCCTCGGCGACCGGCTCGCCGAAATGCATGAAGCGCCCGCCGCTCCAGGTGCCGATCGCGACTCTGCCGGGGTCCACGGTTCAAGCGTAGTGCGCGTTGGCGGGCCCGGCTCGGCGCGCTTCAGCTCATCGCCGTGCGCCATCCTTCGAGCTCGCGCAGGGGCTCCAGCTGCGCCTCGCTCGCGGCCCGCTCGCGGATCGTCGGCTCGAGCTCGATCGCCCGGCTCAGAGCCTTCAGAGCATCCTCATGCGCGCCGGCCTGCGCATGGCAGCACGCCGAGCCTGAACTGGATGATCGGCCGGTTGATGTGCTCGCCGGCCTCGCGCTCGAGGATCTCGGCGGCCTCCGCCCAATCTCGCCGTCGCATCGCTCCCTGAGCCAGGTAGATCGGCTCCCACGGGAGCGAGTGGTACGCGCGCCCGGGCCACCCACCGACGACGAGGACGATCGTCTCGTCCTCCAGCGCGAACGGCGCCGCGCGGTCCTCGGGCCGGGGCACGAAGACCGCGGTCCCGGCGGGCGCATCGACCTGCCTCGTCGCCGATGGTGAAGCGGGCACCGCCGCGCACGACGACGTAGAGCTCCTCCTGCCCGGGCGACTCGACGTGGTCCTCGACGACGCGGTCACCGGCTCGACTCCGCCCTGTAGGCGTTGGCGCCGAAGGCGCCGATCCCGAGGCGCCGCCGGACCGGCACCCATTGCATCGCCCCGCCCAGGATCGGGACGGTCTCCGCCTCGTCGAGCGACAGGACCCGAAATGAAGCCTCGGGAGCGGCAATGCCCCATGTTCGCCCGCTACAGGCCGACTGGCAAGCGATGCTGGCCGAAGTTGGTCCCCGGTCTCGGTCGCCCCGATCGGTGTCACTAAGCTGCGAGCCCTCTTGAAAACCACAGTCACAGAGCTGCCCGAGTCGCGCGTGAAGATCGACGTCGCGGTCGAGCCCGACGTGCTCGCCAAGCGGGTCGACCGCGCGGCGAAGCAGCTCGCCGGCGAGATGAAGATGCCCGGCTTCCGCAAGGGCAAGGTGCCGGCGCAGCTGGTGATCCAGCGCATCGGCCGCGAGGCGGTCGTCGAGCAGGCGCTGCGCGACGCGCTGCCGGAGTGGTACGAGCGGGCGCTGCTGGACTCCGGTCTCGTCACCGTCGGCGACCCGAAGCTCGACGTCGGCGACCTGCCGGACGAGGGCGAGGAGCCTGGAGTTCACGATCGAGGTCGGCGTGCGGCCGACGGCCGAGCTCGGCGAGTGGCGCGGGCTCGAGGTCGGCAAGGCCGAGGTCGAGGTCCCCGAGGATGCGATCGAGGCCGAGCTCGACCGGCTGCGCGAGGGCTTCGCGAGCCTCGCGCCGGTCGACCGCCCCGCGGCGCCCGGCGACGCCGTCGTCGTCGACTACGCGGGCACGATCGACGGCGAGCCGTTCGACGGCTCCGAGCGACGGGACTTCCCGATCGAGCTCGGCGAGCGAGGGGCTGCTGCCCGAGTTCGAGGCCGGGCTCGCCGGGGCCACCGCGGGCGAGGAGCGCACGGTCGAGGTCACGTTCCCCGACGATCACCGAGCCCGAGGAGCTCGCGGGCAAGACGGCGAGCTTCGCGCTCACGGTCAAGGAGGTGCGGGAGAAGAACCTGCCCGAGCTCGACGACGACTTCGCCGCCGAGGCCTCGGAGTTCGAGACCCTGGCCGAGCTGCGCGAGGCGCTCGCCGAACGCCTCGTCGGAGGGCCTCGGGCGCCAGGCCGAGGCCGAGTTCCAGCGAGGCCGCCGTCGACGCGGTCGCCGCGAAGGCCAAGCTCGAGATCCCCCACGACCTCATCCACGCCCGCGCGCACGAGATGTGGGAGCGGATCGAGCGCCAGCTCGGCGCGCGCGGGATCGACCCCCAGGCCTACGCCCAGATGCAGGGCAAGGACCGCCACGACCTGATCGACGACGCCGAGGAGGACGCCGAGCGGTCGCTGCGCCGCGAGGCGGTGCTCGCCGCGGTCGCCGAGGACGAGGGGATCGAGGTCACGGACGACGACCTGGTCGAGGCGATCGGCCCCGGCGAGGGCAAGAACTCGCCGCAGAAGCTGCTCGCGAGCCTGCGCGAATCGGGCCGCGACGGCCTGCTGCGCGACGAGATCCGGATGCGCAAGGCCGCCGAGGCGATCGCCGAGTCCGCCAAGCCGATCCCGATGGAGCGAGCCGCGGCCCGGGAGCAGATCTGGACGCCTGACAAGGGCGAGCCCGCGGAGGATGAGCCCGCGGCCGAGAAGGAGCCCAAGGCCGGGCGAGCTGTGGACCCCGGGCTCGTAATGACCTTGCGGCCGGTCTATACACTCATCCGCCAATGAGCCCTCTGGTTCCAATGGTCGTAGAGCAGACGTCGCGCGGCGAGCGCGCGTTCGACATCTACTCGCGCCTGCTCAACGAGCGGATCATCTTCCTCGGCACCCCGGTGACCGAGGACATCGCGAACCTGATCGTCGCCCAGCTGATCCACCTCGAGTCCGAGGACCCCGACAAGGACGTCTCGATCTACGTCAACTCACCGGGCGGCTCGGTCTACGCGGGCCTCGCGATCTACGACACGATGCAGTACATCAAGCCCGACGTGCAGACGATCTGCGTCGGCGTCGCGATGAGCATGGGCGCGCTGCTGCTCGCCGGCGGGGCGGAGGGCAAGCGGATGGCGACCCCGAACTCGAAGATCCTCATCCACCAGGTCTCCGCAGGCTTCCAGGGCCAGGCGACCGACATCGAGATCCACGCGAAGGAGATCATCGACGTCCGGCGCCGGCTTGACGAGATCATCGCCAAGCACACCAAGCAGCCGTTCGAGAAGGTCACCAACGACACCGATCGCGATTACTTCATGTCGGCCGAGGAGGCCGTGGAGTACCACATCGTCGATCGCGTGATCGAGCACCACTAGCTCGCCCGGACCGAGATCGGACACTTCCACGACCTCCCGGGTCATGGAACCTTCCGATTTGCCCGCAGCCGAGCCTTCGGGGAGTCGGCGGCGAGCCGCTGGTCGCGGACGCGATCTCGCGCCTGGGCGGCGGCGGTGCGGTGATAGCGCAGCCCGTCGGTCTCGACCACCAGCCCGAGGTCCGGCCACAACGAAGTCCACGCGAAAGCCGTGGATCCATTGCTGGGTGAGCGGCGGCCCGAGTCCGGCGCCCCGCACCAGTGGCAGGAAGCGCCGTTCGAGCTCGGAGTCCGTGAGCGCGAAGGTCGCCCGGTCAAGCAGCCGGCGTAGCGTGCCGACGCCGGCGCGTCGCGGGGCAGCGTCGAGCGCCGCTCGCAGCGACTCGGGATCGATGAGATCGAGCTTGTCGGCCGCGTTGACGGCGCCCTCGAGGGCACTGGGGGATAAGACGGTGGCGAGATCGATCAAGGTGCACGCCGGGGCAGTAACGGGGATGCCTCGATGCTCGTCGCGTTCGTGTGCCAACAGATCGCGGCGGTGGGTGCGAATCCCGCGCTGCTGCCGGCGAGTCGCCCCGGGAATCGTGACGTCGATGGGATCGGCCGATCCGTCGAGCAGTCCGAGGTGTTCTCCGGCAGCCCGATGGCTCAGGGTCGCTCCGTCGCCGCAGGCGAGCACCGCGGCCATCAGCTCCCCGTCGCGCGTGAGCTCGGGGCGGCCGACGGTGTAGACGCCGCGCCTTACCCGGTGCAGCCGTCCCGTCGAGCGCCGGTGCGAGATCGCGTCGTCGTTGAGCCCCAGCGCGAGCAGCTGCCGGCGCGCGACGACCCCGTGCTGGCGCCGCGCCAACCGCCAGGCCTCGGAGGATCGGAGGCTTCTGCGACCCATGGGTCGTACAAGGCTCCGATCGGGGCCGGCGCCCCCTCAGTTCGCGTAGTTGACCGTCAGCTGAGCCTGGTCGTGCTCGCTCGTCTGGGAGGTCGAGCTGCGCAGGTAGAGCTTGAGCACCGCGCCGTTGGCGCGCGCCGGCGTGTTGATCTCCGGCAGCGGGACGGTGTCCGTGATGTAGGTGGCGTTGTTGGCCGTGCACGAGATCGGCGTCGTCGCGCTGCCGTGGGTGCCGATCACCGTCGTGCCCTGGAGCACCTCCATGTACCAGCAGACGATGCCGCTGGTCACCCGGCGGTAGCGGTGCACGAACGAGGCCCCCGAGACCGTCGCCCCGCTCGGGACGTATGACGGTGCGGTCAGCTTCAGGTAGCGGGCGGACGCGAACGCCGTCGACCAGGCCGAGGCGCTGAGATAGGTCGTCCCGCCGCTTGCGAGCAGCGGCCAGGTGCGGACGGTGCTCCCGGCGTTGAGCGCATCGGTGAACACCTTGTCGTAGAGGGTGAAGCTGCCCTGGGTCGTCGTGACGGAGACCGTCGCGAGGTCGACTACCGGCGCCGCGGGGAGCGGAGTCGCGCATGTAGACGCGGACGCGGAGGTCGTTGGCGATCGTGGCCGAGGTCACCGCGGTCAGCGAGGTGGTGAAGGTCTGCTGCGTGGTCCCGGTGACGCAGCCGACCGGGCTCGAGGTGCTGCCGTGGGTGGCGATCACCGCGTTGGTCGAGGCGCGGCGGACGTCGAAGTAGAAGCAGGCGGTGCTCAGCGCGCTCGCGGCCGCGTACCGGAATGAGAAGCTCGCGGCCGAGGGCGTCGCGTTGCTCGGTAGCGCCGTCGCCTGGTCGAGCTGCAGGTAGCGCGTGGTGGCGAAGGCCGTGCTGGGCGGCGTGGTGGTCAGCGTGCGGCCGTCGGCGGCGAACGCGACCGCATCGGAGGCGTTGACCTCGGCGCCGCCGGCCGACGCGTCGCGCAGGTCCCAGGCCGTGGTGACCAGCGTCTGCGGAACGAGCACCGAGACCGGGGCGCTCGCCGTGTCGCCGAGACTGCCGACGGCGTAGACCGTGTGCGCGCCGGCCGCGGTCCCGCTGGGCAGCGTGACGCTGACGTTCGACGTGCCGGCGGCCGGGACCGGCGAGGGCACGATGCTGCCGGCGAGCACCGTGCCACTGGTCGGGTTGTCGAGCCTGAAGGTGACGGTCTGCCCGCCGATGAAGCTCGTGATCTGGCCGCTGAGCGCCGCCGGCAGCGAGGTCACCGACGGCGGCGACAGCGTCAGCGCGGGGGAGGCCACGATGACGGCGGCGCTGGCGGCGCTCTCCGCCCCCCGCCAGTTGGCGTTCGCCGGCGTGATCCGGTAGCGCCAGGTGCCCGCGGGGACGCCGGCCTCGGTGCAGCCGGTCGTGGCGATCGTGCCCGCGCACGCGGCGCCGATCGTCTGCTGGGTCCCGGAGAGGTTGTAGCGCTTGACCAGGTAGCCGGTCGGGGGCGCGCCGCCGCTCGGGGCGCTCCAGTTGACGCTCACGCTCCGGTTGGCGACCGCGACCGTGGGCTGGGCGACCGTCGCGATGCTGGTTGCCTTGGCCTTGGCCGAGCCCGGGCCGGCGCCGTTCCAGCCCGCGATCGCCGTCGCCGGCGCCACCGCGAGCGCGACGGTCACGGCGACGGCCAGGAGCCGGCGCGAGTTGCGCGCTGACGGCATGGGCGCGCCTACCGCCCCGGGCCCACCCGCGCGACCCGGGCTCTGTAGCGGAGCGGGAAGAGGGCGCCCTGACACGCGTCCGGAGCCCAGGCCTTCATCCGCACCGGGATCCGCAGCCTCCGCGTGGCATGCGCCGCAACCACGTACCGCGGCCGGATGCGCTTGGTCCTCACGTTGACGCGGTCACACGCCGGGCTCGCGGACCTCACCCTGGCCTTCACCCAGACGACCCGCAGCGGGTCGCCGGTGCGGTTGCGGACCCGGCCGCGGAGGTGCGCGCTCGCGCCGGGGACGAGCCCGGTCACGTGCCCGGTGACCCGGACCGGCGCGCGGCCATCGGACCCGGCCCGCGCCGGCGACGCGCGGCTCGGGCCGCCGAGGGCGGCGTAGGCCCCTACCGCGGCGGCGAGCAGCGCCGCCACCACGGCAAGGGCCAGCGTGCTCGGAGACATCCCCGAGCGCTCCGTTGGGGGGAAGCCCGCGCGTCCCTAGCTGCTTGCTCCGCCGAGGGCGACCGGGATCGTGAACACGGCGCCTTGGCACCCGTCGTCGGATGCGTTCGACATGTGCGCTGCGTTGTTAAGCGTCACCACGCCCGAGTTGCCGTTGGCGGGCACCACGATCGAGAGGCCGTGCTGGTCGTTGAGGCTGACCCCGGTTGTCGTGCACGTGCCGGTGCCGCCCGTGGCCGTGACCGACCCGCTGCCCGCGGTCACATCGGTGACGGTGACCTGGTACGGGTTCGGGTTGTGGACGTTGAGCTTGACCGTCCCGTTCGTGTTCGGATACAGGTCGGCCGTGGTCGATGCGGAGGCGTCGACGGTGGACAGTGCCTGCGCCGTGCCGGCCTTCGCGTAGCCGCTCCCTGACCCGTTCGTGGTCCAGGCGGCGTAGACGAGGCCGACGACGCCGAGAACCAGGATCGTTAGCGCTCCGCCGATCAGACGCGAGCGTCGCGTATTCAACTCCACGTGGGCTCCTTCCCCTTGTTTTGTCTGTGGCGCGTGCCGTGGCAGGCCCGGTGGCTCGCACGGTGTTCGCGTTCCGGCCACGCGCTTAGACCCTGCCTTCGGCGGACTACCGCAAGCGCTTTAACCGATTCGTGGCAGATCGGTTAGACGGTTCGGCCAACCCGCGGCAGCTTGCGATTGCCCCGCCGCGGGCTTAGGCTCGCGCCAAATGGCCGGTCGAGCGGCAGCCGCAACGGCGCTGGCGATCCTGGGCTCGCTCCTGGTCGCCGCTGCGGCGAGCGCCGCGGCCGGAGACCTCGACCCGAGCTTCTCCGAGGACGGCAAGGTCGCGACCGAGATCGAACGGGACTCGACGCCGCGGGCCCTCCTCGTCCAACCCGACGGCGGCCTGGTGATCGCCGGCAGCGCCTACAACTACAACTACCTCGGGGTGGGCCAGAGCTCGCACGCGCTCGTCGAGCGCTACCTGCCCGACGGCCGCCTCGACCCCTCGTTCTCCGGCGACGGCGTCCAGACATTTGACTTCGACGACTCAGGGGCGGCGTCGGCGAGCGCGATCGCGCTGGCGCCCGACGGGTCCATGGTGGTCGTCGGCAGCGCGTTCGAGATCGAGCCGTTCGCGCAGCCCGAATCCCATCTGGGGGTCGCCCGGCTGACGCCGTCCGGCGAGCTCGACCCGGGCCTCGCGGGCGACGGGACGACCGCCCTGGCCCCCGGCGACCCGTTCCAGGGCCGAGCGGTGGCCGTTGGCGCCGATGGCTCGATCGCCGTCGGCGGCAGCTCCGGAGGCGATCTGGCGGTCGCCCGGCTGCGCGCCGACGGGACGCCCGAGACGGCGTTCTCCGGGGACGGGATCCAGACCACCGACCTCGGCGGCACCGACAACGTCGTCGGGGTGGCGTTCGACGGCAGCGCGGTCCTGGCCGGCGGCTCCGGCGGCGCGACGCCGGCTCCGGCGCTCGCCCGCTATCTGCCCGCGGGCGAGCTCGACCCGGGGTTCTCCGGCGACGGCCTCACCTCGGTGCCCGTGCCGGGGTTCCTCGGCGCCGCGGCGATGGCCCGGCGAGCCGACGGCGCGACCGTGATCGCCGGCAGCTCCGGCCCGTCGAACGGCCCGACCGACGTCGCCCTGGCGCGGTTCCGCCTCGACGGCGAGCCGGACCCGGCATTCGGCAGCGGCGGCGCCCGGGTGCTCGACCTCGTTGCCGGCGTCACCTACGAACGGCCGACCGGCGTCGCCGCGACCCCCGACGGCGGGCTGGCGCTGAGCCTCGACCCCGGCGTCGACGCGATGGTCACGGCGCGCCTCGACGGCTCCGGAAGCCTCGATCCGTCGTTCGCCGACGGCGGTGTCGTGCGCACCGACGCGGGCGGGAACACCGACGGCACCACCGCCGTGGCCGTCCAGGGCGACGGCAGGATCGTCAGCGCAGGAGTCAGGGCGAGCTCCCACGGCCACTCGAATCCCAGCGACGTCGCCCTGGCCCGGTACCTGCTCTCCGGACCGCACGACGCCGACGCCGACGGCGTCCGAGACCGCCGCGACCGTTGCCCGCAGCTGTTCGGGCCGCGGCGGTCGAAGGGCTGCCCCGTGGTCGAGCGCTCGCTACGGCTGAAGGCCCGCCGCGGGCGGCTCCTCGGGCGCCTGAAGGGGCGGCGCGCCTGCACCGCCGCCCAACGAGTGGTCGTGCTCGCCGGCCGCCACGGACCGGACCGGGTCGTCGGGCGGCTGCGGACCGAGGGCGAGGCGACCAGCACGGGCAGGTTCGAGGTCGCCAAGGGACTCGGCGACGGCGAGTACTACGCCAAGGCACCCGCCCATCTCGAGCGCAAGGTCGGGATCTGCGCGCGAACGCGCTCGAAGCGCGTATCGCTATGAGCGCCGGCCGTGCAACCTCGCCGCCGTGGGCAGGGACTCCGGCCACCGGCGAGTAACAACTCCGGGTCGAGCCGGAAGCGGTCGTGTCGTAACCTGACCGAGGCGCTCCGGACGTAAGGACGCCGAAGGGAGAACCCGGCCGTGGCACGCCCCACCGATTCGAACGAGCAGCTCCTCTGCAGCTTCTGCGGCAAGTCCCAGCGGCAGGTCAAGAAGCTGATCGCCGGACCCGGCGTTTACATCTGCGACGAGTGCATCGATCTCTGTAACGAGATCATCGACGAGGAGCTCACGGCGCCGCCGTCGTTCGAGCTCGAGAGCCTGCCGAAGCCGATCGAGATCTACGACGTGCTCCAGGAGTACGTCGTCGGCCAGGAGAATGCGAAGCGGGCGCTCTCGGTCGCGGTCTACAACCACTACAAGCGCGTGCAGATGATGCAGAGCACGGGCGAGCCCGAGATCGAGCTGCAGAAGTCGAACATCATGCTGCTGGGGCCAACGGGCTGCGGGAAGACGCTGCTGGCCCAGACGCTGGCCCGGATCCTCAACGTCCCGTTCGCGATCGCCGACGCGACGGCGCTGACGGAGGCCGGCTACGTCGGCGAGGACGTCGAGAACATCCTGCTGAAGCTCATCCAGGCGGCCGACTTCGACGTCAAGAAGGCCGAGACGGGAATCATCTACATCGACGAGATCGACAAGATCGCGCGCAAGGCCGACAACCCGTCGATCACCCGTGACGTGTCCGGCGAGGGCGTCCAGCAGGCGCTGCTGAAGATCCTCGAGGGGACCACCGCGTCGGTGCCTCCGCAGGGCGGGCGCAAGCACCCGCACCAGGAGTTCCTGACGATCGACACCACCAACATCCTCTTCGTCTGCGGCGGCTCGTTCGCCGCCCTCGACACGGTGATCGAGCGGCGGATCGGCCGTCAGGGCGTCGGCTTCGGCGCGGAGGTCTCCTCGAAGGCCGACAAGGACACCGGGGAGCTGTTCGAGCAGGTGCTACCCGAGGACCTGATCGAGTACGGCCTGATCCCCGAGTTCATCGGCCGGCTGCCGGTGGTCGCCGCGATTCACCAGCTCACCCGCGACGACCTGATCACGATCCTCACCGAGCCCAAGAACGCGCTCACCCGCCAGTTCCAGCGCTTCTTCGAGTTCGACGACATCGAGCTCCAGTTCCAGGAGGACTCGCTGAGCGCGATCGCCGACAAGGCGCTCGAGCGCGAGACCGGCGCTCGCGGCCTGCGCTCGATCCTCGAGGAGACGCTGATGGACGTCCAGTTCGAGCTGCCCTCGCGCCGTGACGTCTCCAAGTGCGTGGTGACCAAGGACACGATCGAGCAGGGCCTGCGGCCCACGCTGGTCACGCAGGCGGTGCCCGCCGAGCCCGAGGACGAGCTCGACGACGTCAGCGAATCGGCCTGAGGCTCCGGCTCAGGCCTCAGCGCGCCAGCGCAGCTTGCCGGTCCCGCATCCGGCGCCCGTGGTCGTCTTGAAGGCGAAGCGGACGTTGCCCTTGACCGCCTTGCCGCCGCGCCGGAACTTGCCCGTGGCCTTGAAGTAGCCGTGGTCGATCCCGGTCCCGAGCACGCGGGTCTTGCGGGTGAAGTTCTTGCCGCCGATCGAGAACGGGCGCGGATCGGCGCCGCTGATCGCGCCGCCGGTGCCGTCCGAGCACGTGGCGGTGACCTTCTTGAAGGCGACCTTGGTGACGGCCTTCAGGTTCTTGTGGCTGTCGCGAACGACCGTGATCTGGACCCGGCTCTGCGCCTGGCCGACCACCTGTCCCTCGAGCTTCAGCTTCTTGGCCGACGCTCCCGCCGCCAGCCCCAATGTTGCCGCTGCGACGAGGGTGAGTGCGGCGGCGATCCGAATGGTGCGCATGGTTTACCTCCCGTGGCGTTTCGACCCACGGGTACCCAGCCGCGGCGACCGCAACCGCCGGGCGGCTACGCGGGGACGCCGTAGCGCTCGACGATCCGCTCGTAGTTGAGGCGCATCAGCGCGATGACCTCGTCGGCGTCCTCGGACCCCTCGATCGCCCTGGCGCCCAGCGCAGGCTTGCCCGGAAACACCGGGTGGTCGACGATCCGGCCCTGCCGCCGCAGGTCGGTGCCGAGGTCGCGACCAAACGAGAAATGGGCCGAGCGGTCGTGCAGGTGGCCGATCTCGCGGCTCCCGACCCGGAACCCGAACTCGCCGCGGGAGCCCGTTCCCGCCTCGACGCCGGGCCACGAGGTGACCTCCTCGGTGATCCTTTCGTTCGCCGTCTGCGTCGTCGTCATGCGCTCCTCCTTCGTCGGGATGGACCTTCTGGGCGAGACTACAAGTTCAAGTGAGCTTGAAGTCAAGGGCGATTCGTGATTTCGTACCGGGAGTGGATCTGCTCACGATCAGCGAGGTCTCGCGGCGCAGCGGCGTCGCCGCATCGGCGCTCCGCTACTACGAGGAGCGGGGCCTGATCCGCTCCGAGCGCGCCGGCTCGGGGCATCGGCGGTATCGCCGCGCCGTGCTGCGGCGGATCGCGTTCATCGTCTTCGCGCAACGGATCGGGCTCTCGCTTGGCGAAATCGGCGACGAGCTCGCCAAGCTGCCCGGCGACCACGCGCCGACCCGCCGCGACTGGTCCCGGCTCTCGGGCACCTGGACCGAGCGGATCGACGATCGGATCGCCGAGCTCGAGCGCCTGCGACGCGGCTTGACCGAGTGCATCGGCTGCGGCTGCCTCTCGCTCGAGCGCTGCCGCCTGGCGAACCCCGGCGACCGCGCGGCGCGCCTCGGCCCGGGCCCGCGCTACTGGGTCGGCGACCGCCCGGCGGCCTGAGCGCGCCTCTAAGATCGCCGCTCCCATGGACCCCGACCGAACGGCGAAGCTCGAGGCCACCACGAGGTGGGATCCGGCCGAGGTCGAGGGCGGGATCTTCGACGCCTGGTACGCGAGCGGAGCCTTCCATCCGGCCGCGGAGGGCTCCGCCGAGGACAACTACTCGATCGTGATCCCGCCCCCGAACGTCACCGGGGCGCTCCACATGGGCCACGCGCTCAACGGCACGGTCCAGGACACGCTGATCAGGCTCAACCGGATGCGCGGGCGCAACACGCTGTGGCTCCTCGGCACCGACCACGCGAGCATCGCCGTGCACGCCGTGATCGAGAAGGAGATGCGGGCCGAGGGCGTCTCGCGACAGGACCTCGGGCGCGAGGCCTTCCTCGAGCGTGCCTGGCGGTGGAAGGAGACCTACGGCTCGCGGATCGTCGAGCAGCTGAAGCGCCTGGGCGCCTCATGCGACTACGACCGCGAGCGGTTCACCCTCGACGAGGGCTACGTCCGGGCCGTGTACCGGGTGTTCGTCGCGCTGTACGACAAGGGCTACATCTACCGCGACAACTACATGGTCAACTGGGACGTCGGCTCGCGGTCGGTGATCTCGGAGCTCGAGGTGTTCAGCAAGGACGTCACCGACACCCTCTATGAGATCGACTACCCGATCGAGGGCGGCGACGGGGTGATCACGGTGGCCACCGTGCGGCCCGAGACGATGCTCGCGGACACCGCGGTTGCCGTCCATCCCGAGGATGAGCGCTATCAGCGCCTCATCGGCGGGCATGTCTCCCTGCCGCTGGTCGGCAGGCGGCTCGAGATCATCGCCGACGAGCACGTCGATCCTGAGTTCGGGACCGGGGCGCTCAAGATCACGCCGGGGCACGATCCCGACGACTTCGAGATCGGGCGCCGCCACGGGCTCGAGGAGATCACCGTGATCGGCGAGGACGGGCGGATGAGCGCCGAGGCGGGGGAGAGGTTCGAGGGGCTGACTCGCGGACGAGGCCCGCGAGGCTGTGGTCGCGGCGCTGCGTGAGGAAGGACGGCTGCGCGACGAGCAGCCGTACGAGCACTCGGTGCCGTTCTCGCATCGCTCCGGGGAGCGGATCGAGCCGCTGATCTCGCTGCAGTGGTTCTGCCGCATGGACGAGCTCGCGGCGCCGGCGATCGAGGTCGTCGAGCGCGACGAGGTCCGGATCACACCCGAGCAGCACAAGCGCGTCTACCTCGACTGGATGAACAACATCCGGCCCTGGTGCGTCTCGCGCCAGCTCTGGTGGGGCCACCGGATCCCGGTCTGGTACGGGCCCGACGGCGAGGAGATCGTCGCCGAGACGCCGGAGCGCGCCCGCGAGCTGGCCGCCGAGCGCGGGCTGGACCCGGACGGGCTGACCCAGGACGCCGACGTGCTCGACACCTGGTTCAGCTCGGGGCTGTGGCCGTTCGCGACGCTCGGCTGGCCCGACGAGCCGGCCCCGCTGCTGGACTCGTTCTATCCCACCGACACGCTGGTGACGGCGCGCGACATCCTCTTCCTCTGGGTCGCGCGGATGGTGATGATGGGGATCGAGTTCGTGGGCGAGCGGCCGTTCGACGACGTCTACATCACCCCGATCATCCAGGCGCCCGACGGACGCCGGATGTCGAAGTCGCTCGGCACCGGGATCGACCCCCTCGACGAGATCGAGGTCCACGGCGCCGACGCGCTGCGCTTCGGCCTCCTGGCCATGGCCTCGACGCAGGACGTGCGCTACTCGGCGGACCGGATCCAGCAGGGGCGCGACCTGGCGAACAAGATGTGGAACGCCTCGCGGCTGATCCTGCTGAACACGCACACCCAGGCCGCGCAGGAGCGAGCTCCTGCGCGGGTGGGGCGAGGGCTCGAGCCCAGGACGGACAGGGTCGAGGACCGCTGGATCGTCTCGCGGCTGCAGCGCGAGGTCGGCGCCTTCGGCGAGGCCCTCGACGGCTACGACTTCGCCCACGGCGTGCTCGGCTTCTACTCGTTCTTCTGGTCGGAGTTCTGCGACTGGTACCTGGAGATCGTCAAGCCGAGGCTCTACGACGGGGATGCCGACGCGGCCGCGAACCTGCTGTACGTGCTCGAGCGGCTGCTCGCGCTCGCGCACCCGGTGATGCCCTTCGTGACCGAGGAGATCTGGAGCTACCTCCCCGACCGGCAAAGCCAGCTGCTGGTCGCGGAGTTCCCGCGGCCCGACGAGTCCCTCATCGATCCCGAGGCCGAGGACGAGATCGGGCGGGCGATCGAGCTGACCCGCAACCTGCGCGGCTGGCGCGACCTGGTCGGCGTGCCCGCCGGCAGCGTGCTCGACGCGCGGATCGCGCGACGGGGAGTCATCGTCACGCGAGCTCGTCGCCCGCCTGGCCCGCTTCTCGTTCGACGGCGACGACGGCGAGGTGCTGCAGACGATCGGCCCGGTCGAGATCCTCGCCTCGGGCGAGATCGACGCCGAGCAGGCGCGGGCGCGGATCGCCGAGCGGATCGAGCTGCTGCGCTCGGAGGTCGAGCGCGCCGAGCGCAAGCTCGGCAACGAGGGCTTCGTGGCCAAGGCGCCGGAGGATGTCGTCGCGGCCGAGCGCCGGAAGCTGGACGAGTACCGCAGCGAGATGGAGCAGCTCGGTGGCTAGCTCCGGGTGACCGGCTCCGCCTGGACGGCCGAGGACGCCGAGCGCTACCTCGGCTCCCTCCAACCGCTCGGGATGCGCTTCGGGCTCGACCGGATCACGAAGCTGGTTTCGGTGCTCGGGATGCCCCAGCACCGGTTCGCCTCGATCCACGTCGTCGGCACCAACGGCAAGTCCTCGGTGGCGGAGATCACCGCGGCGCTCCTCGAGGCGCACGGGACGAGCGCCGGCGCCTACGTCTCCCCTCACGACGAGCGGTGGCGCGAGCGGGTCCGGATCCGTGGCGCCGAGATCGAGCCCGCGGCGTTCGCCGCCGCCGTTCAGCGCGTCTCGCAGGCGGTCGAGACGGTCGAGCGGACGCTGGCGGATGGCGAGTCGGTGACCCAGTTCGAGGCCGACACCGCGGCCGCGTTCGTCGCCCTCGCCGCCGCCGGGGTGGAGGTCGGGGTGATCGAGGCCGGGCTGGGGGGCCGGCTCGACGCCACCAACGTGCTCCCGTCGCGGGTCACGGCGCTGACCTCGGTCGGCCTCGAGCACACCGAGTACCTGGGCGACACCGAGCTCGAGATCGCCGCCGAGAAGCTCGCCGTGCTCCGCGACCACACGACGCTCGTGCTCGGCCCGGTCTCGCGCGAGGTCGAGGAGCTCGCCCGGCGCACGGCCGCCGCCCACAGCGCCCGGCTCGTCGACGTCCGCGGCCTCGGCCCGGCGGTGGTGTTGCCGACCGACGCGCCGTACCTGCGCCGCAACTTCGCCGTCGCGCTGGCCGCGGCCGACGCCCTGCTCGACTCGCTCGACCCCGAGCGCGTCGCGGAGGTCGCCGCGGCCCTCGAGCTGCACGGCCGCATGGAGGTGATCGACGGCGACCCGCCGCTGATCCTCGACGCGGCGCACAACCCGGCCGGGGCGGCGGCGCTCGCCGAGGCCCTGCCCGCCGTCGCCGGCGGGCGCCCGGTGGTCGCCTGCCTCGCGGTGCTGGCCGACAAGGACGCGGCGGCGCTGGTGGGAGCGCTGGCGCCCGCGCTCGCGGCCGTGGTGGCGACCGAGATCCCGGCCGAGCGGCTGGCGAGCGCCGGAAGGCCTGGAGCGCGGGCGTTGGAGGCCTCGCGTCTTGCCGAGGTGGCGCGCGAGGCCGGGATCGGCCGGGTGGAGGAGGTCCCGGACCCGGCGGCGGCGACCGAACGGGCCCGCTCCGTAGCCCACGACCAGGGCGGCATGCTGCTCGTCACCGGCTCGCACTACCTGCTGCGCTACGCGGGCGCCTAGCCGCGCCGTTCGCGGCGAGTGACATCTGAACGCAGCGTATGGAGCGTGCGTTCAGATGACGCTCGGCGCGCCAGGGACACGGGAGCGCGCTGGCCCATCCCGTAGCGATCGCGATCGCCCGGCTGCATGAGATCAGGCACACCCGCCCGCGCCGACCACCCACGCCCACCCCTACCCAGCCAATCCACGGCCCGCGTTGCCCGGCGCCCAGGGCGTGGCGCCAACGGCCGCGCCTCAGCGCTTCAGCCGCTGGCGGAACTCGCGCACGTCGCGCTTGAGCCAGTCCGTGTGGTCGTTGCGCCAGCCCTGGAGGTCCTTGAAGTGGGGGTCGTCGTTGGCCATCGAGTGGCCGATCACCTCGCCGGTCGGGATCGAGTAGCGCCCCTGGAGCCAGCGCACCAGCCGTAGCGCCGAGCGCACCTGGCGGCGGCGCTCGAGGATCTGCTGGTCGGCCCAGTGGGCGCCGCGCCCGGTCGACTGGACCATCTCGATCCCGATCGCGACGTGGTTGAGGCCGATCGTGTGCCGGCACCGGGTGCGCGGCGGGACGAGCTCGTCGATGGTCCCGTTCTGCTCGATCACGTAGTGGCTGCAGACGCCGGGCGACTCGCCCAGGTTCGGGGCGTTGGAGTCGAAGGTGCTCCAGACCGAGTCGTAGCTGTCGGTGGCGGTGAAGTGCAGGACGATCACCTTCGGGTTGGTGAGCTCGAACTCGCGCTTGCCGTAGTGGCGGTTGGAGTAGCCGGCCATCTGGCGCTCGCGCTGATGGCCGTATGAGACGTGATCCGACTGGATCTCGGGCTTCGCGAGCCCGCCGCTCCGTGGAGGCAGCCCGGGCCACGCCCCGGCGGTCACCGTGGCGAGCGCGGCGACGAGCGCGATTGCGAGCGCCGCCGCGAGACCTGCGCGGCGCCGGCGCGGCGCTGGCCGGCGGCGCCCATCCGGGCCCGCGCGGCCGCAACGACCGGTGTTTCGATTACCTTCTGTCTCCATTGGACAGGGGCGCACGTTCAGAGCTTCTCCACATGATGGGCCTTGTGGCCGCGGTGGTCGCAGTCGTGATCCTCGTGTTCTTCGGGCTCGGGTACCTGTTCGGACGCCTCTTCCTCTGACCTCAGCCGACCGCCGGTCACCCCTCTAGACTGCCCTTCCTCCATGCCCGCTGCGCTGTTTGGCATCACCAACGACGGCCTCAACCTGGCTGTCAACCTCCTGATCCTGTTCCTGGTCGTCCTCTGGGTCGCGCTCATCGCGTGGACCTTCTTCGACGCCCGGCGCCGGATCTCCGACCCGATCCTGGTCGCCTCGGCGACCGCCGCGTCGCTGTTCCCGTTCCTGGGGACGATCGTCTATTCGATCCTCCGCCCGCCGGAGTTCCTCGCCGACAAGCGCGAGCGTGAGCTCGAGATCCGCGCCTCCGAGCTGCGGGTGAGGCAGCTCGAGGAGGCATCTTGCCCGAACTGCGAGCACCCGGTCGAGCGCACCTTCCTGCGCTGCCCGAACTGCCGCGCCCGGATCAAGGACCCGTGCGAGTCGTGCGGCAAGCCGATCGACCCGCGGTGGTCGATCTGCCCCTACTGCGAGACGCCGCAGCGCCGCGCCGCACCACCGGAGCGCCGGCCGACGACCAAGCGGCGCTCGAAGTCCTCGGCTCCGCCCGAGGCCGCGCCGAAGACGCGCACCGGCCGGGCGAGCTCGGGCTCGTCGAAGGCCCCGAGCCGCTCCTCCACCCGCTCGAACTCGGGCGAGTCCGCGCCGACGCCGCCGGACGGCGAGCCGCAGCGCAAGGCGCCGGGCACCCGTCCCACACGGAGCGTCAGGACGAGCTCGAGCCGCACCACCTCACGCCGCCCGACCGAGCGCGGCGAGTAGTTCGGCACCGGCCTCTTGTAGGCTGGCGCGCCGATGGCCGAGATCACCCGCACCCTGATCCTCGTCAAGCCCGACGCGTTCGAGCGCGGGCTCACCGGCGAGATCCTTGCCCGCTTCGAGCGCAAGGGCCTGCGGATCACCGAGCTGCGGCTCATGCACGCGCACGAGGAGCTCGCCCACGCCCACTACGACGAGCACACGGACAAGCCGTTCTTCGGCGAGCTGGTCTCGTTCATCACCGGCGGCCCGCTCGTCGCAGCGGTGCTCGAGGGCCACGACGCGGTGACCGCGGCACGCCAGCTGATCGGGGCGACCGACCCGCTGCAGGCGGCCCCGGGCTCGATCCGCGGCGACCTCGGGCTGGAGGTCACCTACAACCTCGTCCACGGATCGGACTCCGACGAGTCGGCCGAGCGCGAGATCGGGATCTGGTTCGGTTAGCGGACCGCGGCTGATCCTCGCCTCGGCGTCGCCCCGCCGGAGCGAGATCCTGACGCGCCTCGGGGTCGAGTTCGAGGTCATCCGGCCGGACGTCACGGAGCTCAGCGAGGGCGACCCCTCGGCCGTCGTGCTCGAGAACGCGCGCCGCAAGGCGCGCGCCGGGCTCCGGCTCGCCGCGGCGCGATGGGCCGGTGACCGTGATCGGCGCCGACACGGACGTCGCGCTCGACGGCCGGCTGCTCGGCAAGCCCGAGGACGAGCCCGGGGCGCGAAGCCGGCTCGAGGCGCTCTCCGGGCGCACCCACGAGGTGCTCGGCGGGCTCGTCGTCCTCAGCGCGGGCGAGCCGGTGGTCGAGCGCAGCGGCGTCAGCCGCAGCGAGGTCCGTTTCGGCGCGCTCGAGCCGGCGACGATCGACCTCTACGTCGCCTCCGGCGAGTGGCGCGACCGCGCCGGCGGCTATGCGATCCAGGGACTGGGCTCGATCCTGGTCGAGGAATTGCGCGGCGATTTCTCCAACGTCGTCGGGCTTGTCCGTGGCGTTGTTGCTGCAACTGGCGCCCAACCTGCCCGGGATGCCGGAAAACCCTAAGGCGAACATTTAGCCTTAGGGTTTTTCAATGCCCTCGATCCTGGCTTGAGGGCTGTTGCGCAAGCGCTACACTCGGGCCGTAGGCCACGGCACTTTCCCGCCCGCCGGGCCGCTTTTGCTATGGGAATTTTCAGGAACCTGACCGGCTTCGGCGGCCGCGACATGGCGGTCGACCTCGGAACCGCCAACACCCTCGTCTACGTGCGGGGTCGCGGCATCGTGCTCTCGGAGCCCTCGGTGGTCGCGGTCGACTCGGCGACCGGCGAGGTGCACGCCGTCGGCGTCGACGCCAAGCGGATGCTGGGTCGCACCCCGGGGACGATCCAGGCGATCCGCCCGCTGAAGGACGGGGTGATCGCCGACTTCGACGTCACCGAGGAGATGCTCCGCCACTTCATCCAGCGGGTCCACCAGAACCGGTTCGCGCATCCCCGCGTGGTGGTCTGCGTCCCGTCCGGCGTCACGGGCGTCGAGAAGCGCGCGGTCGAGGAGGCCTGCCTCTCCGCCGGCGCGCGCCAGGCCTATCTGATCGAGGAGCCGATGGCGGCCGCGATCGGCTGCGGGCTCCCGGTCGCCGACCCGACGGGGAGCATGATCCTCGACATCGGCGGCGGCACCAGCGAGGTCGCCGTGATCTCCCTCGGCGGGATCGTCGTCTCCGAGTCGATCCGCGTGGGCGGCGACGAGATGGACGACGCCGTGGTCGCGCACTGCAAGCACCACCACAAGCTGCTCATCGGGCTCGCCACGGCCGAGGAGGTGAAGCTCGAGATCGGCTCCGCCGCGCCCATGCCGGAGCAGACCGTCACCGAGATCCGCGGGCGCGACCTCGTCACCGGGCTGCCGAAGACGATCGAGCTCACATCCGAGGAGATCCGCGTCGCGCTCGAGGAGCCGGTGAGCCAGATCGTCGCCGCGGTCAAGGAGACGCTCGACCGCACGCCGCCCGAGCTCGCCGGGGACATCATGGACCGCGGGATCACGCTCGCCGGCGGCGGGGCGCTGCTGCGCGGCATGGACCTGCGGATGCGCGAGGAGTGCCAGATGCCCTGCCAGCTCACGGAGTCGCCGCTGACCTGCGTCGCGGTCGGCTCGGGCCGATCGCTGGAGGAATTCGAGGTGATCCACCGCATGAGCCGCACCACCGGGCGCCGCCGCGTAGGCGCGGCCGTCTAACCGATGTATCGCAAGCAGGTCAGAAGGCGCCGAGGGGTGCTGGTGGCGCTGATCGTCCTCTCGCTGATCCTGCTCTCGAGCCACTTCTCCGAGGCCGAGAGCGGGCCGCTGCACGCGGTCCAGCGCGGCGTCTCGGCCGTCTTCGCCCCGGTGGGCGAGGTCGCCTCCAAGGCGCTGAAGCCGGTGCGCGACCTGGTCAACTGGTTCGACGAGACCTTCGACGCGCGCGGCGAGAACGAGGACCTGCGGACCGAGGTCGCGAAGCTCCGCTCCCAGCTGATCGCCTCCGAGGAGGCCGAGAACGACAACGAGCAGTTCCGCAAGCTGCTCGAGCTGCGCGACGAGAACCCGGGCGTCGGCGAATACGACCTGGTCACCGGGCGGGTGATCCAGCGCTCGCCGACCGTCTGGTTCTCCGACGTCACGATCGACGTGGGCTCGAGCTCGGACATCGAGCGCAACGACGCGGTCATCAACGGCGACGGGCTCGTCGGCCGGATCACCGACATGACCGCCGGGACGGCGAAGGTCGAGCTGATCACCGACCACGACAACGCCGTCTCCGCCCAGGTTCTGCCGTCCGGCCCAAGCGGGATCGTCGAGCCCGAGGTCGGCGACCCGGAGGACCTGCTGCTCGACTTCATCGACAGCAACGAGACGATTCAGGAGAACCAGACCCTGGCCACCGCCGGGTGGTCCAACGGGCAGATCTCCTCCGCCTATCCGCCGGGGATCCCGATCGGCCGCGTGAGCGAGGCCGAGGCCGGCGAGCAGCAGGAGTTCCAGCGCGTGCACGTGGAGCCGTACGCGGACCTGCGCGAGCTCGAGTTCGTGCAGGTGCTCACCGGCGGCCCCGACCGACCGGGGGTGCCCGGATGATCGTCACCCCGAAGATGGCGATCCGGATCGGGCTGCTCCTGATCGTCACCGTGATCCTCCAGGTCTCCTTCTTCTCCTACCTGTCGATCCTCGGCGTCGCCCCGTACGTGGTCCCGGTCGTCGTCGTCTCGCTCGGGCTGCTCGGCGGCGGGCGTCGTCGGCGCCGTCTGCGGCTTCGTCGCCGGGCTGCTGATCGACTCCGTCCTGTTGCAGACGCTCGGCGTCTCCTCGCTCGTGCTCCTGCTCGTCGGCTACCTCGCCGGGCGCTATCGGGAGGGGATCGAGATCACGAGCGGGATCGTCCCCGCGCTGCTCGCCGGCGCGTTCACGCTGCTCGGCACCGCCGGCTTCGCGGCGATCGAGCTGATGCTCGGCGTCGACGCGCCGGTCAGCCTCCTGGTCGTGCGCGAGATCCTCGTCCAGAGCCTGCTCGCCGTGGTGCTCGCGTTCGGGGTCTACCCGCTCGTGCGCCGGATCGTGCGCCCGGCGCTGATCGACTACACCCCGGCGCCCGCGCGCCGCCTGCTCGCCGGCGGCCGCCGCCGGCGCGGCGCCCACCGCAACGGCGGCGTCAGCTCGACCGCCGGCCCCGGGCGCCCACGAGCGGCGGTGCACGGAGGGGTCCGCTGATGGGTCCCGACTGGAGCGGGCCGCCGATGCCCGCGCAGCTCGCGCTCCGGGTGGCGATCCTCGGCGGCATCGGCCTGGTCGCGTTCGCGATCGTCTTCCTGCGGCTCTGGTACCTGGAGGTGCTCTCCGGCGAGAAGTACGTCGCCGAGGCGCAGAACAACCAGGTGCGCGAGTTCACGGTCCAGGCGCCCCGCGGCCAGATCCTCGACCGCCGCGGCGAGGTGCTGGTCGACAACCGCACCGCGCTCGAGCTGCAGGTGAAGCCGAGCGAGCTGCCGAACAGCCCGGAGCGCCGCGCGCGCCTGTTCGACCGGGTCGAGCGACATGGCCGACCTGCGGCCCGCGCAGATCCGCCGCAAGATCCGCGAGGAGGCGAGGGAATGCGCGGCCTGCCCCGCGACCCTGCGCCGCGACGTCTCCTACAAGACCGTCTACTTCCTGCGCGAGAACCAGCAGCACTACCCCGGGATCTCGGTCGAGCGCGTGTACGTGCGCCAGTACCCGCAGGGGACGCTCGCCGCCCACGTGCTCGGCTTCACCGGTCAGGTCGACGAGAAGGACCTCGACGACCCCCGTTACGAGTCGCTCGAGCCCGGCGACCAGATCGGCCAGCAGGGGGTCGAGTACACCTACGACAGCCTCCTGCGCGGGGTCAACGGCTCCAGCCGGCTGCAGGTCGACGCCTCGGGCCAGCCCACCGGCGGGCGGCTCTCCGAGCGCGAGCCCGCAGACCGGGAACGACCTCGTCCTCTCGATCGACGACGCGGTCCAGCGCGCCGGCGAGACGGCGCTCTCCGACCGCGGGCTGCCCGGCGGCTTCGTGGCGATGAACGTCCACGACGGCCAGCTCTACGGCCTCGGCTCGGCCCCCACCTACGACCCGTCGGTGTTCGCCAAGCCCCGGCTCCCGCCGGCGGTCGCGGCGAGGATCTTCGGCACCAACATCGAGGACCCCCTCGCGCCCGCGGCGCCGATCTTCGACCGCGCGACCCAGGGCGCCTATCCGACCGGGCTCGACCTTCAAGCCGATCACCGCGCTGGCGCGCGCTCGACTCGGGCGCCCTCGGGCTGAACGAGATCATCAACGACGGCGGCGCGTTCCCGCTCGGCGACGGCAACGTGCTCCACAACGCCGGCGGCGCCGCCTACGGCTCGATCGACCTCGAGCAGGCGCTCAAGGTCTCCTCCGACGTCTTCTTCTACACGCTCGGCTTCCGCATGGACGACGCGGACAACCCCGACGGCGGCGCGCTGCAGGACTGGGCGCGCAAGCTCGGGATCGGCGCGCCGACCGGGATCGACATCGGCGGGGAGACGGCGGGCAAGCTGCCGACGCCGGGCGAGCGCAACGAGGCCTACGAGGCGAACACCGCCAAGGACTCGGCCTGCGGCGAGGAGGTCTGCCTCGACGAGGGCGAGGTCACCGACCGCCCGTGGACCGTCGGCGACAACGTCAACCTCGCGATCGGCCAGGGAGACCTGCAGGCCGATCCGCTGCAGATGGCGGTCGCCTACGCGGCGATCGCCAACGGCGGCGACATCGTGCGGCCGCACGTCGGCCTGCGCGTCAACGACCCGCAGGGCCGGGCGATCCAGGAGATCGACCCGGCGGTCCGCGACCACGTCGACATCGACCCGACCTGGCGCCAGGCGATCCTCGACGGGCTGCACGCCGCCGCGATGGAGCCGGACGGCACCTCCTATCCCGTCTTCGGCGGCTACCCGGTGCAGATCGCGGGCAAGACCGGCACCGCGGAGCGGCCGGGCCACGCCGATCAGTCCTGGTACATCGCCCTGGCGCCGTACGAGGACCCGAAGTACGTGGTCGCGGTGACGATCGAGGAGGGCGGCTTCGGCGTCGACTCGGCGGCCCCGGCGGCGCAGGAGATCCTCAACGCGCTGCTGCACGTCAACCCGTCGAAGATCGAGTCGGTCGGCTCGACCGCTGGGGCGTACGAGTGAGGCGCTGATGGAAGCCTTTCCCCGCCCACGCCCGCGCGCCTTCGACCGCCAGCGCGAGTCGCTCGTCGAGCGCACCGGTTTCGGCCGCCTCGACCCGCTCCTGCTCATCGCCGGGATCGGGCTGATCGCGTTCAGCATCTACACGCTCGGCGTCGCGACCAGCGAGGACGTGCCGGGCAACCCGTACTACTACGTCGTCCGCCAGTCGATCTACGCGGTGGTCGGGATCGCGCTGATGCTCGGCCTGGCGCGGATCGACTACTCCCGCTTCCGCGAGCTGCGGGTCGGCATCTACACCGGGATGATCGGCCTGATCGTCCTCGTGCTCATGCTCGGCGAGGCGACCAGGGGCTCACGGCGCTGGATCGAGTTGCCGTTCTTCACCTTCCAGCCTTCGGAGCTCGGCAAGGTGTTGCTCGTGATCACGCTGGCGGCGTTCGTGATCGACCGCTCGCGGCGGGTCTCGGAGCGCCAGCGGACGGTGCGGATCCTGGCGCTGGGGCTGTTCCCGGCGGCGCTCGTCTTCCTCCAGCCGGACCTCGGCACGGCGCTTGTCTATGCGGTTATCACGCTCGCGGTGCTGTTCATCGCCGGGGTCCGCTGGACCCACTTCGCCGCGCTCGGCGGAATGGCCGCGGCGGTGGTCGCAATCGTGCTGGTGATCGCTCCCGCCCTCGGTACCCCTATCCTCGCTGATTACCAGCAGGATCGCCTAACCGCTTTCCTGCACCCAAGTGACGACCCCGCAGACTCCAGCTATCAGATCAATCAAGCTCTGATCGCCGTAGGCTCGGGGGGCAAGACAGGACGCGGTGACGACGCAACACAGACACAGGAAGGCTTTCTGCCGGAACGCCACACGGACTTCATATTCGCCGTTGTCGGCGAACGTTTCGGCTTCGTCGGCGCCGCGTTTTTACTTTCTCTATACGCCCTGCTCATCTGGAGGGCGCTGCGCATCATGACCCTTTCGAAGAACCTCTACGGCAGCATGATCGCCGGCGGAATCGCCGCGATGCTGATGTTCCAGGTCTTCGTCAACGTCGGCATGAATCTCGGAATCATGCCGATCACCGGCATTCCATTGCCGCTGATGAGCTCAGGCGGCTCGTCCGTGATCGTCACCTTCTTGGCGCTCGGACTGCTGCAGAGCATCTACGTACAGGCGCAGCTGACCTCGAAGCGGGGCCCAACTCCGTTTTGAGGTGATTTGAACTGAAGAAGCGAATTCTCGTTTCCGTCGACGCGGGTGAAACCCGCGTGGCGGTACTCGAAGGCAAGGGAACGGCGCGCCAGGACGGCGACCGCTCCAAGAAGAAGGGCCGCGGCGAAGCCGACGGCCGCAGACGCGACAGCTCGATGAAGGTTGCCGAGCTATACGTCGAGCGCAAGGGATCACGCTCGATCGTCGGCAACATCTACAAGGGCGTCGTCGACAACGTGCTCCCGGGGATGGAGGCGGCGTTCGTCGACATCGGCCTGGAGCGAAACGGCTTCCTGCACGTCGACGAGATCGTCCTCCCGGACGGCCAGAAGGTGCCGCGTCGCGGCCACGGCCGCGGGCGGCGGATCGACGAGCTGATCAAGCCCAAGCAGGAGGTCCTCGTCCAGGTGGTCAAGGACCCGCTGAAGTCGAAGGGCGCACGGCTCTCGATGCAGATCTCGATCGCCGGGCGCTACCTCGTCTTCATGCCCAACGGCGCCGGCGTCGGCGCCTCGCGCCGGCTTCCCGACGCCGAGCGCGATCGCCAGCGCAAGCTGTTGCAGAAGATGCACACGGGCGACGGCGGCGTGATCGTCCGAACCGCGGCCCAGGGCGCGCGAAAGGGCGACTTCGAGCGCGACCTCGACTACCTGCACAAGCTGCACGAGGTGATGATCCGCCGCGCCGAGGAGGTGAAGGCGCCGAACCTGGTCTTCCAGGAGGCGGACCTCTCGATCCGGGTGCTCCGCGACGTGCTGACGAAGGAGTTCGACGGCGCCGCCATCGACGACCCGAAGCAGCATCACCGGGTGACCAGCTTCTTCCAGCGCACGGCGCCGGAGCTGGTCGAGTTCGTCGAGCTGTACGAGGGCGCCGAGCCGCTGCTCGAGCGCGAGGGCGCCGCAGAGGCGTTCGACCAGGTGCTGACCCGGCGGGCCGATCTGGCCTCGGGCGGATACCTGATGATCGACTACGCCGAGGCGCTGACCGTGATCGACGTCAACACCGGCAGCTTCACCGGCCGCGGCAAGGGCCGGCTCGAGGACACGATCACCAAGGTCAACGTCGAGGCTGCCGAGGAGGTCGTGCGTCAGATGCGGCTGCGCGACATCGGCGGGATCATCGTCATCGACTTCATCGACATGGCGCGGGCCAAGAACCGCGACCAGGTGCTGAAGACGCTGAAGAAGGCCCTCGACGTCGACAAGACCAAGTCCTACGTGATGGAGGTCTCGCCGCTCGGGCTGGTCGAGATGACACGCCAGAACGTCACCGACGGCGTGCGCGAGATCCTCACCCACACCTGCCCGACCTGCGGTGGCGAGGGCGTCGTGCCGTCGGCCGAGACGATGGCGATCGAGGTGATCCGCAAGCTGCGGCAGGTCGCCGCCGACGAGCCCGAGCCGGAGGCGTTCCTGATCCGGGTGAACCCGAGGGTGGCCGCCGAGCTGGTGGCCGACGACAGCGGCCTGGTCGCGCTCGAGGAGCAGACCGGCAAGCACTTCCACTTCGAGGGTGGCGAGGCGCTGGCGATCGAGACCTACGAGGTCGTCGACCGTGGCAGCCGTGACGAGATCGAGCAGCGGGCGCTGCCGTTCCAGGTCGGCGAGGAGGTGCTGGTGACGATCGAGGAGCCGCACATGTACAACGCCGACGACGCGATCGCCCGCGTCGACTCCTACATCGTCAGCGTCGGCGGCGGTGGCGGCCACATCGGCGAGCGCCGCCTGGTGCGGATCGAGAGCGTCGCGCGCTCGGCGGCGACCGCGGCCCTGCTGGACGCAAACGGCGATGCCGTCAAGAGCGCCGGCGGTGAGCGCGGCGGCAACGAGCGCGGCGGCGGCGAGAAGCTAGAATCCGCGTCTTCTGGCAGGCGTCGAGGCCGCCGTGGCGGCCGGCGCCGGAGCCGTGCCCGCAGCGAGAGCGGTCCGGCCGACGAAAGCTGAGCACGACCGAGGACATGGCCGAGACCTACGCGATCATCGAGAGCGGCGGAAAGCAGTACCGCGCCGAGAAGGGCACGACGCTCGTCGTGGACCGCCTGCGCGCCGACGAGGGCGCGAAGGTCAACCTGCGCGCGGTCATGTTCAGGGGTGAGAAGGCAGACGACGTGGTGGTCGCCGGGTCCGACCTCGAGAAGGTCAAGGTCGAGGCGAAGGTGACCGGCCACGAGCGCGGCGAGAAGATCCGCGTCTTCAAGTACAAGGCGAAGAAGGGCTACCGCAAGCGCGCCGGCCACCGCTCCGAGCTCACCCGGCTCGAGGTCACCGAGGTCAAGATGCTGACCCGCAAGCCGGCGGCGAAGAAGGACGAGGGCGCGGCGAAGCCGACGCGGCGGAAAAGAAGCCCGCCGCCGCCAAGAAGCCCGCGGCGGAGAAGAAGCCCGCGGCGGAGAAGCCCGCCGAAGAGAAGGAGGCCTAGGCATGGCGCACAAGAAGGGACTCGGATCGAGCCGCAACGGTCGCGACTCGAACCCGAAGATGCTCGGGGTCAAGGTCTTCGCGGGCCAGCGCGTCGACGGCGGCGAGATCATCGTCCGCCAGCGCGGCACCCGCTTCCGCCCCGGCGACGGCATCGGGCTCGGCCGCGACCACACGATCTTCGCCACCCGCCCCGGCACGGTCGAGTTCAGCGCCGGCCGCAAGGGCCGCGTGATCTCGGTCGTCGAGGGCGAGTAGCGCGCCCTCGTCCCTGCGTCGCGGCAGCGACGGAGCACCGAAAAGCACGCGTGTAACGATTGCCTCGAGTGGGTAGGACCCCTCTGAGATTCGCGCTCGGCCGCATGTCTCGGTCCGGGCGCGACAGGGAGAAAAGAGGGTTCATCCGAGCAGCGGACGGCGAAGCGAGGCGTGGCTGCCATTCGGCGGCGACAGCCATGCGGTGCTGTGAGCCGCGGAGCCGGACCGGGATGCCGGGTGCCCGATCGAGGGACGGGAGCTTCATGTCCTCCAGAGTCAGTGTCGTCGTCGGTTTCATCGTCGCCGTGGTTGGGTTGGCCATCGCACCCGCCGCCGCCGGCCAAGGGAGCGGGACGCTCGAGGAGTACACGATCACAGGCGAATCCGCCACGATCGCGCAGGCGATCGGTGGCGTCGAGCTCGCCGGCGTTGAGCAGACGCAGGCGGGAATCACGGCCGATGCGGTCCTGACCGCGAGCCAGCGCTCAAAGCTGGCCGCCTCCGGGGTCCAGGTCGAGTTGACGCGCAACCGGCAAGGGCTTCACGGTCAGCGAGCAGGCGGCGCGCCAAGCCGCCGGCGGCTACAACGTCTACCGGTCGTGGGATGAGCCGGGCGGCATCCGCGACGAGCTCTACCGGGTGGCCCGCCGGAACCCTCAGCTCGTCAAGCTCGAGGTCCTGGGCAGGACCCATCAGGGCCGCGCGCTGATCGCCATGAAGCTCACGCAGGGCGCCCGCGGCCATCGCGACGGATCGCGCCCGGCGGTTCTCTACTCATCCAACCAGCATGCGCGCGAGTGGATCAGCCTCGAGGTCAATCGCCGCCTCATGCACTACTTCATCGAGCGCTGGCGGGCGAACGACAAACCGATCCGGAGGCTTCTGAAGCGGACGGAGCTCTGGTTCGTGATCTCCGCGAACCCCGACGGCTACCAGTACACGTTCGATCACGAGCGGCTCTGGCGCAAGAACCTGCGCGACAACAACGGCGACGGGCAGATCACGGTCGGCGACGGCGTCGACCCGAACCGCAACTTCGCCGAGCACTGGGGCTACGACAACGAGGGCTCGTCGCCGGACCCGGCGGACGACACCTATCGCGGTCCGAGCGCCGCCTCGGAGCCGGAGACCAGGGCGATGCAGGGGCTGATCAACCGCATCGAGCCGAAGTTCCAGTCGAACTTCCACTCGTTCGGTGAGTGGCTGCTCTATCCGCAGGGTTGGCAGGTCGGCACACTCGACGCCGACTATCCGATCTACGTCGCCACCGGAGGCACCGACGACGCGGAGACCGGCGGAACCGATGGCAACTCGGCCATCCCGGGCTTCAATCCGGGCCAGTCGGCGGACACGCTCTACGTCACCAACGGTGAGACGACCGACTACGCCGACGTCAACGCCGGCACGGTCGCCTTCACACCCGAGCTCGGCGAGGGGGAACCCGGGTCGGGATTCGTCTTCCCCGACAACAAGCGGCTGATCCGGAGGGAGTTCCTGAACACGCTCGACTTCGACCTCGGGCTGGCCAGGTCCGCGGCAAATCCCGCGGATCCGGACTCCCCGGTCGGCATCGACGTCGAGCCGTTCTACCTCGACCCCGACGAGATCGATCCGCAGAACGGCCAGACCTCGCTGTTCGACTTCAAGTTCAACAAGTCCTACGGCGATCCGCAGGAGGTGCGGGTGCTGGCCGCGCGCAACCTCGGCAATGTCGCGCTGCGCTACCGGATCAACGGCGGTCCGGTTCAGCACGCGGACACGAGCGAGTGGGAGGGCGGCGAGCGCTACGGGGTCGGCAACGGCACCTACTACCACGTCGTCCGCGGGGAGGTCACCGGCACCGACCCGGGTGACAGCGTGAGGGTGTGGTTCGCGGGAGGCGGCGAACGTAGCGACGCGTTCACATACAACGCCGTCTCCGAGAGCGGCAGGCGCGTGCTGGTTCTCTCGGCCGAGGACTACACGGGGGCCTCGCCCGACCAGCCGGCCGGCGGCCCGTTCTACCTGTCCTACTACGCGGATGCGCTGGCGGCGAACGGCGTCGACTTCGACGTCTACGACGTCGACGCCAACGGTCGCACCGCGCCCGACAATCTCGGCGTGCTCAGCCACTACGACGCCGTCGTCTGGTACACGGGCGACGACGCCGTCACCCGCGAGCCGGGCTGGGGTCCCGGCAACGCGTCGCGCCTGGCGATGCAGGAGCTGCTCGAGGTGCGCGACTACGTCAACGAGGGCGGGCGCGTGCTCTACACCGGACAGAGGGCCGGACAGCAGTACACGACCGCTCTCGGCACGCAGCTCTACGACCCGTTCAACAACGCTCAGTGCAGCGCGGCCGGCCCGGACGTGCTGGGCGGCTGCCTGGCTCTGTCGGGGTCCGGCGACTCGCAGGGCGACCCGATCGAGTACGTCTTCGGCGCGGCGATCACGACGCCGTTCGGCGGCAGTGATCCAGACACCGGGGATCCGTTCGACGTCTCCGGCATCGACGAGCCGCTCGACGGCCTCGACTGGCGATTCAACGGCGCCGCCAGCGCCCAGAATCAGGCGTCGAACTCCTCGTTCATCGCGACCGGCGACTACCTCGAGGTGACCGATCCCGGCGGACAGCTTCCCGCAGTTCGAGAGCTGGCCGGCGGCGGAGTACGAGAGCGGGGTCTCGGGCCCGTTCGACCCGCACACAGGGCGATTCGTTCATGTGGTCGAATCGCGCCGATGAGGCGTACAAGCGCCTGGCGCGAACGATCACCGTCCCGGCGGGCGGCGCGACGCTGTCGTTCTGGACGAGCTACAACCTCGAGCTCGACTTCGACTACATGATCGTCGAGGCGCACACCGTCGGCCAGGACAACTGGACGACGCTGCCGGACGCGAACGGTCATACGACGAGCGACCTGAGCAACGATCAGGCCTGCACGGGCGGTTGGAGCAATCCGGACGACGCGGCCAACCTGCTGCACCCGTTCCTGATGCACTACCAGACGTTCGATCCGGCGACGGGCGAGTGCAGCCCGACGGGGTCGATCGGGACGCCGCCAGGCGAGTGGAACGCCGCCAACGGCAGCTCCAGCGGCTGGCAGCAGTTCGAGGTCGACATCCCCGGCGATCTGGGCCCACAGGTCGAGGTCTCGATCACCGCGGTGAGCGACTGGGGCTTCCAGCAGTTCCCGGGCGTCTTCATCGACGACATCGACGTCTCCACCGGTGAGGGCACCACGTCGTTCGAGGACGACGGCGATCAGATGGACGGCTGGACCGTTCCCGGCGCGCCGCAGGACGCCGAGGGGGTCGAGGGGCCCAACCGCAACGACTGGCTCCCCCGCGGCGGCCTCGGGATCAAGGAGGGCGCAGCGGTGGCCACCGACGACACCAACTACATGGGGTTCGGATTCGAGGGCATCACCGGCGTCACCAAGCGCAACCGGATCATGGAGCGCGTGATCGACTACCTGCTTCGCTGAAAGGACCGACGAAGAGGCGCTGCCGGCCCGCGGCCGGGGGTTAGGGTTGGCGCGTGGAGGGCGGGCGAGCAAACGACGCCGAGCTGGTCGAGCGGCTGCGCGCCGGCGACGAGGAGGCCTTCGTCGGGCTCGTGGACGAGCTCAGCCCGGCGCTGCTGCGCCTGGCGCTGATGCACGTGCCGAGCCGGGCCGTGGCCGAGGACGTCGTCCAGGACACGTGGCTCGGGAGTGATCAACGGGATCGACCGGTTCGAGGGCCGCTCGGCCTTGCGCACATGGATCTTCCAGATCCTGCTCAACATCGCGCGCACGCGCGGACAGCGCGAGAAGCGGTCCCTGCCGTTCTCCTCGATCCGGCGCCACGGGGAGGACGGCGACGAGCCGGCCGTCGACCCGGACCGCTTCCAGACGGGCGACGGCGTGAAGCCCGGCTGGTGGGCCAAGCCGCCCGCGGAGTGGGAGGGGGCGGACGTGCGCCTGGAGAACGACGAGGTGCGCGATCTGCTGCTCGAAGCGATCGCCGAGCTGCCGCCGCGCCAGCGCGACGTGATCGTGCTCCGCGACCTCCAGGGATATTCGGCCAAGGAGGCGTGCAACATCCTGGACCTCACCGAGACGAACCAACGAGTACTTCTGCACAGGGCGCGGTCGAAGGTCCGCGCGGCGCTCGAGGAGCACTTCGAGGCCGGGCAGGCCGTGGGGGCGGGCGCATGAGCCGGCGGGAGCTCGGGACAACGATGAGCTGCAAGGAATTCGTGGAACTGGTGACCGACTACCTCGAGGGGCGGCTGGCCCCGGCCGAGGCGGAGCGCTTCGATGCGCACCTGGAGGTCTGCCCGCCCTGCCACGTCTACCTCGCCCAGATGCGCACGACCCTCTCGCTGCTCGGCCACATCCCCGAGGAAACGATCACCGACCCGGCGCGGACCGAGCTCCTGCACGCCTTCAGCGAGTTCCACTCACACGAGAGCTGAGCCGACGCAGCGGGCTACCGTGTAGCCGCAGAGATGCTGCACGACCGGGCCAAGGTCTACGTCGAGGGGGGCGCCGGCGGCAACGGCGTCGTCTCCTTCCGCCGCGAGGCGCACGTCCCGCGGGGCGGCCCCGACGGCGGCGACGGCGGTCGGGGCGGCGACGTGGTCCTGGTCTGCGACGGGTCCAAGCGCGACCTCGCCGAGCTCCGCTTCTCGCCCCACCAGCGCGCCGGGAGGGGCGGCCACGGCCAGGGCAAGCAGCGCCACGGCGCCCGCGGCTCCGACGTGGTGATCATGGTCCCGCCCGGCACCCAGATCGAGGGGCTGGACGGCCGGCGCTACGACCTGGTCGCGCCCGGCCAGCGCGCGGTGGTGGCCCACGGGGGTGCCGGCGGGCATGGCAACAAGCGCTTCACCTCCTCGACCCGCCAGGCGCCCCGGTTCGCCGAGCGCGGGCTCGCCGGCGAGTCCGGTTGGATCGAGCTGCGGCTGAAGCTGATCGCCGACGCGGGCCTCGTCGGGCTCCCGAACGCAGGCAAGTCGTCGCTGATCGGGAGGCTGACGCGGGCGGCGCCGAAGGTCGCCGACTACCCGTTCACGACCCTGGAGCCGGTCCTGGGGACGATCGACGACGGTGAGCGCCAGCTGGTGCTCGCCGACATCCCGGGGCTGATCGAGGGCGCCGCGGCCGGGGCCGGGCTCGGGCACGAGTTCCTCGCCCACACCGAGCGCTGCCGGCTGCTCCTGCACCTGGTCTCGCTCGGCGGCGAGGCCGGCGACGCCGAGCCCGACCCGCGGGCCGCCTACGACACTGTCCGCGCCGAGCTCGAGGCGCACGGCGCCGGGCTCGAGCGGCTGCCCCAGTTGGTGGTGCTGTCGAAGCGCGACCTGCTCCCCGCCGACCGCGTCGCCGAGCTCGAGGCCGAGTGGCGCGAGCGCCTCGGCGACTCCGTGCTCGGCGTGCAGGCGGTCTCGTCGGCGACGGGCGAGGGGCTCGACCGCCTGACCCGGGCCGTGTTCGAGCTCGTGCCTTCCACGGGTCCCGAGGCGGCCGACCTCCCGGGCGAGCCCGCCGAGTTCGAGGCCGAGCACATCGTCTACGCGCCCGCCGGCGACGGCGGGTTCGAGGTCGTGCGCGAGGACCACGCCTTCCGCGTTGCCGGACGGGGAATCGAGCTCCTGGTCGAGCGCCACGACCTCTCCAACCTGGAGGCGCTCGCCTACCTCGAGCAGCGCCTCCGCGAGATCGGGGTCCTCGCGGCGCTCGAGCGGGCCGGCTTCGAGCCCGGCGACGAGGTCCGGATCGGCGAGCAGGAGTTCGAGCTCCACCCGGGCTGAGGGCGCCGGTCGCTTCCTAGACTGCGCCCCGTGACCGTGGTGGTGAAGCTCGGATCGTCGATCGTTGCCGACGAGCGCGGCGAGGTGCGCGGCGGCGTGCTCGACGCCGTCTGCGGCCAGGTGGCCGAGCTCCACCACGCCGGGGAGGACGTGGCGATGGTGACCTCGGGCGCGATCGCGCTCGGCTGGCGGCATGATGGACCTCCCCGCCCGGCCGCGCAGCGTCGACGAGATGCAGGCCGCGTCGGCCGTGGGGCAGGGGACGCTGTTTCGCGCCTACGAGTCCCGCCTGGCCGCTCACGAGGTGCACGCGGCCCAGGTGCTGCTCACGTCGTTCGACCTCTCGGTGCGGATGCACTACCTGAACGCGCGCCAGGCGCTGCGCCGGATGCTCGAGTGGCGCACGGTGCCGGTGGTGAACGAGAACGACACCACGGCGACCGACGAGATCACCTTCGGCGACAACGACTTCCTCTCCGCCCAGCTGGCGCTGCTGCTCGGCGCACGGCTCCTGGTGCTGCTCACCGACACCGGCGGCGTGCACACCGCCGACCCGCGTCGCGATCCCGCGGCGCGCAGGGTGCCCCGGGTCGACGACTTCGCCGAGCTCGACGCGTACGAGATCGGCGACCGGCGCTCGCTGTACGGATCGGGCGGGATGCGGAGCAAGGTGTCGGCCGCCGGGATGGCGAGCGCGGCCGGGATCCCCGCGGTGATCTGCGACGGCACCGAGCCAGGCTCGCTGCTCGGCGCCGCTCGGGGCGACGACGTCGGCACGGCGTTCGCCGCGCACCCCGAGCGCACGCCGTCGTTCAAGCTCTGGCTGCGCTACGCGAAGCCCGCCCGCGGGCGGATCGCGGTCGACGCGGGTGCCGCGCGGGTGCTGCGTGAGAGCGGCTCGAGCCTGCTCCCGGTCGGGGTCGTCGGGGTCGAGGGCGACTTCGCCGCCGGCGACGCCGTCGACGTCGTCTCCGACGGCGGCCTGGTCGGCAAGGGGATCGCGAACTACTCGGCCGCCGAGCTGGCGCGGATCAAGGGAATGAAGTCCGCCCAGGTGCTCGAGCTGCTGCCGAACGCCTCCGAGGAAGCCGTGCACCGCGACCGCTTCGTGCTCGCGTGAGCCGGCTCGACCCCGCGATCTTCAACCTGCCGGTCGGCAGGCTGCGCAGCGGCTACTACAGCGACGCCTACTTCGTCCACGGCAAGGAGCTGCTCGAGGCGGAGGGCCGTGACCCGCGGGTGCTGATGCAGGTCTTCCAGCGCCACGAGTCGGTCCTCGGGGGGATCGACGAGGCGATCGCCGTGGTCAAGCTCGGCAGCGGGCGCCGGGGCGAGGACGGGACCTGGGAGGAGGCCTGGGACCGGCTCGAGGTGCGGGCGCTGCACGAGGGCGACGCGATCGAGCCCTGGGAGACGGTGATGACGATCGAGGGCGACTACTCGCTGTTCGCCCATCTGGAGACGGTCTACCTCGGCTGCCTCGCGCGCCGCTCGCTGGTGATGCGCAACGTGCGGGAGGTCGTCGACGCCGCCGCGGGCAAGCCGATCCTCTTCTTCCCCGCGCGCCACGACCACTGGCTGGTGCAGACCGGCGACGGGTGGGCGGCGCACGTCGCGGGGGTGATCGGGGTCTCGACCGACGCGCAGGCGTCGTGGTGGGGAGGGCGTGGCCTGGGCACGGTCCCGCACGCGCTGATCGCGGCGTACGGCGGCGACACCGTGGCGGCGGCGCGCGCGTTCGCCGGCCGGTACGCGCCGGAGATGAACGTCACCGTGCTGGTCGACTTCGCGAACGAATCCGCCCGGACGGCGGTCGAGGTCGCCGAGGCGCTCGGGCCGGACCTCTGGGGCGTGCGACTCGATACGGCGGGCTCGCTGGTCGACGCTGGGCTGGCCCGGGTCGATCCCGACGCGGCCCCCGGGGTCACGGTCGAGCTCGCCGAGCACGTGCGCGAGGCGCTCGACGGGGCCGGGCACGACGGCGTGCGGATCGTGGCGTCGGGCGGGTTCGACGTCGAGCGCATCGCCGCCTTCGAACGGGCCGGGGCGCCGGTGGACGCCTACGGCGTCGGCTCCGCGCTGCTGCGCGGCGAGAACGACTTCACGGCGGACGTGGTCAGGGTCGACGGGCGCCCGTGCGCGAAGGTGGGCCGCGCCGAACGGCCGAATCCCCGTCTCGAGCCGGTCGAGTGAGAGGGTCCTTCGCCGGTACCCTCTGAGGGGATGGCCACCGCGACGCGAACGGTTACCGAGGCCCTCGAGAGCGCCAAGCGCGCCTCGCGCAGTCTCGCGACCGCCGACTCCGACACCAAGGGGCGGGCCCTGGAGCGGCTTGCCGAGCTTCTTGGTCGAGCGCGCGGACGAGGTGCTGGAGGCGAACGCCGCCGATCTCGCCGACGAGCGCGCCGCCGGGCTGACCGAGGCGCTGCGCGACCGGCTCACGCTCACCCGCGAGCGGGTCGAGGGCATGGCCGCGGGGGTGCGGGCCGTGGCCGAGCTGCCCGATCCGGTCGGCGAGCGGATCGACCGGCGGACCCTCGAGAGCGGGCTCGACCTGGTCAAGCTCCGCGTCCCGCTCGGGGTCGTCGCGGTGATCTACGAGGCCCGCCCGAACGTGACCGTCGACTGCGCGGCGCTCTGCATCAAGAGCGGCAACGCGATCGTCCTCCGCGGCTCGAGCTACGCCGAGCGCTCCAACGGCGCCCTCGCGGCGCTCGTGCGCGAGGCGGTGGTCGACGCCGGGCTCCCGGAGGGGTCGGTCGAGCTGCTTTCGGGCGACCGCAGCGAGCTGGAGCAGCTGGCGACCGCCGAGGGCCTGGTCGACCTCGTGATCCCGCGCGGCGGCGAGGGGCTCAAGGAGGCGCTGAAGCGAGTCGCCACGGTGCCGGTGATGTACGCGGCCGCCGGCAACTGCCACGTGTACGTGCACGCCGACGCCGACCTCGAGATGGCGCGGCGGATCGCGTTCGACGCGAAGGTCGACCGGCCCGGGGTCTGCAACTCGGCGGAGACCCTGCTGGTCAACGCCGAGGTGGCGGCCGACTTCCTGCCCCGGATCCTCGGCGACCTCGAGCGCGCGCAGGTGGAGCTGGTCGGCGACGGCCGCGCCCAGGCTGCGGCCGGGACGACGCCGGTCGGCGAGGCCACCGAGGTCGACTGGGACACGGAGTACCTGGGGCTGAAGCTGGCGGTCGGCGTGGTCGACTCGCTCGCGGAGGCGGTCGAGCACATCAACGGGCACGGCACCGGGCATTCGGAGGCGATCGTCACCGGGTCCGAGGACGCCGCGACGGAGTTCACCGACGGGGTCGACGCGGCGGTCGTCTACGTCAACGCCTCGACGAGGTTCACCGACGGGTTCGAGTTCGGGATGGGCGCGGAGATCGGCAACTCCACCCAGAAGCTGCACGCGCGCGGGCCGATCGGGCTGCGCGAGCTGACCACGACCAAGTACGTCGTCCACGGGGACGGACAGGTGCGGGGGTAGCGTCGTCGCCGTTCGCTCGTACGGGGTTCTCGGGGGCGCCTTCAACCCGCCTCACATCGGCCACCTGGTGCTCGCCCAGGAGGCGGCGTTCCAGCTCGGCCTCGACCGGGTGCTGCTGGTCCCGTCGGGGATCGCGCCGCACAAGCGGATCGAGCCCGAGCCCGGGGCCGAGGTGCGGCTCGAGATGACGCGGCTGGCGGCTGAGGGCGAACGACCTGCTCGAGGTGGTCGACCTGGAGGTTCGCGGCGACGGCCCGTCCTACACCTTTCGTACGCTGGAGGAGTTGAGCGCGCAGCGACCGGGCGAGGAGATCACCTTTCTCATGGGGGCCGACGTCGCCGCGCACCTCGAGTCCTGGAAGCGGCCCGAGCGGGTGCTCGAGCTGGCGCGGCTCGGCGATCGCGGGCCGGCCCGGCACCGTGCTCGACGAGGCCGAGGCGGCGGTGGAGCGGCTCGGCGCCGCCGACCGGGCGGAGACGGTGCGGATGCCCGAGATCGCCGTGTCCTCGACCCAGATCAGGCGGCGGGTCGTCAGCGGAGGCCCGGTGCGCTATCTGGTGCCGGACGCGGTGGCCGAGCTGATCGCCGACCGCGGGCTCTATCGCGAGGCGGTGCCGGCGTGAGCCAGCGCGCGGGCGCGGAGCGCGAGGCGGACGTGCCCGAGGGCGCGGCGGACGGGGCGCGCACGTCGGCGGATCTGGCGCGGCGGATCGCGGCGATCGTCGACGACAAGAAGGGCGAGGAGATCGTCGCGGTCGACGTGTCGGAGCTGGTCTCCTACACGGACTTCCTGGTGATCGCGACGGCGCGCAACGAGCGCCAGGCGAAGGCGATCGCCGACGAGGTGCGGCTGCGGCTGAAGCAGGACGACGGGCTGCTGCCGGCGCGGGCCGAGGGGGAGGGCGAGGCGCGCTGGGTGCTGCTCGACTACCTCGACTGCGTCCTGCACGTGCAGGTGCCCGAGATGCGTGACCGCTACCGCCTCGACCGGCTCTGGGGCGAGGCGGGCGGGCTCGACCTCGGGCTCGGGGGCGCCGCGGGCTGACGCCTGTCTGCCGGCCGGGCGCGGTCGGCGGTGGGGCGCGGGCTCCGTCCGACGCCGGACCTAGCGTGCCGGTATCGCAGGCGACGGCTTCAAGAGGTCGCTGTTCGGCTACCGGCCGAGCGAGGTGACGGCGGCCCTGGCGGTGCGCGACCGGGCGCTCGCCGCGCAGGCGGCCGCGCTCGAGGCCCAGGACGCACAGCTGCGCGAGCGGCGCGTCCGGATCGCCCAGCTCGAGGTCGCGTGCGAGCGGCTGCTCGGCCGGGCCGTGGGTCGCGAGCGCGAGCTGGCGGCGGTGAGGGCGGAGCTCGAAGGCCTGCGCGGCGAGACGCAGCGCGGGCTCGAGGCGCTGGCGGCGCTCGGCGAGCAGATCGAGGTCGTCCGCCGCCAGGCGCGCGGGCAGGCGACGCGGATCAGGCTGCGGGCTCTGCGCGACGCGGCGGAGCTGTCCGAGCGCGCCGCCGAGGCGGCGTCGAGGCCGGGCGTGGCGCGCGACCGGCTGCTCGACTCGCTGCACGCGGCGATCGCGAGGATCGGCGCCGGTGCGGACGAGGAGGCGGAGATGCTCGAACGCGAGCCGGCGGAGGCCGGGGGCGGGGGAGAGGCCGGCGAAGTCTTCGACGGCATGGTCGAGGTCGAGGTCGGGCCGCTCGCGGACTTCTCGCAGCTGGTCGGGTTCGAGGACGCTGCGGGGCAGATCGGGGCCACGTCCGAGATCTCGGTGAAGCGGTTCGCGCGGGGCCGGGCGACGCTCGAGGTGAAGCTGGACGAGCCCGTCGCGCTGTTGCGCGAGCTCGAGGAGCGGGCGCCGTTCGAGTTCCGCGTGCGCGACCAGCGCTTCGACCGCCTGGTGCTCGACGTCGACCCGGAATAGCCGGGGAGGCCGTCTGCGAGGCGGGGATAGTTTGATTTACTACAAGGTCAATGGTCCGATCGCGGGGGAGTGCGGTGGCGGTGGTCCTCATGGCTGCGGCCCTGGCCCTGTCGGCTTGCGATCTGGGCGGAGGCGATTCCGAGTCCGAGCCCGAGTCGGCCGGCGCGCAGAGCGCGGCGCCCGCTGAGTCGATCCGCCTCGACCTGCTCGTCTACAACATCGAATACGGGGGCGGGCCGGACACGGACAGGGTGATGCGCGAGGTCGACGCGGACGTCGTCGGAGTGCTCGAGTCGTATGCCCGCCTGCCCGAGATCGCCCGGAAGACGGGCTATCCGTACTACAACGTGTCGCTGCAGCTGCTGTCGAAGTACCCGATCTACGAGCCCGCCGGCGGCGACGGTCTCTACGGCCTGATCGAGGTGCGTCCGGGCCAGGTGGTCCCGTTCTTCAACGAGCACCTCGACTACGTCGCCTGGGGCCCGAGGGCGCTGAAGAACGGCAAGTCCGTCGCGTCGGTGGTCGAGAGCGAGCGGGAGGTCCGCGCCGACGCGCTCGAGCAGCCGCTCGAGTCGATGGGCGAGCTGCTCGACGAGGGCTATCCGGTCTTCCTCACCGGCGACTTCAACGAGCCGTCGAGCCTCGACTACGGGGAGGAGACGGTCGGGACGCGCGAGGGGATCGACGAGCCCGTGCCGTGGCCCGTCAGCGAGGACCTGTTCGACCTCGGGTTCCGAGACAGCTACCGGGAGGAGCACCCGGACCCGTTGAAGGAGCCCGGCCTCACCCACCGCAGCGAGGAGCGCATCGACTACGTCTACGCGGCCGGTCCGTCGACGACGCTGGACAGCAAGCTGATCGGAGAGCCGGGCGCGCGCGACGTGGACATCGAGTTCTCGCCGTGGAAGTCGGACCACCGCGCGGTGCTCTCCACGTTCGAGGTGACGCCCAAGCCGATGCCCACGACGGTCGCGGTCGACCATCGCCTGGGGACGGTCGGCGACGCGATCTCGATCGCCTACAACGCGCCCGGGTCCGACGGGAACGAGATCGCGATCGTGCCCGAGGGTGGCGACAGCGCCGACCCCACCGCGACCCTCGACGGCCCGGGGGAGAGCGGCACGGTCGAGCTCGACACCGGCGAGATGGAGCCGGGTGGCCATGAGGCGGTGCTCCTGGACGGCGACGGAGCAGAGGTGGCCACGGTCCCCTTCTGGCTGCGCGATCCGGAGGCGGACCTGCAGCTGTCGACCGACAAGCGGGTCTACGGGCCGGGGGAGCCGATCGACGTGGAGTGGGCGGACGGCCCCGCGAACCGGTGGGATTGGCTCGGGGTCTTCAAGGCGTCGGCGTCGGACCCGGAGAACGACGACTACCTGGTCTGGGGTTATACGGGCCTGCACGAGTCCGGGACCGTGCCCCCGACCACGGAGGGCGGCGTGAAGCTGGGGCTCGACACGCAGGGGCAGGGGTGGCCGCTGCCGCCGGGCGATTACGTGGTGCACTACCTGCTCGCCGACCAGTACGAGTCGGCCGGTAGCGCGCGCTTCACCGTCACCGGCGGCGGCTGACAGACGCCGACGCCAACCGGCGCGGGCGGGGAAATGGTCTCCTAGACTCGCGCTCGTGAGGGTGCGTGGGGCAGTCGCGACCGTGGTGCTGCTCGCTGCGCTCGCAGCGGGTGATCGCGGCGCCTCGGCCGCGGCGGTGCCGGGCGTGCCGTGGAACGAGCTCCTGCCGGCGCTGCCGAGCCCGTCGCAGACGCATCCGAATCGGGTCGCGCATTGCCGGCGGGCGCGGCTGGAGTGCGTGCGGTTTCAGATCCGCCGGATGCGCGACCGCCAGGCGGAGCTCGGCTGCGATCACCGGGCCGTGTTCACGACCACGTATCTGGAGCTGACCAAGGAGCTGCGCGACTCGCTGCTCGCCGACCCGCAGCTGCTCCGGTGGAAGCGGTGGTTCTTCCGCGAGGACGCGCTGTTCGCGAACGTGTACTTCCGCAGCATGCGGCGCTGGGACCAGGGCCGCGCGGTGCCCGAGGCGTGGCGGATCGCGTTCGAGACCGCGGAGACCGGGGAGGTGACGGCGGCCCAGGACATGCTGCTGGGGATCAACGCCCATGTGCAGAACGACATGCCGTTCGTGTTGGCTGCGCTCGGCCTGCGCGACCGCGCGGGCCTGGCGCGCAAGCCCGATCACGACCTGACCAACGACGTGCTCGCCTCCGCCTACGAGGACGTGGTCGCCGCGGTGCGCGAGCGCTACGACCCGGGCATGGGGTTGACGAACCCGCCGGGGGTCCCGGCCGACGACGTCGCCGGGCTCGAGATCGTGCGCCAGTGGCGCGAGAACGTGTGGCGCAACGCCGAACGGCTGGTGAACGCGGGCTCGGACGCCGAGCGGGAGCGGATCGCGGCGGGGATCCAGTCCTACGCGGCCGACTGGGCGCGCGGGATCGCGGCAGCGCCGTTCCCCGGCTACAGGGCGACGCGCGACGAGTACTGCGCCCAGCGGCTGGGCGGCTGAACACTCCCGTTTTCCGTCCGGTTCGGATGCGAACATACGTTCGTGTCCGCTCACGATCCGAACCTGAAGGGCAACGTCGCCGAGCTCAAGATCGCGGCCGAGGCCGCACGGCTCGGGATCCCCGTCCTGCGCCCGATGACCGAGCACGAACGCTACGACCTGGTGTTCGAGCTCGGCGGCGGCTTCGCTCGTATCCAATGCAAGTGGGCATCCACGGACGGCAACGTCATCTGTGTTCGGATGGTGACCAACCGCCGTGGCCCGCACGGCTTCATCCGAACGCCATATACGGCGGCGGAGGTCGATGCGATCGCCGCCTATTGCGATGAGATCGACAGGTACTACCTCATGCCGATGGATCTGATCGCGGGCCGCAAACAGATTCTCTTGCGCCTGACTCCGCCGAAGAATGGCCAGCGTGCTTGTCTAAACTGGGCCGCCGACCACGAACTACACGGGGCTGTAGCTCAGTTGGAAGTAGCGCCTGCGTGGCACGCAGGAGGTCGTGGGTTCGAGTCCCACCAGCTCCACTCTCGTGACGAATGCGCGTCTTTGGAGACGGTTGGCGCGCATGAGTACCGCAATCACTTCGGCTGGTACATGGAGCGCGCCGCCGCCGGCGAGACGTTCCTGATCACCCACCGCGGTAAGCCCTCCGCCCGGCTCTCACCACCGCACGAGCAGCTCGACCTCCCGCCGCCGGAGCTGGCCGAGGTCGTCTCGATTGCAGATACCAAGCGCGCCGGCACGTAAGTGCCCGATACGGTCCCGCGTCCGATGTCGCTCCCGTCCCAGCTCCCGCGCGTCGACGGCGTCCGCCATCGGTTCGTCGGCGCCAACGGGATCACCTTCCACGTCGCCGAGGCCGGCGAGGGCGACGACGTCGTCCTGCTCTTGCACGGCTGGCCGCAGCACTGGTACGAGTGGAGGCACCTGTTCGGCCCGCTCGCCGAGCGACACCGCGTCATCGCCCTCGACCTGCGCGGCTTCGGCTGGTCCGACGCGCCTGCGACCGGCTACGCCAAGGAGCAGATGGCCACCGACGTGCTCGCCGTCCTCGACGCACTCGGGATCGAACGCATGAAGCTCATCGGCCACGACTGGGGCGGCTGGATCGCCTTCTTGCTCTGCCTGCGCGCCCCGGAGCGCTTCGAGCGCTACCTCGGCCTCGGCATCACCCACCCCTGGCAGACGCTCGGCAGCGGCTGGCGCAACCTGCCCCGGTTCTGGTACCAGCAGCTGATCATCGCCCCCGGGCTCGGCTACGCCCTGCACCGAAGCGGCGGCTTCGTCCGCCTCATGCTGCGCGGCGGAACCGCGAACGGCGCGATGGACCCGGTCGCGCTCGCCAGCTTCGCCGACAACCTCGCCGAGCCCGCCCGCGCTCGCGCATGCGTCCACGTGTACCGGACCTTCGTCACCCGCGAGCAGTTCGGCCTGATCCGCGGCCGGTATGCGTCCACCCGCCTCCACGTCCCCACCCACCTCGTGCTCGGCGGGCGCGACCCCGTGATCACGGAGCGCCTGGTCGCCGGCTACGAGGCCCACGCGGACCAGATGACCACCGAGCTCGTCCCCGACTGCGGTCATTTCATCGCCGACGAGCGACCCGACCTGGTCCTCGACCGCGCCCGCACCCTCTTCGGCTGAGCAGCACGAACCGGCGCGCCGCCGCGGCACCCCGGCTAGATTGGCTCGCGCACCGCCGACCGGGGGAGAGGATCTTGAGCCGCAGCAGAGGAGCATGGGCAGCCGCGATCGCGGTCGCCGCGACGCTCGCGTCTGGCGCCGTCGGCGGGCGCGGCGCAGATCACCTCCGTCTTCGGCGGCGCGGTCGACTGCCACCCTGACGGGACGATCCGCTTCTGCGGCGAGGACCCGTCGACGGTCGCGACCTGGGACGGCGTCCCGATCGACGTCAACGTCGCCCTCCCGTCCCTGCCCGCGTCGGGCGACGACAGGCCCTACCCGCTGCTGATGATGTTCCACGGCTGGGGCGGCAGCAAGCTCGGCATCGAGTCGATGCGCCGGTGGGCCGAGCGCGGGTACGCCGTCTTCTCGATGTCGGACCGCGGCTTCGGCGAGTCCTGCGGCGCGACCGCCGCGAACCGGTTGGAACCCGAGTGCGCGGCCGGCTACATCCGCCTCATGGACACCCGCTACGAGGTCCGCGACGCGCAGGAGTTCGCCGGCCGCCTCGTCGACGAGGGCGTCGCCAGGCCCGACGCGATCGGGGCCACCGGCGGCTCCTACGGCGGTGGCATCTCGATGGCGCTCGCCGCGCTGCGCAACCGCAAGATGCTCCCGGACGGCTCGCTCGTGCGCTGGTCGAGCCCCGGCGGGACCCGGCTCTCGCTCGCCGCGGCCGCGCCCGAGATCCCCTGGACCGACCTCGCGAACTCGCTGATGCCCAACGGGCACACGCTCGATTACGTCGCCGACGCCCCGTATCTGGCCCGGGACCGGATCGGGGTGATGAAGCAGTCGTTCGTCTCAGGCCTGTTCGCGGCCGGTGCCGCCACGGGCACCTACGCGCCTCCAGGGACCGATCCGGACGCGGACGTGACGAGCTGGTTCGCGCTCATCAACGCGGGCGAGCCGTACGACTCCAACCCGCTCGCCGTCGACCTCGTCGACGAGATCACCACCCACCATTCCTCGTACTACATCGACGACTCGATCGCGCCCGCGCCGTTGCTGATCTCCAACGGCTGGACCGACGACCTCTTCCCGCCGGACGAGGCGCTGCGCTTTTACAACCGCACCCGCGCCGAGCACCCGGGCGCCGACCTCGGTCTGTTCTTCCTCGACTACGGTCATCAGCGGGGACAGAACCGCGACGGCGACACGGCGGTCCTCGCCGCCCGCCACCGGATCTGGTTCGCCCACTACCTGAAGGGCCGCGGCCCCGCGCCCGAGCTCGGCGTCTCGGCGCTGCTCACCACCTGCGACCCGGCCGGTCCGGAGGCCCGTTCCTCGGCTCTCTACGAGGCGCCGTCCTGGGCCGCGCTTGCGCCCGGCGAGGTCCGTCTGCGCGCGCCCGCGGCGAAGACGCTCGCCGCGACCAGCGCCGACCTAGCGGGTCCGGCCTTCGACCCGATCGCCGGTGGCGGCGCCTGCGCGACCGCCGACGGGGCCGACCAGGTCGGGACGGCCAGCTACCGGCTGCCGGCCGGGCACCCGCGCTACACGCTGCTCGGCTCTCCGACCGTGGTCGCCGACATCGCCTCGCAGGGACCGAACTCCCATCTCGCCGCCAGGCTGCTCGACGTCGCCCCCGACGGCTCCGAGACGCTCGTCGCCCGCGGCCTGTACCGGCCCAGGGTGGGCGCCACCGCGACCCGCCAGGTCTTCCAGCTGCACGCCGACGGCTGGCGCTTCGCCCGCGGGCACGTCGCGAAGCTCGAGCTGCTGCCGGCGGACTCGCCGTACGGACGCGCCTCCAACGGCCAGCTGCCGATCACCGTGTCCGACCTGCAGCTCCGCCTCCCGGTGGCCGAGCAGCCGGGCACCGGCCCGGTGCGCGCGCCGTCGCCAAAGGTCGTGCCGAACGGCTACGCGCTCGCCCCGGGCTACACGCCGTAGCGCCGATCGAGATCGTGCTCGCGACCGGCCGGCAAAAGCGCGGCGGGCGATGGGGCGTTGGTGCAGCGAATGGCAAGTACGGAGGCAACGCCACCCCGGGTGCGGAACGGAACGCTGCAGGTCGGCGTCTGCGTCGATGACGACGCCCTGCGCGAGCGCGTCTGCGACGTGCTCGAAACGGGCGGTCACATCGTCAGCGCGCGAGCCGCCGGCGTCGACGGCCTGATCTCGCTGCGCCTCGACGACGTCCCGGAGTGCATCGTGGTCGCGACGGACCGGCCCGACCGGGCGGCGATCAACTCGGTGCGCCTGATCTGCGCCGACCTCGAACCCGCCTGCGGCGTGCTCGTCTGCCGCCGCGCCCGCGGACTCGAGGTGCGTCGCGCGCTCGAGCTCGGCGTCGACGGCGTCGTCCTGCTCGAGGAGCTGGAGGACGCGCTCTCTGCCGTGGTGTCCGTGGTCTGCGCGGGCCAGGTCTCCCTGCCGAGCGTCCAGCGGGCGGAGGCGGGGTCGCAGGCGCTGACCCGCCGCGAGAAGCAGATCCTCGCGCTCGTGATCGCGGGGCTCACGAACGCGCAGATCGCCGGCCAGCTGTACCTGGCCGAGAGCACGATCAAGAGCCACCTCTCGTCCGCCTTCAGCAAGCTGGGGGTCTCCTCCCGGCACGAGGCGGCGAGCCTCATCCTCGACCCGGAGCGCGGCCTCGGGCTGGGGATCCGTGCGATCGCTCCCAACCCGATTCCGATGCAGGCCTGAGCCGGGATGGGCGTCGAGCTTCAGCCGCAGACGGATCCGGCCGCCGCCGCGACCGCCGGGCCCGCGTGCCGCTTCTGCGGCGCGCACATGGACCACACCTTCGTCGACCTCGGCATGTCGCCCCTGTGCGAGAGCTACGTGCCCGCGGACCGCGTCGGGGCCATGGAGCCGTTCTACCCCCTGCACGCGCGGATCTGCGACCGCTGCCTCCTCGTCCAGCTGGAGGAGTTCGTCGACCCCGGGGAGATCTTCACGGAGTACGCGTACTTCTCGTCGTACTCGGACTCGTGGGTGGCCCACGCGCGGGACAGCGTCGCGTCGGCCGTCGACCGGTTCGGCCTCGGCGCCGACAGCCTCGTGGTCGAGCTGGCCAGCAACGACGGGTACCTGCTCCAGCACGTGGTCGAGCGCGGCATCCCGGCGCTCGGGATCGAGCCCGCCGCAAACGTCGCCGCGGTCGCCCGGGAGCGGGGGATCGAAACGGTGGTCGAGTTCTTCGGCCGCCGGCTCGCGTCCAGCCTCGCCGAGGAGGGGCGCCGGGCGGATCTGCTGGTGGCCAACAACGTGTTCGCCCACGTGCCCGACCTCAACGACTTCACGGCCGGGATGGAGCTGGTGCTCGCGCCCCGGGGCGTGGTCTCGATCGAGTTCCCCCACCTGGTGCGCCTGATCGAGGGCAACCAGTTCGACACGATCTACCACGAGCACTTCTCGTACTTCTCGTTCCTCACCGCCCGGGCCGTCCTCGCGGCGCACGGGCTCGAGGTCTTCGACGTCCTCGAGCTGCCCTCGCACGGCGGCTCCCTGCGCGTCTACGCGCAGCGTCGCGAGACCGGCGTCCAGCCGACGACCCCCGCCGTGGCCGAGCTCGCCGAGCGCGAGCGCGCCCTCGGCCTCGACACGCTCGCGGGCCACAGCGGCTTCGCCCCGCGCGTGATGGAGACCAAGTGGAGGCTGCTCGAGTTCCTGATCGAGTGCCGTCGCGAGGGCAAGCGCGTGGCCGGCTACGGCGCCCCGGGCAAGGGCAACACGCTGCTCAACTACTGCGGCATCCGCACGGACCTGCTCGAGTTCACGGTCGACCGCAACCCGTACAAGCAGGGCCAGTTCCTGCCCGGGACCCACATCCCGATCCGCCACCCCGAGGCGCTCGAGCAGGCGCGCCCGGACCTGATCCTGATCCTTCCCTGGAACCTGAAGCGGGAGATCGTCGACCAGCTCGCGCACGCGCGGGAATGGGGCGCCCGGTTCGTCGTCCCGATCCCGGAGGTGGAGGTCCTATGAAGGTCGTGATCTTCTGCGGCGGCCAGGGCATGCGGATGCGCGAGGCCTCCGAGGTCGCGCCCAAGCCGATGATCCCGATCGGCCCCCGGCCGGTCCTCTGGCACGTGATGAAGTACTACGCCCACTACGGCTTCACCGATTTCGTGCTCTGCCTCGGCTACAAGGCCGAGGTGATCAAGCAGTTCTTCCTCACGTACAGCGAGGCGATGGCGAACGACTTCGTGCTCTCCGACGGCGGCGCGAACGTCCACCTGCTGAAGACCGACATCCAGGACTGGAACATCACCTTCGTCGACACCGGCCTGCGGGCGCCGATCGGGGAGCGGCTGCGGGCCGTCCGCCACCTGCTCGGAGACGACGAGGTCTTCCTCGCCAACTACGGCGACACGCTCACCGACGCGAACCTGCCGGCGATGATCGAGCGGGCCCGGGACGAGGACGTGATGGCGAGCTTCCTCGCCGTGCGCCCGAACTACAGCTTCCACGTGGTCTCGATGCAGCCCGACGGGCGGGTGAAGGCGATGCGCGACGTGATGGGGTCCGACATCTGGATCAACGGCGGCTACTTCGTCCTGCGCCGGGAGTTCCTCGACGAGCTGCGGCCGGGCGAGGACCTGGTCGAGGAGCCGTTCCAGCGGCTGCTGCCGGCGGGACAGGTGCTGGCGCAGCGCCACGAGGGCTTCTGGGCGCCCATGGACACGCTCAAGGACCAGCAGTGGCTCGAGAACCTGCACGAGGACGGCAACGCGCCGTGGCGGGTCTGGGACCCGGAGCGGGCCGCGCACCGCGAGCTCGAGCACGCGGTCTCGGGATGATGCTCCCGCTGCTGTTCGGGCGGCCGCAGGCCTCGGCGGCCCGCGTGCTCGCGATCGGCGCCCACCCCGACGACATCGAGATCGGGTGCGGCGGCACGATCCTGAAGCTGATCGAACAGGGAGCCGTCTCCGAACTGTGCTGGGTCGTCCTCAGCGGCTCCGAGGAGCGGGCGCAGGAGGCCCGCCAGAGCGCCGAGGCCCTGCTCGAGGGCGTCCCGAACAGCGAGGTCATCGTCTGCGACTTCGCCGACGGCTTCTTCCCCTACGCGGGCCAGCCGATCAAGGACTTCTTCGAGGAGCTGAAGTCAGACGTGGCCCCGGACGTCGTCTTCACCCACCAGCGCGCCGACCTGCACCAGGACCACCGGCTCGCCTGCGACCTCACCTGGAACACCTTCCGCGACCACCTGATCCTCGAGTACGAGGTGCCCAAGTACGACGGCGACATGAGCGCGCCGAACGCGTTCGTGCCCCTGTCCGACGAGCTCTCGCGGCGCAAGATCGAGCACCTGATGTCCCACTTCGCGTCCCAGCGCTCGAAGCGGTGGTTCGGCGAGGACCTGTTCGCGAGCCTGATGCGGCTGCGCGGCATGGAATGCAACTCGCCGAGCTCCTACGCCGAGGCGTTCTTCTGCCGCAAGGCCGTGCTCGCGTGACCACCGACCTGCGACCCGTCACCCGGCCGGTCGAGGACGCCGGCGCCGAGGCGTACGAGCTCATGCGCCGCCTCTTCCCGCTCTGCCGCAGCCTCACGGGCGACGGGGTACGGGCCACCTTCGACGCGATCGCCGAGGAGATCCCGCTCACCCGCACCGAGGTGCCGAGCGGCACCCGGGTCCTCGACTGGATCGTGCCCGACGAGTGGAACCTGCGCGACGCCTACATCGCGGCCCCCGACGGGACCCGGGTCGTCGACGTCCGCGACTCGACCCTGCACGTCGTCTCCTACAGCGAGCCGGTCCGCGCCACGCTCTCGCTCGACCAGCTGCGCGAGCGGCTCCACACCCTCCCCGAGCATCCGGACCTGATCCCGTACCGGACCTCCTACTACGACCGCACCTGGGGCTTCTGCCTCGAGCATCGGCGGCTGCTCGAGCTCGAGCCCGGCGACTACGAGGTCGTCATCGACTCCACGCTGGAGCCCGGCCACCTCACCTTCGCCGAGCTCGAGATCGAGGGCGAGGAGGAGAGCGAGGTGCTGGTGTCGACCTACGTCTGCCACCCGTCGCTCGCCAACGACAACCTGTCGGGGATCGCGGTCGCGACGATGCTCGCGAAGCGGCTCCTCGACCGGCGCCTGCGCCACACCTACCGCTTCCTGTTCGCGCCGGGAACGATCGGGCCGATCGCCTGGCTGGACCGGAACTTCGACCGGCTGGCGCGGATCGAGCACGGGCTGACCCTCTCGTGCATCGGCGACGACGGCGATTTCACCTACAAGCGCAGCCGGCGCGCCGACGCGACCGTCGACCGGGCGATGGAGGTCGTGCTGCGCGACTCGGGCCGCCCGCACCGCCTGCTCGGCTGGGAGCCGTGGGGCGGGGACGAGCGCCAGTTCTGCTCCCCCGGCTTCGACCTGCCGGTCGGGACCCTGATGCGGACCCCGCACGGCGAGTTCGACGGCTACCACACCTCGGCCGACGCCCTCGACCGGATCCGGCCCGAGTCGCTGGCCGGGGCCGTGGACGAATGCCTCGCGCTGGTCGACGTGCTGGAGACCGATCGCGCCTACACCAACCTGAGCCCGTTCGGCGAGCCGCAGCTCGGTCGCCGCGGCCTCTACCGCACGGTCGGCGGCGCGGTCTCGACGCCCGCCGACGAGCGCGCGCTGCTCTGGGTGCTGAACGGCAGCGACGGCGGCACGACCCTGCTCGACATCGCCCGCGACTCCGGGCTGCCGTACGAAACCATCCGCCGCGCGGCGCAGCGGCTCGAGCGCGCCGAGCTGCTCGCGGCTCGCTGACCATGGGCGCGCGCGTCCTGGTCACCGGTGCGAGCGGCCTGATCGGCGGCCAGGTCCTCGCCCTGCTCGCGGACGGGCCGGACGAGGTCGTGGCACTGAGCCGTACGCCGCGCCTGGACGAGGGCCGGCTCCGCTGGCTCGCCTGCGACCTGTCCGAGCCCGGGGCGACGACCGAGGTCGTCGAGCTGGTGCGCCCGGACGCCGTCATCCACCTCGCCGGCGCGGTCCGCGGCGACCGCACGCTCGACGCCGTCGCGCCGACCCTGCGCACGAACCTGATCGCCACGGTCGAGCTGCTCGAGGCGGCGACCCGGCTGGGCTGCCGCCGGATCGTGCTCAGCGGATCGCTGCTGGAGGAACCGGCCGCCGGCGGACCCGAGGTCGTGCCACCGTCGCCGTACGGCGCCTCCCGGGCGGCGGCGAGCGCCTACGGGCGGATGTTCTCCCGCCTCTTCGACGCGCCGGTGGTGATCCTGCGGCCCTCGTTCGTCTACGGGCCGGGCCAGGAGGCGACGAAGCTGATCCCGCACGTGATCACGGCGCTGCTCGAGGGCCGCAGCCCCGAGCTCAGCTCCGGTGAGCGGCTGCTCGACTGCGTCTACGCGCAGGACGTCGCGCGCGCCTACGTCGAGGCGTCGCGGGCGCCGGGGCTCGACGGCCGGACGATCGACCTCGGCACCGGCGTGCTCACCTCGGTCCGCGCGATCGTCGAGGCGATCGAGCGGGAGGTGGGGGAGACGGAGGCGCAACCGCTGTTCGGGCGCCTGGCGGTGCGCCCGCTGGAGCAGCAGGTGGAGGTCGACGTCTCCAGGACGGCCGGGATCCTCGGCTGGCGCGCGACCACGACGCTCGAGCAGGGCCTGAGCGCCACCGTCGCCGCCTTTCGCCGCCAGCTCGCGCTCGAGCCGGCTGTCGCGGGGGCGTTCGAATGAGCGCTCCGGCCGTCTCCGTGGTCACGGCGACGCACAACCGCGCCGACCGGCTCGGTGCTCTGCTCGCCGGGTTGCGGGCCCAGACCCTGCCGGCCGAGGCGTTCGAGGTCGTGATCGTCGACGACGCCTCGTCGGACGAGACAGCCGAGCTGCTCGAGCGCGAGAGCCGCCGGGGCGACCTGCGGCTGCGGACGCTCCGCAACGAGCAGGCCCGGGGGCCGGCCACCGCCCGCAACCGCGGCTGGCGGCTCGCCACGGCGCCGCTCATCGCGTTCACGGACGACGACTGCGTGCCCACCGGCCCCTGGCTCCAGGCCCTGCTGGCGGCTGCGGCGGAGCGGCCCGAGGCGATCATCACCGGCCGCACGCTGCCGGATCCCTCCGAGGCCGACGCGCTGGGCCCGTACGCGAAGACGGTCAGCGTCACCGGCCCGAGCCCCCACTACGAGACCTGCAACGTGGCCTATCCGCGCCGGCTGCTCGAGCGCGTCGGCGGGTTCGACGAGAGCTATGCCGGTGGCCCGTCGAACGGGCCGGGGGCGCGTCGGCGCCGGCTCCGCCCGGCGGGCGAGGACTCCGACCTCGGCTGTCGCGCGACGGCCGCGGGCGGGCGCCAGGTCTTCGTGGACGAGGCGCTCGTGCACCACGCCGTCTTTCCCCGCGGCCCGCTCAGCGCCCTCCGCGACGCGCTCGTGGCGACCGACGACATCCAGTCCTACAAGCAGAACCCCGAGCTCAGACGCCACCTGCCGGCCGGGGTCTTCTACGGCCGCACGCACCCGATGCTGCTGCTCGCGGTCGCGGGCCTCGCGGGCGCGCGCCGCAACCGCCTCGCGGCGCTGCTCGCGCTGCCGTACGCGCGCAACCTCTTCAAGCGCTCTCGCGCGAGCGGGGCGACGCCGAGTGCAGGCGCCGTTCTTCCTCGCCTTCGACCTCCTGCAGGTGGCCGCGACCGCTCGCGGGGCCGTGCGGCACCGGCTGCCGATCATCTGAGCTCGCACAAGGCTGCACAAGGTCTGACGGTCGCGAATCGTTGGATTGGAAGCGCCCCCGAATCGCGCTCCAAACCCAGGAGGAACGACCGTGCCGACGATTTACGTGGACCCCGATCTCGACGACAGGCGACGCCGTCGCCTGCTCTATGACGGCGATCTCTTCGCCCACTCCGCGGGCGAGAGCGCCCGCGGACTGGTGGCGCTCGCCCGCGCCCTCAGCGAGGACGCGTTTGCACCGTACGAGCCGACGGTGGCCCAGGAGAGCCTCGAGCCCGAGCGGTTCGTCGAGATCCTGGCCGAGCTGAAGCCGAACTTCATCCACCACCCGCGGGCCAAGGAGCTGATCGGCGGGATGCTGTCGGAGCTCGGCTGTGACCTCGAGAAGACGTACTTCGACGTCCCGCGCCTGCGGACGATGGCCCACGGCGACTACCTGAACGCGGGCCTCGCGTACCAGTTCCACCCGCACCGCGACACCTGGTTCTCGGCCCCGCATCAGCAGCTCAACTGGTGGCTGCCGGTGTACGCGGTCGAGTCCGGCAACTGCATGGCCTTCCACCCCGACTACTTCGACCGGCCGATCCGCAACAGCTCGGCGGACTACGACTACGAGGAGTGGAACCGCTCCGGGCGACAGCAGGCCGCCAAGCAGGTCAAGAAGGAGACGCGCAAGCAGCCCGAGCCCACCGAGCCCCTCGAGCTCGAGCCCGACGTGCGCGTCGTCACCCCGCCAGGCGGGCTGCTCGTCTTCTCGGCCGCCCAGCTGCACTCGACCGTCCCGAACTCGACCGACCGGACGCGGTTCAGCATCGACTTCCGCACGGTCAACCTCGACGACCTGGTCGAGGGCGTGGCCGCGGCGAACGTCGACTCGGAGTGCACCGGGACGACGCTCGGCGACTACATGCGCGCCTCCGACCTCGAGCCGCTGCCGGAGGACCTGGTCGCGGCCTACGGGAAGGCCGACCGGCCCGCGAAGGCCGAGGCCGTGCCGGTCGCGGCCGGCTGACGACCCGGGGACCGTGTCCACCACCGCTGTCACCACCCGCCGGGAGGTCCTGGACCTCCGACCCGGGGAGCTCGTCCGCGTCCGGCCGGCGGCCGAGATCTTCGCCACCCTCGACGAGGACGGCGCGCTCGAGGGACTGCCGTTCATGCCGGAGATGGTCCTCTACTGCAACCGGACGTTCCCGGTGGCGCAGCGCGCCGACAAGACGTGCGCCGGCGACGGCGTCGTCCGGCGCATGTTCAACACGGTGCACCTCGGCAACGTCCGCTGCGACGGGGCCGCGCACGGCGGGCTGTCAGGCGGCATGCCTCATGTACTGGAAGGAGGCCTGGCTGGAACGGGCGGCCGACGCGGGCGACTCAGCCTCCGCCGAGCTCGTCGCCGAGGAGGAGTCGTTCGTCGCCGAGACGCTGCAGCCCGCGACCAGGGCGGCCGCCGACCCCTCGCTGTACCGCTGCCAGGCGACGGAGATCCCCCGCGCCACCGGCGAGCCCGTGCGGCTGCGGGACCTCGACCAGTACCCGCGGGACCTGCGCAACTGGGACCTGCGGAAGGTCGTCCGCGGCGTGCTGATCGAGATCGTGAACCTCTGGCAGTCGTTCAGCCGGCGACACCTCCCGCGAGCCCTCCAGATCGCCGACGGCTACCCGTACCCGTTCGTCCAGGGGCGGCTCGAGAAGGGGACCACGCCCTCGGCGAAGCTCGACCTGCAGCCCGGCGACCACGTGCGGATCCGCAGCAAGGAGGAGATCGTCGCCACGCTCGACGGGACGAACCACAACCGCGGCCTGAGCTTCGACGGCGAGATGGCCAACTACTGCGGGCGGACGGCACGGGTCCGCGGGCGGGTCAACCGGCTGGTGGACGAGCACACCGGGGAGTTCATCGAGATCAACTCGGACTGCGTGATCCTCGACGGCGTCGTCTGCGCGGCCGATTACCACCGGTTCTGCACCCGGGCGATCTACCCGTACTGGCGTGAGATCTGGCTCGAGCGGGTCGAAGAGCCGACCGGCGGGGGCTGCCCGGCGGCGGCCTCCTGTGCAGGCGGGAACGGTGCGGGCGCGAGTTGAGACGGAGGCGCGACCGAGAGTCGCACGACGACATGTTCGACCTCCCGCGCGTGGAGGTCAAGAACCGGGCGTTCGCGGGCGTCTTCTACATCACCTCGTCGAGCGTCGTCAACCTGCTGATCGGCTTCCTCGGCAACCTCGCCCTCGCCCGGCTGCTGACGCCGAGCGACTTCGGGATCATCGCCATCGGCCTCACGGTGACCCTCGTCGGCGGCGTGCTGGCGGACGGCGGCCTCGGCAGCGGCCTGGTGAGGCGCACCGAAGCGCCGCACCGATGGGAGCTGCGCACGCTGATGGGGATCCAGCTGGCGATCGCGCTGGCGATCTGCCTCCCCGTCGCGGCGATCGCCCTCAGCTTCGGCCCCGAGGGCGCCGTGATGGCGCTCATGGTCGCGGCGCTCCCGATCGGGATGCTGCAGATGCCCGGGCGCGTCGTGCTCGCCCGGTCGATGAGGTTCGACCGCCAGGCGGTGGTCGACTTCGTCTCGCAGACGAGCTTCTACGTGTTCTCGGTCGTCGCGGTCGCCCTCGGCGCCGGCGTCTGGGGCCTGGCGATTGGAACCGTGGTCAGGGCGGTGGTCGAGGTCGTGACGACGGGCGCCCTGAGCATCGGGCTGCTGCTGCCGTCGCTCCGCCGGTGGCGCGAATTCGGGGAGCTCTCGCGCTTCGGCCTGCGCTTCCAGGCCACGCCGCTGGCCTACATCGGCCGCGAGCAGATCCTGAACGCGGTCACCGCCGCAATCGCGGGGGTCGCCGTGCTCGGCCTCTGGAGCCTCGCCAGCCGACTCGCCCAGGTGCCGACGCTCGCCTTCCGCTCGCTCTGGGCGATCGGGTACCCGGCGATGTCGAACCTGATCGCCAACGGCGAGGACGTCGGGCCGATCATCCTGCGCACGGTCCGCCGGGCCGCGATCATGGGGGCGCTCGTCTTCCCGATCTTCGCCGCCACGAGCCCGGAGCTCGTCCCGCTCCTGTTCGGCGAGCAGTGGCGGGAGGCGGCGGAGGTGATCCCGTGGATCGCGCTCTCGACGCTGGTCCTGGGCTCGATCTCGGTCGCGACGAGCGGCTACCTCTCGGCCGTGGGCCGGCCCGGTCAGGTGGCCCTGGCCGCGGGCGCCTTCGGCGTCGTCTGGATCGCGGTCACGGCCCCGTTGCTGCCGGCGCTCGGCGTCGCGGCCGTGGGCGTGGGCAACCTGGCCGGTGCCCTCGTGGAAGCGGCGTACCTCGATCGAGCGACCCGCCGGTCCGCCGGCGTGACCGCGTACCGGCCCATGCTCCTGCCGGTGGCGGTCGCGACCGCTGCGGGCACCGCGGGGTGGCTCGTGTGCTCGGGCGGCGCCCCGGGCCTCTGGATCGCCGTCGCCGCCGGTGCGCTCACGCTCGGGCTCACACTCGCGGGCCTGTGGATCGTCTGCTCCCGCGATCTGCGAGACGTGATGCGGTTGGCGTCCTCCACCGCCCGCAGCGTCTTCGCGCGCCTGCGCGGAGGCCCCGGCGACCACGCCCCCGCCGCCTCGAGCGCCTGACCGGAGGCCGACGGCGATGACCCTGATCACGGTCGCGATTCCCACCCACCGCCGGGACGAGTACCTCGCGGACGCGCTCGACAGCGTGCTGGCGCAGACGGTCGACGAGCTCGAGATCTTCGTCTCCGACAACGCCAACTCGCCCGCGACCCGGGAGCTGGTCCGCTCGTACGCCGATCCGCGGATCACCTACGCGCCGCTGCTCGAGAACATCGGCATGCACGGGAACCTCACCCGGTGCCTCCACCTGGGATCCGCGCCCTACGTAGCGGTCCTCCACGACGACGACGTGCTCTATGCGACCAGCCTCGAGCGCAAGCTCGCCGCGCTCGAGCGAGAGCCGACCGCGGGCGTCGCCCACAGCGCGATCGACTACCTCGACGACGCGGGCGGCGTGTGGGCGGAGAACGTCAACTGGACCAACCAGCCGCAGCCGTCGCGGTTCGAGACCGGCAGGCAGTTCATCGAGCGCGCGATGGGCGCGGGCAACAGGATCTGCACCTCCTCCGCGCTGCTGCGGCGAACGGCGATCGCGCAGCTCTGCGACGACGAGCGCGACGGCGGCTTCTCGGACCTCGGGATCTGGCTGCGGATGGCGCTCACGTGGGACGTGGCGTTCGTCGACGAGCCGCTCACCGGCGTCCGGATCCACCGCCGGAGCGCCAGCCGGGCGAACGGGCTGCACGAGACGAACGGGAACGCCCCGACGGTGGACAGGATCGGGGGCCGGCAGATGACCGAGGCGGCCCGGTCGGCGAAGCTCCGCTTCATCGACGAGCACGCGGGCAACGTGCGGGAGCGGCTCGCGCTCAGGCACCTCGTCCGCGATCGTGCCCGGACCGAGCTGAAGCAGATCGTGGCCCACGAGACCCTGGGGGCGCGGAGCCCGGCGTTGACCGCGAGGGACCTCTACCGGGCGGCGCGGATCGAGCCCAGCCTCGCCTGGTCTCCCTGGTCGGCCGTGCTGCTGGCGTCGAGCGTCCTCGGCAGCCGGGTGTGGGAGACGGCGGTCGAGATGCGGAGCCCGCGATGACCGCCCCGGTCACCGCTCCGCCAGGTCTGATCAGCGTCGTCCTCTGCTGCCACAACGGCGCTCGGACGCTCACGGAGCAGCTCGCTGCGCTCGCCCGCCAGGACTACGCCGGGGCCTGGGAGCTCGTGTTCGTCGACGACGGCTCGACCGACGGGTCGGCCGCGATCGCGAGCTCGTGGGCCGACCGGCTGCCATTGCGGATCGTTCCCACCGGGGAGCCCGGCGAGCCGGTCGGGCTGGCCAGCGCCCGGAACATCGGCGGGCACGCGGCCCGGGGCGACGTGCTCCTGTTCTGCGACGACGACGACGCCGCCGACGAAGCCTGGATCTCGGCCCTCGCCGACGCGGCGACGGAGTCGGTCGCGTTCGGCGGCCACAACGAGGAGGAGCTGCTCAACGAGCCCGCGGTGCGCGGTTGGCGCTACGCCTTCACCCCCGGGCGGCTGCCGGTCGCCTTCGGGGTCGCCCCGGTGCCGGTCGGCAACAACTCGGGCGTCTGGACCTCGGCGTTTCGCGAGGTCGGCGGGTTCGACGCCGAGTTCTCCGCGTTCGGCTCCGGCGAGGAGGTCGACTTCTTCTGGCGCGTGCAGCTGGCCGGGCACGAGGTGCGATACGTCTCCGACGCGGTCATGCACATCAGGCACCGCTCGGGCCTGCGGACGCTCGCTCGGCAGTCGTACCGCTACGGGCTCAGCAACGCGGTGCTCTACCGGCGCTTCCGTCACCTCGGCCTGCGGCGCACCTCGGCGCTGGAGACGCTGGGGGTGATCGCCAAGATCCTCCGCGGGGTCCCGAAGGCGCTCGTCAGCCCGCGCAAGCGGGGGTCGTGGTTGCGAATGACCAGCTTCGCGTGGGGCCAGGCGGTCGGCAGCGTCCGCAACCGCGTCTGGCACGTCGATTGATGGCCGCCCGATCGATGCGACGCCAGTGCGACAACTGCCGGTCGACCGACACCAGCCTGATCCGGCCGGTCCACGAGCGCCGGTACGGGATGCCCGGGGAGTTCGCCCTCGTGGGCTGTGAGCGGTGCGGGCTCGTGCGGACCGAGCCGGTGCCCGCCGATCCCGGCGCCTACTACCCGGCCGGCGACTACTACGCGCATCTGCCGCCCGCCGAGCCGAGCGCCCGGCAGCGCCGCCGGATGGAGCTCGCCTACGCGCCGTCGCCGCGATCGGTTCCCGCCAGGGTCACGGGCCGGTGGCTCGCGCCGGGAATGCCGCCCGGCCCGGTCGGGAGGATCCTCGACGTCGGCTGCGGCTCGGGCGAGTTCCTCAAGCACCTGCAGGCCGCCGGCTGGAGCGTGTCGGGGGTCGAGCCCAGCCAGGACGCGGTGCGGGCAGCGCACGAGGCGGGATTGGAGAACGTCCACTGCGGCGAGTTGCTCGACCTCGACCTGCCGCCGGCGAGCTTCGACGCGATCCGGTTCTGGCACGTCCTGGAGCACGTCGCGAACCCGCGGCCGACTCTCCAGGCGGCGCGGCGCCTGCTGCGCCCCGGCGGCTCGCTCACGATCGGAGTGCCGAACTACCGCTCGCTGCTGGCGCGCAACGCCGGCGACGACTGGTTCTTCCTCGACGTCCCCCGGCACCTCTGGCACTTCGACAAGCGAACGCTGAGCGAGCTGGTCGAGCACTGCGGCTTCAGAATCGAGCGGCTCCGCACGTCGACGTCGAGCGTGTCGCTGCTGGGGACGCTCAACTACCGCCTGGGCAAGGGCGAGCGGATCAGGGGCCGGACCGCGTTCTACGCCGGCCTGCCGCTGACCGTCGGGCTCGACATGGTCGGGATGGGCTGCGGGCTCGACCTCGTCGCGCGCCCGGCGGCCTGAGCCGACCGGCAGGGACCCGCGCAAAAGTCGCGCGCGCTCGGTCGTTGATCCCCCGAATGCGCGTATTCGTGACAGGACATAACGGCTACGTCGGCTCGGTGCTGGTCGGCGCCCTCGAGCGCGAGGGCCACGAGATCTTCGGGCTCGACTCCGACCTGTTCGCCTCCTGCGTCTTCGGCGACGACCCGCCGCGGATCGACTCGCTGCAGGCGGACGTCCGCGACATCGCCACCGAGGACCTCGTCGGCTTCGACGCCGTGATCCATCTCGCGGCCGTCTGCAACGACCCGGTCGGCAACCTCAACCCGCAGGTCACCTACGACATCAACCACCTCGCCTCCGCCCGGCTGGCCGAGAAGGCGAAGGAGGCCGGCGTGGCCCGCTTCCTCTTCTCCTCCTCCTGCAGCCTCTACGGCAAGGCCGGCGACGACGAGATGCTGGACGAGGACGCCGACTTCGCGCCGGTCACGCCCTACGGGCACTCGAAGGTGCTCGCGGAGCACGACATCTCGCAGCTCGCCGACGACTCTTTCACCCCCACGTACCTGCGCAACGCGACGGCCTACGGGGTCTCGCCGCGCCTGCGCGTCGACGTGGTCGTCAACAACCTCGTCGGGTTCGCCCAGACGACGGGCCAGGTCCTGATCCAGAGCGACGGGACCCCGTGGCGCCCGCTCGTGCACGTGGAGGACATCGCGGCGGCGTTCCTCGCCGTCCTCGCGCGCGCCGCGGGAGCTCGTCCACGACCAGGCCTTCAACGTGGGCGCCAGCGCCGAGAACTACCGCATCCGCGAGGTTGCCGAGATCGTCGAGGACGTGATCGACGGCGCGGAGGCGTCGTTCGCCGCCGACGGCGGGCCGGACAAGCGCTCCTACCAGGTCGACTGCTCGAAGATCGTCCGGGCTCCTGCCGGGCTTCGAGCCGCGGTGGACGGTCCGCCGCGGCGTCGAGCAGCTCCACGAGGCCTATGAGCGCAACGGCCTCGACTTCGACGAGTTCACCGGGACGCGCTACCTGCGCATCAACCGGGTCCGCGACCTCCAGGAGAGCGGCCGGCTCGACGAGCAGCTTCGCTGGCGCGTACCCGTCGGTGCGGCTCGATGACCACACCCCAGGCGCCGAGACGATGATCTTCACGCCCACACGGCTCGAGGACGCGTTCGTGATCGACGTCGAGCCCAGGCGCGACGAGCGGGGCTACCTCGCGCGGACCTTCTGCGAGCGCGAGTTCGCCGACCGCGGACTGCCGATGCGCATCGTCCAGAGCAGCACGATCTGCAGCCCCCGGCGCAACACCCTCCGCGGCCTGCACTATCAGGAGGAGCCCCACGCCGAGGCCAAGCTGGTCCGGTGCACGCGCGGCTCGATCTTCCTCGCGATGGTGGATCTGCGCGAGGATTCTCCCAACCGCGACGACTGGCTCGGGATCGAGCTCAGCGCCCGCGGCGAGCGCATTGCCTACGTCCCCGAGGGCTTCGCCCAGGGTTATCAGACGCTCGCGGACGACACCGAGGTTCTCTACGCGATGTCCCGTGAGTACGTCCCCGACGCCGCGCGGGGGGTGCGCTGGGACGACCCGGCGTTCGGCATCGAATGGCCCGAGGCCGACGAGCGGATCATCTCCGAGCGCGATCGGGCCTGGCCCGATCGCCGGCACGATCGATAGGAGCGACGACCGTGGACATCCGATTTCATTTGCAGATCCTGTGGCGCTGGAAGTGGGTGCTGCCGGCGGCCTCGTGCTCGCCACGGCGGCGGCCTTCCTCTCGACCTTCAAGCCCTCGAGCAGCGGGGTCGAGTGGCGCGCGGAGCCGACCTACCAGAGCTTCGCGCGGGTGATGGTCACCCAGCCCGGCTTCCCGCTCGGCCGCGCGACGCTTCCCGGCGCCGATCCGACGGCGCAGCTCGAGTTGCCGAAGCCCAAGGAGCGGTTCGCGCCGCCGGAGCGGTTCACCGGCCTGGCCGAGATGTACGCCTACGTCGCCAGCAGCGCGCAGATCCGCGACCTGATCACGCCGAAGCCGCTCGAGGACCAGATCAGCGTGGTCCCCGCGCTCGGGTCCCAGGGCGACGCGCTGCCGCTGCTGGAGGTGACCACGACCGGGAAGACGCCCAAGGCCTCGGAGAAGGTCAGCGCGGCCGTGATCGCGGCGCTTCGCAAGTACCTGACGACCAACGGCAGGCGCAGCGACGTGCCCGACCGATCAGCAGGTCCACCTGGTCGTGCTCAACCCGCCGAAGGCGGGCGAGCTGATCGCGGGCCGCTCCCCGACGATGTTCGTGATGGTGTGGCTGCTCGGGGCCGTCCTCGACCTTCGCCCTGGTGTACGTGCTCGAGAACCTCTATCCGCGCAAGCCGGTGGCGGCCGTGCCGCCGGCCGAAGACCGGAGGACGGCGAGCAGCCCAGGACTCAACGGCTCAGCGCCGGAGGTCGAGCTCGAGCTCGGCGAGCACTGGGCCGCGATCAGGCGCGCGCGGAGTGCGGAACGCAGCAGCTACGCGGGCGATGAGCGCCCACGTCGACACCTTGCGGCCCGCCCGCGCGGGTGGCGGGCCGGGCCTCCCTTCCTCCTGCGCTGGGAGGTCCTGGTCTCCCTGATCGTGCTGACGGTCCTCTGGATCCCGCTGGGCCGCTATCAGTCGGCGGCGGCCTGCCGGTGAACCTGGAGCCGTACCGGCTGCTGGTCACGGTCGTGGTGATGCTCGCTGGTGCGCGACGCTGCTCGTCGACCCGTCGATGCGGTGGAGGCGGGTCGGGTTGTTCGGGCCGATCCTCGCGCTCGCGGTGGCGGTGCTCGCCTCGAACGCGGTCAACGCCGGCCGGATCGAGCAGTTCGACGTCCTGCCGGACGTGATCAAGGCGGCTCTCGCTACTCGCCAGCTGGATCGCCGTGATGCTCCTGGTTGCCTCGGTGCTGCGGACGCGCGAGCAGCTCGATCTGGTGGTCAAGGTGCTGGTGATGGGTGGAGCGGTGGTCGGGGCGTTCGCCGTCGTCCAGTACCGGACCGGGCTTCAACATCTTCGACCACCTCGGGTTCGGCCTGCTCAGCCCGATCTCCGACAACCTGCCGAGCCAATCTCGGAGCGCGCGGGTGACGGGAGCCGGGTCTACGCGTCCGCCCAGCACCCGATCGCCCTCAGCGCCGCGCTCGTCGTCCTGCTTGCCGCTGGGCATCTACGCCGGCCGTCGCTTCGGCGGGCGGATTTGGTGGCTGGCGACCGCGATGATCGGGATCGGCGCGCTGACCACCGTCGCGCGTACCGGCGCGACGATGCTGCTCACCGTCCTGATCGTCCTGTGGTCGCTGAAGCCTCGTGAGATGCATCCGGCATGTGGAAGTGGGGGCTCCCGTTCCTGGTCGCGGTGTTCCTGCTCTCACCGGGAGTGCTGGGCGGGCTCTGAAGGCGGCCTTCCTTCCCGAGGGTGGCCTGGTCGCCGAGCAGGAGGCCGCCTACAGCGAGGTGAGCAGCAACCGGCTCGCCGACGTCGGGCCGACCCTCGAGGAGTGGGCGGAGAGCCCGATCTTCGGTCGACGGCTACGGAGCCCGGGTGGCGGACCCCAACAACCCGAACTCGAACGGGCTGATCCTCGACGACCAGTGGCTGGGCCTGCTGCTCGACGCCGGGCTCGTCGGAGCCGTGGCGTTCCTGTGGCTGTTCGTGCGCTCCTACCGGCGGCTCGCGAAGGGCGCCCGGGCGACGGAGGGGCCCGACGGGTGGCTGCTCGCCGGGCTCGCCGCCTCGATCGCGGCGTTCGCGATCGGAATGGTCACCTTCGACGCCTTCTCCTTCGTGCAGGCGACGTTCCTCCTGTTCGTCCTCATCGGCCTCTCGGTGCCCGCGCTCCGCTTCGCGCGCGAGCCGAGGAGCCCGACCCGGGATGAGCGCGTCGCCGGCGGCGGCGGGTCCTGCTGCTCGCGTACTACTTCCCGCCGGTGGGTGGCGCCGGCGCCCAGCGCGCCCTGCATCTGGTCCGCGACCTGGTCGCGCGAGGGCTGGGAGCCGATCGTGGTCACGTGCCCCGGCGAGCGGCGAGCGTCGCTTCAAGCCGAGCGACCCGGCGCTCGAGGACAGCGTTGCCCGAGGGCGTGCGCGGTGCTGCGCGTCCCGGGTCCGGAGCCCGACCCTCCTCGACGGGGGCTGGCAGCTCGCGGGCCGAGCGCCTCAGCGCGCCGCCGCGATCGCCGCGCCCGCTGGTGGATCCGGCGGCGTGCTCGAGACGGCCGCCGGCCTGCGCGGGATCGATCTGATCCATGCCTTCCTGGAGCCGTATGAGACGGCGATCCCGGCGGCGGAGCTGGCCGCGGAGCTCGGCGTCCCGTGGATCGCCGACCTGCAGGATCCGTGGGCGCTGGACGAGGCGAACGTCAAGATCACCCGCTGGCACCTGTCGCTGGAGCGCTCGCGGATGCGCCGCGGGCTGCGGACGGCCGCGGCGATCGTGATGAACACGCCGGAGGCGGCCGCCGCCGCCGCGCGCCGAGTTCCCCGCGCTCGCGGAGCGGATCACGCCCGCGATCCCGAACGGGTTCGACGCCGCCGACTGGCGCGGCCCGGAGTCCGCCGCGCGACGACGACGCCTTCCGCATCGTCCACACGGGAACCCTGCACACGGAGACGGGACTGGGCCATCGGCGGTCCGCTCGCACGCGGCGCCTGCTCGGCGGTCACGTCGCTCCAGTGGACATGCTCGCCCGCTCGCACGTGTACCTGCTCGCCGCCCTGCGCTCGCTGATCGACGCCGAGCCGTCGCTCGCGCGACGCGTCGAGCTCCACCTGGTCGGCTCGCTGACCGAGGCCGACGTCCAGGCGACCGCCGGGCGACCCTTTCGTGCGCGCGCACGGCTTTCTGCCGCACGCCGAGACCGTCGGCATGATCCGTGCGGCCGACCTGCTCTTCCTCCCGATGCACGACCTCCCGAACGGCAACCGCGCCCGGCTGGTGCCGTGCAAGACCTACGAGTACCTGGCGTCCGGTCGCCCGATCCTGGCGGCGCTTCCCGACGGCGACGCGCGGGACCTGCTGGCCGGCGAGCCGGAGGTCCACCTCTGCCGCCCCGCTGACGTGGCCGCGATGCGCGAGATCCTCGCCGTCGAGCTCGGCCGGCCCGTGCCGGCCGTGACCGTCCAGCGCACGGACAAGTTCGCCGCCTACGAGCGCACCGCGCTGGCGGCGAGGCTGGTCGAGGTCTACGACGCGGTGCTGGCCGCGGGCACGCGCGACGCCGGGGTTCCGGCGCTGCGGGCCCTCCGCGCCGCGTAGGGACCGGCGCGCAGCACGCCCCAGCCGCGGCGGCTCAGGCGTCGCAGGGCCCGATCCGGGTCGACGGTGGCGAGGTAGCTCGGATCCTCCCCCGAGCGCCGGGCGCTGCCGGCTGCCGCGGGCCCGACGGTCGGGCCCAGGATCGCCTGGTCGAAGCTGTAGATGGAGTAGCCGCGGGCGGCGAGGAAGCTCATCACGGGCGTCGGGGGGCGCCCGAAGTCCTCGAAGACGAGGTCGCGGATCCGCCCCTCCGCCAGGAGCCCCTCGGCTCCCCGGAGCGCCTCGAGCTCGTGGCCCTCGACGTCGAGCTTCATCACGCCGACCGTCGCGTCACCGACCTCCTCGTCGAGGCGCCGGGCCGGCACGCGCATCACGGCGACGTAGGACTCCTGCGCCGCTGCGCATCGAAGCTGTTCCGGCGTTCGAGGCAAACGACTCGCCCTCGCCGAGCTCGGCCACGCCGGACGCCGACGAGGCCGCGAGGTTGCGGAGCTCGATCGCCCCGGTGGCCTCGGCGCGCCCCCACCGGTCCGCGTTCGCGCGCAGCTCGCGGAAGACCTCCGGATGCGGCTCGAACGCGATCACGCGACCTTCGTCGCCGACGGCGGCGGCCATCACGCTCGTCATCTGCCCGATGTTCGCGCCCACGTCGAGCGCCAGCTCGCCGGGCTCGCAGAGCCTCCACAGCACCTCGCACACCGGCAGGTCGAAGATCCCGCGGCGGGCGTAGGCCAGGCCCGTCTTGTCGTCGGCGCGGAAGCGCAGCGGAAGCCCCCATGGGGACGTGATCTCGTCGTAGGCCTCGCGGCCGTTGCGTCGCCTCCGCGGCAGGGTCGCGCGCCGGACGACCTGGCCCGGGCGAAAGAGGTAGTAGGGCTTGTTCAGCCTCCGGTAGACGGGCGCGGGGAGGCCGCGGGGCTCGCTCGCGATGGCTGGGTCAGGCTGCGGCAAGCGCATTCCTCCGGTCCCCTCCCCGGCTCCTGGCGACGACGTCCTCGTAGACGCCGAGCAGCCGTTCGCCGGACGCCGTCCAGGTGTTGTCGGGCGCCGTCCGCAGGCAGCCCTCGCGCAGACGCCTGCGCAGCAGGGGATCGGCCGACAGCGCCGAGAACTGCGCGCTCAGCGCGCCAACGTCGCCGACCCGGTGGGTGAGGGCGTTCTCGCCGTCGACGCAGACCTCGGTGCACGCGTCGGAGACGAGCGGAATCGCGCCGCTCGCCAGGGCCTCGACGCAGACCAGGCCGAAGCCCTCCTCGATGCTCGGCAGGACGAGGGCGTCGCTGGCTCGCATCAGGTCGGGGACGTCGGTGCGATGCCCGAGCCGGTGGACGCTCGGGTGCGCCAGCTCGCCGGCCAGCGCCTCCTCGTAGGCGGGGAGGAACTCCCCCGCGATCAGGAAGGTCCCGGTCGAGCTCGCCTCGGAGGCCAGCCAGGCCTCGAGCGCGAAGTGAAGGCCCTTTCGAACCGCGCAGACGCCGACGAAGAGAACCGTGAGGCCCTCGCGCTCGGTGGGCGGCGCACCGGGCCCGAACACGGCATCGTCGTAGCCGTAGTCGTGGCGGACCAGCTTCTCCGCCGGGAACCCCTGATCCAGGAAGGTCCGGACGACGAAGTCCGACGGGCACAGGAGCCAGTCGGCGAGCTCGTACTCCCGCTCCTCCCGTCGCAGGATGGCCTCGTTATAGGCGTGCTCGTGGCCCGGCGGCAGCATCACGCCGAGGCGGCGGCACTCGGCCTCGACGACCTCGTAGGCGAAGCGGGTGTGCGCGTTGGGGCGCTCGAGGACTGTGGGGATGCCAAGTCGCCGCGCGGCCTCGAGCGTCCGCAGCGCACCGAGGGGCCAGGCGTGCACGATGTCGATCCGGTCCGCCAGCTTGGGGAGCGCGCGGGCGACGAGATGGTCGTGGAGCTGGGGCGCCCGCAACCGGCCGAGCGGCTTCTCCGGCACGCGCCACCGGCCGCGCGCGAGGGTGGGCTCGACGCGAATCGGCGGTGGCAGTTCCCTGCGAACCCCGAGTGGCTTGACGAGCAGGTCGCCGCCGGCGCTCGCGACGCCGACCGCCTGGTGCCAGGCGGTCTCGCAGATCCTGTCTGCCCCGATCTTGTGCGGAAAGCTCTGGAGGACCCTGATGCAGGATCAACGCCTCGCGGCCGGCTGCGCTTGCGGGCCGGGAACGCGGACTCAGGGCCCGTAGTGCTGTTCCGCCGGGATCCAGCCGATGCCCGCGCGCGGACGCGGTTCGATCCGGTAGTCGTCGGTCTCGCGGTCCGCAAACCGCGGCGAGCAGTCCCGGGTGTCGTGCTTGGCGCTGGGCAGCTGTCCGGCATCGACCGTCCAGCGCCTTGCAGATCACGTTGTGGTGCTGTGAGAACCCGGAGAGGTCGCTCCCGCTGAACAGCAACTTGACCACGTTGTGGTCGATCTCACCCCCGCTGAAGCCGTCGCCGCCGAAGCCCAGGTCGCCGACGATCGTGTTCCGGGAGATCCGCAGGCCGTCGATCGGCCCGCCGAGGGGGACCATGATCGGCTGCCCGCAGTCCGGGAACGAGGGGTCGCAGGGCGCGCTGTTGCGCACGAAGAGGTTGTCGAGGACCTTGATCACGTCGATCGGCTCGGGCTGGTCCTTGATGAAGAAGCCCTGGCAGCGGTTGTCGTGCAGGTAGTTGCGCATGAAGTAGAGGTGGTCGCCGCCCCAGACGGACTGCAGGCAGTCGGAGTGGTTGCCGTTCTCGCGGATGTTGGTGAACTCGTTGCCGGCGATCAGGAGTCCGTAGCGGTCCGGATCGGGGCCGTCGTGGTAGCGGTTGGCGCGGATCGCGTCCTCCCCGAACGGGCCGACGAACTGGTTGCCGCGGATCGTCGTGTCCGAGATGTAGGTGGACTCGGTCGGCCCGACGTCGACGCCCATGTAGCCGCCGCTGATCCGGTTGCGCAGGACGTTCATCTTCGACGAGCCCGGCTGGATCACGATGTCGTCGGTGACCTTGAAGCGGGTGAGCGTGATGCGCCGGCCCGAGAGCTCGGCCCCATCGATGGTGGCGCCTCCGGGCCGCTTCGCGCGCAGCGTGACGCCCTTCGATCCCCGGGCCGAGAGCTCGAGACCCTCGTAGCGGCCGTCGGCGAGGCAGACGACCTTGCCGCCCGCGACCCGGCGGACGGCGGCCTCGGCCGCGCGGGCGCTGGAGACGGTCTTGTCGCACGGGTTGGCCGCCTGCGGCGCCTGCGATGCCCCGGGAGCGGTGAACGCCCAGAGCAGCGCGAGCGAGAGCGCGCCAACGATCGCGATCGCGACGTGGGCGACCCGGACCCCGCCGGGGCGGGCGGTCCGAGCGGGCGCGATCTGAGGCGGGCGGGCGGGCATCTCATCCGACCAACGCCTCTGGGCACCCGTTTCGTCCTCGGCCCGACCGCCGGCGCGAGAATCGCCCCGCGCCGATCGTTTCTGATTCATGTGCGGCATCGTCGGGCAGGTCAGGCCCACCGGCAGCGCCGTCGCCCCTGACCTGGCGGCGCGTATGTGTGCGCGGCTTCAGCACCGCGGGCCCGATTCGCGCGGGATCCACAGCGACCGCAACGTGGCGCTCGGCATTCAGCGGCTGCGCGTGATCGACCTCGACACCGGCGACCAGCCGATCTTCAACGAGGATCGCTCGATCGTCGTCGTGCTCAACGGCGAGATCTACAACTACCGCGAACTGCGCGCCGAGCTGCGGAGCCGCGGACACCGGTTCGCGACCAAGGGCGACACGGAAGTGATCGCCCACCTCTACGAGGAGCACGGCGCCGACTGCGTCCGGCACCTCCATGGGATGTTCGCCTTCGCGCGTCTGGGACGCCCGGCTGCAGCAGCTGCTGCTGGCCCGCGACCGCGTCGGCAAGAAGCCGCTGCTCTACGCGGTTCGCGACGGCGTCCTGAGCTTCGCCTCGGAGATGAGTGCCCTGCTCGCCGACGACCGGATCGAGCGCCGCGTGGACCACGCGGCGATCGACGCCTACCTCGGGCTCGGCTACGTGCCGGCGCCCGAGAGCGCAGTGAGCGGCGTGCGCAAGCTGCCGCCCGCCCACACGCTGACCCTGCGCGACGGCAGCGTCGAGGAGCGGCGCTACTGGAGGCTCGACTACGCGACAAAGCTGGACGACGCGCCGGTCGAGGAGCTGTGCGAGCGCGTGCGCGCCGGCCTGCGCACGGCGACGAGGCGGCGGATGATCGCCGACGTGCCGGTTGGGCGCCTTCCTCTCGGGCGGCATCGACTCCTCCGCCGTCGTCGCCGAGATGGCCGAGCAGTCGACCGAGCCCGTGCGCACGTTCTCGATCGGGTTCGACCATCAGGAGTTCGACGAGCTCCCACACGCCCGCCGGATCGCGGAGCAGTTCGGAACGGTCCACGAGGAGTTCCAGGTGCGCGCGGACGCGATCGAGATCGTGCCGACGATCGTCCGCCACTACGGCGAGCCGTTCGCGGACTCATCGGCGATCCCGAGCTTCTACCTCGCCGAGCTGACCCGGCGCCACGTGACCGTGGCACTCAACGGCGACGGCGGCGACGAGTCGTTCGGCGGGTACACGCGCTACGTCGCAAACGCCCTCGCCGGACGCCTGGACCTGATGCCCGCGTCGCTTCGCGGGGCGCTCGCTCGGGCCGGGGGGCGGCTGACCGCCGACGGCCACGTCGAGAGCCTGAAGAACAAGGCGCGTCGCCTCAGCAGCACGCTCGCGCTGGACGGGGCCGACCGGTACGCGAGCTACGTGTCGTGGTTCAGCCCGGCCGAGCGCCGGCGGCTCTACACGGCGGGCTTCGCGGGCAGCATGCAGCCCGGCGTCGAGGACGCGATCGCCTCGACCTGGGCCTCGACCTCCGGCGAATCCGTGATCGACAAGATGCTCCAGGTCGACGTCGAGACCTACCTCGTCGGCGACCTGATCGCCAAGATCGACATCGCGACCATGGCGCATGGCCTCGAGGCCCGGTCGCCGTTCCTCGACCACGAGCTGATGCAGCTCGCCGCCTCGATCCCCGCCTCGCTGAAGGTGCGCCGATCGCAGAAGAAGTGGATCCTGCGCGAGGCGTTTCGGGGACGCCTGCCAGACGACATCCTCGACCGCCCGAAGCAGGGCTTCACCGTGCCGATGTCGAGCTGGCTGCGCACCGACCTGCGGTCGTGGGCGCGGGACATCCTCCTCGACCGCGAGACCCTCGCGCGCGGCTACTTCGAGCCGGGCTACGTCGCCGGGCTGCTCGACCGCCACGACGCCGGTGCGGACGGCGACGACAGGCGGATCTGGGCGCTGCTCATGCTCGAGCTCTGGCACCGCGAGTTCATCGACCCGCCGGCGACGGCGGAGCCCCGCGCACAAGTGTCGGCCGCGCCGGCCGTTGTTTGAGCGAACGGTGCGCGACCTCGCGATCATCATCACCTGCCTCGACGAGGCCGATTGGGTCCGACCCTGCGTGGCCTCGCTGCGCCGACCGATCGGGGCGCTCGACGCGGAGATCGTGATCGCCGACATCGAGTCGGACGGCGCCGGGCTCGACTCCGTCGTCGCCACTGACGACCGGGTCAGGGTCGTCCGCTGCCGAAACGGGGGCTTCGCGCATGCGAACAACGAGGCCCTGAGGACGACCGACGCCCGCTACGTGCTCTTCCTCAACCCCGACACCGAGGTCGTGAGCGGCTCGCTCGAGCGGCTCGTGCGCGAGCTCGACGAGCGGACCGACATCGGCCTGGTCGGGGTCAAGCAGGTGACCCCGGATGGGGTCACCTATCCGACCATGCGGCGCCGCGCGAGCGCGCTCCGCGTGTTCGGCGAGGCGCTCGGCTCCGAGCGGCTGGCGCCGCGGGTCGGATGGCTCTGTCACCGCAACCTCGACCTGGCGAGCTACGAGTACGAGCAGGACTGCGACTGGACCATGGGCTCGTTCATGCTGGTCCGGCGCGAGGCGCTGATGAGCGCCGGGTTCATGGACGAGCGCTACTTCTTCGGGGTCGAGGAGGAGGACCTCTGTCTGCGCGTCCGGGCGACCGGCTGGCGGGTCATCCACACGCCGGCCCTGACGATCGTCCACCACGCGAACAAGACGCCGCCGAGCGATCGATCCGAGCGCCAGCGTGCGTACTCGAAGCTGCAGTACGCGCGCAAGAACCTCGGTCCGCTGCGCCGGGTGCCCTACGTGCTCGGCCTGCTGCTCTTCTTCGGGCTCCGCGCCGCGGCGGACCGAGACCCGGCCCGCCGCGCCCACTGCCGCGGCGCCGTCCGGGTCCTGCTGGGCCTGGACCCGCCGCCCTTCGGTGACCCGCCCGAGACCGCGCTTCCGGCTCATTCGGCCGCCGGACGGTTGACGGAGCTTCCCGAGCAGCGAGGCCGGCGCCGAACCGCGAGCGACGACCAACGGCGAGGCCCCGGGTCGGCCTCGCCGTCGAGTGAGCCGCGCATGCGCGTCGCGATCGTAGTTCCGTTCCTGAACGAGGCGGCGTTCCTGCCGCGCTTCCTGCACTCGGTCGCCGAGCAGACCCGGCGCCCGGACCTGCTGCTGCTGATCGACGACGGCTCGGCGGACGGGTCCGCCGAGCGCGCCGAGGCGTTCGCCGCCCGGCACTCGTTCGCGACGGCGGTCCGCCGGCCGGCGCGTCCCCCGGCGGTGGACCGGCTGGCCAGCGCCTCGGTGGTGAAGGCGTTTCATTGGGGCCTGGAGCGGATCGGGGGCGAGCGCTGGGACGTGATCGCGAAGATGGACGCCGACCTCGAGCTCGCGCCCGATCACGTCGAGACGGTGCTGGGCGCGTTCGAGGCCGACCCGGCGCTCGGGGTGGCCGGCGCCTATCTGTCGATCCGCGGCCCCGGGGGCGAGTTGCTGCGGGAGGAGCACCCGAGGGAGCACGTGCGCGGGCCGAACAAGTTCTACCGCCGTGAGTGCCTGGCCGAGATCGAGCCGATCCCGGAGCTCCTCGGGTGGGACACGATCGACGAGCGGCGGGCGCGGATGAGGGGCTGGCGCACGACGAGCCTGGATCTGCCGACGCAGGAGACCATCCACCTGCGCCCGACCGGCGCCCACGACGGCCGCCTGCGCGCCTACCGGAGGTGGGGGCTGTGCGCGTGGGGATGGGGCGCCCATCCCGCCTACGTCGCTCGCGGGAGCGGCGCATCGGATGGCCGAGCGACCGTACGCGGTGGCCGGCCTGAACTACCTCTGGGGCTACACGGAGGCCGCCCTGCGGCGGTCGCCGCAGGTCGACGACGAGACGCAAGTCGTTCGGTCGCCTTGAGGAACGAGCCCGGCTGCGGAGGATCGCCGCCGGGCGCCCCGCGGCGGCTGCTGCGCAGCGGCGCTTGAGCCGGGGCCGCGCGCAAGCGGGCGCGCCCCAGGCTCGTTGGTTTCAGCGGATGCAGGCCCTGCCACAAGCCACGGCGCAACGGCCCGCTACCGCGCCCGCAAACGGGCTCGCAACGGCCGAGCCCGCGAGGCACGGCAGCCTCGGCCGCCTGTTGATGGTGGTCGAGAACGACGCCGTGCCGGAGGATCGTCGCGTGTGGGACGAGAGCCGAACGCTTTCGGCCGCCGGCTGGGAGGTGGTGGTCGTGAGTCCGGAGATTCGCGACACGAACAGGCCGAGGACCGAGGTCCTCGAGGGGGTCGAGATCCACCGGTATCCGCTCGAGCCCGCGAAGACGACCCTGGGCTACCTCCGCGAGTACTCCCAGGCCCTGTGGCAAACGTGGCGGCTCGTGCGCCGGCTTCAGCGCGAGCGGCCTTTCGACGTGGTCCATCTGAACAACCCCCCCGACTTCATGTACCTGGCGGTCGGAGCCCCACTCGCGGGCGGCGCCCGTCTGATCTTCGACCACCACGACCTGATGCCCGAGCTCTTCCGCTCCCGGTTCGCGCGGGCGGGCCTCCCGCACGCAGTGCTCCGCGCCATCGAGCGGCGGGTCCTGCGCGGTTCCGACGTGGTGCTCTCGACCAACGAGTCCTACCGCCAGATCGCGATCGAGCGCGGCGGTCTCGCCCCCGAGGACGTCTTCGTCGTGCGCAACGGCCCCGACCTCGAGCGCTTCGTTCCGGTCGCCTCCGATCCGAGCCTGCGGCAGGGACGCCGTCACCTGATCGCCTACCTCGGCGTGATGGGGCCCCAGGACGGGATCGATGAGGCGCTCAACGCGTTGGCCGAGCTGCGCCGCCTGCGTGTCGACGACTGGCATGCGGTGTTCATCGGCGACGGGGAGGTCCTCGACGAGATGCAGGCGCTCGCGAGCGAGCTGGGGCTCTCGGAGATGGTCGAGTTCGCCGGCTGGCGGGGCGACGACGACATCCGGCGCATGCTCTCGACCGCCGACGTCTGCCTTGCGCCGGATCCGCCCAATCCGCTCAACGACGCCTCGACCATGGTCAAGATCCCCGAGTACATGGCGATGGGGCGGGCGATCGCCTCCTACAGGCTCCCCGAGACGTGGAGCTCGGCCGGAGACGCGGCGGCGTATGCCGCGTCGCCGGACCCGGCGAGCCTCGCACGCTGCGTACACGAGCTGCTCGAGGACCCCCAGCGGCGGGTGGAGATGGGACGGCTGGGCCGCGCGCGGGTCGAGCGGCTCTCGTGGCAGCGCTCCGCGGCCACCCTGCTCCACGCCTACGAATACGCGGTCGGCCGGCCCGCCGCGTAGAAGCGCAGGGGCCCGCGGGCCGTTGATTCCACAGATGATGTCTGTCGGGGAGACCGTGGCCGCTCCGGCCACCGGCCGGGCGGAAATACCTGCGTCCGCCGGCGCGCCGTCGCACGCCGCCGCGAGGCGCACGCGGCGGGGCGCTTCGGTTGCCGGCGCGGTGGTCCTCGGCGGCGACTACCAGGGCCTGGGGATCGTCCGCAGCCTCGGCCGCCACGGCGTGCCGACGTTCGTGATCGACGACGAGCGGTCCATCTCCCGGTTCTCCCGCCACTGTGGCGGGCGGGCGTGGATCGAAGACCTGGGCACCGGTGACGGCTTCGTCGACGAGCTCCTGAGACTGGGCGAGTGGTACGGCCTCGACGGCTGGGTGCTCTATCCGACGCGCGACGAGACGGTGGCGGCGATCGCGCAAGAGCGCGCTCGCCTGCAGCGGTTCTTCCGCGTCGCGACGCCCGGCTGGGACACGATTCGGTGGGCCTCCGACAAGCGCAACACCTACCGCCTCGCAGCCGAGGCGGGGGTGCCCGCTCCGCGCACCTGGCACGGGGCGGATCGCGGCGAGCTCGAGGCGCTGGCCGTCGACTTCCCGGTCGCGATCAAGCCGGCGATCAAGGAGAACTTCTTCTACGCGACCAAGGCGAAGGCCTGGCGGGCCGACGATCGCGCCGAGCTGCTCGAGCTCTTCGACCGGGCGAGCTCGATCGTCGAGGCGGGCGAGGTGATGGTCCAGGAGCTCATCCCCGGGGACGGCGGTCAGCAGTTCGGCTACTGCGCCCTCTGCTCGGAGGGCCGGACCGTCGCCTCGATGGTGGTGCGCCGGCTGCGCCAGCATCCGCCCGAGTTCGGCCGGGCGAGCACCTTCGTGGAGACGGTCGAGGAGCCCGCCGTCGAGGAGCTGTCTGAGCGGCTGCTCCGCACGATCGCGTACGACGGCCTCGTCGAGCTGGAGTACAAGCGCGATCCGCGCGACGGGCGCTTCAAGCTGCTCGACTTCAACGCCCGCACCTGCGGCTATCAATCCCTCGGCCAGGCGGCGGGTGTCGACTTCCCCTACCTGCTCTACCGGCAGAGCGTCGGCCTGCCCGTCGCTCCCCAGCGCGCCCGCGCCGGGACCCGGTGGGTCCGGCTGCTCACGGACCTGCCCACGGCCGCACAGGAGATCCTCGGCGGGCGCCAGAGCCCCCGCGCGTACCTGCGCTCGCTGCGCGGTGTGCGCACGGAGGCGGTCTTCAGCCGCAGCGACCCGGTCCCCGGGCTCGTCGAGCTCGCCCTGCTCCCGTACTTGGCCGTGCGGCGGGGGCTCTGAGGATGCTCGCCGCCGCCGTCATCGGGGGTTTGGTCGCGGTTGCCGTGACGTTGCCCCTGGCGTGGAAGTGGGAGCTTGGCGTCCGCCGGGTCGCGATCTCGGTCGCGGTGCTGGCCATCCCGTCCGCCGTGGCGGTTGCGCTGCTCTCTGAGGTGCTGTCGCTCGGCGACGCGGCGCGGGCTCTGATCGTCTGCGCCCTCACCCTGGCCGCCGCCCTGGCCGTGCTCGCCTACCGCTTCTACCGCGACCCCGAGCGCCGCCCACCCGATCGCTCCGACGTGGTCGTGAGCCCCGCCGACGGCGAGGTCATCTACGTGCGGAGATCCGTCGAGGGCAGGTTCCCCGAGTCGACCAAGAAGGGCCGGACCTACGAGCTGGTGGAGCTCACGAAGACCCCGCTCCGCGACCGCGACGCCGTGGTGGTCGGCATCGCGATGAGCTTCCTCGACGTTCACGTCAACCGGTCGCCCGTCGCCGGCGAGGTCCGGATCCGCAAGCACTTTCCGGGCCGCTTCGGATCGCTCGGCCAGCCCGAGATGGTCTATGAGAACGAGCGCGCAACGACCGTGATCGAGCGCCCGGGCCTCCAGATTGCGGTGGTGCAGATCGCCTCGCGCCTCGTGCGCCAGATCGCGGGCTTCGTCGATGTCGGCGACCGGGTCGACACGGGCCAGCGGATCGGCGTGATCCGCCTCGGCTCGCAGGTCGACGTGGTCCTCCCGCGACGCGACGGCGTTCGCGTGACCGTGCGCCCCGGTGAGCGGGTGAAGGCCGGCGAGTCGATCCTGGCCGAGGTCGACCCGCCCGGCCCGGGCTCCGAGGCCGGCGGATGACCCGCGTCGACATGCGGGCGGACGCCCGGCACCCGGTCGAGCGGCTGCTGGCCCCCGTCGATCCGCCGGGCCTGGTGGACCCGACGTGGCCCGCCCCCGACGTCGACGGCGAGGGACTGGTGGAGTGCCGGCCCGGAACCGGCGAGGCGGTGGCGACGAGGGCCGACGACTGGCACATCGTGGCTCGCCTGCAGACCGGCCTTCCGAGCGCCGGAAGCGATCAGGTGATCCAGTCCTTTGAGACCGCCGACGGAGCGCTCGCGTACGCGCGCCGCGAGGCGGATGGTCGCGTGGTGGTGCCGTTCGGATTTGCCGAGGCCTACGCCGCGTACACCAACGAGCTCTGGGCGCAGACGACCCGGAGAGGCCTGCCCCCCGGGGCCCTGGACGCCTTCTACCGGATCAAGCGCGCGATCCCGCGCCGCGCCCAGCTCGCCGCGCGGAGAGTCCTGATCCGCCGACAGGGGGCGCCCGACTTTCCGCGCTGGCCGTTCGACGCGAGCGTGGCGTCGCTGGCCCACTTCTATGCCCGCTGCGCCCTGATCGCGGCGGACAAGCCGGAGCTTCGCTTTCGCTGGTTCTGGCCGGAGCGCGCACGCGCCGCCCTGGTCCTCACCCACGACGTCGAGTCGGAGGCGGGCCTTCGCAACGCCGTCCGGATCGCGGACCTCGAGGAGGCGCGCGGGCTGCGCTCGGCGTTCAACATCGTCGCCGCCGACTACCCGATCGACTGGGGGATCGTCGGGGAGCTCAGCGAGCGGGGCTTCGAGTTCGGGGTCCACGGCGTCCACCACGATCGCTCGATGTTCTCGTCGCGGGCCGAGTTCGAGCGCCAGCAGGGGGCCCTGCGCCTGATGGCCGAGCGCCTCGGAGCGGACGGCTTCCGCTCGCCGGCGACGCACCGGGTCAGCTCGTGGCTCGGCGAGCTGCCGGTCTCCTACGACTGCACGGTGCCGATGTCCGATCCGTACGAGCCGCAGCCGGGCGGCTGCTGCTCGCCCTGGCCGTTCTTCATCGGGCCCGTCGTCGAGCTGCCGTACACGATCCCCCAGGACCACACGACCTTCACGCTGCTGCGCGAGTCGACGATCGACCTCTGGCTGCGCCAGCTCGAGCTCATCGAGGGGGTCGCGGGGCTCGCGCAGTGCGTGACCCATCCCGATCCCGGCTACCTCGGCGACGCCGACAAGGAGGCCCTCTACGAGGAGTTCCTGGCCGCGGTCGCCGAGCGGCCCGGCCTCTGGCGGGCGCTGCCGCGCCAGGTCGCCGCGTGGTGGCGCGAGCGCGATCGCGAGGTCGGCGAGCCGGCCCCCGGCGACGCGGGCGTCGCCACGATCGACGACTCCGGCACGGTGATCCTCGAGCCCGAGACCGTCCTCCCCGCGGCCCCGCCCACGAGGCGGGAGCCCGTCGCGAGCGTCGTCGGATGATGGAGGCCCGGGGAACGGCAATGGCCCCGGCTCCGAGCGTCGAGCCCGACGCTCCCGCCGCGATCCCCCTGTTCGCAACTCGCCCGGCGCTCAAGCCGCTGGTGGCGAAGATCGCCGAGCGCCAGCGCGCGGTGCTCGAATCGGGGCGCTACATCCTCGGCCCCGAGGTCGAGGCGTTCGAGGCCGAGTTCGCGGCCTTCGTCGGCCGGCGGCACTGCATCGGGGTCGCCAACGGCACCGAGTCGCTGACGATCGCCCTGCGCGCGCTCGGCGTGCGCCCCGGCGACGAGGTCGTCGTTCCCGGGATCAGCTTCTTCGCCACGGCCGAGGCCGTGGTCAACGCCGGCGCCCGGCCGGTGTTCGCCGACATCGACCCCGAGACCCATTGCATGACCGCCGCGACCGTCGAGCCCGTGCTCACCCGCCGCACGCGGGCGCTGATCCCGGTTCACCTGTTCGGGAACCCGGCGCCGATGGCCGAGCTCGAGGCGCTCGCGCGCTCGCGCGGCCTGATCGTGCTCGAGGACGCCGCCCAGGCGGCGGGCGCGGACTACGAGGGCAGGCGCGCGGGCGCTCACGGCGACGCGGCCTCCTTCAGCTTCTACCCGGGCAAGAACCTGGGCGCCGTCGGCGACGCCGGGGCGATCGTCACGGACGACGACGACGTTGCGCGGATGGCGCGGACGCTGCGCGCGCACGGCCAGGGGGAGGACCCCTGGGTCCACGTCGAGGTGGGCTACAACTCGCGGCTCGACGAGCTCCAGGCGGCGGCGCTTCGCGTCCTGCTGCCCGAGCTCGAGGGCTGGACCGTGGCCCGGCGCGCGGCAGCCGCCGCCTACGAGCGGGCGGGGATCGCCGACCTGGTCGCGCCCCAGCGCGAGACCGAGGGCGGATCCTGCGCGTACCACCTGTACGTCGTCCGGAGCCCGGCGCGCGACGCCCTGGCCGCCGGCCTGCGAGCGGGCGGGATCGAGACGAGGGCGTACTACACGACGCCCCTCAACCGCCAGCCCGCGATCGCCCGCGGCCTGCGGCCCGCGCCGCTCGCCAACTCCGAGCGGCTCGCCGCCGACGGCCTCGCCCTGCCGATGGGCCAGGCGCTGGACGAGGCGGCCGTGCGCCGCGTCGTCGAGGCGATCCGAGCGCTCAGTTAGCCCCGCGCCGGGCGACCACGGCCGGCACGGTTCGCGCGATCAGCTTCACGTCGAGCCACAGCGACCAGTTGGTCACGTACAGGTAGTCGAGGCTGACCATGTCCCGGAACGGGATGTCGGTGCGGCCGAGGACCTGCCAGAGGCCCGTGACCCCGGGGGCGAGGTCGAGCCGCGTCCGCGACCAGCCGGCGACCAGCTCGTCCTCGGAGTCGATCAGCGGCCGCGGGCCGACGAGGCTCATCTCCCCGATCAGCACGTTCCAGAGCTGCGGCAGCTCGTCGAGGCTGGTCGCGCGGAGGACGCGGCCGACGCGCGTGACGCGCGGGTCCCGGTCGAGCTTCAGCCAGTCGGGATCGCTGCTCTGCGAACGCAGCTCGTCGCGCCTCGCATCCGCGTCGACCACCATGCTCCGGAACTTGAGCACCGTGAACGGCGTCCCGCCCCTGCCGATCCGGCGCTGGCGAAAGAGGACCGGGCCGGGCGAGTCGAGCTTGATCGCGACGGCCGACAGCGCCAGCACCGGCGCGGCGACGAGGATCCCAGCGGTCGCGCCGGCGACGTCCAGAAGCCGCTTGAGGAAGCGCGACGAGCTCGAGAGGACGAGCGGGTTGAGGCCGAGGATCGTCAGCCCCTCGATGTCGTCGATCGCCACCGACGGCCCGAGGGCGTTGATGTGGTTGGGAACGACGCTCACCTTCACCGAGGCGGCGCCGCAGTCGCGGACGAGGTCCATCATCGCCTCGTCCGAGAGGTCCTGCGCGGTCACGATCACCCGCTCGACGCCGTCGCGGGCGACGAGCTCGCGCAGGTCTACCTCCTCGAGGCGGCCGAGGTGGGGGAGATCCGACGACGCGTGCGCCCGCTCGCCGACCGAGACGGCGCCGACGGGATCGAGGCCGTACTCGGCGTGCGATCGCATCTTGCGCACCAGGGCGTCGGCGATCTCCGAGTCGCCCACCAGGAGCACCCGGCTCGGACCGCCGAATCGCAGCACGGAGCGCCGGGCGGCGACCCGGAGGGTGGCCGCGAGGGCGATCCCGGAGGCGCCGAAGGCGATCGCCTGGGCGACGTCGAGGCCGTGTCCGTCGAGCAGCTTCAGGTAGGCCCAGAGCAGCAGGGTGCCCAGGACGAACGCGTGAAAGAGCGCCGGCAGGTCGTCGAGCGCGGAGGCGTGCACGCGCTTGACGTCGCGCTCGTAGAGCCCGTAGAGGCGGAACAGCACGAGCCAGACGGGAAGGGTCGGGAGGAGCCAGAGCAGGCTCCGGTGCAGGGAGTCCGGGAGGAGCAGGAGGGCGACGGCGCCGGCGAAGAGCACCGCGAGCAGGTCGGCCGTCGCCAGGGCCCGGCGCAGGAAGTAGTCGCGCGGGGGACGGGCGGTGGCGACGATCTGCTCGTGCGCCGCGCGCGGCCGCGGGCCGGCCCCGAGCTCGAGCGTCGCCTCGCCGGGCGTCGCGAGGATCGCCCCCGAGGGCCCGCTCGGGTTGCTCACGAGACCAGCGGAGGTGCGGAGGCCGCCTCGACGCGCACCGGACCCCCGCCGTCGAGCAGCGACAGCTCCGCGGCCTCGATCGTGCGGACCACGTCGAGCGCCAGGTCGAGCTGGTGGTGTCCGCCCTCACCGGATCGCACCGAGTCGGTGAAGTCCTGGAGCTCGACCGCGAGCGGCTCGGCTCCGTCGAGGTGCGGGGAGACGATGTCGCCGGTGCGGTAGGAGAGGTGGTACTCGCCAAAGGTCTCCGGATCGCGGTAGACGACCCCCCGGTCGAACACGCGCACCGGCTCCGGAGCGCCGTCCTCGTAGACGACCATCTTCTCGCTGCCGACGAGCACCGTCCGGCGCAGCTTGCTCGGGGCCAGCCAGCTCATCTCCAGGTTCGCGAGCGTCCCGGAGCCGAAGCTCAGGGTGAGGAAGGCGACGTCGGTGATGCCCTGCACGACGGCGTCGCGGCCCGAGGCGGCGACCGTCTCCGGCATCTCGTCCAGCCAGTAACGAAGGATGGAGAAGTCGTGGGGACCGAGGTCCCAGATCACGCTCACGTCGCGCTGGTGCAGGCCGAGGTTGACGCGGCTGGACGAGATGAAATGCAGATCGCCCAGCTCGCCGGCGTCGAGCAGCCTCTTCACCGCGCGCACCGGCGGGCTGTAGGTGAACGTATGGCCGCACATCAGGACGAGGCCCGCGTCGCGAGCGATATCGGCCAGGTGCTCGGCCTCCGCGGCGGAGGCCGCGAGCGGCTTCTCGACAAAGGTGTGCTTGCCCGCCTCGAGGCTCGCTCCGGCCAGCGCGGCGTGGGTGCCCACCGGCGTCGCGATCAGGATCGCGTCCAGGAGGGGATCCTCGAGGAGGTCGTCGAAGCGCTCCGTCGCCTGCACGCTCGGGTAGCGGCGCGCCATGCGCTCGAGCCGCGTGGGGAGCTGATCGCAGATCCAGCGAACCTCCACGTCGGGCTGGTCGGCGAGCACGCGCAGGATGTTCGGGCCCCAGTAACCAAGGCCGACGAGCCCGACGGTGACGCCGGCGCGGTCCTCGGTCGGGCGCCAGCTGTGGTCGGCGAGCGACCAGCGGCGCGCCGGGAACCGGCGTCCGTTCGCGCCTCCGTTGCCGTTGCCATGGCCGTTGCCGTTGCGATGCGGCTTTCCCGGGTGCTCGAACATCTACTACCAGTAACGCGCGGCGACGCCCTCCACACTCGCGCGGCGGCGACGCGATCCAACGAAAGCGGCACCCCCGCCAGCTGGGCCGCGGATCTGATCTCGGGCGGTTCGACCGGTTCCAGACCTAGTTTCGTATGAGTACCGAGGGAATTTCGTCGTACTAATGGCCATCCGTGCAAAGTCGGCGCCCGCAGCGCCCGTTGCTTCACCGAGATGAGCTGCACGCATCAGGGCCTCCACACGATCACCTCGTCCTATGACCGCGAGATGAGGATCCTCACCTACTACGCCATCTGCGATCTATGCGGACGGCGACTCGGTGACGTCAGCCGGCTCGCCTACGAGCCGCGCTTCGATCCCGACGGCGGCCAGGTGTCATCCGTCGCCGCCGCGCGGGCCGAGCCCGAGCCGGTCGAGCGCTGATCGCGGCGAGACGGAAGAGTGAAGGTGAATTCGAGATGGCCTACCAGGCACTGCACGACCCTGATCCCCCTACGGACGTACCGGCGAACGGCGGCTGGCGACGTGCTATGCATCCCGGACCACGATCCGCGGCAGGGGGGGAACAGATGATGGCTGCGAGGCGACACCCCACCGGCGACATGACGGACAGAGACGCCCCCGGCGAGCAGCCGGCCGACGCACGCGAGCTTCATCGGCTGACGCTCAGGTTCGACGACCATGGGTGGTCGAGCCTCGAAGCTGCGGCGGACCGCGACGGCCAGACGCTCGACGAGCTCCTGACCCGCGCCGCCTCGTATTTCGAGGGTGAGCTGCCGCCGACCCGGGTCGCGATGTCCGCCCCGCTCTTCAAGCCTCCCGACTACGGCAGCCCACGCGAGGTCGGGCTGGCGGTCCCGCCTCCGCGCTGGCAGCGCCTCTCGGATGAGGCGGGGCGCCAGGGGATCCCGATCGAGCAGCTGCTCGAGCACGCGGCGTTGCTCTATCTCGCCGATGCCGATGCGGGCCTGGTCGCGGACCGCGTCCTCGAGCGGGCCGACGACGCCGGCGACGACGCTTAGGCCTCAGCGCCCGGCGGTAACCGGGCCGGCTTCCTGCTCGATCAGCGAGGCCTTCAGGGCCGCTCGTCCCCGGTGGTGAAGCCCGTGAACCGAGCTCTCCGACTTGCCGAGACGGGTGGCGATCTCCTCGGGTGAGAGGCCGGTCACGTGTCGCAGCACGAGCACGGTGCGCTGCTCCTCGGGAAGCGCGGCGAGCGCGTCCTTGAGGCACTGGCGGCGCGCGGACCCGAGCTGTTCGTCGACCGGGTCGCTGATCCGCACCTCCTCGACCGGGATCTGGCGCCGGGCCCGGATGTGGTCCAGGGCGGCGTTGCGGGCGACCCGCGTGATCCAGGCGGCGAACGGCACCGAGCGCTCCTCGTATCTGCGGATCGCCTTGATCAGCTTCGCGAAGATGTCCTGGGTGATGTCCTGGGCCTCGTAGGGGTCACGGACGATGCTCTGCACGTAGGCGCAGACATCGTCCGCGTGGCGTGCGTACAGGTAGTGGATGCCGTCCCACTCGCCGCGCTTGGCGGCGGCGATGGCCTGGCGTTCCGAGGGCCGCCCCTCGCGCGCCCCGCGTGGGAGCGAACTACCGCGAGGTTCGATTCGGGACCGCGATCCGTTCGCGTGTCCGTTCATGTGTCCGGTGACTTCCATTAATCCATGTCCATCCTTGAGTCCAGCGGTTGGGCCGCGTGGTGCTGGGAGTCAGTGCGGGCAACGCGCCCGCCCTCGAGCAAGTCCGCAAACGCGCCGTGCGACGACAAGTTGCGGATCGACCGCCCGGCCATCCCGGAGCGCTGGACGCTCCCGGAGGCCTGGCCTGCACGGCCCGTGAAAGGGCTACTTCTCATCACCTCGTCAACCATTTCCTAATTGCACGAATACGGAACCGTGCGACCCCCTTTAGGTCTTGATAGAGCCGAGCAGTAGTGACACTGGTCCCGCTTGCCGGCCGAGGTAGCGACGCTACGCGGCGACAGCTTCGTGTCCTTACGAGCCCACATTCTCACGGAGAACGCACCTGTCAATGCACGCCCGTTCCACGCAGATTCAATTACCGCGGATTTCTCCGGGTTTCTCCCCGCTTTGGGGTAGGGCGACTAACCGAGACCGACCGGTCTCCCAACACCGTTTGGCGTCTTCGCCGCCGCCGCTCGGCGCTAGGCTCGCGCGATGAAGCAGGCTCGCCGACGGCGTCTGGCAGCTCTCCGGCTTCCCGCCCAACGCGATCAACGTGTTCGTGATCGAGGACGTGCTGATCGACGCCTCTACCCGCTACGCGACCCGTCGAATCCTGCGCAACGTCGAAGGTCACCGGATCGCCGCGCACGCGCTCACCCACGCACACCCCGACCACCAGGGCGCCAGCCACCAGGTCTGCGAGCGCCTCGGGATCCCCTTCTGGGTCGGCGAGCTCGACGCCCCCGCCGCCGAGCGTCCCGAGCTGATCGCGAGCGCCAGCCCGACCACTTCATGGCTCAGTTCTTCTTTCGGACCTGCACCGGCCCCGGGCACCCGGTGGACCGCCACCTGGTCGAGGGCGACGAGGTCGCCGGCTTCGAGGTCCTGCACGTGCCCGGCCACTCCGCCGGCCACGTGGCCTTCTGGCGCGAGTCCGACCGCGTGCTGATCGCCGGCGACGTGTTCAACACGGCCGACCCGCTGCTCGCCATCCCCGGGCTGCGCGAGCCGAAGCGCTACTTCACTCCCGACCCGGCGCTCAACCGGCGCTCGGCCAAGCGGCTCGGCGAGCTCGAGCCGAGGCTGCTGCTCGTCGGCCACGGGCCCCCGTACCGCGACACGCGCAAGTTCGTCGACTTCTGCGCGAACCTGCCGGGTTAGCCGGGCTCGGCCGCGTCAGCCTCGGCCGCCTCGGCCTCGCGCGACCGCGTCGCACTGGCGGCCGATCGACTCGAGCGTCTGTCGGATCTCGTACGGGTTTGAGCCGAGGGCGGGGAGGAAGTCGTCGGCGATCCCGCGCGCGTAGACCGGCCACATCTCCTCCAGCATCGCCGCCCCGTCGTCGGTCAGCTGGATGTAGAAGCTGCGCCGGTCCGTGTCGCAGCTCGTCCGCCGCGCGAGCCCCTGCTTCTCGATCCGGTCGAGGAGCCGGCTCAGCCCGCTGGTCGAGAGCAGCACCCGCTCGGCGAGCTCGACCTGGCGCAGCTGCTGCTCGGGCGCGTCGCTCAGCGCGGCGAGCACGTCGTACCAGGCGAGCGGCGGCAGCTCCGCCTCGTCGAGGTCGCGGCTGATCCGGCGCAGCATCGTGGAGTGCGCCCGCAGGAACGCCCGCCAGGCGGCGAGCTCTTCGTCGTTTAGGAGGTCTCTTGCGCTCTGTGTAGCCATGGAAGACAGTTTCTCACACAATTGTTGACAACGCAAGTATATCCTGGTATCTTTCTTGCAGTCGCAACAATTGTCGTTACATCAAAGGAGCTTAGAGATGACCGTCACAACCACCGAACGCCTCGTCCCGACCGGGACCTGGGCGATCGACGACCCGCATTCCAGCGCCGGCTTCGAGGCCGAGCACGCCGGGGTCTCCGTCTTCCGCGGCGGCTTCAAGCCGATCGACGCGAAGCTCGTCTCCGGCGACGACGGGGTTGAGCTCGAGGGCACCGTTCAGGTCGAGGCGATCAGCGTCGACGACGAGAACATCCGCCCGCACCTGCTCTCGCCCGACTTCTTCGACGTCGGCCGCAACCCCGAGATCAAGTTCCGCTCGACCGCGATCGACGGCACCCCCGACGATCTCCGCATCCGCGGCGATCTCTCGATGGCCGGATTCACGCTCCCGGTCGAGGCCACCGGCCGCCTCCGGGGCCCGGTGACGCTCGGCGAGGGGATCGAGCGGCTCTCGCTCTCCCTCGAGACCACGGTCGACCGGACCGCGTTCGGCATGACCTGGCAGATGGAGCTCCCCGACGGCAACCAGGCGCTCGGCAACGACGTCCGCCTGGTCGTCGAGCTCGAGTTCCAGAAGAGCTAACGATGCGGATCCTCGCGATCAGCGGCAGCGTGCGCCGCGACTCGCACAACTCGCGCCTGCTCCGCCACCTGGCGGAGCAGGCGCCGGCCGGCCTGGAGATCGAGATCTGGGACGGCCTGAAGTCGATCCCGCCCTACGACGAGGACGACGACGTGCAGCCGGCCCCGCGGGCGGTGGCCGAGCTTCGCCAGGCGATCGCCGACGCCGACGGCCTGCTCTTCGCCACGCCGGAATACAACTCATCGATCCCGGGGGTCCTCAAGAACGCGATCGACTGGGTTTCGCGCCCGCGCGCCGAGACGCCGCTCCAGGGCAAGCCCGCGGCGGTGATCGGCGCCTCCACCGGCAGCTTCGGCGCCGTCTGGGCGCAGGCGGAGCTGCGCAAGGTGCTCGGCTCCACGGGCGCCCGGGTGGTCGACCTCGACCTGCCGGTCGCCCGCGCCCACGAGGCGTTCCACCCCGACGGGTCGCTCCTCGGCGACCACCACGACGACCGGATCGACGAGATCCTGGAGACGCTCGCCGCCGAGATCGAGCGCGACTCGCAGGTCGCGCTCGCTCAGGCCGCCTGAGCGGCCGCCACGCCGAGGGCGATTCGCGGGCGCTCGCCGAGGTGGCGGCGGACCCGCCACCGCGCTCCCGAGAAGCCGAGGTTCGCGACCTTGGCGAAGCCGAGCTCGTCCTCGCGCAGGGCGAGCAGCAGGTGCGCCACGCGGTCGGCGGCGGGGAGGTCTGCCGTCTCACCGACGCTGACGCACCAGCAGTCGACCCGCCGGCCGCCCGAGCGGACCAGGAACGCGCCCTGCTCGCCCACCAGCCAGACGCCGAGCTCACCGCGCTGGAGCACCAGGCCGCTGGCTCGCAACAGGTCGCGCTCGCGATGCCCGACGAGGTCCCCGAGCAGACCGAGCGCGACCGCCTCCGGGCCCGCCGCCGGGTTGCGCGTGGCCACGCTCCGCGGGTCGCCGATCGCGACGACCTGCTGGGCTCCTCGCCGCGCCTGGATCCAGGGGATCCCCCAGGCGTGCGCGAAGCAGATCAGCGCGGCCGGGAAGGTCAGGGGCTCGATCGCGATCAGCAGCGCGCCCGGCGCGATGAACGCGAAGCAGATCCAGCAGGTCCAGGCGGTCCAGCGCCGCCCGTCGCGGCGCAGGGTCCGCGCGCTGGCGTCCTCTCGCCAATGCAGCCGGGCGGCCTCCTCGAGGCCGCCTCCCGCGAGCGTCGGGGTGGACGAGATCGCTAGCCGCCGGCGATCGGGCGCCGCATCACGACCAGCTCGGCGTCGAGCGGCAGCTCGCGGACGACCTCGGCGGTGCCGTCGGTGTGCGAGACCGAGGCGATCATGCCCTGGTCGAGCTCGCGGCGGAAGGCCTCAACCGCCGCCTCCGCCTCCGAGTCGCCGGCCTCCCAGCGCGCCAGCGTCGTGTGACCGCTTCGATCGAGCCTGATCAACCGTCCCATCGGATCCTCCTTCGCGCGGGCCTGCAGCAGACGCGAGTCTACGCCCGCCGCCTGGCCGGCCTCCAGGCCACGCGCCGGCGCTCGTAAGATCGACCGATGGAGCGCTACGACCCGCATGCGATCGAACGCCGCTGGCAGGACGTCTGGGCGGCCGAGCGCACCTGGGAGGTGCCGAACCCGGGTGAGCCCGGCTTCGACGCCTCGAAGCCGAAGGCCTACGTGCTCGAGATGCTGCCCTACCCGTCGGGCGAGCCGCACGTCGGCCACCTGAAGAACTACTCGCTCGGCGACGCGATCGCCCACTTCCGCCGCCGGCATGGCTTCCAGGTGATCCACCCGATGGGCTTCGACGCCTTCGGCCTTCCCGCCGAGAACAACGCGATCAAGACCGGGCGTGCCGCCGCGCGAGGCGGTCGAGGCTTCGATCGCCGCCTACCGCGAGCAGTTTCGCGCCTGGGGCGTGTCGTTCGACTGGTCGCGCGAGGTCTCCAGCCACGACCCGGCCTACTACCGCTGGACCCAGTGGATCTTCCTGCGCCTGTTCGAGCGCGGGCTCGCCTACCGCGCCGAGGCCCCGGTGCAGTGGTGCCCGGTCGACCAGACGGTGCTCGCCAACGAGCAGGTGATCGACGGGCACTGCGAGCGCTGCGGCTCGCTGGTCGAGTCGCGCCGGCTCGAGCAGTGGTTCTTTCGGATCACCGACTACGCCGACCGCCTGCTCGACGACTTCGACCTGCTCGAGTCCTGGCCCGAGCACGTGGTCACGATGCAGCGCAACTGGATCGGGCGCTCGCGCGGCGCGGAGGTCACGTTCCGCTGCGAGGAGCTCGGGATCGACTTCCCGGTCTTCACCACCCGGCCCGACACGCTCTTCGGCGCCACCTTCTTCGTCCTCGCGCCGGAGCACCCCGAGCTCGAGCGGCTCGCCGCCGGCACCGGCCACGAGGCCGAGGTCCGCGCGTACGTCGACGCGACCATCCGCGAGGGGGCCGCCGAGCGCGGCGACGAGGGTCGCGAGAAGACCGGGGTCCCGCTCGGGCGGACGGTGACCAACCCGGTCAACGGCGAGGAGATCCCGATGTTCGTCGCGGACTACGTGCTGATGGAGTACGGCACCGGGGCGCTGATGGCGGTGCCGGCCCACGACCAGCGCGACCACGACTTCGCTCGCGCGTTCGGGCTCGAGATCCGCGAGGTCGTCGCCGGCGGCGAGGACGTGCAGGCTGAGCCCTACATCGGCGACGGGCCGATGGTCAACAGCGGGCGCTTCGACGGCGAGGACAACCGCGAGGCCTACGAGGCGATCGTCGAATCGCTGCGCGAGCGCGAGGCCGGCGACTTCGCGATCAACTACCGCCTCCGCGACTGGCTGCTGTCCCGCCAGCGCTACTGGGGCTGCCCGATCCCGATCGTCTACTGCGAGGGGTGCGGGATGGTCGCGGTGCCGGACGACCAGCTCCCGGTCGAGCTCCCCGAGGTCGACGACTACGCGCCCAAGGGGCGCAGCCCGCTGGCCGCGGCCGAGGACTGGGTGAACACCGAGTGCCCGTCATGCGGCGGTCCGGCGCGCCGCGAGACCGACACGATGGACACCTTCGTCGACTCCTCCTGGTACTTCCTGCGCTACCTCGACCCGCACAACTCGGAGCTGCCGTTCGCCCGCGAGTGCGGCGACTACTGGATGCCGGTCGACCAGTACATCGGCGGGGTCGAGCACGCGATCCTGCACCTGATGTACGCGCGCTTCTTCACCAAGGCGCTCGCCGACATGGGCTACCTCGGCGTCCAGGAGCCGTTCGCGAACCTGTTCACGCAGGGGATGATCACGATGGGCGGGGCGAAGATGTCGTCGTCGAAGGGCAACACGGTGAGCGCGGTCGAGACCGTCGATCGCTACGGCGCCGACACCGCGCGCACCTACGTCTGCTTCCTCGGGCCGCCGGAGCGGGGGGGCGACTGGGTCCCGGAGGGCGTCGAGGGCGTCCACCGCTTCCTCGTCCGCCTCTGGCGCCTCTCGAACGAGGTGGTCGAACGAACGGAGGCCCGGGCGACGAGCGACGAGCAGCCCGAGGCCGGACCGGCTCGCGAGCTGCTTGCCAAGACCGCGTGGGCGATCGACAAGACCACCCACGACATCTCCCACGGCTTCGCGCTCCACACGGCGATCGCCGCGGTGATGGAGCTCGTCAACGAGGCCTACCGGCTGAAGGACGAGCTCTACGGCGATCCGGCGGGGGAGGCCGCGCTGCGCTTCGCCACCGCCACCGCCGCCTCGCTCATCTTCCCCTTCGCCCCCCACCTGGGCTCGGACGTCTACGACGCGATCACCGGCGAGCGGGTCTGGGAGCAGCCCTGGCCGGAGGCGGACCCCGCGCTGCTCACCCACGAGACCTTCACGCTCGTGGTCCAGGTGAACGGCAAGCGCCGCGACCAGATCGTCACCGCGGCCGGCGCCTCGGAGGCCGAGGTGCTCGAGCTCGCCCGCGGCAGCGAGAACGTCCGCCGCCACCTCGACGGCAAGCAGGTCGTCAAGGAGATCGTCGTCCCCGGCAAGCTCGTCAACCTCGTCGTCCGCTGAGCCCTCACGGCAGACTCCACGGCACCGAAGCTCCGCCTGCTCCGATGTACCCGACCTCGCGCGCGGCCGGGGCTGGCACAATCGAGCGGCGCCCGATGGGCTCGGATGTGCCAGGCCCTGGATCTACCCGATGCGGGCACATCGAGCCCGGTTGCCGACGCGGACGTGTTGGCTGGCGCGACCTAGGAGGAGTTCGCTTGCCCGTCAGGCCCCCCGGCCAGCGGCGCTGAAGCTGCTCAGGTCGGTGCACTCGGCCGTCCACGACGTCGCCTCCCCCGCATGCCAGAGGCACGCTGAACGTCCGATTCACACCCGAGGCGCTCCGGTCTGGTACAAAGCGCGCGTGCTCGTCAGGCGCCTCTCCGATGCGGCTGTTACCGAGGTTCACGGGTTGCGCCCGCACATCCTCATGGATGCGGGGGAGCTCGGCTCGCGCAACCTCTCCGTCAACTGGCTCGAGGTGCCCCCGGGCGTCTCCGAGGAGCTGCGCTCCCATGAGGAGGCCGAGCAGGTCTACGTGGTCGTGAGCGGGACCGGGACGATGACCGCCACGGGCGACACGCAACGGCTCGAGCCGGGCGACCTGGTCCTGATCCCGCCGGCGACCGATCACGCGGTCGCCAACGACGGCGACGCCGGGCTCGCGCTGGTCTCGGTGCAGTCGCCTGCCGTCTCGGCGGACGAGCTCTACAGCCGGCGCCTGGCCACCCAGGCGTCCGGCTACGACGACGACTTCGAGGACGTCTAGCGAGCCGAGCGCGGTGGTCCGCCGCCGGGTGATCGTCCACGGGCGGGTGCAGGGGGTCTTCTTCCGCGACTCCGTCCGCCGCCTGGCCGAGCAGCGTGGCGTGGCGGGCACCGCCGCCAACCGGGCCGACGGCACGGTCGAGGCGGTGTTCGAGGGTGAGCCCGATGCGGTCGAGGCCCTGGTGGCCTTCTGCCGCTCCGGGCCGCGCCGCGCGGAGGTCGAGCGCGTCGAGGAGGCCGACGAGGAGCCTCAGGGCCTGCAGGGCTTTCGAATCGCCTAGCGCTTATCCGGTGCCGATCGGAACCCGGATCACCTGGCCGACGAAGATCAGGTCCGGGTCGTCGATCTGGTGGGCATTCGCGCGCACGAGAGGGTCGATGTCGGGCGTGCCGTAGTGCTCTTGCGCGATCGTCGAGAGGGTGTCGCCCGCCGCGACGACATGCTCGCGGTAGCCGATGTAGTCCCCGTCGACCATGCGCGTGCCGAGCAGTACCGGCTTCGAGACCTTGTGAATCTCGCTGCCGTCCTGAGCACTGACCTCGAACACCTCCACGAAGAGACGGTCAAGCTGGAAGGCCGCGTTGCCGACGTTCGCCTTCACCTGGAACTGCGCGTGCTCGCCCGTGCCGCCGCCGACGTTGATCGAGCCGGTGACCTCGTCGTGGCCCTCGTGGACGCGGTAGTTGATCGTCGCCTCGAACCCGGTTCCGATCCCGGCGATCATCACCCGCTTGCCGACGAGGTCAAACCGCTTCGGCTGATCCATCCTGATGGTCATGGCCTACCTCCTTCGGGTCTTTGCCCACGCTATCTCATGCGCCGTGGGCGTCGGAACCTCCTGAGGAGACTTCAGGCCTGCGGGGCTTTCGCATCGCGTAGCGCTTCCGGCGCACCCCGCGCGCCACGGGTGCGCGCCCGGCGCCGACCATCGAACGCGTGCCCGATCTCAGCCGCCCCCAGCTGGCCGTCTACGCGGCGATCGCGGTCGCCCTGCTGCTCCTCGGCGCCCGCTGGCTGCGCTCCGGAGATCAGGGCGCGGAGAGCTTCGGCGGCGTCGCCCAGGCCTCGGGCGGGCAGTCGTTCGAGATCCAGCGGGGCGGGGGAGGGCTGGTCGTCCACGTCGCGGGCGAGGTCCGCGATCCCGGTGTCTACGAGCTGCCGGCCGGCGCCAGGGTCACCGACGCGATCGAGCGCGCAGGCGGGGTCGGCCCGAGCGGCCTCGCCGACTCGATCAACCTGGCGGCGAAGCTCGCCGACGGCCAGCAGGTCGTCGTCCCGGCGAAGGGGCCCGGGCCGGCAGGGGCGAGCGCCGCGGCCCCGGCGACGGCGGACGGGCCGATCAGCCTCGGTACGGCGACGCTCGAGCAGCTCGACACGATCGAGGGCATCGGGCCCGTGACCGCGGGGGACATCCTCACCTACCGCGACGAGCACGGAGGGCTCTCCTCGATCGACGAGCTCGACCAGATCAGCGGCATCGGGCCGGCGACGATGGAGGCGCTTCGCGACCGCCTCCAGCCGTAGCGGCGCGAGGGGCGAGGCCTGGCGCCACGTCGCGGTCGCGGGCCTGGCGCTCGGGCTCGCTGCCGCGCCGCCGCTCGGCGGGACCGGCGACCCGCGGGCGCTGATCGCGCCGGCGGCCGTCGCGCTCGTCGCCCTGGCGGCCCTTCGCGGCCGCGCGGGCGCCGCGGGGCCGCTCTGGCTCGCGTCGGTGGCGCTGGCCGCGACCGGGCTCGGGATCGGGATCGGCGCGGCGCGGATCGCGGCCATCGACGCGGGCGCGCTCGCCGCCGGGGTCCGGGGCGAGGCCGAGGTGCGCGGCTACGTCGCGGCGGTCCCGCGTCGTTCGGAGGGCCGGGTGGCGATCCGGGTCGAGACGCGGGACGGACGCCTGCTGGTGAGCGCGCCGGAGCCGGTCGGCGAGCTCGACGTCGGCGAGGGCATCGCGGCGCGCGGTGCCCTCGGCCCGGCGCCGGAGTGGCAGCGGTCCTACCTCGAGCGCTTCGGGATCCGCGAAGTGCTCACGGCGAGGACGATCGAGCGGGTCGGGGCACGGCGCGGCGGCTTCGCCGGGGCGCTCGACAGCGTGCGCTCGCGCGCCGAGGCGGCGCTGGCCGCCGGTACGCCGGAGGCCTCGGCCGACCTGTTGCGCGGTTTCGTCCTCGGCCAGGACGACCTGATCGACGCGCGGACCGTCGAGGACTTCAAGCGCTCCGGCCTCGCTCACCTGTTGGCCGTGTCGGGCCAGAACGTGATCCTGCTCGCGGTTCTCGCCGCCGTGGTGCTGGCGCTGCTCGGGGTCCCGATCCGCGCCCGCCTGGTCGCGATCGGCCTGCTGATCGGCGTCTACGTGCTGATCACCGGCGCGGGACCGTCGATTCAGAGGGCGGGCGTGATGGGGGCCGCCGGGATCGTCGCCGCGCTCGCCGACCGGCCGCGGTCGCGCTGGTACGTGCTCCTGCTCGCCGCCGCGGTGACCCTGGGCCTCGACCCGCGCGCCGCCGGCGACGTCGGCTGGCAGCTCAGCTTCGCCGCGGTCGTCGGCATCCTGCTGCTCTCGCGACCGCTGGCCGGGCTGCTCTGCGGCCCGCGTGCCGGCCGCGCCCGGCGGGCCGTGGCCGAGGGCGCGGCGCTCACGGTCGCGGCGACCCTGGCGACCGCGCCGCTGATGGCGTTCTACTTCGGCACGGTCTCGGTCGTCTCGCTGCCGGCCAACCTGCTCGCGGTGGTCGCCGAGGCGCCGGTGATGTGGCTCGGGATGCTCGCCGCCGCGGCCGGCCAGGTGCCCGGGTTCCCGGTCGAGCCGATCTCCTGGCTCGCCGGGCTGCTCGCCGCCTACATCGCCCAGGTCGCCGCCTGGTTCGCGGCCCCGTCGTGGGCCCAGCTCGAGTTGCCGATCGGCGGCGTTCCGTATCTGGCCGCGGTGTATGCGGCGCTCGCCGTGGGCGCCGGCGTGGCCATGGCCTGGGCGCGACGGCGGCGCGGCCTGCGACCCGCCGGGCGGATCCGGCTCGCGGCCGGGGCGGCGACGCTGGTCGCGATCGGCCTGGCGGCGCCCACCCCTGGGGCGCCCTCGGTCGACGCCGCGCCGGGGTCGCGAAGCCTGACCGCGACCGTCCTCGACGTCGGCCAGGGCGACGCGGTGCTGCTCGAGCCTGCCGCCGGCGAGCCGGTGCTGATCGACGCCGGTCCGCCCGACGCCGGGGTGGCCGCGCAGCTGGCCGAGCGCGGCATCGATCGGCTCGCGGCGCTCGTCCTGACCCATCCCGACGCCGACCACAGCGGCGGCGCACCGGAGCTGCTCTCCTCGATCGCGGTCGACCATCTCGGGTTCGCCCGGGCGCCGGCGCCGCTGCTCGACTCGGCCGGGCGGCTCGGGACCCGGGTCGAGCGGCTCAGCTGCGGGCGCGACCCTGCGGTCGGGCGGCCTGCGGGTCCGGGTGCTCTGGCCGCCGGCCCGCCTGGCGGGCGAGGCGGGGCCGGGCGAGGAGCCCAACCTGCTCTCGTTGGTCCTCCTCGCCCGCTCTCGCGGATTTCGGATCCTGCTCACGGGCGACGCGGAGGCCGAGCTCGCCCCGGTCCATCCGGGTGACGTCGACGTGCTCAAGGTCGCCCATCACGGCAGCGAGGACGCCGGCCTCGACGGGTTGCTCGCCGAGGCTGAGCCGGAGCTGGCCGTGATCTCGGTGGGCGCCGACAACCCCTACGGCCACCCTGCGCCGGCGACGCTCGCCGCCCTGGCGCGGGCCGGGGTTGCGGTGATGCGCACCGACCTCGACGGGGAGGTCGCGATCCAGGTGGGGGGCGGCGGGTGGTCGGTGGTGCAGGGCTGACGCCCGAGCCGTGCGTTAGGGTGCCGCCGTCCAGCGTCCGGTCCCCCCGTCACCGTCGGGCTCGCAGAGGAGGGCTTTCGAAGATGGAATCCAGCGGCACCCCACCGCCCAGCCAACCGGCGGCACCGCCGCCACCTCCGCCCGCGGCGCCGGGCGCCGAGGAAAAGGCTACGGGCGGCTGGCGCGTGCTCGCGATCGTCCTCTTCCTGGCGCTCGCCTTCGCCTGCGCGGTGATGGTGGTCGCGATGGGGGACATCTCCGATACCCCGCGGTGCGACGATCCGGAGGCGCTCGCCAAGGCCATCGCAGAGGGCGAGACCGAATGCTTCGACGGCTCGTCCGCCCAGAAGACCGCGACGCTCGTCCTCGGCTGGCCGAGCGGGGTGCTCGCCGGGATCGGGGCGCTGCTGGCGATCTACTTCGCCGCCACCGGCCTCCGCGGGCGCCTGCTGCTGACGGTCACCGGCGCCGCGATCGTGCTCGGCGCGCTGAGCATCCTGATCGGCAGCATCTAGCGGGCTGCGGCCGAGGCGCCGATTACACTCGGCGCCCGTGGCCGGGCCGCGCGACAGCCCTGAGATCGCGCCCGCGTACCTGATCGCGGGCACCGACGTGGCGAAGCTCGACGCCGCGCTCGGGCGTCTGCGCGCGCGCGCCGAGAGCGAGGGCGGGGCGGGAGCGCTCGAGTCCTACTCCCCGCCGCCCGGATCCAGCGCCGGGCCCGGACGCCGAGGCGCTGCTCGCTGCGATCCCGACGCTTTCGCTGACAGCCGCCCGCCGCTACCTGCTCGCCGACGGCGTCGAGCGGTGGTCGGCCAAGCAGGCCGCGCCGGTCGCCGAGGCGATCGCCACGCTGCCGCCGGACGTCACCGTCGTCCTCGTCGCCCGCGAGCAGCCGCCGAAGCTACGCGCCCCCAAGTCATTGGCCGAGGCGGTGGAGAAGGCGGGCGGGAAGGTGCTCTCCTACGCCGCGCCGAAGCCGCGCGACCTGCCGCGATGGCTGGCCGCCGAGGCCGCCCGGCGCGGGTTCGAGCTGGAGCCGGAGGCCGCGCAGCTGCTCGCCGAGCGCCTCGGCGACGGCACCGCCCGGCTCGCGTCGGAGCTCGACCGGCTGGCGCTCTGGGCGGATCCGGGCGCCGCGGTCACCCGCGAGGACCTCGAGTCGATGGTCGCCGACACCTCCGAGGAGGTCGCGTGGGCGCTCTCGGACGCGATCATCGATCGCGACCCGGCCGCCGCGCTCGCCGCCGCCGAGCGGCTCGCCGAGCAGGGCGAGGCCGTCACGCCGCTGATCTACCAGGCCGCGAAGCGCCTGCGCGAGGCGAACGCGGCGCTCGAGCTGCTCGAGCAGGGCCGCTCGCCGAAGGAGGTCGAGGCCGCGCTGCCGATGCACCCGTACGCGGCGAAGCTGCTGCTTCGCCGGCTGCGGGACCGCTCACGGGGCGAGGTCCGCGCCTCGGCCTGCGCGATCGCGGATCTCGAGTGGTGGACGCGGGGAGGCTCGGACTATCCCGAGCGCGTCGCGCTGACGCTCGCCGTGCGTCGCGCCGCCGGCCGTTGAGTCAGGCCGCCGCGCCGGCGCGAAGACGCGCGGCGCGAGCCTTCTTGCGGGCGCCGGAGTTGCGGTGCAGCGCGCCCTTGCCGACGGCCGTGTCGATCTGGGAGCAGAGCGCCTTGTGCTCGGCCTCGACCGCGGCCTCGTCGCCGGCGGCGACCGCGGCCTCGAGCCGCTTGAAGGCGGTCTTCACGGCGCTCGTCTGCCGGCGGTTCTCGTCGTGCTCCCGCAGGGTGCGGGCGTTGCGCTTCTTCTGTGACTGGATGTTGGCCATCGGGCGACGGCGGATGTTAGCGGGACATTGTGAAGGCGGAGCCCGAGAGGGCGGAGCCGAGCCCCGCCGCTGTTGAGGCGGCTTATTCGTGAGCGGCGAGGACGACCCGCCGCCGCCTCGGGGACCTCGACGATCTCGCGGAGGCCGAGGCCGCTCCCCAGGACGAGCTGCAGGCACCGCGCCCGCGCTCGGGCCGGCTCGCCCGCTCGACCGCGTTCTTCGCGATCGCGACCGCGTGCTCGCGCGTCGCCGGGCTCGTGCGCGAGGTCTTCGCCGCGAGCTACTTCGGGACCTCGACGCAGATGTCCGCGTTCACGATCGCCTTCCTGGTCCCGAACACGGTCCGCAGCCTGTTCGCGGACGCCGCGATCCAGGCGGCGTTCGTCCCCGTGTTCACGGAGAAGCTCGAGCGCGGCGAGCGCCGCGAGGCGTTCCGGCTCGCCTCGAGCCTGATCCTCCTCGTCCTCTGCGTCCTCGGGCTGATCACGGCGCTGTTCATGATCGCCGCGCCCCTGCTGGTGCCGCTGTTCGCGCCGGGGTTCGGCGACGCGGCCACGGACCTCACCGTGTCGCTCTCGCGCCTGCTGTTCCCGATCCTGGTCCTGCTCGGGCTCTCGGGAATGGTCGTCGGCGTCCTCAACAGCTACGACCGCTTCAGCATCTTCGCGATCGCCCCGTTCTTCTGGAACGTGGCGATCGTCGCCGTGCTCATCGGCCTCGCCCCGGCGTTCCCCGCCGAGGACCAGATCTACGCGTACGCGATCGGCGTCGTGGTGGGGACCGTGCTCCAGCTGGCGATGCTCACCTACGACCTGCGCAACACGCCGTTCGGCATCAGCCGCGCGCTGCTCGCGCCGTTCCGGGTCCGCATCCGCGAGGCGCTCGCGAACGCCGACGTGCGCCGGGTGCTGATCCTGATGCTTCCGGTGACGATCAGCCTCGGCCTGATCAACGTCAACCTGCTCGTCAACAGCTTCTTCGGCACCCTGGTCTCCGACCAGGCGCCGGCGGGGATCGACAAGGCGTTCCGCATCTACATGCTCCCGCAGGGAATCTTCTCGGTCGCGGTCTCGACCGTGCTCTTCCCGACCCTGGCCCGGTTCGCCGCCCGCGGCGCCCTCGACGACCTGCGGGCGACGATGGCCAACGGGATGCGCCAGATCGTGCTCCTGTTGACCCCGGCGGCGGCCGCGATCCTGGTGCTCTCCGAGCCGATGATCCGACTCGTCTACCAGCGCGGGGACTTCGGCGCCCGGGGCCACCGACCTGGTCTCCGAGGCGCTCTTCTGGTTCGCCTTCTCGCTCCCCTTCAACGGCCTCTTCCTGCTGCTCACGAGGACCTTCTTCAGCCTCCAGCGGCCGTGGCTGCCGACCGCGATCGCCGGGATCAACCTGGCGATCACGGCGCTGTTCTCGGGCCTGTTCTACGAGCCGTTCGGGGTCGGCGGGATCGTCGCCGCGACCGCGATCGCTACCGCCGCCAGCGTCTTCGCGCAGGCCGTGGTCCTGCGCCGCGAGCTCGGGCGCCTCGAGCTCGGCCGGTTCATGTGGACGACGGCGAGGGTGCTGCTCGCCTCCGCGGCCCTCGCCGGGGTCAGCTTCGGGGTCTGGGACGGCCTCGACCACGCCCTCGGCCGCGGCCTCGCGGGCCAGATCGTCTCGCTCGGCACGGCGCTGCTCGCCGGCGCGGCCGTCTACGCGGTCGCGGTGACGCTCCTGAGGATCCCCGAGGCGAGCCAGATCCGCCGCCTCGTCCAGCGCGGCTGAGCGGGTCCGGGGCGCCTGCAAGAGCGATTGCAAGCAAACGATGTGTGAGTGTGGTCACACATGCCGCAACTCGGTGCGGCAACCGTGTTGTCCTCACAACGCCCGCCGCACAGGACCGGCCCCGTGCCGGCGCGGGCGAGCAACACGGGCGCCGACCGGCGGCGCCGGGCGCATTCGCGCCACGTCGAAACCAAACGAGGTGACTCAGTCATGGCGCGTACGCGCTCCAGCATCAGAACGCTCGCAATCACAGCCGCGATCGCGGTGGCCGTCCCGGCGGCTCCCGCGGCCGCCGCCGGACAGGACATCGAGCGGTGGCCGCACGCGGTCGCCCGCGACGTCGGCTCCAGCCTGGCGCGGGGGAACGAGCTCGAGGACGGCCCCTTCCTGCCGCTGACCGCCAAGCCCGACTTCGGCTCCGCGGAGGACGGGTTCGGCGCCGCGCGGTCGGGCCACGTCCACAGCGGCCAGGACGTCTTCGCCCCGACCGGCACGCCGCTCGTCGCGGTCACCGACGGCGTGATCGCCGACGCCGGCAGCGACGGCTCGCAGGGCAACTACGTCTACCTCTACGACCCCGCGCGGGAGCGCACCTACGTCTACATGCACATGGTCGAGCCCGCCACCGTTCGGGCCGGCGACGAGGTCGAGGCCGGCGAGCGGCTCGGCGGCGTCGGCTGCACTGGCTCGTGCTGGGGCGAGCACCTGCACTTCGAGATCCGCGACGGCAAGGGGATCGCCGGCGAGGCGCGCGACCCGCTGCCGCTCCTGCGCGACTGGCACCCGCTGGACCGCGCGCGCTGATCGGGCGTCCGGGCGCCCGTATCCTCAGCGGCGCCCATGGACCGCATCCGCAACTTCTCGATCATCGCCCACATCGACCACGGTAAGTCGACGCTCGCCGACCGCATCCTCGAGCTCACCGGGTCGGTCGCCTCGCGCGATCACATGCCCCAGCTGCTCGACTCGATGGACCTCGAGCGCGAGCGCGGGATCACGATCAAGGCCCAGGCGGTGCGGGTCGACTACGCGGCCCGCGACGGCGAGACCTACCACCTGCACCTGATCGACACCCCGGGCCACGTCGACTTCTCCTACGAGGTCTCGCGCAGCCTCGCCGCCTGCGAGGGGGCGCTGCTGGTCGTCGACGCGGCCCAGGGCGTCGAGGCGCAGACGGTCGCCAACACCTACGCCGCGGTCGAGGCCGGGCTCGAGCTCGTCCCGGTGCTGAACAAGGTCGACCTGCCCGGTGCCGAGCCCGAGCGGGTGATCGGCGAGATCGTCGACCTGATCGGCTGCGCTCCCGAGGACGTGCTGCGGATCTCGGCGAAGACCGGCGAGGGCGTGCGCGACGTGCTCGAGGCGGTGGTGGCGCGGATCCCGGCCCCCGAGGGCGACCCCGACGCGCCGCCGCGGGCGCTGATCTTCGATTCCGAGTTCGACCAGTACCGCGGTGTGATCGCCTATCTGCGGATGTTCGACGGCGAGTTCCGCAAGGGCGAGCCGATCGTCGCCATGCAGGCCGGAACCGAGGCCGAGATCGACGAGATCGGCTTCTTCGCTCCCGCGATGCGCCCGGTCTCCGGGATCTCGGCCGGCGATGTCGGCTACGTCATCTCCGGGCTCAAGGACGTCTCGAAGCTGCGCGTCGGCGACACCCTGACCTCGAAGCAGCGCCGGGCCGACGAGGCGCTGCCGGGCTACCGCGAGGTGCAGCCGATGGTCTTCGCCGGGCTGTATCCGATCGAGACCGATCGCTACGAGGACCTCCGCGATGCGCTCGAGCGTCTGGCGCTCAACGACGCGGCGCTCTCCTACGAGCCGGAGACGTCGCGGGCGCTGGGCTTCGGCTTTCGCTGCGGCTTCCTCGGCCTCCTGCACATGGACATCGTCCGCGAGCGCCTCGAGCGCGAGTACGACCTCGAGCTGATCTCGACCACCCCCAACGTCAGCTACGTGGTGACGCTCACCAACGGCGAGGTGCTCGAGGTCCACTCGCCCGCCGAGCTCCCCGATCCCGGCGTGATCGAGTCGATCGCCGAGCCCTACATCCGCGCCTCGCTGATCACCCGCTCCAGCGACGTCGGCACGGTGATGGAGCTCTGCCAGCGAAAGCGCGGTACCCACGTCGACACGCACTACCTCTCGCCCGAGCGGGTGCAGCTGCACTACGACCTGCCGTTGGCCGAGATCGTGCTCGACTTCTTCGACCAGCTCAAGTCGCGCACCGCCGGCTACGCCTCGCTCGACTACGAGCCGATCGGCAACCGCGAGTCCGATCTGGTCCGCGTCGACGTCCTGCTCGCCGGCGAACGCGTCGACGCGCTCTCGCAGATCGTCCACCGCGACGCCGCCTACGACGCCGGCAAGCTGCTGGTCGAACGGCTGCGAAAGACGATCCCGCGCCAGCAATTCGACGTCCCGGTGCAGGCGGCGGTCGGCTCGCGGGTGCTCGCCCGCGAGACGGTCAAGGCGCTGCGCAAGGACGTCACCGCGAAGCTCTACGGCGGCGACGTGAGCCGCAAGAAGAAGCTGCTCGAGAAGCAGAAGAAGGGCAAGAAGCGGATGAAGCAGGTGGGCGCGGTCGAGGTCCCGCAGGAGGCGTTCCTCGCGGTGCTCCAGGTCGATGAGTGAGGAGTTCGAACGACGGCGCGCGCAGCTCGCGGAGGGCATCGAGGCCTTCAACCGCGGCGACGTCGACACCGTGCTGGCGCTCCTCGACCCCGATGTCGAGACTCACGTCGACCCGCGGCTCATGAACCCGGGCACCCACCGGGGACACGAGGGGTACCTGGAGATGGTGGGCGCGTGGACCGAGGCCTGGGGCTCGCTCGAGGCCGAGCTGCTCGAAGTGAGCGAGCCCGACGAGCGCCACATGCTCACCGAGATCCGCCAGCGCGCCGTCGGCGCGGGCAGCGGGGTGCCGGTGGAGATGAACATCTTCTGGCTGTTCGAGTTCCGCGAGCGGGCGTGGTCGTGCGCTTGCACATGTACCCGGATCGCGAGCCTCGGCGCTCGCGGCGCTGCGCTGAATAGAGTCCGCGCGCATGCCCGTCAGCACCGAGGCGATCGGCAAGGCCTACCCGCCCGTCTCCTACGAGGTCGGCCGCGAGAAGATCCGCGAGTACGCGAACGCGATCGGCGCCGAGAACCCCGTCCATCACCACCGTGAGGCGGCCGCGCGCCGCAGGCTTTCGCGACGTCGTCGCCCCGCCGATGTTCTGCGTCGTCTACTCGGCGCCGGCGGTCGGCCCGGCGGTGGTCGACCCCGAGGTCGGGATCAACCTGGCGACGATGGTCCACGGCGGGCAGGAGTTCGTGTGGGGCGAGCCCGTCTGCGCCGGAGACGAGATCACGACCACGGCGAAGGTGACCGAGATCTACGAGCGCGACGGCAAGGGCTTCTACGTCTTCGAGTCGGTGTCGACGCAACCAGGACGGAGACGAGGTCGTGCGCGGGACCTGGACCGACATCGTCAGGGGCGTCTGAGTGGCCGACGTCGAGCGTCCGGCGGCGAGCGCGGCCTCCCCGAGCTCCGGGTGACGCCCGACAAGTACCTGCCGCACCGCTACGCGGGCGCCTCGGGGGACTTCAACCCGATCCACATCGACAACGACTTCGCCCAGGCCGTCGGCCTGCCGCGCAACATCCTCCACGGGCTGTACTCGATGGCGCTGGTGGCGCGTGGCTGCGCGGCGCTCGCCGGCGGCGACCCGCGGGCGCTGAAGCGCCTGCGCGTCCAGTTCCGGGGCATGGGCGTCCCCGAGCAGGAGATCGTCGTCTCGGGGACGATCCGCGAGGTCGAGGGCCGCCGGGTCGCGGTCGAGGTGATCGCGGAGCAGAGCGGCAACGCGATCATCCGCAACGCCGAGGCCGAGCTCGAGCTATAGCCGCGGGGGCCGGCCAGCCGGGGCTCGGGCCCGCCGTCGACTACGAGACCCACGGGCGGACCTACACGCGGTTCCGGCAGCCCGACCCGCGGATCGCGGCGCGCATCCACGCCGCCCTCGGCGACGCCCGCTCGGTCGTGAACGTCGGCGCCGGCGCGGGCTCCTACGAGCCCGGGGACCGCTGGGTGCTCGCGATCGAGCCGAGCGCGACGATGCGCGCCCAGCGCCCGCCGGGCGCGGCACCGGCGATCGCGGCGACGGCGGAGCACCTCCCGCTCGACGACGACTCGGTCGACGCGGCGATGGCCTGCGTGACGATCCACCACTGGCGGCCGCCCGAGACGGGGCTGGCCGAGATGCGCCGCGTCGCCCGCGGCCCGGTCGTCGTCTTCACCTTCGACCTCGCCGCCCTCCCCGCCTGGCAGCGCGAGCACCTACGCGAGGGACTGGCGCTCGAGGGCCCCCGTTTTCCTACGGTCGACGCCGTCGCCGCGGCGCTCGGGGGGCGGACCAGGATCGAGCGGATCCCGACGCCGGCCGATTGCCGCGACGGCTTCTTCGAAGCGTTCTGGAACCGGCCCGAGATGCTCCTCGATCCCGCGGTCCGCGCCTCGCAGTCGTTCTGGACGCTGCAGCCCGAGGGCATGGAACAGCGGATCGTCGAGCGGCTCGCGGCCGACCTGGACTCGGGAGCCTGGGACGCCGAGCACGGCCACCTGCGCGATCTGGACGCCTACGACGGCTCCCTGCGCCTGGTGATCTCAGAGCCCTGAGCGCAGCGCCGCGACGACCTCGGCGGCGTGGGTGTCGGGCGGGAAGACCGGATACCAGACGCGCTCGATCGTGCCGTCGCCGATCACCATCGTCAACCGGCGCAGCAGCGTCAGGCCCGCGACTTCGAAGGTCGGCAGGGCGAGCGCCCGGGTCAGCTCGAGCCCCGCGTCGGAGAGGATCGGGTAGGGCAGCCGCAGGCGTTCGGCGAGCTCGCGCTGGTAGGCGGTGTCCTGGGTGGAGAGCCCGAACACCGCGTCCGCCCCGGCCTCGAGCAGCTCGGCGTGGTGGTCGCGAAAGCCGCACGACTCGGGCGTGCAGCCGCGGGCACCCGGGATCAGGTCCCAGTCGTCCGCCAGCAGGGGCTCGCCCGGCCGCCCGGTCCACGGGTAGGCGTAGACGATCGTGCGCCCTGCGAGCGCCGCCAGCGACACGGACTCTCCGGTCGTCGCGGCGAGCTCGAGCGGCGGCAGCGCGGTGCCCGGGAGGTGGTCGGCGGCCCCGTCGTCGGCCGGCGCCGGCAGGTCGTCCGGGAGCGAATAGGGATCGATCATCAGGCACGATCCTAGAATCAGCTGCATGCTCACGGAGCGCCAGCAGCGGATCCTCAACCTGGTGGTCGGCGCCTACCTGGAATCGGGCAAGCCGATCGGGTCGGCCGCGATCGCCGAGGGCGCCGACATCGAGTGGGGCCCGTCGACCGTCCGGGCCGAGCTCGCGGCGCTCGAGCGCGACGGCTACCTCACCCACCCGCACACCTCCGCCGGCCGGGTCCCCACCGATTCCGGCTACCGCTTCTACGCCGACGCGCTGCTCGCGGCCGGCGCGGGCCCCGGGCGCGCCAGCCGCAACATCGAGCTCTCGCAGATGCGCCGCGAGATCGAGGACGTCCTGCGCGAGACCGCCTCGACCCTGTCGCGGATGACCGACCTGCTCGCCGTCGCCACGGCGCCGCCCGCTCTCGGCCGCCCGCGTCCACCGGATCGAGGTCCTGCAGCTGCAGCCCGCGGTGGTGATGGTCGTCGTGATCGCCTCGAACGGGGCCGTCACCAAGCGCATGTTCAACTTCGGCGCGCCGGTCGACCCCGGGCTGGTCGAGTGGGCGGCGAGCTTCCTCGACGAGCGGCTCAGCGGCCTGGCCCTCGGGGCCCGGATGACCGGCGACCGGCTCGACGACCCGGAGCTCGGCCCCGCCGAGCGGGCGTTCCTGGCCGAGCTGAGCGACGCCTTCACCGGGCTCGAGCAGTCGGCGGCGAGCGATCTCTACGTCGAGGGCACCGCCCGCCTGCTCTCGGAGGAGCATGCTCACGATCTGCCGCGCGCCGACTCCCTCATGCGGGCGCTCGAGCGCCGCGCCGGGCTGCTCGAGGTCCTGCGCTCGACCCTCGACCAGCGCTCGGTGTTCATGTGGATCGGCGGCGAGAACCCGTCTCCGGAGCTGCGCTCGGTGAGCGTCGTCGGCGCCAACTACGGGCTTGGGTACCGCAATCTGGGAGCGGTGGGGGTCGTCGGCCCGCTGCGGATGGACTACGCGACCGCGATCTCCTCGGTGCGCGAGGCTGCCGGCGAGCTGTCCCGCTTCTTCGAGTCGGTCTACGAGTGAAGCGCGACTACTACGAGGTCCTCGGCGTCGAGCGGGGTGCCGGCGAGGCGGAGGTCAAGAAGGCCTTCCGGCGCCTGGCCCGCGAGCTGCACCCGGACGTCAACAGCCACGACCCGGCCGCCGAGGAGAAGTTCAAGCAGGCGGCGGAGGCCTACGAGGTCCTCTCCGACCCCCAGCGCCGGGCGACCTACGACCGCTTCGGGCACGAGGGGCTGCGGAGCGGCGGGTTCTCGCCCCACGCCTCGGGCAACATCGAGGACATCCTTTCGGCCTTCTTCGGCCAGGGGGATTCGCTGTTCGGGGACCTGTTCGGCGGCGGCCGGGCGGCGGGCCCGGCAAACGGCGCCGACATCGCGGTGGAGGTGCGAGATCACCCTCGACGACGTGCTCACCGGCGTCTCGCGCGAGCTCTCCTTCGAGGCGGTCTCGCTGTGCGAGCACTGCAACGGCAACGGCGCCGAGCCGGGGACGCCGATCCGCACCTGCGAGACCTGCGGCGGCGCCGGGCGCGTGCAGCAGGTCCGTCGCTCGGCCTTCGGCCAGCTCGTGCAGACGGGCGCCTGTCCGACCTGCGGGGGTGACGGCAGGATCGCCGAGCAGCCGTGCGAGCAGTGCGGCGGCCCCGGGCGCGAGCTGCGGCCGCGGACCTGGGACGTCGAGATCCCCGCGGGGATCGAGTCCGGCCAGCGGATCAGGATCTCCGGCGCCGGGCACGCGGGGGAGGCGGGCGGTCGCTCGGGCGACCTCTACGTGCTCGTGACGGTCGCCGACGACGAGCGCTTCGAGCGCCGCGGCGACGACCTGATCACGGTCAGCCGCGTCCCGGCCACCCTGGCGATGGTCGGGGGACCCGTCTCGGTCCCGACCCTGGAGGGGGAGCGCGAGGTCGAGATCCCGGCCGGCTCGCAGCCGGGCGACGCGATCACGCTGAAGGGCCTCGGCCTGCCGCGGCTGCGCGGTCGCGGCAGGTCCCGCGGCGACGAGCACGTGCTGGTCGACGTCGTCGTGCCGCGCAAGCTCAACCGCAAGCAGCGCGACCTCGCCCGCCAGCTCCACGAGTCGCTCGACGGCAAGCGGCGTTGATCAGGCTCGCGGTCCGGTGCAGGCCCGAGCTCGCCGAGCGCGTGCTCGCCGAGCTGCTCGAGCTGGCCCCCGGCGGGGTTGAGGAGGAGGAGGGGGCGGAGTGGGTCGAGTACGCGATCTACGGCTCGCCCGGCGAGCTGCCGGCGCTGCCCGACCTCGAGGCGGTGGCGGGGGAGGGGCTGGTCGAGATCAGCTCCACCGAGATCCCCGACGACTGGGCCGATCGGTGGCGCGACTTCCACCGGCCCGTGGCGATCGCGGGCGGGCGAATCGTGGTGACGCCGTCGTGGGAACGGGACTCGTCTCGCGAGGCCGAGGTGTCCGTCGTCATCGATCCCGGCCAGGCGTTCGGCACCGGCGCTCACGCGACCACCACGCTCTGCCTCGAGCTCCTGCTCGAGGTCGCCGACGCCGGGCCGCAGCGCGGACCGCTCGTCGACCTCGGCACCGGCTCGGGCGTGCTGGCGATCGCCGCCGCGAAGCTGGGCTGGGGACCGGTCACCGGCTGCGACAGCGAGCGCGCGGCCCTCGACGCGGCGGCTGAGAACGCCGCCGCCAACGGGGTCGAGCTCGACCTCCTCCGGGTGAACCTGCGCGAGCAACCGCCGCCCGCGGCCCCGACGGTGGTCGCCAACCTCACCGCGCCGCTGCTCACCGAGGTCGCGTCGCGGATCGAGTCGCCGCCGCGAAGCCTGATCTGCTCGGGCCTGCTGGCGACCGAGATCGAGGACGTGACGGCTGCGCTCGCCGCGGCTCGGATCGAGGTCGAGAGCGTGCGCCGCCGGGGCGAGTGGGCGGCGCTGCTCGGTTCCGGCCTGCGGGCGGGTTAGTCTGCGCGCCGATGGAGACGGTCGCCGTCACCTTCTACAACGTCGTCGTCTGGCTGCACGTGAGCGCCGTGGTGATCGCCTTCGGCCCGACGTTCGCCTTCGGCATCTACTTCGCGGTCGCCGGGCGCAAGTACCCGCGGGCGCTGCCCGCGATCCGGGAGGCGACGATCACCATCAACCGCTCGATGGTCACCCTGGGCGGCCTCCTGATCCTGATCACCGGGCTCTATCTGGCCTCGCGCGACCCCTGGTCGTTCGGCGACTTCTTCGTCGCCTGGGGCATCGTCGCCATCCTCGTCCTGCTCGGCCTGGTCCACGGCTACTTCCTGCCGAACGATCAGCGCGGGCTCCAGGTCTCCAAGCGCGACATCGAGGCCTCCGGACCGACCGGCGACGTCAAGTTCAGCAAGGAGCACGAGCAGCTCACGGGCCGCAACGCGCGCATGGGCCCGGTCGCCGGCCTGATCGTGATCCTGACGATCTACGTGATGGCCGCCAAGCCGTTCCTGTAGGCGGCTAGCGCCCGGGCCGCGATCAGGACCGCGGCGAGCGCGAGCACCCCGGCCGCGAGCAGGCCGGCGCGCGGGTCCTGATCGCCCATCACGGCGCCGCGCGCGCCCGCGGACATCACCGAGGAGCGCGAGGCGGCCGACATCGCCGAGCCAAGCGAGGCCGCGGAGGCGACCGAGAACGCGGAGGCGACCGAGCCCACCGAGCCGATCGAGAGGGCCGAGCCCACCGAGCCGATCGAGAGGAAGGAGCCCTTCGAGCAGATCGAGAGCGCCGAGTCCTCGGACCACAGGGAGAGCCAGGAATCGTCCGTGTGCGAGTGGCCGTGCATGCCTTCAGTCTCGCACCGGCGATCATTGGGGGCCATGTCGCTCGAACGAGCAGAGCCATCGCTGCCGATCGCGGTCTTCGACTCGGGTGTCGGAGGCCTGACGGTCCTCCACGAGTGCCTGGTCTCCCTCCCGGAGGAGGACTACGTGTACCTGGGCGACGATGCGCGCTTCCCCTATGGGACGAAGAGCGATGCCGAGCTGCGCGAGTGCGTGGCGCGCAACACCGCCTTCCTGCTCGAGCGGGGGGCGAAGCTGCTGGTGATCGCCTGCAACTCCGCCGCCGCCGCCGGGCTCGAGGCCGCCCGGGAGACCGCGGCCGCCGCCGGGGTCGAGGTCGTCGCGGTGATCGAGCCCGAGGCCGAGATCGCGGCCGCGATCACCGACTCGGGCCACGTCGGGGTGCTGGCGACGCCGGCGACCGTCTCCGGCGGCGCCTACCTGCGGGCGCTCGGCCGCCAGCGGCGGGAGCTCACCGTGACCCAGGTCGCGGCCCCGGACCTCGCGGCGATCATCCAGCGCGGCTTCCCCTTCGACGAGGCGGTGGTGGAGAAGGTCCGGTCGTACTGCGCGCCGCTGAAGCGCGCCCGGGTGGACACCGTGATCCTCGGCTGCACCCACTATCCGCTCGTGCGGCCGATGCTCCAGCGCTTCCTCGGGCGCGAGGTGCGCCTGGTGAGCGCCGGCCACGCGCTCGCCGCCTCCGCCCAGCGGATTCTCGAGGCGCGTCGCCTGGAGACCGCTCACCGGGGCGAGGGCACGTACCGGTTCATCTGCACCGGCGACCCGGCGCGGTTCCGCGAGCTCGGCACGAGGTTCCTGCAACTACCGCTCGGCGAGGTCGAGCGGGTCGAGTTGTAGGGCTACCCTTTCGGGCGTGGCCATTCTCGAACAGGTCCAGGCCGACACCCGGACGGCGATGAAGGCGGGCGAGCGCGACCGCGTCGGTGCGCTGCGGTTGGTCGCCGACGCCCTGCAGAAGGACCTCAAGGCGGGCGGCGACGACGAGGTCTCGGTGCTGCGGCGCGAGCGCAAGCGCCGGCTCGAGGCCGCGGCCGCCTATCGCGACGGCGGCAGCGCCGACCGGGCCGACGCCGAGGAGGCCGAGGCACGGGAGATCGAGCGCTACCTGCCGGCCGAGATCTCCGACGAGGACCTCGCCGCCGAGGTCGCCGCCGCGATCGAGGCCACCGGCGCCTCGGCCCCGGGCGACATGGGCAAGGTGATGGGTGCCGTGATGCCGAAGGTCGGCGACCGAGCCGACGGCAAGCGCGTCAGCGCCGCCGTGCGCGAAAGGCTCGCCTCCTAGCTTTGGCGCGCCGCCAGCTCACCCTCGACAACACGGTCGCGGCCGAGCTCGCGGGCTCCCAGGACACGGTCCTGCGTGAGCTCGAGGAACGCCTCGGCTGCGACCTGTTCCTGCGCGGCAACGTGCTCACCCTGGACGGCGACGACGCCGACGTCAGCCGCGCAGCGACGATGGTCGACGAGCTCGTCGGCCTGGTCGAGCGCGGCCACGACCTCGCCCCGGGCACGATCGACGCGGTCACGGGCGCGATGGACGCCTCCGAGCGCCCGGCGGAGATCCTCGAGGACGTGGTCTGGCGCCACCGCGCGATCAAGGTGGCGCCGAAGACCGTGAACCAGAAGCGCTACGTCGACTCGATCCGCCGCCACACGGTCAGCTTCGGCATCGGCCCGGCGGGGACGGGGAAGACGTTCCTCGCCGTCGCGATGGCGGTCGCGGCGCTCGAGGCGCGCGAGATCAGCCGCATCATCCTCACCCGGCCCGCGGTCGAGGCCGGCGAGCGGCTCGGCTTCCTGCCGGGCGACATCCAGGCGAAGGTCGACCCGTACCTGCGGCCGCTGTTCGACGCGCTCTACGACATGCTCGATCCGGAGCGGGTGCTCACCTACTTCGACCGCGGCGTGATCGAGGTCGCGCCGCTGGCGTTCATGCGGGGCCGGACCCTCAACGACTCCTTCGTGATCCTCGACGAGGCGCAGAACACGAGCCCCGAGCAGATGAAGATGTTCCTCACCCGGCTCGGCTTCGGCTCGAAGATGGTCGTCACCGGCGACATCACCCAGATCGACCTGCCGCGCGACCAGCGCTCGGGACTCGTCGTCGTCGGCGAGATCCTCTCCGCGGTCGACGACATCGCCTTCGTGCGCTTCGGCGGCGAGGACGTCGTCCGCCACCAGCTCGTGCAGCGGATCGTCGCCGCCTACGGCGAGTACAGCGAGCGCCAGAACTCCGATTGAGCCTCGACCTCGCCGACGTCTCCCCGAGCTGCGTCCCGCGGTCGAGGCGACGCTCGGCGGCGGTCGGGGTCGTCGACGGCCACCTCTCGGTCGAGCTGGTCGATGCCGGCAGGATCGCGCGCGCTCAACCGCGAGCATCGCGGCCGCGACCGGGCCACGGACGTGCTCTCGTTCCCGATCGACGGCGACGGGGCCGGCCGCCGGGCCCGCGCGAGCTCGGCGACGTCGTCATCTGCCCCGAGCACGCCGACGGACGCGGCCGAGGCGGCCGTCCACGGGGTCCTGCACCTGTGCGGCTTCGACCACGAGACCGACGACGGCGAGATGCTCGTGCTCCAGGCTCGAGATCCTCCGCGCGCTATGGACTGATGGCTGGAGGGCCGAGGCGATGTTGCCCGACGCCCCGCCGCTGTCGGAGACCTGGTAGGAGAACCCGTCGGCCTGCACCGGGCCTGAGGACTGGGGATAGACGAACGAGCCGTCGCGCCGGAGGTCCACGTGCCGTGTGCGCGGCGTCCGGAGCGCCGCGCTCAGGGCATCGCTCTCGACCTCGTCGTAGTCGTTGGCGAGCACGCCGGGCGCCGGGACTATCGAGCCGCCGGGCGCCGAAGAGCTCGTAGTCGTCGCCCTCGGCGTACGGCGGGTCGTCGACGGCCGGGATCTCGATCGTCGCGGTCGCGGGGTCGCTCAGCGCCAGGCCGTCGCTGACTCTGTACGTGAAGTTCACCGGGCTGTCGTAGTTGATCGGCGGCGCGTACTCGAACGACCCGTCGCGGGCAGAGCTGAAGAAGTCCCTCGCCGACGGCGAGCTCCGTGACCGGGAGCGCGGTCAGGGGATCGCCGTCGGCGTCGGTGTCGTTGGCGAGCACGCCGGGGGCCGCGACCTCGAGCGACGTGTCCTCGGGCGTGCTGAAGTCGTCGTCGGCACGCGACCGGCGGACGTCGGTTCGACGCCTTGACCCGGATCGTCGACGGTGGCCGTGCTGCGCGGCTCTCCCTGCGACGACGACGCGCTGTAGTCGAAGGTGTCGGTGCCGACGAACCCCGGCTCCGACCTGTAGTCGAAGCTGCCGTCCGCGCGCAGGTTGACCGTCGCCGTGCGCGGGCGGGTGGCGGGCGGGCGCCGGTCGGCGCCCACGTCGTTGGCGAGCACGCCCGGGGCGGCGAAAGCTCCGCGGCGTCGCGGGTGAGCGCGGCGTAGTCGTCATCGTGGGCGACCGGCGGCTGGGTGACGCTGATGTAGACGTGGCCACAGGTGCGTCGACGCTGTCCCCGTCGGAGGCGAGGTAGTCGAACTGTCGAGGCCCGAGAAGCCCGGATGCGGCACGGATAGAGGAACGAGCCGTCGCGTCCCAGGCTGACGGTCCCGCCGATCGGGCTGCCCGGATCGGCAACGCCGCGAGCGGGTCGCCGTCAGGGTCCGTGTCGTTGCGCCAGCACGCCTGGGCGCCGCGACGCTGAGCGCCGTGCTCGCGCTGGTCACGCGGTAGAAGTCGGCGCCGGTGGTCGGCGACGAGTTCGCGAGCGCCGCCGCCGGGACGAGCGCAGCCGCCAGCGCCAGCGCTGCCGTCGCGATCGCGATCCTTGCGGTCTTCCCCTCCCTGGCGTCCGGCCCTCCCCGCGAGTATGCCACGCTGAGCTGCGGTGACCGGCGTGGACTCAAGACCTCCGGAGCCGACCCGCTCCGGGTTCGCCGGCCTCGCCGGGCGCCCGAACGTCGGCAAGTCGACGCTGGTCAACGCGATCGTCGGAACGAAGGTGGCGATCATCTCCGACCGCCCGCAGACGACCCGGCGCGCGAGCCGGGGGGTCGCCACCCATCCCACCGGTGCATGGCAGCTCGTGCTCGTCGACCTCCCGGGGGTCCAGCGCCCGCGCGACGTGCTCACCGAGCGCATGCAGCGCCGGGTCGAGCACGAGCTCGAGGGCGCCGACGTCGTGCTCTTCGTCGTCAACGCCGAGCAGGGGATCGGCCCGGGCGACCGGTTCATCGCCGGCCACCTGCTGAGGGCCGGCTCCGGGGCGCCGGTGATCTGCGCCGTGAACAAGGTCGACCGCGTCGGGCCCGCCGCGCTCACGCAGGTGCTGGCCGAGGTCGGGGAGATGGACGCCGTCGACGAGGTGTTCCCGATCTCCGCCAAGCGCGGCACGGGCATGGACGCCCTCGTGCGGCGGCTCGCCGAGCTCATGCCCGAGGGGCCGCTGCTCTACCCGCCGGAGGAGCGTTCCGACCAGCCGAGCGAGGTCCATCTCGCCGAGCTGATCCGCGAGCAGGTGCTGCGGCGCACGCGCGAGGAGCTCCCGCACGCGGTCGAGGTCGCGATTGAGGACGTCACGACGCGCCCCGACGGGCTGGTCGAGATCCGGGCCCAGATCTGGGCCGAGAGCGGGTCGCAGAAGTCGATCCTGATCGGCAAGGGCGGGCGCATGGTCCGCGACATCGGCACCGCGGCGCGCAAGGAGCTCGAGCGCGAGCTCGGTGCCCGCGTCTTCCTCGACCTCGACGTCCGCGTGCGCGAGAAGTGGCGTCGCGACGAGGGCCTGCTCGACCGGCTCGGGATCGACTAGATCCCCCCGTACGATCTGCGCGATGAGCGAGGCGGTCGTCTTCGACGAGAAGGGCCTGGTCCCGTGCGTGGTCCAGGACTGGAACACCGGCGAGGTGCTGACCCTCGCCTACATGAACGCCGAGGCCCTGCGGCTGTCGCTCGAGACCCGGGAGATCCACTTCTTCAGCCGCTCGCGCCAGGAGCTGTGGCGCAAGGGCGAGACCTCGGGCAACGTGATGCGGCTGCGGCGGCTGCGCTACGACTGCGACGCCGACGCGCTGCTGGCGCTGGTCGAGCCCGCGGGCCCCGCCTGCCACACGGGCGAGCGCACCTGCTTTTACCGCGACCTCGAGGGCGAGCGCGAGCTCGCCCCGCACGAGGCCGTCCCGGCGCTGGAGCGGACCGTTCGGGAGCGCCGCGAGCTGCGCCCGGAGGGCTCGTACACGGTCGAGCTGCTCGCCGACCCGGCGCGCATCGGCGACAAGGTGCGCGAGGAGGCGGACGAGGTGGCGCGGGCGGCGGCGGACGAGTCCGACGAGCGCCTCGCCGAGGAGGCGGCCGACGTGCTCTACCACCTCGATGTGCTGATGGCGTCACGCGACCTGCGGCTCGCGGAGGCGCTCGAGGTGCTCAATGCCCGTCGACGTTGAGGCACCCGCTGTGATCGAGCCGGGCCTCGACCGGGCCCGCGAGCTGGCCGTCGACGCGAACGTGATCCCGGTCCGCTACCGGTTCGTCGACGACTGCGAGACCCCCGTCTCCGCCTTCCTGAAGCTTCGCGAGGCGTTCCCGGGGCCGTCCTTTCTCCTCGAGTCCGCCGAGCAGGGTGGCCGGCTCGGTCGCTACTCGTTCCTCGGCTTCCGCCCGCGGCTCGAGCTGCGCTGGTCGGGCGGCACCCTCACCAGGACCGAGGTCGGCGAGCTGGTGAGCAGCTCCGTCGAGGATCCCTACGGCGCCGTCGCCGAGACCCTGGCCGAGTTCAGGGTCGCCGAGCCCGACCTGCTGCCCCCGTTCGCCGGCGGCGCCGTCGGCTTCTTCGGCTACGACCTCGTGCGCACGGTCGAGCCGCTCGGCCCGCCGAACCCCGACCCGCTCGGGCTCCCCGACCTGGCGCTGATGGTCTGCGAGCTGATGCTCGCCTTCGACCACCTCCGCCACGAGGTGACCGTGGTCGGCTACGCGTTCGCCGGCGGCGCCGCGATCGCCGACGCCTACGACCGCGCGGTCGAGCTGATCGACGAGGCGCGCGAGGCGCTGCGCGGCCCGGTGCCGCCGCCGCCGGCCCGGCCGGAGCCCGCTGGCGGAGAGCCGGCGCCCGACTCCTTCGCCCCCGACGGTGTCGAGGGCCCGTGGCGGTCGAACCTCTCGCGCGAGCACTTCGAGGCCAACGTCGCCCGGATCGTCGAGTACACGCACGCCGGCGACGCCTTCCAGGTGGTGCCCTCGCAGCGGTTCAGCGCCCCGGCGGCGGTCGAGGCGTTCTCGATCTACCGCGGCCTGCGAACCGTGAACCCGTCGCCGTACATGTACTTCCTGGAGTTCGGCGAGTTCCAGATCGCCGGCGCCTCGCCCGAGCCGCTGGTGAAGGTCACCGGGCGGCGCGCCGAGACGAGGCCGATCGCCGGCACGTACCCGCGCGGCACCTCCGAGGAGGAGGACCGCCGCCAGGCCGAGGCGCTGCTCGACGACCCGAAGGAGCGGGCCGAGCACGTGATGCTGGTCGACCTCGGCCGCAACGACCTCGGCCGGGTGTGCGAGTACGGAACGGTCAGCGTCGACGAGTACATGGCGGTCGAGACCTACTCGCACGTCTTCCACATCGTCAGCCAGGTGACCGGGACGCTGCGCGAGGGGATCGGGGCCATGGACGCGCTCCGCGCCGTGCTCCCCGCGGGGACGCTCTCGGGGGCGCCAAAGGTCCGCGCGATGCAGATCATCGACGAGCTCGAGCCCCACAAGCGCTGCTCATACGGCGGCGCGATCGGCTACCTCAGCTTCAACGGCGACCTCGACACGGCGATCCACATCCGCACCGCGGTGGTCAAGGACGGCTGGGTCCACGTCCAGGCGGGCGGCGGCACGGTCGCCGACGCGAAGCCCGACTACGAGTACGTCGAGAGCGTCAACAAGGCGAAGGCGATGTTCAGCGCCGTCGCGCTGGCGGAGAGCCAGCCGGAGTGGGGGTGAGGCCGTGAACGCGCTGGTGATCGACAACTACGACTCCTTCACCTACAACCTGGTCCAGTACCTGGGAGAGCTCGGGGCGCAGGTCGAGGTCGTGCGCAACGACAAGGCGACGGTCCCCGAGCTGCTCGAGCGCCGGCCCGACCGGTTGGTGATCTCGCCCGGGCCGTGCACGCCGGCCGAGGCCGGGATCTCGATCGAGGCCTCGCGCGCCTTTCCGGAGGCCGGGATCCCGACGCTGGGCGTCTGCCTCGGCCACCAGGCGATGGTCGAGGCGTTCGGCGGCCGCACGATCCGCGGCGAGCCGATCCACGGCAAGGACGCCGAGATCGACCACGACGGCGCCGGGATCTTCGCCGGGCTCGCCAGCCCGCTGCTCGGCGGGCGCTACCACTCGCTGGTCGCCGACCCCGAGCTCCCGGGCGAGCTCGAGCGCACCGCGTCCTACGGCGACGTGGTGATGGGGGTGCGCCACCGCTCGCTCCCGGCCTTCGGCGTCCAGTTCCACCCCGAGTCGGTCCTGACGCCCGAGGGCAAGCGCCTGCTCGAGAACTTCCTCAGGGGCTGAGCGCCGCATTCGCGCCGCCCGGGCGCTGCGCCGGATTGGCAGTGAGGGGTGAAGGTGTGCCTTGCGTGGCGTCCGCCTGGCTTCGGTGCGCTACGGACGCATGGGCTCGCACTGCACGAAGTGTCGCCTGTCGACACTCGGCATTCGCGCCCGAGGGGTGGGTTGCGACATGCACCGAGGCGCACCGAAACCACCAATACGGTGGTTTCGGTGCGGCTCACGAGGCACGAACGCCGGCGTCGCCACACACCTCCACCCCCTCACCGCCAGGCGCGGCCCGAACCCTGGCTATCCGCCGGGGCGGTCGCCCCGCGCTGGCGCACGGCCCCGCGTGCGCCGTGCGAGACTGGCGCCGCCGTGCCCAACGACCTCCTCACCAGGGCGATCGACGAGATCGCGTCCGGGAGCCATCTGACCGCCGACCACGCCTCGGCGGTGCTCGACGAGGTGATGGAGGGCCGCGCCGGCGAGGTGCAGACCGGTGCCTTTCTGATCGCGCTGCGGGCCAAGGGCGAGACGGTGGCGGAGCTCGTCGGGCTCGCGCGGACGATGCGCCGGCTCTCGGCCTCGGTCGAGACCTCGCGCGCCGACCTGGTCGACACCGCGGGCACCGGCGGTGGTCCGTCGACGTTCAACATCTCGACCGCCGCCGCGCTCGTCGCCGCCGGAGCGGGATGCGGCGTGGCCAAGCACGGGAACCGCTCCTCGACCAGTCGCTCGGGCTCGGCCGACCTGCTCGAGGCGCTCGGGGTCCGGATCGACCTCGATCCGGAGGGCGTGCGGCGCTGCATCGACGAGCTGGGCTTCGGGTTCATGTTCGCCCCTCGCCACCACGCGGCGATGAAGCACGTGGTGCCGGTGCGCAAGGAGCTCGCGGTGCGCACGATCTTCAACTTCCTCGGCCCGCTCACCAACCCGGCCGGCGCGAGCCGCCAGCTGCTCGGGGTCTCGGATCGCCGCTACCAGGAGACGATCGCCGAGGCGCTCGTCGGGCTCGGCTGCGAGCGGGCGCTGGTGGTCTGCTCCGACGACGGCGTGGACGAGATCAGCACCGCCGATCGCACCCGGGTGATCGAGGTGGCCGACGGCGGCACCGAGGAGTGGTTCGTGACCCCGGAGGAGCTCGGCTTCCTGCGCGTCGAGCTGGCCGAGATCGCCGGCGGCACGCCGGCCGAGAACGCGGCAACCGTGCGCGCGGTGCTCGACGGGACGCCGGGTCCCGGACGCGACGTCGTGCTCCTCAACGCCGGCGCGGCGATCCTCGCCGCGGGCGACGGCGGGGACCTCGCCGCCGCGGTCGAACGGGCCCGCGGAGCGGTCGACTCGGGCGCGGCACGCGGCGTGCTCGACCGGCTGGTCGTGCTCACGAACGAGCTCGCCCCGGCGGGCTGATCGCAGATGGGCTGCTCTACCCTGCTCCGGGCATGAGCAAGCTCGAGCAGCTCGTGGGGACAGCACGGGAGGACGTCGCGCAGCGCAAGCAGCGGGTGCCCATCGAGGACCTCCGGGCCGCCGTCGGCACGCTGAGCGGATCGCGGCCGTTCTCCGAGGCGCTCGTCCGCCCGGGGCTCTCGCTGATCGCGGAGTTCAAGCGCCGTTCGCCGAGCGGCGGCGAGATCTCGGCCGGCGCCGAGGTGCGGGAGGTGTGCGCGGCCTACGAGCGCGGCGGCGCGGCGGCGCTGTCGGTGCTCACCGACCGGTTCAACTTCGGCGGCTCGCTCGACGATCTGCGAGCGGCGCGGGCCGCATGCGGGCTGCCGATCCTGCGCAAGGACTTCATCGTCGACCCCTACCAGCTCTACGAGGCCGCGGTCAACGGCGCGGACGCGGTGCTGCTCATCGTCGGCGCGCTCGACGACGACGCCCTCGGCCTGCTCTACGAGGAAGCGCGGCTACTCGACCTCGACTGCCTCGTCGAGGTCCACGACGAGCCCGACCTCGACCGCGCGCTCGAGCTCGGCGCGGACGTGATCGGGATCAACAACCGCAACCTCGACGACCTGTCGGTCGACCTCAGGACGACCTCCGAGCTGATCATCGACGTGCCCGCCGGCAAGACCGTGGTCTCGGAGTCCGGGTACGAGTACGCCGAGCAGCTCGACGAGCTCGAGCGCATCGGCTGCGACGCGGTGCTGATCGGCGAGGCCCTGATGCGCTCCGGCGACCCCGAGGCCGCGGTTCGGGAGCTGACCACGGACGAGGAGCTCACCCGCGAGCGCTACATCGACGCACCGGACGCCGCGGATTCTTAGCCGAGCTTTCGTTTCGCGTTAGGGAAAGTTAGGCAAGCCGGGGCACGCTCCTCGGCATGAAGAAGCTGATCCGAACTCCATTTGCCTCCGCAGTCGCCGGGGGGCTCGTGGTCGCGGTGCTCGGCCTGGTCGCGATCGGCACCGGTCTCGTCGACGCCAAGGGCTCGACGACGACCGTGACGACGACCGTCCCGACCGCCTCGCCGGAGACCTCGCTGGCCTCCGATGACCCCGGCAAGGCGCTCACCGTCAACCAGATCTACACCGAGGACTCGCCCGGCGTCGTGTTCATCACCGCCGAGCAGAAGGCCCAGACCTCCCCGTTCAACCCCTTCGGCCAGTCGCAGGGCGGGACCGCGACCGGCTCCGGCTTCGTGATCGACGACGACGGCCACATCCTCACCAACAACCACGTCGTCGCCGGCTCCGACAACGTCACCGTCCGCGTCGGCGGCGAGGACGGCCAGACCTTCGACGCCGACGTCATCGGCACGGATCCGTCCACGGACGTCGCCGTGCTCCACGTCGACTCCGGCTCCGACCAGCTGAAGCCGCTCGAGCTGGGCTCCTCCGAGGGGGTCCAGGTCGGCGACCCGGTGGTCGCGATCGGCAACCCCTTCGGGCTCGACCGCACCGCAACGGCCGGGATCGTCTCCGCGGTCCAGCGGCAGATCAACGCCCCGAACGGCTTCACGATCTCCAACGCGATCCAGACCGACGCCCCGATCAACCCCGGCAACTCGGGCGGCCCGCTGCTCGACGCCGAGGGCCGAGTGATCGGGATCAACTCGCAGATCGAGTCCGGCGGCCAGTCCGAGGGCAACGTCGGGATCGGCTTCGCGGTCCCGATCGACACCGCCCAGGAGGTCGCCCAGCAGCTGATCGACCACGGCTCGGTCGAGCACGCCTACATGGGGATCAGCGGCGCCGACCTCACGCCGGACATCGCCCAGGTGCTCAACCTCGACGTCGACCATGGCGCCCTGGTGGAGTCCGTGGTCCCTGACAGCCCGGCCGACGACGCCGGAATCGAGGCCGGCAACGCGCAGATGTCGGTCGACGGCCAGCAGGTCGGCGCCGGCGGCGACGTGATCACCGCCGTCGACGGCCAGGACGTCGCCGGCATGGATGACGTGATCGCCGCGGTCGACGCCAAGAAGCCCGGCGACGAGATCGAGCTGACCGTGCTCCGAGGCAACGACGAGCACACGGTCACCGTGACCCTCTCAGAAAGGCCCGCGCAAGCACGCGGATAACACACGAGTCCTCTCCCAGGACCCTCCGAGCAGGCGGCCCCGCCCCCGCGGGGCCGTCCTGCGTCCGGGGTCGGCCGGCGGATCAGCCGGCCTCGGTCTCGAGGCCGTGGCGCATCGTGTTCTCGCTCACCACGCGGGGCTCGGTGAACTGCAGGAGGTAGTCGGGGCCGCCGGCCTGGGAGCCGACCCCCGAGCGGCGGTTGCCCCCGAACGGCTGGCGGCCGACCATCGCGCCGGTGGTCTCGCGGTTGACGTAGAGGTTGCCGACCGGCGAGCGCTCGCTGACGGTCTCGATCGTCCGCGGGTTGCGCGAGTAGAGCCCGCCGGTGAGCGCGAACGGCAGCGCGTCGACGACCTCCAGCGCCCGCTCGATCCCGTCGACCGCCTCGACGGTGAGGAGCGGGCCGAAGACCTCCTCGCGCAGCAGGGCCGAGCCGGGCTCGAGCCCGGTCGCGATCGCGGGCGGGCAGAACCAGCCATCGGCGGGCAGCTCGCGCGCGGCGGTGACCAGCTCGCCCTCGCGCGCGGCCAGCTCGCGGTAGCCGTCGATCCGCTCCTTGCGCCTCGCGCTCGATCACCGGCGGCACGTCGGTGGCGAAGCTCTCGGCCTGGCCGACGACCAGCGTCTCGGCCGCCCCGGCAAGCCGCTCGACCAGCTGCTCGGCGATCGCCTCGTGGGCGAGCACCCTCGCGGTCGCCGAGCACTTCTGCCCCGCGTAGCCGAAGGCGGAGGCGACGATCCCGGGGATCGCGTCGTCGAGGTCGGCGTCGGAGTCGACGATGAGGCAGTTCTTGCCGCCCATCTCGGAGATCACCCGCTTCACGTGCCCCTGCCCGTCGGGCGTCTCGGCGGCGGCCCGGATGATCTCGAGCCCGACCGCGCTCGAGCCGGTGAAGGCGATCAGGTGCACCCGCGGGTCGCGGACCAGCGCGGCACCGGCCTCGCCGTAGCCGGGCAGCAGCCCGAGCGCGTCCGCGGGGACGCCGGCCGCATGCAGCGCCTCCACCAGCATCAGGGAGCAGGCGGGCGACTGCTCGGCCGGCTTCAGCACCACGGCGTTGCCGGCGGCGAGCGCCGCCGAGGTCATCCCGGTCGGGATCGCGAGCGGGAAGTTCCAGGGCGCGATCACCGCCGCGACCCCGCGCGCCACGCGGCGCATCGTGTTGCGCTCGCCCGGGACCTGGACCAGCTCCTCGCCGCGCTCGAGCTCCACCGCCCGTTGGGCGTAGTAGGTGAGGAAGTCGATCGCCTCGCACACGTCCGCGTCGGCCTCCGGCCAGGGCTTCGCGCACTCCCGCACCTCGAGGGCGGCGAGCTCTGGCCGGCGGGCCCGCAGGATTCCGGCCGCGGCGCTCAGGACCTCGGCCCGCTCGGCCGCCGGCCGCGAGCCCCAGGCGCGGGCGCCCCGCTGCGCCGCCTCGACCGCGCGCTCGGCGTCGGCGGCGGTGCCGGCTCCGGCGCGCGCGACGAGCCGCCGCGGATCGCCGGGGTCGGTGGACTCGATCCCGTCTCGCGCGCCCGCGTCACCGCCGATCAGGACCGGCACGTCGAGCGGCAGCCGCCCGTCGAGCTCGGCGAGCGCCTCGACCAGGCCCGCGCGAGCGTCGGATCGCCGGAGCTCCAGGATCGGCTCGTTCGCGAAATCAGGCGCCTCAACAGCGGCGCGGCTCGGCTCCGCTTCCTCCGCCTCACGGCGCGGCGAGCAGCTCCTCGAGCGGCGCGCCGCGGGCGTGCGAGCTGAGGAAGGAGTCGTTCGAGGTGTTCTCGAGCAGCCGGCGCACGAGGTAGGCCATCCCCGCGACGAGGTCGCCGACCGGGCAGTAGGACCGCACCCGCAAGCGGTCGGCGCGCAGCGCCTCGGCGAGGTCGTCGCCGAGGCCGCGGAGGACCTGGAGCTCGAGGTCGGCGTCGCTGCCGCCGCTGAGGCGGTTGTAGGCGATCGCGTGGGCGACCGACCGCAGGTTGTGCGAGCCGACCTTGACCCGGATCAGCGGCCGCGCGTCGAGCAGGCGGCGGGTCAGCGCCTCGAAGTTGCGGTCGCAATCGGCCTTGAGCTCGAACACGGGCGGGCGCCAGCCGTGCTGGCGCGCCTCGACGACCTCGTGGTCCCAGTAGGCGCCCTTGACGAGGCGGATGACCAGGGGGGAGTCGCGATCGGTCGTCTGCGACCACTCGAGCAGCCGGTCGAGGTGCGCCGGCGAGTCGCGCAGGTAGGCCTGGAGCACGATCCCGGCCGACGGGCCACGGGCGAACTCCTCCTCGGCGAGCAGGCCGAGGATCAGCTCCATGGTGGTCTCGAGCGCGTCGACCGACTCCATGTCGACGTGGAGATGCGCGCCGAGGTCGCGCGCGCGGCGCAGCAGCGGGCGCATGCGGGTCGCGGCGTCGTCGCGGCCCAGCTCGGGCGCCTCGGGGCGCATCAGGGGGGTCAGAGCGGTCACCTTGACCGAGAGGTTGACGCGCGGGATCACCCCCGACCGAGTCGCGCTCGAGCCACGGCCGCTCGGGCCACCGCGCGGCGGCGCGGGAGACCTCCACCAGCGCCTCGTCGCAGCGCTGCGCGTAGCGGTCGGCCTCCGGGGCGGTCACGGTCGCCTCGCCGAGCAGGTCGACCGAGGTCGCGATCCCGCCCCGCCAGAGCTCGCCGATCGTGCCCAGGGCCGCCTGCGGCGACTCGCCGACGATGAACCGGTGCGCCATGTGCCGCACGCCGGCGGCCGTGGCCGCGCCGAGCGCCTTGCGCCCGGCCGCGTTGCCGGCCATCTTCATCGCGACATCCAGCGACGGCGGTCGCTCGGGCACGTCCTCGAGGTAGCCGACGAGGTGGGTCGCCAGGTCGTCGAGGGAGCGGCAGGCGGGGGTGACGTCGACGAGGCGGAAGATCGCCGCGCCGAGGCGGGCGTCCTCGGTGGTCAGCTGCATCGCGCGCTTGTCGAGCGAGCGCACCGGATGGCGGGCCGCCGCCGGGAAGGCTTCGGCGAGCTCGCGGCCGATGCGCTGCACCTCGGCCTCGAGGGCCTCGTCCGCGACCGCGACCCCCGCTGCTCCGCTCTGCGCCATCCGCCCCTACGCTACTCCGCGCCGGGCGCGCCGGGCGGCTCTACCATCGTGTCGCGATGAGGGTCAAGTTCTGCGGGATCACGAGGATCGAGGACGCGCGCGAGGCGGTCCGGCTGGGCGCCTGGGCGGTCGGCCTCAACCACTTCGCGCTCAGCCCGCGGCGCTGCGACCCGGCGACCGCGCAGGAGATCAGCTCCGAGCTTCGGCGGCAGGTGGTGATCGTCGGCGTCTTCGTCAACCCGACCCTCGCCGAGATCGCGACCGCGGCCGAGGACGAGCAGCTGGCGATGATCCAGCTGCACGGCGACGAGGGGCCGTCCTTCTGCCGGGAGGCGGCGCGGCGCACGGGTTGCAAGGTGATCAAGGCTCTGCGGGTGCGCAGCTCGGCCGACATCCAGGCAGCGGAGGCCTTTCGCACCGACTATCACCTCTTCGACGCGCACCGTCCGGGGGCCCCCGGCGGCACCGGGGAGAGCTTCGACTGGGAGCTGCTCGGCGGCCGGCGCTCGCAGGTGCCGATGATCCTCGCCGGCGGGCTCGACCCCGACAACGTCGCCGGCGCGATCGAGCTCGCCCGCCCGGACGCGGTCGACGTCGCGAGCGGGGTCGAGTCGAGCCCCGGCGTCAAGGACTACACGCTGATGGCGGCCTTCGCGCGAGCCGCCGGGGTGCGCGAGCCGGCCACCGAGGCCACGACGTGAGCCGGAGTCCGTCGTGAGCACGAGCGCGGTCGACGAGCGCTTCGGCCCCTACGGCGGCCGCTTCGTGCCCGAGGTCCTGGTCGCGGCCCTCGACGAGCTCACCCTCGCCTGGGGCGAGGCGCGCGACGACGCCGTGTTCGGCGACGACCTGGCGCGCCTGCTGCGCGACTTCGTCGGCCGCCCGACCCCGCTCTACGCCGCCGACCGGCTCTCGGAGCGCGTCGGGCGACGGGTCTATCTCAAGCGCGAGGACCTCGCCCACACCGGCGCCCACAAGATCAACAACGCGGTCGGTCAGGCGCTGCTCGCCAAGCGGATGGGCAAGCGCCGGGTGATCGCCGAGACGGGCGCCGGCCAGCACGGGGTGGCCTCGGCGACCGCGTGCGCGCTGCTGGGCCTCGAATGCGTCGTCTACATGGGCACCGAGGACATGCGGCGCCAGGCGCCGAACGTCGAGCGCATGCGGCTCCTGGGCGCCGAGGTGGCGCCGGTCGAGGCGGGGGCGCGGACGCTGAAGGAGGCGGTCAGCGCCGCGATCCGCGACTGGGTGACCAACGTCGCCACGACCCACTACATCATCGGCTCCGCCGTCGGCCCGGCGCCGTACCCGGCGCTCGTCCGCGACCTGCAGCGGGTGATCGGCGACGAGGCGCGCGAGCAGGCCCTGGCCGCCGAGGGCAGGCTGCCGGCGCGTGTGATCGCGTGCGTCGGCGGCGGCTCGAACTCGATCGGCACCTTCGTGCCCTTCCTCGACGACGACGTCGAGCTGATCGGGGTCGAGGCCGGGGGAGAGGGGCTGGAGAGCGGCCGCCACGGCGCCTCGCTGACCGCCGGGCGGACCGGCGTCCTGCACGGGGCGCTCTCCTCGGTGCTCGCCGACGACGAGGGGCAGATCCTCGAGGCGCACTCGGTCTCCGCCGGGCTCGACTACCCCGGCGTCGGCCCCCAGCACGCCCACCTTCGCGACAGCGGCCGGGTCCGCTACCTCGCGGTCACCGACGCCGAGGCGCTCGCGGCCTTCGGCGAGCTCGCGCGCCTCGAGGGGATCATCCCGGCGCTGGAGCCAAGCCACGCGATCGCCTGGCTGCTGGAGAACCCGGGTGACGGCGAGGGCTATGACGTCTTGACCCTCAGCGGCCGAGGCGACAAGGACCTGGCCGAGGTCGTCGAGCGCCTCGGCGATGGCTGAACGCATCGCGGCGGCGTTCGCCGCGGCGAAGGCCGACGGCCGCGCCGCGCTGATGCCGTACATGATGGGCGGCTTCCCCGACCGCGAGACCTCGGCGGCGGTCGCCGAGGCGTACGCCGACGCGGGCGCCGACCTGGTCGAGCTCGGGGTTCCCTACTCGGACCCGCTCGCCGACGGCCCCGTGATCCACACCGCCGGCACCAGGGCGCTCGCCGCCGGGGCGACGCTCGACTCGGTGCTCGCCGACTGCGAGCGGATCGCCGACCGCGTCCCGGTGGTGCCGATGGCCTACGCGAACATGATCCTCGCGCGCGGCCCGGCGGAGTTCGCCCGGCGACTCGCCGACGCCGGGGCCGCCGGGGCGATCGTCCCCGACCTGACCCTCGAGGAGGGGGCGGAGATCGCAGCCGCGCTGCGCGGGGCGGGGCTGGCATTGATCCCGCTGGTCGCGCCGACCACCCCACCCGAGCGCCGGGCGCGGATCTGCGCCGAGGCCGAGGGCTTCGTCTACCTGGTCTCCGACACCCGGACCACCGGCGAGCGCGAACAGCTGCCCGAGGCGCTGGGCGCGCTCGTCGCGGCGACCAAGGACGATTCGCCGGTCCCGGTCGCGGTCGGATTCGGGATCGGCACCCCCGAGCAGGCCGCCGCGGTCGGCGCGATTGCCGACGGCGTGATCGTCGGCACGCGGCTCGTGCGCGCGGTGGACGAGTCCGCCGGGCCCGCCGGGGCGGCCGCCGCGGTCAGCGAGTTCATCGCGGCCGCCCGAACCGCGATGACCCCCTGACCCGGCGCGGTCGCCGATACGGCGTCCGATTCGGCCCCGACGGGGCCGCGAAACGGGTAGATTGCCGCGCGTGCGACTGCTCGTGTTCACGGTCGTCGGCCTGATCGCCCTGATCGTCGCCTACGCGTTCTCGCTCGGCGGGACCGTCGCGGCGCTGATCTTCCTGTTCATCCTCTTCAACGGGGTCCTCGACCGCTGGGCGAAGCCGCTGCTGGACTTCATTCGCGCCTGAGTAGATGGGCCTCGCTCCCCTGCCCGCGGCCTTCGTCCGCACCCGCGAGGCGCTCCACCGCGTCGCCGAGGAGATCGTCGCCCCGGCTCGCAAGCCGCACAACGAGATCGCGCTCACGCCGACGCCGGGCGGCTTCGGCACCCCGCCGTTCTCCCACGACGGCCGGGCGCTCGTGGTCCGCGTCGACGACGGCGAGATCGTCGTCGCGGACGACGGCGCCGAGCGCCGCCAGACGCTGAGCTCGATCGCCGCAGCCGCGGCGTTCGTGGGTGCCGACCTGTTCCCGGACGGGGCGCCCAGCGACGCGAGCCCGTTGGAGGTCGACCCCGAGTCCGCCCGCGTGCTGGGCGAGCTCTACGCGTTCGCCACGGCCGCGCTGGAGGCGCTGCGCGACACGACCGCGCCCGCCGACCGCTCGTCCGACATCAACCTCTGGCCCGAGCATTTCGACGTCGCGTTCGAGTCCGGCCCCGAGGCGCTCGGCCGCCGGGCGACCTACGGCGTCTCACCGGGCGACGAGCACCATCCCGAGCCCTACGTGTACGTCGCACCGTGGCAGGACCAGGGCGGCGGCGAGCTCTGGGCCGCGACCGGCTTCACGGGCGCCGAGCTCGCCTATGCCGAGCTGGTCGGCGCCCCCGACCCCGAGCGGCTCGCGGCCGACTTCTTCACCGTCCACAGGGAGGCGCTGGCCGACTGAGGACGGGTGAGGGCGCGGGCGGCGGGTATCTTGGCCGCGTGCGATTCGGAGTGCTCACGGGAGGCGGCGACTGCCCCGGACTCAACGCCGTCATCCGCGCGATCGTGCGCAAGGGGATCGGTCTCCACGGGCACGAGATCGTCGGCTTTCGCGACGGCTGGCGCGGGCCGCTCACCGACGACCACGAGCCGCTGACGGTCGAGTCGACCCGCGGCATCCTGCCGCGCGGCGGAACGATCCTCGGCACCTCGCGCACCAACCCGTTCAAGCGCGACGACGGCCCGCGCCTGATCGCCGAGAACATGGCCTCCCTGGGCCTCGACGGCCTGATCGCGATCGGCGGCGAGGACACGCTCGGCGCCGCCAACCGGTTGCACGCCGAGCACGGCCTCAACGTCGTCGGCGTGCCGAAGACGATCGACAACGACATCGGCGCCACCGACGTCACCTTCGGCTTCGACACCGCGCTCCAGGTCGCGACGGAGGCGATCGACCGCCTGCACACCACGGCCGAGTCCCATCACCGGGTGATGGTGGTGGAGGTCATGGGCCGCCACGCGGGCTGGATCGCGCTCTACTCCGGGATCGCCGGCGGCGCCGACGTGATCCTGATCCCCGAGCAGCCGTTCGACATCGAGGCGGTCTGCGGCCTGATCCGCCGCCGCCACTCGCGCGGGCGATTCTTCTCGATCGTCGTCGCGGCCGAGGGCGCGGTGCCGCAGGAGGGCTCGCTGGAGCTCGCCGGCGGCCAGACCGACGAGTTCGGCCACGAGCGGCTGGGCGGCATCGGCCAGCGCCTCGAGCAGGAGATCGAGAAGCGGACCGGCTATGAGACCCGCGCCGTGGTCCTCGGCCACATCCAGCGCGGCGGCACGCCGACCGCCTACGACCGCGTGCTCGCCACGCGCTTCGGGGTCGCGGCGATCGACGCCGCGCACGACGGGCGCTGGGGGATGATGCCGGCGCTCCGCGGCGCGCGGGTCGAGCTCGTGCCGCTGGCCGATGCGGTCGTCGAGCTGCGCACGGTGACGCCCGAGGAATTCTCCTTTGCGGAAGCGTTCCTGGGTTAGCGCCGCGCTGCTCGCGGGGCTGGCCCTCGCGAGCTGCGGCGGCGAGCCGGAGCCGAGCGGGGACTCGACCCTGACGGTCTACGTCAGCCTGCCCTTGCGGGGACCGTCCGGGGTTGACGGGCGCGACGCGGCCGACGGCGCCCGGCTCGCGCTCGCCGACGCCGACGGCCAGGCGGGCGGGGTAGAGGTCCAGGCCGAGTACCTCGACGACACCGCGGGCGGCGCGGGCGCCCGAGCCCGCTGGACCCCGGCCCGTGCCGGGGCCAACGCCCGCACGGCGACCGAGGACTCGACGGCGATCGCCTATATCGGCGACTTCGAGTCCGGCGCCACCCGCGCCTCGCTGCCGATCACAAACGGGGCCCGGCTGCTCCAGGTCTCGCCGGCGAGCTCGGCCGTGGACCTGGTCGAGGACTTCCCGGGCGACGACGAGCTGCCGGAGACCCAGCCGGGTGTCGAGCGCACCTTCGGCCGCGTGATCCCGAGCGACACCGTGCAGGCGCGGGCGGCGGCGCAGTGGGCGCGTCGGCTGGTCGGCGACGCCGCGGTGGCCACCGAGGACGGCTCCGCTTTCGGGAAGACGATGGAGGAGGAGTTCCGGAGCGCGTTCGGACCGCACGTCCGGGATGCCGCGGACATCGAGCTCGTCTTCTATGCCGGCGCACCCGACGCCGAGTCGCGGGTGCTCTCTCCGAGCTTCGACGGCGAGATCATGGTCTCGGACGCCGGGCTGCCGCCGGCCGCGGGGTCGCGGGCGGATTACGCGACCTCCGCCGCCCTCGACCCAACCCAATTGCCGCCCGCAGGCCGCGACTTCGCGCGCCGCTTCCGGGCCGAGTACGGGCGGGCGCCCGGCCGCTACGCCGCCTACGGCTACGAGGCGATGGCCCTCGTCCTGGACTCGATCGACCGCGCCTCGGACCCCGTCGACCGCGCATCGGTGATCGACGCCTTCTTCGACACCGCGGACCGTGACTCGGTGCTGGGGACGTACTCGATCGACGATCTGGGAGAGACGACGCTCGACCGTCTCACCGGCTACCGGCTCGATGGGGGCCGGACACGACCCGTGGCCGAGGTCTCGGGCGGCCAGTAGCATCGGCCGGGTGCAACGCCGGAAGGGAGTCTGGTCGTTGGTGCTCGTCGTCGCCCTCGTCGCTGCGCTGCCCGCCGCGGCGCCGGCCGCGGGCGGATCCGCGGGCCGCTACATCGTCGTCTACCGCGACAGGATCGCGAAGCCCGGGGCCGAGACGGCGGCCGCGGAGCGCCGACTCGGCTTCGACGCCGACTATCGCTACACCGCGGCCCTCGACGGCTACGCGGCTCGCCTCGACGCCGAGCAGCTCGGCGCCGTGCGCGACGACCCCGCGGTCGCCTTCGTCGCCGAGGACGCGACGGCCCAGGTGGCCGGCACCGTCCCGCTGGCGCCCGGCGAGCCGCGACCCCCGACCGGCATCCGCCGGGTGCGCGCCGCGACCGCGACCACGACCCGCGAGGCAAGCTCCTCGAACGTCGCGGTGCTCGACACGGGCATCATGCTCCGCCACCCGGACCTGAACGCGGCCGCCGGCACCGACTGCATCGACCCCGGGACGACGCCGTCGGACATCTACGGCCACGGGACCCACATCGCGGGGACGATCGGAGCGCTCAACGACGGCTCCGGGGTCGTCGGGGTGGCGCCCGGAACCAGGCTCTTCGCGGTCAAGGTGCTCGGCGACGATGGTTTCGGCAGCGTCGGCGGAGATCATCTGCGGGGTCGACTGGGTCACGGCCAATCACGCGTCGCGGAACATCGACGTCGCGAACATGAGCATGAGCCGTGATCGAGTCGATCGACCCCACGCAGCCGTGCGCGACGACCACGTCGCCGCTGCACAAGGCGATCTGCAACTCGACCGCCGCCGGGGTCAACTACGTGGTCGCCGCCGGCAACGACGGCTCCTACCTGGACGACCCGAGCTACGTCTACGCGCCCGCCGCCTACCCCGAGGTGCTCACGGTGACCGGGGTCTCCGACTTCGACGGACGGCCGGGGGCGCTGACCACGCCCGACCTGCGCGGCCTCCGGCAGCGATGACGCCTATGCGCCGTTCTCGAACTTCTCCGCCGTCGGCCGCGGTGAGTTCCACACGATCGCCGCGCCCGGCGATTGCATCAAGTCGACCTGGAACCGGCCGCCCTTCTACCACGTGGCCTCGGGGACCAGCACCTCCAGCCCGCACGTCGCCGGCCTCGTCGCTCTCTGTCTCGGGAGAGGCCGGCTCCGGCCCAGGCCGCTGCGCCGGCAGGACCCCGGCCCAGGTGATCACGCTGATGCGCAAGCACGCCGCGGCCTACGCGGCCGCCCATCCCGGGTTCGGCTTCTGGGGCGACCCCGACGACCCGCTCTTCCCGCGCTACTACGGCTTCCTCGCCCACGCCCTGCCCCCGGCTCCGCCGCCCCCCGAACAGGTTGAGACCCCCCGCGACTAGGATCGGTCGGGTGCAACGCCGGAAGGGACTCTGGTCGTTCGCGGTCGCCGTCGCGCTCGTCGCTCTCGGCGCCACGGCGCCGTTCTCCGCGGCCGACGAGGCTCCCGCCGAAGGCACCTACATCGTCGTCTACCGCGACGGGATCGCCCACCCCGGCGCCGAGACCTCCTCGCAGGCAAAGCGCCTCGGATTCGACGTCGACTATCGCTATCGGGCGGCGCTCGAGGGATACGCGGCGGAGCTCAGCGCCGACCAACTCGAGACCGTGCGCGCGGACCCCGACGTCGCCTTCGTCGCCGAGGACGCGGTGGCGGAGGCGGCCGGCATCGTCCCCCTGGCCCCGGGCGAGCCGCGCCCCCCGACCGGCGTGCGCCGCATCCGGGCCGCGCCGCCGACCAAGGCCCGGGAGGCGAGCACCTCCAACGTCGCCGTGCTCGACACCGGGATCAAGGTCAGCCATCCGGACCTCAACGCCGTTGGCGGCACCGACTGCTACGACCTCGGCACGCCGCCGCAGGACGGCAACGGCCACGGCACCCACATGGCCGGGACGATCGGAGCGCTCAACAACGGAGCCGGCGTGGTCGGTGTGGCTCCGGGGACGAAGGTGTTCGCCGTCCGGGTGCTCGGCGACGCCGGCGTCGGCAGCGTCGTCGACATCATCTGCGGCATCGATTGGGTCACCGCGAACCACGTGCGGCGCAACATCGACGTCGCGAACATGAGCCTGACCGTGATCGAGTCGATCGACCCGACGCAGCCCTGCGCGACCACGACCTCGCCGCTGCACAAGGCGATCTGCAACTCGACCGCCGCCGGGGTCAGCTACGTAGCCGCCGCCGGCAACGACAGCCAGTACTTCGACAACGATCCCACCTACGCATACGCGCCTGCCGCCTATCCCGAGGTGCTCGCGGTGACCTCGGTCTCGGACTTCGATGGCAGGCCGGGAGCGCTGACGAGCCCGACCTGCACCCCGTACGGCAGCGACGACGGCAAGTCGACGTTCTCGAACTTCGCCTCGGATGGCCACGGTGACTTCCACACGATCGCCGCGCCCGGTGACTGCATCAACTCGACCTGGAACCGGCCCCCGTTCTACTACGTGGGCTCGGGGACGAGCCCGGCGGCGGCCCACGTCACAGGGCTCGTCGCCCTCTGCATGGGCGAGGTCGGCTCGGGTCCGGCGCCGTGCGCGGGCAAGTCCCCGGCCCAGGTGATCGCGATCATGCGCGACCGTGCCGCCGCCTACGCCGCCGCCCACCCGGGCTTCGGCTTCTGGGGCGACCCCGACGACTCGCTGTGGCCGCGCTACTACGGATACATCGCCCGCGCCGTCGGCGCGCCCGAGCGCCCGCTAGCCGAGCAGGTCGCGAAGCGCCGGCTCGAGCTCGGGGAAGCGGAACCGGTAGCCGAGGTCGAGCGCCCGTCGCGGCATCACCCGGTAGCTGCCGACGATCTCCTCGGCCATCTCCTCGCCCCGCAGGGCGACCACCGCCAGCTTCGGCGCCGGGACCACCGACGGACGGTGAAGCGCCCGGCCGAGCGCCTTCGAGAACTCGCGGTTGGTCACCGGATTGGGGGCGGTCGCGTTCAAGACCCCCGTGACCTCGTTGTTGTCGAGCGCCCAGAGGATCAGGCCGACCTCGTCGTCGCGGTGGATCCAGGGCATGTACTGCTCACCCCCGGCGAGCGGGCCGCCCAGGCCGAGGCGGAAGGGGAGCAGCAGCTGCTTGAGCAGGCCGCCGTCGGGGTCGAGCAGCAGCCCGGTGCGGAAGACCACGACCCTGACGCCGGCCCGCTCCGCCTTCAGGGCCTCGTTCTCCCACTCGACCACGATCTGCGGCAGAAAGCCCTCGGCCGGCGGCGTCGACTCGTCGACGATCGCCGCCCCGCGGTCGCCGTAGTAGCCGGTCGCCGCCTGGCTCACCAGCGTCCGCGGGGTCGGCTCGGCGGCGGACATGCCGTCGACGAGGTTCTTCGTCGCCCGTCCGCGGCTGGCACGGATCCGCTCCTTCGCCTCGTCGGTGAGCCGCTGGTTGATGTTCTCGCCGATCAGGTTGACGACCGCGTCGATGCCCTCGAAGGCGGCCTCCGGCGGGCGCTCGTTGGCCGCGTCCCAGGCGTGCCAGGAGACGGTCGGGTTGGTTTGCCTGGCCCGCGCAGGGTCGCGGCTGAGGCCCGCGACCTCCTCGCCGCGGGCGAGCAGCGCATCGCAGACGGCCGAGCCGATCATCCCGGTGGCTCCGGTGACGAGAACGCGCATCGGACCCCACCTACCCCTGCGCCGCGGCGCCTACTCGATCGTCGAGAAGGTGCCGGTCTCCTCGGAGACCCGGGCGATGCCGGCGCGGCGCGCCTCCTCGACGACCGCCTTGGCCACCGCCGGGGCGACATCCCGGTCGAAGACCGAGGGGATGATGTAGTCCTCGGAGAGGTCCTCGTCGGCGACGACCTCGGCGATCCCCTTGGCCGCCGCGAGCTTCATCTCCTCGGTGATCCGCGGGGCGCCGGCGTCGAGCGCGCCGCGGAAGACCCCGGGGAAGGCGAGCACGTTGTTGATCTGGTTCGGGTAGTCCGAGCGGCCGGTGGCCATGATGCGCACGTAGGGCTCCGCGTCCTCGGGCATCACCTCGGGCGTCGGGTTGGCCATCGCGAAGACGATCGCGTCGTCGGCCATCCGCTCGAGGTCCTCGGGCCCGATGAGGCCGGGCCCGGAGAGGCCGACGAACAGGTCGATGCCGTCGATCACGTCCGCCGGAGTGCCCAGCAGGTGCTGGGGGTTCGAGTTCTCCGAGTACCAGCGCTTGATCTCGGTCATCTCGTCGTAGTCGTCGCGGGTGGTCGAGAGGGCGCCCCTGCGATCGCAGCCGATGATGTCCGTGAGCCCGGAGGCGAGCATCATCTTCGTCACCGCGACCCCGGCGGCGCCGAGACCGAGCATCAGCACCCGCAGCTCGTCGATCGGCTTGCCGACGATCTTCAGCGCGTTGAACAGCGCCGCCATGGTCACGATCGCGGTCCCGTGCTGGTCGTCGTGGAAGACGGGGATGTCGATCTCCTCCTTCAGCCGGTCCTCGATCTCGAAGCACCGCGGCGCCGAGATGTCCTCGAGGTTGATGCCGCCGAAGGTCGGGGCGAGCAGCTTCACGGCATCGACGATCCGGTCCGGATCGTTGGTGTCGAGGCAGATCGGGAAGGCGTCGATGTCGGCGAACTCCTTGAACAGCATCGCCTTGCCCTCCATCACGGGCATCGCGGCCTCCGGGCCGATGTCGCCGAGGCCGAGCACGGCGGACCCGTCGGAGACGACCGCGACGGTGTTCTTCTTGATCGTGAAGTCGAAGGCCTTGTTGCGGTCGGCGGCGATCTCCATGCACACCCGGGCGACGCCCGGCGTGTAGGCCATCGAGAGGTCGTCGCGGGTCTTCAGCGGATGCTTGTTGTGCTGCTCGATCTTGCCGCCGCGGTGCATCGCCAGCGTCCGGTCGACGTAGTCGAGGACCCGAGCTCCCCGCGTCGATCCGATCGCCCGGAGGATCTCCTCCCAATGGGCCTGGTCGCGGGCGTCGATCGTGAACTCGCGCACCCGCTTGCCCTCGCCACCGGCCCCCGGCACGAGGTCCACGCCCTGCAGCGCGCCGCCGGCCTCCGCGATGCTCGCCGTCAGCTTGCCCAGGGGCTCCTGGCGCGCGTCGAGCTCGACGCGCACGGTGACCGAGAACTGGGCGGAGACGCTGGGCATGCGGCGCTCGATTGTATGCGGGGCCGTTTCACGCGCCGTCGGGCCACGGCGGACGAATCTCGGATGTTGACATTCGCGCCCGCGCGCTTAGGGTTGGCGCGGGGTCGCCCGGCGCAGGGTCGGGTGTGCGCGAAAACACACCATTCGGAGGTCTGGACTTGAGGGCAAGCAGCAAGGCGTCGTTTTCCGTGGGCGCATTGGCGACGATCGCCGTCGCCGCCATCGCGACCACCGCCGCGTCGGCGACCGGGTCGCCCGGCGGAGCGTCGCTGGCCCCGGCCGCGCCGGACGGTCCGCTCACGCCGCGCCTCGCCGAGGTCGCCCGGCCGTCGGTGGCCTCGTCCTCGCCGGGCGCTCAGGCCGACGCGGTCTCGCTGCCCGCGTCCGGCCCGGCGTCCCTGCTGCGTGACGGCGAGCGGCTGGTCGTCGACGTGCGCTTCGAGGGCGGCGTTCAGGCCGGCGACGCGGCGGCGATCCGCCGCGCCGGCGGGGACGTCCGGCTCGTGAGCCGCCGATACGGCACGGTCGTCGCCGCCGTGGCGGCGCAGGACCTCCGCGCCGTGGCGGCGGTCGGGCGCGTGCGGTCGGTGGCCGAGGAGCTCTCGCCGATGGTCGGTGGGGCCGGCCGCGCCCCCGCGTGCAACGGGGCCGCGACCACCGAGGGCGACGCGCAGCTCCGCGCCGACGTGGCGCGCACCTCCTACAACCTCGACGGCAGCGGGATCAAGGTGGGCGTCCTCTCCGACTCCTATGACCGGCGCGCGGCCACGCCGCACGCGGCGCAGGACGTCGCCACGGGCGACCTTCCGGGTGCCGGCAACCCCTGCGGCCGCACCACCCCCGTCCAGGTGCTCGACGACACCGTCGTCGGCGCCGACGAGGGCCGGGCCATGGCGCAGATCGTGCACGACCTGGCGCCGGGCGCGCGGCTGGCGTTCGCCACCGCGAGCTCCGGCGAGCTGGGCTTCGCCGACAACATCCGCGACCTCGCCACCGCGAACAGCGACGTGATCGTCGACGACGTCACCTACTTCAACGAGCCGTTCTTCCAGGACGGCCCGATTGCGGCCGCCGTCGACGACGTCGTCGCGGACGGGGTCACCTACGTCTCGCACGCGGCGAACATCAACATCATCTCCGGCGGTCGCAACGTCGCGACCTGGGAGGCGCCGGCGTTCCGATCCACGCAGTGCGCGCCGTTCCCGCCGAGCTTCCAGAACTGCATGGACTTCGACTCGCGAGCCGCGGTTGATTCCACCTATGGGATTCGGGTCCCGAACGGGCGGCGGCTCAACCTCGTCCTGCAGTGGGCGCAGCCCTGGAACGGCGTGACGACGGACCTCACGGCCGTCCTGATCGACGACTGCCGGCAACCAGCGTCGCGGTGAGCGCGGACGACAACCTCGCGACGCGGCAGGCCGTTCGAGTTCATCTCCTGGACGAACACCACCGGTGCCGCCCAGGACGTCCGGCTGCTGATCCAGCGCGATCCCAACAACGGGGACACCGGCACACCGCGGCTGAAGACGATGATCTTCGAGAACGGGCCGCAGGACGTGGTCCCGACCGAGTACACGGTCTCGCGGGCCGGTGACGTCGTCGGCCCGGCGGTCTACGGCCACGACGGCGCCGAGCGCGCGATCGGCACCGGCGCGGTCCCGTTCAACGACAGCACCACGGTGGAGCCGTACTCGTCTCGCGGGCCGGTCACCCACTACTTCGGGCCGGTGAACGGGACCACTCCCGCCCCGCCGCTGGGGACCCCGAAGACGATCCAGAAGCCCGACGTGGTCGCGACCGACGGCGGCGCCAACACGTTCTTCGGCTCCTTCACCGGCGGCGTCTTCCGCTTCTTCGGCACCTCGGCGGCCGCGCCGCACAACGCCGGCGTCGCCGCCCTCGTCCTCGACGGCGACCCCGCGGCGACCCCGGCGCAGGTGAAGGCCGCGATCAAGTCGACCGCGACCGATCTCGCCGCGTTCCCGCCGCAGGCCGACGGCACCGGGCTGGTCAACGCCGAGGCCGCGGTCGCCGCCCGCCTGCCGGCGGTGACGATCGCCAATCGCTCGATCGTCGAGCGCGACTCCGGGGCGAGGAACCTCGTCTTCACGGTCACCCTCAGCAAGGCGAGCTCACAGGCGACCAACCTCCGCTACACGACCTCGGGCGGCACGGCGACCGCCGGCACGGACTACGTCAAGGCGACGAACCTGCCCTTGGCGATCCCGGCGGGCGCGACGACGGCGACGATCCCGATCTCGATCAAGGGCGACACGGCCGTGGAGCCGAACGAGACGTTCAACCTCAGGCTCACCCGGCCCACGGCGCTGAAGTTCACGGACGCCACGGCCCGAGGCACGATCACCAACGACGACTGAGCCCGGGCCGGGGGGCGAACCCGGCCGCCGTGGCGCCGACTGGCGGATTTCGCTGAATAGTCCAGCGTTTTCCGCCGGTCGAGCCGTCCGGGCGCCTTCCGGCGGCGTTGAGGGCAATACGATCGAGGGGTGGCGAAGAAGGGCCAAAACGGCAGGGGGGAAGAGGTGTTCCTGATCGACGGGAACTCGCTCGCCTACCGAGCCTTCTTCGCGCTGCCCGAGTCGATCGCCACCGCCGACGGGCGCCCGACGAACGCGATCTACGGGTTCGCGTCGATGATGGCCAAGATCCTCATCGACCACTCGCCGAAGGCGGTGATCGTCGCCTGGGACAAGGGCTGGTCGGGCCGCGAGAAGGTCTACGCCGAGTACAAGTCGCAGCGCAAGTCGAGGCCTGACCTGCTCAAGGAGCAGTGGCCGGCGCTCGCGCCGCTCGCCGAGGCCTTCGGCTTCCGCAACGTCGACGTCGAGGGCTATGAGGCCGACGACGTGATCGCCACCCTCGCCCGCCAGGCGAGCGAGGCGCAGATCCCGGTGATGATCGTCTCCGGCGACCGTGACGTCTACCAGCTGGTGCGCGACGGGATCCGGGTGATGACCACCTCGCGCGGGGTCACGGACACGAAGATCTACGACCGCGACGGGGTGATCGAGCGCTACGGCGTCCCGCCGGAGCTGGTCACGGACTTCATCGGCCTCAAGGGCGACACCTCCGACAACATCCCCGGCGTCCCCGGGATCGGCGACAAGACCGCGGCCCAGCTGCTGAACCAGTTCGGCGACCTCGAGGGCGTGCTGGGCTCGGTCGACGAGATCTCGGGCGCCAAGCGCAAGCAGAACCTCACCGATCACGCCGAGGACGCCAGGATCTCGAAGCAGCTCGCGACCATGGTCGAGGACATCGAGGTGCCGATCGAGGTCTCGAAGACGCTTCGCTCGACCCCGGACCGCACGAAGCTCCGCGATGCGGCGAACGAGTTCGAGCTCCGGGCCGTGATCCAGCGCCTCGACGAGGAGTGGGACGAGGTGGTCCCGGGGCGGATGGTCGAGGAGACGATCCAGGTGGAGGCGAGCGAGGGATCCCCGAGGGAGCTCGCCGATGGCCCGATCTCGCTCGCCATCGGCGCCGGCCGCTGGGCCGCCAGCGACGGCGACCGGGTCGTCGCGGGCGACGCCGCGGACCTCGGCGCCCTGGCCGCCGACCTCCGCGACAGGCCGCTGGTCGGCCACGACATCAAGGGCCTCGGCGGCCACGGTCCCGCGAGCCTGCTCGCCGCCTCACGGCTGAATCAGCGCCTCAACAGCGGCGCGGCTCGGCTCCGCTTGGCTCCGCCTCACAGGGTCTCGACCTCGCCCACGACACGATGGTCGCCGCCTATCTGATCGACCCGGCGCGTCGCACCTACGACCTGCACGAGCTCGCCGCCGACGCGGGGCTCGCCGCGGCGCCCGCCGGCGCCGAGGAGGGCCAGCTCAGCCTCGCCGCGGAGGAGGGCGACGTCGCGGGCGACCCGGCGGTCGACGCGCGGCTCGCGGGCGAGCTCGCCGAGCGCCAGCGCCCGCGCCTGAAGGAGTTCGGGGTCGAGCGGGTGATGAACGAGGTCGAGATGCCGCTGATCGAGGTCCTCGCCGAGATGGAGCGGATCGGCCTGCGGCTCGACACGGAGCGGCTGGCCGAGATCGGCGCCGGCATGGAGGAGCAGATCGCCGAGCTCGAGCGCCAGATCTACGACCACGCCGGGCACGAGTTCACGATCGGTTCGCCCCAGCAGCTCGCCACGGTGTTCTTCGACGAGCTGGGGCTGACCAAGAAGCGGCGCGGCAAGACCGGGTTCTCAACCGACGCGCGGGTCCTCGGCCAGCTCCGCGACGAGCACCCGATCGTGGACGAGGTCGAGCGCTGGCGCGAGTTGACCAAGCTCAAGAACACCTACCTCGACTCGCTGCCCACGCTCGTCGACGCGGAGAGCCGCATCCACACGACCTTCAACCAGGTGACCGCGGCGACCGGGCGCCTCTCGAGCACGAACCCGAACCTGCAGAACATCCCGATCCGCTCGGAGATCGGACGCCCGGTGCGCGCCTGCTTCGTCGCCGGGCCGGGCAACCGGCTGCTCTCCTGCGACTACAACCAGGTCGAGCTCCGGGTGCTCGCGCACGTCGCGGGCGAGGACGTCCTGCGCCAGATCTTCGCCTCGGGCGAGGACGTCCACAGCGCCACCGCCGCCGGGATCATCGGCGCCGACCCCGACGCGATCACCCCGGCCGAGCGCTCGAAGGCGAAGATGGTCAACTACGGGATCGCCTACGGGCTGTCGGCCTTCGGGCTCGCCGACCGGCTCAACATCGAGCGCGAGGAGGCCCAGGCGTACATCGACCGCTACTTCGAGCGCTTCCCGGCCGTGAAGGCCTTCATCGACGAGGCGATTGCGACCGCCGCCGAGCAGGGCTACGTGCGCACGCTCATGGGCCGGCGCCGCAACATCCAGGAGATCCGCTCGGGCAACCGCCAGCGCCGCCATGCTGGGAGAGCGGCTCGCGGTCAACACCGTGATCCAGGGCACCGCGGCCGACATCATCAAGGTGGCGATGGTCAACTGCCACCGGGCGATGGCCGAGGCGGGCCTGGCGACCGAGCTCGTGCTCCAGATCCACGACGAGCTCCTCTTCGAGGGCCCCGAGGGAGAGATGGACGCGGCGGCCGAGATCGTCCGCCGCGAGATGGTCGGCGCCTACGAGCTCGACCCGCCGCTGGCGGTCGACGTCGGCGTCGGCGCCGACTGGCTCGCCGCCAAGTAGCCCGCCCGAGCCGGCGCGGGATCCGTGCGCGCGCGGCCGATCTAGCCGCTGCCGCTGGAGCCCGAGCCGCTGGAGTCGGAGCCGGAGCCGCTGGAGCCGGAACCGCTCGGAGTCGGAGTCGTCCCCGGAGCCGGAGCCGCTCGAGTCGTCGGGCTCGACCGGCTCGACCGGGCTCGAGCTCGATCGCCCGCTGCCCGAGCCGCTGCTGTCGGAGCCCGACCCGCTGGAGCCCGACCCGCTCGAACCCGACCCGCTCGAGCCCGAGCCGCTCGAGCCCGGACCCGCTCGAGCTCGACCCGGAACCGGAGTTCGACGAGCCGCTGCCCGACCCGCTCGAACCCGACCCGCTCGAGGTCGATCCGGAGCCGGAGTTCGACGAGTCGGAGTCGGAGCCACTGGAGCCGGAGCCCGAACTCGTCGAGCCCGAGCCGGAGTTGTCGGGGGCGACCAAGGTGTCGTCGCCGGACCCGGTGCCGCTCGAGCTCCCCGCGTCGGGCTCACCCGATCCCGAGCCGCTCGAGTCGTCGCCGGACCGACCGTCCCCGGACCCGCTGCGATCGTCGCCGGACCCGGAGCCGGAGCCGCCGCCGGCCGTCGTCGCCCGAGCCGCCGCCCGGGCCGCTGCTGTCACTGGCATCGGACCCGCCGACGGCGGGGAGGACGAGGACCCGCCCGAGCCGCCCGCCGCCGTCTCGGGGGTCGCGTTCGCCTCGGTGGTCTGCTGCTGATCCGAGCCGTTGCCCGAGTCCCGGCTGGCGCGCTGGATCGCCACCCCGGAGCCGGCCGCGACCACCCCGACGGCGGCGATGATGGCGGCCTTGGTGGCCAGCGAAGCCCCGCCGCCCGCGGCGCCGGCGGCGGCGACCCCGCCCACGGCACCGGCCGCGGCCGCCTCGCCCGCGGCGCTCTGCTCCGCGAGCGCTCGGACGATCGGCAGCGGGATGAGCGCGCCCACGCCGTGGCGCACGGTGAGCCGCGCCCGGTAGATCAGCTGGCGCACGGCGCCGGGAGTGGCACCGATCGCGGCCGCGATCTGCTCGTGCGTGTGGCCCTCCAGGGCGCTGCGCACGAGCGCCTCCCGCTGGGCCTCAGGCAGAGCGTTGACGGCCTCGACCGCGCGATCGAGCTCGTCCTTCGCGAGGACGATCTCGGCCGGCTGCGCAACGCCGTCGAGGTCGTCGGGAAGCTCCTCGTGCACGCGGCTGTCGCGGCGCGCGTTCAGCGACCGGTTGCGGACGATCGTGTAGAGCCAGGCCTTCAAGTGCATGTCTCCGGTCGAGTCGCGCAGCGCGCCCCACGAGCGCACGAGGCTCTCCTGGACCACGTCCTCGGCATCCGGGGGCCCGTAGGCGGCCGCGAAGGCGACCAGAGCCGGGCGATACCGGCGCACGATCTCCTCAAACGCGGCCTCGCGGCCCTCCCTCGCAAGTGCGACCAGCCGGTCATCCGACTGCGTGTGGAGGACCGCTCTGGCGAGCGGCTGCAGGCTGGGTCGCTTCGTCATCGGCTCGTTTTCCACTACCCGTAGTACGGACGGGACTACGTGTGGGTTCATCCTCACAGGAAATCCGCGACGTGCCGACGGTCGCGTCCTGCCGCTCAGCGCTCTCATTCATCGTTCTCTCGAAATCGGTGTGCTTGATCCGGGAACACGGTGGCGCGCCAACAGTCACGCGCCACGGCGGGTTACAGTCCGGCGATGGAGCGCTGGCTCGCCGTTTCGGTCATGGCTCTTGCGGGCGGGGTCGTCGCCCTCCAGCCGGCGCTGAACGCCGGCATGGCAAGGGCGACCGGCAGCCTCCCGGCCGCCGTGATCTCGTTCTCCGTCGGGCTGCTCGCGGTCGCGCTCGTGGCGCTGGTCGCGGGCCAGCTGGGGAACCTCGCCGAGGCGCCGGGCGTGCCCTGGTACTACTGGCTCGGCGGCCTCTGCGGCGCGGTCTGGATCACGCTCTCGCTCGTCGCCGTCACCTCGCTCGGTGCGGGCGGGGTGGTCGCGGCGACGATCACCGGCCAGCTCACGGGTGCCGTGATCGCGGATCGGCTCGGGATCCTCGGGCTCGAGCAGGTTGCGATCACCCCGGCGAGGCTGCTCGGCGTTGCCCTGCTGATCGCCGGTACCTACCTGATCGTCCGCTAGCGGCGGAACGCTCGCCGGCGGCCCGACGATAAGCTGCCGACACCTTGCAATCGATTGCACCATGTCGCTCGGCGGCGTGAGCGGAGGTAGATGGATGGACGAGCGCGAGCGGCCGCTGGTGGGCTTCGTCGGCCTCGGCTCGATGGGGTCGAAGGTCGTCGAACGATTGCTGGACGCCGGCTACGAGGTCACCGGGTGGAACCGCAGCCCGGGCAGGGCCGACGGCCTCGTCGAGCGGGGCATGCGCGCGGCCGCGAGCCCTCGGGAGGTCGCCGAGCGCGCCTCCGTGGTGCTCTCGATGGTCACCGACACGGCGGCGGTCGAGGAGATCGCGGACGGCCCCGACGGCTTGATCGCCGGCCTCGCCCCGGGTTCCGTCTGGGCCGACATGAGCACGATCGCCCCCGCTGCGAGCGCGGCGATCGCCGACCGCGTCGCGGACGCCGGCGCCAGGATGCTCGACGCACCCGTCTCGGGGAGCCTGGCAACCCTGGAGGCGGGCGAGCTCGCGATCATGGCCGGCGGCGACCAGGCAGCGTTCGAGGCGATCGAGCCCGTCCTGTTGGCGATCGGGCCGAAGGTCCGCCGGATGGGCGACAACGGCAAGGCCCTCGAGATGAAGGTCGCGATCAATCTCGCCCTGGTCGTCCAGGTGATCGGCTTCTGTGAGGGCGTCGCGCTCGCCGAGCGAGCCGGGGTCGATCGGGAGACGGCGGTCGACGCGATGCTCGCGAGCGTCGTCTCCTCTCCCGTCCTCAGGTACCGGGGCCCGTTCATCCTCGACGGGCGGATGCCGGAGACGGCGTGGGCCGACGTCGACCTGCAGCAGAAGGATCTGCTCCTGGCGCTCGACCTCGGTCGCCGACTCGGGGTCCCGCTGCCGACCGCTGCCGCGAGCAACGAGCTGCTCAACGCCTGCCGGGGTCGCGGGCTCTCGGACAAGGACTTCGTCGTCGTCCACCGGGTCTACCGCGCGCTCGCGGGGGCGGAAGCGTGAAGCCGTACCGGGCCCGGATCGACGACGTCCCGCTCGAGGAGGGGCTGCGCGAGGACGAGGGCTGGGTGAACATGCAGGTCCAGTTCCTGATCGACGAGCGCTCGGCGGGCAGCACGCAGCTGGTCGTCGGGCGCACGGTCCTGCCTCCCGGAGCCCGCCACGAGCGCCACGCTCATCCCAACTGCGACGAGTTCCTGGTCGTCCTCCGCGGCCGGGGCGAGATCTACACAGACGAGGGGCGCGAGCCCGCCGGGGAGGGGGACGTGATCTTCACCCCGCGCGGTCACTGGCACGGCTTCGACAACAGCTCGGGCGACGACGTGCTCCTGCTCTGGGGATGGAGCGGGGCCGGCTCGCTCGACGCGGCGGGGTATGACCTCCCTGGCGACCGCTGAGCTGGCGCGGGACCCCCGCGTCGTCGCCGGGCTCGAGGCGCAGCTGGAGCTGCGTCGCAGACGGCTGGACGCGGGTGAGCGGCCGCTCGGCTGGAAGCTCGGCTTCGGCGCCCCGGCCGCACGGGAAGCGCTCGGCACCGCGGCGCCCCTGATCGGCTTCCTCACCGACCGCTCGTTGCTCGCGCAGCCCGATCGCTGCTCGATCGGCGGCTGGACGAGCCCGCTGCTGGAGCCCGAGGTCGCGGCCCGGCTGGGGCGCCCGCTCGCTCCCGGCGGCTCGCTCGACGAGGCGGCGGCGGCGATCGACGGGCTCGCGCCGGCATTCGAGCTCAACGACCTCGACCCGCCGCCGACGGACGTCGAGCGCGTTCTCGCCGGCAACGTCTTCCATCGCGCCGTCGTGCTCGGCCCGTATGCCGACCCGGCGCTCGCGCCCATGGAGGACCTGCGGGCCGAGCTGACCTGCGGGGAGGACACCGAGGCGGTCGACGACCCCCAGGAGGCGACCGGGCCGATCGTCGCCCTGGTCCGGCACGTCGCCGACCTGCTCGGGTACTTCGGGCTCGAGCTCAGCGCCGGGGAGGTGGTGATCTGCGGCTCGATCGTGCCGCCGATCGCCGCCGCGGCGGGCCGCAGCTACCGGTACCGGCTGCAGCCGATCGGCGAGCTCTCGATCGAGCTCACGGGCTGATGGCCGGGCTCGCCGCGGCCGCGCCGGCCGTGGGCGGCCGGGCGAGCCGGACCGTGGTCGGGGCGATCGTGTTCGCCGTCGCGGTGGCCTCCTTCTCTCGCATCCCGCTGCTGCCCGACATCGGGGCCGACCTCTCCCTCGGCGCGGGTGAGATCGGCCTGCTGACGACGGCGTTCGGCCTCGGCCGCCTGGCGATGGACCTGCCCGCCGGCCGGCTCGCCGGCGCGATCGAGCCGACGACGGCGTTGGCGGCGTCCGGGGTCGGGCTCGCCGTCGGCGCGGCGCTGTTCGCCGCTGCGGGCTCGTTCGGGGTCGCGCTCGCGGCCTCGGCGCTGATCGGCTGCGCGACCGCGATCACCAACACGACCGGGATGTACGCGTTCGCGACCGCGACCGCCGCCGAGCGTCGCGGAGCATCGATGGCGCTCTATACCACGGCGTTGCTGTCGGGGCAGATGCTCGGCCCCGTGATCGGCGGGCTCCTCGCGACGCTCGCCGACTGGCGGCTGGCGATGTCGATGTCGGCCGCGATCGGCGTCGCCGTCGTGGCGGCGTGCGTCCTGCTTCGGCATCGCGCCGGGTCCGGCCCGCCCGGCCCGGGGTCCGCCGCGAGCCGGCGCCCGAGCGCGATCGCCCTCGGCGTCGAGCCGGCGCGCAGGCTCGAGCTGTTCGCGCTCGCCGCGGTTCCCTTCGCGACCTTCTTCGGGATCGCCGGGCTGACGCAGACCCTGATCCCGCTGATCGGCGCCGGGGAGCTCGGCCTCTCCGCCTCGGCGATCGGGCTCGCGATCGGCGGTGCGACGGCGGCCCGCTTCGTCAGCGCCTGGCTCGCGGGCGTCGGCTCGGATCGATGGTCGCGCAAGGCCGTGCTGTTGCCGATGTTGACCGTGATGACGCTCGGCGCCGCCGCCCTGGCGCTGCCGATCACGACCGGCACCTGGCTGGCCTCGATCATCGCGCTCGCGGTCGGCTCGTCCGGGATCTCCGTCGCCGCGGCCGCGGTCGCCGACCGCGTGGACCCGCCGCGGCTCGGCCACGAGCTCGGCGTCTTTCGCCTGCTCGGCGACCTCGGCCTCCTGATCGGCCCGGCGATCGGCGCCTTCCTCTACCAGGACGCGGGCACCGCTCCGGCCGCGCTGGTCAGCGCGGGCGTGATCGGCCTCGCCGTGGTCGCGGTCGCCCTCTGGACCGGCGGCGGCTCGCGCGGGGGCGTGGCCGGCGGAGCCGATCCCAGCCTGAGCGCATCCCGCCGTGGCGGCGCGGTCGCGAACTTGACGGCCCGTCGGATTGGATCTAGGGTCGCGCATCGTGCAAACGTTTGCAAGCTCGCGCTCATGCGCCCCGGGGAGGCCGGGCCGGCCGGGGCCGAGGTCATAATGGCGCCGCCGATGCCGACCAGGCGCAGCGCTGAACGGGCGACCCTCAAGGACGTGGCCGCGCTCGCCGGAGTCCACCCGGGCACGGCCTCGAGGGCGATCAACGAGGAGACCCGCGCCGCTGGTCAACGAGGAAACCGCGCGCCGCGTGCTCGCCGCGGCCGACGAGCTCGGCTACCGGCCGAACCCGATCGCGCGCGGGCTCAAGACGAGCCGCTCCTACACCGTCGGCGTGCTGATCCCCGACCTCACCAACCCGCTGTTCCCGCGCATCGTGCGCGGGATCCAGGATCGCCTCGAGGAGGCGGCCTACACGCCGCTGATCGCCAACACCGACAACGATCCCGACCGGGAGCGCGCCTACATCGAGGCGATGCGCGCGCGCCAGGTCGACGGCCTGATCACCGCGACGGCGCACCGCGACGACGACCTTCCGGTCGAGGTCGCCGATGGCGGAGCTGCCCGTCGTCCTCGTCAATCGCCGCCACGAGCTCGGCACGCGGCCGTCGGTGGTCGCCGACGACCGGCTCGGCGTCAAGCTCGCCGTCGATCACCTGACCACGCTCGGGCACCGGCGGATCGCCCACATCGCCGGCCCGCAGGACCTCTCGACCGGCTATCTGCGCCTGCAGGGCTTCCAGGAGGCGCTCGGCGAGGCCGGGCTCGAGTTCGACCCCGAGCTCGTGCTGGCCGCGGAGGCGTTCGTCGAGAGCGAGGGGCAGCGGCTGTGCGACGAGCTCCTCGATCGCGATCTCGGCGCGACCGCGATCTTCGCCGCCAACGACCTGATGGCGCTCGGGTGCTACGACGCGTTCGCCGCCCGCGGGATCTCGTGCCCGGATCAGATCTCGGTGGTCGGCTACAACGACATGCCGTTCGCGGCCTGGTTCGACCCGCCGCTCACGACGATCCACCTGCCCCAGTACGAGATCGGCGAGCGGGCCGCCGAGCTGCTGCTCGAGCGCCTTCGAGACCCCGACGCCGAGCCGGTGCAGGTACAGCTCGAGCCGAGCCTCGTCGTCCGCGGCTCGACCGCGCCCGCCCCGCGGCTGAGCGTTCGACCGCTTCGGCGCGGCGCGTCGACGCCCTGCTTGACATCGCCCGGCGATCTAGGGTAGGTTGCACACGTTTGCAGCAAACGATTGCAATACTTCCACGCAGTCGAAGCGCTGGGTGAGTGAGAGAGGAGCGGCCGCGGCCCGCGAGGGCCGGCGCCCGCGGGAGGTGCGAGAGATGAGGATCAGCAACGGGAAGCCCGGACGGGGGCGGCTTTTGGTCGCTCTCGCGGTCGCGGCGATCGCGGCCGCTGGGCGTCGCGGCATGCGGCGACGACAGCAGCTCCGACAGCGGTGACAGCAGCGATCCGATCACGATCGGCGTCTCGCTCCCGCTCACCGGGGAGTTCTCGCAGCCGGGCAAGGCCGCCCAGCAGGGCTACCAGGTCTGGGAGCAGACGGTCAACGACGGCGACGGCCTGCTCGGCCGCGACGTCGAGCTCGTGATCAAGGACGACGCCAGCGATCAGAACACCGTGGTCGCCGACTACAACGCGCTGATCCAGCAGGACCAGGTCGATCTGCTCCTGGGGACGTTCTCCTCGCTGCTCAACCTGCCGGCCTCGGCCGCGGCGGAGCGCAACCGCATGCTCTACATCGAGCCGGCGGGCGGCGCCCCGGAGATCTTCGAACGCGACTTCCAGTACGGGCCGTTCTTCACCCAGCAGGCCACCGCCGATCACCAGGGCGACCTGTTCGTCGACTACATCCTCGGCCTGCCCGAGAACGAACGTCCGCAGACCGCGGCCTATCCGGTGCTCGACGATCCGTTCGCGCTGCCGGTGATCGAGGCGATGAAGGCAAAGCTCGAAGCCGGAGGCGTCGAGACCGTCTACGAGGAGACCTATCCGGCGAGCACGTCGAACTTCGACAGCATCGCCAGCGCGGTCAAGTCCGCGAACCCGGATCTGGTTGCCAACGGCGCCCAGTTCGACGACGGGATCGGCTTCTCGCGCTCGCTGGCGAAGGTCGGCTTCAAGCCCCCCATCTTCTTCCAGACGAACGCGCCGTCGTTCGGCAAGCAGTACTCCGACGGCGTCGGGGTAGAGAACGCGAACGGCGTCTTCTTCGCGATCAGCCACACGCCCGATGCCTCCACTCCCGGCAACGAGGAGTTCGTGCAGGCGTTCGAGGACGAGTTCGGCGAGCCGCCGGCCGAGGACGCCGCCGACGCCTACGCCTCGGGCCAGGTCCTGCAGGCCACGGTCGAGGGGGTCGGCAGCATCGACGACCAGCTGGCGCTCGCCGACTGGCTGCGCGACAACTCGGTCGAGACCATCCTCGGGACGCTCGAGTGGGACGAGACCGGCGCTCCGATCGGCGAGTTCCTGATCGGGCAGTGGCAAGATGGCGAGGCCCAGATCGTGCTGCCGCCGGATGCGGCGACGTCCGACCCGCAGCTCGCTCAGTAGGACGGCCGGACGCGAGAGATCGTCGACGGTCGCGGGGCTCGCGGGCCTTGCGGCCGTCGGGAGAGGCGGTTAACGGCAGGTGACGGAGTTCATCCAGGAGACGGCCTTCGGGTTGCTGATCGGCGGCGTCTATGCGCTGTTCGCATCGGGGCTGACGCTGATCTTCGGGGTGATGAAGGTGATCAACATCGCCCACGGGGCCCTCCTGATCCTGGGCGCCTTCCTCGCCTTCACGATCTGGGAGCAGCTCGGGATCGACCCGCTGGCGGCGATCCTGATCACGACGCCGGCGATGTTCGCGCTCGGCTGGCTCATGTACTCGGCCCTGATCCGCCCGCTGCGGGGGGCGCCGCTCTCGTCGACCGTGCTCCTCACCTTCGGGCTCGCGCTCGTGCTCGAGGCGATCATGGGCCTGGTCTGGGGCAACCAGTCGCGATCGGCACGGCCGTCGTACTTCGACCAGTCGTTCGACATCGCCGGGATCGTGCTGCCCAAGGCACAGGTCTTCGCCTGCGCGGTCGCGGTCCTGGTGCTCACCCTGCTCTGGCTCTTCCTCGCCAAGACCTGGACCGGGCAGGGCGATCCGGGCGGCGTCGTCGAACACCCAGGGCGCGGCGCTCGTCGGGGTCAACATCACCGGGGTCAGCGCGCTCACCTTCGCCGTCGGCGTCGCCACCGTCGGCGCCGCGGGCTCGATGGTCTCGGTCCTCTATCCGTTCCTGCCCGGATCGCACTACATCTGGATCGCCCGGGTGCTCAGCATCATCGTCCTCGGCGGGCTCGGCAGCCTCCAGGGCGCGGTGGTCGGGGCGCTGCTGCTCGGGCTCGCCGAGGTCTACACGTCGACCTACATCTCGGCCTCGTGGGCGACGGCGGTGCCCTACGTGCTGATCTTCCTCGTCCTCTTCTTCCGCCCGCAGGGGCTGATGGGGACGCGATTGCGCGAGGACGTTGCGCTGTGAGTGCGGCGGGTCTGCTCGAGAACACTCGGCTCTGGCGCGGGATCGTCGCCGCCTGCGCGGTGCTGCTGGTCGCCTACCCGCTGATCACGGACGACCTCTACTACCAGAACATGATCATCCTCTCGCTGGTCCTCGCGATCGGCGCGGTGGGGCTCAACGTGATCATGGGGTTCGGGGGTTACATCTCCCTCGGGCCAGAGCGCCTTCATCGGGCTCGGCGCCTACACGGTGGGGATCGCGACCACCAAGATCGGCGGCGACCCGTTCGTCTGGGTGCCCGTGGCGGGCGTCGTCGCGGCGCTGTTCGCGGCCCTGCTCGGGCTGATCGCGATGCGGACCAGGGGCTTCGCCTTCGTGATCATCACGATCGCGGCGCTGTTCATCCTCCAGATCGTCGCGATCAACTGGGACTCGCTCACCAACGGGACCAGCGGGATCACGCTGCCGCTGCCGCGCTGGAGCATCGAGATCCAGAACTGGCCCTTCTACTACACGCTGGTCGGGCTGCTGGGCGCGTCGCTGCTGCTCGCGTGGTGGATCCGGCGGACCAAGATCGGCACCGGGCTGCTCGCGATCCGCGAGGACGAGGACAAGGCGGCGACGATCGGGATCAACACGCCCGTCTACAAGATCATCGGCTTCGTCGCCAGCGCGGTCTTCCTCGGCATGGCCGGCGGCGTCTACGGCTACTACCTCGCGTTCATCGACCCGACCGGGATGTTCGACATCGTGATCAGCGTCCAGATCATCCTCGCGGTCGTCCTCGGGGGCCGCGGGACGCTCTGGGGCCCGGTCCTCGGCGCCGCGATCATCGAGCCGCTGAACGAGCTCGCCAACCAGCAGTTCGGCGGCGGCAACTCGCGCCTGCTGATCTTCGGCGGCCTGCTGGCGCTGACGATCCTGCTGTTGCCCAAGGGGATCATCCCCTCGGTGCGCGAGCTGCTCGAACGCCGATCCAAGCGCGGCAAGGCGGCCCTGGTCGGGGCCCGCCTGGGAGCGCGCAAGGCGCTCAACGGCGGCGCTCCGGCGCGGGCCGGTCCGAGCGGCGGCACGCTGCTCGAGGTCAAGGGCCTGCAGAAGAACTTCCAGGGCGTGCGGGCGGTCGACGGCTGCTCGTTCGCGGTCGAGCGGGGCACGATCACCGGCCTGATCGGCCCGAACGGCTCGGGCAAGACGACGACCTTCAACCTGATCGGCGGCACGATGGCCGCCGACGCCGGCGAGGTCTGGCTCGACGGCCGGCGAATCGATTCGATGAAGCCCTGGCGGCGCGCGTACGCCGGGATCGGGAGGACCTTCCAGATCACCCGCGTGTTCGCGGACATGACCGTGCTCGAGAACGTGGTCGCCCCGCTGCGCAGCTTCTCCTGGGGCCAGCTCCGCGCCGGCGCCGTCAGCGGCGAGGAGGCCCGGCGCGCCGACGAGCTGCTCGAGTTCGTCGGCATGGCCGAGTACCGCGACCAGCCGGCCGAGGCGCTCTCGTTCGGCCAGCGCAAGCTGGTCGAGCTCGCCCAGGTGTTGATGCTCGATCCGAAGCTGATCCTCCTCGACGAGCCGGCGGGCGGCATCAACCCGACTCTGATCGCGCGGATGGCGGAGATGATCCGCGAGCTCAACGCCCGCGGCAAGACCTTCCTCATCGTCGAGCACAACATGCCGCTGGTGCTCGGACTCTGCGACCCGATCCTCGTTCTCGCCCGCGGCTCGTGCATCTGCACCGGGGGCCCGAGCGAGATCCAGCGCGACCCGCGCGTTCTCGACGCCTACCTCGGCGACGACTTCCAGCTCGAGCCGGCCCCCGCCGCATGAGCAAGATGCTCGAGATCCGCGAGGTCGTCGCCGGCTACGGCGCCGGCGACGTGCTCCAGGGCGTGGACCTCGAGGTCGACGCCGGGTCGGTGACCTGCATCGTCGGGCCGAACGGCGCCGGCAAGTCGACGGTGCTGCGCGCGGTCAGCGGCCTGCTTCGCCCGAGCGCGGGTTCGATCGCCTTCGAGGGGACCGCGATCCACGGGCGTCCGCCCGCCGAGATCCTCGAGCTCGGCATCTCCCAGGTGCCGCAGACCGATGCCCTGTTCGGGAATCTGAGCGTGCGCGAGAACGTGCTCATGGGCGCCTACATCGCGCGCCGCGACCGGGCCCTCGTCAGGCGCCGTTACGACGAGGTCGCGGAGCTCTTCCCGCTGGTCGCCGAGCGCGCCGACGAGCGCGCCGGCAACCTCTCCGGCGGCCAGCGGCGCTCGGTCGAGTTCGCGCGGTCGCTGATGCTCGACCCGACCCTGGTGATGCTCGACGAACCGTCCGTCGGGCTCGATCCGAAGGCGCTCAAGGTGGTCGCCGAGGCGATCCAGCGGATGGTCGCGGCGGGTAAGACCCTGCTGGTGATCGAGCAGAACGTCCGCTTCGGGCTGCGGCTGGCGACCCACGGCGTGGTCATGGAGAGCGGCCGGGTGCTGATGGTCGATCGCGCCGAGGACGTGCTCGCCAACCCGGAGATGACCGATCTCTTCTTCGGCGGGACGGCGACCGCGGCGCCGCCGGAGACCCCGGCGAAGGCGTGAGCGGGGCCGGATGGGCGGCGCTGTCGGGAGCGGGGTTCGGCCTCTTCCAGGCGCTCAACGCCCGCGCACTCCGCGATCTCAGCAGTGTCTACCCGTCCACGTTCCTCCAGCTGCTCGTCGCCGCCGCGATCCTCGCGGTCGCCGCGCTCGCAACCGAGGACGTCTCCGAACTCGGCGAGGCGCCGTTCTGGGGATTGGCGGCGTTCGCTCTTGCCGGGCTCGTCCACTTCTTCATCGGCTGGACCACGCTCAACCTCAGCCAGGCCCGAATCGGCGCCGCCCGAACCAGTCCGCTGCTCTCGACTGCGCCGGTCTTCGGCGTCCTCTTCGCGCTCGTCTTCACCTCGGAGGTCCCGGAAGTCGCCGCGATCGGAGGGATCGCGCTGACGATCGGCGGCGCCTACGTGATCTCGGACCCGGGAGGCGGACACAGAGCGCGGCTGCGCGACTCCGGCTTCGCCCTCGCCACCGCGTGCGCCTGGGCACTGAGCTCGATCCTCACGGTCGAGGGCCTCGAGGAGCTCGACTCGCCGCTGCTCGGCGTCACCCTCGGGGTGTTCGCCGCGGCGATCGCCTACGGGGCCCTGCTGGCGGTCACCGCCACGCCGGTCGCCGGCTCGCTGGGCAGCCGAGCGGCGCTCGGGCTGAAGCTGGCCGCCGGCGTCGTCGTCGCGCTGGCGACCTGGGGCCGCTGGATCTCGCTCGACGACACCGACGTCGGCGTCGTCCTCGCGCTGCAACTGCTCTCGGTCCCCGTCGTCCTGGTGTTCGCGCCGCTCATCTCGGGCCGCCACGTCGAGATCGTCACCGCGAAGATCTGGGCCGGCGCCGGGCTGGTGATCGCCGGCTCGCTGGTTCTGATTTGGCTGGGGTGAGGGGGGCACCGTGACCGCGACGGCCGACTTCGTGATTGCCGGCGCCGGGCACAACAGCCTGATCACCGCCGCCTACCTGGCCCGCGCGGGCTACGGGGTCGTCGTCCTCGACGCGCGCCCGATCCCCGGGGGCGGCGCCGCCTCGGAGGAGATGCTCGGACCGGGCTACCTGGTCGATTCGTGCTCGACCGGGCACACGCTGATCCAGACCAACCCGCTGCTGGTCGACGACGAGCTCGACCTGATCGGCCGCTACGGGCTCGCCTACATCGAGCCGGACCCGTTCTCGCACGTCGCGTTCCCCGACGGCGAGCAGCTGACCATGTGGCTCGATCGGGAGCGGAGCGTCGAGGAGCTCGCCCGGTTCTCGCGCCGCGACGCCGACGCCTACCGCCGGATCCTGGGCGAGTACGACGCGGTCAAGCACCTGTTCGGCGCCTCGCGCTTTACCCCGCCCGGATTCGGGCCGCCGCTCGAGCAGCTCCTGTCCGAGCATCCGCAGGGCTCGAGGTGGCTTCGCCGGTTGAAGATGAGCGCCTGGGACGTGATCCGGCACGAGTTCGAGAGCCCCCATGTGCGCTCGTTCATGCTCTGGCAGGCGTTTCAGACCCTGGTCCCGGTCGACAGCGCCGGGTCCGGCCCGCTCGCCTACTCGATCGTCTTCGGACGCCAGCGGCGGGGTTGGACGATCCCGCGCGGCGGCTCCGGTCAACTGACCGAGGCGCTGGTGCGCTCGATCGTCGACGACGGCGGCACCGTGCTCTGCGATCGCGTCGTCTCGAGGCTGGTGCTGGAGGGCGGCCGCTGCGTCGGGGTCGAGACCGAGGCGGGGGAGACGTTCACGGCCCGCGAGGCCGTGGTCTCGACGATCCACGTGAAGCACCTGGTCGAGATGGCCCCGGCCGAGGCCTGGGGCGAGGACTTCCTCTACGGGGTCGAGACCTACGACGTGGGCCTCTCCGGGTTCGCGGTCTACATGGCGGCCACCCGGCCGCCGGCGTTCGAGACGCCCGCGGGCGAGCGGACCGCGGTCTCGGCCGGGCTGGTCGGCTGGCCGCAGGAGCTGCTCGACCACGGGCGGCGACTGCGCGACGGGATCTACGACCCCGATCCGGCCTGGCTGCTGGTGGCGACGCCGACCCTCGCCGATCCCTCGCGGGCGCCCGAGGGCCGCCACACGGTCAAGTTCCTGAGCGGCCAGGGCTGGCGGCTGCCCGACGGCGAGTCGGACTGGGACGAGCTCAAGCAGGCGCAGGCGACGCGGCAGCTCGAGCGCGTGCGCCGCTTCGCCCCGAGCTTCGACGACGATGCCGTGCTCGAGATGCTGGTCAAGTCGCCGTTCGACATCGAGGCCTCGAACCGCCACATGATCCGCGGCGCCTTCCACGGCGGCGACCGCGGGCTCGCCCAGAGCGGCGCCCTGCGACCGGTGCCGGGCTGGGGCCGCCACCGGATGCCGATCGAGGGCCTCTACCAGACCGGCGGCACCACGCATCCGGGCGGCTCGATCACCGGCGCCCCCGGCCGCAACGCCGCGGCGGTGATCCTCGCCGACCGCGGCCGTGAGCTCGCCGGGCTGCCGCTGCCGACGCTGGAGGGTGCGGGCGCGTGACCGGCGCCGTCGACGCTCACGCGCACGTGATCGTTCGCGAGATCACGCGCAACGGGCACCCTCGCGAGGAGTGGCGCCCGCGCGTCGTGCGCGAGCGGGGCCGGACGGTGGTCGAGCTCGGCGGGCGGGAGATCCGCTCGATGGTCGACGAGGTGGTCGACGTGGAGACGATCCTCGCGATCCAGGCGCGCCGGGGGATCGACGACGTCGTGCTCTGCCCGTTCGTCCCGCTCCTGTTCACCGAGGCCGAGCCGCAGGCGTGCCTCGAGCGCTGCCGGATCCAGAACCGGGCCCTCGCCGGCCTCGTCGCCGGCGATCCGCAGCGGATCGGGGCGCTCGGCGCGGTGCCGCTCCAGGACCCTGAGCTCGCCGCCGCCGAGCTGCGCGCGATCCGCGCCGAGGGCGTGCTCGCCGGGGTCGAGATCACCGCCAGCGTCGGCGGGGACTACGTAGGCGAGCCTCGCTTCGAGCCGTTCTGGGAGGCCGCGGGCGAGACCGGCGCCCTGGTCTTCATCCACCCGACCACGCGGGCGTTCGAGCAACCGGTCTTCGCCGAGCACTACCTCTGGAACACGGTCGGCAACCCGTTCGAGACCACGATCGCGGCCGCGCAGATGACGATGGGCGGCGTGCTCGAGCGCCACCGGGACCTGCGGGTCATGCTCGCCCACGGCGGCGGGGCGCTGCCGGCGCTGCGGGGGCGCCTGCGCCACTCGCACGGCTTCCAGCCCGACGCCCGCCGCGACCTCGGCGAGTCGCCGCTCGACTCGATGCGGCGCTTCTACTTCGACACCGTCACCCACGACCCCGAGGTCCTGCGGGCGCTGGTCGAGTGGGTGGGGCCCGAGCGGGTGCTGCTCGGCTCCGACTACCCGTTCGACATGGCGGATCCCGACCCGGTCGCGACGGTGCGGTCGCTGGGGCTCGCGCCGGAGGCCGAGCACGCCATCCTGGGCGGCAACGCGAGCCGACTGTGCACGGGGGAGGGGGCGCGTGCCTGACGCCCTGGTCCGGTCGGCGATCGAGCACTGGGCGCCGCGCATGGTCACTCAGGGCATCGACCTCAACGACTTCACCCGGACCACCGCGTCGATCGAGCGCTGGGAGGAGTGGCTGGCCGCCTGGAGCGACGACCGCCGAGATGCACCTCGGCCTCGCCGAGCGGGCGCGCGAGGAGGGACGCGAGCGGACCGCCGGCGAGGCATTCGTGCGCGCGGCGCTCTGCTTCCACTTCGCGAAGTACGTCTGGGTGCTCGACGCCGAGCGCAATCGCGAGACCACCATCCGCGCCCGCGACGCCCTGTACGAGGCGCACCGCCTGCTCGATCCGACCGCCGAGCGGATCGAGGCGGCGATCCCCGGGGGCGGTGGGATCGTCGCCAACCTGCGTCGTCCGCCGGAGGCCTCGCGGCCCGCGCTCGTGATCCTCATCCCCGGACTCGACTCGACCAAGGAGGAGTTCTTTCACTTCGAGCGCGTCTTCCTCGACCGCGGGCTTGCGACCCTCTCGCTGGACGGGCCCGGTCAGGGCGAGGCCGGGTGGCAGTCGCCGATCCGTCACGACTACGAGGTCGCGGTCGCGGCGGCACTCGATGCGCTCGGCAGTCGCGACGACCTGGACCTCGACCGGGTCGGCGCCGCCGGGGTCAGCCTCGGTGGCTACTACGCGCCCCGCGCCGCCGCCTTCGAGCCGCGCCTGCGGGCGGCGGCCGGAGTCTCGGGTCCGCGCAACTTCGGCGCCCTCTGGGACGACCTACCCGAGCTCACCCGCCAGTCGTTCGCCTTCTACTCGCGCTCGCCCGACGACGCGACCGCCCGTGAGCGCGCCGAGGCGCTCGACCTCGCCGGCGTCGCCGAGCGGATCTCACAGCCGCTGCTGGTGGTCGCCGGCCGCCTCGACCGGCTGATCCCGTGGGAGTCCACCCGCGACGTGGCGGAGGCGGCGCCTGACGCGACCTTCGTCCTCTACGACGAGGGCAACCACGTCTGCAACAACGTCGCCTACCGCTACCGGCCGCTGCTCGCCGACTGGCTGGGCGAGCGGCTGGCCGAGGTTCGCTGAGGACTCAGGCGCGCCCCGCCGATGAGCCGGACCTCGACTCAAACGCATGCTCCGCATGGGAAGCACAACGTTCGCGAAATACTCCCGGCTGATGTCGCAGGAAAACGTCGAGATCGTCCGCAAGATCTTTGACGCGTGGAACCGAGGGGAATTCAACGAGGGCTGGGGGCTTTGTGATCCCGAGGTGGTGATCGACCGGTCGAGGTCGCTGGTTGATTCGCGTATCTATCGCGGCGTCGATGAGTTGGAGCGGTTTTGGAGCGACTGGATTGCCACCTGGGCAGACGCTCGCTGGGAAATCGATGAGCTGATCGAAACAGGCGATGACGTCGTCGTCGTCGGCCGGTTCGATGGCCGCGGCGTCGAGAGCGGAGCGAGCGTCGAAGCGAACGTGGCTCAGCTGATGACCTTTCGAGGCAGGAAGCTCCTTCGCGCCGTCCTCTTCCAGAGCCGTGCTGACGCCCTCGATGCTGTCGGGCTGTCGGAATAGCGAAAGTTGCGCTTGGGACGAGAGGCTCTTCGGCTAGGGTCGGCTTGAACCCGAACCAACCGGGGACCAGCACCTATCGCGGAGGGACCGGGATGACCACGAAGTGCGCCGCCGGGGGTTTCCTCGCGGCGATGGCTCTCTCCGTGGCGCTCCTTTCGGGTGCACGCGCAGCGACGCCCGTCAACGTGAGCTGCGGCGAGACGATCACTGCGGACACGACGCTCGCCGGCGATCTCATCGACTGCCCCAATAACGGGATCGTGATCGGCGCCGATGACATCACCCTAGATCTGAACGGTCATCGGATCGACGGCGACGGCACCGACTTCGCGGACTGCCCGAAGAACACGTTCTGCGACGTCGGTGTGTTGGACGACCGCTACGACGGGGTGAAGATCAAGGGCGGCTCGACGCGGGAGTTCTGGTTCGGTGTGCGGCTCGCCGGTGCTCGCCAGAGTCGGGTGGTGGACATCTCCTCGTCGAATAACGTCTTCTTCGGCGCCGCGATCGGCGAGCTCATCCCGAAGCGTGGTCCGCGACGGCTCGTTCAGCCACAACATCCCGCCGGAGGGGGACGGGATCGGGTTGTTCGGCTCCGACCACATCAAGATCGCCGGCAACTCAATCAAGGACAACCCAGGTCCGGGCGTCCACGTCGACGACTCCAACCACAACTTGATCAAGGGGAACCTGTTCTCGCACTCCAGTCCCGGGGTCCTGATCGGGGGTGAGGAGGCGGGTAACCGCAACGAGGTGCGAGGCAACCGCTTCGTTCGAAACAGTGGAGGCATCCTCGTCGGCCCCGGCAGCCGAAACGTGCTCACCCGCAACCATTTCTCCCGAGACGGGTCGGGCATCGGGATCGAAAAGGGACGCCATAACCTGGTCGCCCGCAATGTGGTCGTCGACGCTCGCCACCGGGGCATCCTTCTCGGAATCGACCTCCCCGACGGGTCCGTCGGCGGCGTCGACAACATCGTCCGCCGAAACGTGGTCAAACGGAGCGGCGGCGATGGGTTCCTCGTCAACAAGGGCACGAGCGTCCTGCGCCGCAACGTCGCCATCGGGGCGAACGACGACGGCTTTGACATTGAGAGCCGCTCGACGAGGCTTGCGAACAACCGGGCGAAGCACAACGCCGCCCTCGGCATCGAGGCCGTGCGCGGGGTGATCGACGGTGGCGGGAACCTCGCCCGACACAACGGCGACCGCCGCCAGTGCATCCACATCGCGTGTAAGTAGGCGAGGAGCGGGCCTAAAGGAGCAGGCCCCGAAGCCGCCGGGCTGTCGGAGTAACGAGAAGTACCGCTTGGACGACGAGTACTACTTCTGGGGAAGCGGTTCCGCGGAACCGCTATGTGTGATCTCGCGTCACACAACGCGGTTCCGCGGAACCGCGCATGCCTGACCCCGCGCTGGCGGTCGCGAGCGCGCTGAGTGCGCCGCCGGACGGGCTTCTACGGAATGCAAACATGTGTTCGATTCTAGGCCTGGGCTCGGACACCGCCGCCGACGTTCGCGACGTCACACGGCGCGAGGTGGCGGTACCCCGCTAGTCGCGTGGCGGCCAGGTCGGGATCTCGCCGCGCCCCGAGGGAAAGCGGATGTTCTTCGAACGGACGAACTCGTGCAGGGTCTCGGCGGCGTTCTCGCGCCCGAACCCGCTGCCCTTGACGCCGCCGAACGGCGAGCCGAGAAAGGAGCGGCGCATGTAGTTGTTGACGAACACCATCCCCGCCTCGAGCTCGCGTCCGAGGCGATAGGCCCGGGCCTCGTCGCGGGTGCAGATCGCGGCCGTGAGGCCGTACTCGGTGTCGTTGGCGATCTCGAGCGCCGCGCGCTCGTCGTCGAAGCGCATCAGGCACGCGATCGGCCCGAAGATCTCCTCCCGGGCGATTCGCATCTCCGGCGTGACCTCGGCGAGCACCGTGGGCGCGACCCAGAAGCCGCCGCGCAGGCGCTCGTCGTCGGGGATCGCGCCCTGGGTGACAAGCCGCGCGCCCTCGTCGAGCCCGATCTGCAGGTACTCGAGCACCCGGTCGCGCTGCTGGGCGGTGACCATCGGCCCGATGTCGGTCGCGGGGTCGAGCCCGTCGCCGACCACCAGGCGCTCGGTCGCGGTGGCGAACCGGTCGCGAAAGTCGTCGTAGATCGAGTCGTGGACGAGGATCCGCGCGGTCGACGTGCAGGCCTCGCCCTGGTTGTAGAACATGCCCTCGAGCGCGACGTCGACCGCGACCTCGAGGTCGGCGTCCTCGCAGATCAGCAGCGCGTTCTTTCCCCCCAGCTCCATCGTCGCGTAGGTGAGGTTGCGCGCCGCTGACTCGAGCACCTTGCGGCCGGTCGCGGTCGAGCCGGTGAAGCTGATCCGGCTCACCCCGGGGTGGCCGGCGAGCTCCGCGCCCGCCTCGATCCCGGTGACCGCGTTGATCACCCCAGGCGGCAGCACCTCGTTGGCGATCTCGACCATGCGCAGGACCGTCAGCGGCGCCTGCTCGCCGGGCTTGACGACGACCGTGTTGCCGGCGGCGAGCGCCGGCGCGCACTTCTTCGAGAAGTGGATCGGGGGCCAGTTGAAGGGCAGGATCGCCGCGACCACCCCGTAGGGCTCGTAGATGATCCGCGCCTCGATCGGTCCCTGGTCGAGGATCTCGCCGTGGAGCGTGTCGGCGAGCCCCGCGAAGTAGTCGAAGGCGGCGTGGCTGAAGGAGACGTCGAAGCGCAGGGCGTCGCGGCGCGGCTTGCCGACCTCGCGCGCCTCGAGGTCGGCGAGCTCGTCGACGTGGTCGCGTAGCCGGGCGGCCACCTGGCGCATGACCGCCCCGCGCTCGCGGGGCGAGCGGTGACGCCAATCCTCGGTGAAGCGCCGCGAGGCGCCGGCAACGGCGGCGTCGACCTCGGCCCGGCCGCCGGCTGGGACCTCGGCGAGCTCGCGACCAGTCGCCGGCTCGACGACCGTGAACGTCGGGGCTCCCGGTGACGGCTCGAGCCACTGGCCGTCGACGAAGGCGCCGCCGGTGGTCCGCGCCGGAGTCGAGACGGACGTCATCGCAGCGCCTCAGCACCGCGGTCGCCGGTTGGCTTGGCGACACCCGGAGCACCGTCGTTGCCGGGAATGGCACGCGACGCGCCGGGCGTCGCCGTTTGCGAGTCCGGATCGAGGCTGGTGTTGAGGTTCGACTGGGTCTCGCGCTCGAGCGGCAGGGTGCCGCCGACGGTGTAGTAGGGCTTGCCCGCGATCAGCAGGTCCTCGGCCGGGAAGCGGGTGATCACCTCGCAGCCGTCCGCCGTGACCACGAGCTGCTCCTCGATTCGCGCGGCCGACCAGCCGTCGGAGGCGGGCCAGAAGGTCTCGAGCGCGAACACCATCCCCTCCTGGATCTCCTCCGGGTGGTCGAGCGAGACCAGGCGGCTGAAGATCGGCTTCTCCCAGATCGTCAGCCCGACGCCGTGCCCGAACTGCAGCGCGAACGCGGCCTCCTCGTCGGGGAAGCCGAACTCCTCGGCCTTCGGCCACAGCTCGACGACCTCGCCGGTGGTCACCCCGGGGCGGATCTTGTCGATCGCGACGTCGAGGTAGTAGCGGCAGCGCTTGTAGGCGTCGACCAGCGAGCGCGATCCGCTGCCGACGGCGAAGGTCCGGTAGTAGCACGTGCGGTAGCCGTTGAAGCTGTGCAGGATGTCGAAGTAGGCGGGGTCGCCGGGGCGCAGCGCGCGGTCGGTGAACACGTGCGGGTGCGGGCTGCAGCGCTCGCCCGAGATCGCGTTGACGCCCTCGACGAACTCGGAACCGAGGTCGTAGAGCACCTTGTTGACCAGCGCCACGCACTCGTTCTCGCGGAACCCCGGCCGCATCGCCCGGTAGAGCTCCTCGTAGGCGGCGTCGACCATCATGCACGCCTCGTTGAGCAGGGTGATCTCGTCCTCGGTCTTGATCATCCGCGCCTCTTGCAGCAGCTGCTGGCCGTCGACGACATCGAGCCCGAGCCTCTGCAGGGCGAACAGGACCGGCGGCTCGACCGCGTCGATGCCGACCGGCTCACCGAGCAGGTCTCGCTGCTCGAGCTCGGCGTAGATCTTCTCGGCCACGTTCTCCGCCCGGCCGGCGGCGGGGTTCATCGCCCCGCGCATGGTCGAGATCCCGGCGCGCGAGCGGCCGTCGCCGAGCCATGGGTTGTAGAGCTCGTGATGACGGGCGGCTGAGCCGAAGTCCCACATGATCGGCTCGTCGTTCTGCGGCAGGAGGCAGAAGCGGCTGAGCTTGTCGGCCGCCCAGGTGCCGATGTGGGTGGCGGTGACGTAGCGGATGTTCGACATGTCGAAGCAGACCAGCGAGCCGAGGTCCGACTCGGCGAGCTTGCCCTTCGCCCGCGCCAGCCGCTCATCGCGCAGGCGGTCGAACTGCACCCGCTGCTCCCAGTCGACACCCATCGTTCCGTATGAGCGCAATCCCATCTCGGCGCCTCCTCAGGCTCGGGCTCGTGGCGAGGCGGCCGCCACCGCGCCTGCAAACGTTTGCACGGACGCCAGTCTAACCGGCCTCGCCGATCCGTGGGGCGAGCGGCCGGGGCCGGGCAGCAATCGTTTGCGCAGGCGCTCTCGGCGCTTGACGATCTCGCCGGCGATCCGCTAGTGTGCCGCCTGTGCAAACGTTTGCAAGCCGGTACCGGCGAGCCACGGAGCACCCGATGGGAGCGATGAGAGGGAGAGCTTGATGGAGGACGGGGCGCGGGGGGAGCGGTTGGGTTGGATCGGCACCGGGCGCATGGGCTACAGCCTCGCAAGCCGCCTGCTCGAGGCCGGCTGCGACGTCTCGGTCTACAACCGCACCCGGGCGAAGGCCGAGCCGCTGGCCGAGATCGGAGGCAAGATCGTCGACTCCCCGCGCGAGCTCGCGGGCTGCGGGATCGTCTTCACCATGGTCGCCGGCCCCGACGACTTCAAGCAGGTCGTGCTGGGGCCCGAGGGCCTGCTCTCGGGCGCCGGCCCGCGGCCGCGGATCATCGTGGACTCGACCACGGTCTCTCCCCAGGCCTCGGCCGAGGTGCGGGCGCAGGCCGGCGAGCTCGACGTCGCCCTGCTCGCCGCTCCCGTCAGCGGCAATCCCAAGGTCGTCGACGCAGGGCTGCTCACCTTCTGCGTTTCGGGGCCGCAGCCGGCCTACGAGGAGGTCGAGCGCTACCTGGACATCCTCGGCCAGGGGGCCACCTACGTCGGCGAGGGCGAGCTCGCCCGGCTGGCGAAGATCTGCCACAACCTGATGCTCGGCGTGGTCGCCCAGTCGATGGCCGAGGTCGTCGTGCTCGCCGAGAAGGGGGGAATCCCGCGCGCCGCCCTGCTCGAGTTCTTGAACCGCAGCGTGATGGGCTCGATGTTCACCCGCTACAAGACGCCGGCGCTCGTGAAGCTCGACTACGCGGCGACCTTCACCTCGGTCCTCCTGCGCAAGGACTTCGACCTGGGGTTCGAGGCCGCGGGCGAGCACAACGTGCCGATGCCGGTGGCCGCGGCGGCGCGAGAGCTGGTCCAGGCGCTGATCGGGGAGGGGCGCGGCGACGAGGACTTCGCCGCCCTACTGGACCTCGAGGCGCGTGCGGCGGGGCTCGAGCTCCGCCCGGAGGCGACCGACGTCACAGACGGACTGGACGAGCTCGCCGCGGCCCTGACGCGCGAGGCTGCCGCCGGCAAGTGAGCCCCGAGACGAGCACCGACCCCGCACCGGACGCCGCCGCGGCAGGCGACGCCGACGCGTTCCTCGACGGCTACGAGCGGATGCTGCTGATCCGCGAGTTCGAGCAGGCGATCCACCGGCTCTTCCTGCGCGGCGAGGTCCACGGGACGACCCACCTGTCGGCGGGACAGGAGGCCGTCCCGGTCGGGGTCTGCATGGCATTGGAGCCCGAGGACTACGTCAGCGGTACCTACCGGGGTCACGGGCACGCGCTCGCCAAGGGAACCGAGCCGGCGGCGCTGGCGGCCGAGATGCTCGGCCGGGCGAGCGGGGTCTGCGGCGGCCGCGTCGGGGTCGATGAACGTGGTCGACCTCGCGCATGGGCTGGTCGGCTGCTTCGGGATCGTCGGCGGAAGCATCGCCGCGGCCACCGGCGCCGCGCTCTCGGCCCAGCGCCAGGGCCGAGTCTCGGTCGCGTTCTTCGGCGACGGGGCCACCAACCAGGCGTACTTCCACGAGTGCCTCAACTTCGCCGCGGTGCTCTCGCTGCCGGTCGTCTTCGTCTGCGAGAACAACCTCTACGGCGAGTTCACCCCGATGCATGCGGTCACCGGCGGGTGGCGAGATCGCCGTCCGCGCGGGCGGCTACGGAATCCCGTTCGAGGTCGTCGACGGCAACGACGTCTGGGCGGTGCACGAGGCGGCCGGCGACGCGATCGAGCGCGCGCGGGGCGGCGACGGTCCGACGCTGCTCGAGTGCCGCACCTACCGCCACTTCGGGCATTCGAAGTCCGACCCGGCGCCGTACCGCCCCGAGGGCGAGCTCGACGACTGGAAGGAGCGCGACCCGCTGACGCTCACCAGGCAGCGGCTCGCCGCCGAGGGGGTCGACGAGGAGCGGCTCGCGGCGGTCGAGCACGAGGTCGAGGAGCGCATGAAGGCGGCGACAGAGGAGGCGCTGGCGGCGCCGTACCCGGATCCGGCGTGAGGACGCGGGCACGGAGTTCGCCGGTGGCTGAGGAGCTCGAGTTCAGGACCGCGATCCGGGACGCGATCGCCGAGGAGCTGGAGCGCGACCCGGCGGTGGTCTTCTTCGGCGAGGACGTCGCCGCGGACCAGGGCGGCGTCTTCGCCGTCACACCGGGCCTCCAGGAGCGTTTCGGCGCCGACCGGGTGTTCGACACGCCGATCTCCGAGCTCGCGCTCGCGGGTGCGGCGTTCGGGGCGGCGGCAACGGGGCTGCGGCCGATCATCGAGATCATGTTCGGTGACTTCATGGGGCTGCCGATGGACTCGCTCGTCAACCAGGCGGCGAAGCTCTGGTACGTCTCCAACGAGCAGGGCACGGTGCCGCTCGTCGTCCGCTCCGCGGTCGGCGCCGGCGGTCGCTTCGGGGCCATGCACTCGCAGACCCACGGGACCTGGTTCCAGGGCATCCCGGGAATCAAGGTCGTCGCGCCATCGTCGCCCGGCGACGCGAAGGCGTTGCTGAAGGCCTCGATCCGCGACGACAACCCGGTGGTCTTCCTGGAGCACAAGCGGCTCTACTCGATCAAGGGGCCAGAGCCTGCCGAGGAGGTCGTGCCGCTCGGCAGGGCCGCGGTTGCGCGCGAGGGGGCCGACCTGACGATCGTCTCGATCTCGAAGGGCGTCCGCGACGCGCTGCAGGCGGCCGACACGCTCGCCGGCGACGGGCTCGACACCGAGGTCGTCGACCTGCGCTCGCTCCGCCCGCTCGACACGGCGACGGTGCTCGAGTCGGTGGCGAAGACCAATCGCCTACTCGCGGTCGAGGAGGGCCCGCGCGTCGGAGGCTGGGCGACGGGCCTGCTCGGGGCCGTGTCCGAGGCGGCCCTGCACGACCTCGACGACGCCTGGGTCGTCGCCACCGACGAGACCCCGATCCCCTACAGCCCCACCCTGGAGGACGCATTCCTGCCCTCGGCAGAGACGATCGTCGAGTCGGTCCGCGCCCGGCTCGGGACCGGGGTGCAGACGGCCGCGTGACCGCGCTCGCCCTCCGCTGATGGCCGAGGACATCGTCATGCCGCGCCTCTCGGACTCGATGGAGGAGGGCACGGTCCTCAAGTGGATGAAGTCGGTCGGCGACCAGGTCGAGCTCGGCGAGGAGCTGGTCGAGATCGAGACCGACAAGGCGAACATGGTCTTCGAGGCGGACGCGGCGGGGACGCTGGTGGAGATCGTGGCCGACGAGGGGGCGACTTTGCCGATCGGTGAGGTGATCGCTCGGGTCGGTGATGCTGACGACGGTGAGCTCGACGGGCGACGGCGGACGGGAAGGCCCCGTCGGACAGTCCTCGCTACGCTGCGGATAGTCCGCCGGAGGCCTCCCCCGCCGCCGCCGCCACCGAGCAGCCGCTGCGGCCGACGAGGAGGACGCAGGCCGACGAAGCCGAGACTCCCTCCCCCAGCCGCAGCTCCGCTGGCGAGGACAGGAGGGCGACGGACGGGTCAAGGCCTCGCCGATCGCGCGGCGGATCGCGAAGGAGAAGGGCGTCGATCTCGCCGGCGCTGACCGGCTCGGGGCCCGGGGGGCGGATCATCAAGACCGATGTCGAGGGCGCCGCCGAGGGCGCGCCGGCGAAGGCCGAGGCTGCCGGCGCCGGCGCCGACCCGCGGCGGCCGCCGAGAAGCCCGAGACGGCCAAGGGTGAGGTCGAGGTCGTCGAGCTGACCAAGCTCCAGCAGACGGTCTCGCCGCCGGATGGCGGAATCGAAGGCGACCGCTCCGCACTTCTACCTGCAGGCCGAGATCGACATGACCCGGGCCGCAGAGGCGCGGGCGGCGCTCAAGGCGTCCGCCGCCGAGGGCGACGTGATCCCGTCCTTCAACGACATGGTGGTCAAGGCCTGCGCCCTGGCCCTGCGCGAGTTCCCGCGCGCCAACGGCGCCTACCGCGACGGCAAGTGGGAGCTTTATGAGCGGGTCAACGTCGGGATCGCGGTGGCCGCCCGCGATGCGCTCGTCGTCCCGACCGTCTTCGACACCGACTCGAAGGGCCTGCGCCAGATCGCGACCGAGTCGCGCCAGCTCGCCACCAAGGTCCGCGAGCAGAAGATCACCCCGCCGGAGCTCTCCGGGGGCACCTTCACGGTCTCCAACCTGGGCATGTACGGGATCACCAACTTCCACGCCGTGATCAACTCGCCCCAGGCGGGCATCCTCGCCGTCGGCGCGATCACCGAGACCCCGGTCGTCCGCGACGGCGAGCTCACGACCGCGAGGCTGATGGGCGTCACGCTCGCCTGCGATCACCGGATCCTCTACGGCGCCGATGCCGCTGAGTTTCTGGCGCGGGTTCGGGTATTGCTCGAACAGCCCCTCGGGCTCGCGCTCTAGGTGCGCAACTACAACGAGGAGGAGAGATGTCGAACGAAGCCGAGGATCAGCTACGTGCCGCTCGAGGAGATGACCCCCGAGATGCGCGAGGAGATGGAGCGGTGCGCCCGCGAGGGCACGCCCCGGCCGGAGAGCACCGCCGTTCGCGCGCACGTCCCGGCCGCGTTCTGGTTCTTCGCCAACTCCTGGCGCGACCTGTTCCGCGAGGGGATCGTCGAGCACTCGCTCAAGGAGCTCTGCCGCGTCTACGTCTCGCGCTCGACCAAGTGCGAGTACTGCGGCAACCAGCGCTCGGAGAAGGGCGCCGAGCAGGGGCTCGACGAGGGCAAGTACGACGAGCTCCTCAACTTCGAGTCCTTCGACGGCTACGACGAGCGCCAGAAGGCGGCGCTCGCCTACGCCGAGGCGATCGCCTGGGGGCTCGAGACCGACGACGCCTTCTGGGAGCGGATGCACCGCCACTTCAGCGAGCCCGAGCTGGTCGAGCTCGGCTGCATGATCGGGCTCACCCTCGGCCAGCAGAGCTGGCTGCGGCTGCTCGACATCGACCACCATCAGGTGATGGCCGGGACCGAGGCGGCGATGGCGCCCGGGTTCGAGAGCGCCGAGGCGCTGGCCGCGAGCAAGGGCTCGTCGGACTACTGGGCGCGGCGCTGAGCGGACCCGAAGCTATGCGGCGGCGCTGAGCTCGACCGCCGCCGGCGCGAGCTGCCTGGGAGACCGCGCGAACGACGGGTGGGCGATCCGCAGGTAGTGGCCGAAGGACCAGTCGACGAACCGCTTGCTCTCCATCCCGCGCAGCGCCGCGGCCAGCAGCCGCGGCGGCACCCGGGGGACGGCGCGCTGCGTCCGCAGCATCCACTTGAACTGCCACTCGTGGCGCGCGGAGAAGCCGCCGTAGCGGCGCAGGGCGGTCTCGGCCGTGGCCCTTCCCTCGACCACACGCCGCAGCTCGCGCCCGCACGCGATCCCGAAGTAAAACGCCGTGCGGATCCCCTCGGCGGTCAGCGGCAGGCAGTGCCCGGCCGAATCGCCGACGAAGAAGATCCCGTCCGCGGTCGCGTCGCGCAGCTTGTGCGGGATCCAGTTGCCCTGGTAGCGGACCGCCTCGCTCTCGAGGTCCTCCGCGAGCCGCACGGTCGGCTCCTTGACGTGGAAGCGCGGGTCGAAGGAGCCCACCCCGATCCTGACCTCGTCGCGAGCCGGGAAGCTCCACGCGTAGCCGGCCGGCACGTAGCCGCGGTCGATCCAGATCTCGAGCTCGTCGGAGGCGCCGTGGGGATGTACCTCGAGCCCCCGCGAGAGCGGCGCGTCGGGCGGCTGGTAGCTGTTGCCGGCGAGCACCCGCTTCCAGCCCAGGGCGTCAACCACCAGGGGGGCGGAGAGGTCGCCTCGATCGGTGTGGACCGTGTCGCCGGTGCGCCCCTCGACCTTTGCGGTCTCGAACGTCGCGTCGCATTGGTCGAACAGGAGCCCGCAGAGCTGCCGGTAGTCGAAGGTCGAGAAGGTCCAGGGGAGCCGGAAGCGGACCGTCGTGTGGGGAGTGTGGGCGACGAGCGTGTCGAAGTCCTGGCGGATCGAGTCGCCGACGCCCATGGCCTCGAGCCACTCGGTCGGAGCCGCGCAGGCGGAGGTCTGGCGCTCGCCGATCTCGTAGCGGTCGACGATCAGGGTCCGCGCGCCGGAGCCCGCGAGCTCGCGCGCGACGGCGAGACCCGCGAAGCTCGCCCCGCAGACGAGGACGTCGTATTCCCCGCCGAGCGGCGTTCGCTCGTCGCCCCGCTTGGTTGCCCGCTGCGGCATCAGGCGCGAGGGTACCGTCACAACCACCCGGCGAGGCCTGCCCGCGGGCCCGGCCCCTATAGTTATGCCTCGTGCCTACGGCCGAGACAACGACCGACGCTGCTCCGGAGGCGCCCAGCGAGGCGCCTTCTCCACCTGCAGCACCGACTCCCGCGGCGACCAACGGCGGCTCCACCGACCTCCTGATGGAGGTCGACGGCAAGATCGTTCCCAACTACGACGCCACGATCAAGCCCTTCGAGGAGGGCGATGTGGTCGGCGGGGAGGTCGTGCGGATCGACAAGGACGAGGTCCTGGTCGACATCGGATACAAGTCCGAGGGCGTCATCCCGGCGAACGAGCTTTCGATCCGGCGTTCGGTCGACCCCGCCGAGGAGGTCACGCTGGGCGAGCAGGTCGACGCGCTGGTGCTCACCAAGGAGGACCAGGAGGGTCGCCTCGTCCTCTCGAAGAAGCGCGCCCGCTTCGAGAAGGCCTGGCGCAAGATCGAGGCCGCCGCGGAGACCGGCGAGCCGGTCGAGGGCAGCGTGATCGAGGTCGTCAAGGGCGGTCTCATCCTCGACCTCGGGGTGCGCGGCTTCCTGCCCGCATCGCTGGTCGACATCCGCCGCGTCCACAACCTGGACGAGTTCAAGGGCCAGACGCTCGAGTGCAAGGTGATCGAGCTCAACCGCTCGCGCAACAACGTCGTCCTCTCGCGCCGCGCGGTGCTGGAGGAGGAGCGCAAGGAGGTCCGCGAGCAGATCCTCGGCCGCCTGCAGCCCGGCATGGTCGTCGAGGGCAAGATCTCGAACATCGTCGACTTCGGCGCTTTCGTCGACCTCGAGGGCATCGACGGCCTGATCCACATCTCAGAGCTCTCCTGGAGCCACGTCAACCATCCTTCCGAGGTCCTGTCGATCGGCGAGACGGTGCGGGTCAAGGTGCTCGACATCGACCGCGACCGCCAGCGGATCTCGCTCGGGCTCAAGCAGACGCAGGAGGACCCGTGGCAGACGGTCCTCAACGAGTACAAGCCAAACGACATCCTCGAGGGCAAGGTGACCAAGGTCGTCGCCTTCGGCGCGTTCATCGAGATCGTCCCGGGCGTCGAGGGCCTGGTGCACATCTCCGAGCTCGCCGAGCATCACGTCGAGACGCCGAGCGAGGTCGTCCAGCCCGGGCAGGAGACCTGGGTCCGGATCCTCGAGATCGACGAGGAGCGCCGCCGGATCTCGCTGAGCGTCAAGCGCGCCCAGCGCAACGACAATCTTCCGCTTCGAGACCTGATCCCGCCCGAGCTGCAGCCGGGCAACGACGCCCCGCCGGCGCCCGAGACCGGGGTCCCCGACCTCGACCTCTCCGAGGAGGTCTTCTCCGAGCCGGCCCCGGCCGAGCCCGCCGCCGAGGCTCCCTCGGCCGCCGACCCGCCGGCCATGGCCGAGGCCGCCGACCCGCTGCCGCCACCGGAGCAGGTCGTCGAGGAGACCGCCGCCGAGGATGTCGTCGAAGAGGCGACCGCGCGGATGGTCGAGGAGACACCGCCGGCGAGACGGTCGAAGAGACCGCCGCCGACGACGCGGCCGACAGCGGCGAGCCCACCGAACCCAGCTGAGCACCGCGCGGTGGCCGCCGCGCGCCAACCTCCGGTGGTGGGACTGACCGGCGCGATCGCCGCCGGCAAGTCCGAGGCGCTCGCCGCACTCGGCAGGCTCGGGGCCGCGACCCTCTCCGCCGACGCCGTCGTCCACGAGCTGCTCGCGAGCGATCGCGTCCGCGACCTCCTGGTCGAGCGGTGGGGAACCGACGCCGCGCCGGACGGCGCCGTCGACCGCGCGCGAGGTCTCGAGGATCGTCTTCGAGCGGCCGGAGGAGCTGGCCTGGCTCGAGGCTACGCTGCATCCGCTGGTCGGCGAGCGAATCGTCGCCTGGCGGGACGGGTTGGAAGCGCAGACCCCGCTCGCAGTGGTCGAGGTGCCGCTCTTGTTCGAGACCGGGATGGAAGCCGCCTTCGACGCGACGATCTCGATCGTCGCCCCGGATCGCGTGCGCGCCGAGCGCGCGGGTGCGCGCGGGACCTCGGAGCTCGAGGCGCGCGCCGGCCGCCAGCTCTCGCAGGAGGAGAAGGCGCGGCGGGCGACCTACGTGGTCTCCAACGACGCGGGGATCGAGGAGCTCGAGGCCCGGCTCGCGCGGCGTGGTCGACGACCGTTGCGGGCCGACCGGTGAGGCGGGCGCGATTGATCGTGATCCTGGTCGTGATCGGCGTCGCCGGCGCGCTGATCGCATCGAAGATCGACGTCGGCGAAGCGATCCTCGCGGTCACGCTCCCGCTCCGTCACGAGGACATCATCCGCCAGCAGGCGGAGCGGTTCGAGATCGACCCGGCGCTGATCGCGGCGGTGATCCAGGAGGAGTCGGGCTTTTCCGATCAGACCTCCTCGGCCGGGGCGCGCGGCCTGATGCAGATCACCCATGCCACCGCCGACACGATCGAGACCCTGAGCGGCGGCGAGACCTTCGTCTACGAGGACCTCGCCAACCCCGAGCTCAACATCCGCTACGGGAGCTTCTACCTCAACCACCTGCTCGACCGCTTCGACGGCAACGTCGTCGCCGCGCTGGCCGGCTACAACGGCGGGCCCGAGAACGTCGACGACTGGGGCGGCCCGGAGCTCGAGATCGACGACATCCCGTTCCCGGAGACGCGCGCCTACGTCGAGGAGGTGCTCGAGACCCGCGAGCAGTACCGCGACAACTACTCGGACGAGCTCGGGCTCTAGGCCCAGTTGGACCTGTTCGTCGCCTGGCTGCTCTTCCCGGCCCTGTTGCTCGCGCTCTGCGTCGGCTGCGGCCTGCTGCTCGAGCGGGTCGCGGGGCGGCGGCTCGACACCGTGCTGCTCCCGGTCGCCGGCTTCGCGGCGATCGTCGTCGCCGGCCAGTTCCTGACCCTCGCCGACGCGACGGCCGAGCTCGCGGCGCCCGCCATCGTCGTCGCTCGCGCTCGCCGGCTTCGCCGTCGGACTCCGGGGAGCACGGGGCCGCCGGCTCGAAGGCTGGGGCTACGCGGCCGCCGCGGCCGCGTTCGCCGTCTACGCGGCTCCCGTCGTGCTCTCGGGCGAGCCGACGATCGCGGGCTTCATCAAGCTCGACGACACGGCGACCTGGCTCTCGCTCACCGACCGGATCATGGAGCACGGCCGCGACCTCGACGGCCTCGCGCCCTCGACCTACGAGGCGACCCTGCAGCTCAACCTCGGCGACGGCTACCCGATCGGCGCCTTCCTGCCCTTCGGCGTCGGGGTCGCGCTCACCGGCACCGACGCCGCCTGGCTGATCCAGCCGTACATCGCGTTCGCCGCGGCGCTGCTGGCGCTCTGCCTCTGGTCGCTCGCCACCCCGCTGGCGCGGTCGCCGCGGCTGCGCGCGCTGGCGGCGTTCGTCGGCGCCCAGCCCGCACTGCTCTTCGGCTACTACCTCTGGGGCGGGGTCAAGGAGGTGATCGCCGCGGCGCTGGTCGCCGGGTTCGTCGCGCTCGTGACGCCCGGCCGCGGGCGCGCCGGCCCGGCCGCGGGCGCGGCGCTCGTCGTCGCCGCGGCGCTCGTGGGCGTGCTCAGCGCCGGCGGGCTCGTGTGGCTGGCGCCGGCGGCCCTGGCGCTGGTCGTCCTCGCCGCTCGCCGGGGCGAGTGGATCACGCTGGCGCGCCGCGCCGTCGCCTACGTCGCCTGGCTGGCGCTGCTCGCGCTGCCCGCGATCGTGTCCGGGGCCCTGCTGCCGCCGACCTCGTCGCCCCTCACCGATGCCGGCGCCCGCGGCAACCTCGTCGGCCCGCTGGAGCCGGCGCAGGCGGCCGGGATCTGGCCCGCGGCCGACTTTCGCTACCACCCCGACGCCGAGCTCGCCGCCTACGCGCTCATCGCCGTCGCCTGCGCCGGGGCGATCGCGGGCCTCGCCTGGTCGCGGCGCCGCGGCGAGCCCGGTCCGCTGCTGTATGTGCTCGGCGCCCTGGTCAGCTGCGCGGCCCTCGTGCTGGTCGGCTCGCCGTGGGTCGGGGGCAAGGCCCTCGCCACCGCCTCGCCCGCGATCCCGTTCGCGGCCGTGCTCGGCGCCGGCTGGCTGGCGAGCCGCGGGCTGCGACCGCTCGCGGCGGCGCTCGCGGCGGTAGTCGCCGCAGGCGTGCTGTGGTCGAACGCGCTCGGCTACGGTGGCGCCAGCCTCGCGCCGCACGACCAGCTCGCCGAGCTCGAGCGCATCGGCGAGCGGGTCGCCGGCCAGGGGCCGACCCTGATGACCGAGTACGAGCCCTACGGCGCCAGGCACTTCCTCCGCGAGGCGGATCCCGAGGGGATCTCCGAGCTCCGCCGCCACACGATCCCGCTGCGCGACGGGAGCACGGTGCAGAAGGGCGCCTCCGCCGACACCGACCGGATCGATCCGGCGGCGCTCGGCTTCTACCGGACGCTCGTCGTCCGGCGCTCGCCGGCGCAGAGCCGGCCGCCCTCGCCATACAGGCTGATCTGGCGCGGCCGCAGCTACGAGGCCTGGCAGCGCCCCGCGGCCGCCTCGCCGCTGCCCGAGCGGATCCCGCTCGGCGACGCCCACGACCCCTACGGCGTCCCGGCGTGCGCCGCCGTGCGCCGGCTGGCTCGCGACGGCGACCTGCTCGCCGCCGGGGGCGAACCCCCCGTCGTGACCCGCATCCCGCGCCCGATCGGGGGCGGGGCGGAGGGCTTCGAGGCCGAGGTGGAGGTCCGCCGGGCGGCGGCGTACGAGCTCTGGCTGCGCGGCTCGCTGCGCCCGGCGGCGCAGGTGCTCGTCGACGGGCGGCCCGCGGGCGAGGTGCGCCACCAGCTCAACAACGAGGGCGGTTACGTGCGCCTCGGCGTCGTCCGGCTGAGCGCCGGCAGGCACCAGGTCGCGGTGCGAATCGACGGGCCCGACCTGCATCCGGGTAGCGCCGGCGACTCCGGCGAACTGGGACCGCTCGCGCTCAGCTCGACCGATCCCGCCGAGACGCGGCTGGTCTCGGTCCCGTCGGGCCGGGCCCGGAGCCTCTGCGGGCGACCGTGGGACTGGATCGAGGCCCGCGGATGAGCGCTGATCAGAAGCGGCTGCGGGCGGCGCTCGCCGTCGGCGTCGGCCTGGTGCTCGCCGACTCGTCCGTCGTCGTGCTCGCGCTGCCGGAGATCTATCGCGAGCTCGACGTATCGGTGACCGCGGTGACCTGGGTCCTGATCGCGTTCAACCTCGTGCTCGCGATCTCCGCGCTGCCCGCGGCGCGGCTCGCCCGGCGCCACGGCCCGGCGCGGGTGGCGCTCGCCGGGATGGTCGTCTTCGGAGCCGCGAGCCTGGTCTGCGCGCTCTCCGGCTCGATCGGACTGCTGCTGGCGGCCCGGTGCGTGCAGGCGGCCGGCGGCGCGGCGGCCGTCTGCGCCTCGCTGGAGCTGCTGCCGTCGGTGGTCGGCACCGAGCGCCGCGCGGCCACGGTCTGGGCCGCCTCTGGCGCCCTCGGAGCCGCCCTCGGGCCCGGGATCGGCGGCCTGCTCACCGAGCTGATCTCGTGGCAGTCGATCTTCCTCGTCCAGGTCCCGGTGGCCGCCGCGTGCGCCGCCGTCCTTTCCGGGCCGGCCCGGGCCGAGGGCTCGCGCGAGCGGGTCGAGGCGGAGCTCGAGCCGGCCGGCCGGCCCCATCTGCCGGCGAACCTCGCCCTCGGCCTGGTGTCCGCGGCGCTCGCGGCGGCGCTCTTCCTCGTCGTCCTGCTGCTGATCGAGGGCTGGCGACTGACCCCGATCGGGGCCGCCGCCGCGGTGACGGTGATGCCGCTGTGCGCCCTCGCCGCGGCGCCGCTCGCCGCGCGGGTGAGCTCGACCGCGGCGCGCTCGGCCGCCGGGGTGATCCTGATCGCGGGCGGCCTGACGGCGTTCGGGCTCCTGCCCGACGCCTCGGTGCTGCTGACCCTGCCGCCGCAGGCGCTGGTCGGCGCCGGGCTCGCGCTGACGCTCTCGGCGCTCACCGAGGCGGCGCTCGCCGGCCGCGCGCCGCAGGCGATCCACGGCGGCTGGACGATCGCGGCGCGACACGCGGGTGTCGTCGCCGGGCTGCTGGTGCTGACCCCGGTGTTCACCGCCGACCTCGAGACCGAGCGCGCCGCCGCCGAGCAGGCGGGCATCGCGGCGCTCCTCGACTCCGACGTGCCTCCGGCATCGAAGCTCGACCTCGCGAGCCGGATCGCCGACCGGATCGCGGCCGAGGGCGACAAGGTGCCGGTGGTCGGGCCCGCGTTCGACCCGCTCCCCTCCGATCCCACCGAGCGCGCGGCGACGATCGCGCTGCGCAGCGAGATCGAGTCCGAGGTCGACAGCGCCGCGACCCACGCCTTCAGCGCTTCGTTCCTGCTCGCGGCGGCCTTCGCGCTCGCGGCGCTGATCCCGATCGCGATCGCCCGCCGGAGGGTCGAGCTGTGAGGCGGAGTCCCGAAGGGAAGGGCCGAGCCGCGCCGCCGTTGAGGCGCCTGTTGTGAGCGGCAGGGCCCTGGTGATCTCGGCGGTCGTCGCCTCGTTGCTGCTCGCCGGCTCCTACCTGGCGGCGGGCGGCGGCGACTACGAGCCGACCCCGGTCGCGGACCCGTGCGCGCCGCGTGAGTGGACCTCGCCGGAGGGCGTCGAGGAGATCGCGCAGCAGTTCTTCCTCTCCGCGGTCGACGGGGCCGCCTGCGATCTCGGCGTCAGCCGCGAGTCACTAGCGGCGGCGCTGGCCACCGAGGAGTCGCGCCAGCGGTTCGCCGCCGAGCAGGGGATCGACGCCGCGGCGCTCGACGCCGCCGTTCACGCCGGCGTGATGCGGGCGATCGACGACGCCGAGCGCGCCGGAGCGCTGAGCCCGACGCTCGCCGACGGCCTGCGCGGGTTCGCCGCCCAACTGCCGCTGGTCGACGCGCTCGAGCTGTTCGCGGACGCCGGTTCCTACCTCGACACCGCCGGCGGCCTGCTCGACCAACTCGGCGGCCTGCTCCCCTGAGCGCCCCGTCCTACTTCGTCGTGCGCCAGGCCCAGAGCATGAAGAGCGGCTGGATCGGCAGCCGCGCCCACAGCAGCCAGCGCGGAATCCGGTCGATCGGCACCCCGCGCTCCGCGACGGCGGCCGGGTCCGCCGCCATGTGCACGTTGGCCGGGAAGACGGCCACCAGCACGCCGAGCAGCCACCAGCGCCCGAGCCGGCGGGTCGCCGCGGGGAGCACGGCGAGGCCGCCGGCGATCTCCGCGTAGCCGCTCCAGGCGACCGCGTCGCGCGGCGAGAGCGGGATGTACTCGGGCACCGTCGCCTCGTACTCGCGACGACGCAGGAAATGCATCGTCCCGGCGAAGAGCCAGAAGGCGCCGAGCAACGTCCGCGAGCGACTCACGGCGGGATCGTCCCAGTTCAGGGCCCGAAACTGCGCCAGCGCCGTGGCATCGGCGAGCGCGCCGGTTGGCGCGAAGACGACGGCCGAGCCTCGCTCGCCGCCCGCAAGCGCCACGTACCCGCCTTCGACCCGCCAGCGGTCGCGACCGACGGGGCGGGCGTCGAGGCCGCGCTCCAGGTACTCCCGCGCGGCGCGGTCGAACTCGGTTGCATCCGCGGCCGTGTCGAAGGCCCACACAGCGACGAGGACGAGGTCGGCCCGGCACGGGTACTCGCAGTCGGCCGGGGCGACGTCGCGTCGCCAGAGCTCGTAGCGGTCGCCGTCCCAGCCGGCGGCCGCGGCCCGGGCCGCATCGCGGTCGGCGCCGAGCTCGAGCAGCTGCGAGGTCGGCAGCTCGCCGAACACGTCGCGCGTCGATTCGCCGCCATCCGTCGGCCCGCAGCGGCGCCCCGTCGATCGCGCACCGCCGAGGGTCGCTCGTCGTCGATGTACTTGCGCGGGTGCAGGACCTGCTCGGTCGTCGCCGGCGGCCGCGAGTCGAGCGCGTAGTCGACCAGCTTCCAGCTCCCGGCCAGATCGCGCAGGGTCTCGACGAAGCGCATCCCGCCGAGATAGGCCCAGGTGAGCTGGTCGACGTAGGCCTTGGGCACGTCGCCGGTTCCGGTGTCGACCCCCTGCGTCGCCGCGAGCAGCGCGAGCGGATCGAGGTTGCGGGCCGCGTAGTCGATCATCGCCGCGGTCGCCGAGCCCTCGACGAGGGCGACCTCGGCGAGCCCGCCGTCGTCGTCGACGTCCTCGCTCGCGGGGAGGCCGAAGCGCTGGTCCTCGAGCGCGTGGTCGAGCTCGTGCGCGAGGACGAAATCGACCAGGGCCCGGTTGGCAACGACCGCGTCGGAGACGACGTAGAGCCGGTCGGTCTTCGGATCGTAGGCCGCCGCGGCGAGGTCGCCGGTCGACTCGTACGCCGCCTCGAGCTCCTCGTCGGGCCCGAGCAGGCCGGTGATTCGCCCGACGGCGTCGTCGGCGGCGATCCCGGTGAGCGCGTCCGCGCGTCGCAGCTCGCGCAGCCCGAGCCGGTTGAGAAACTCGCTGCCGACGACCTCGGGGCGTGGCACGCGGTCGAACCGAAGCTCGCGCACGCGCTCGACCCGGCGGGCCACGCGCGGGGTCGAGGCGACGCTGATCCGGGTCAGCTCCCGGCGGTCCAGGCCGGATTCGGATGGCGAGCCGGCGCCGGGATCGGCCGTCGCCGGGCCGCCGCCGGGGCCGGCGAGCGCGAGCGACGCGCCGAGCACGAGCAGGATCAGCGTCGCGAACCCGAGCTGTCTCCCGGCGTGCATGAGGTCGAGTATGCCCCGAGCGTTCCCCGGCTCGGATCCGGGCGCTCCGGCTGGGCTCCTAGACTGGGTTGGTGCCCGAGTTCAAGCTCAATCCCGCCTACACGCCCACCGCCGACCAGCCGCAGGCGATCGACTCGATCGCCGAGGGCCTGGGGGCGGGGGAGGAGTTCGTCACCCTGCTCGGGGCGACCGGCACCGGGAAGACGTTCACGATGGCCGGGACGATCGAGCGGGTCCAGCGCCCGGCGTTGGTGATCGCGCACAACAAGACCCTCGCCGCGCAGCTCTGCAACGAGTTCCGCGAGTTCTTCCCCGAGAACAAGGTCGAGTACTTCGTCAGCTACTACGACTACTACCAGCCGGAGGCCTACGTCCCGGCCCAGGACCTCTACATCGAGAAGGACTCCTCGATCAACGACGAGATCGACCGCCTCCGGCACGCGGCGACGGCCTCGCTCCTGGCCCGCCGCGACGTGGTCATCGTCGCCTCGGTCTCCTGCATCTTCGGGATCGGCTCGCCGGAGCTCTACCGGCGCCAGATGCAGCTGTTCAAGGTCGGCGAGTGGATCGACCGCCACGAGCTCTTCCGCAAGCTCGTCGGCATGCAGTACACGCGTAACGAGACGGCGCTCACCCGCGGCACCTTCCGCGCCAAGGGCGAGATGCTCGAGATCTTCCCCGCCTACGCCGAGTCCGCCTACCGGGTGAACCTGTTCGGCGACGAGATCGAGTCGATCCACCACTTCGACCCGCTCACCGGCGAGATCCTCGACGAGATCGATCACGTCGCGGTCTGGCCGGCGAGCCACTACGCGACCGAGGAGGACACCCTCGAGCGCGCCGTGCGAGAGATCAAGGCCGAGCTCGACGAGCGCCTCGCGTGGTTTCACGAGCGAGGCAAGGAGCTCGAGGCGCACCGGCTGATGCAGCGGACCCAGTACGACATCGAGATGCTGAAGGAGCTCGGCTTCACCGCGGGAATCGAGAACTACTCGCGGATCCTCGACGACCGCCCGCCGGGCTCGCCGCCGCACACGCTGATCGACTACTTCCCCGACGACTTCGTCGTTTTCGTCGACGAGTCGCACCAGACGATCCCCCAGATCGGCGGCATGTACGAGGGCGACCGCTCGCGCAAGCAGACCCTGGTCGACTTCGGCTTCCGGCTGCCCTCGGCGCTCGACAACCGGCCGCTGAAGTTCGACGAGTTCCTACCTCGGGTCGGGCAGCTGGTGATGGTCTCGGCGACCCCGGGCCAGTTCGAGCGCGGGACCTCGTCGCGGATCGTCGAGCAGATCGTGCGCCCGACCGGGATCGTCGACCCCGACGTCGAGGTGCGCGAGACCCGCAACCAGATCGACGACCTGATGAACGAGGTCCGGCGCCGGGTCGAGCGCAAGGAGCGCACCCTGGTCACGACCCTGACCAAGAAGATGGCCGAGGACCTGACCGGCTACCTGCTCGAGCACGGCCTCCGGGTCCGCTACCTGCACTCCGAGGTCGACACCCTGGAGCGGATCCAGATCATCCGCGACCTGCGCCTCGGCGAGTACGACGTGCTCGTCGGCGTGAACCTCCTGCGCGAGGGCCTCGACCTGCCCGAGGTCACCCTGGTCGCGGTACTCGACGCCGACAAGGAGGGCTTCCTGCGCGGGGAGACGAGCCTGATCCAGACGATCGGCCGCGCGGCCCGCAACATCAACGGCCACGTGCTCATGTATGCCGATCGCGAGACCGACGCGATGCGCAAGGCGATCTCCGAGACCGACCGCCGCCGCGAGATCCAGGTCGCCTACAACCTCGAGCACGGGATCACGCCGGAGACGGTCCAGAAGGGGATCTCCGACATCTCCGAGTTCCTCTCGATGGAGACGCGGGCGACCCCGGACAAGCGCCGGCGCCGCCGGTCCGGCAGCGACGGCGAGCCCATGACCCCGGAGCAGCTCGGGAAGGTGATCGTCGAGCTCGAGGAGGAGATGCTCGCCGCGGCCGAGGACCTGCGGTTCGAGGAGGCCGGCCGGATCCGCGACGAGCTCAAGGAGCTGCGTCGCGACCTCGAGGGTCTCGCGGCCTGACGACCCGTCCGGCGTCGATAGTCTCAGCCGACGATGCAGATCGACGTTGACCGAAGCTCGCAGGAAGTGGCCGTCGAGCACGCGCCGATCGCCAAGCGCGTGATCCCGGTGATCGTCGGCACTCGCCCGGAGGCGATCAAGCTCGTGCCGATCATCCTCGCGCTTCGGCGGAGCGCTCGTTCGTGCCGGTCGTCGTCTCCACCGGCCAGCACCACGAGATGGTTCGGGACATCTTCGACCTCGCCGGGATCGCGCCCGACGTGAAGCTGACGATCGGCGACCACCACTCGCGGCTCAACGAGCGCGTGGCGACGGTGATGCGGCGGTTCGAGGACTTCATCTGCGAGCAGTTCGGCGCCGACCCGGATCGACGAGACGGCCCTGGACTCGGCGGTGCGCTGGCGAGTACCCGATCGCAGTCGCCGTGCACGGCGACACGAGCTCGGCGATGGCCGCCGCGCTCGCCGCCTTCCATATGCGGATCCCCGTCATCCACGTCGAGGCCGGGCTGCGCACCGGCGGGCTCAACCTGACCCCGTTCCCGGAGGAGCTCAACCGCCAGGTGATCTCCTGCATCGCCGCCCTCCACCTCGCGCCGACGTCCGCGCAACCAGCAGAACCTGATCCGCGAGAACGTCCCGATCGAGCAGATCTTCGTCACCGGCAACACCGGCATCGACGCGCTGCAGTGGGCGTCGGCGCTCGACGTGCCGTTCCGCGATCCGGCCGTCCAGGCCGCGGTTGATGGCGACGGCCGGATCGTCGTCGTCACCGCGCACCGGCGCGAGAACTGGGGCGAGGGGCTGCGAACGGGATCGCGAGCCGGGGTCGCGGCGCTGGCCGACGAGCATCCCGAGGTCGCGGTTCGTCGTCCCGATGCACCCCAACCCGGCGGTGCGCGAGCAGCTGCGCGAGCCGCGTCGCCGGGCGCGAGAACGTCCTGCTCACCGAGCCGCTGCGGTATCGCCGGAGTTCGCGCGCCTGCTGGGTCGCTGCGCACCTGGTCATCACCGACTCCGGCGGGATCCAGGAGGAGGCGCCGTCGCTCGGCAAGCCCGTGCTGGTGGCCCGCGAGGCGACCGAGCGGGCCGAGGGCGTCGCGGCCGGCACGCTGCTGCTGGTCGGCACCGACGCCGAGCGGATCGCCGCCGAGGGCGACCGTCTGCTCACCGACGCCGAGCGCCTACGCGCGGATGGCCGAGGCGCACGAACCCCTACGGCGACGGGCGTGCGGCCGAGCGGATCGTCGAGCGCGTTCGAGCACATCGTGCACGCGGCAGCGAGCCGCCGGCGCCGTTCGGCCCCGGCTACACGCCGCCGGGCGGTGATCAGGGCGGCGCGGCGGCAACGTCCCGCTGGGACCCGATGAGGCCGCCGACGTGGCGCGAATCGCCGAGCACGACCCGGACCAGCCCGCTGGGGACGATGTTCGCCGCATGAGCCGTGGCCGGTGAGTGCCCTCGCCGAGACTCTGGCCCTTCGAGGGCCTCCCGCCGGCGATCGAGGTCTTCTTCGCCGATCACGCTGGTCCTGATCGTCGGTCCTCTTCGCCTGGACGGCGAGCGCTGCTCGTGCGCGGGCTGCGCGCGGCCCGGGCGGCGCCGCCGGCCACCGATCCCGATGCTTTTCGATGGGTCTTCCTCGTCCCGGCGCTGAACGAGGAGGTGACGATCCGCGACAGCGTCGAGCGGCTGCTCGCGCTCGGGCTCGCCTGGCGGCGGATCGTGGTCATCGACGACGGCTCCGACGACGGCACGCCGGCGGCGCTCGCCGAGATCTCGCACCCCGACCTCTGCGTACTTCGGCGAGACCCGCCGGACGCCCGCAAGGGCAAGGCCGAGGCGCTGAACTACGCCTACCGCTCGCTCGACGAGCTGCTCGAGCGGCGACGACCGCTCGCGGGTCGGTGGTGGCGATCGTCGACGCCGACGGCCGGCTGCATCCCGACGCGCCGCCGGTACGTCGCCGCGCACCTCGCCGACGAGCGAGGTCGGCGGGGTCCAGGCTCTGGTCCGGATCTACAACCGGCAGCCGGCTGCTCGCCTGGTTCCAGGACATCGAGTTCTCGATCTACGGGCGCCTCTTCCAGGCTGGGCGGAACGCGGTCGGCACCGCCGGCATGGGCGGGAACGGCCAGTTCAACCGGCTGTCGGCGCTCGACCGGATCGCCGACGACCGCGGTCCTTGGCGCGACCGGCTGACCGAGGACCAGGACCTCGGCCTGCGCCTGATCGCCGCCGGCTGGGTCGGGCGCCAGGAGCTGCGGGCGACCGTCGACCAGCAGGGCCTCAGCAGGCTGCGCGCGCTGTTTCGCCAGCGGACCCGCTGGTCGCAGGGCAACCTGCAGGCGATCGGGCCTCACCGGCGCCGTCTGGCGCGCTCCCCTCGGCCTCGGTGGCGCGCGCTCGAGCTGCTGCTGCAGCTGTTGATGCCGGTCTGGCAGGCGCATCGTCGGCGTCGCGCTCGCGATCGCGATCGTGCTCGCGCATCACGGGTGCTGCGCCGTTCTGGGCCGACGGGCCCTGGTGGCAGCTCGCTGGTTCTTCTGGTTGCTCGGCTTCGGGGCGGTGATCTTCGGCTGCATCGCCGCCCGCGCCCAGGACGGCTGGCGGGGGGTGGTGACGGGGCTCGTGATCGCGCAGCCGTACGCCTTCTACTCCTGGATGCTGTGGCCGGTGCTCGCCCGTTCGGTCCGCGCGCCAGCTGACCGAGCGCCGCGACTGGACGAAGACGGAGCGCGAGCCGCTGGAGTCGGCCGGCTGACCGCCGGCGAACCGGCGGCGCGGCGCCCGGCTCCCGGTACTCTGCCGCGGCATGGACGCCGAGCAGTACGTACACGACTTCTCCGACCGCCTGCGCAAGATGCTCACCGAGGCCGAGGACGCGGGCGGCCGAGCTCGTCCGCGAGGCCGAGGCCGACGCGAAGCGGATCCGCGAGCAGGCCGAGGCCGAGTCCCGCGAACGGATCGCCGCGGCGCGCGACGCGTTCGCGGAGCTGCAGAGCAAGCTCGGTCTCACCGACGAGGTCGAGCCCGGTCCGGTGACGGTGCCCGAGCCGACGCCGCCAGCCCGTCCCCGAGCCGACGCCGCCGGCCCCCGAGCCGACGCCCGCTCCCGAGCCGGTCCCCGAGCCCGAGCCGCCGCTCGTGCCCGAGCCGACCCCGCCGCCGGACGAGGGCACCCCGCCCGAGGCCGCCGTCACCGACGGGTCGAGGTCCGACGACGCCGCCGGCGCCCGCCTGGTGGCCCTCAACATGGCGCTCGACGGCGCCTCGCGCGAGGAGATCGAGGCGAAGCTCGCCGAGGACTTCGAGCTCGACGACGGCGCCAAGCTCGTCGACGAGGTCCTCGCGGTCGCCGGTAACTGAGCAGAGGTCCCCCGGACGCCGCGGCGGCGCCGTGGGAACATCCGTTCGCCCTCGTACAATTGATTGTCCGTGGCCGCCTCAGACCAGATCGTGATCTCGGGCGCCCGCGCCCACAACCTGAAGGGGATCGACGTCTCGCTGCCGCGCGACGCGCTGGTGGTGGTCACGGGGCTCTCGGGCTCGGGCAAGTCGAGCCTCGCCTTCGACACGATCTACGCCGAGGGCCAGCGCCGGTACGTGGAGTCCCTGTCGGCCTACGCGCGCCAGTTCCTGGGTCAGATGGAGAAGCCCGACGTGGACTCGATCGAGGGCCTGTCGCCGGCGATCTCGATCGACCAGAAGACGACCTCGCGCAACCCGCGCTCGACGGTCGGCACCGTGACCGAGATCTACGACTACCTGCGCCTGCTCTGGGCCCGGATCGGGCGGCCGCATTGCCACAACTGCGGCGAGCCGATCGCCGGGCAGTCGCTGGAGCAGATCACCGACCGCGTCATGACCCTCGAGGAGGGCACGCGCTTCATGGTCCTCGCTCCGGTCGTTCGCGGCCGCAAGGGCGAGTACGGCAAGCTGCTCGAGGAGATGCGCGGGCAGGGCTACGCGCGCGCGGTGGTCGACGGCGAGCTCACGCGGCTCGACGAGCCGATCGAGCTCGACAAGAAGTTCAAGCACGACATCTCGATCGTCGTCGACCGCCTGGTGATGAAGGAGGGCCTGCGCAAGCGGCTCGCCGAGTCGCTCGAGGCCGCCTCGCAGCTCGGCGAGGGGCTGGTCGAGGTGGAGCTGATCGGTGGCGGCGGCGGGGCGGCGGTCACCAACGGCGACGAGGCCCCGGGCGCCAAGGTGCTGAGCGGCCCGAGCGCCGGCAAGCGCGGCGAGGTGCTGCTGTTCAGCGAGAAGTTCGCGTGCCTCGCCTGCGGCGCGTCGATGCCGGAGCTCGAGCCGCGGATCTTCTCGTTCAACTCCCCTCACGGGTGTTGCCCGCGCTGTCACGGGCTCGGCTTCCAGAGGGTGATCGACCCGGAGCTCATCGTCCCCGACCCGACCCTGTCGATCTCCGAGGGGGCTCTCGAACCGTGGACGAAGGCGGCCTCGATCTACCACCGGCGGCTGCTGGAGGCGGTCGCGGAGGCCAACGGGATCGACATCACGACCCCGTGGCGCGACCTGCCCCAGGCGGATCGCGACCTGCTGCTCGAGGGCACCGGCGACCAGCGGCACACGATCTCCTATCGCAACCGGTTCGGGCGCAAGCGCACCTACACGGTCCGCTTCGACGGCATGCTTCACAGCCTTCAGCGCCGCTACGAGAACACCGACTCCGAGAACACCCGCGAGCGGGTCGAGGCGCTGATGGCGCTGCGGCCGTGCCCGGCGTGCGGGGGCGCCAGGCTGCGTCCGGAGAGCCTCGCGGTGACCGTCGGCGGGCTCAACATCTACGAGTACACCCAGTTTTCGGCCAGGGCGGCGCTCGCCTGGATCGAGGCGCTGGAGCTGACCGAGACCGAGCGCGCGATCGCCCGGCTGGTCGTGCGCGAGATCGGCGAGCGGCTGCGCTTCCTCGACTCGGTCGGGATCGGCTACCTGTCGCTCGAGCGCAGCGCGACCACGCTCTCAGGCGGCGAGGCACAGCGGATCCGGCTCGCCACCCAGATCGGGTCCAGCCTGGTCGGCGTCCTCTACATCCTCGACGAGCCCTCGATCGGCCTCCACCAGCGCGACAACGAGAAGCTGATCGGCACGCTCGAGCGCCTGCGCGACATCGGCAACACGGTGATCGTGGTCGAGCACGACGAGGGCACGATCCGATCCGCCGACCACGTGATCGATCTCGGTCCCGGCGCCGGCGTGCACGGGGGAGAGGTGGTCGCCGAGGGCACGGCGAAGGAGATCCAGGGTCAGCCCGGGTCGCTGACCGGCCAGTTCCTCTCCGGCGAGCGTGAGATCGCGGTTCCGGACCACCGACGCAACCCGAGGGGCGAGCTCGTCGTCCACGGCGCCCGCCAGCACAACCTCAAGAACCTCGACGTCGGCATCCCGCTCGGCGTCTTCACGGCCGTCACGGGGGTCTCCGGCTCGGGCAAGTCGACGCTCGTCAACGAGATCGTCTACCGCGCGGTCGCCAACCGCCTGCACCGTGCGCGGATGCGCCCTGGCGCCCACGATCGCATCGACGGGATCGAGCAGGTCGACAAGATCATCAACATCGACCAGTCGCCGATCGGGCGCACGCCGCGCTCCAACCCGGCCACCTACACCGGCCTCTTCGACCACATCCGCAAGCTCTTCTCGGGCACCCGCGAGGCGCGTGCGCGCGGCTACAAGCCGGGCCGGTTCAGCTTCAACGTCAAGGGCGGGCGCTGCGAGGTCTGCCGTGGCGATGGCCAGATCAAGATCGAGATGCACTTCCTGCCCGACGTCTACGTGCCCTGCGAGCAGTGCCACGGGCGCCGCTACAACCGCGAGACGCTCGAGATCCGCTACAAGGGCAAGTCGATCGCCGACGTGCTCGAGATGTCGGTCGGCGAGGCGGTCGAGTTCTTCGAGCCGGTGCCGAAGATCGCCCGCCGGCTGCGCACCCTGCACGACGTCGGGCTCGACTACATCCGCCTCGGCCAGCCGGCGACCCAGCTCTCGGGCGGCGAGGCGCAGCGCGTGAAGCTCGCCACCGAGCTCTCGAAGATCGCCACCGGCAACACGCTCTACATCCTCGACGAGCCGACCACGGGGCTTCACTTCGCCGACGTCGAGCGGCTGCTCGAGGTTCTCGACCGGCTCGTCGATCAGGGCAACACGGTGGTCGTGATCGAGCACAACCTCGACGTGATCAAGTCCGCCGACCACCTGATCGACCTCGGGCCCGAGGGCGGCGACGCCGGCGGCGAGCTGGTCGCGATCGGGACCCCGGAGCAGGTCGCCGGCTCGCCAACCTCGTACACCGGGCGCTTCCTGCGCGACCTGGTCGAGGCCGAGGAGCCGGCGCCGAAGCCGCGGCGGACGCGGCGCAAGCGGGAGCCGGTGGCGGCCTGACGAGCGCGCGCTCGTGGGCTACTCTGGCAGCAGCCGGTAACTCGGCCCGGGGGGGTGTGGACCGGGCCTACGAAAAGGGGTTTGCATGGACGCTCGTCGGCGCACATTGCTCGTGACGGCCATCGTCGTGGGGGTGGCTCTCGCGCTCGCCGCCCCGGCGGGTGCCTATGTCTACTGGGGCAACGTCAACACCAACTCGATCGCGCGGGCCAACCTCGACGGCTCGGGCGTCAACAACAACTTCATCAACCTGCCCGAGGGGATGGCGCCCGGCGGGGTCACGGTCAACGGCCAGTACATCTACTGGGCGAACAGCGCAACCGGCGACCTCGGGCGCGCGAACATCGACGGCACCGGCGTGAACCAGAGCCTGATCGCCGGCGCCGGCGAGGAGTTCGACCCCTACCCCGTGACCGCCGACAACAGCTTCCTGTACTGGGCGGACAACGGTCAAGCCCTCGATCGAGCGCTCCAACCTCGATGGCAGCGGGGTCAACCCGGACATCTTCGGGAGACCAAGCGGCACCGTCCGCGACCTGGCGATCGACCAGGCCGCACAGGTCTACTGGAGCAACCACGACACGTTCTCGATCTCCCGAGCGAACCTCGAAGGCACCAACTCCGCGTTCATCACCGGCCTCAACAAGCCGTGGGGCGTCGCGGTGGACAGCGCCCACATCTACTGGACCAACCAGGGCACCGCCACGATTGGCCGGGCCAACCTCGACGGCTCGGCGGTGAACACCAACTTCATCACCGGCGCCGGGCAGCCGTTCGACATCGCCGTCGAGAAGCGGAACATCTACTGGGCGGACTACAGCCGCAACGCGATCGTGCGCGCGGGCATCGGCGGCGGGCGGGTCGACCCGAGCTTCATCATCGGCGCGAACGGCCCCGCCGGCGTGGCGGTCGACGAGGGCAGCGCGACGTGCGCCGGGAGCACCGCAACGATCGTCGGCACTGGACGCGACGACGAGCTTCGGGGCACGAAGCGCGATGACGTGATCGCGGCTCAGGGCGGCGACGACAGCGTGTCCGGGCTCGGGGGCGACGACCTCGTGTGCGGCGCGGCCGGCGACGACGCCCTTCAGGGCAAGGGCGGAGACGACGAGCTGCGTGCCGGCCCCGGAGACGATCAGGTCACGGCCGGATCCGGCGACGACGAGCTCCATGGCAAGGGCGGCGAGGACAGGCTGATGGGCGGCGCCGGCGAGGACCTGCACCTCGGCGGCGGAGGAGACGATGTGCTCCGGGGTGGGGCCGGCGACGACGTCCATCGCGGCGGGGTCGGCGAGGACGACTGTCGCGGGGGCGGCGGCTCGGATCGCCGGCATCGATGCTGAGCGGCGCGGGGTCGATCCGCCGCCTGCTCGCGCTCGCCGGGCTCGGACTCGCAACGGTCGCGTTCGCCCTCGCGGCGGCGGCCCGCTCGGACGCCTACGTCTACTGGGCCAACAACCAGAACTCGATCGGGCGCGCGAACCTCGACGGAACCGGGGTCAGCCCTACCTTCATTCCCCGCGCGTCGCTCCCGTGGGGGGTCGCCGTTGACGCCGAGCACGTCTACTGGGCGAACCACGGGAGCGGCACGATCGGCCGTGCGAACCTCGATGGCACCGGCGCCAGACCCGGCTTCATCCCTGGCGCGAGTTTGCCGGCCGGCGTGGCCGTCGACGGCCAGCACGTCTACTGGGCGAACTACTCGACCGGGACGATCGCGCGCGCCAATCTGAACGGCAAGGGCGCGAACCAGAGCTTCATCACCGGTGCGCGCAAGCCCACGGGCGTCACGGTCGATGGCTCGTACGTCTACTGGGCGAACAGCGACGCCGGCACGATCGGCCGCGCCAACCTCGACGGGTCCGCCGTCAACCAGGCCTTCGTGACCGGCGCGAGCTTTCCCAACGCGGTCGCGGTCGACGCCGCGAACGTCTATTGGACGACCCAGCTGGGGACCGACAGCTGGTCGGTCGGGCGCGGGGAGATCACCGGGGGCGGGATCCTCGACGAGACGTTCATCACGGGCGCGGCCGATCCGGCAGGGCTCGCCGTCGACGACGCCAACGTCTACTGGTCAAACGGGGGCACGGGCACGATCGGTCGCGCCAACCTCGACGGCAGCGGCGTCGACCAGGGCTTCATCACCGGCGCCGGCGTTCCCTGGGGGGTGGCGGTCGACGCGAAGGCTCGCGACCTGCGCCGGCGACAGCGCGACGATCCTCGGCACCGGTCGCTCGGAGAGGGTCAAGGGAACGCCGCGCGACGACGTCATCGCCGCCCAGGGCGGGGACGACACCGTCGTCGGGCGCGGGGGCGACGACCTGGTCTGCGGGGCCGGCGGCGACGACGTGATCCGCGGACAACGTGGCCGCGACCGGCTCCTGGGCGGTCGGGGCGACGACGAGCTCCGGGGCGGCGGCGGCTCCGACCGGTGTCACGGCGGCGCCGGATCGGACTCGCGGCGCGGCTGCTGAGGAGCCGGCGAGGCCGCTCCCGGCGGGTCCGGGCCGGGTGTGCCAATGTGCGCGCCGATGAGCGAGCTCGCCGCCTGGCGCACATGGTGGGTCAAGCGCCGCTGGTATGAGCGCAACCGGCACCTGCGCCGGCGCTGGCGGATCAACCGCCACATGGCCCGTGCCGGGGCCTTCATCCGCTACCCGGTCGAGGGCGAGGTGCTCGAGGCGCTCGACTCCGGGCGCCTCGAGATCGGCGAGTCGACGCTGCTCGAGCCCGGGTGCTGGCTCACGCTCGGCCCCGAGGCCGAGATCAGGATCGGCAGCGGCTGCTTCCTCAACAAGAACACGATGCTGGCCGCGGTCGAGCGGATCGAGATCGGCGACCACGTGATGTTCGCCAACGGCTGCTTCGTCGGCGACGGCGATCACCGCTACGACGACCCCGACGTGCCGATCACCTGGCAGGGGTTCGAACCCCGCGGTCCGGTGCGGATCGGCGACAACGTCTGGTTCGGGGTCAACTGCGTGGTCACGGGCGGGGTGGAGATCGGCGACCGGGCGGTGATCGGCGCCAACTCGGTCGTCACCCGAGACGTGCCGCCGGGGACGATCGCGGCCGGCGCCCCGGCGAAGGTGATCCGGGAGATCGAGTTCAAGCCGTCGCAGGCCTCCGGGGATGGATCGTGAGCGTGCGCGCCGGCACCTACTCGATCGTCGCCCGCGACGAGGACACGGGCGAGCTCGGGGTGGCCGTGCAGTCGCACTGGTTCTCGGTCGGCTCGATCGTGACCTGGGCGCGCCCCGGCGTCGGGGCCGTAGCGACCCAGTCGGTCGCCGAGCCGGCCTACGGCCCGCGCCTGCTCGACCGCCTCGCGGCCGGCGAGGAGCCGGGCCCGGCGCTGGCCACCGAGCTCGAGGCCGACGACTCGGCGCGCTTCCGGCAGGTGGCGGCGGTCGACGCCGCAGGACGCGTCGCGGTTCACACCGGCGCGGGCTGCATGGCCTTCGCCGGCGACCGCGTGGGCGAGGGCTTCAGCGCCCAGGCGAACATGATGTCCTCGAAGGCCGTCTGGCCGGCGATGGCCGGCGGCGTACGAGGCGGCGACGGGCCCGCTCGAGCGCCGCCTCCTGGTGGCCCTGGAGGCCGCCGAGGAGGCGGGGGGAGACGTCCGCGGCAAGCAGTCCGCGGCGCTGCTCGTGGTCGGCGGTGCCGGGGAGTCGTGGGAGTCCAAGGTCGAGCTTCGGGTCGAGGACGCGGTGGAGCCGCTGCCCGAGCTCCGCCGGCTGCTCGACCTCCACGACGCCTACGCGGTCGCCGATCGCGCCGACGCGCTCGCCGGCGAGGGGCGCCACGACGAGGCCGCGCAGCTCTACCGGCAGGCCGCCGAGGCGGCGCCGGCGAGCATCGAGCTCGGCTTCTGGGCCGGGCTCGGGATCGCCGCCTCCGGCGACGTCGAGGCGGGCGCCGAGCGCGTCCGCGCCGCGATCGACGCTCACGAGGGCTGGCGTGCGCTGCTCTCGAGCCTCGAGGCCGAGATCGCGCCCTCGGCGGCCGCGGTCCGCGAGGCGCTCGGGATCCCCAAGGTCTGAGGCCCCCGGCGCGCGCTCTGGCCGCCCGCCGCAAGTCGAGTGGCATCTGAACCACGCCAGACGTGGTTCAGATGTCACTCGGCGATTGGAGGGGCGGACGCGTGCGGATCGCGTCACGCCCGCGCGACGCCTCGCGCTCGTGGAGGCACATCCGCCGGCACCGCCACCCACTCCCACCCCTACTGCCAAGCCCCGGCCTGGGCCCGCGCGGCCCAACTCGGTCAGCCTAGGACACGACCTGGAAGAGCACCGTGCGCTCGCGCGGGCGGTCGTCGAAGTCGATCAGGACCAGCTGCTGCCAGGTCCCGAGGGCCGGGCGGCCGCCGACGACCGGGATGACCTCGGAGGCGCCGAGGATCGAGGCGCGCTGATGGGCGTGCGAGTTGCTGTCGTGATTGAGCCGGTTGTGCTCGTAGTCGCCCTCGGCCGGGACGAGGCGATCGAGCAGCTCGCGCAGGTCGGCGACGCCGCCCGGCTCGAGCTCCATGGTGGTGATCGCCGCCGTCGAGCCCCGGACGAAGGCCGAGGCCTGGCCCTCGGTCACGCCGCTGCGGGCGACCGCCTCCGCAAGCTCGCGGGTGAGGTCGACCACGTCGGCGTCCCCGCGCGTCTGCAGGCGGCTCTCGGAGCTGAAGACGGGCATCGCCTGCACCGTAATACGACGCGGGCCGGGCCCTCGGCCCGGCCCGCGCACGGAGCGTTCGCGCTCGGCGTCAGACGCCTCGCGGTTGCGGCCCCTGCCCCAGATGGAGCTCCTCCATCAGCCTCGGCACCAGCATCAGGCCGGAGACGCCGAAGACGACGTAGACGACGTCGGTGAGCGTCCCGGTCCCGAACACCTCGGTGATCACGTTGGTGTCGAAGAGGGCGATCACGGCCCAGTTGAGGGCCGCGACGATGAGCAGGAACAGAGCCACTGGCTCGAGTCTCCTCACGAACTCCATTTGCGCCACCTCGCTTTCTGCGAGCCGGTCCGCACCTGATAATAGTGCGGATAGTCACGAGGATTTACCCCGTGCGCAGCGGCGTGGTTACCGGCGGAGGGCGCCGTTGCAGGCGCTAGATCTCGGTCGCCGACCAGTCGCCGCCGAAGGCCTGGGCCCCGGCGAGGGACTCCTGGTCGAGGTAGCGACGGAAGGCCTCGAGCTCCGCAGGCTCGATCGAGTAGCTGTGCTCGGGGCCGGGGAAGGCGCGCTCGCGCACCTCGCGCGCGTAGTCGCCGACGCCGCGGATCATCTCCTCGCGGAGCTCCGCGTAGCGCTTGACGAACTTCGCCATGTGCCCGCCGTAGATCCCGAGCAGGTCGTGCCAGACCAGCACCTGACCGTCGGTCGCCGGGCCGGCGCCGATGCCGATCACGGGCACGCTCAGCTTCGCCGTCAGCACCTCGCTGATCGCGGCCGGCACGGCCTCGAAGACGATCGCGAAGCAGCCGGCCGCCTGGAGCGCGAGCGCCTCCTCGGCGATCCTCACCGCCTGGTCGGCGGTCTTGCCCTGGGTCTTGAACCCGCCGAGCGCGGTCGCCGTCTGCGGCGTCAGCCCGACGTGTCCCATCACCGGGATCCCGGCGCGGACGATCGCCCGGGCGCGCTCGACCGAGACGCCGCCGCGCTCGAGCTTGACAACGTCGCAGCCGGCTTCCTTGACGTATCGCATCGAGCTCTCGATCGCCAGGTCGTTCGAGCGCTCGTAGGAGCCGAACGGCAGGTCGCCGACCAGCATCGGCGTCGTCAGGCCGCGACGCACGGCCTTCGTCAGGACCAGCATCTCGTCCATGCTCACCGGCGTCGTCGACGAGTGCCCGAGCATCGTCATCGCCGCGGTGTCGCCGCACAGCACCATGTCGACCCCGGCCACCTCGGCGATCTGGGCCGAGGGGTAGTCGTAGGCCGTGACCATCACGATCGGCTCCGCGTTGAGCTTCATCTCGGCGAGCCGGGGAAGGGTCATCGGGGCGCGGTCGGCCGTGTCCTCCGTCGTCTGCTGGGTGTGGGAGCTCATCTGGGTTCTGCCTCCGTTTCGTTCATCACTCTCCCCCGATCAAGACGTTGTCGATGAGGCGCGCCGGCCCCACCTGCGCGGCGACGGCGATCAGCACCGGCCGGCCGTTGAAGCTCCGCGCCTCCTCGAGCGTGGCGGCGTCGCGCGCCTCCAGGTACTCGGGCTCGATCCCCATCGCGTCGAGCTCGGCGCGCGCGGCCGCGAGCGCGGCCGCGGTCGACCGCTCGCCGCCCGCGGCGGCTCGCTCCGCGGCTTGCAGGGCGCGGCTCAGGGCCACCGCGCGCTCGCGGTCGGCCCGCCTCGAGGTAGAGGTTGCGCGAGCTCATCGCCAGCCCGTCGGCCTCGCGCACGGTCGGGACGACCACGATCTCGACCGGGAAGTCGAGGTCGCGCGCCATCCGCCGGATCACGATCGCCTGCTGCGCGTCCTTCTGGCCGAAGAACGCCGATGTCGGGGCCAACCGCGTTGAAGAGCTTGGCGACGACCGTGGCCACCCCGCGGAAATGCTCGGGGCCGCGGCGCGCGGGGTCGCCGTCGAGGACGTCGACCAGGCCGCCGGAGACCTCGATCGAGGTCGCGAAGCCGGGCGGGTAGACGTCGTCGGCCGCGGGCGCGTAGACGACGTCGACCCCGGCGGCGGCGGCGAGCTCGGCGTCGCGCGCCTCGTCGCGCGGGTAGGCCGCGAGGTCCTCGTCCGGCCGGAACTGGGTCGGGTTCACGAACAGGCTCATCACGACCACGTCGCAGCGCTCGCGCGCCGCGGCCAGCAGCGCGAGATGGCCGTCGTGGAGGGCGCCCATCGTCGGCACGAGGCCGATGGAGCGCCCTGAGCGCCGCGCCGGCTCGAGCTCGGCACGCAGCTCGGCCGTGGTTCGCACGAGCCTCACAGCGCTTCGTCCTTCACCGCGGTCGCCCGCGTGCGCTCGGCGAGCGCCTCGTAGAGGTCGAGCAGCTCGGGCGCCGTGCGTCGCAGCGCCTCGCGATGGCGCTCGATCGTCGCCTCGTCGCCGCGCGCGATCGGCCCGGTGAGCGCGTCGGCCCCGAGCTCGGACCAGTTCGCCGCCGTGCGCAGGACGAGCGGCGCGAGCAGCTCGCGCGCGTCCTCGACCCCGGCGGCCCCGAGCAGATCGGCGGCCGACTCCTGCAGGGCGACGAGGAAGTTGGAGGCGATGCAGGCCGCGGCGTGGTAGGCGGCGCGCTCGGAGTCGGCGAGCGCGAACGGGCGCATGCCGAGCTCCAGCGCCAGCGTCTCGGCGAGCTGCAGGGCCTCGGGGGTCGAGCCGGAGACCGCGCACGGCGAGCCGGTGAACTCCGTCTCGCCGTCGGGCACGGTCTGCAGCGGGTGCAGCGAGAACGTCGCCGCTCCCGCGGCGGCGAGCGGCGCGAGGGCGTCGAGCCCGGTGGCCCCGCTGGTGTGGCCGGCGAAGCGTGGCGCCGGCGCGGCGGCGGAGATCGACGACGGCGGCCTCGCCGATGGAGTCGTCGGGCACGCACAGCAGCACCACCTCGGCCGCCCGGCAGGCCGCGACCGCATCCTCGCGCCCGGCGAGGGTCACCCGACAGGCCGGCGGCGCGCGCGGCCGCGGCGATCGAGGAGCCAACGCGGCCCGCGCCGACGATCGCGAGCGGCGCCAGGGCCGCGCCTGGAGCCCGGGCAAGATCTGCTGTGGTCGGGGTGTCCCGTTCCAGTTCCCGCATGGGAGATACCAGACGGCGTCGTGGTCGTTTCCGTGAGCTCGCCGGACGTCGTGCCGGCTCCTTCGTCCGCGCCCTCGCGGGTCGCGGCGTAGCCGAAATGTTACCGACGCCCACCGCGCGTGGTTACGGCTACCGCCGGGGTTACGATCCTCAGGTGCCCATGTACGAGTTCCGCTGCGGTGCCTGCGGGGAGCGCTTCGAGGCGCTGGTCGCCGCGGGGACCGAGTCGGCCCGGTGTCGCGCGTGCGGCGCCGAGGACGCGCCGCGGGTGCTCTCGGCCCAGGCGGCGCCCTTCGGTCTCGTGAAGCCGGGCGGCGAGGCGCGGCGCCAGGAGCGCCGCAACGCCGAGCTTCGCTCGCGGACGAAGGCCGACTTCAAGGCGCGCCGCAAGCGCGCCCGCGACGCCCGGGGCGACGCGTGAGCCCGACGGCCGAGGAGCGCCGCGAGGCCCTGATCGGGCTCTACCGCGACGTCTCGACGTGCACCCGATGCCCGCTGCATGCCGAGCGGACCAAGGCGGTCTTCGGGTCGGGCAACGCCGACGCGGACCTGATCTTCATCGGCGAGGCGCCGGGCGCCGAGGAGGACCGCCAGGGCCTGCCCTTCGTCGGTCGCGCCGGCCAGTTGCTGACCACGTTGCTGGGCGAGATCGGCCTGCGGCGAGAGGACGTGTTCATCGCCAACATCCTCAAGTCGCGCCCGCCCGGCAACCGCGATCCGCAGCCGGAGGAGATCGAGGCCTGCTGGCCGTACCTCGAGCGCCAGATCGACCTGATCGAGCCCAGGGTGATCGCGACCCTCGGGAACTTCGCGACCAAGAAGATCACCGGCAGCCAGGTCGGGATCACCCGGGTGAGCGGGACGCCGCAGGTGCACGAGCTCGGCGGGCGCACGGTGTTCGTGCTGCCGCTCTTTCATCCGGCCGCCGCGCTGCGGACGCCGTCGGTGCTCGAGCGCCTGCGCGAGCACTTCGCGAAGCTGCCGCAGCTGCTCGCCGAGCCGCTGCCGGAGCCCGAGGGCGGCGCTCCGCAGCCGGACCGCGCCGAGCCGGAGCCGGCGCCCCGGTCCGAGAGCCAGCTCGACCTCTTCGCTTGACGGTCGAGCTCGTCCGACGGACCGACGGCGACCGAGGCGGTTGGCGCCCGGCTGGCCGCCGAGCTCGCGCCCGGCGACGTGGTGCTGGTCAGCGGCGAGCTCGGCAGCGGCAAGACGACGCTCGTCCGCGGCGCCCTCCGCGCGCTGGGCGTGCGCGAGGCGATCGTCTCGCCGACCTTCGTCATCGGGCGCCGCTACGCCGGCCGCGTGGCGGTCTCGCACCTCGACCTCTACCGGCTCGAGGGCGCGGACGACGAGCCCGGCCTGGTCGACGACTACCTGACGGCCGACGCGGTCGCCTTCGTCGAGTGGCCCGAGGCCGGGCCGCCACTCGATCTGCGCGAGGGGGTCGCGGTCGCGCGGCGGGTCGAGCTCCGCCACGCCGGGGGCGACCGGCGGAGATCGAGATCGCCCGCAGCGATCCGACCGATCGGATCGAGAAGCGCCGCACAGGCAACTAGATTGAGACACGATGAGCAAGGCCACGAAGACGAACGCGCGGTCGCCCGCGTCGCACAGTGCCGACAGCCACGAGCTGATCCGCGTGCACGGCGCGCGCGTGAACAACCTCAAGGACGTCAGCGTCGAGGTCCCGAAGCGCCGGCTGACGGCGTTCACCGGCGTCTCGGGATCCGGCAAGAGCTCGCTGGTGTTCGGCACGATCGCCGCTGAGTCGCAGCGGCTGATCAACGAGACCTACAGCGCCTTCGTCCAGGGCTTCATGCCCACGATGGCGCGGCCCGACGTCGACGTGCTCGAGGGGCTGACGACCGCGATCAGCGTCGATCAGGAGCGGATGGGCGGCGACGCCCGGTCCACCGTCGGCACCGCCACCGACGCCAACGCGATGCTGCGCATCCTCTTCAGCCGAGTCGGGAAGCCGCACATCGGCTCGCCCAGCGCGTTCGCGTTCAACGTCCCGTCCGTCAGGGCGAGCGGCGGGATCACCGTCGAACGGGGCGGCAAGACCCAGACGAAGAAGGCGACGTTCAACCGCCTCGGCGGCATGTGTCCGCGATGCGAGGGGCGGGGCGCGGTCACCGACTTCGACCTGACCGCGCTCTACGACGACAGCAAGTCGCTCAACGAGGGTGCGATCACGATCCCCGGCTACAGCATGGAGGGGTGGTACGGCCGCATCTACAGGGGCTGCGGCTTCTTCGATCCGGACAAGCCGATCCGCAAGTTCAACAAGCGCGAGCTCCACGACCTGCTCCACAAGGAGCCGACCAAGATCAAGGTCGACGGCATCAACCTCACCTACGCGGGCCTGATCCCGCAGATCGAGAAGTCGTTCCTGTCGAAGGACATCGACGCGCTGCAGCCGCACATCCGCGCGTTCGTCGAGCGGGCGATCACGTTCACCACCTGCCCCGAATGCGACGGCACCCGCCTCAGCAAGGAGGCCCGCTCGTCGAAGATCAAGAAGATCAACATCGCCGACGCCTGCGCGATGGAGATTCGCGACCTGGCCGAGTGGGTGCGGGCGCTCAAGGAGCCATCCGTCAAGCCGCTGCTCGAGGCGCTGGGTGAGACCCTCGACTCGTTTGCGGAGATCGGGCTGGGCTACCTCTCACTCGACCGGCCGTCGGGCACGCTGTCGGGCGGCGAGGCCCAGCGCACCAAGATGATCCGCCACCTCGGCTCGTCGCTCACCGACGTCACCTATGTCTTCGACGAGCCGACCGCGGGGCTGCACCCCCATGACGTCGAGCGGATGAACGACCTGCTGCTGCGGCTGCGCGACAAGGGCAACACCGTGCTCGTCGTCGAGCACGAGCCGGAGACGATCGAGATCGCCGACCACGTCGTCGACCTCGGCCCCGGCGCGGGCGCGGGCGGCGGCGAGGTGGTGTTCGAGGGCACCGTCAAGGGCCTGCGGTCCGCCAAGACCGTCACCGGCCGCCACCTCGGCGACCGGGGCACGCTCAAGGACTCGGTGCGGGAATCCTCCGAGGCCTTGGAGGTGCGCGGCGCCGACACCCACAACCTCCAGAGCGTGGACGTCGACATCCCGCTCGGCGTGCTCGTGGTGGTCACCGGGGTGGCCGGGTCGGGTAAGAGCTCGCTGATCCAGGGCTCGGTGGCGGAGCGCGACGGGGTGGTGTCGATCGACCAGACCCCGATCCGCGGCTCGCGCCGGAGCAACCCGGCGACCTACACCAAGCTGCTCGACCCGATCCGCAAGGCGTTCGCGAAGGCCAACGGCGTCAAGCCGGGGCTGTTCAGCGCCAACTCCGACGGCGCCTGCCCCAACTGCAACGGCGCCGGGGTGATCTACACCGACCTGGCGATGATGGCCGGCGTCGCCACCATCTGCGAGGAGTGCGGCGGCAAGCGATTCGGCGCCGAGGTGCTCGAGTACAAGTTCGGCGGCAAGGACATCAGCGAGGTGCTCGCGATGTCGGTCGCCGAGGCGGAGGAGTTCTTCGGCGACGACGGCAAGGCGGCCATCCCGGCCGCGCACAAGATCCTCGAGCGCCTCGCCGACGTCGGCCTCGGCTACCTCACCATCGGCCAGCCGCTCACCACGCTCTCCGGCGGCGAGCGCCAGCGGCTCAAGCTGGCGACGCACATGGGCGAAAAGGGCGGCGTCTACGTCCTCGACGAGCCGACCACCGGCCTCCACCTGGCCGACGTCGAGCAGCTCCTCGGCCTCCTCGACCGCCTGGTCGAGTCGGGCAAGTCGGTGATCGTCATCGAGCACCACCAGGCGGTCATGGCGCACGCGGACTGGATCATCGACCTCGGGCCCGGCGCCGGCCACGACGGCGGGCGGATCGTCTTCGAGGGCACGCCCGCCGACCTCGTCGCCGACCGCTCGACCCTCACCGGCGAGCACCTCGCGGCCTACGTCGCCACCTGAGCACTAGTTCGAGGAGTCGCTGCCTCCGGTCGCGTCCTCGATCTGCTCCTGGAGCTCCTCCGCCTGCTGCTGGGCGTCCTCCGTGGCCTGGTCGGCCTGCTCCTGAGCGTCCTCCAGCGCCTGGTCGGCCTGCTCCTGGACCTCGTCGGCCTGCTCCTGGATCTGATCGGCCGCCTCGTTGATCTGGTCCTGGGTGTCGTCGCCGCAGCCCGACCATGCCGCGCCGGCCGCCGCGATCGCAATCACGCCCACTGCCGTCGCCGCTCTCCGTCCCCTCGGCCTGCTCATGCTCCGCCACCTCCGCTTTCGTTGATCTTGGCGGGGCGAGAGGCTAGATGATCGATCCCACGGCCTCTAGCCTCCCGGCGCGATGGCGCAGCCGGGAGGCGACGGGATCCTCGGGATCGACACGGCGACCGCCGACGTCGCGGTCGCGGTCGCGATCGGCGGCACGGTCGTCTGCGAGCGCCGCGACGGCCCCGAGCCGGGCGGACGGCCGCGCCACGCCTCGCGGTTGCTGGCTGACGTCGAGGAGGCGGTCACGGCCGCGGGCGGCTGGGAGCGGATCGGGGCGATCGCGGTCGGGGTCGGCCCCGGCGCCTTCACCGGGCTGCGGGTCGGGATCGCGACCGCGCGCGCCCTGGGCCAGGGTCGCGGCCTGCCGATGATCGGGGTGGGATCGCTTGCCGCACTCGCCCGCGGGATCGGCGAGCAGGCGCCGGGACGCGCGCGGCTGGCGGTCATCGACGCTCGCCGCGAGCAGGTCTTCGCGGCCCTGTACGCGAGCTCGGGGGAGGCGATCTGGGGCCCGGTGGTCGAGTCGCCGGAGGCGCTCGCCGGCCGGCTTGCGGACCTGCCCGATCCCCCCGTGGCCGCCGGGGACGGCTCGCTACGATTTCGGCAGCGGCTCGAGTCCGCGGGGGTGCAGGTGCTACCGACCGCGAACGAGGCTCACCGGATGTCGGCCAGGCACGTTTGTGAGCTGGCCGCGGGGGTCGAGCCAGGGCCGCCCGAAGAGATCAAACCCGTCTATCTGAGAAGACCCGACGCAGAGGTATGGCGTGAGCAGCGAGATCGCGAGCCGCGGAGCGGCTGATCGGGGTACGCCCGCGCTGACCGTGCGCCGGCTCGTCTACGGCGACCTGCCCGCCGTGCTGGCGATCGAGCGCCGCTCGTTCAAGACCCCGTGGTCGCTGGCCATGTTCGTGCTCGAGCTCTCGAAGCCGTCCGGGATCTGCCTGGGGATCTCGAGCGAGCAGGGGCTGGTCGGCTACCTGGTCTGCTCGCGCTACGCCGACGTCTGGCACCTGATGAACATCGCCGTTGCCCCCGAGCGCCGGCGTGAGGGCGTCGCCCGGGAGCTGATGGAGCGGCTGTTCGACGCCGCCGGCCCGGAGTCCCGCTTCACGCTCGAGGTCAGGACGTCCAACCGCGCCGCGATCGGCATGTACGAGCGGTTCGGGTTCCGCCCGGCCGGCCACCGGCGCCGCTACTACCACGACAACGGTGAGGACGCCCTGATCATGTGGCTCGAGCCGGCGTCGGTCGGCGCCTGAGCGCCGGCCGTCGGTGAGACGGACGCCGGCGCGACGGCGATGATCCTCGGCCTCGAGACATCCTGCGACGACACCTGCGCCGCGGTCCTCGACGGCCCGGAGGTGCGCTCGAACGTGATCTCCTCGCAGGCAGCCGCGCATGCGCGCTTCGGCGGCGTCGTCCCGGAGGTGGCCTCCCGCCACCACCTCGAGCTCGTGAACCCGGTCGTCGACGCGGCGCTCGCCGAGGCCCGGGTGGGGCTCGGCGACCTCGACGCGATCGCCGTCACCCGCGGCCCGGGGCTGATCGGGGCCCTCCTCGTCGGGCTCAGCACCGCGAAGGGGCTTGCGGCGGCCACCGGCAGGCCGCTGTACGGCGTCGACCATCTGCACGGCCACGTGGCGGCGAACTTCATCGAGCCGGACCCGATCGAGCCGCCGTTTCTGTGCCTGATCGCGAGCGGCGGCCACACCCTGCTCGCCGGCGTCCGCGCGCACGACTCCTACGAGGTCCTCGGCCAGACCCTCGACGACGCCGCCGGCGAGGCGCTCGACAAGGCGGCGAGGCTGCTCGAGCTGGGCTTTCCGGGCGGCCCGGCGATCGAGCGGGAGGCTCGCGCCGGCGACCCGGAGGCGTTTGCCTTCCCGGTGGCGATGACCAACGACCCGCGGCTCGACTTCAGCTTCAGCGGCCTGAAGACGGCCCTGCTCTACGTCGTCCGCGAGCTCGGCCCGGCCGAGGCGCACCGCCGCCGGGCGGACCTCGCGGCGAGCTTCCAGACCGCCGTCGTCGACCAGCTCGTGACGAAGCTCCGCCGGGCCGCCCGCGGGGGCAGCCTGCGGCGTCGCAACGAGGCCGACGCGTGGCAGGCGATCGCGCTCGGCGGCGGCGTGGCCGCCAACTCGCTGCTGCGCGAGCGCGTCGCCGGGCTGTGCGAGCGCGAGGGGCTGGGGCTCAAGCTGGTCGCGCCCGAGCTCTGCACGGACAACGCGGCCATGATCGCCTCTGCCGCCCGCTACCTGGAGCCGACCCCGTTCCCCGGCTACCTCGAGTGGGACGTGCTGTGAGGCGGAGCCCGAAGGGCGAAGCCGAGGCGCGCCGCTGTTGAGGCGCCTTATGCCTGAGGTCACGCTCTATGGCCGGCCCGGGTGCCACCTGTGCGAGCTGGCCCGGGAGCAGATCCTCGGCTTCGACGGGGTCGAGCTCCGCGAGGTCGACATCGAGTCCGACGATCGGCTGTTCGCAGCGATGCTCGAACGCATCCCGGTGGTCGAGGTCGACGGCCGCGAGGTGAGCGAGCTCGAGTTCGACCGCGACGCATTTTCGGCCGCCATGCGAGGCGTAGCCGAGCCGCGGCGCCGTTGAGCCGCCTGATTCATACTGTTCGACCGTGAACGAGCCCGAAACGACACGAGCGCACCGCCGTGCGGACGGAGAACCCGGACGGATCGTTGGGCGAGGGCGACCGGCTCTCGCTCGGCGTCGCGGCGCGCCTCTCGCGCTATCTGCAGGTGCTGATCCAGGCGCGGAAGATGGGCCGCGAGACGATCTCCTCGCAGGAGCTGGCCGAGTACACGCACATCAACTCGACCCAGATCCGCCGCGACCTCTCGGGCTTCGGCAAGTTCGGCAAGCGCGGGGTCGGCTACCGCGTCGAGTCGCTGGTCGGCGAGATCCGCAAGATCCTGCACACCTCGGGCCAGCACAACATCGCCCTCTTCGGCGCCGGCAACCTCGGCCAGGCGATCGCCAGCTCCGACATCTTCGCCGACCACGGCTTTCGGATCGTCGCGATCTTCGACCCCGACCCCGAGCTGGTCGGCAAGGAGTTCGGCGGCGTCCCGGTGCGGGCGCTCGCGGAGCTCGGCGGGGTGGTGAGCGAGGAGGAGGTCGTCGTCGGCGTGCTCGCGGTCCCCGCGAACGCGGCCCAGGCCGTCGCCGACCAGCTGGTGGAGACCGGGGTGAAGATCATCTTCAACTACTCCGAGCAGCTGCTCCAGGTCCCGCCCGAGGTCACCGTGCACACCTCGAGCCCGGCCGTCGACCTCCTCTACGCGCTCTACTTCTACCTCGCCTGAGCCATGGCCGCGGGACGGAGCGAGCCGTCGCAGAGCCTGGACCTCGTGCGCGCCCGGGAGCTGTTCGAGGAGTCGCAGGACTTCACGATCGGGCTCGAGGAGGAGTTCGCGCTCGTCGACCCCTCCAGCCTCGAGCTCACGCATCGTTTCGAGGAGCTCTACGGCGCCTGCATGGAGGACGAGGTCCTCGCCGAGTCGGCGGCGGGCGAGCTGATCGACACCGAGATCGAGATCCGCTCCGGGCGGTCGGAGACCTTCGCCGAGGCGATCGAGCGCCAGCGCGAGCGCCGCGCCCGCCTCTTCGCCCTGGCGGAGCACCTTGGGATCGCGCTCGCCACGACCGGGACCCATCCGTGGGCGAGCTACCTCGACCAGCGGATCATCCAGACCGACCACTACAACCGGCTCCGCGAGGAGCTGCGCTGGGTCGCGCAGCGAAACAACACCTGGAGCCTGCACGTGCACGTCGGGATCCGCGGCGCCGACCGCGCGATCGCCGTCTGCGACCACCTGCGCGCGCTGCTGCCGCCGCTGCTCGCGGTCTCGGCGAACTCACCGTTCCTCGACGGGCAGGACACCGGGCTGCACTCGGTCCGCACCGAGATCTTCACCCGCACGTTCCCCCGCTGCGGCGTGCCCGAGCCGTTCGGCGACTGGGCGAACTACGCGGACTTCATCGACCTGCTCACCGAGACCGGCCGGGTCGTCGAGTCGACCCAGCTGTGGTGGAGCGTGCGCCCGCACCATGCCTTCGGCACCGTCGAGCTGCGGATCTGCGACGCGCAGACCCGCGGCGACGAGGCGTTCAACCTCGCCGCCCTGATCACCGCCTGCATCGCCCAGTCGGCGCTCGACTTCGACGACGGCAGGCTGCCGGCGCCGCTGCGCCAGCGCGAGATCGAGGAGAACCTCTGGCAGGCGATCCGCTACGGCCTCGAGGGCACCCAGATCGACTTCGCGGAGCGCCGCGTGGTCGAGACCGCGGCGGCGCTCGAGGGGATCGCCCGCGTGGACCGAGCCGGCCCGCGGAGCCCTGGGCCTCGACGCTCGCGATCCCGTCCGAGAACGGCGCCCAGCGCGACCGGCGCCGGCTCGCCGAGGGCCTGCCGCTGCCCGACGTCTACCGCGAGGCGGTCGCCGAGACCCGGCCGCACCTACGCGCCGGAGCCGGTCGCGGGCTGAGCGGGCCGCGCGCGCCGCGGTTTCTATACCTTCGGGGATCGCCGAGGCCGTGCGGCGTTGAAATGAACGAGCAGGACTTCCAGTCGAACCCAGAGGGCGCCGAGCAGGCGCCGCCGGCCAGCGAGGAGGAGCTGCAGCGCCGGCTCGAGGAGCAGCTCCGCAGGGTCCGGGTCCAGGACCTGCTGCTCGAGAGCGTCGCCAGCATCCTCAACCTCTCGGCGCGGCGGATCGGCAAGGAGGACGAGCGCGACCTCGAGCAGGCGCGGATCGGGATCGAGGCGGTCCGCAGCGTGGTCGAGCTGCTCGAACCCGGGCCCAGAGAGCAGGTCCGCGAGGCGCTCTCCCAGGTCCAGATGCTCTACGCGCGCGAGTCACGGGGCGGCGGGGAGGAGCCGCCGGAGCCCGGCCAGGGGCCGCCGCCCTCCCAGGGAGGGCCCGGCGAACCGCCGCCGCTCCCAGGGGCAGGAGCCGCCCGCGCCGGGAGCCGCCGCCGCGGCTGTGGACGCCCCCTGGCGCGTCGTAATCCCGATTCACTCGCTACAGTTCCCGCGCCTCGCGGCCGGACGACTCCCGGCCGCTTTTGCTGACACAACCCCTCCGGAGGACTCAGTCTTGACCGATTTCCTGACCGACTACGGCATCCTGATCGCGCTCGTCTGCGCGGGTGCCGCGGTGCTCTACGGCGCCCTGGTGACCCAGCGTCTGCTCGGCCTCTCCGCCGGCAACGAGCGCATGCAGGAGATCTCCGGCGCGGTCCAGGAGGGCGCCAAGGCCTACCTCAACCGCCAGTACATGATCATCGCGATCGTCGCGATTCCGCTGGCGATCCTGATCTGCGATCCTCCAGGACGTCAGCACGGGCATCGGCTTCGTGATCGGCGGGGTCCTCTCCGGCGCCGCCGGGTTCATCGGCATGAACCTCTCCGTGCGCGCCAACGCCCGCGTCGCCGAGGCCGCCCGCGGCGGCGTGCCGCCGGCGCTCGACGTCGCCTTCAAGGGCGGCTCGGTCACCGGCCTGCTGGTCGTCGGCCTGGCGCTGCTCGGCGTCGCCGGCTACTTCGGCATCCTGCTCGCCGCCGACCAGACCGACAAGGAGGCGATCGACGCGCTCATCGGCCTCGGCTTCGGCGGCTCGCTCATCTCGGTCTTCGCCCGGCTCGGCGGCGGCATCTTCACCAAGGCCGCCGACGTCGGCGCCGACCTCGTCGGCAAGGTTGAGGCGGGGATCCCCGAGGACGACCCCCGCAACCCGGCGGTGATCGCCGACAACGTCGGCGACAACGTCGGCGACTGCGCCGGGATGGCGGCCGACCTGTTCGAGACCTACGCGGTGACCACGGTCGCCGTGATGCTGCTGGGCGTGCTCACCTTCGCCGAGGACTTCGCCCGCGAGGTGGCCCTCTATCCGCTCGTGCTCGGCGCGGTGGCGATCCTCGCCTCGATCGTCGGCGCGCTGGCGGTCAGGACGTCGACGGATCGGGTCGAGGGGGCGCTGTACCGCGGCCTGATCATCTCGGCGGCGATCTGCGCGGTGGCGTTCTACCCGATCACCGATTGGCTGATGAGCGATCCGCTCTCGCTCGGCGTGAGCGACCCGGGCAACGCCGCTCTTCGGCGCCTCGGTCACCGATCTCTGGCTCTGCGCGCTGATCGGCCTCGTGGTCACCGGTGGCCTGTTCGTGATCACCGACTACTACACCTCGACCCGCTTCCGCCCGGTGAAGACGATCAGCCAGGCCTCGCAGACCGGCCACGCGACCAACATCATCCAGGGGCTCGCGCAGGGCTTTCAGTCCGCGGTCGCCCCGGCGCTGCTGATCGCGCTGGCGATCTTCGGCGCCAACGAGCTCGCCGGGATCTACGGGATCGCGGTCGCGGTCACCGCGCAGCTCTCGCTCTGCGGCCTGATCGTCGCGCTCGACGCGTTCGGCCCGATCACCGACAACGCCGGCGGGATCGCCGAGATGGCCGAGCTGCCCGAGGACGTCCGCAACGTCACCGATCCGCTCGACGCGGTCGGCAACACGACCAAGGCGGTGACCAAGGGCTACGCGATCGGCTCCGCGGCGCTTGCCGCGCTCGTCCTGTTCGCCGCGTTCCAGATCGAGCTCGCCGCCGAGGAGGGCGGGGAGGGCCTGACCTTCCTGATCTCGGACCCGGCCGTGCTCATCGGCCTCCTGGTCGGCGGGATGATGGTCTACCTGTTCTCCGCCTTCGCGATCGAGGCCGTCGGCCGCGCCGGCGGCGAGGTGGTCGAGCAGGTCCGCAAGCAGTTCCGCGAGAACCCGGGGATCATGGAGGGGACCTCGAAGCCCGACTACGCGCAGACGGTCGGCATCGTCACCGCCGCCGCCCAGCGCGAGATGATCCTGCCCTCGCTGATCCCGATCATCGTCCCGGTGATCGTCGGGCATCATCAGCGTCAAGGCGCTCGGCGGCCTGCTGATCGGCGTGATCGTCGTCGGCCTGTTCATGGCGCTCTCGATGACCGCCGGCGGCGGCGCGTGGGACAACGCGAAGAAACTGATCGAGGACGGCGCCTTCGGCGGCAAGGGCTCGGAGGCCCACGCCGCGTCGGTCACCGGCGACACGGTCGGCGATCCCTACAAGGACACCGCCGGGCCGGCGATCAACCCGATGATCAAGGTCGCCAACATCGTCGCGATCCTGATCATCCCGATCGTCCACTTCTAGGGACGAGCGATCGGGGAGGGCGTCAGCCCTTCTCGATCAGCTCGACCCTGTAGTCGTCGGGGTCGCGGACGAAGCAGATCCGGGAGCCGCCCTCGCGCACCGTGTAGGGCGGCTTCTCGGGCTCGATCCCGTCCTCGGCGAGCCGGGCGAGGGTGGCGTCGAGGTCGTCGGCGGAGATCGCGATGTGCCCGTAGCCGGTGCCGAGGTCGTATGGCTCGTCCCGGTCGTGGTTGTGGGTGAGCTCGAGCCGCGGGCCGTCGCCGGGCAGGCCCATGAAGACGTTCGTGGCCTCGTCGCGGATCGGCATCCGGCGCAGCTCCTCGAAGCCGAGCTTCTCGTAGAAGGCGACCGACCGGTCGAGGTCGTGGACCCGATAGCAGGTGTGGAGCAGCTCGGCCACGAGCCGCAACTTACCTGGCTTCGCTCCGCTGCGATCGGTCGGCGCCGCCGGGGTCCGGTCGTATATTCGCGATAGATGGCGGAACGACACCCCCGCGAGGCGGCCCTGCGCCGGGTCCACGGGCCCGGTGCGCTGTTCGCCGCGGCCTACGGCAACGTGGGCTCGTCGATCTACTACGCGCTCGGCCTGGTCGCCCTGTACGCGCTCGGGCTGACCCCGGTCACGTTCATCATCGCGGGCCTGATCTTCGCCTTCACCGCGGCGACCTACGTCGAGGCGACGGTGCTCTACCCGGAGGCGGGCGGCTCCTCGAGCTTCGCCCGCCACGCCTTCAACGAGTTCGCATCGTTCCTCGCCGGCTGGGCGCAGATGCTCACCTACATCGTCACCGCGGCGATCTCGGCCTTCTTCGTCCCCCACTACCTGGCCGTCTTCTGGGAGCCGCTGGGCCACGGGCCGGGCGACGTGTTCTTCGGCATCGGGCTGCTGATCTGCCTCGCCGCCCTCAACGTCAAGGGCACCGAGGAGTCGGCGCGGCTCAACTTCGTGCTCGCGATCGCCGACCTCGCGACCCAGGCGGTGCTGGTGGTGATCGGCTGCGTGCTCGTGCTGGACCCGGACCTGCTGGTGAACCAGGTCCAGCTCGGCACGGTGCCCAGCTGGGGCGACTTCGCCCTCGGGATCGCCGTCGGCATGGTCGCCTACACGGGGATCGAGACGATCTCGAACATGTCCGAGGAGGCGCGGGCGCCGAACCGGTCGATCCCGCGCGGGACCGGGGCCGTGGTGCTCGCGGTGGTCGGCATCTACGCGTTCCTGCCGGCGATCGCGCTCTCGGCGATGCCGGTCACCCCGGACGCGGCCGGCAACTTCACCACCGAGCTCGGCACGACCTTCGCCGACGATCCGGTGCTCGGGATCGTCGAGAACCTGGGGCTGTCGGCCGGCCTCACCGACGTGCTCCGCGTCTACGTCGGGATCCTCGCCGCGGTGATCCTGCTGATCGCGACCAACGCGGCGCTGATCGGGCTCTCGCGGCTCACCTTCTCCATGGGCCAGCACCGCCAGCTGCCCGAGATCCTGCGGGCCATTCATCCGCGCTTCAAGACGCCCTACGTGGCGATCATCGTCTTCACGGGCGTGGCGGCGGTGGTCATGGCGCCCGGCAAGACCGCCTTCCTGGGGACGATCTACGCGTTCGGCGCGACGCTCTCGTTCACCGTTGCCCACGTCTCGGTGATCAAGCTGCGCAAGATGCGGCCGCTGTCGGAGCGGCCGGTCGGCAGGGAGGGAGAGCGGCCATGGCGGCCGCCGGGGAGCGTCCGGATGTTCGGGGTGGACGTGCCGCTGACGGCGGTGATCGGCGGGATCGGCACGTTCGGCGCGTTCGTCGTCGCGATGGTCCTCGACCCGGTCGTGCTCGCCACCGGCGGCGGTTGGATGATCGCCGGGACGCTGCTCTACATCGCCTACCGCCGGTACAAGGGGCTGCCGCTGCGCCAGACGGTCAAGGTCGACGCGCTCACCCCGCTCGGGGTCGAGGAGGTCGAGTACCGAAGCGTGCTGGTCGCCTTCGACGAGGACGATCCGTTCTCCGCCGAGGCGGTGACGACGGCGAAGTCGCTGGCGGCGCGCCGGCGGCGGGCGATCCACATCCTCTCGCTGGTCGAGGTGCCGTCGAACCTGCCGCTCGACGCCGAGCTGCCCGAGCAGGAGGCGGCGGCGCGGACGAAGATCGAGCAGGCGAAGCTGATCTGCGGCCAGCGGGTCAGCGGCAGCATCGTCCACGTGCGGCTGGGCGGCGCCGGCCAGGCGATCGTCGACGAGGCGAAGCAGATCAACGCGGCGGCGATCGTGATGCCGCTGCGCTACCGAGGCGGGGCGCCGCTGTACGGCAAGACGCTGCAGACGGTGCTCGCCAAGCGGCCGTGCAGGGTGATCGTCTCGGCGGACCCGCGGGAGTCGACCGAGGGGCAGCCGACGGTGCGGCGGATGGAGGTGGCCTCGGGATGAGCGGGCCGCAGCCGGACGAGGTCTACCGCGCCGTGACCAGGATGTTCGCGGTCGTCATCCTCGGGTTCGGGATCACGATCGTGGCCGTCACGCTGTCCAACGGCGGCGGGCTCGCGTCGACCGGGCTCTGGCTCGGGTTGCTCTTCATCGGGCTCGGCGCGGGGCGGCTGTACCTCGCCCTGCGCGGGAGCGAAGATTGATCGACCCGTTCCGCCCGGGGGGCGAGCGCTCCCCGATCACGCGCCGGTGGCTGGGTGTGCCCCTGCTCTTCGCGGTCGCCTACTCGGCGGTCGGGTTCTCCCTGTACTTCGCGCTCGGCCTGGTCGCCGAGCGCGGGCTCGGGCTGACGCCGCTGATCTTCCTCGGCGTGGGGATCGTCTTCGTGCTCAACACGCTCACGTACGTCGAGGGCGAGGCGATGGTGCCCGAGCGCGGCGGCTCGGCCACGTTCGCCCGGCACGCGTTCCGCAACGAGCTGGTCAGCTTCATCGCCGGCTGGGCGATCCTGATCGATTACGTGATCGTGATCGCCCTCGCGGCGCTCTCGGTTCCCCACTACCTGACCCCGATCTGGTCCGGGTTCAGCGACACCGGGCCCGAGATCGTCACCGGCGGGCTGGTGATCGCGCTGACCGGGGCCCTGGCGATCGGGGGCTTCACCGGAGCCAAGCGGAGACGATTGCTCGCGGTGGTCGCCGTCGCCGGTGTGGCGCTGCTGCTCGCGGTGATCGTCGTCGGACTGATCACCTCGTTCGATGTCGACGTGCTGACCACGGCTCTCGATCCGTTCGACGCTTTCGGCAACCCGAGCCTCGGCGACCTCATCTACGCCGGGGTGATCGCGACGGTCGCCTTCGCCGGGATCGAGGCTGCGGCCACGCTCGCCCCCGAGATCCGGACCGAGTCCGTGGGCCTGCGCAAGCTGGTGGTCGTCGCCGCGACCCTGGTGCCCGTGATCTACGTCGGCGTCTCGGTGGTCGCGCTGATGGCCGTCCCGGTCGTTCCGACGCCGGACGGGCCGCAGACCGCGCTCGGCGGCGTCTACCTGGAGGACCCGGTGCTCGGCGTCGTGCAGAACTTCGATCCGGCCTGGGTCTCGGACCTGATGCAGGTCGCGGTGGTCGCGATCGTGCCGGTGGCGCTGATCTGGGCGGCGAACACGGCGATGCTCGGGCTCTCCCGCCACGTCTACGTGCTCGCGACCAACCGCCAGATCCCCAGTTGGCTGGGGAAGCTGAACCGGCGCTTCCAGACCCCGCACGTGGCGATCGTGATCGCGGCGGTGATGGCGTTCGGCCTGGTCGTGCCGACCGACGTGACCCTGCTCGGCGGCCTGTTCGCGTTCGGGGCGACGATCGCGTTCACGATCGCCCACGTGTCGATCATCAAGCTGCGGATCGACGCCCCGGACGCGCCGCGGCCGTTCCGGATCCCCTTCGACGTCAACTTCCGCGGCGCGCGCGTGCCGCTCCCGACCCTGGTCGCGGCGGCGCTGACCGCGTTTGCCTGGATCAGCGTGATCGTCTACCACGACTCCGCGCGCTGGGTCGGCGGCGGCTGGATGGTGTTCGGCCTGGTCAGCTACGTCATCTACCGCAAGGGGGTCGAGGGGACGACGCTCAGCGAACGGGTCGAGGTGCCGGCCGAGGCGCTGGTCAAGGACGTCGCCGCCGGCGCGAGTACGGCGACATCCTCGTGCCGGTGTTCGGCACCACGCTCGACGACGACATCGTCGGCACCGCCGGCCGGCTGGCCGAGCCGCCGACACGCCCGGCAAGGCGGCGCCGAAGCTGGAGGTGATCTACGTCGTCGACGTGCCCGCTGACCGTGCCGCTCGACTCGCCACCGCCGCCCGACCGCGCCGAGGCCGCCAACCGGGCGCTGGAGCGCGCCAAGCAGGTGGGGGAGGAGTACGAGACGGTCGAGGTCCATCCCTCGGTGGTCCGGGCGCGGGCCGTCGGCGCGGGGATCGTGCAGGCGGCCCGCGATCGCGGCGTGGAGATGATCGTGATGGGCGCCGAGCCGCCGACGCAAGATCCGCGGCGGCGCGATCCTCGGCGGGATCGGCGGATCGCGCCCGGCCGAGATCGGGCCGGTGACCGAGTACGTGCTGCGGCGCGCGCCGTGCCGGGTGCTGATCACCGCGCCCCGCAGCGACGGGTCGCAGCGGGCGCCCGCGGGGTCGCCGGAGGCGTCCGCCGACGAGGCGATCGGGCGCCAGGGCGCGCTGCCGGCCCCGGAGTAGGCGCCGGGCACGCGTCCGCGTAAGATCCGGCCCATGTTCGTCCTCATCGTCGGGGCTGGCCGGGTCGGGTCCTCGCTCGCGCGCAGGATGCTGGCCGAGGGCCACGAGGTCTCCTGCCTCGACGAGGACCCCGAGTCGCACGCGCGCCTCGAGATCGGGCTCGACAAGCCATGGGAGGACCTGGGCGGCCACTTCACGGTCGGCACGGCGCTCGAGGTCGAGGCGCTGACCGCCGCGGGGATCGAGCGCGCCGACGTGTTCGTCGCCTCGACCGACGGCGACAACACCAACATCGTCATCGCCCAGATGGCCAAGCGGCGCTTCGGGGTGCCGAAGGTGGTCGCGCGGATCCTCGACCCCTACCGCGCCCAGTGGTACGCCGACCAGGGGCTGGACACGATCTGCCCGACGCGGGTGGCGATCGAGATGCTCGAGCAGGAGATCCTCGGAGATGGCGCCAACGGCGGCACGCCGCGCCCGACCGGGGCCGTCGACCACGAGGACGCGGACATCTAGCCGATGGCCGAGCGTCTCTACATCATGATCGTCGGCGCCGGCAAGGTCGGCTGGAACCTGGCCCGGGAGCTGATCGAGAAGGACAACGAGGTGACCCTGATCGAGTCGAACAGGGAGCGGTACCTCACGGTCGAGCAGGAGCTCGAGCACAACATCCAGTACGGCGACGCCTCGGAGCTCTGGGTGCTGGAGCGGGCGGGGATCTCGCGCGCCGACATGGTGATCGCGGTCACCGGCGACGACGAGGACAACATGCTGATCTGCCAGGTGGCGAAGGAGAAGTACCTGGTCGACCGGATCATCGCCCGGGTCAACAACCCGCGCAACCGCGAGACGTTCGACCTGCTCGGGATCAAGCCGGTCGTCTCGGCGACCGACCTGATCCTGCGCCTGATCGAGCACGAGGTGCCCGAGTACGGGCTCGTGCACCTGCTCGACCTGCCGGAGCAGCGGCTCGAGATCATCGAGATGGAGCTGCCGGACGACTCGAAGGCGGCCGGCTCGCGCGTCGGCGACCTCGCGATGCCCGAGGGCAGCCTGCTGATCTCGGTGCTGCGTGAGGGGACCGGCTTCGTGCCCAACGCCGAGACCGTGCTCCAGACCGGCGACGAGATCCTGGCGGTCCTCGACCCGCGCGTCGAGGAGGACCTGACGGCGTACTTCGGGCCCGACGGCGCGGGCGCCGAAGCGGGATGAGCGACGTCGATTTCCTCGTCGTCGGTGGCGGCCTGGCCGCCGCCTACTGCACCTCCGAGCTCCGCAGCCAGTCCGAGGGGGCCTCGATCCTGGTGGCGACGCGCGAGCAGGCGCCGCCGTACGAGCGGCCCCCGCTGTCGAAGGAGTACCTGCGCGGCGAGGCGGAGCGCGAGGACGCCTACGTCAACCCCGAGTCGTGGTACGAGGAGAACCGGGTCGACCTGCGGATGCGGACGAACGTGATGGGGCTCGACCCGGAGCGCCGCGTGGCCACGCTCCAGGGCGGCGACGAGGTCGGCTTCGAGCGGGCCCTGCTCGCCACCGGCGCGATGGTCAACATCCTGCGAATCGAGGGCGCCGAGCTGGAGGGAATCCACTACCTGCGCGCCTTCGGCAACTCCGACGCGATCCGCGAGGAGGCCGAGCGCGGCCGAGCACGTGGTCCTGATCGGCGGGAGCTACATCGGCTGCGAGGTCGCCGCCTCGCTGACCGCGCGCGGCGCCAAGTGCACGATCGTGATGATCGAGGAGGTCGCGCTCTCGCGCACCTTCGGCGAGGAGGCGGGCCGGTTCTTCCATCAGGTGCTGGTCGACCACGGGGTCGAGATCCTCGGCGGGGAGGAGGTCGAGGCGTTCGAGGGCGACGGCCGGGTGAAGGCGGTGGTGACCAAGGACGGGCGCACGGTGGAGGGCGACATGGTCGTCGTCGGCGCCGGCGTGCGGCCGGACACGATGCTCGCCGAGCGGGCCGGGCTCGAGGTCGACAACGGCATCGTCTGCGACGCCAAGCTCGAGAGCTCGGCGCCGGGGATCTTCGCCGCCGGCGACGTGTGCTCCTACGAGAGCGTCGTGCACGGGCGCCGGCTACGGGTCGAGCACTGGGACGTGGCGCTGCAGCAGGGCCGCCACGCGGCCCGTGCGATGCTCGGCTCGACCGAGCCGTACCGGGAGATCCCGTACTTCTTCAGCGACCTCGCGGACTGGGCGTCGCTCGAGTACGTCGGCCCGGCCTACGAGTGGGACGAGGTGGTCTGGCGCGGCGATGCTGACTCGGGCGAGTTCAGCGTCTGGTACCTGCAGGGCGGAGCCGTGAAGGGTGCGCTCGCCGTCGGCCGCTCCGAGGACCTCGTCCACGCCCGGACGCTGATCGAGACCGGCGCCGACATCTCGGCGCAGAAGGAAGCGCTCGCGGACGCGGACTCGGAGCTGGAGGAGATCGGGCGCTAGGCGGATTCGAACCTAGACCAAAGCTGCGGGGCAGGGACTCGAACCCCGATTTCTCGGTCCAGAGCCGAGCGGATTGCCATTATCCGACCCCGCACGAGGCGGGCGTGAGCATAGCGTCGAGCGGGCCCGGGGTGGGTTTGCCGTCCGGCCCGGATGCGAACATATGTTCGTGTCCAGGCAAGGCGGGAAACCCGGTCCACGAAACGGGTTCGGAGTCACGCGCGATCTGGTCGCCGACCTCCACGCTCAGGGCCTGACGGGCGCCGAGATCGCCCGGCGCCTGCGCGTCAACCGCAGCACCGTCGTCTATCACCTCCGCTGCCTCCAGCGACCGCGCGATCCGCGCTTCGCCCGGCGTTTCGACTGGGAGGAGATCCGTCGCGCCTACGAGGCCGGGCTCTCGGCGCGGGAATGCCGCAAGGCCTTCGGATGCTCGCGCGCGGCCTGGGCCGACGCGGTGAGGAGAGGCGCGATCGAGCCGCGGCCGCGCGGCGATCCCGATCGAGAGTCTGCTCGTGGCCGGCAGGCCGGTGGCGCGAGGGCACCTGAAGCTCCGCCTGCTTGCCGCGGGCCTCAAGGAGGCGCGCTGCGAGATCTGCGGCATCGACGAGTGGCGCGGCAAGCCGCTTTCGATCGCCGCTGCATCACGTCAACGGGGATGGGGACGACAATCGGCTCGAGAACCTCCAGTTCCTCTGCCCCAACTGCCACTCCCAGACGGACACCTACGGAGGGCGCAACGGACACCGGCGGCACGTGGCGGCCTCGTGATTTCGGCCGCCGAAACGCTCGGCGACATGCTCGCGCAGACCCTCGCCGTGATGAAACCCCCCGCCCACGGGTAGTTATCCCTGCAAGTAGGGAGAACCCCTTTGTTACTTTGGGCACACCATGGACGTCTATCAGCGTAGGCGCCTCGTCGCGCTGAGCGCGCTCGCGGTCGTCTTCATCGGCTTCGTGCTCTTGATCAAGAGCTGCGGCGGCGACGATGAGGAGGAGCCGGTCGCGCCGCTCGCCGGGGCGACGGGGACGGGCGGCGCCACCGTGATCCCGCAGGCCGACTACATCGACCAGGGCGACGCGATCTGCCTCGAGGCCAACACGTCGCTCGCGAACGTCGACCAGAGCGACCCCGTCCAGGCGGCGAGGGACGAGGCCGACATCGTCGCCGGCGAGCTCGAGCAGCTGCAGAGCCTGCCGGAGCCCGACGACGGCACGACCAAGCTCGGCAACTTCCTCAACGCGCTCGAGAAGCAGGCGGCGGCCTACGACGACCGGGCCACGGCCGTCGAGCGCGACGACCAGGAGACGGTGACCGAGCTCGACGGCGACGATCGACAAGGCCGGCGACGAGGCCTCCAGCGCCGCCAAGAACTTCGGGTTCGAGGGCTGCGGCACCTCGAAGGTGAGCGAGTCGAGCGGCGGCGACTCCGGCGGCGACACAGACACGCGACACCGACGCCAGCACGGACACCGGCGGGGCCGCCGTGACCCCGACCACGACCACCGAGGTGCCCGTCACCCCGACCCCCACGACCCCCGCGCCCACCACCCCGGCGGTCACCCCGACCGAGCCCGCGCCCACCGACGGCGGCGGCGCGACGCCGGCGGCCCCGCCCGCCGACACCGGCGACGACTCCGGCGGCACCAGCAGCGGCGGCGTCAGCCCCTAGGCCGCGGGCGTCGCGGGCCCTACGCGGCCCCGGACTCGGCCCAGGCCCCGTACAGCCGCGCGTAGCGGCCGCCGGCCTCGATCAGCTCCTCGTGCGTCCCGGACTCGGCGATGCGCCCGTACTCGAGCACCACGATCCGCCCGGCCCGCCTGATCGTCGACAGCCGGTGGGCGATCACGATCGCGGTCCGCCCGGCGAGCAGCCGCGCCAGCCCCTCCTCGATCACCCGCTCGGTGCGCACGTCGACGTTCGAGGTCGCCTCGTCGAGGATCAGGATCCGCGGCTCGGCGAGCAGCGCCCGGGCGAAGGCGACGATCTGCCGCTGGCCGGCCGAGAGCGCCACGCCGCGCTCGCCCACCTCGGTGTCGAACCCGGCCGGGAGCCGGTCGACGAACACGTCGGCGCCCACAGCGCGCGCCGCGTCGACGATCTCCTCGTCGCTCGCATCCGGCCGGCCGAAGGCGATGTTGTCGCGGATCGTGCCCGAGAACAGGTACCCCTCCTGGGGCACGATGCCGAGCTGGCTGCGCAGCGCCTGGGCGCTCAGGTCGCGCACGTCGTAGCCGTCGACCAGCACCCGGCCCCGCTGCGGGTCGTAGAACCGCGCGACCAGCTTCGCCAGGGTCGACTTGCCGGCGCCCGTCTCGCCGACCAGCGCCACCGTCTGCCCCGGCGGCACGTGCAGGTCGACGCCCTCGAGCGCCCATCCCTCCTCGCCCGCGACCAGCTCGCCCGCCTCGGCGTCGCCGCCCCGCGCGTAGGAGAACCAGACGTCGTCGAGCTCGATCTCGCCGCGGATCTGGCCGGGGTCGATCGCGTCCGGCTTGTCGACCATGTCCGGCCGCGTGTCGAGCAGGTCGAAGATCTTGTCGAGCGCCGCCATCCCCTGCTGGTAGGTCGTGTACAGCTGCGAGATCTGCTGGATCGGGTCGAAGAACGCGGCCAGGTAGCCGATGAAGGCGACGAGCACGCCGAGCTCGATGTCGCCGTCGATGTACCGGTAGCCGCCGTAGAGCAGGATCACCGCGGTGCCGATCGCCGAGAGCAGCTCGACCGCCGGGAAGTAGGCCGCGTTCAGGTAGACGGTGCGCATGTTCGCGTCGCGGTTCTCCTCGTTGAGCACCGTCATCTGCGACACGTGGCGCTCCTCGCGGCCGAAGGTGCGCACCACCCGCACGCCGGAGAGCGTCTCCTGCAGGTAGGCGGTGATGTTGGCGATCTTCTCCCGCGTCAGCCGGTAGGCGCCGGCCGACGCGACCCGGAAGATCACCGACGCGATCGCCAGCAGCGGGAAGGTCACGAACGTGACCAACGCCAGCGGCGCGTCGTAGAGGAGCAGGATCACGACCACGCCGACGAGCGTCAGCGTGCTCGAGAACAGCGTCACGATCCCGTCGGTGACCAGGCTGTCGAGCGCCTGCACGTCGTTGGTCAGCCGCGAGATCAGCACCCCGGGCCGGCGCCGGGTGAAGAATCCGATCGACATCGTCTGCAGGTGCGAGTAGATCCGCGAGCGCAGGTCCTGCAGCGCCCGCTGCCCGACCCAGCCGACCAGATACGTCTGCGCGTAGGTCGTCGCCCAGAGCACCGTCACCGAGACGATGTAGATGATCACGATCACCGTCAGCGCGCTCTCGTCGAACGCCTGGATCCCCTTGTCGATCGCGGCCCCGGCGAGCGCCGGCGGAGCGAGGGACGCCGCCGTCGCGATCACCAGCGCGCCCAGCATCAGCGCCACCTGGCCCCGGTAGGGGCGCAGCAGCCCGAGCATCCAGCGCACCTTCCGCGCCCGCTGGTCCTCGCCGCGGATCAGACGCCAGATGTCGCGGAGCATCAACAGCGTGCCGGCGAGCCGGCCCGGCTGGTTGGCCTGGTCCTCGGTCTCCTCGGCGACGCTCGAGCCCTGAACCGCCGGGTCCCGCTCGGTGACCGGATCGCTGTCGCGCCCGCTGGCGCCGTTCGTCCGCGGCCTCACAGCCCGACCACCGCCTCGCGCTCCTCCGTGTCCTTCTGCAGGAACACGACGTCCTCGCAGCCGAACTCGGCGATCTCCGCGTACAGGGGCGAGCGCTCCAGCAGCTCCTCGTGGGTGCCGCGGTCGGCGACCCGGCCGCCGTCCATGACCACGATCTCGTCGGCGAGCGAGATCGTCGAGAGGCGGTGGGCGACGACGAACGTCGTCCGGCCCTCCATCACCTCGCGCAGGCCCCGCTTGATCGCCTCCTCGGTGCGCGCGTCGACCGACGAGGTCGCGTCGTCGAGGATCAGCACCCGCGGCTCGGCGAGCAGCGCCCGGGCGATCGCCACCCGCTGGCGCTGCCCGCCCGAGAGCGTCAGCCCGCGCTCGCCGACCACCGTCTCGTACCCGTCCGGCAGGGCGGTGATGAACTCGTGCGCCTGGGCGCGCTGCGCGGCGAGCTCGATCTGCTCCTGCGTCGCGTCGGGACGGGCGTAGGCGATGTTCTCCGCCACGCTGGCCGAGAACAGGAAGCTGTCGTCGGCGACGAACGCGATCGAGCGCCGCAGCGAGTGGACGTCGACCGTCCGCAGGTCCGCGCCGTCGACCAGGACCGCGCCCTCGGTCGGGTCGTAGAGGCGGGCGATCAGGGCGACGAGGCTGGTCTTGCCCGATCCGGTGGGACCGACGAGGGCCACGGTACGCCCGGCCTCCACCTCGAGGTCGACGTCGGCCAGCGCCGGCTCGGCGCCGTCGTAGCGCAGGCCGACGCCGCGGAACTCGACCCGGCCCGGTCCCTCCGGCAGCGGCGGGGCGTCGGGCGGGCTGGTCACGCGTGGCTCGCGGTCGAGGATCTCGAACATCCGGTTGCCGGAGGCGACCGCCCGCTGGGCCATGCCGAGCGAGATCCCGAGCGTCCGCATCGGGCCGATCAGCATCACCAGGTAGGTGTAGAAGACGGTGAAGTCGCCGATCGTCAGGTTGCCCTCGATCACCTGGCGGCCGCCGAGCAGCAGCACCACCGCGAGCCCGAGGCTGGGGACGAAGCCGAGCAGCGGCGAGTAGAACGCGCGCAGGCGGGTCGAGTAGACGTTCTGGTCGAAGACCCGCGTGACCCGGTCGCTGAAGCGGTTGAGCATGTGCTGCTCGCGCGCAAAGGCCTTCACCACACGGATCCCGGAGACGCTCTCCTCCGCCTCGGCCGTGAGCTCCGCGATCCGCTGCTGCACCTCCTGCAGCGCCGGACGCGACAGCCGGCTGTAGCGGGCCGCGGTGAGAACCACGATCGGGCACCGGGAGCAGCGCCAGCGCCGCGAGGCCGGGGGAGAGCACGAACATGACCACGCTCGCGAAGAGGATCGTGAGCGCGTTCTGGGTCAGGAAGATGAGCCCGTAGCCGAGGAAGAAGCGGATCGACTGCAGGTCGACCGTCGCCCGCGACATCAGCTGCCCCGTCTGCTGGCCGTCGAAGAAGCCGAGCTCGAGCAGCTGCAGGTGGCTGTAGATCCGCTCGCGGAGGTCGAACTCGACCTCGACCGAGACCTTGCCGGCGACCAGCCGGCGGACGACCGTGAGCCCCAGCCGCAGGAACCCGGCGCCGACGATCGCCAGCGCCAGGGGCAGCAGGCGCGAGCTGTCCTTGTCGTTGATCGCGTCGACCGCGTCGCCGATCAGCAGCGGGATCAGGATCGTCATCCCCATCGCCAGCCAGGCGAAGACGAGCGAGCCGATCACCTGGCGTCGATACGGGCGCAAAAAGCCGAGCAAACGCCGGAAAGTCGCCATGATTTCACTATACAAAGTGAAGTAGTGGCTCCGTTCGCCCGCCGCGAGCCGCGCAATACTGACCCCATGGCTCGCCCGCCCGCGGGACTGTGCGACAGCTGCTCTCACCAGCGGCTGATCCACAACACGCGCGGCTCGACCTTCTCGCTCTGCGAGCGCTCGCGGTCCGACCCCGCGTACCCGCGCTACCCGCGGCTCCCGGTGGGCGAGTGTCCGGGGTGGGAGCGGCGCGAGGGGGAGTCGGCGGCTTGAGCCTGCGGGCGCTATCGCTCGGCGGGCGGGTCGGCATCGGCGCCGCGGTGGCGCTCGCCTGCGCGGCGGCGATCGTGCTCGCCGCCGGCCACGACCGCGACCACCGGGCGGCCACGAGCACCGACTCGTGGGCCGCGCTGAGGCCGAGCATCCTCGAGCGCACCGAGGTCGGCGCCGCGCGCCTGGGCGACCGGATCTACGTCGTCGGCGGGTTCATCTCGACCGGTGGCACGACCGGCGCCCTCGAGCGCTACGACATCTCCGCCGACCGCTGGCAGCGCCTGCGCAGCCTGCCGATCGCGGTCAACCACCCCGGTGTGACCGCGCTCGACGGACGCGTCTACCTGCTCGGCGGCAACCTCGGGGTCGTCGACGGACGCGAGCGCAAATCGCGCCGCCTCTACCGGTACAGCCCGGGCCGCAACCGCTGGGCCCGCCTGCCCGACGCCCCCACCGCTCGCGGCGCGCTCGGCCTGGTTGCGATCGACGGCAAGCTCTACGCCGCCGGTGGCTACGACGAGACGCGACTCGCGGCTGCGCACGCTGGAGATCTACGACCCCGTCCGCCGGCGCTGGACCACGGGACCGGCCATGCCCACCGGCCGCAACCACGTGGGGGCCGCCGCCCTCGACGGCGACCTGGTGGTCACCGGCGGCCGTCCCGGCGACGTCAAGGGCGGGATGACAACCGTCGAGCGCTACGACCCCGACACGCAGGCGCTGGTCGACGCTGCCCCCGCTCGGAACGGCGCGCAGCGGGCACACGGCCGTCGTCAGCCGCGGCAGGCTGATCGTCTTCGGCGGCGAGGAGCTGGTCCCGGGTGGGCAGACGATCGAGCAGGTCGAGGCCTTCGATCCCGGGACCTCGGCCTGGACATCGCTGCCGGACATGGTCACCCCGCGCCACGGGCTCGGCGGCGTCGCCCGGGGCGGACGCGTCTACTCGGTCGAGGGCGGCCCCCAGCCGGGGCTCACGTACTCGAACACGATCGAGTACCTCGACCTGCCCTGAGGGTTCAGCAGTTCGGCAGCCGGCGCGCCTGGTCCTGGCAGGCGAACCCGCCCTCCGCCGACTTCGGCGACGCGTACCACTGCTCCACGAAGGGGCGGATCACCGAGGTGTCGACCTCGTCGCACTTCTGCAGCGCCCCCCAGGCGCTGAGGGCGAACGGCACGTCGAGCTCGGGGTTCTCGACGGTGGCGACCTGGTAGTAGCCGTCCTTGAAGATCTCGTTGAACTCGTTCTCGACCGCGTCCAGGTCCTCGTTCGGAGAGGCCGTTGGTCCAGCCGATCACCGCCCCGTGCTCGAGCAGGTGCACGGCCTCGCCGAGTCGCGGCGGGTCGGTGTAGAACGTGCCGGGGGAGAGCGGGATCGGGTTGTGGTCGCCGCCCGCGGGCGGGTTGGTGGCGTAGTCGGCGGCGGTGAACTCGTCGTCCGAGTGCTGGGCCGAGAGCTCGACGTCGACCTCCTCGATCTCCGTGCAGCCGCCGGCGGGCGGGGCCTCGCCCTCGGCGGCCGCAGTCGTCGACCCCGAGCCGCCCGAGGAATCCTCGTCGTCGCCACCGCACGCGCCGACGGCCAGCGCCAGGGCGCCGAGCGCTGCCACCAGGACGAGCCGCACCGGGGTCATGGCCGCGCAAGCTAGCGACTCGCGTCGGTCGGCCAGGCTCGCGCCGTGCCTGAACTGTGTGTGAACCTTTAGCTGCGTGTTAGTTTCGTATGAGCGGGTACCGGACGCACATGGAGAGTGGACGCTCGCATAGGGCGTGGTACTGGCTCCTCGCGGTACCGCTGATCGGCCTTCTGTTCCCGTCGATCTACAACCAAACCTCGCCTGAGTTCATCGGGCTTCCGTTCTTCTACTGGTACCAGCTCGCCTGGGTGCCGATCAGCGTCGCGATCACGGCACTCGTCTACGTCAAGACGCGCGGCTCGTGACCACCGTCGCGGCGGTCAACGGCGTCGAGCTCGGGATCGTCGTCGCCCTGTTCCTGTTCGTCAGCGTGCTCGGCTTCGTCGCCGCCCGCTGGCGCCGGGCCAAGTCGCTCGACAACATCGACGAATGGGGCCTCGGCGGGCGCAAGTTCGGCGGCTGGATCACCTGGTTCCTGCTCGGCGGCGACCTCTACACCGCCTACACCTTCGTCGCCGTTCCGGCGCTCGTCTTCGGGCTCGGGGCGATCGGCTTCTTCGCCGTCCCGTACACGGTCATCGTCTACCCGATGGTGCTGCTGGCCGCCGTCCGGCTGTGGTCGGTGGCCCACAAGCACGGCTTCGTGACCCCGGCCGACTTCGTCCGCGGTCGCCACGGCTCGTCGTCGCTGGCGCTGGCGATCGCGGTCACAGGAATCGTCGCGACGATGCCCTACATCGCGCTGCAGCTGGTCGGGATCGAGGCGGTGGTGAAGACGATCGGGATCGAGGGCGACCTGCCGATCATCCTCGCCTTCGTCGTGCTCGCCGCCTACACCTACCAGTCGGGGCTGCGGGCGCCGGCGCTGATCGCATTCGTCAAGGACAGCCTCATCTACCTCACGGTGATCGTCGCGGTGATCGTCATCCCGGCGAGCCTCGGCGGGTTCGACGACATCTTCTCCGCCGCCGAGGAGAAGTTCTCCTCGCCCGACGTGCCCAACGACGGGCTCCTCCTCGGCAACGCCCAGACGCTCGGCTACTCGACCCTCGCCTTCGGCTCGGCCCTCGCCCTGTTCCTCTACCCGCACACGATGACCGGGGTGCTCGCGGCCCGCGGTCGCAACACGATCAAGCGCAACATGGTCGCCCTGCCCGCCTACACGCTCGTGCTCGGGCTGCTGGCGCTGCTCGGGTTCATGGCGATCGCGGCCGGGGTCACGCCGATCGGCGACGACCCGAACACGATCGTCCCGGTGCTGTTCGACGACCAGTTCCCGGACTGGTTCGCGGGCATCGCGCTCTCGGCGATCGCGATCGGGGCACTGGTGCCCGGCGGCGATCATGGCGATCGCGGCCGCGAACCTGTTCTCGCGCAACATCTACAAGGAGTACCTGAAGCGCGACGCGACGCCCGAGCAGGAGGCGAAGGCGGCGAAGCTGGCGTCGCTGGCGGTCAAGGCCGGCGCGCTGCTCGTCGTGCTCGCCCTCGACCCGCAGTTCTCGATCGACCTGCAGCTGATCGGCGGCGTGATCATCCTGCAGACGCTGCCGGCGATCGTCCTCGGGCTGTGGCGGACGATCGCGCACCGCTGGGCGCTGCTCGCCGGCTGGGCCGTCGGCCTGGCCTCGGGGATGCTGATGCTCTACGACACGCCGAACCCGGCGACCGGCCACGAGCACTTCGGAGGCGCCCAGTACGCGCTCTCGAACTTCGGCCTCGACACCGACGTGACGATCTACACCGGCTTCGTCGCCCTGGGGCTGAACCTGATCGTGGTCGTCGTCGGCTCGCTCGTCCTCCGCCGGCTCGGCGTGTCCAGGGGTCGCGACGTCACTCGTACCTCCGACTACGAGGCCGATGCCGACGAGCCCGGCGTCGAGCCGCTGCCGGGCACGCCGGCCCAGGAGGAGGAGAAGGTCACGGTGGGCGCGGGCAGCCGCTGACCCGCGGCGGCCCCGGCTATCCCTCGGCCGGGGGTGGCGCGGTGCGCAGGGCGCCGGCGCTGGCCACCACCACCATCGCGATCGCGACCAGCTCGAGCCCCGAGAGGTCCTGCCCGAGCGCGAGGAAGCCGATCGTGGCCGCGACCGCGGGCTCGAGGCTCATCAGCACCCCGAAGGTGCCCTGGGCGAGGCGCCGCAGGGCCTCGAGCTCGAGCGAGTAGGGGATCGCCGAGCTCAGCATCGCGACCGCGAACCCGATCGCCAGCGCCTCCGGCTCGAGCAACTCCGAGCCCCCGGCGACGATTCCGGCGGGGAGGACGAGCACCGTGGCGACCAGCATCGCCAGCGCCAGGCCCTGGCCGCCGGAGAAGGCCCTGCCGACGCGGGCCGAGAGCACGATGTACGCGGCCCAGAAGGCGCCGGCGAGCAGCGCCAGGGCGACCCCGAGCAGGTCGAGGTCGCTGCCCGGAAGGGGGGAGAGGAGCAGGATCCCGCCCCCGGCGAGCCCCGCCCACACCAGGTCGAGCCGTCGCCGCGAGGCGGCGAACGCGACCCCCAGCGGGCCCACGAACTCGAACGTGACCGCGATCCCCAGCGGGATGCGGTCGAGCGCCAGGTAGAAGCTGGTGTTCATCGCCGCGAGCGCGACGCCGAAGGCGATCACGTCGCGAGCGTCGCGCCCCCGCAGGGCTCCGAGCGCCGGGCGCCAGATCGCCGCCAGGACGAGCGCCGCGAACGCCAGCCGCAGCATCACGGTCCCGACCGGCCCCAGCTCGCCGAAGAGCTCGGTCGCGGCCGCGGCCCCCGATTGGACCGCGACGATCGCGACCAGGACCAGCGAGACCGCCGTCGCCTGCCGCCCGTCGGAGCTCATCCCGCCACGGTAGGGGGCGGGTCGGCGAGCGGTCGGGTCCCGGCGTCAGCCGCGCCGCTGGACCCGGAACCGGACCAGCCGTGGCTTGCTCACGTTGCTCTCGCGGTCGGTGGCGCGCAGCTCGGCGACGTAGCGCCCCGGGCGGGCGTCGAAGTGCTTGCCGCGCGCGCCGAAGCGGACCTCGTTGAGGCCGAGGTAGGCGCGCCACTTCGCCCAGCCCGCGAACCGGCGCTCGCCGTGCGCGCGCCGGTAGTAGTCGGCGTCGACCGCCGCGCGCTCGTCGAGCGCGAACCGAAGCTGCCCGCCCCGGCCCGTGATCGCGGGCGGCTCGAGCCCCAGGTCCCGCAGCCGCGGCGCCCGCAGGTCGACGTTGCTGGCCGGGATCGGGTCGGGCTCGGCGGTCGGGTCCCCGGGCGTCGACGAGACCGTGACGGTGCCGCGGACGGTGCCGTGGAGCTTGCAGACGAAGTTGTAGCTCCCGGGCGAGTCGAAGCTCAGCTGGAAGCTGTCGCCGATCCGGTGATGCGGGAAGCTCGTCCCCGGGTCCGAGTCGAGGCCGGCGGCGTTCGGGGAGTCGCCGGTGACCGAGTGGACCGTGTCGGGCCCGGTCCAGTACCAGGTCACGTGCTCGCCGAGCCCGATCTCGAGCTGCGGCGACGACCACTGGTAGTTGGAGATCGCGACCCTGCGGTTGGCGGCGCCGGCGGCCGGGGCCAACGCGAGCGCCGCGAGTGCCGCGGCGATTGCGACCGCGCAAACCCGCCTCATTCGACCTGGTACCAACCGTTCATCCCCTCGTGCAGGTGGGAGAAGACATGGCAGTGGTAGAGCCAGCGCCCCGGGTTGTCCTCGACGAACGCCGCGGTGATCGAGTCCCCCGGGCCCAGCGTCTGGTTGTCGACCACCTTCCCCGCCGGGTCGGTCCAGCGGTGGCCGTGGAGGTGGAACGTGTGGAAGTCGTTGTCGAGCGCGAAGACGTTGAAGGCGACGCTCTCGCCGACGCTCGCGCTCAGGCTCGGCGTGTTGCCGGCGTAGGCGCGCCCGTTGACGCAGGAGAAGTTGCGATCGAAGCCGGTCGCGGCCGGGCCGAACGAGTGGAAGGCGAGGTTGAACTCGCGCGCCGGCCGCGGCGCCCCCGCCCTGCGGATGAGCAGCGGGCCGAAGAGGCCCTTGAAGACCGGCAGCGGGTCCATCGGCCCGTGGTCGTGATAGAGCCAGGCGCCCTCGGTGCCCTCGCGGGCCTCCCAGACGTACTGGAACGTGCGCTTGCGCTGCACGAAGCCGCCGGGGTCCGTGTGCCGGCCCTTGTAGGCCCCGTCCATCTCCTGCGAGTAGAAGACGCCGTGCGGGTGGATCGTCACCGGGGCGTCGATCAGGTTGCGGAAGTTGACCACGATCGCGTCCCCGGTCTCCGCCTCGATCAGCGGCCCGGGGATCGTCGCCGGGCCCAGCGGCGCCGCGAATCCCGCCGAGTACGGCCGGTAGGCGTAGGCGGCGAACTTCGTCTTGCCCCCGACCTTGCGGTCCATCATCGCGTCGCGCCCGCTGGGCACGATGTTCCACTTCACCGGCTCGGCCTGGATCCAGTACTCGCGCCGGGCCCCGACGTTGTTGGCGACCAGGGTCGGCTGCGCGGCGGCGCCGGCGGTCTCCGCCGCGCTCACCTTCGGCGGCACCGGGACGTCGCCCGCGAGCCGCTCGACGTCGGCGTGCTCCCCGGAGAACACCTTCTGGCCGGCGAGCGTGCAGAGCAGCAGGCCGCCGGTGCCCGCGAACAGCTCGCGGCGTCCGAACGGATCCGCGGTCATGGCCTGCTCAGCGCCGCTTTACCTTGAGGTTCAGCTGCATCTCTCCGCGGTGGAAGGTGCAGATGAACCCGTACTTGCCCGGGACGTCGAACTTGCGCTTGAACTTGATCCCGACGGCGCCCGAGGACGAGCGGAAGTCGCTCTTCTTGACCTTGTTCGGATGCACGTTCGTGAGCACGACGTCGTGGGTGTTCGTGTTCGCCTCCGACCAGACCCATTTGACCTTCGACCCCTTGACGACCTGCACGTCGGTTGGGGCGAAATAGTCGTCGTTGACGGTGACGTTGGTCGTCGCCCGCTTGGCCTCCGGCGCCCCGATCGACGCCGGCACGGCGACCGCCGAGACGGCGGCCGCGGCCAGCGCGCAGGCGGTCAGCGCCCGCCGCCTCACGGACACGTCGCACCCGGGACGTCGAGCGGCTTGAACTTCTTGAACGGCGGGTGCGGATGCTCGGTCCACGCGCACTCCTGGTTCTCGGGCGGCGCGGTGGTCACGTAGCGCGGCGAGCTCGTTGAACTGGTCGGGGTCGCCCGCGCTCGTGCCCGTGCCCGAGGCCGGCGGCGCCGGCGCCGGGACAGGGCGGGTACAGCGAAGGCGTCGCTGGCCGTGGTGCTCGGGTCGAAGGTCGAGCTCGAGTTGCCGGCGAAGCAGTTGCCGCTCCCGGAGCCGTCGTTGAAGAAGTCGTACGCGTTCGTGTCGGTGCCGTTGCGGCCCATCTCGTTGTCGAGGAACTCGTTGTTGCGCGAGATCGCGTTGTCGCCCTCGTTGAACGGGTCGGAGATCGCCCACGCCCCGGCCTTGAAGTTGCCGAAGATCTTGTTCTCGCGGACGATCCACCCGTCGGAGCCGAGCAGCACGACCCCGACCCCGGTGGGGAAGTTGATCGTCAGGTCACCGACCATCCCGAGCCCGTTGGAGACGGTCTGCACGCGCGAGGTCGGCAGGAAGTAGTTGAAGTTGTTCCAGAAGATGTTGCTCTTCTGGATGATCCCCGTGGCCGCCGGCTCGAAGCGCTCGGAGTCGAGCGTGTTCGGGACCACCCCGACGCCGTTGTTGTAGAAGTCGGACTTCGTGATCTTCACGTACTTGGAGTTCGTGCCCGAGTAGCCGAGCACGTTCTCGTGGCCGTCGAGGTGGTCGAGCTTCGTCCACTTCGGCTTGTTCTGGAACGGCGTCTCACCGACGTAGAAGGCGGAGTCGCCCTGGCCCCAGCCGACCGAGTCGGTCATCCGGCCGCCGGTGCAGTTGAAGGCGAAGAGCCCGTAGCCGCGGTTGAACGACGCCCGCAGGTCCTCCATCAGATAGCCGTGGCAGTCGTGGATGAAGACCCCGTTGGCGAGGTAGTTGCGGACCCAGAGGTTGATCACCCGCAGGTTGTCGACCGAGGCGCCCTCGATCCCGTGGTTGGCCGGCTGGCCGTCGGGGTCCTTGGCGCGCTTGCCCTCGAGGATCACCTTCTTGGAGTTCTTGCCGGTGCCGACTGGATCGTCAGCCCGTCGTGCCTGTGCCCGGAGACGCGCACGCCCTCGCGGTACTTGCCCGGATGGACCTCGATCACGGCCTTCTTGCCGGTGGCGTCGACGGCGTCCTGGATCGTGCGGTAGTCGCAGCCGTGCTTGCACACGTCGACCGTCTCGCCCTTCTTCGCCATCGCGGGCGCCGAGCCCACCGCCAAGGCCGCGACGAGCGCGAGCGCGAGCCCGCCGAGCCACCGAGTGCACCTCATCCTTGCGTTCCCCTTCCGTGTTGGTACGTCTGTCCTGCCTAGGGGAACGCACTCTAGCCCAGGGAGTTGCGGTCCCCAGCCCAGGGAGTTCCGGTCGCACCTGCAAGACCGCGTGCGCCGCTGCTGAGTCTTTCCGGGGCACCGATGTGTATGCTGCCCGCGTTCTTGGACCCGTTGCCTAATTCCTGTCCGTAAGCGGACGGGAAGCGGGGGAACCAAGTCGTTTGGGGCTAACCCACCGCCGTGGTGGGGGCGCTGCTTCTTTAGCGCTAGCCCGTCAGCTAACCCCGCAGGCCGAAGAAGGAGAGCGGATTTTGGTGCTCAGTTCGGCGTTCGCCCGCAAGCCCGCAGCGGCTCTCGTCGCCTGCGCGGCAGCGGCGGCGCTCGCCGTCCCCGCGACGGCCTCCGCCTCCAACGGCGGCATCGGCTCGACCACGGCTCCCCCGCCGCCGGTCGCGGGCAGCCAGGCGAAGCTGATGCCGAGCGGCGAGGCGCGGGCGCCGAAGAGCGCGCCCCAGGAGGTCCAGGACGCGATCGCGGCCGCGAACAGCATCGACGAGGCCGGCTATTGCACCGGCGGCGGCCACGGGCGCTGGCGCTCCAGTTGCTACGACTGCTCCGGCGCGGTGAGCTACGTGCTCGGCCCCAAGGGCGCCGGGATCCTCGACACGCCCGAGGACTCGCGCACCTTCGCCCGCTGGGGCGAGAAGGGCCGCGGAACCTGGATCACGGTCTACACGAACCCGGGTCACGCCTACGTCGTGATCGCGGGGCTGCGCTTCGACACCTCGATTCCCGACGACGGCAACGAGGGCCCGGGCTGGTCGAAGGACGTCAAGGCGGGCCTCGTCAACGGCCCGTTCCAGAAGCGCCACTTCCTCGGCCT
>CAVSMS010000023.1:0-6367 GCA_963729065.1 uncultured Solirubrobacterales bacterium
ATCGCGGCAGGGCGCGAACCGACGGAACAACGACAGAGGTGACGGCCGCAGTCTCAGATTCACCCCATCTGGGGGATGACCGCCACACCCGGCGTTCCTAGGGTGGACATTGCTGATCCACGAGGTCAGCTCCCCCGACCGAGAAGGAAGGCCGGCATGTCCGATAGACCCGTGTTCCTCTACGCCGCCATCTACGACGAGATCGACGATGCCGAGGCCGACTACGAGGCCGTGTTCGACCTGCACGCCGTGGGCGCCATCGGGACCTTCGACTCGGCGGTGATCCGCAAGGAGGAGGACGGCAAGGTCCGGGTGACCAAGACCGAGAAGCCGACCCAGCACGGCGCCTGGACCGGGGCCGGCGTCGGAGCCCTGGTCGGGATCATCTTCCCGCCCGCGCTCCTCGGCACGGCGATCGTCGGCGCCGGCGCCGGCGGCCTGATCGGGCACCTGCGCAAGGGGATCTCGCGCGACGACCTCAAGGAGCTCGGCGAAGAGCTCGACACCGGCAGCGCCGCGGTGATCGTGATCGGCGAGTCGAAGATCGAGGAGCAGCTCGAGAAGGCGGTCACTCGCGCCAACAAGCTGATCGAGAAGCAGATCGACGCCGACGCCGAGGAGCTCAAGCGGGAGATCGAGGCGGCGGCGAAGGAGGACGCGAGCTGATGCGGGGACGCCGTCTCGCGGTCGTGGGCCTCGCAGCGCTGTTCGCCTGCGCGCTGATCGCGGCCGGGTGCGGCGACGACGAGACGACGACGTCCACGTCCACGTCCACGTCCGCCGAGGAGAGCTCGAAGCAGACGGTCGACGCGGCCGTGAAGTCCTGCAGTGACACCGCCCAGCAGCTGGGCGGTGTTGCGGGAACGGCTCTCGGCGGCGCGTGCACGTCCGTCGGGGCCGCCGCCAATCAGGCCCTCAGCACGGCCGGCGACAACGTCGACGAGGCGCTCTCCAAGGCAGCGAGCTCATGCAACAGCGCGGTGGGCCAACTTCCGTCGGGCCAGGCCCAGGATGCGCTCAAGCAGCTCTGCGGCGCAATCTCAGGTGCCGCGTGATCTCTGAGCGGGATAGGTTGGAACCGTGACGGAGGGCGAACCCACCAAGAGAGAAGACCGGCCGCCGGGCGCTGCCGATCACCATCATCGTCATCGCGACGATCATCGCGATCGTCTCGGTGTTCGCGCTCTGGGCCAAGCGCCAGCTGCTCGAGACCGAGACCTGGAAGACGACCAGCGAGCAGCTGATCCAAGACGCCGACATCCAGTCGTCTCTCAATACGTTCATCGTCACCACGATCTTCGACAACGTCGACGTCGAGGCAGAGCTCGCCAACCGGCTTCCCCCACAGCTCGCGCCGCTCGCCGCCCCGATCTCCGGAGCGCTTCGAAGCGCCGCCGACAACGTCGTCGAAAAGGCGCTCTCCGAGCCCAAGGTCCAGCAGCTGTTCGTCGACGCGAGCGCGGCCGCCCAGAGCAAGCTGATCGCGCTGTTAGACGACGAAGGCAAGTTCGTGGCGACCACCGGCGGGGTGGTGACCCTCGACCTGACCTCGGTGGTCGAGTCGGTGACCGCGCAGCTCGGCCTGCCCGACGTGGCCTCCAAGCTGCCGGCGGAGGCGAGCTCGATCGAGATCATGAAGTCCGACGAGCTCGCCGCCGCCCAGACCGGCCTCAACCTGCTGCAGAAGATCGGCTACGTGCTCACCGCGCTCGTCCTGCTGCTCTATGCGGCCGCGATCGCGCTCGCCGGCGACCGCCGCCGCCAGACCCTGCGCGCGGTCGGGATCTCGTTCATCTTCGTCGGCATCGTCGTCCTCTTTGCCCGCGGTGCTGCCGGCAACCTGGTCGTCAGCTCGCTGAGCGAGGTCGCCTCCTCGGATGCGGCGGTCGCCTCGGTCTATGACATCGGCAGCTCGCTGATCATCGAGACGGGCCAGTCGATCGTCCTCTACGGGATCGTGATCGTGCTCGCGGCCTGGCTCGCGGGGCCAACCGGGTGGGCGACCTCGATCCGTCACCGGCTCACCCCCTACCTGCGCCAGCCCAGCTACGCCTACGGCGGGCTCGCGGCGCTGCTCCTGCTGCTGTTCTGGTGGGACCCGGTGATCGCCACCCATCGGATCGTCCCCTCGCTGCTTCTGATCGCCTTCGCGGTCCTCGGGACCGAGATGCTGCGGCGCCAGGTGATCCGCGAGTTCCCCGACCACGTCACGACCGGCTCGCCCGCCGGCGCCGCGCAGGGGATCGCCGAGCGCATGCGCCAGTCGCGCGAGGGGCGCGTCGCGACCGCCGGCGCGCCCGCCGCGGCGACCGGCGGCGACCCCCGTGTCACCGAGATCGAGCGGCTGGCCGGGCTCCGGGACTCGGGCGCGCTCACCGAGGAGGAGTTCGCAGCCGAGAAGGCGCGGGTCCTCGGGTCGGGGTCGTAGATGGGATTGCTCCGCAACCGCGGAGGGGACGACGGCGATGGCGACGGCGTTCGGTACCAGATGCGCGAGAAGCTGCTCTCGATCGGCGACGACTACTGGATCGAGGACGGCGAGGGCAACCGCGCCTTTCACGTCGACGGGAAGGCGCTGCGTGTGCGGCAGACCTTCGTGATCGAGGACGCCGACGGCAACGAGGTGGCCAAGGTCCAGGAGCGCAAGCTGAGCGTGCGCGACAAGATGGAGATCGAGCGCGGTGATGACTCGCTGGCCACGGTGAAGAAGGCGCTCGTCGGCCTGCGCGACCGCTTCTCGATCGACCTCGAGGACGGCGGCGAGCTGAAGGCCAAGGGCAACATCGTCGACCACGAGTACGAGGTCGAGCGCGACGGCGACACGGTCGCCACCGTGTCGAAGCGCTGGTTTCGGATCCGCGACACCTACGGCGTGGAGATCGCGCCCCGCGAGGACGCGGCGCTGATCCTCGCGATCACGGTCTGCGTCGACGCGATGACGGACCGCGGCGACTAGCTGTCCATCAATCCTGGAGCGACGAAGCTCGCCAACGAGCGAGCCGGTGCCGGGTGCGCGGTGAAGGGCCGACGCGGGCAGGGGTGCGGGTCCCGAGTGCCCGTGCGGCGAATACCCCCATGACCGGTGGTGGGCGCATGACGGCCTCCCTCAATTCGTAGCTGTTCGCATGGCCGAGCGAGGCTACGTCCGGTCTGCCGGGCTCCGCTACGTGGACCCACCGAAGACTTTCGTAGCGCTCCAGGGGAATACGCTTGATCCAGCCGAGGCAAGCCAAGGAGTGAGGCATGCGGAGTCCACCGGCTGCAGAGCGCCGAACCACGAATCCGGATGGGCGAACCGATCTGCTCGAGCGTCAGGCCGAGCTGGCGCAGATCGGCGATGCGCTGCGCGGCGCCGCGACGGGCTCGGGGGCGGTCGTGATCGTCGAGGGGGCCGCCGGGATCGGCAAGAGCTCGCTGCTCGCGGCGGCCGCCGAGTTGGCCGAGGCGGAACGCATGACCGTCCTCAGCGCGCGGGGCGCCCCGCTGGAGCGCGAGTTCGCCCTGGGTGTCGTGATCCAACTGCTGGCGCCGAGCGTCGAGCCGCTCAACGACCGCGAGCGTGACCGGGCCTTTGCCGGCGCCGCGGGACTGGCGCGCCCGCTGTTCGAGCAGGTGCCCGACCGAGCCGCCGCCGACGATCGCCTGTTCGCTCGATTTCACGGCCTGCACTGGCTGTGCGCGAGGCTGGCCGAGGCGCGGCCGCTCGCATTGCTGGTCGACGATGCGCACTGGGCCGACGAGGATTCGCTTCGTTTCCTCGCCTACCTGGAGGCGCGGATCGATGAGATTCCCGCCTGCGTGGTCCTCGCGGTACGCACGGGCGAGGCGGCAGCGGCGCCGGACGCCCTGACCCGGCTGATCGAGCGCGAACCGCTGACCGCCGTCCGGCCGCGGCCGCTCAGCCACGCGGCGATCGCCGAGCTCGTGCGCGAAAGCCTGGGAGAGGAGACGGGGGACGACGCCTGTTTCGAGTGCGCCCGTACGACGGGTGGGAATCCGTTGCTCGTCCGCCAGCTCATCGCCGCCCTCGGGGAGCGCGGCGGGCAGCCGGCGAGCCTCGACGCCGGCGCGATCGCCGCCATCGGCCCGCCCTCGGTGGCCCGATTCGTGGCCTCTCGGCTACGACGACACCCGCCGGCGGTCGCGGCGGTGGCCCAAGCGCTCGCGATTCTCGGCGACGATGCCTCCCTGGCGGACGCGGCGGGCGTTGCCGGCGTCGACCGCGGCACGACCGCGGAAGCGGTGGACGCGTTGATCGAGGCCGGCCTCCTATTCGGTGGTCTGCCGCCGAGATTCGTCCATCCGATCATCCAGCAGGCGCTGCACGAGACGATCCCGCCGGCGGAGCGCGCGCAGCTCCATCTGGTCGCCGCTCGCGAGTTGGCGCGGGACCCTGCCCGGTTCGAACGTGTGGCCGCACACCTGCTGGCCGCCGGCCCCGTCGGCCCCGTCGGCGAGCAATGGGCGTTCGAGGCGTTGAGGGAAGCCGCTCGTCTGGCGAGCGATCGCGGCTCTCCGGAGCACGCGGTGCGCTTCCTGCGCCTGGCGCGCGAGGAGGAAGCTCCGACGTCGCTGCGCCGGTCGCTGCTGCTCGAGCTCGGGGCGGCGGAGTCGGCCGCCCGCCTGCCCGAGGCGGCTGGGAGGATGGAGGAGGCGCAACTGCTCTCGAGCACGGCCACCGAGCGTGCGCGCGCGGCTCTGGGTCTCTCGATGGTGCGGTTCCTGGCGGCCGAGCTGCCGGAGGCGGTCGCTGCGTGCGAGAACGCGCTCACCGATGCCGACGACCTCGACCGGGAGCTTCTCCTGGGCCTCGAGTTCCAATCCTCCGCGACCCGCATGGTGGGCGGGCTTCCGGATGCGCAGACGTTTGGGCGCCTGCTGGCGCTCGAGCAGGAGGTGAGCCGCTGTGAGACGGCGGCGGAGCGCAGCCTGCTCGCCTTGATCGCGCTCGTGTTCGCCGCCACCACCGCCCGCAGCGCGCTCGACGTCCTCGAGCTGGCCGAGGCGGCGTGGGGAGATGGACAGCTGCTGGTCGAGGTCCGCTCGGAGCACTCCGCCCTCTCGGCTCCCGCGACGACGGTCGCGGTGACCGCCGCCACGATCGCCATCGCGCTCGCCGGCAGGCTGAACCGGGCGATCGAGGTCTGGACCGCCGGCGTGGAGGACGGCCGGGCCCGGGGCTCCATTCCCCTGTACGCCGACTCGCTCAGCCTCCGCGCATCCGGCAGGGCCTGGACCGGTGATCTCGCGGGTGCGGAGGCCGACGCCGACGCCGCCTTGGCGCTACTCCCAGCGGACGACCCGATCCACCGACCTACCGCGCTCTCTGCGCTCGTCGACGTCCATATCGAGCGCGGCTCGTTCGATCAGGCCGCGACCGTGATGCGCGATGCCTGGCCGGTCGGCGAGCTGCCGCTCTCGTTGGGCATCAGCCAGGCTCTGGCGTCCCGGGGGCGACTCGCACTGCGGATGGGAGAGCCGAGCACCGCCCTGAGCGATCTCGAGGAGGCGGGCCGGCGATCGCTGGCGATCGGCTACCTGAACCCGTGCGCGCTCATGTGGCGCAGCTACGCGGGGCTGGCATCGGCCCGCCTCGGCGAACGCGATCGCGGGATCGAGCTCGTCGAGGAGGAGCTCGAGATCGCGACACGGTTCGGCGCCCCGGAACCGATCGGCGAGGCGCTTCGCGTACGAGCGCTGCTGGCCCAGGGCGAGGACATGGTCGAACTGGCCCGCGAGGCGGTCGATGTCCTTGGCGGTTCCGAGCTGCGAGTCGCACACGCCCGGGCGCTGATCGACCTGGGCGCCGCGCTTCGTCGGCGCGGCCATCGCCGCGATGCGCGCGACCCGCTTCGCGAAGGGCTCGACCTCGCGAACCGGTGCGGGTCGGTGGTGGAGACCGATCGGGCGATGGACGAGCTGCGAGCGACGGGAGCGCGCCCCCGCCGGCCTGCCGTGAGCGGCGTCGACTCGCTCTCGGCCCAGGAGCACCGCGTCGCTGCGATGGCCACGGAGGGCCTGAGCAACCGAGAGATCGCCGAAGCCCTCTTCCTCACCCGCCGGACGGTCGAGATGCACCTGACCGGGGCCTACCGCAAGCTCGACGTTTCGGGCCGCGCCGAGCTACCGGCGGCTCTGGGGGTCGGTTGACGCCGCGTCTCAGCCGCCGCGCCGCTTTGACCACACGGCGGATCTCGCGGGCTACCAGCTTGGGCTGGTCGAGTTGGATGTAGTGCAGGCTGCGGGTGGCGATCACGTGGCGGGCGCCCCGCACCAGCCCGGCCAGCATGTCCTGCGAGTTCTGAAACGCCTGGTCGAGGGCGTCGATCGGCCAGTCGTCGGGGAACCCGAAGGGGTTCGGGAGGTC
>CAVSMS010000024.1:0-5466 GCA_963729065.1 uncultured Solirubrobacterales bacterium
ATTGCGGCAGGGCGAACTGAGGCACGGACACGGTCCTAACACCAAGCGAAGGAGAACTGATGGACGTCGTTGAGATCGACAGAAGGAAACTGTGAGTTGCTAGGAGGCCGTCACCGGGCTGCGAAGGCTCGCGACCGAACTGAGCAAGGGCGACGAGGTCAACTTCAAGCAGGGCGGGGTGAAGATGAGCGTGCACGACCCCAATGAGGGGCAGCTCAGGGTCCAGCTCCAGGTGGAAACGTGATGGGCGCGAGCTGGAGATCGAGCTGAACTGGTGACGGCCGCAGCGCCAGGGGCGACCGCCAGGCCGCGGACCTCTCCCCGACCTAGCGGCGGCGCGGGGAAAGGCGGCGGTGAGCGTGCGCCGCGCTCGAGCACGGCGACTCGGGGTGGGCGACCGACCGACCGGACCCGGTCGACGCGCCCGAGCGTCAGGCGGCGGATCGAGTCGCCGATCTCGGCCCCCGGCGCGACGGCCGGACGCTCGTGTCCGCGTTCGCGTTCTACCGCGGCGCCGCGGCAATCACGGCGGGGGACCTCGCCCGATGCCCTTCCTCCGGCTCCTGGGCGCAGGCGTGCGGGGACGCTCACCTCTTGAACTTGGGCTACGTGCCCCGGACCGCAGCCGGTGTGACATCAGCGACTCCGATGAGACCCTGCCCGGCCCGTGGGAGGGGGACGTCAAACGGCTCGCCGCCAGTTTCGAGATCGGCGGCCGTGACCGCGGGTTCACCGACAAGCAGCGACGTGACGTCGTGCTCTCGGCGACGCAGGCCTATCGCGAGAACAGCGCAACCTCGCCGGGCTCGCAACCTCGACGTCTGGTACCGGCGCGTCGGCGTGGACCAGATCCGCGAAGCGTTTGCACCTCAGGTGAGCAAGGAGGAGCGGCGCAGGTTCGAGTGCAACGTTGCCAAGACCCAGCGCAAGGACCGGATGCGGGCGATGTCGAAGCTGACGAACGGGTCGACGGGGAGCTGCGGCTCAAAAGCGACCCGCCCGTGCTCGTCCCGTTGGAGCAGGTGTTCACAGGCAAAGCAGCTGAGGCGGCCGAGGCCAGCCTCGGCACCGTCCTCGAGGAGTACCGCGGACCCTGCTCCCCGACCGTCGCCACCTGCTCGACGGCTATCGGCACGTGCACACGGCTCGCAAGGTGGTGGGCGTGGGCAGCGTCGGCACCCGTGCCTGGGTCGCGCTGTTTGTCGGGCGCGACGAGGAGGACCCGCTGTTTCTCCAGGTCAAGGAGGCCCAGCCGTCCGTGCTCGAGCCCTACACGGCACCGACCGAGTACGAGGAGCAGGGCCAGCGCGTGGTCGAAGGCCAGCGGTTGACCCAGGCGGCCAGCGACGTGTTCCTGGGCTGGACAACCGCCGTCGGGGCGGACTCGAAGAGGCGGGACTTCTACGTTCGCCAGCTCTGGGACCAGAAGGGCTCGGCGCTGATCGAGCTGATGTCACCGAGGGCGATGGGCGTCTACGCGCACGTGTGCGGTGGCATCCTCGCCCGCGCCCACGCCCGCTCGGGCGACCGGATCGCGATCGCCGGCTACCTCGGGGGCAGCAGGCGATTCGACGAGGCGGTCGCGGACTTCGCCGGCGCCTACGCCGACCAGAACGAGGAGGACTTCGCGACCCTGAAGCGGGCGGTTGCGGACGGCCGCATCACTGTTGAGCTCGAGGGCTGAGACAGGGCGTCCGGGAGACGGCCTAGGGTCGGCGCGTCACACTCTTCGGCCTCTCCACCGCGGCGCTCGCGCTCCTGTTGTTCGGCGTCGTCCTTGGCCAAGCGCGCTCGGAGCGTTCGTCGGGCGCCGGGTGCGCCACCTCTCCGACAGCCTCTCGGAGCCGTTCGGGGTCCTGCAGGGAGCGATGCTGGGTGTCGTCGGCTTGCTCCTGGCGTTCGGCTTGTCGCTGGCGTTGTCGCGCTACGAGAATCGGCGCGCGGACACCATCGACGAGACGAACGCGATCGGCACCACCTATCTGCGAGCCCAGACCCTCGCCGAGCCAGTCCGCGCCCGCTCGCTCGAGCTCCTGATCGACTACACGGAAGGGGCGGTCCGACTTACCTCCACTTTGCCGCAGAGCGATGAGCAGGCCGTCGTCGCCGCTTCCGAGGGGCAGCTCCAGCGCCGCCTATGGGCTCTGCGGGCGCGTGGATAGCGGCGGCTAGTCGAGACGGAGATGGAGGATGTCGCCGGCCTCAACAATCGCGTCCCCGGCATGGTCCTGATCCTCGAGATTCTCGGAGCGGCCGTCGCCCTCGGGCTCTTGGCTGCGTATATGGCCCTCGTGGGCCGCGGTGCCGTTGGCGTCGTGTTGGCCGCCTTGGTGGTCTCGTTCCTTCTCTTCGTCACGTTTGATCTGGACCGCCCGACCCGCGGCTTGATCCAGGTGCCGGACACGGCGCTCGTGGCCCAGCTCGCCTCGATGCAGTTGCCGCCCGCCGCGGCTGGGTCCCAGCCTGCCGGTCCCTGACTCTCAAAGCGCGGCCACTAAGGCGCGGCGCTGAAGCCAAGTGATTAGGCCGCGATCGACCAGACCGCGCACCAGTTTCATCCCATCTGGGGGATGTTTGCCGTGTCCGGCGTGCTTAGGGTCGCAGTAGCTGACGTGCAGATCAGCCCCCGACCGAAAGGAAGGCCGCCATGTCCGACCGACCAGTGTTCCTCTACGCCGCCATTTACGACGACTTCGACGACGCCGAGCTCGACTACGAGGCCGTGTTCGATCTCCACGCCGCGGGCGCGATCGGGACCTTCGACTCCGCCGTGATCCGCAAGGACGAGGACGGCAAGGTCCGCGTGACGAAAACCGAGAAGCCGACCCAGCATGGTGCCTGGACCGGTGCCGGCGTCGGTGCGGTGGTCGGGATCCTCTTCCCGCCCGCCTTGATCGGCAGCGCGGTCGTCGGCGCAACCGCCGGTGGACTCATCGGGCACCTGCGCGGGGATCTCGCGCGGTGACCTCAAGGAGCTCGGCGAGGAGCTCGAGGTCGGAGGAGCTGCGGTGATCGTGATCGGCGAGTCGAAGATCGAGGAGCAGCTCGAGAAGGCGATGGAGCGCGCCAACAAGGTGATCTCGGAGGAGATCGACGCCGACGCCGACGAGCTCAAGCGCGAGATCGATGCTGCCGCGAAGGAGGACGCGAGCTGATGCGAGGACGCCGTCTCGTGACCGTGGGCCTCGCGGCGCTGTTCGCCTGCGCGCTGATAGCGGCCGGGTGCGGCGACGACGAGACGACGTCCACGTCCACGTCCACGTCTGCCGGAGACGACACGAAGCAGACGGTCGACGCGGCCGTGAAGTCCTGCTCCGACCCCGCCCAGCAGCTGGGCGGGGTTGCAGGAACCGCTCTGGGCGGTGCGTGCGCGTCGGTCGGCACCGCCGCCAATCAGGCGCTGAGCGAAGCGGGCGCGAATGCACAACAGGCCCTCTCGCAGGCAGCGAGCTCATGCAGGAGCGCGGTCGGTCAACTGCCCGACGGCCAGGCGCAGGATGCGCTCAAGCAGCTCTGCGACGCGATTGCCGGGGCCGCGTGATCTCTGAGAGCGGGTAGGTTGGCGCCGTGACCGAAGCGGAAGCGACCAAGAGGAAGAGCCGCCGGGCGCTGCCGATCATCATCATCGTCCTCGCGACGATCATCGCGATCGTCTCGGTCTTCGCGCTCTGGGCCAAGCGCCAGCTGCTCGAGACCGAGACCTGGACCACGACCAGCGAGCAGTTGATCCAGGACGCCGACATCCAGGCGGCCCTCAATACCTTCATCGTCACCGCGATCTTCGACAACGTCGACGTCGAGGCAGAGCTCGCCAACCGGCTTCCCCCGCAGGTCGCGCCGCTTGCCGGCCCGGTCGCCGGTGCGCTTCGCGGCGCCGCCGACAACGTCGTCGAAAAGGCACTCTCCGAGCCCAAGGTCCAGCAGCTCTTCGTCGACGCGAGTGCGGCCGCGCAGAGCAAGCTGATCGCGCTGATCGACGACGAGGGCGAGTTCGTCTCGACCACCGGCGGGGTGGTGACGCTCGACCTCACCTCGGTGCTCGCGTCGGTGACCGGGCAACTCGGGTTGCCGGACGTGGCCTCCAAGCTGCCGGCGGAGGCGAGCTCGATCGAGATCATGAAGTCGAGCGAGCTCGAGGCCGCCCAGAAGGGGCTCAACCTCCTGCAGAAGATCGGCTACGTGCTCACCGCGCTCGTCCTGCTGATGTACGCGGCCGCGATCGCGCTCGCCGGCGACCGCCGGCGCCAGACTCTGCGCGCGGTCGGCTTCTCCTTCATCTTCGTCGGCATCGTCGTCCTCTTTGCCCGCGGTGCGGCCGGCAACCTCGTCGTCGGCTCGCTGAGCGAGGTCGCATCCTCCGATGCCGCGGTCAGCTCCGCCTATGACATCGGCAGCTCGCTGATCCTCGAGACGGGCCAGTCGATCGTCCTCTACGGGATCGTGCTCGTGCTCGCCGCATGGCTCGCGGGGCCGACCCGCTGGGCGACCTCGATCCGTCACCGGCTCACGCCCTACCTGCGCCAGCCGGGCTACGCCTACGGCGGACTCGCCACCCTGCTGCTGTTGCTGTTCTGGTGGGACCCGGTGATCGCCACGCATCGGATCGTCCCGTCGCTGCTCTTGATCGCCCTCGCGGCGCTCGGGACCGAGATGCTGCGCCGTCAGGTGATCCGCGAGTTTCCCGACCACGTCACGACCGGCTCGCCGGCCGGCGTCGCGCAAGGGATCGCCGAGCGGATGGGAGCGCGCGAAGGGCGCGTCGCGACCGCCGGGGCGCCGGCCGCGGCGGCCGGCGGTGACCCACGCGTCGGCGAGATCGAGCGGCTGGCGGGGCTTCGCGACTCCGGGGCGCTCACCGACGAGGAGTTCGCTGCGGAGAAGGCGCGCATCCTCGGAACCGGGTCATAGATGGGATTGCTCCGCAACCGCGGAGGGGACGACGGCGATGGCGACGGCGTTCGGTACCAGATGCGCGAGAAGCTGCTCTCGATCGGCGACGACTACTGGATCGAGGACGGCGAGGGCAATCGCGCCTTTCACGTCGACGGGAAGGCGCTGCGTGTGCGGCAGACCTTCGTGATCGAGGACGCCGACGGCAACGAGGTGGCCAAGGTCCAGGAGCGCAAGCTGAGCGTGCGCGACAAGATGGAGATCGAGCGCGGTGATGACTCGCTGGCCACGGTGAAGAAGGCGCTCGTCGGCCTGCGCGACCGCTTCTCGATCGACCTCGAGGACGGCGGCGAGCTGAAGGCCAAGGGCAACATCGTCGACCACGAGTACGAGGTCGAGCGCGACGGCGACACGGTCGCCACCGTGTCGAAGCGCTGGTTCCGGGTCCGCGACACCTACGGCGTGGAGATCGCGCCCCGCGAGGACGCGGCGCTGATCCTCGCGATCACGGTCTGCGTCGACGCGATGACGGACCGCGGCGACTAGCTGAGCGACGCCGTTGCTCAGCCGCCGCGC
>CAVSMS010000025.1:0-11696 GCA_963729065.1 uncultured Solirubrobacterales bacterium
CTCCTCGCCGAGCCTCGGTTCGTCGGTCGCCGCGGACGGGTTGCCCATGGCGTGACTCTAATGCTCGCCGTCGAATTGACGCGGCGATGGAGCGCCCATAGACTCGCCGGCGAGGCCCGATGAGCTCAGGTAGATCTCGTTCGGCGCCGTGGCCGGGGGGGTCCCGACGCCATCACGGAAGATGGATCGCATTCGCGGCGCTGCTGGCGCTCGCACTCGCCCCGGCGGCCGAGGCGGCCGCGCCGCCGACCGGCGACGCCGGGATCTCGATCGCAGCTGCCGTGCCGGGCACGTCCGCCGGATCGGTCGACCTCGGCGACACCCACGCCTGCGGCGTCACGAAGGCCGGCGGCGTCGCCTGTTGGGGCTCCGACGGCGCCGGGCAGGCGACTCCGCCCGCGGGGCTCTTCACGGCCGTGAGCTCGGGTCGCAACTTCTCCTGCGGCCTCAAGCCCGCCGGCGCGATCGCCTGCTGGGGAGCCGACGGCGCCGGCCAGGGGACTCCGCCGGCCGGTCCGTTCAACGCGGTGGCCGCCGGCGGTGCTCACGCCTGTGCGTTGAGAACGAACGGCGCCGTCGCCTGCTGGGGCGCCAACAGCTGGGGCCAGGCGACCCCTCCGGCCGGAAGCTTCATCGCGATCGGCGCCGGCACGTCTCACACCTGCGGCGTGAAGGCCGACGGGACTCTCGCCTGCTGGGGACTCGACACGTCCGGGCAGGCGAGCCCTCCCGCCGGCGCCTACATCTCGGTCAGCGCGGGGCTTTCCCACAGCTGCGCGTTGAGGGCGGGCGGCACGGTGGCCTGCTGGGGCGCCGACAACTTCGGCCAGGCGACTCCACCCGGGGGCGCCTTCCGATCGGTGAGCGCGGGCCAAGGTCACACCTGCGGACTGAGGACGAACGGCACGCTCGCATGCTGGGGCAACGACGGCGCCGGACGGGCCTCGCCGCCGGCGGGCACCTATACCGCGGTGAGCGCCGGGGCCTCCAACGGTTGCGCGGTGCGGACGGACGCGACCCAGACCTGCTGGGGATCCGACGCGGCGGACCAGTCCAGCCCGCCCGCCGGCGCCTTCAGCGGGCCGGTGGTCGCCGGGGGCACCACCAACACCTGCGGCCTGCGGACCGTCGGGACCGCGGTCTGCTGGGGTGATGACGCCCACGGCCAGTCGACGCCCCCGGCGGGCACCTTCGTCGCCATCGCCGCCGGGAACTTCCACGCCTGCGGCGTGCGGACGAACGGCGCCGTCGCCTGCTGGGGCGACGACACCTTCGGCCAGGTCAGCCCGCCCGCCGGCGCCTTTCGCTCGCTGACCGCGGGCGATGCCCACACCTGCGGCGTGAAGGCCAACGGCGAGCTCGCCTGCTGGGGGTACGACGGCGTCGGCGCCGCCTCCCCGCCGGCCGGGAAGTTCAGGTCCGCGGACGCGGGCGAGGCCCACAACTGCGCCGTGCGCGTCAACGGAGCCCTCGCCTGCTGGGGCTCCGACAACTCGGGTCAGTCGTCACCGCCGGCCGGGACATTCACCTCGACCGCGGGAGGCGAAAGCCACAGCTGTGCCGTTCGGATCAACGCGAGCCTTCGCTGCTGGGGGTTGGACAGCCTCGGGCAGGCCAGCCCACCGGCGGGCAGCTTCAGGTCGGTCGGCACCGGCAGCATCAACGGCTGTGCGGCGACCGCAGACGCGACGCTCGCCTGCTGGGGAAACGACGGCTTCGGTCAGTCCTCCCCGCCAGGGGGCACCTACAGCGTCCTCGGGGTCGGCCGCAACCACGGCTGCGCGGTGAAGACCAACGCGAACACGATCTGCTGGGGCTCGAACGCCTCCGGGCAGGCGACCGTGCCGCCCGGCTTCGGTTGACGGTCAGGCCGGGAGCTCCCGCCCAGCCAGCCGGCGTAGAAGCCCTCGATGTCGGGGAGGAAATCGTGGACCACCGGGTAGCCGCGCGTGACCGCCTCGACCTCGAGCAGCCGGCCCGACCGGGGGCAGTAGAACTCGCGCAGCTCCATCCACTCCGGGTCGCAGTGCGCCATCCGGGGATAGACCTCGCGCAGGAGCTCGTCGCTGTCGCGGATGAACACGGGGGCGTGCATCTTCCAGTTGCCGTCGAAACGACAGAAGTCGTGCCCGGCGTCCGAGCGGATCACGAGCTCGCCGTCGGAGCGCCGGCGGACGACGTTCAGCGCCTCGCCGACCGGAAGCACGATCGGGTCGTCCCACTCGACTCTGCCCTGCAACAGGCCGATCCACTTCTCGAACCGGTCGGGGTCCTTGTAACCGGACTGGATGTCCTTGACCTCGCGGCGCGAGAGCCGTTCGTCGTAGAGCGCCGCGAGCGTCTCGGGCTCCAGCGGCTTGCCCGCGAGGGCGGGCCGCTCGACCCGGGCGACCTCCGACCCGGCGAGGAACTCGGCGGCCGAGTCCTCTGGGCTGAGCTTCCCCGGCGCCGCGGCGAGGTCCGGCGGCAGGGTCGGGGTCGGCACGCCGAAGGTGAAGTCCTCCGGCAGGTCCCAGAAGCCCCGGAACTCCGCCGCCCAGCGCGGTGAGAGCTTGATCGACTCCTCGTAGCCGGTCTTGATCGGCTCGATCAGGTCACCGGCCAGAACCCGCTCGCGCTCGGCCTCCCACCATTCCGACGCCGGCCGGGCTCGCTCGAGCCGCCGGCGCCGCGCGCCGTCTCGGTCGTCGAGCGCGTACACGCGCTCCGCGTACTCGGCCACGATGTGGCCCTCGGCGACGTCGCGCTGCACCGCCTCGGCGGGACGCTCGAGCGGGTCGCCGAGCCCGGCCGCGCCCTTCATCACCGAGTGGTAGAGGTCGCCCTCGGAGAAGGGCGCCAGCATCGTGAAGTTGTCGAGCTTGTACTCGCGCTCGCCCTCGATCGCCATCAGGGCCGGGTCGTCGAACGGGCCGTCGGCAACCGGGTAGGCCTCCCCCGCCTCGGCAAGCTCGCGCAGGTTGTTGTCGCGGATGTTGTGGATGTAGGCCACCGACCCCGGATAGCCGCCGAAGATCCCCTGCGAGGTGAAGAGGCGCGTCGTGCCGAGGTTCTGCAGCTCCCAGAACGGGGTCCCGTGGATCAGCTGCAGCGACTCGAAGCTCGAGCCGCCGCGGTGACGCCCGGGCCCGCTTGTGTTCGGCTTGATCCGCCGCGAGAGGTAGACCATCGGGCAGATCAGCTCCCACATCTCGACGTCGCCGGCGTCGCCCTCGGGGTTGAACATGGCCGCGCAGGTGTCCGTGCCGTCGAGCACGTACTTGGCCCCCATCCCCTGAGCCGCGATCTCGAAGTTCATGATCGCCGACGAGTTGCCGTACTGGTCCACCCCGCCGCCCTGGATCACGTTGCCGGACACCGAGTAGGCGCCGATCACCTCCTCGATGAACCCACGCGACTGCAGCGCCCGCGACAGGGTTCGCGGGTAGCCGGTGAACGCGGGCTGCAGGAACGCCCAGGCGATCCCCGTCGAGCCCTCGGCCTCCCCGAGATTGGCCACGGAGCCCTCCGGGAAGTTCGTCTCGACCGCGAAGTAGGCGCCGTCGTTGACCTTGTCGTTGCAGATCAGGGTCTGCGTGAACATCACCCAGATCGCCCCCTGCATCCCCGACGGGGTGCAGTTCATCGAGTGCCAGCCCCATGCCGAGGCGCCGTCGAGGTCGAGCGCGTAGTCGCCGTCGCCGCCGATCCGGACCTCGAACGGGGCGTGCATGACGAAGTCCCGCCGGGCCCGGGCCGGGAGCTGCACCTTGTCGGCGTAGGTGACGTCCTGGAACGAGGCCGCGCGGTAACGCCCGGGAACGGTCATCTCGCGGATCCGCGACTTGAACGAGCGCCGGCCCTCCTCGATCACCTCGCGGCTGAACTGCTTGAAGCGGTCGACGCCCTCCTCGAGCATCACCCGCTCGAGCGCCTCGCGGATCATGTGGCAGCCGGCGAGCCTGGTGCGCTCGTCGAGCAGGTAGTACATCGGCGCCCGGGTCTGCTTCGCGCAGCGCTCCAGGTGCCACCGCGCGATCTCGTCGCGCTCGCCGATCTTCATGCAGGGGAGGTCGATGCCGTCATCGAGGCGGTTCGTCGGGCCAACCGGGACGCCGCCCGGGGTCGAGGCGCCGATGTCGAGGACGTGCGTGACGCCACCGGCCCAGGCGACCAGCTCGTTCTCCCAGAAGATCGGGACGAAGGTCTGCACGTCGGCGTTGTGAACGTCGCCGATGGTCGGGTCGTTGTTGGCGAAGATGTCGCCCGGGCGGATCTCCGGGTTGTCCTCGTAGCCCTGGCGGACCATCCACTTGATCGCGTCGGACATCGTGTGGACGTGCACGATGATCCCGGTCGAGAGCGCGATCGAGTCGCCCTCGGGCGTGTAGAGCGCGAAGCAGAGCTCGCCGAGCTCGCGCACGATCGGCGAGGCGGAGATGTTGAGCGCCGTCTCCCGCGCCGACACGAGGCCGCCGCGCAGGCGGCTGAAGAGCTTCTCGTAGCCGATCGGGTCGGAGCTCATCAGCTCGAGCTCGCCGTCGAGGCCGGCGTAGGACCCGGTTTCGGCGAACAGCCGCTCGGACTCGGCGAGCATCTCGTCGAGCCGCATGCCGTTCCAGCCGAGCGGCGCGCGCTCGCGCGGCTCGAGTTCGCGGGTGGCGTCGACGATCGTCATCGCGAACCCGAAAGCTAACCGCTTGCCGGGTTAAGCGATCGATAAGCGCTCGGACCTACGTTCGCCCCACAACTGAGCGGGGAGCTGCGAACGGCCGAGAGGCGCTGCGACGGCTCTTCACGGAAACGGAGTTCCATGGCAGACCGAATCCGCAACCGCATCCGATCGAACGTCGTCGTTCTGGCAGCCTCGCTCACGGTGGGCGTGCTCGCGCTGTTGACTCTGGCGCCCGCCGCCCTCGCCCAAATGTTCTCGGCGCCGACCAACTTCGCCGCCGGCGACTCAGCCAACTCGGTCGCTGTGGGCGACTTCAACGCCGACTCCGATCCCGATCTGGCGGTGGCCAACGGCGACTGCGGACAACGTTTCCGTGCTGCTCGGTGGCGCGGGCGGGGACTTCAGCGCGCCAACCAACCTCGCCGCAGACGACGCGCCCCGTATCGGTCGCGGTCGGCGACTTCAACGTCGATGCCGATCCCGATCTGGCGGTCGCCAACCTCAAGCTCCGGCGAACGTCTCGGTGCTGCTCGGCGGCGCGGGGGCCACCTTCGGCGGCCCAACGAACATCGACGCGCCGGCGACGCACCGAACTCGGTCACGGTGGGCGACTTCAATGCGGACTCCGATCCCGACCTCGCAATCGCGGACAACGGCTTCGCGGGGGACCCAGGCGCGGTGTGGGTGGCGCTCGGCGGCGCGGACGGAAGCTTCGGCGAGCCGACCAGCTTCATCGCGGGCAACCGGCCCGAGTCGGTGGCGGTCGGCGACTTCGATGCCGACACCAACGCGGACCTGGCGGTTGCCAACTTCGAGTCCGACGACGTGTCGGTGCTGCTCGGGGACGGTGCGGGGAGCTTCGGTCCGCCGACCGATTTCGCCGCCGGCGATGAGCCCGTTTCGGTCGCGGTGACCGACTTCAACGGCGACGGAGACCCGGACCTGGCGGTCGCCAACTTCAACTCCGGCAACGTGTCGGTGAGGCTCGGTGACGCGGGCGCGAACTTCGGTGCCGCCGAGCAACTACACCGCCGGCGTCCTGCCCGGCTCGGTCGCGATCGGTCGGCTTCAACGCCGACACCGACCCCGATTTGGCGGTCGCCAACGCCGGCTCCGACGACGTGTCGGTGATGCTCGGCGACGGGATCGGGGGCCTGGCCCCGCAGACCGTATTTCCCGTCGGCGATCAACCCTCCTCGGTCGCAGTGGGCGACTTCAACGTCGACGGGGCTTCTGACCTCGCGGTCGCCAACAGCCAAACCGACGACGTGTCGGTGCTGCTGAACCGGTCGAACGAGCCCCCGAATCAGCGTCCGGCCGCTGTCGACGACGCCTACACCCACTACGGCTCGGATACGCCGCTGGTAAGGACGGCCGCGACAGGGGTGCTGGCCAACGACACCGATCCCAACAACTCCCCGCTGACCGTGTCGCCCGCCAGCGGCCCGGCCAGGGGGTCCCTGGTGCTGAACGCTGACGGCTCGTTCAGCTACCAGCCCAACGAGGACTTCGTCGGCCAGGACTCGTTCACGTACGTGGCGAGCAACGGCAGCGCGGACTCCAACGTCGCCACGGTCACGATCACGGTCGGCGCGGGCTGCGAAGGCGTTCAGGCAACGATCACCGGTACGCCCAACACCGACAACCTCCAGGGCACGGCCGGCGCGGATGTGATCGCCGGACTCGGCAGCGGCGACCTGATCGGCTCCGCGGGGGGCAACGACACGGTCTGCGGCGGCTCCGGGATCGATGTCCTGCTCGGCGGGGCCGGCAACGACGCCCTGCGCGGCGGCTCTGGTGTCGACGGCCTCTTCGGCGAGGCCGGCAACGACAGCATGCGCGGTGGCGCCGGTAGCGATGCGCTGCTCGGCGGCGCCGGAGTCGACACGGTGCGCGGCGACGCCGGGAGCGACCTGCTCTCTGGCGGCGCCGGCTCGCCCGACACTTGCGAGGGCGACGCGGGCGCCGACATCCTGTTCCCCGGGCACGGCTGCGAGCAGATCACCGGCGTCCCGTGAGCAGACGGCTAAGAGCAGGAACCTAACCGAGCGAGCCGACCAGATCCCGTGCCCTGGCCGCTCCGGCGACGTTCCCCTTGCGCTCGTACAGGCCCACGGCATCCGCTGTGGTTGCCTCGGCTTCTTCCGGTCGGCCGGCCAGACGCAGCACCTCCGCCAGATCGACGAGGACGTCCGCGTGCAGGCCGACGTACTCGCTGTCGGCGGCGAGCGCCACCCCCTCGCGCGCCAGGCGCTCCGCCTCCTCCAGCCGACCGCGCCTGGCGAGCAACCGCGCCGGGATGCCGGTCCGCTTGACCTGCCACTCGCGATCGGTCGGCGCCGGGTGCTTCTCGATGTCTTCGAGCAGGGCGAAGGCGTCGTCGTAGCGCCCCTGCTCGTAGACCGCGCGCGGGAGATCGACCGCGACAGTCGACAAGAACCAGCCTTCGCCGATCGTGCGAAAGACGTTCCCGGCCGCCCGCATGTCGCGCTCGGCTGCGACCGGGTCACCCGCGAGCAACTCGACGTAGCCACTGAGCAGCTCCTGGACGCCGGCCTGCCAGATCAGACCGAGGTCGCGCGCCAGGGCGCGGCTCTCCTTGATGTGCAGGCGGGCCTCGTCGAATCGGCCGCTCATCGCCTCCAGCAGGGTGACGAAGCCGGAGAGATTCGCGTCCAGGGTGCGATTCTCCGGCTCCCCGCGAAGCAACCGCTCGAGCCACTCCAGACCCTCGGCCACCGGCATCGGGCCGTGGATCGCGCCCAGGGCGGTCTGCCCGAGCGCCCAGCCGACCTCGCGGCGATTGCCGGCCCGGCGTGCATGATCGGCCGCCCGAGTCGCCGCTTCGATCGTCTCGGTGAGCCTCCCCTGACTCCAGAGGAGGTCGGAGAGGACCATGTACGCGCGGGCCAGCCCCCCCTCGTCGCCGAGCTCGCCGAGCACATCGATCGCCGTTTCCACCTCCAGGGAGAGCGCATCGAGATCTATCCCCCCGGGATCCCGGTACATCTCGATCCGCGGCCGGGTGATCGTGACCCGCCACTCGACGCCGCGATCGCCGTCGGCGCGCGCCCGCTCGCGGGCCCCCGCGAGGACGGCGCTCGCCTCGTCCACCTCGCCAGTCTCGAACAGCGCATAGCCAAGCTCCGGCAGCGCCGCAAGGCCCGCCCCGCCCCTCGGCGTGGGGAGCGCGGCGGCGCGACCGAGCAGGTTGACGGTTGCCGGCATGTCGCCGCGCTTGAACGCCGCCTGGCCGGCCGCGGCGAGATGCTCGCCGGCCCGGTGCGCGAGCTCCAGCTCCTGAGGACCGACGGCATCGAGCTCGGCCCGGTAGTGAAACGCCTGCTCGAGGTGATAGCCGACGACCTCGGAGTGCTCGGCGAGGCCGCTTCGCGCGGGATCATCGGCCCAGCCGGCAAAGCGCTCGTGAAGCTCCGCCCTCAGGACCTTGGGAGTTGCTCGATAGGCGGCCTGCTGGATGAGGATGTGACGGAAGCGCAAGCTGGCGCCGGGAATCCCCGGCCGCCCTGAGTCGATGAACTCCTTGCGAACGAGGGTCTCGAGGTGACGCGGGCCGAACGCGCGGGCATCCTCGGGCAGCAGATCGACCGTGGCGTCGGCGGAGAACTCCTTGCCGACGATCGCGGCCCGGGAGATCACCGCGCGCTCGCCGGGCCCGAGCCGGTCCAGGCGTGAGGACAGCAGCGCGTCGATCGTCGGCGGGATCGCGCGTTCCGCGCCATCGCGATCCCCCTCGGTGAGCATGGCGAGGAGCTGCTCGATGAACAGCGGGTTGCCCTCAGCTGTCTCGAGGACCCGGGCCGTCGTCTCCTCCCCGAGGCCACGCGCGAGATTGCCGATGAGCGTCTCGCAGTCCGCGTCGGAGAGGGCCTGGAGTCGAAGTGAGCCGGCATTCGCCCCTTCACGGATCCAGCCGGGTCGCTGCTCGAGGAGCTCCGGGCGGGCGATGCAGACGAGGAGGATCGGCGCACCCCGCGTTCGCTCGGCCAGGTACTCGACCAGGTCGAGGAACGTGGGCTCCGCCCAGTGAACGTCCTCGAAGAAGACGACCAGCGGCCGCCGTGCGGCCAGCGTCGCAAACAGCGTCCGCGTTGCCCAGAAGATCTCCTCGCGCTCGACCGAGGCCTCCGACCCGCCGACCGCCTGGAGCAGGCTCTCGGCGAGCGGCCCCGTCTCGTCTCCTTCGGACAGCTGAGCGGCGATCTCGCGCAGCGACCAGAAGGTGATGCCCTCCCCATACGGCACGCAGCGGCCGACGACGACCGTGGCCTTCTCGGCGGCCTCCGTGGCGAACTCTTGCGCCAGCCTGGACTTGCCGATCCCCGCCGTCCCCAGGATCGTGAACAGGTGGAGCGTTTGTTCGCCGGCGACGCGCGCGAACGCCTCTCGCAACCTGCCCAGCTCGGGTCTGCGGCCGACGAGCGGCGCCTTCAGCGAGCCCAGGGCCGGCCGGCCGGGCCTGAGCTCGCTCACGCGCCAGGCGCGGCCCGCCTCCGTGTCGACCTGCGCGCCCGTGGCTGTCCCTCGGATCAGCCGTTCGGTCTCGGAGCCGACGAGGATTTCACCGGCGGCCGCTGCGTCCTCGAGCTCCCCCGCTGCGGTCACCGGCTCGCCGACGACGGAGAGCGCGCCGGCGCCGGAACCGCTCGCAAGGACCTCTCCGGTAGCGATCCCGACCCGCGGCGCGATGCCCGAGCCGATCGCCTCTCCGACCGGGGCATCACGGATCTCGAACGCCGCCGAAACGGCACGGGATGCATCGTCCTCGTGGGCGTGCGGCACGCCGAAGACCGCCATCACGGCATCGCCCAGGCTGCTCGCGACCGCTCCCCCGTAACGCTCCACGGTGCGCGCGAGGTGGTCGCGATAGAGCTTGTTCTGATGGCTGAGCGCCTCGGGGTCCAGGCCGCGGGCGGTCGGCCGCCGAGCGATCAGGACGGTGACCGTTTTCCGCACCTCAGGCGCGACCGTGTCGGTCGCCGCCGCCTTCGGCTCCAGCCGCATCGGGGCATCGATCGAGACCTCGAGCGCCGGCTCCTGCCGGAGGATCGCTGTCTGCAAACGCTGCAGCGGCGGGCTCGGTGCAAGGCCGAGCTCATCGTCGAGAGTCCGCCGCGTCTGGTTGTAGACCTCGAGCGCGTCCGCCTGGCGGCCGGCGCGGTAGAGCGCCAGCATCAGCTGCCCGCGCAGGCGCTCGCGAAGCGGGTTCTCGCCGATCAGCGTCTCGAGCTCGCCCACCAGCTCGGCCGCGCCGCCCATTGCGAGGTCGGCCTCGATGCGGTCCTCGATCGCGTCCAGCCGTAGCTCCTCCAGTCTTGCGATCTCGGCCTGGGCGAACGGGTCATAGGCGAAATCCACGAGCGCCGGGCCACGCCAGAGTTCGAGCGCCCGCCGAAGCACGGCGGCAGCCGTCGCCGGGTCTGGAGTCTCGGCCGCCACCCTGCCCTCACGGAGGAGACGTTCGAACCGATCAGCATCGAGCTCATCGGGTCCGACGCAAAGCAGGTACCCGGGGGGCCTCGTGATCAGAAGCTCGCCGGGCGCCCCGGGTGTCCGGTCCGGCTCGAGCGCCTTACGGAGCTTGTGAACGTAGACCTGCAGCGCGTTGGCCGCGGTCTCGGGCGGCTCCGGCCACAGGTCCTCGATCAGCCGATCGCTCGAGACGACCTCGTTCGCGTGGACCAGGAGGATCGCGAGCACGGCCCTCTGCTTCGCCGGGCCGAGCGCTACCCGGCCCCCTTGGCGGTGAACCTCGAGCGGCCCGAGGACCTGGAACTCCATTTCCTCCTCCGCCCCGCACGCTACCACCGGCCAGGCGCGCTTCAGCGAGATTTCAGCGCTCGCGCCGCAGGCTCGTCCACGTTGCGAGTCCACGGAAGGAGAATGAGATGCGCAAGGCGATCATGACGAGAGGGGTCACGGCGATCCTGATCTGCGCGGCCATCGCCCAGCCGCCCGCGACGCACAGGGTGGAGCCGGAGCGCCGCCGGATCGCGGCGACTCACAGGCGCGGGCTGCGGATCACGACCCGGTGGTGCTGCGCCGCGACGGCGATCGCGCCGTGCAGTTCGATCCCCTGGTCCGTGGACCTGTCCTTCGGCGCGACGCGTCGAGGGCGGTGCCGTTCGAGTCCGGCCGGCCAGCACCGGTCGAGGATGGCTTCCACTGGGGCGACGCGCTGATCGGTGCCGCGGGTGGGTACGCCCTCGTCGTGCTCGCCTCGGGCGCACTCGTGCTGATCCGACGAAGGCGTCCACCTCGGCGTCTGGCCGAGCGGCCGGCGTAGGGAGTCGCGATGGCTCGTGGAGCACAACGCTGGGCGACCGTGTTGGTGTTCGCGCTCTTCTTCGCCCTCACGGGCAGCGCCGTCGCCCTGGACGGCAGCGACACCGTCTTCAGTGACGACATCGTCGACGGCGAGGTGAAGACCGCCGATCTCGCCACCAGTGCCGTGACGCGGCCGAAGCTCGCGACCAACGCCGTCAACACCAACAAGATCCTCGACGGACAGGTGGGCGTCGCCGACATCGGCAACTCGGCCGTCGGGATCGCCGAACTGGTGGCTGCGGCGGTGACCACCAACAAGATCGCGGACGGGGCTGTGACCTCGAGCAAGATCGCCAACGGCTCGATCCTCGGGCTCGACGTCGCCAACAACACGCTCACGGGCAGTCAGATCGACGAGAACACCCTCTTCAACGACAACTCGCTCACCGGCGCCGACATCGACGAGTCGACGCTCTCGGGGATCACGGTCGCGAACGTCTGGAGCCTGGGCGGCAACGCCGGCACCACCGGAGCCGACTTCCTCGGCACGACCGACAACCAGCCGCTCGACCTGCGTGTGAACGGGGCCCGCGCACTGCGATTGGAATCCGCGTCCGATGGGGCGAATCCGAGCCCGAACGTGATCGGCGGTAGCCCGGACAACTCCGTCAGCGCCGGCGTGCACTCGGCGACGATCGGCGGCGGGGGTCGTCGTGATCCCAGCGAGCCGGCGAGCGGCAACACAGTGACCGAC
>CAVSMS010000026.1:0-8124 GCA_963729065.1 uncultured Solirubrobacterales bacterium
GCGATCCTCCTTACCTACTCCCTCAGCCCGGCGACTTCGGCGGCCTGTTCGCGATTTTGGAACATCCGAAACCGAGCGATTTTCCCGTCGGCGACCCAGGCAACGAAGAAGAACTCGAGCTCGGTCTCGACGCCACTGGCGCTGCCGCGCCCCTTTCCGTTCACCGCGATGAAAACCTGGCCTGCTTCGCCTTCCGCGATCCGATCGACATCGCCATGGAAGCTCTCCCACGCCTCCATGAAATCGCTCCACCACCGTCGCGCCCCCTCCTGACCGCGATAGATGCCTTGGGCCCCTGGGAAGCCCTCGCGCACGTCCCACTCCACGTCAGGGCTGATTCTGGCCAACCACCCTTCGAGGTCGCGGCGGTTGAACGCTCTCGCCATGTCCCACACGACCTCGAGGTTCTCCTGCGACATCGCCCCGAGTATCCCGAAGATTTTCGCTACGGAGGCGAGCTGGCGCGCGGCGTAGACCCTGCGCGACTGCGCGATCGACGAGATCCACTGCACTACGCCCTCGGCGACACGCGCAGGCACCGATCGATGCCGCTGGAGCGACGGCACCCGGGTCGCCCCGGCTGAAGGTCCAGGACACGGCGCCGACCTGACTACATCCCAACGATCGTTAGAGTGTCCGGTCGTGCCTGACGACCATTGCGATCTCCTCTGTCTTGACCTTGAGAAGGCCGAGGCGCTTCGCGCGTTGCGCCTGGACATCTCACGGGCCGATGATGCCGCGGGCCAGGCGAAGGCCCTCGCCGATCCGACCCGCCTTGCGATCGCTCACGCGCTGTCCCAGACGGATGAAGCGTGCGTATGCGATCTGGCCTGGGTGATGGAGCGGGCGGACAAGCTCGTCTCTCACCACCTGCGCCTGCTACGTCAGGCTGGGCTGGTCGAGAGCCGGCGTGATGGCAAGATGGTCATGTACGCGATCACGGGCCGCGGCCGGGAACTGCTCGCCCCGGTGCTACGAGCCGAGGTCAAGACGTGAGCGAGACCGCGCTGCCGACGCTCACCGTTCGGCCGGCTGGCCTGAGTGCTTCCCCGGCCCCGGCTGCCGAGTGGCTGGCCGCGGCCAAGCGGGCCCGGTTTCTCTCGTGGCTCAGCTTGGTCTGGATGGGCCTCGAGGGCGGGATCGCCCTGTTCGCCGGAATCGCAGCCGGCTCGATCGCCTTGATCGGCTTCGGCATCGACTCGTTCATCGAGGGCGTCGCCAGCGTCGTCATCATCTGGCGCTTCACCGGCTCACGCCTTCACTCCCACGCGGCCGAGCAGCGCGCGCAGAAGATGGTCGCAATCCAGTTCTTCATCCTCGCCCCCTACGTTGCCTACGAGGCGGTCCGGCACCTCGCCGGCGCCGAGCATCCCGAAGTCAGCGTCCTCGGCATGGTCCTCACCGCCTCGAGTTTGATCGGGATGCCGCTGCTCGGCCGGGCCAAGCAGAAGGTCGCCCGCCAGCTGGGCTCCCAGGCGACCCACGGCGAAGGTACCCAGAACCTCCTCTGCGCCTACCTCGCCGGAGCCGTCTTCCTCGGCCTTGCCGGCAACGCGGTCCTGGGCGCCTGGTGGCTGGACCCGATTGCCGCGCTGCTGATCGCCGCCGTCGCCGTCAAGGAAGGCCTCGAGACCTGGCGCGGTGAGGGTTGCTGTGCCGCTGGCCCGAACCTGGATCCAGGTGGTCCGCTCGCCTACGAGGACGATTGCTGTCGAGACGAACCCACTCACGCCGCCGTCTAACGTCATGGTCATGACAGGCAGGGCCAAGCGAGTGCTGCGTCTGGCTGCGGCAGCCGGCCTTTCCGGGCTGTCGATCAGCCTAGCCAGCTGCGGCGGTAGCGACGAGTCCACCACCGCGGCCTCCGACAGCACCGACGGCGCGTTCACGCAGCAGCCCGAGGCGGCCGCCAATCCGCCCGCCGACTTCTTCCCGCCGGCCAACGGCCGACCGCTCAAGCAGATCGCCGCCAAGGCCCGCCCGGGCCTGGTCTACGCGCCCGGGACCCAGACCTACGAGCCGGGCGAGAACCGAGTCGCGTTCGGGCTGCTCAACCAGGACAACCAGATTCTCTATGCACCCACCGCCGTCTACGTCGCCACGACCCCGAACGACCCGGCCCAGGGCCCGTTCCTAGCGCCGGCCGACACGCTGGTCACCGAGGCGCCGTATCGCAGCCAAAACGCCGCCGCGGACAGCGATCCCTTCGCCTCTGTCTACGCCGCCGACGTGCCGCTTCCCAAGTCAGGCTCCTACTCGGCCCTCATCCTCGCCGCCGACAGCGACGGCCGCCTCCTGGGCACGACCGCCCGTTACAAAGTCAGGGACAGCTCCGTGCCGAGCGTCGGCGATGAGGCGCCCGTGACCGACACCGACACCGCCGATGAGGTCGGTCAGATCGCCGATATCGACACCCGCGTCCCGCCCGACTCGATGCACGACACGAAGTTCGCCGACGTGGTCGGCGAGCAGCCGGTGGCACTGCTGTTCGCAACGCCGGCGCTCTGTCAGAGCCGGGTCTGCGGACCCGTGACCGACATCGCCGAGCAGCTGAAGACCGAATACGGCGATCAGGTCGAGTTCATCCACCAAGAGGTCTACGTCGACAACGACCCGTCCAAGGGCCTGCGCCCACCCCTTGGCGACTACGGCCTGCGCTCCGAGCCCTGGCTGTTCACGATCGACGCCAACGGCCGGGTAGCCGCCCGCCTCGAAGGCTCCTTCGGCGTCAACGCCTTCGAGAGCGCCGTCCAGCAGGCGATCGGCTGAGCCTCCACACGCCCCGGAGCTAGCGCCGGATGACGGCTAGCTGCGGCGCGGGCGCCGTTGCGGCGTCGTCAAGGTCGAACAGGCCGCACTCGTCGATCGTCTCGCAGCCGCAGCCCTGCGCCGTCTTGAGCCAGTCGCGCATCGCTTCGGCGCGGGCGATCAGGGCCTCGACCTCAGGCAGCTTCTTGGCCGCGATCTCCTGGAGCTGCTCGGACACCGGCGCCGACCCGGCGTCGACGAGCTCGCGGATTTCGTCGAGGCTTAGCCCGGCGCGCTGGGAGACGTCGATCAGGGCCAGGCGACGAAGGATGCTCGGGTCATAGACGCGCTGGCCGGAGACCCGCTCCGGCTCGGGCAGCAGCCCGATCTCCTCGTAGTAGCGGATCGCGCTCTTGCGCAGTCCCGCCTGTTCTGCCACCTGGCCGATGCGGAGTTTGTCGTCGCTGAGAGAAATCACTTGACCTCAAGTCGAGTTGAGGGTCAAGAGTAGCCGCACGACCCTCTCCCTAAGGAGCCTGAATGCCGACCACGATCCCGATCGCCTGCAGCCTCGATCAAGCCGAACTACCCGAGCGCGGCGCCCAGATGGCCCAGCTCGGACAGACCCTGACTGCCGTCCACGCGGAGGGGCTCGCCGCGCGATTGAGCTTCCCACTCGATCAGCGCGCCGAAGTCGAGGCCTTCGTGGCCGCCGAGTCCCGGTGCTGCCCGTTCTTTGAGTTCGAGCAGGCTCATCGCGACGGCGAGCTAGAACTCGCTGTCAGCGCACCCGAGGACGGCGAGTGGGCCGTGCGCGGGCTCGTCGCCGGTTTCGTTGCGGGCCGGGGAGGCCTCGCATGAGCGGGGCAACCTCCACGGAGCAGCCGACCCCGAGCAGCTGGCGGACACGCGTGGCCGCGCCGGCGTTGGCCGCACTGGCGGTCTTGTGCTGCCTCGGCGCGCCGCTGATCGTGGGAGCTGTGGGATCGCTGACGATCGGCGCCGTCTTCGGCATCGTTGCGGGTGGCCTCGCGCTGCTCGCGCTCTGTCTCTGGGCCGCCCGGCGCCTGACAAGATCGAGCGGCTGCTAGGCAACCCGATCGAGCTCTTTCAGCCCGCCAGCGCATGAACGGGCGTCCGAGCGCTAGCGGATCTTGTCGTAGAGGCTGAAGATCGGCAGGTACATCGAGATCACGATGAAGCCGACCACCGAGCCGACGACGACGATCATGATCGGCTCGATCAGCGAGGTCAGCGCCTTGACCTTGGCGTCCACCTCGGCGTCGTAGAAGTCCGCGATCTTCTGCAGCATCTGCTCGAGCTGGCCCGATTCCTCGCCCACCGCGACCATGTGGGAGACCATCGGCGGGAAGACGCTCGACTCCTCGAGCGGCTTGGCGATCGAACCCCCCTTCTTGACCGAGTCGTAGACCGACTCCATCGCCTGCTGGACCACGGCGTTGCCGGCCGTCAGGCCCGAGATCTGGATCGCCTGGAGGATCGGGACGCCCGAGGAGACGGTGCCGGAGAAGGTCCGCGACCAGCGCGCCAGGGCGACCTTCTGGACCACGTCACCGATCTTCGCGGGGAGCCTGAGCTTGAACCGGTCCCAGAGGACGCGCCCGCGCTCGGTCCGCTTCCACCGGACGAACACGTAGGCGCCGATCACGAGCAGCGGCAGGATGATGTACCAGGAGCCGGTGACCGCGTTCGAGATCCCCACCGTGATCTGGGTCATGATCGGCAACTCCGCGCTCTCGCCGTTCTCCTCGGAGATCTCCTCGAAGATGCCGACGAAGACCGGCACCACGAAGGCGACGATCACGACCATCACGATGATCGCGATCGTGAAGACGATCGCCGGGTACATCAGCGCCGACTTCACCTGGCGCCGTAGGGCGTCGAGCTTCTCGAGCTGCGCGGCCACCCGGTCGAGCGCCTGCTCGAGCCGGCCCGAGCCCTCCCCCGCCTGCACCATCGAGCAGTAGAGCGGGTCGAAGACGCCCGGCTGGCGCTGCATGGCCGAGGTCAGCGAGCTGCCGGCCTCGACGTCGGAGCGGACGGCGGCGATCGCCGGCTTCAGCATCTCGTCCTCGGTCTGGTCCTCGAGCGTGTAGAGCGACCGCAGCATCGGCATGCCGGAGGCGATCAGGGTCGCGAACTGACGCGAGAAGACCGAGAGGTTGCGCATGTTGATGGTCTTGAAGCGCTGGAAGATGCTCTCGAGCTTCAGCGACTCGCGCTCCTCGGAGACGTCGAGGACGATCAGGCCGCGCGCCCGCAGCTGCTCGGAGACCTGCGCCTTGGTCGACGCCTCGATCGCGCCGTTGGACGGGACCCCGGCGAGGTCGACCGCGCGGAAGTTGAACGTGCTCACGCGACCGCCGGCCTCACATCATCGTCGCCGGCGCACTCGCCGGGGCGGCCTGTGTCGTCCGCTCGGCCTGGGCCGCCGCGCCGCCGTTCGTCGCCCCGCCGAGCAGCCGCTTGAGCTCCTCGGGGACGGAGGCGCGCTGCTCGGCCAGCGACCGCGTGATCGCTCCCGAGCGGACCAGCTGGGCGAGGTGGGAATCCATCGTCTGCATGCCGACCGCGCCCGAGGTCTGCAACGCCGAGTAGATCTGATGCGTCTTGCCCTCGCGGATCAGGTTGCGGATCGCGGGGGTCGGCACCATGACCTCGCAGGCCACCACGCGCCCGGCGCCGTCGGCCGTCTTCAGCAGCTGCTGGGTGATGATCCCCTGGAGCGCGATCGAGAGCTGCATCCGGACCTGGTGCTGCTGGTGCGGCGGGAAGACGTCGATGATCCGGTCGACCGTCTGGGCGGTCGACTGCGTGTGCAGGGTGGCGAACACGAGGTGCCCGGTCTCGGCCGCGGTCAGCGCGGTCGAGATCGTCTCGAGGTCGCGCATCTCGCCGACGAGGATCACGTCGGGGTCCTCGCGGAGAGCGGCTCGCAGCGCGGTGCCGAAGTCGTTGGCGTCGGCGCCGATCTCGCGCTGGTTGACGATGCACTTCTGGTGGCGGTGCAGGAACTCGATCGGGTCCTCGATCGTGAGGATGTGCTCGGCGCGGTTGCGGTTGATCAGGTCGACCATCGAGGCGAGCGTGGTCGACTTGCCCGAGCCGGTCGGGCCGGTGACGAGCACGAACCCGCGCGGCTTGCGGGTGAACTCCTCGACCGGCGCCGGCAGGCCGAGCGCCTTGAGGCCCTTGATCTCGCTCGGGATCAGGCGAAACGCGGCGCTGATCGAGCCGCGCTGGAAGAAGACGTTGACGCGGAAGCGCGCCAGGCCGGGGATCGCGTATGAGAGGTCGAGCTGGCGCTCGTTCTCGAACCGCTTGCGCTGGGCGTCGTTGAGGACCGAGTAGACGATCTCGCGCGTGTCCTGCGGGGTCATCTTCTCGAACCCCTCGAGCGGCGCCACCTGGCCGTTGACGCGCATCGCCGGCGGGAACCCCGGGGAGATGTGCACGTCCGAGGCGCGCACCTCGACCATGCGGCTCGAGCACTGCGGCGAAGTCAATACTCACGGGCGATCAATCGTCAGCTGGGGGGCAAAGCTTGAGCGCCGTCGCGGGTCACGTCGCGACCCGCGCGAGCTCGGCAATCGAGGTGATCCCGGAGCGCACCTTGGTCAGGCCGTCCTCGCGGAGGGTGAGCATGCCCTCCTCGCGGGCGGCGTCGGTGATCTCGGATTCGGGAGCGCCGCTCACGGTCAGGTCCTTGATCCGGTCGCTCATCTCCATCACGGAGAAGATCCCGATCCGGCCCTTGAAGCCCGTGTTGTTGCAGCGCGCGCAGCCGGCCGGCTCGTAGGCCTCGATGTCGGTGCCGACGCGGAAGCCGGACTGCAGCAGCGACTCCTGGGAGACCACGGTGCGCTTCTTGCAGTGCGTGCAGAGCTTGCGCGCAAGCCGCTGGGCGACGACGCAGTCCAGCGCCGACGCGGTGAGGAAGCTCTCGATCCCCATCTTCTGCAGGCGGGTGATCGCCCCGGGCGCGTTGTTGGTGTGCAGGGTGGTCAGCACCATGTGCCCGGTGAGCGCCGACTCGATCGCGATCCGCGCCGTCTCGGCGTCGCGGATCTCGCCGACCATGATGATGTCGGGGTCGGCGCGCAGCATCGAGCGCAGCCCGGCCGCGAACGTCAGCCCGGCCTTGCGGTTGACGTTCATCTGGCTGATCCCGGCGATCCGGTACTCGACCGGGTCCTCGATCGTGATGATCTTCTTCTCCACCGAGTTGATCTCGGCGAGCGACGCGTACAACGTCGTCGACTTGCCGGACCCGGTCGGGCCCGTGACCAGCACGGCGCCGTGGGCCTGGCCGATCGCCGCCTGGAAGCGGTCGCGGCCGCTGCCGTCGAGCCCGAGCTCGTCGAGCGTGCGCAGCGCCTGCTCCTTGTCGAGGATCCGGATCGTCGCCCCCTCCCCGCGCTGGGTCGGCAGGGTCGTGATCCGCAGGTCGACCGCGCGGCCGTCGACGTTGACGCCCACCCGCCCGTCCTGCGGGACGCGCTTCTCGGCGATGTCGAGCTCGCTCATGATCTTCACCCGCGAGATCACGCCGGAGACCATCCGCTTCGGCACCCGGGCGGCCTCGTAGAGGACGCCGTCGACGCGGAAGCGGACCCGCATCTCGTCCTCGCCGGGCTCGAAGTGGATGTCGGAGGCGCCCTCGGCGGCCGCCTGGCCGAGGATCGAGTAGACGAGCTTGATGACCGGCGCGTCGTCGGCGGACTCGTGCAGCTCCTCGAGCTCGCCGAGCTCCGCCTCCTCCTCCTCGTCGGTGGCCTCGGTGACGGCCTTCTCGAGCGTGTTGAGGCGCCCGATCAGCGCCTCGATGTCGTCGGTCGCGGCGACCGCGATCTTGCAGTTGAGGCCGGTGATCATGTGGATGTCGTCGATCGCGAGCACGTTCGCCGGGTCGGCGATCACGACCAGCAGGGTCTTCGAGTCGACGTAGCCGATCGGCACCGCCCCGTAGCGGCGCGCGGCCTGGGCCGAGAGCAGGTTGGCCGCCCCCATGTCGACGTGGTAGGCGTTGAGGTCGACGTGGTCGAGGCCGTAGCGCTCGGCGATCGCGCGCGAGAGCTGATCGGCGTCGATCAGCTTGCGCTCGACCAGCAGCTCGTCGGCCGAGCGGCCGGCGACCCGCGCCTCCTGGATCACCTCGTCGACCCGCCCTCGGGTCGCGTAGCCGAGCTCGACGATCACGTCGGTGAGGAACATCGCCGAGTTGCCGCGCCCGAGCGGCGGCGTCAGCCCCGGCGTGCCGGGGGCGGCCCCGCCCCGGACGGGTCCGTCGCGTCGTCCGGCTCGGCGAGGACCGGGCGAAGGTGGCCGGGGCGATTTTCGGTTGCCATGCGGTTC
>CAVSMS010000027.1:0-8252 GCA_963729065.1 uncultured Solirubrobacterales bacterium
GACGGACATCCTGCCGCGCGAGGGCTGAGCCGCCCTCCGCTTTCAGATCCGCCGCAGAAAGCCCCGCGGGTTGCAGCTGAAGAGGAACTTCTCGCGGCTGCGGTCGACCTCGAACGGCGCTCCCTCGGCCAGGTAGGCGTCCACCGCCTCCATCGGCCCCGGCCCCCAGTGGCGGGCCACCGGGTGGCCGTTGATGTTCGTGTCCTCGACGATCACGTAGCCGCCGGGGCCCACCAGGGGCCCGTAGGCACGGAGCTCGGCGAGCACGTGGTCGCGAGAGTGGTCGGAGTCCAGGATCGCGAGGACGCCGTCCGCCGCCGCGGCGCGCTCGTCCACGGCGGCGACGATCGCCGGGTCGGTCGAGGACCCGACCAGGTAGGAGATCCGCTCGTGCTCGGGCAGGCGGTCGCGCCGGCGCACGTCGACGCTCAGCACCTCACCGCGGCCGAGCCCGTCGCAGACCGTGGCCAGGTAGAGCGCGCTGCCGCCCTCGAAGGTCCCCGTCTCGACGATCAGCTCCGGCCGCAGCGCGCTGAGGATCTCCTGGTAGACCCAGAGGTCCTGCGGCGCCTTGAGCGCCCTGGAGCCGAGCCAGCTGGAGTGCTCCCAGGCGCGCTCGGACTCGTAGTAGGCGCGCTGGAAGAGGTTGACGGCAAGCGTCCTCCCGGCACGGGTCCGCATCGCGCGGCGGGCGAGGATCGTCGGGATCCGGCGCGCGCGGGAGGGCTGGTCGCGAAACGGCTGCTCGGCCACCCTCAGTCCCCGTAGCGGACGCGCTCGAGGTAGAGACCGTGCGGCGGCGCCGTCTCCCCCGCGGCCTCGCGCGGCGCTCCGGCCAGCAGGGCCTCCAGGTCGTCGAGCCCCCGGCGGCCGCCGCCGATCTCGAGCATCGTCCCGACCAGCACCCGGACCTGGCTGCGCATGAACGAGCGCGCCTCGATCCGCAGCGCGAGCAGTCCCGGGCGCTCCTGCTCCCAGGCGCAGGCGTCCACGGTGCGCTCGAACAGCACGTGCTCCGTCTGGGTCGGGGTGAACGCGGTGAAGTCGTGGTTGCCGACGATTGCCGCCGCGGCGGCGTCGAGCAGCTCGCGGTCGAGCGGGAAACGCCACCAGAGCGCGCGCCGCTCCTCGAACGGGTCGCGGACGGTCGACGTGAGGACCCGGTAGCGGTAGACCCGCGCGGTTGCGGCGTGGCGAGCGTCGAAGCCGTCGGGGGCGGGGCCAACCTCCAGCACCGCCACGTCGCGCGCCAGGACCGCGTTGAGGCGCTCTGCGGGGCGGTCAGGAAGCTCGCGCGCATGCTCGAAGCTCGCGACCTGCCCGGTCGCGTGCACCCCGGCGTCGGTGCGCCCGGCGACCGTGAGCTCGACCTGTTCGCCGAAGATGCGCTCGAGCGCCGACTCGAGCTCGGCCTGCACCGTCCGCTGGCCCGGCTGCGCCGACCAGCCCGCGAAGCGCGAGCCGTCGTAGGCGATCAGCAGTCGGGCGGTCGGCACCGCCCGAGCCTAGACAACGCCCGTGTCTTGCCGAGCGGTGCGATTCACCAAGACCGCTGACGATAGGCTCGCGCCGGTGCGCGACGTGAGCGCTCACATCGCAGGCTGGCTTCGGCTGGTCGGCTCGCTCGACGGGCAGGCGCACGCCACGACTCGGGGCGGCGTCACCTGGTCGCTCACGGACATCGCGTGGCCGATGTTCAATGCGGGCGTGGCCGCACCCGACGCCGACGCCGGCGCGGTCGAGCAGGCGCTCGAGGAGCTGCGGGACACCGGCCTGCCCTGGTTCTGGTTCGTGCTCCCGCAGACCGCGGACGCCCTCGTCGAGCGCGTCCTCGCCGCGGGCGCGAACGCGTTCGACGAACGCGCCCCGTGGATGGAGATCGACCGAGCGAAACTCCCGGCTCCGCAGGCGCCGAGCGGCGTCGCGGTCAGGGAGGCGAGCGCGGAGGTCGAGGTCAGGACCTGGGCGCGGACCCTGCAGGCGGCCTACGAGTTCCCGGACGCCGGTCGCGACGCCTGGATCGCGGCCGCCCTTCGCCGGGCGCCGGGGGCGCCGCAGTTCCGGCTGTGGACTGTGCTCCGCAAGGACGTCCCGGTGGCGATCACGCTCGGCTTCGTCGCCGAAGGTGTGGTGGGGCAGTTCGGGGTCGGGGTGCTGGCGACCGAACGGCGACACGGTTTCGGGCGGCTGGTGACGCTCGTTGCGCCCGCCGAGCTCGAAGCGCCCGTGGCGGGACATTGGGCCACGCCAGACGGCGAGCGGCTCTACGAGTCGCTGGGGATGACGACGAACGGTTGGGTCACCCGTTATCTCGGTGGGGCCATCGAGATTCCGGCGACCGCAGCCGGCCGGTGAGAGCGCGTCGAGCCGGCTCCCAAGTAGTCGGGCCCGGAGCGCTAAACGAGCTCGAGGAAGACCATCTCGGTCGAGTCCGACCGCCGCGGTCCGAGCTTCACGATCCGGGTGTAGCCGCCGGGACGCTCCGCGTAGCGCGGTGCGACCTCCTCGAACAGCTTGTGGACGATGAACTTGTCCTGCCCGAGCTCGGCCAGCACCTGGCGCCGCGCGTGCAGGTCGCCCCGCTTGGCGAGCGTGATCAGCTTCTCGAGCTTCGGCTTCACCGCCTTGGCCTTCGCCTGCGAGGTCGTGATCCGCTCGTGCTCGATCACGTCCCGGCACAGGTTGCGCATCAGCGCCCGCCGGTGGGCGGTGTCGCGGCTCAGCTTGTTGCGCTGCTTGCCGTGGCGCATGGCTACTCGTCGCGGAGGTTCAGCCCGAGCGCGTGGAGCGCTTCCATGACCTCTTCGGTGCTGCGCTTGCCGAAGTTCGGGATCGCGTTCAGCTCGGACTCGGAGCGCTGCACCAGATCGCCGACCGTCTGGATGCCGGCGCGCTTGAGGCAGTTGTAGGCGCGGACCCCGATCTCGAGCTCCTCGATCAGGCGCTCGTCGCCCTCGGTCGCACCGGCGGCCGGAGCGAAGGCACCGTCGCCGTCGACGCCGGGAACCTCGCGGGCGGTCAGCTCCTCGACCCGATCGGCGTCGGTGAAGATCGCCATCGTCTTGATCAGGATCTCGGCCGCCTCGCGCACCGCCGAGCCGGGCTCGATCGAGCCGTCGGTCTCGACCTCGAGCGTCAGCTTGTCGAAGTCGGTGCGCTGCCCGACGCGGGCCGAGTCGACCTCGTAGGACGCGCGGCGAATCGGCGAGAAGATCGAGTCGATCGGGATCACGCCGATGGGCTGGTCCTCCGTCTTGTTCTCCTCCGCGGGCGAGTAGCCGCGGCCGCGGCCGATCGTCAGGTACAGCTCGAGCTTGGTCCGCTTCTCGAGCGTCGCGATCGGGGCGTCCGGGTTGAGGATCTCCACACCGGCCGGCAGGTCGATGTCCTTGGCCTTGACCTCGCCGGGGCCGGTCGCGACCAGCGGGGCCTCGACCTCGTCGGCGTCGGTGTGCATGCGGATGACGATGTCCTTGAGGTTCAGGACGATGTCGGTGACGTCCTCCTTGACCCCGGGGACCGTCGAGAACTCGTGCGCGACGCCCTCGATGCGCACGCTCTTGATCGCGGCGCCGCCGAGCGAGGACAGGAGCACCCGGCGGAGCGAGTTCCCGTAGGTGTAGCCGAAGCCCTTGTCGAGGGGCTCGACGACGAAGGTTCCGTGGACGTCGTCCGCGTCCTCGCTGGAAATCTTGGGAATCTGAAACTCGGGCAGGGTGGTCATTGCTTCCTCACTTGGGGTCGGGGTACGGGTGAGCGCTACTTCGAGTAGAGCTCGACGATCAGCTGCTCCTGGATCGGCGCGGCGATCTCGCTGCGTTCCGGCAGCCTCAAAACCTTCGCCGTCAGGGCATCGTGGTCCGCCTGGAGCCACGGCGGAACCGCCGCGGTCAGCTCGGTCGCCTGCCGAACAACGTCGGCGGCGCCCGAATCGGGCCTGATCGTGATCACATCATCGGGGCGGACCTGGTAGCTCGCGATATCAACACGGCGGCCGTTGATCAGCCAGTGCCCGTGGTTGATGAGCTGTCGCGCCTGGCGCCGCGAGGCGGCGAAGCCGAGGCGGACCAGGACGTTGTCGAAGCGTCGTTCGAGCATGCGCAGCAGGTTGTCGCCGGTGACGCCCTCCTGCCGCGAGGCCTTCTCGTAGTAGCCGGCGAACTGGCGCTCGAGCACGCCGTAGAAACGACGGGCCTTCTGCTTCTCGCGCAGCTGGTTGCGGTACTCCGAGGCGCGCACGCGCCCACGGCCGTGCTCGCCGGGCGGGTAGGAGCGGCGCTCGACGCCGCACTTCTCGGTCAGGCAGCGCTCGCCCTTGAGGAACAGCTTCTGTCCCTCGCGGCGGCACTGCTTGCACTGGGGGCCGGTGTCGCGGGCCACTAGGGGCGCCTCCGCTTCTTCGGCCGGCAGCCGTTGTGGGCCTGCGGGCTGACGTCCTTGACCGTCGTCACCTGCAGCCCGGCGGCCTGCAGCGAGCGGATCGCGGTGTCGCGACCCGAGCCGGCGCCCTTGGCGTGCACCTCGACCCGCTCGACGCCGTGCTCCATGCCCTTGCGGGCCGCGGCGTCGGCGGTCACCTGAGCGGCGAACGGGGTCGACTTGCGCGAGCCCTTGAAGCCGGCCGAGCCGGCGGACTCCCAGCAGACGACGTTGCCCTCGGGGTCGGTGATCGTGACGATGGTGTTGTTGAAGCTGGTCTTGACGTGGGCGATCCCGTAGGGGACGTTCTTCTTCACCCGGCGACGGGCGCGGCCCTTGCCCTTCTTCGGCTGCGGCAAAGCTCTCTCCCTACTTCTTCGCCGGCGGCTTCTTCTTGCCGGCGATGCTCATCCGCCGCGGGCCCTTGCGGCCTCGGGCATTGGTCTTCGTGCGCTGGCCCCGGGTCGGCAGGCCGCGGCGGTGGCGCAGGCCGCGGTAGGAGCCGATCTCCGACAGGCGCTTGATGTTCTGCGAGCGGTCGCGGCGCAGGTCTCCCTCGACCTCGAGGTCCTCGACCGCGTCGCGCAGCTTCACGGTCTCCTCCTCGGTGAGGTCCTTCACGTAGGTGTTCGGGTCGACGCCGACCTTGTCGAGCACCTGGTTCGCGGTCGAACGGCCGACGCCGTGGACGTAGGTCAGCCCGATCTCGATCCGCTTGTTGAGAGGGAGGTTGACTCCCGCGATCCGTGCCACTAATTCACCTCAGCCCTGACGCTGCTTGTGCCTCGGGTTCGAGCAGATCACCAGCACGACGCCGCGCCTCCGGACCACCCGGCAACGCTCACACATCGGCTTCACGGACGCTCGTACCTTCATCGGCCCTTCTTGGGTCGTATCGATCAACAACTACATGAGAAAGCCCGGCCACCCCAGTAGTCGGGTGGCGGGCAGCGCAATCGGCCCGAAGGCCGACGAAGAAATATAGCAACCGGGCGCGGGCGCGCAGGCCTCATCCGCGAGGCGCTCAGGCGTCCGTGGTCACCCCGGGCGAGCGACGAGCAATGCACCGGCCGACATCGGGCTCCGTGTGACGGGGCATCTTCGCGAACAGAACGGCATCCACGAACCGCTCGTCGCTGTGCCATGCGCCATCGGCGTCGGACGTGACGCGATCGACAACCCTGGTTCGGCGCTTGCCGACCTTGAACACCTTTACTCGCTCGTGCGCGACGCAGGGGCTCAACGAGCGGCGGATCTCCCCGGAGACCCGGTGCCCCTGCGCGGCGATCGTGACTCTGCGCGCGACGCGGGGGCAGCCTCCGGCGGCCTGTGCCGCGACCTCCGGGCAGCGATCGCTGGCGTCGGGCACCCCGTCGCCATCCGTATCCGCCCCCGCATACGCTCCAGGCGCGGCTGCCGCGGCGACCGCCGCAACCAGGCCGCAGAGAAGAAGGAACCGCCGGAGCATCCACCTACGCAAACCCACGGGTAGCCGTGGAGTTCCGCGCTCAGTCCAGGTGCCAGGGGGTGAGGATGCGCGGGCCGTCCTCGGTCACGGCGACGGTGAACTCGAAGTGCGCGGCCAGCGAGCCGTCGGCCGAGTAGACGGCCCAGTTGTCGTCGCCGAGGCGCACCTCGGGGCCGCCGGCGTTCACCATCGGCTCAATGGCGAGCACCATCCCCGGCTCCAGCTCCGGGCCGCGGCCCGGCTCGCCGTAGTTGGGGACCTGCGGGTCCTCGTGCATGTCGCGCCCGATCCCGTGGCCGACGAGCGAGCGGATGATCGACAGGTGCCCCTCCTGCACGCGCTTCTGCACGGCGTGCGAGACGTCGCCCAGGTGGTTGCCGGGGCGGACCTGCTCGACCGCCGCGAACAGCGCGGCCTTGGTGGTCTCGAGCAACTGGCGCGTGGCCGGGAGGATCTCCCCGACAGGGACCGTGATCGCGGCGTCGGCGACCCAGCCGTCGTGGGTGACGCCGACGTCGATCGAGATGATGTCGCCGCGGCCAAGCTCGTAGGGGCCGGGGATGCCGTGGACCACCATCGAGTTCGGCGAGGCGCAGATCGAGCCCGGGAAGCCGCGGTAGCCGAGAAACGACGGCGTCGCTCCCTGCGACTCGATGAACCGCTGCGCGGTCAGGTCGAGCTGGTCGGTGGTCACCCCCGGCCGCACCTTCGAGCGCAGCATCTTCAGGCAGCGCGCCTGGATCGCTCCCGCGGCCGCCATCTGGTCGAGTTGCTGGGGCGTCTTGATGATGATCCCGCCGCGATACATCGGAGCTAGGCCTCCTCCTCCATCTTCAATGTCGCGACCAGCGCCCGGATCCGGTCGGTGACCTCCTCCGGCGGCTGATCGCCGTCGACGCGCTTCAGTATGCCGCGGGACTCGTAGTAGTCGATCAGCGGCTCGGTCTTCTCACGGTACTGGGCGAGGCGGTTGCGAATCACCTCGGGGCGATCGTCGTCGCGAACCCCGAGCTCGGCGCCGCAGACGTCGCAGATCCCCTCCTTCTCGGGGGCGTCGAAATCGACGTGGAAGATGTGGCCGTTGGGACAGGTCCGTCGCCCGCCGAGCCGGCGCACGACCTCCTCCTCGGGGACCTCGATCAGGACCGCCGCCGAGACCCCGCGGCGGAGCTCGCCGAGCTTGGCCTCGAGCGCCTCGGCCTGCGGCTCGGTGCGCGGGAAGCCGTCGAGGATGAAGCCGTCCTCGGCCTCCTTCCCGCCGATCCGCTCGGCGATCACGCCGACCATCACGTCGTCCGGGACGAGGTCGCCGCGGTCCATGTAGTCCTTGGCCTCGCGCCCGATCTCGCTGCCGTCGCGCACCGCGGCCCGGAGGATGTCGCCGGTCGCGTAGTAGGGGAGGTGGAAGTCCTCCTGCAGGCGCTCGCCTTGGGTCCCCTTCCCGGAGCCGGGCGGGCCGAGGAGGATGAGGTTCAGCTCGGACATGAGGACGAGAGGCTAAAGAGTCGCGCTCAGTCGAGGTCGGCGAGGGAGCCGGCGTGATGGACGGCGAGGCCGCCGAAACCGGGGTACGCCGAGAACGCGTCGCGAATCTTGACCAGCGCCGCCGCAAGGCGCGCTCGGCCCTCCTCGTAAAAGGTCACATACTCCGGCTCGGCCGTGGCCTCGCCGGTCTCGACCCCGACGACCGCCTGCTTGCCGAGCCGGGTGGCGGCGCGGACCTCCTGGCGGGCGATCGCGACCACCGCGGGGCCGGTGTCGCGATAGGCCATCACCGTGATCCCGTCGACCCGGCGGAGGACCGCGCCGAGCACGGGCTTGCCGTTGGCGATCGTCTCGTCGAACCAGAACGGGACGTCGACGCTCACGGGCGTCGTCCCAGCCGCCTGCGTCGCCGCGTCGAGGGCGGCGAGGTAGGAGTCGACCAGCGCCTCGTGGTGCTCGCCCCAGGCGGGTAGTCCCCAGGGCTCGACGTCGAGGTGGATGCCGTCCAGCCGCAGGCCGGGGGCCGCGGTGTTCTGGTAACGGCGGACCGAGCGCACGAACTGCACCAGAGCGTCGCGGTGCCCGGCGAGCGCCCACGTGGGCTCGCCGGCGAGCGCCTGGACCGACAGACCGGCCTCGCGCAGGGTCGCGATCGCCCGCCGGACCCGGTTGTCGAAGCCGCCCTGGACGTACAGATAGGCGGTCGAGAAGCCCTCGCCGGCCGTCATCGAGGAGAGCTGCGAGTCGCTCTCCCACGACCAGGCCCAGACCGCGTCGCCGCCCACCGCGGGCGCGGGTGCCTCGGCGCGCGCGGTGGCGCCTCCGAGGACGATCCCGAGTGTCGCGAGTAGGGCGCCCAGGCGACGCGCGGACGCCATCT
>CAVSMS010000028.1:0-13676 GCA_963729065.1 uncultured Solirubrobacterales bacterium
GCGTCCGCTAGATCTCGGATCGCGGGCGGGAAGGATCGGCGGGACGCCGGCGTCTTTGGGGTCGAGCCGATCCACCCCGAACGAAGGAGCCCTCCGTGTCACCCCCGATTCGTGCGCGCTTCGCGATCAGCCCAACGGCCGCCCTGGCGGCGCTCGCGCTTGGGCTGCTGGCGCTGGCGCTGACCGCGACGCGGGCAAACGCGATCGTCGCTCTCGAGCAGTACGCGGACCCGGGCGCCGCCTCGACCGAGGGGCAGCTCAACCAGCCCTCGGGCGTCGTGGTGGCTCCAAACGGCGACGTCTACATCGCCGAGGACGCCACCCGGCGGGTCTCGGTGTTCGCCAACGACGGCTCCTTCCTGCGCGCCTTCGGCAAGGACGTCGTCCCCGGCAACGCCCAGACCGGCCTCGAGACCTGCAGCATCGACTGCAAGGAGGGCGAGGCCGGCGGCGAGGCGGGCGCCCTCGACGACCCGCACGGCATCGCCCGCGACTCGGCAGGCAACCTCTACGTCCCCGAGACGACCAACGCGCGGGTCTCGGCGTTCACCGCCCAGGGCGCCTTCCTGCGCGCCTTCGGCAAGGACGTCGTCCCCGGCAACACCCAGACCGGCTTCGAGATCTGCACAGCGGCCTGCCAGGCGGGGTCCCTCGGACAAGGCGCGGGTGAGTTCACCTTCCCGGCCGGGGTCACGGTGCATGGAAACCTCCTCTACGTCGGCGACTTCGGCAACTCGCGAGTCGGGGTCTACACGCTCGGGGGCGCGTTCCTGCGCGCCTTCGGCAAAGACGTCCTGCCGGGCAACCTCAACTCCGGGTTCGAGGTCTGCACCAGCCTCTGTAAGACCGGCGTCGAAGGCGACGGGCCCGGTGAATTCGAGGCGCCGCTCGACCTCGCCACGGACGTCGCCGGGAACGTCTATGTCGCCGATTCGTTCAACAACCGGATCTCGATCTTCTCGCCGCAGCCCGCCTTCCTGAGGGCGTTTGGCCGCGATGTCGTCCCGGGCAATCCGGGGGGCGGGTTCGAGGTCTGCACGACCGCCTGCCAGCGAGGGAGCGGCGTCGCCGCGGCGGGCGCGCTCACTCTCCCGCTGGGTGTCGCCGTCGGCGGCACCGGCCCGATTTACGTCGGCGACCAGTTCAACAACCGCGTCTCGGTCTTCCGGCGCACACCGTCGTTCTCGCAGGCGTTCGGCGCCGACGTGGTCCCCGGCAACGCCCGGCGCAAGTTGGAGACCTGCGTCGGCCCGTGCAAGTCCGGGCTCGACGGAACCGATCCGGGAGAGCTCCGCCTCCCGTCGCGGCTGGCGCTCGACTGTCGCGGCGCCGTCTACGTCGTCGACCCCGGCAACCACCGGGTGCAGAAGTTCGGCCGCCCCGGGACGGCCTCGCCACCGTGTCCGGCGAGCTGATCCGCACGACCGCCGCGCTCGTGTGCGCCGTGGGGGCCACGCTCTTGCTACCGGCGGCGGCTTCGGCTGCGGTCCTCCACGTCGACGACGACGCCTCCGCGCCGCGCAACCCCTGCACCGACCCGGCCCCGGCGCGAGCCTGCACGTCGATCTCCGACGCGGTGGAGCAGGCCCGGCTGCTCTCGGGCGCACCCCACACGATCCAGGTCGCACCCGGGCTCTACGTCGAAGAGGTCGCGCTCGAGGAGCCCGATGACGCGGGATTGAGGATCGAGGGCTCGGGCGCCGGTGCAGATCCGGCCACCCAGACGATCGTCGAGCACGGCGACGACGACGGCTTCAACGACGGGGCGCTCGACGTCGACACGCTCGCTTCCGGCGTCGTCGTACGCGACCTGCGGGTCACGGTGCCGCCCGGCGCCAACTTCCTCAACGACCCAGCGATCGAGGTCAACGGTCCCGACGCCAGCTTCGAGCGCGTCCGGGTCGTGGTGCGCGAGCCGAGCGCGGGAACGGCGCTCTTCCTGGACGGGGCCAGCCCGCTGGTGCGTCGGGTCGTCGCCACCGCCGCGACACCCTCCAGCAACGCGCTCTTCGTCGCCAGCGCCGCGGACGGGGCTGTGATCCGCGACTCCCGAGCTGACAATTCGGCCGGCCGGGCCGCAACGGTGTCGGCCGTCGACGCCAGGATCGAGCGCAGCGTCTTCTCCGCCCCGGATACGGTGGACAATCTCTTCGTCGACAGCGGCTCGCTGACGCTCGTCTCCTCCCTGATCACCGGCGGGCGCACCGGCCTCGACGTCTTCGCGGGCACGGCGACCGTGCGGCACACGACCGTCGACGCCGGGGACCCCAAGGTCGCGGACCCGGACGACGACGGCCTCACGGCGCGCGCCGACAACGGGACGGCGCGGATCAGGATCTTCGACTCGATCGTCCTCGAGCGTCAGGAGCTCCGACAGGGTGGCGACAAGGTGATCCTCTGCACCCGCAGCGATGTCCCGCACCAGGTCGAAACCGCGGGGCAGGGGACGGGCTCGATCAGATGCCCCGCGACCCCTGGCAACGCGCGCGGCAACCAGACCTCGGCGGTCGGCGCGCTGTTCGTGGGCAGGGCCGCCGACTGGCATCTGCGCCGCGCCTCACCGGCCGTCGACCGGGGGACGGCAGCCGTCCCCGCCGGCGCCCTCGACCTCGACCGCAACAGCCGGATCGCCGACGGCAACGGCGACGGCGTCGCGGCCACCGACATGGGCGCCTTCGAGCTCCCCGCTCTCTCTCAACGTCCTGCGGCGCGGGTTGAATAGAGTCGCGCTGCTCGTCCGCGTCCGACACCGGAGGTCCCCTTGATTTCGCTCCGCACCCGCCGCCTCTTGATTGGCGGCTGTCTCGTCGTTGCCCTCTCGTTCGGTCTCGCCGCCTGCGGAGGCGATGATGACGAGGGGGATGGCGGTACCACCTCGGCCGAGGGCGGTGAGGCGTCTGGCGGTGAGGTGACGATCTACACGAGCCTGCCGCTGCAGGGGTCCTCGCGGCCGACCGGGATCGCGCTTCAGAACGGGATCGAGCTGGCGCTCGAGGAGGCCGGCAACGAGGCCGGCGGCGTGACCATCAACTTCGAGCCGCTCGACGACTCGACCGCCCAGGCTGGCGCCTGGACGCCGGAGGCAGAGTCGGCGAACGCCAAGCGCGCCGCCCAGGACGACTCGGCGGTCGCGTATCTCGGCACCTTCAACTCCGGCGCCGCGGCGATCTCGATTCCGATCCTCAACGAGGCCAACCTGGCGATGCTCTCGCCGGGGAACACGGCCGTCGGCCTCACCTCCGACGAGCCCGGGGCCGACACCGACATCGGCGAGCCGGACATCTACTACCCGACCGGTACCCGCAACTACGCCCGGATCGTGCCCAAGGACACCGTCCAGGGCGCGGCGCTGGCCACCCTGATGGACGAGGACGGGTGCACCACTGTTGGCATCCTCCACGACAACGAAGTGTTCGGAGAGGGCCTGGCGACCAACGTCGAGCTGGCCGCCGAAGAGTTCGACTACGAGCTCATCAACGCCGGCGGCATCGACACCAAGGCGGCCAACTACCGGGCGGAGGCGGAGGACCTGGGGAGCCAGGGCATCGACTGCTTCTTCTTCGGCGGCATCACGGCCTCCAACGCGGTGCAGCTCTACAAGGACATCGCCGCCGCGGTCCCCGACGTGAAGCTCTACGGCGACGACGGCGTCGCCGACTCGGACTTCTCCGGCGGCCTGCCGGAGGACATCGCGGCCAACACCAAGGTCACCGTCGCCACCCTCTCCGAGGAGGACTACGGGGCCGAGGGCGCCGACTTCTACGACGCGTATGAGGCCGAGTACGGCAAGGCCGAGCCCTACGCGATCTACGGCTATGAGGCCGGTCAGCTGATCCTCGACGTGCTCGACCGCGCCGAGGACCCGACCGACCGTGCCTCGGTGATCGAGGCGCTGTTCGCGACCGAGGATCGCGACTCGATCCTCGGCACCTACTCGATCGACGAGAACGGCGACACGACCCTGACCGATTACGGGGTCTTCACGATCGACGGCGGCGAACTCGTCTTCGATCAGAAGATCGCGACCGAGTAGCGACGTGAGGCGACGGCGATCCGGCGACGGGGGTGCGCCCCCCGGCGCCGGGTTGGTCGCCATCGGCCGTTGAGGCAGCTACCGCTGCTGCCGCCGGGCCTCGAGCGGCGCCTCGGTGTCGTCCGGAAGCGGCTTGCGATCGGTCCGCGGGGGTCGGCGATCCTCCTGATCGGGCTGCTGCTGGCGATGCCCGTCGCGTTCGGCATCCACGACCTCACCACCGACGGCAACCTCACGCGGCTCGGGAACAACCTCGTCGACGGTGTCTCCAACGGCGCGATCTGGGCGTTGATTGCGCTCGGTTACACGATGGTCTACGGGATCGTCGAGCTCATCAACTTCGCCCATGGTGAGGTATTCATGATCGGCTCCCTGGTCGCGTTCGCGTTCTGGACCGCGCTGGGGCTCGGGGTCGCGACCGCCGCGCCGGTCCTGATCGGCGGCCTGCTCGTGGTGCTGCTCGTCTCGGCCATCGCCAGCGGCAGTCTGAACCTCATGATCGAGCGCGCCGGCTACCGGCCATTGCGAGACGCGCCGAAGCTGGCGCCGCTGATCACCGCCGTCGGCTTCTCGTTCATCCTCCAGAACGTCGGCCTGCTGTGGATCGGCGGATCCCAGAAGAGCGTGCCGGACCTGATCAACTCGCAGGACAGGCTGTTCTCCATCGGCGGGGTCGAGGTCACCAATGGCGACGCGCTCGCGGTGCTGGCCACGGCGCCACTGGTAATCGCGCTCGTGTGGTTCATCTCCCGCACGCGCCTCGGCCGGGCGATGCGGGCGACCGCGCAGGACCCCGACGCCGCGCGTCTGATGGGGATCAACGTCGACACGACGATCTCGCTCACGTTTCTGCTTGGCGGGTTACTCGCCGGCGCGGCCGGCCTGATCTACGCGCTGTACCAGACGACCATCTGGTTCTTCCAGGGGTTCACCGCGGGCCTGATCGCGTTCACAGCCGCGGTGATGGGCGGCATCGGCAACCTGCGCGGGGCCGTGCTCGGCGGCCTCGTGATCGGCTGCATCCAGCAGATGGCCGACAACCGCATCGGCTCGGAGTGGACGCCTGCGGTGGTGTTCGCGTACCTCGTGCTGATCATGGTGGTGCGCCCGCGCGGCCTCCTCGGCGAGGAGACGAGGGAGGCTGGGTGAGGGTGAGTCGCCTGCGCTCGATCTCCGTGAGCCGCGATCGCGCGATCGCGATCGTTGTCGTGGTCGGCGCGCTCGCGCTGCCGTTCTTCTTCGAGAGCGGCAGCCCGTTCATCGACGATGCCGTTCTGGCCCTGTCCTACGTCGTGATGGCGCTTGGGCTCAACATCATTGTCGGCTTCGCGGGCCTGCTCGACCTGGGCTACGTCGCCTTCTTCGCCATCGGCGCCTACACGATGGGCTGGCTGGGCTCGAACTTCTTCTTCGGCGTCAACGACGGCGACGGCCTGCACATCTTCGTCACCGGGCCCGCAGCCGAGCTGCCGGGGGTGCACGTGAACTTCCTCCTGGTGATCGTGGTCGCGGTGGTCCTCACGACGATTGCTGGGATGGCGATCGGCTTACCAACCCTGCGCCTACGCGGCGACTACATCGCGGTCGTCACGCTCGCGTTCGGCGAGATCATCGGCCGGGTCGCGGCCAACGGCGACCAGATCCGCATCGGCGGGATCTGGGACGCAACCCTCGGCAAGGTCCCCGGGGTGGCTGAGCTCGGCAGCGACGCGGTCCTCACCCGCGGCAAACAGGGGATTACCCCGATCGACAAGATCGACCTCCCGTTCGCGGACCCCTTCACATCGCTCGACCTGCGCTCGTGGTACTTCGTCGCCCTCGGGCTCGCTCTGATCGTGCTGTTTGTGAACTTCCGCCTGCGCGACTCGCGCCTGGGGCGGGCATGGATCGCGCTGCGCGAGGACGAGGTCGCCGCCGCCAGCATGGGGATCCCGATCGTGCGCACGAAGCTCGCGGCCTACGGCACCGGAGCTGCGTTCGGCGGGATCTCCGGCGCTTTCCTCGGCTCCTATCTGAACACGGTCAACGCCGACCAGTTCCAGTTCTCGTTCTCGATCTTCATCCTCGCCATGGTCATCCTCGGCGGTCTCGGATCGATCTGGGGCGTCGTGCTGGGCGCGGTGGCGCTGTCGTACATCAACAGCTACCTGATTCCGGATGTGCTCAACGGGATCCCGCGCGACATCGGTCTCGACTTCGACCTCACCCAGCTCAGCTACGGGATCTTCGGCTTCCTGCTGGTGATCATGATGGTGCTGCGTCCCGAGGGCCTGTTGCCGGAGCGAAGACGCAAGCTCGAGATGCACGGGGTCGGCGCGGGGGAAACCGCCGGCGCCGGCTCCGATGTCGAGCTGCACGAAGGCGCCACGATGAGGCGGAGTCCGAAAGGACGGAGCGAAATTGCGCCGCTGTTGAGGCGCCTGTCGTGAGGGCCCTGTTGGCCACCGAGTCGGTGAGCAAGCGCTTCGGCGGTCTGGTCGCCGTCGACGGGCTCGACTTCGAGCTCGCACGGGGACAGATCGCCTCGGTGATCGGGCCCAACGGCGCTGGTAAGACGACGTTCTTCAACATGCTCACCGGGCTGTACCGGCCATCCACAGGGTCGATCAGCTACGAGGGGCGCGAGATCTCGCGCGCGCGGCCCGACCGGATCACGGCGATGGGCATCGCGCGCACGTTCCAGAACATCCGGCTGTTCCCCACGATGTCCGCGCTCGAGAACGTGATGATCGGCCAGCACGCCCGTATGCGCGCGGGAATCTTCGGCTCGATTATCCGCCCGCCGCGGGTGCGCGCCGAGGAGCGTCGGGTGCGCGACACGGCGCGCGAGATGCTCGGCTACGCCGGCCTCGACGAGTGGTTGTTCGAGCAGACGGCGGCCAACCTCTCCTACGGCGATCAGCGCCGAGTCGAGATCGCCCGGGCGCTTGCGTCCGAGCCCGGCGTGCTATTGCTCGACGAGCCCACGGCGGGCATGAACCCGGCCGAGTCCGATGCGCTCACCGCGTTCATCCGCAAGGCCCGCGACGAGCGCGGCCTGACGATCCTGCTGATCGAGCACGACATGAAGGTGGTCATGGGCGTGTCCGAGCGGATCACTGTCCTCGACCACGGCGTCAAGATCGCCGAGGGCACGCCCGAAGCCGTGCGAAACGACCAACGCGTGATCGAGGCCTACCTCGGCACCGGGGCGGGGGAGGGCTGAGCGGTGGCGCTGCTGGAAGTCGACGCCATCCACACCTACTACGGCTCGATCGAGGCGCTCCGCGGCGTCTCGTTAGAGGTCGGCGCGGGCGAGGTGGTGACGATGATCGGCTCCAACGGGGCGGGCAAGTCCACGACGCTGCGCTCGATCTCGGGGCTGAGCCCGGCGCGCAGGGGCACGATTCGCTTCGACGGGCGCGACATCACCACGATGTCCCCGAGCCGGATCGTCGGGCTCGGGATCTCTCAGGTGCCCGAGGGCAGGCGGTGCTTTCCGCGGATGAGCGTGCGCGAGAACCTCGAGCTCGGCGCTTACCTGCGCCCGAAGGACGACCTCACCGAAGACCTCGAGCGAGTGTTCGCCCTGTTCGGGGTGCTCGCGGAGCGCCAGAACCAGCACGCCGGGACGATGTCAGGCGGCGAGCAGCAGATGCTGGCGATCGGTCGCGCGCTGATGGCGCGCCCGCGGCTGTTGCTGCTCGACGAGCCCTCGATGGGGATCGCGCCGCTCCTCGTCGAGCGCATCTACCAGACGATCGCCGAGATCAGCGCCGCGGGGACGACGATCCTGCTGGTCGAGCAGAACGCCAACTACGCGCTCGGGGTGTCGCAGCGCGGTTACGTGCTCGAGACCGGGGCGGTGGCGCTGTCTGGCGAGTCGGCGACCCTGCGGGACAATCCCGACGTGCAGAAGGCGTACCTGGGCACATGACCGTGATCGCCCTGATCGGCGCCAAGGCGCTCTGGCTCACCTATCTATGGCTCGCGTCGGCGATCGTCGCGTCGTGGATCGCCGAGCGCAAGGGCTACGCCGAGCGCGCCGGGCTCGCCGCGGGGCTGTTGCTGAGCGCGCTCGGCGTCCTCGTCTGGTTGCTGTGGCCGGCGCGCGCCGAGTCGCGCTGGAAGCGCGAGGGCGCGCTTCCCCGGCGGCGGGGCTGAGCGCGGTGTTGCCGACCCCCTGGTAGCCGGCCGCCGGCGCCCGGATCGACCGGCGACGAGCGCACGGCCTTCCTGGTAGGTTCGCGACTTAGGTGACCCTAATTAGGGTCACCTAACTCATCTCGCCCACGTCGAAGGAGGTCCCAACTGGCATCGCTACTCGGTTTCCGCTCGCAGCGGTCGGAGACGGCGCCGGACGAGGATGAGCGAACGACCGGGCGGCGACGGTCCGCCTCGGTGGGCCGGCGTGCGCGCAAGGTCGTCGTCGTCACCCACCGGTGGGTCGCGTTCACCGCGGGGATCGCGCTACTGCTGGTCGTGCTCAGCGGCGTCGTCCTCACCTACGGCCCGGAGATTCACCAGCTGCTCAACGGACAGGAGTACGCGGGGACCAAGACCGACGATCCGATCTCACCGACGGAGGCCCGCGCGGCGCTGAAGGAGGAGATGCCGGACTTCAGGGGCCGGGACGTGATCTACGACGACGACGTCTACTCGGTCTACGACTCGACCTACCTGCAGCGCGCATACGTCGATCCGGCGACGGGGGAGGTGCTCGGCGTCGCGCGCGAGGACACCGGCTTCATGGGCTTCATGCGGAACATCCACTTCTGCGCGCTCTCGTGCGAGGACTACCCCGGCTACGTCCCGTTTCTCAACGAGAAGGTCAAGCACTCGTTCGTGCCCACCTTCGGCAACAACTCGATCACTTGGGGCGGCCTGCTGCTCGGGCTGCTGGGCCTGGTCCTGATCTTCCTCAGCCTCGGCGGGGGGTGGTTGTGGTGGCCGTCGATCAAGCGGTTCGCACGCGGCTTTCAGATCCGGCGATCGACCCGCTACAAGTTCAACTACGACCTGCACAAGGTGGTCGGCTTCGCCGCGATCCCGTTCCTGATCATGTGGGGCTGGACCGGCGCCGGGTTCGAGCTCAAGCAGATCGAGGACCTCTGGTACGCCGTGCTGCCGGGCGACAAGATCGAGAAGGAGACGCCCTTCCTCGAGTCCGACCCCAAGCAGGAGCGCTCGTTCGAGCCCGAGGCGGCCGACGGGGCCGTCACCCCGGACGAGGCGCAGGCGATCGGCGAGCGGGTCGCCGGCGACGACGCCAGGATGACGTCGATCCTGGCCGCGTCGGGGAAGACCGGGGTCCACGACCTGTGGTTCGCCGACGCCAGCGACCCGTACGAGTACGGCTTCTGGCCCGGGGATCTCGAGGTCCAGGTCGACCGCTACTCAGGCAAGTCCCGGATCGTCTATCCGGCGGTGATGGACGGCCACCTGAGCGAGACGATCTGGCAGGACTGGAACTACAGCGTCCACGCCGGCTTCTTCGCCAACCCCGGCTGGCGGATCTTCTGGCTCGTGTTCGGGATGGCCGTGCTCCTGCTCGCGGTCACCTCGGTGATCACGTGGCTCATCCGGCGGCGTCGGCGTAAGCGCAGCGGCCGGGACGCAGGCGCGAAGCTCGCAGCCGAGGCCGCTGATTGAGCGAGAGCCTCGCGGCGACGATCGCGGCGTACTCGGGGGCCGTTGCGCTGTGGGCGTGCGTGGGTGCCGTCACGAGGCGCGGCCTGACTCGCGGCCAGATCGGCGCCGTTGCGGTGGTCGAGCTGGCTGCTCTCGTTCAGGTTGCGGTCGCCGTCGCCGGGCTGATCGGCGGCCATGACCCTTCCGAGCCGGGGGTCCTGATCGCCTACCTGGTGGCGTCGGTGGCGATCCTGCCGCTCGTCCTGCCGCTCGCCTCGGGGGACGACTCACCCTGGGGCTCGGTGATCCTCGCCCTCGGGCTCGCTGCGGTCGCCGTGGTTTCGCTCCGGGGGGTCGCCGTGTGGCAGGGCTGAGCTCCCTGGCCCCGCCCGGGCCCGGGCGCACGCTGGCGGTCGCCTACGCGGTCTTCGCACTCGCGGCGGGCGCGCGCTCGATCGCCCAGATCGCGACCCGGTTCGCCGAGGCGCCGCTGCCGTATCTGCTCTCGGCGCTCGCCGCCAGCCTCTACGTCCTCGCCGCGCTCACCGTGGGCAGCACCGATCCCGGCCGGATCAAGGTCGCCCGGATCGTCTGCACGATCGAGCTCGCCGGTGTGCTCTCCGTCGGCGCGCTGGGGGCGATCGATCCCGGCGCGCTGCCCGACGAGACCGTCTGGTCGGGCTTCGGGCGTGACTACGGCTTCCTGCCGCTCGTGCTTCCCGTCCTCGGGCTGGTCTGGCTGGCGAGGCCCCGCCGAGGGATCTAGTCTCGAACCAGGTCGGACTCCGCGGCCACCTGGTCCTCGAGCCCGGCGACGCGACGGAGCTTCGTGCCGGTGCGCTCACGCTGGCGGATCTCGAGCCGGCGCGAGAAGCGTGAGAGGGCAAAGTTGACGCAAAAGAAGAGGAGCCCGACCATCAGATAGACCTGGAGGAGCGGCGCCTGGACACCGCCGAGGAACGCCGATGAGCTCGTGATGCTGCCGGCGTGGCCGATGACCTCCGCGATCCCGATGATGCTCACCAGCGTCGTGTCCTTGTTGAGCGTGATCAGCTGAGAGACCGTTGCCGGCACCATCCGGCGCAGACCCTGGGGGAGGATCACGAACCGCATCTGCTGCGTGTAGGTGAGCCCGAGAGAGGCCGCCGCCTCGAACTGTCCCCGATCGAGCGACTGGATGCCGGAGCGCATGATCTCGCAGAGGACGGCGGAGTTGTAGAGGATTAGCGCGAGCAGGGCGCCCAGGACCAGCTCGTCCTGGAGCGCCTCGGGAAGAATCCGGGGATCACGTCGCTGTAGGCCTGGCGCCACGAGGACGGGACGGCGAGCGCGAGGTAGAGGATGATCAGGATCAGCGGCAGGTTGCGCCACACGTCGACCCAAACGCCGGCGGGGAAGCTGATCCAGCGTCGCTTCGAGATCCGCATCAACGCCAGCAGCGCACCGAAGATCAGCGAGAAGACGATCCCGATCAGGGCGATCTCGAGATTGATCAAAAATCCCTCGAGCAGGAACCTGAAGTTGTTTCCGGTCCAGACCCATTCCCAGTTGTCGGGGCTGAAGAGATAGCTCATCGCACGCCTCTCATCGCCGAATCGCGAACCGGCGCTCGAGGTAGCGGAAGACCAGCGTCGCGGTGACGGTCAGCAGCAGGAAGCCGACGGCCCCCCAGAAATAGACCTCGTTCGGCTGCGCGGTGTCCGCCTGAACCTCGCGGGTCTGCTTGAGCAGATCGGGAGGGCGACCAGCGAGCCGCCGACGATCGCCGAGTTCTTGATCATCGCGATCACGAGGCTTCCGAGCGCGGGGATCACCGTGCGGAACGCCTGCGGAAGGATGATCGGCCGCATCGTTCGCGGATAGGTGAGGCCGAGCGAGAGGGCCGCCTCGATCTGTCCCTTACCGACCGCGAACACCCCGGAGCGCAACGCCTCGGCGATGTAGGCGGCGGTGTAGAGGCCGAGGCAGGTGATGCCCGCGACCCACTGCCCCACAGGCACCCCCGCCCGGGGAAGTCCGGAGAAGGCGATGATCAGGAGAACGAGCAGCGGGACGTTGCGAAACGCCTCGACGTAGATGCCTCCGACCCGATTCAGCCACCTCACCGGCGCCACCCGCATCGCCGCGACGGCCGTGCCGACCACCATGGCGATCACGAACGAGGGCCGTGACCAGCCGAATGGTGACCCAGAGGCCGGAGGTGAACTCCGGAAGTGCTCCGTGAGCACCTCCCAGAGTCCGGTCACACGCCGTCTCCTCAACTCGAGACCCGCCGCCTCCGCTACGAGCGGAACAGCTGCAACGCCTCCTTGCAGGGTGAACGTCCGGCGGACCCTGCTGCTGGTCCTCGGCGACGTACTGGCCGACCCATTCGTCGTAGGCCGCCTGCCAGGCTCCGCTGTCGATGTACTCGGCTACCGAGTCGTCGACGAACTGCTTGAACTCGGTGTCTCCCTCCGGGATCCCGATCGCCGTACGGCTCGGCCGTGAGTCGAGCCCCAGGAGCTCCCAGCGTGTCGTCCTGGATCACCATCCCGGTGAGGATCACGTTGTCGGTCGAGACCGCGTCAACGGCTCCCGTCGGGACCTGGTCGAGACACTCCGAGTACAGGTCGACCAGCCGCAGGTCGGCGTCCGCCGCCTCCTTCTCGATCGTGTCGGCGTAGGTCGAGCCCAGCGCCGTGCAGACCCGGTTGCCGTTCAGGTCGTCGAGGGTCTGGATATCGGAGTCCCGCGGGCACCAGGACGTCTCCGTTGGCGACGTAGTACGGCTCCGAGAAGTCGATCTCCAGATCGCGCTCCTCGGTGATCGTCATCGTCGACAGGATCAGGTCGACGGTGCCGTCGACGAGCAGCGGAATCCGGTTGTCCGAGGTCGCCTCGAGGAACTCGGCCTCGACCCCGAGGCGGTCAGCGATGTAGTTGCCGAGGTCGACGTCGAAGCCCTCGACCTCACCGGTCTGCGGGTTGTTGAGCCCGAACGGGGGCACGTCGTACTTGACCCCGATCGTGATCTCTCCCGCCTCCTCGATCTTGCCCATGGTCGTGTCCGCCGGGAACTCCTCGACTCGGCCGCCGGGGTCGTCTCCTCGCGTCGCCCTCGTCATCGTCGTCCCCGCACGCGACCAGCGCCGTCGCGGCGAGCACCAGCGTTGCGATTGCGATCAGACGCCATTTCGTTCCGTCCTCATTTCCTCTCTCCCGTATCTCCCCTATTCCGTCGCTCAGTGATGGATGATCTCGTCGACGAACTCCTTCGCTCGTTCACTCGTCGTGTGGTTGAAGAACTCGTCCGGGCTGCCCTGCTCGACGATCCGGCCCTCGTCGATGAAGATGATCCGGTCGCGGACTCGCGCGCAAAGCCCATCTCGTGGGTGACCACGATCATCGTCATGCCGTCGCGGGCGAGGTCGCGCATCACGTCGAGCACCTCGCGGATCATCTCCGGATCGAGCGCCGAGGTGGGCTCGTCGAAGAGCATCAGCTTCGGATCCATGGCCAGGGCGCGGGCGATGGCGACGCGTTGCTGCTGGCCCCCGGAGAGTCTGCGGGTAGTTTTCGGCCTTCTCCGGGATCCGGACCCTCTCGAGCAGCCTGCCGCGCGATCCTGGCCTCCTCCCGCTCGCCCCGCGACCTTCATCGGCGCCAGGGTGATGTTCTCCAGCGCGGTCATGTGGGGGAAGAGGTTGAACTGCTGAAAGACCATCCCGATCTCGGCGCGATGCGGTAGATCTCGCGGCCGGTCGCGCCGATCGGCGCCGACGAAGAGGATCGTGCCCGCAGTCGATCGGCTCCAGCCCGTTAATGCATCGCAGCAGCGTCGATTTCCCCGATCCCGACGGCCCGACGATCACGACCGCCGCGCCGCGTCGACCCGAGGTCGACGTCGAGAACGAGGTTGTCGCCGAAGCTCTTGCGGACGCGGTCGAGTTGGACCAGGCGCCCATCCTGCGCTCTCTCCATCGCCGGGCGGACTCTATCGGCAGGGACGGAGTCCTCGCCGGAATCCGGGCCGCTCCTCAGAGCGCTTGCG
>CAVSMS010000029.1:0-34398 GCA_963729065.1 uncultured Solirubrobacterales bacterium
GCCTAGGCGCGGCCCTCGGCCGGCGCGGGACCGCCCCTCGACGTCGATCCGGGGCAGGGTCTTCTCGAGCCAGCTCGGGATCCACCAGTTGCGGTCGCCGAGCAGCTGCATCACCGCCGGCACCAGGACCATCCGCACCAGGGTCGCGTCGAGGAAGATCGCCGACGCGAGCCCGATCCCGAACAGCTTCAGGAAGACGTCCGGGGCCGCGATGAAGGCGAGGAAGACGACGACCATGATCGCCGCTGCCGCGGTGATCACCCGCGCGCGTCTTCGCCAGCCCGTCGGCGACCGCCCGCGAGTTGTCGCGGTGCTTGAGGTACTCCTCGCGGATCCGCGAGACCAGGAAGACCTCGTAGTCCATCGAGAGCCCGAACAGGATCGCGAACATCATCACCGGCATGAACGGGGCGATCGGGACCTCGTGGTCGATGCCGATGATCTGCCCGAGCGCCCCGCCCTTCGCGAACAGGGTCATGACCCCGTACGCGGCGCTCACCGAGAGCAGGTTCATGATCGCCGCCTTCAGCGAGATCAGCGGCGAGCGGAACGCGACCAGCAGGAGCAGGAACGAGAGCCCGACGACGCCGGCGATGAACAGCGGCATCCGGCCCTTCATGTACTCGCTCTGGTCCTCGAGCGCGGCGGTGACGCCGCCGACCTCGGCGTCGATATCGGTGTCGCCGACCGTCTGCGGGATGATCTCCTCGCGCATCCGGTTGACGAGGTCCTCCGTGTCGGCGTCCTGCGGCGAGGTGGTCGGGATCACCGTCAGCAGCGCGCCGGTGCCGTCCTCGCTGATCACCGGCTCGTTGACGAAGGCGACGCCGTCGTCGTTGCGGATCGCCGCGGCGAGCTGGTCGATGTCGCCGTTCGGCGCGGCGTCCGGGAGCTCGGCGGCGACCACCAGCGGCCCGTTCGCGCCCGGCCCGAAGCCGTCGGCGATCAGGTCGTAGGCCTGGCGGGTCATCGTGTCGGTCGGGTCGTTGCCGGCGTCGGGGAAGCCGAGCCGCATCCCGAGCGCCGGCGCGGCCAGCGCGAGCAGCACCGCGGTGGCGGCGATCGCCGCGATCCACGGGCGGCGCTGGACCCCGTGGGCCCAGCGAGCGGCGGGCGAGTTCGGCCCGCCGTCGACCTTGTCGAGATTGCGGCCCAGGATCGGGAGGCGCCACTTGTTCACGCGCGGGCCGAGGTAGGAGAGCAGCGCGGGCAGGAGCGTGATCGCGGCCGCGGCGACGACGAGCACCGCGATCGAGGCCGAGAGCGCGACCCCGTACATGTACGGGAGGCCGGTCAGGCAGAGGCCGAGGACCGAGATCACCACGGTCGCGCCGGCGATGATCACGCTGCGGCCGGCGGTGGTGACCGACTCGACGATCGAGTCGTGGGTGTCCTTGCCCGAGTTGAGCGCGCTGCGGAAGCGGGTGAGCACGAGCAGCGCGTAGTCGATCCCGACCCCGATCCCGATCAGGCCGGAGACGGCCGTGGTCCAGTCGGGGACGTCGACGACGTTCGCGAGCAGCAGGATCAGCCCGCCGGAGGAGATGCCGAGCCCGACCAGCGCGATCGCCAGCGGCAGGCCCGCGGCGACGATCGAGCCGAACGCGATCAGGAGCACGATCGCGGCGCCGAGGAAGCCGATGCCCTCGGGGCTCGACGAGCCCTGCGCCTGGTAGATCACGTCGCCGCCGAGCTTGATCGAGAGCCCGTCGCCGCTGTTGTCCTCGGCGGCGGCGATCAGCTGCTCGCCCTGCTCCTTCTCCATCTCCCAGCCGGGGACGGTCATCGGCAGGGTCGTGGTCGCGACCGTGCCGTCGTCGGAGACGCGGGTCGGCGTGGGCTCGGAGATGTGCTCGACCTGGGTCGCGGAGGCGAAGAAGTCGTCGAGCCGCTGCTTGACCGCGGGGCTGTCGGCGCCCGCCTCGTCCTTCCAGACGACGTAGACCTCCTGCCCCGAGTAGCCGCCGAACTTGTCCTCGGTCAGGTTCCCGGCGGCCTCGGACTCCGAGCCCGGCGTGTCGTAGTCGGCGTTGTATTCGCCGGCGAGCGCGGATCCGATCCCGATCGTCGCGACGAGCGCGACGATCCAGGCGATCACGACGCGTCCACGGCGTCGATAGGTGAGGTCTGCGAGAGAGGCGAGGCGACGTGTCATTGGGTACTCCTTGGGCGGACGAGACTTGGCGGGCGGTCTGAGCGAGCGCGAGAACTTAGCTAGTTGACGTAAGAGGTCGTCAAGATGTGACCGGTTCTGTGTTCTGTCTCACAGACCGGGGTTGGGGCCGAAATTCATCGGTGGATCTAGCGGCCGGCCTCGTCCATCGCCGCTCGCACGGCTCGCCCGCTCAGCACCGCGACCAGGTGGCGCTTGTACTCGACCGAGCCGTTGGCGTCCTCGACCGGCTCCGCGGCGTCGGCGGCGTGCTCGCCGGCGCGCTCGAGGGCGGCGTCGAGCTCCGTCGGCGATGCGCCGTCGAGCGCCTCCTCGGCGGCGGTCGCCCGCGCCGCCACGACGCCGGCCGAGCCGACCGCCAGCCGGACGTCCGCGAGCCGGTCGCCGTCGAGGCGCAGATGGCAGGTCACCGTGATCGCAGGCCGCTCGTGAAGGACGAACTTTCGGTGGACGATCGCCGCCCCCGGGAGCGGCTCCGGCACCAGGACCGCGGTCAGCAGCTCGCCGGGCTCGAGCGCGGTCTCGAACGGCCCGCGGACGAAGTCGGCGAGCGCTACCCGGCGCGGCTCGCCGCCGCCGCGACGGGCCTCGACCTCGCCGTCCATCGCCAGCAGGAAGGTCGCCGGGTCGGAGTGCGGGTCGGCGAAGCAGAGGTTGCCGCCGATCGAGCCCATCGTCCGCACCCGCAGGTTGCCGACGGCGCGCTCCATCGCCGCGAGCGCCGGCCAGTCGGCGCGGACCGTCGCGTCGCGCTCGATCGCGCGGTGCGTCTCCGCGGCGCCGATCCGCAGGCGGCCGTCGTGGCGCTCGATCCCGCGCAGCTCGTCGATCGCCTTGAGGTCGATCACGTGCGGGTAGGAGGCGAAGCCGAACTTGAACAGGAGGAAGAGCTCGCTGCCGCCGGCGTAGACGACGGCGTCGTCGCCGTGGCGCTCGAGCAGCTCGGTCGCCTCCTCGACCGTCGCCGGCCGGTGGCGCTCAAACGGCGGCAGCCGGGTCACGCCGCGACCGTCTCCTGACTCTCGGAGAGCACCCGCAGGGTCGCGTCGACCCCGGCGGCGAGGTCGACGTCGACGCCCTGGTCGAGCAGCCCGCGGCCGAGCGCCGAGACGGCGACGACCGGGTACAGCGACCGCGACCCCGGCCCCATGTGGCCGAGGCGGAAGAGCCGCTCGGTGAGCTCGCCGTAGCCGCCGGAGAGCATCACCCCGTAGCGCTCGCGGATGTGCGCCAGGGTCGGCTTCACCTCGGCGCCCTCCGGGCAGCGGATCGCGGTGACGCAGTTGGCGGCGTAGTCATCGCTGCGGGGCCAGAGCTCGAGCCCCATCGCCCTCGCGCCCTCGCGGCAGGCGCGGGCGGCGGCGGCATGGCGCGCGATCACCGCGTCCAGACCCTCCTCGAGGCACTCGCCGACCGCGGCGTGGACGCCGTTGACGTCGGAGACCGAGGGTGTGTAGGGGTACTTGACCCGGCCGCCCTCGATCCACGTCTCGCGCCAGTCGAGCAGCGACAGAAACGAGCCCCGGGGGGCCTTCGGGTTGGCTTCGATCGCCGCCCAGGCGTCGGGGCTGACGACGCACAGCGACATTCCGGGCGGGCCGGCGAGGCACTTCTGCGGCCCCCCGACCGCGAGGTCGACGCCCCACTCGTCAGTGGAGACCTCGGTGCCGCCGACGGCGGAGACGACGTCGGCGAAGAGCAGCGCCCCCGCCTCCTTCGCGACCGGGCCGATCTCGGCGAGCGGGTTCTCGATCCCCGACGGGGTCTCCGAGTGCACGAGCGCGACCAGCTCGACGTCGCCGTGACGCTCGAGCTCCTCGCGCACCGCCTCCGGATCGAGCGCCTCGTCGTAGGGGACCTCGAGCTCGACCACCTCGGCCTCGTAGGAGCGCAGCCAGTCGCCGAACCACTTCGCGTACACGCCCGAGACCAGGTTCAGGCACTTCATGCCCGGCCGGACGACGCCGCGGGCCGCGGCCTCGATCCCGAGCACCGCCTCGCCCTGCATCAGGACGACGTCGTGCTCGGTCCGGAAGAGCTCGGCGACCATCCGCTCGGTCTCGCGGAAGCGCTCCAGGAACACCGGGTCGTAGTCGAAGATCATCGGCTGGCCCTGGGCCTGCTGGACCCGGGTCGACGACATCGTCGGCCCGGCGCTGAGGGTGAAATCGGGCTCATGCATGGGGTTTCTCCTCTTCCTCGAACAGTTGGATCAGCGCTCCCCGAGCAGGCGCGAAACGCTGAGGGCAAGCACGGAGGCGGTCACGACCGCCGCCTCGACGCCGTCGGGCGAGGCGAACTGGCGCGCGCCGAGGTCCGTGTGGAACGCCCAGCCGTCGGGCCGGCCGATCCCGATCAGCGCCGATGGCAGCCGGCGCGAGATCTCGGCGAAGTCGGTGGCGAAGGGAAGCTGCGGGGGGTCAGGGACGAAGTCGCGCCCGGCGGCCGCGAAGGCGCCGGCAACCGCCTCGCGGACCGCCTCGTCGGCGACGATCCCCGGGACCGCTCGGGTGCTTCGGAAGCCCGCATCGGGAAGCGCCGAGCGAAGCTCGGCCTCGAGCGAGTCGAGCTCGTCCTCCGAGTCGGCGGTGACCATGTAGGTGGCTTGGAGCGTGAGCCCTCCACCCTCCTCGACGTCGCCGTCGAGGACCAGGCGCTCGACCATGACCGCGTCCGAGCGCCGCCCGGCGGCCGCCTCGAGCGCGGCGGCGGCGGCGGCGCGGGGCGCCTCGACCGCCTCGTCCATCGTCCGCTCGCCGGGGACGGTCGCGACCCACCGGCGCATGCAGCGCGAGCGCAGCGAGACCGTGTCGATGAACTCGGGGTGGGCGTAGAGCGCCGCATCGAGCCCGTCCCAGACCCCGGCGGCGGCGGTCAGCGCCTTGCCGCCGCCGCGCGCCACCGTCCCGGGGGCATGGAGCTCGTCGGCGGGGCAGCCGATCACCTCGACCGCGCCGTCGAGGCCGTCGCGCAGCTCGGCCAGGGCGAGCGCGGCGCCGGCGACGCCGCCGGCGAGCGGGCCGTGCCCGCAGGAGTGGACCGGCTCGATCGAGCCGTCGTCGCGCACGGCGGGCACCGCGTCGTAGAGGTCGACGATGCCGACTGCGCGCCCGTCGCCCCGGCCCTCGAGCCGGGCGCGAAACGCGGTCTCCATCCCGCCGACGCCGACCTCGACCCGGTAGCCGGCGCGCTCGAGCTGGCCGGCGAGGAAGCTCGAGCACTCGACCTCCTCGTGGGCGAGCTCGGGGTGGGCGTGGACGAACTCGATCGCGGCCTCGATCTCCGGGCGCTGGCCGGTGACCGCGGCGAGCACCTCCGCGTCGGTCATCGTCCGGCCTCGCCGCCGTCCTCGGCGGGTCCGAGCCGGGCGGCGAGGCAGTCCGCCATCTCGGCGACCATCCGGGCGGCGACGTCGTCGACGATCCCCTGCCCCATCTGCGCAGCGCGGCCGGTGAGGCTGACGTCGGTCACCGTCTCGACCCGCGAGCCGCCCTCGCCCGCGAAAACCGCCATCGTCATCGTCGCCTTCGCCGCCCCCTGGCCGCCGCGCTCGCGCAGGTCGGTCGCGAGCACGGCGCGGCGGGCGTCGTCGTCGTGCTCGTCGATCCGCACCTTGCCGCGGTAGTTCATCCGCATCGGCCCGAGCCGGACCGTGATCTCCGCCGCGTGCGAGCCGTCGTCCTCGCGCGGGCCCACCTCGCCCCCCGGGATGCAGGCGGCGACCCGCTCGAGGTCGATCAGCAGCGCGTAGGTCTCCGGCGCCGCGGCGGGGACCTCGAAGTCGCGCTCGATCCTCATCTCACTTCTCCCCGCGCACGTAGGGCAGCGCCAGCGCCGACGGCAGGTACGAGCGCCGCGCGAACAGCACCAGGACGACGATCACGGCGATGAACGGCAGCATCTGCACGTAGTCGGTCTGGATGTCGACCCCGATCAGCTGCAGCGCGGTGGCGATCGAGAGCGACATCCCGAACAGCACCGCGCCGACGATCGTCCACGGCGCCTTGCCACGGGAGAGCATCGCGATCACGATCGCGATGAAGCCCGCGCCCTGGGTGATGAAGGGGGTGAAGCTGCCGGCGCCGACGATCGCCAGATAGCCGCCGCCGAGCCCGGCGAGCCCGCCCGCGCACAGGGTCGCCCAGGTACGGGTAGCGGTCACGCTCACTCCCGCTGCGTCGACCGCCTCGGGGCGCTCGCCGGCGGCCCTGACGCTGAGCCCGGCCGAGGTCCGGCGCAGCACCCATCTGACGACGAAGGCCAGCGCGATCCCGAGGTAGACGACCGGGTGCTGGCTGAAGACGCTCGGGCCGAGGATCGGGATCTCCTTCAGCACCGGGATCGCGAGCTCGGACGGCGGGCCAAGCCGCGGGCGCGACTCGGCGTAGCTGGCGTCGAAGATCAGACTGGTGGCGCCCTCGGCGAGCAGGATGATCGCGATCCCGATGACGATCTGGTCGAGCCGCATCCGCACCGAGAAGACGATCATCAGCAGCGAGCCCACCGCCCCGCCGACGATCCCCGCAAGCAGGCCGAGCCACTCCGAGCCGGTGTTGTAGGCGATGACGAAGCCGAGGAAGGCGCCGAACAGCATGTAGCCCTCGAGTCCGACGTTGAGCACGCCGGCCTGCTCGGAGACGAGCTCGCCGAGGCTCGCGAACAGCAGCGGCATCGCCGCCACCAGGCCACCCGAGATCAGCGAGGTGAGGAACTCCTCGCTCAGCAGATCGCTCACCGCGAGCCCACCTCCCCTGCCCCGACCGCCGGCCGCGGCTCCGCTCCCGCCCCGCCGTCGCCCGACGCGTCGCCGCCGCCGCCCGGCGGGCGCACGCGGTCGGCGAGCTCGGGCGGCACGTAGCGCATCCCGAGCCCGCGGCGGGTGCGCACGTACTCCGTCAGCGCCATGAACAGCAGGATCAGCCCGACCAGCACCAGGAGGATGTCGTTGGTGATCTCGGCCTGGCGGGCCGCGGACTCGCCGCCGATCTGGATCACCGAGAAGACGATCACCAACACCAGCGAGCCGATCGCGTTCAGCTGCGCGAGGAAGACGAGCGGGATCACCAACAGGCCGTACGCCGGGTTGAAGTCGGCACGGAACGAGCCCTGCACCCCGAGGATCTCGACCGAACCCGAGAGGCCGATCAGGGCCCCCGAGATGAAGAACGCGATCACGGTCAGCCGCAGCGGGTTGAGCCCGGCGTGCAGCGCCGCGCGTGGGCTCGCGCCGAGCACGCGCAGCCGCAGGCCGAGCGAGGTTCGCGTCATCAACACGTGCACCGCGAGCAGGGCGACGACGCCGATCACGAAGCCGAGGTGGATCCGCGTGTCGCCGAGCAGCGGCAGGCGCTCGTCGAACGGCACGACGTCGGTCCGCGCGACCCCGCCGACGTCGGTTCGGAACGGGCCCTTGACCAGCACGTTGGCGACCGCGATGCCGATGAAGGACATCATCAGCGTCGTGATGATCTCGTTCACCCCGTAGCGGCCCCGCAACACCGCCGGGATGAGCGTCCAGGCGCCGCCGGCGATCGCGGCGACCGTCATCGTGATCAGCAGCATCGGCCAAACCCCGAGCGACTCCAGCAGCGACGGGGCGAACCCCGCGGTGAACGCGGCGCCGAGCAGGAACTGGCCGTCGCCGCCGAGGTTCCAGAGGTTGGCCCGGAAGGCGACGATCAGGCCCGCCGCGATCAGCAGCAGCGGCGAGCTGCGGATGATGCTCTCCTGAAAGCCCTCCCACTCGAACAGGCCGCGCTGGAACATGTCGGCGTAGAACGTGAACGGATCCCGCCCCAGCGCGGCGAGCAGGATTCCCATGACGACCAGCGCCAGGGCGATCGGCACCGCCGCCGTCAGGATCGCCTCCGCCAGCCGGGCCGCGCGGTGGGTCATGAGCCGTCGCCCGCGCGCGCCAGCATCAGGGCGCCGATGCGCTCCTCCACCCCATCGCCGTTCTCCACCTCGCCCGCGAGCTCGCCCCGAGACATCACCGCGATCCGGTCGCAGAGGTCCACGAGCTCCTCGATCTCGGTCGAGATCACCAGCGCCGCCAGCCCCCCGGCCGCCGCCTCGCGGATCCGCTCGCGGACGAGTCTCCGCCGTGCGCACGTCGAGGCCGTGGGTCGGCTTGTTGAACACCGCCACGCGCGGCTCACCCGCCAGCTCGCGCGCCAAAAGCAGCTTCTGCACGTTGCCGCCCGAGAGGGTTGCGACCCGCGTGTGGACATTGGGGGTGCGCACGTCGTACCGCTCGACCAACCCCTCTGCGAAGCGGTCGATCTCGTCGCGCCGCTCCGTGCCGGCGCGCCAGAACGGCTTCTGGCCGATCCGCTTGAGGACCGCGTTCATCGCCACGTCGAGGTCGGCCACGAAGCCCTCGCCGAGCCGGTCGTCGGTGATGTAGCGCAGGCCGCGGCTCTCGCGCTCGCGAACGCCGAGGCGGGTCACGTCTTCGCCGAAGAGCAGCACCTCGCCGGCGCGCGGGCGGCGTTGGCCGGCGATCAGCTCGGCCAGCTCGCGCTGCCCGTTGCCGTCGACGCCGGCGATCCCGACGATCTCGCCGGCCCGCACCTCGACGCCGACGTCGCGCACCCCGACGCTCTCCTCGTCGCCCGCGAGCGTCAGCCCGCGGGCCACGAGCGCGACCTCGCCGAGCTCGCGCTGCGGCAGCTTGCGCCGCACCGGCGTCGCCTCGACCTCGACCGCGTCGGCGAGCTCCGACGCCTCCTCGCCGAACATCATCTCGACGATCCGGGCCGAAAGCTCCTCCTCCGAGCGCCCGTGCAGCTCGCCGGGCGCTAGCGACCCGACCACGCGACCCGCGCGCAGCACGGTCACCCGGTCGCCGAGCTCGATCGCCTCGTGCAGCTTGTGGGTGATCAGGATCACCGCCAGCCCCTCGGCGGTCAGGTTCTCGAGCACCTTGCGCAGCTCCTCGTAGCCCTGCGGGGTGAGCATCGAGGTCGGCTCGTCGAGGATCAGGACCCGCGAGCCGGGGCGCCAGAGCGCCTTCATGATCTCCACCTGCTGCTGCTGGCCGAGCGCGAGCCCGCCGGCGCGCGCGTCCGGCTTGACGTCGACCCCGAGCAGCCCCGCGACGTCGTCGAACCGCTTGCGCGCGGCCCCGAGGTCGAGCCTGCCCCTGCCACCGTGGGATCCGAGCATCAGGTTCTCGAGCACGCTCAGGGTGGGGACCAGGGTCAGGTGCTGATAGACGGTCCCGATTCCAAGCTCGATCGCCGCGCGGGGCGAATCGATCTGGGTGAGCTCGCCCTCGAAGCGCGTCTCGCCCGAGTCGGGCCGGTACATGCCGGAGACGATGTTGATCAGCGTCGACTTGCCGGCGCCGTTCTCACCCAGCAGCGCGTGGACCTCGCCCGCGTACAGCGAGAGGTCGATGCCGTCGTTGGCGAGCACGCCCGGGAACGCCTTGGTGATCCCGCGCAGCTCGCACAGAGGCGGTCCCTGCGTCCCGGCCTTGTTGTCGCTCTCGGCTGCCACGTGTAAATCTCCCGCCGGCCGGGGCGCGGGGCCCCGGCCGGCAGCCCGCATGCCACTCAGCCCTGCGCGATCAGGTCCTCGACCTGCGACTTCTCCTCGGTCAGCGGCACCTTGATGTCGCCGTCGATGATCTTCTGCTTGGTGTCCTCGAGCTCGCTCCACGTCTGCTCGTCGATCTGGTCGGTCTGGAGCAGCGAGATCCCACCGTTCTCGAGATCGAGCTCGTAGCCCTCCTCGCCGAACGTGCCGGCGCCGATGTCGTCGATCGCGTCCTCGTAGAGGCCGTCGAAGCTCCACAGCACCGACGAGAGCAGCACGCCCTGGTCGTCGATCGCGGTCTTGTCGCCGATCACGTCGATGAACATGACCCCGTCGGCCGCCTCGACCGCCTGCAGCATCCCGAACGACGACCCGTCGCCCATGCCGAAGACGACGTCGGCCCCGTCGGCGATCACGGCCTCGGTGACGCGCTTGCCGCCGGCGGTGTCCGCGTAGCCGGCCTGGCCGATCTGAGCGAGCTCGATCTCGACGTCCGGGTTCTCCGAGCGGGCCCCGGCGACGAAGCCGCCGGCCTGCTTGTTCCAGTTCGTGTCGTCAGCCGAGATCACGATCCCGAGGTTTCCGCTCTGGCTCGTCTTCGCCGCGAGCACCCCGGCGAGGTAGGCGCCCTCCTGGCTCGCCGTGCCGGCGTTGGCCGAGGTCTCGGGCACGTTCGCCTCCGGGTTGTCCCACACGAGCTCCGGGACGCCGGTCTGCGCGGCGACGTCGGGCGCGGTCGTGTTGTAGCCGGAGGCCTGGGCGACGATGAACTCGTTGCCACTGGTCGAGAGCTCGCGCAGCACCGGCGAGATGTCCTCGTAGCCGGAGTTGTCGGCGACGTCGACGTCGATCCCGAGGTCCGTCGCGACCTTCTCGGCCGCCTCGACCCCCTGCTGGTTCCAGCCGTAGTCGTTGCCCTTCTCAGGGGCGACGATCGCGAACTGGGAGATCGGGGCGCTGCCCGAGTCGCCCGAGTCGCCGCTGTCGCTGTCGTCGTCGCTGCCGCAGCCGGCGACCAGGCCGGCCAGCGTCAGCGCCGCCACCGCGAGCACCGCCGGCGTCCTCCTCGGTCCGCGGCCGCGTCGAAGTCCGATTCGCTCAGTTTCCATGTCCCTCTCTCCTCCGTGCTCTATGTGTTTTCCGTAGACGCCGAGACCGGCGCGTCGTCACTACCGAAGAAAAGCCTGCGGGCGTTGAGCCCGAGCACCCGGCGCCGCGCCTGCTCGTCGAGGCCGCTGACCTCGACCTTTCGCAGCTCGACACCAGGGTCGTGAAAAGGCGCGTCGGACCCGTACATCACGCGGTCCGATCCGACTCTCTCATAAGCCGTGCGGATCTTCGAATGCATCGGCATCCCGGAGGTCTCGAGGTAGACGTTCGGGTTCCGGGCGGCGACGTCGATCGACCCGTTGATGTAGACGATGTTCCCATGGCCCATGTGGCCGAGCACGAGCTTGAGCTCGGGGAACTCGACCGCGAGCTCCTCGATGCTCCACGGGAGCGTGAAGATCGGGTGCCCGCAGTGGACCAGCACCGGCATCTCGCGCTCGACCAGCATCGCGGCCACCGGGTGGACGCTCGGATCGTTGGGGTGGTAGCCGTCGAGCAGCGGGTGCATCTTCACGCCGAGGAACTTCGGGTGATCGAGGAACTCGGCCGCCTCCTCGGCGTAGCCAGGCTGGCGCGGGTTGGCCCAGTAGAGCGCCCACGCGTTCGGCACCCGGTCGACGATCCCGCGGGTGAGCGCGTTGTCGGGGTGAAAGACGATCCCGGCGTCGTAGTCGAACTCCTCGAACAGGGCCACGAGCCCCTGCTCGTCCATGGCGACGTCGAACAGCGGGAACTCGCCCACGTGCATGTGCGGGTCGACGATCACGCAGCCCCCGCCTCGGCGGAGTCAGCAAGCATGCGTCCCGGTCAACCGTCGCGCGATCACGAGGGGCGATGATAGTCTAATTTGCTGACTGTCGACAACCGACAGTTCTCTGCCGTTGGCGGGGCGAAAGGCGGGGGCTCGCTGCATGGACCACTCCCTTAGAGACACACCTGGCGAGTCAGGCGCGAAGCCGCGGCTTGAAAACCGGACGCTCTGGGAGCAGGTGCTCGATCAGCTCCGTGAGGACATCCTCGCCGGCGAACTGCCACCGAGCACCGCGCTGAGCGAGGTCGCGCTGGCACGCTCGCTCGGGGTTAGCCGCGGCCCGGTGCGTGAGGCACTCGGGCGGCTCGCCAGCGAGGGATTGGTGACGATCACACCTCGCCGCGGCGCAATCGTCACCGAGCTCACCGCCCAGGAATTCGTCGACTCCTACCAGGTGCGCGAGGCGCTCGAGACGCTCGCGATCCGACTGGCGGTGCCGCGTTTGCAGGCCACGGACATTGCCCGCCTGCAGACGCTCCACGAGCAGATGGTCGAGCACGCTCGGCGTGACGAGGTAAACGCCTTCTTCGGCGCAAACGCAAGCTTTCACGAGGTCTTCGTCACCGCCTCGGGGAACCAGAAGCTTCGCGAGATGTACCGGCTGTTGCTCGATCAGATCGGTCGCTACCGGGCGCGATCGCTCGCGCTGCGCGGGAACCTCGAGAAATCGATCGCCGAGCACGCGGCGATCCTCGAGGCGGTCGAGGCGCGCGACGTCGACGCTGCGGTGCACCTGCTGGCCGACCACATCGAGGTCCCGCAACGGGTCGAGGAAACGAGCGAGCACCCAGTGGTCACTGAGCCGGCCTGAGCGCTTCCTGCAGCCAGCGCGCCGCGCCGAGAACCCCGGCATCGCGACCATGCGGTGCGACGAGTTGGACCCCGATCGGCAGGCCGCCGCTGCCGTGCATGCCAGGGACTGAGATCGCGGGCCAGCCGACCAGCGTCCATGGCCTCGCCAGGATCGGGTCTCCGGTCGAGCGGAGTCCCGCCGGTGCCTCTCCGGATGCCGCGAGCGTTGCGACTGCGTCGACGCTTCCGATCGCCGTTTCGAGCAACATCGGAGCAATCGCCGCGCGCCGCGAGCGCGCTGCGGTGTGCCTCCGGCGACACCTCTTGACCGCGTTCGATCAACGCAACCAGAGCATCGCTGAGCTCCCCACGATGACTCGAATATTCAGCTCGCAGCGACCGCGCGGTTTCGAACTCGCTGATCGCAATCTGGAGTTCCACCATCGCCTCACAGCCGTCAGGAAACGAGATCTCGGTGATCCGAGCGCCCGCTGCGGCCGCCAGATCCATCGCCTCCTCAACGGACCGGCGCGCGTCACCCGATGCCTCCGCCCACCAGGGATTCCGCATCAACGCGATCGTGGGGCGCCGCCCGCCCGACCAGACAGGATCGGCCGCCGCGGCGGTCTCGACGCCGAGGCCTCGCATCAAGAGCTCCACACCTTCCACGTCACGCGCGAACAACCCGACGGTGTCCTGACTGGGGCTTAGGGGCTTGGCTCCTCGGAAGGGCACGGCGCCGAAGCTCGGCTTGAAGCCAACCACCCCGCAGTAGGAGGCGGGTCTCACCGTCGAGCCAACGGTCTGCGTTCCAAGCGCAAGCGGGACCATCCCGTCGGCCACCGCCGCGGCGGATCCACTTGATGAACCACCCGGGGAATGTGCGAGAGCGCGTGGGTTCCGCGTCTCAGTCGGCGCCAGCGCGGCGAACTCGGTTGTCGCGGTCTTCCCGAGAATTACGGCGCCGGCCGTACGGAGCCGGGCAACTACCGCCGCATCACGATCCGGGCGATTGCCCCGGTAGATCGCCGAGCCGTACTCCGTCGGCATGTCGGCCGTGTCGAAGATGTCCTTCACGCCGACCGGCACGCCGTGCAGCGGCCCGCGGGACGTGGACATCTCCCGTCGACGCGCTTGGTCAAGCGCGGCGTCGGGGTCCAGAAACGCCCACGCGTGCACCGCCTCCTCGCGTTCCGCGATCCGCTCCAGGCACTCTTCGACGGCCGTCACCGGGGAGCGGGATCTTGGGCGCCGCCTCCACCCAGCCGGTTGGCATTGGCGTAGTAGTGCTCGTAATAGTGCGCCGCGATCGCGTCGCTGGTCGTCAGCCAGACGCCTTCATGGTTGGTGACATATCGGAGCGCTTCCTCGAGGTAGCGGTGGTAGCCGGGCTGATTGATCAGGAACGGATGCACCGCGACGCACATCACTCGCCCACCCTGCTGGCCATCCCGATAGAGCTGGTCCAACGAGTCGACGACGAGCCTGCAGAAGTCCGGACCCGTGTACCCCTTGAGCAGGAAGAGCGGGATGTCGTTCAGCTCCACCGTGTACGGAACCGAGATCATCCTGAGGTCCCCGTCGACGGTCAACGGAAACGGCTGGTCGTCGCTGCACCAATCCAGCACGTACGACGCCCCCAACTCCGCCAGCAACCGCGGCGTGGCGAAGGTCTCCGTCAATGCCGGGCCCAGCCACCCCTGTGGCCGCGCGCCCGTGGCCTCTTCGAGGGTGGCGAAGATCTCCTCGAGCGCAGAGCGCTCGCTCTCCTCAGACTCGAACTCCGCATGGAACGTCGAGTTGTCGTGCCCGTGCGCCACCCAGCTCCAGCTGCGTTTCGTGCCCTCCGAGATGATCTGCGGGTAATGCCGACAGACCTCCGCGTTCACGAACGCACTCGGGCAAAGTCCGAGCTCGTCGAGCAGCTCCATCATGCGCCAGATGCCGACCCGCGCACCGTAATCCCGCCACCCGTAGTTGTACGCGTCGGGCACCAGATGCGCCGTGCCCTGAAAGATGCTCGTACTCGGTCGGTCGACGGCAAAATGCTCCACGTTCAATCCGAGGTAGAACGCGACGCGAGCGTCGTCGGGCCAACGAAGCGGCTCGCGCTCGACGATCGGTGAGTAGCGGTATGGGGGGCCCTCAGACACCGGAGGTCGCCTTGGACTCGACCACCCGCTTGGGGATCCCGGTCTGAAACACCTTCGACACCGGGCAGTGAACGTCGCTCTCCGCGATCAATGCAGCCAGGGCTTCGGGCTCGATCGAATCGCACTCGACCGCCATCGTTGCTTCGACGATCGTGTAGGTCCCGTTCGCGGACTCGAGCGCGACCGAGGCGCTGAACTCGGCACCCGAGGCATCAAGGCCCTTGCCGCGTGCGCGGCCGATGAGCGTCATGCCGAAGCACGCCGCCCACGCCCCGGCGAGAAACTCCTCCGGGGTGACGCCCTCGCTCTTCTGTCCGGGGATTCGGACCTCGTGGTCGTACGACCCGCTCACGGATCGAACCTGCCCCAGCCGACCGCCACGACCTACCGCTTCACCGACCGTGATCATCTACGTCTCCCTTCGTTGATTCCTCACCAGTCCCCGGCTGGCGAGCCCTAGTCCATTACGTGGCCGCCGGACACGTTCATCACGGCCCCGACGTAGTACCCCCCCGCCTTCGATGCGAGCAGAATCGCGGTAGGCACGACCTCGTCAACCGTCGCGGCTCTACCGATCGGAATCTCCGCCTTGATCGCGGCCAGCACGTCTTCCGGCATGTCGGCGACGGCGGGAGTCTCGGTCAGCCCGGGCGCGATCGCATTCACGGTGATGCCATCCGAGATCACCTCTCGAGCAAGTGCCTTGGTGAACCCGTGAACGCCCGCCTTGGCCGCGCAGTAGGCGGACATCGCCGCTGCGCCGCGCGTCGCCAGCTGCGACCCGATGTTGATGATTCGCCCCGACCGCTGACTCCTCATCGCCGGTAGGACGGCGCGACTCGTGAGAAACATGCTCGTCAGGTTGACCCTGAGGGTCTCTTCCCAGGTCTGCAGCGACACTTCCGCGACCGGGCTGGCACTCGCCACGCCCGCGTTGTTGACGAGGATGTCGATCCGGCCGTGCTCGGAGACGACCCGGCTCGCGAGCTGCTCCACCTGGTCTTCATTCGTCACATCAGCGGGATGCGCGAAGGCTCTCCCGGGTTCCCCCGAGATTGCGGCCGCGACCGCTTCGGCTCGGCCTCCCTCACGGTCGACGATCGCAACCCTTGCTCCCGCATGAACAAAGCCCTCGGCGATGCCACGCCCGATTCCAGAGCCTGCGCCGGTGACGATCGCGACCAGATCCTCGAGCGCCCTATCCGCCACGACTTGGGCTCCTCAGCCCGATCGTCATAGGTCCCGCGCCAGCATTTCGGCTTCGTAGATGACGGCCTCGAGACGGCGCGGAGCCAGCGCATCGCCGAGCAGCAGCAGCTCCGCGGACCGTTGTGAGGAGCTGATGCGGTCTTCGAGCTCGGCCATGATCCGATCCCGCGGGACCTTCGGGTAGGTCAGCACGATCGCGTCCGCTTCTCGCGCTGAGCCGGGACCGCCGTAGACCCCGCGTACCGACGCGCGGCCGGCACCGATTTCGTCGATGGTGTGCTGCGCGGTCAGGGTCACCCCGTGGTCCGCCAGGCGAGGCGCTATGTGCTCCCAATCCATCGAGCGAATCGCGTCCTCACCCACAGCTCGATGGGGCGTCATGACCTCGACGGTCGATCCGGCCTGCGCGCACAGCTCCGCCAGTCCCAGCGGCAGATAGGTGCCCGTCTCGTCGTAGATCAGGACGGAGGAGCCCAAGGACCTCGGATCGTCGAGCATCGCCAACGTCGCCGAGCCGGCATCCCAGACGAAGTCGCGTTCCGCCCCGGGGATCCGATCCCGGTCCGGGTGATAGGGGCTGAAAATCCCCGTTTTCACGAACTCCGACCCGGTCGCGCACACGACCACGTCCGCGTCCAGGACCTCGGCGGACGTTTGCGTGATGCGCTCGCCGACGAGCACCTCCACGCCGGATTGCTCGACCGGCCGCGCCAGGTTCTCGATGGCGTCGAGCCATCCGGCCCGAGTCGGGAGACGGGCCATCAGCGAGATATGGCCTCCGAGCTCGGGATCCGCTTCAGCGAGCCTCACAACGTGGCCCCGCGCGGCGGCGGTGGCTGCGAGGCGCATGCCGGCAGGGCCTCCGCCGACGACCAGAATCCGGCGGGCCTCATCGTCGCTCACACGCTTGAGCGTGTCGCTACCGAGCTGGTTCTCCCGCCCTGCCGCCGGGTTCATCACGCAAGGCGACGGACGCTGATCGAAGGCGTGAGCCACGCAAATGTTGGCTCCGATGCACCGCACCGTGTCCCCTGCTCGATCCTCTCGGGCCTTTTGGACGAGGAACGGATCCGCAAGTTGCGCCCGGGTCATGCCCACCATGTCGGTGGCGCCATCCGCTACGAGGCGATCGGCCCGTTCCACATCCAAGACCCGGCCGATCAAGAACACCTTGCTCTTCGTTCCAACGACGTTCTTGATCCGCTTACCCGCGTCCTCGAGAAACGCCTCCGGATAGTGCATCGGAGGAGCAGTGCGGTGCAGCGTGTGGTAGCCGGCGCAGGAAATGCTGAAGTAGTCGAACAAGCCGGTCTCCAGGAGGAGCGCGACGGTTTCCTCGGTCTGCTCGCCGGTGATGCCTGAGGACCCCATGAATTCGTCATAGGACAGGCGGATACCGACGGTGATGTCACCGCCGACCTGCCCTCGTACGGCCTCCGCGACCTCGATCGCAAAGCGACAGCGGTTTCGGACACTCCCGCCGTAGGCGTCGTCGCGCTTGTTGTACGCGGGACTCAGGAACTGGCCGATCAGATAGCTGTGAGCACCGTGTATCTCAACGCCATCGAGGCCTGCGACCTTCACGTTCAAGGCCGACTCGCCGAAGGCGCGCGCAACGTCGGCGATCTCGTCCGGCCCCATGACCATGGGCACTTCCCGGTGCACGATCGACGTGACCCGCGACGGTGCCCAGAGGGGATGCCACTCGTCGAAGACCATGGTCCCCTTGTCGTGCACCCCCGCACCGAACAGCTGGACGAACTGCTTGGCTCCGTACTCGTGAACGGCGTCGGCGAGCCGTGCGAATATCGGCACGGCCCGCTTGTCGTGGGCCGTGCAACCCGGGTAGAACGAGCCCTTGCTGAGCGGGTGGCCGGCCTGCTGCTCGGTGACCATCAGGGCCGTGCCACCCTTCGCACGCTCCCGGTAGAAGGCGATGTGACGATCGCTCAGAAGGTGGTTCTCACCGTATAGCAGCGTTTGCGCCGTGTACATGACGCGGTGCTTGACGCGCGTGGGCCCGATCTCCAGGGGGGTCCAGACGTGCTCGAGACGGCTGGTTGGCGACGGGCCGTCTGTGTCGCGGTTGCGGGCAGCCGAGCTTTCGCTGTCTGTCATCGATCTCGCCTGGGGACGGCTAGCTGATTGACTGACGAGTGTCGGCTGCCAACTGTCGACAGATAGTGTACCATGGCGCACGATGCAGACCGCCGCCGGGCGGGAGCAGCTTGACTGGAGGGAGCTTCGGCATGCGCGGTAGTTGGTGGAGAAAGCCACTCGGCTTCGGGGCGCTTGCTGCGCTTGTGTGCGGACTGCTGGTGATGGGATGCGGCAGCGACGACGACGGGTCCGGCAGCGATGAGAGCTCCGGGATCGCCAGCTTCGCGATTGCAACGCCGGAGACCGCGAACGACCAGGGCTGGAACCAGCGTGCGGTCGAGGCTGCCACCGCGGTTGCCGAGGACGAGGGCACCGAGCTCGAAGTCGCCGACGGCTCCGGCTACGAGACCATCAACGCGACTCTGCGTGAGCTCGCCACGAGCGGAGCCGAGCTGGTCATTGCTCAGGCAAGCGGATACGCCGTCGGCGGCTCGGAGGTCGCGGCCGCCACCGGCACGCCGTTCGTCGTTTGGAACGACCCCGAGGCGACCACGCCTGAACTCGTCGCTGACGCCGAAACGAGCGCTCAACAGGGTGCGTACCTCGCGGGCGTGCTCGCCGCCAAGGAGACCGAGTCCGGCACGTTGGGAATCGTCACCGCAGCCGACAACTTCGATTTCAACAAGGCGATGGGTGGCTTCGTCGCCGGCGCGCGCGCGGAGGACCCCGACATCGAGATCAAGTTCGCTCAGATCGGGCCGGCGGCTTACGCCGACACGGCCGGTGGCAAGCGCGTGACCGAAACCGTCATCGCGGACGGCGCCGACATCGTCTTCGGCCTCGGCGATGGCGCCTCATTCGGGATGATCCAAGCCGTGGAAAGCGCCGACGGTGTCCGCTTCATCGATTTCATCGGCGACAAGACGGCCAACGATGACAGTGGCATCATCCTCACATCGGTCCTCTACGACTTCCAACCCGTCTTCAAGGGCGCCGTTGATGCCGTCAACGAAGGCACGTTCGGCGAGGAGGCGTATGACCTCAATCTGGAGAACGGAGGAATTGCTCTCCTCCAGACAGACAACATCGACGACGCGACCTGGGATGAGCTCGAGGAGATGAAGGCGAGCATCGTGGACGGCGAAATCGACGTCCCCGAAACACAGGAGCGTTCAGACCTGATGGATCTTCTCGATCAATAGGGACAGCACAGTCCCTGTGAAGGGAGGGCCGTGGCCATTCGGCGGGCTATCGGCAGCCAACGTTGGGGGCACAATCGATCTCCCTCTCTCGTCTCCCCCGGATCGTGGGCGTGAGGCGGATCCGAGAGCACGCGGCGGTGACCGCACCGTCAACCACGAACGAAGGGAGCGAGCGCTGAGCTCGACCGACGACAACGCCACGCAAGTCCAGTTCGGAGTCAACCTGAACAACCGCGAGCCGCTGATCGCGCCCGACTACTCGCTCGCGAACCTGCTCGACCTCTCGGCCAGGGTCGAGGAGCTCGGGTTCGCCTCGGTCTGGGTCGGCGACAGCCTCTTCTCGAAGCCCCGCTACGACCCGATCGCGCTGCTCTCGGCGATCTCGCAGCGCACCGAGCGGGTCAAGCTGGGCACCGCGTGCCTGGTCGCCGCGACCCGGAACCCGCTCTACCTGGCGCTGGAGTGGGCAACGCTCGACGTGCTCTCGGGCGGGCGCACGATCCTCGGCCCCTGCATGGGCAACCCCGAGAAGGGCGTGCAGCGGGAGTTCGAGGCGCTCGGGCTGCCGTTCAAGAAGCGCGGCTACGTGCTCGAGGAGGTGCTCGAGGTCGTCCGCACCCTGTGGACGGAGGGCGAGGTCACCTTCCACGGCGACTACTTCAACTACGACGGGATCAGCTTCCACTCCGGCACCGAGATGGAGCCGCTGGGGCCGATCCAGAAGCCCCCGCCGATCTGGGTCGTCTCGAACCCCCGGCTCGTCGACGACTCGTCCGACGAGCGCATGATCCGGCTCATGAAGCGCGCCTGCCGGCGGATCATCCAATACGGGGACGGCTGGATGACCTGCTGCCGCGCCGAGCACCCCGAGGAGCTCACCGAGCAGATCGGCTACCTCGAGGAGGCGGCGCAGGAGCTCGACCGCGATTTCGCCGACTACGAGGTCGCCTACCAGGTGACCATGAACATCGCCGACTCCGAGGCCGAGGCGAAGGCGGCCTTCGACGCCTACATCTCTCAGTACTACCCGGAGCTGTCGCAGGCGATGGACCTCTCGAACTGGGGTCCGGTGGGGACGCCCGACCAGATCGCCGAGTGGCTGAAGGAGTTCGCCGGCCGCGGCGTCACGCACTTCATCTGCCGGTTCGGCGACCTGGACCAGTTCGGCCAGGTCGAGCGCTTCGCCGAAGAGGTCCTGCCCGCATACCAACGTGAGATCGCGAGGTGATCGAGCATGCCCACCGCTGAAGAGATCCGCAAGGACGCAGAGCTGGTCGTCGACGTCTGCATGTCGGTCGAGGCAGACGACGTCGTGACGATCATCTGCGACAACGAGCATCGCGGGGAGGCCGACGCGCTCGCCGGCGTCGCCCTCGATCGCGGCGCCTGGCCGGTGATCATGGACAACGAGGCCCAGGTGAGCCGCGGGCGCGCCGACACGAACTTCCCGATGATCCCGCCGCGCAACCTGCACCAGGCGATGGTGAACTCGGACGAGATCATCATCGTCACCAACCTCGAGTGGGCGAACCGCTTCGCCCACGTTCCGGCGGTGAAGGAGTCGTGCGGCGCCAACGCCAAGATCTGCTCGGTCGAGCCGGGCATGGGCGAGTGGGGCCTGACGGTCGACATGATCCACGGCGCCATCAAGCGCGCCAAGGACGCGATGGCCGCGCTCGAGGGCAAGAAGGAGTGCCGCGTCACCTCGCCGGCGGGCACCGACGTCCGCGTCTCGATCGAGGGCCGGCCGTCGCTCGAGGTGACCTCGATCAAGCAGCGCGGCCAGATGATGGGCCCGCTGCCGCTCTGGGCCGAGGTCGCGTTCGCCGCGGTCGAGGACCGCACCGAGGGCACGATCGTCGTCGACGGCATGATGCTCGGGATCGGCCTTCCGGGCCAGGTCACCGAGCCGATCACCTGGAAGATGGAGAACGGCCGCGCGACCTCGATCGAGGGCGGCGACGACGCGCGCCGCCTGCGCGAGCTGATCGACGGGGTCGAGAACGCCGACGTGGTCGGCGAGTTCGCCTTCGGCGTCACCGAGGTGGCGCCGTTCGGCACGCCGTCGGAGAAGGGTCGGGTGGGCACCGTGCACTTCGCGCTCGGCGACAACCACCACGCCTATCCGGGCGGCCAGAACGTCTGCCGGCTGCACCTCGACGGGGTGATCCTCGAGGCGAGCCTGCAGATCGTCGACGACGGCACCTGGATCGTCAAGGACGGGGAGTGGGCGCTGTGAGCGCCGGTATCAGCGTCGTGGCGCTCGAGAGCGTCGAGCCGATCGAGCTCCCGGGAGGGAGCTGGAGCCGGATGCTGGTCACCGGCGAGCGGGTCGACGGCCCCGCCGCCTCGATCGGCTACTCGGTGTTCAAGCCCGACAGCGCCACCGCCAGCGTCTCGCACGAGACCGACGAGGTCGCCTACGTGGTCAGCGGCTCCGGGCGGCTCGACACCGACGAGGGCGAGGTCCGCTTCGCCGCCGGGGACGCGCTCCACATCCCGCCCGGGACCTGGCACGCGGTCGTCAACGACTCCGACGCCGACGTGGTGATGGTGTTCGGCTTCCCCCACCCGGACTATCCGCCGACCGAGCGACGCTGAGAGATGGCGATCCCGGAAACGGGCAACGGCGCGCGCGGCGGCGCGGCCGAACCCGGGGACGACGTCCAGGAGCGGGTCGCCTGGGCCTGCCGGATCCTCGCCAGCGAGGGCTATCAGGACCTGACCCTCGGCCACGTCAGCGCCCGTGAGCGCGGGCGGGCGGACCGGATCTGGATCAAGCGACGCGGCGTGACGCTCGCCGAGGTCACGGCCGCCGACGTGATCGAGTTCGAGCTCGGCACCGACCCGCGCGACGCCTCGGATGAGATGCACCTCGAGGCCGTCCTCCACAGCGAGGTCTACCGGCGCCGCGACGACGTCGGCGCGATCGTCCACGGCCACCCGCCGTACGCGACCGCGTTCGGGGCCACCGACGCCGAGCTCCTGCACCTGACCCACGACGCGCTGATGTTCGACCACGGCGTCGCCGTCTACGACGGCAGCCCCGACCTGATCACCGAGCCCGAGCAGGGCGCGGAGGTCGGCGAGGCGCTCGGCGACCGCTCGGTCGTGCTGCTGCGAAACCACGGTGTGCTCGTCGCCGAGCGCGACCTGCCGTGGATGGTGCTCGCCGCGGTGACCCTCGAGCGGGCGGTGATGCTGCAGTCGATCGCCACGCGGCTCGGCAACCCGCGCGCGATCGACGCGACGCTGATCGACGACCTGCACCGGCGCAAGTACAACGACGGGCTCGTCGACGAGTACTGGCGCGCCTGGGTTCGAGACCTGCGCCGGCGCGGCCTCGACGACGGGATGGAGGCCTAGCGGTGGCGACGCAGATCGTCGTCAACGGCGAACCCCGGGAGCTGATCGTGCCGGCGGAGGAGCTGCTGCTCGACACCCTGCGCGAGCGCCTCGGGCTCACCGGGGCGAAGCGCTCCTGCGACGTCCAGGTGTGCGGGACGTGCACGGTGCTCGTCGACGGCGAGCCGGTGAGCTCGTGCACCTTCTTGACCTGCGACGCCGACGGCCGCGAGGTGCTGACGATCGAGGGCTTCGCCGAGAGCGACGGAGTTCGCCGAGTTCGAGCGCGAGTTCACCGAGCGCGCGGCGCTTCAGTGCGGCTTCTGCACCCCCGGCTTCATGCTCACCCTCAAGGCGCTCCGCGACGCCGGCGAGCTCCGCGACCGCGACGACGTGATCGCCGGGCTCGACGGCAACGTCTGCCGCTGCACCGGCTACAAGGCGATCGTCGAGGCCGCCGAGGCGCTGGCGCGATGAGCACCCCGCCCACCACCGCTCCCCCAGCGACTGGCACGGACCGGGTCGGGCGCTCGGAGGGGCGCAAGGACGCGGCCCCGAAGATCCGCGGCCAGGCCCAGTTCGCCGGCGACATCAACGTGCCGCGGATGGTCCACGGCAAGGTCCTGCGCAGCACCGGTCCCCCACGCGCGGATCACCTCGATCGACGCCTCGGGCGCCGAGGCGATGCCGGGCGTGGTCGCGGTTCTGCTCGGCTCCGAGCTCGACGACTTCAGCCCCTACTGGGGCCACGCGATCAAGGACCGCCCGATCCTCGCCATCGAGCGGGTGCGCTTCGCCGGCGAGCCGGTGGCCGCGGTCGCCGCCGAGGACGAGGCGATCGCCGAGGCGGCGCTGCGCGAGATCGTCGTCGACTACGAGGAGCTGCCGGTGGTCGGCACGGTCGAGGAGGCGATCGCCGCCGACGCGCCGCTCCTGCACGAGGGCGAGCTGCGCCCGGGGCTCTTCCACGGGCTCGGCAAGCTCGCCGAGCGCGAGGGCAACGTCTGCTACCGCTACCGCCTCGACGCCGGCTCGGTCGAGCTCGCCGAGGCGGACGCCGAGCTCACGGTCGAGGGCGAGTACGAGTTCCCCGCCGTCTACCAGTACGCGATGGAGACCCACACCGTGGTCGCCGAGTTCGCGGGCGACGAGCTCACCCTCTGGGCCTCCTGCCAGCACCCGTTCCTGGTCCGCGCCGAGCTCGCCGACCTGTTCAAGCTGCCGCTCGGGCGCGTGCGGGTGATCGTCCCCTACCTCGGCGGCGGCTTCGGCTCGCAAGAGCTACACGAAGATGGAGCCGGTGACCGCGGCGCTCGCCTGGAAGGCGGGGCGGCCGGTGCGGATCCAGAACCGCGTCGACGAGTCGATGGTGACCACCCGCCGCCACGGGATGCGCTGCCGGATGCGGACCACGGCGAACGCGGACGGCAAGCTCGTCTCGCGCAGCGTGCGGCTGTGGCTCGACACCGGCGCCTACGCCGACAACGGCCCCCGCGTCTGCGCCACCGGCGGCGATGCCGCGCCCGGCCCCTACGCCTGGGACGCGGTCCACGTCGACGCCAGCTGCGTCTACACCAACACCTCGCCCGCGGGCTCCTATCGCGCCTTCGGCGCCGCGCACCTGCAGTGGATCGGCGAGATGCAGGTCGACGAGCTCGCCCGCCGCGCCGGGATCGATCCGCTCGAGATCCGGCGGCGGAACCTGCTGCGCCCGGGCGAGCCGGTGCGCCCGGACGGCACCGGCAAGCCGCTCGACGCCGACCTGGTCGGCGACGTCGAAAAGGCGGCGGCCGCGATCGGCTGGGACGAGCCGAAGCGCGAGTGGAGCGGGCGCGGGGTCTCGGTCGGGCTGCTCGCCGCCGGCGCCCACCCGGTCTCGCGGGCGAACGTCCGGATGGAGGCCGACGGCAGCGTCGAGGTCAACGTCGGGACCACCGAGATGGGCCAGGGGGCGCGCACGGTGATGGCCCAGATCGCCGCCCAGGAGCTGGCGATCGACGCCGACGGGATCACGGTCGGGGGCGCCGACACCCGCTTCACCCCCTATGACCGCTCGACCGGGGCGAGCCGCTCGACGACGCTCGCCGGGCTCGCCGTGCAGCGGGCGGCGGCCGACCTGCGCGAGCGCCTGCTGGAGACCGCGGCGGCCGCCTGGGGCGCCGAGCGGGCCTCGCTGGAGGTCGCCGACGGGGTCGTCAGCGGCCCCGGCGAGAGCGCCGACCTACCCCGAGCTGATCGCCGAGCGCTTCGGCTTCGTCGGCGGCGAGGTCGTCGGCGAGGGCGAGGTCCGGCCCGAGCAGGGCAAGGGCTCCTACGCCGAGGGCCCGGTGTTCTGGGAGATCTGCATCGCCGCCGCCGAGGTCAGCGTGGACCCCGAGACCGGCCGCGTCAGCGTCGAGCGGATGGCGACGATCGCCGACGTCGGCAAGGCGATCAACCCGCTGCTGGTCGAGCGCCAGGACGAGGGCGCGGTGCTCCAGGGGGTCGGCAACGCGCTGTTCGAGGAGATGGTCTTCGATGGCGGCGGTGCTCACCAACGACACCCTGCTCGACTACCGGGTGCCCCGGATCGAGGACATGCCGGCGCAGATGACCGGGATCATCGTCGAGAACGCCGACGGGCCCGGCCCCTACGGGGCGAAGGGCTGCGGCGAAGGGGCGCAGGCGGCGACGCCGGCGGCGATCGCGACCGCGCTCGCCGACGCCGGGGTGCCATGAACGAGCTTCCGTTCACGCCCGAGCGGGTGTGGCGGACAATGAGATTGCCCGAAGCAGCATGTAGGAGCGAAGGTTCCGAGGAACAGGAGGCAGAGGAGAGATGAGCGAGATCAACCGGGCGGCGGTGATCGGCACCGGGACGATGGGGCCGGGGATGGGGGCGGTGCTCGAACGCGCGGGGATCGACGTGGCGCTGTACGACGTCTCGCGAGGAGGCGCTCGAGCGGGCGAAGAAGATGGCCGAGATGGCCCGCGGGGTGCTCGAACGCCTCGGCGGCGAGGCCACCGACGGCGGCGCGCTGCGGTTCGAGACCGACCTCGCGGCGGCGCTCGAGGGGGCCGACGTGGTGCTCGAGGCGATCCCGGAGAAGCTCGAGCTGAAGCAGGAGGCGCTGGCCGAGTGGGAGGGGATGCTCGCCGACGATGCGGTGATCGCCTCGAACACCTCCGGGCATCCCGATCACGAAGATGGCCGAGAAGCTCGCGCACCCCGAGCGCGTGATCGGCATGCACTGGTCGAACCCGCCGCAGCTGATCCCGATGATCGAGGTGATCCCCGGCGAGCGCACGAGCGAGGAGACGATCGCCACGGCCCAGGCGCTGATCGAGCGGATCGGCTACTACCCCTGCCTGCTGAAGAAGGAGGTCCCCGGCTTCGTCGAGAACCGCGTCCTCTACGCGATCATGCGCGAGTGCCTGGCGCTGGTCGACGAGGGCGTGATCGACGCCGAGCAGCTCGACCTGAACGTCAAGTGGGGGATCGGCTACAAGCTCGCGGTGATCCCGCCGATGCAGCTGCTCGACGTCGCCGGGCTCGACATCTACGAGAGCGTCGCCGGCTATCTCAACTCCGACCTCTCGACCGAGCCCGGGGTCTCGGAGACGGTGACCAAGCTGACCGGCGAGGGCAAGCTCGGGATCAAGACCGGCGGCGGGCTCTTCGACTACTCCGAGGACGAGCTCGCCGAGCTGCCGGCGAAGCGGGCGCGCGGCGCTGGTCGCGGTCCGCAAGACGCTCGACGGCCAGGACGTCTGAGGGGCGAGGTCGAGATGGGTGTAGAACGCGTCCGCTTCCTCGACTCCGGGTCGCTGGTGATCGACCGCTCGCACATCATGTGGAACATCGACAGCGGCAACCCGGTCCGCTTCCCGGTCTACAGCGTGCTGATCGAGCACACCGACGGGCTCTTCCTGTTCGACTCGGGCTTCGACAAGGAAACGGTGGAGGAGTTCCTCGCCTTCGAGCTGCCCGAGCAGACCGACGAGCAGACGATCCCGGCGCAGCTCGAGCTCTGCGGCTTCGCACCCGCCGATGTGACCGCGGTGATCAACTCCCACCTTCACTTCGATCACGTCGGCGGCCAGCGCCACCTGCCCGACGCGGTGACCTGGGTCGCCAAGGAGGACCTTCGCCACTGCCTCGTGCCGGAGCCGTTCGAGCGCCTCGGCTACGCCGACAAGGTGTTTCACCGCCCGGACTCGGTCTACCGATGGCTGGAGGGCGAGGAGTTCGACTTCGCCGATGGCATCCGGCTCCTGCGCACGCCCGGCCACACGGTCGGCCACTACTCGCTCCTGCTCGAGCGCGAGGGGCAGGCGCCGATGCTGTTCCCGGCCGACGTCACCTACACCCGGGAGACCTGGGAGAAGGAGCTGATCTCCGGGCTTCCACAACGACCCGACCGCCAACTACGTCTCGCTGCGCAAGGTCAAGCACCTGGCGCAACGGCTCGGCGCGGAGGTCTTCTTCACCCACGACATGGAGGCGTGGGAGTCCTACAAGCACGCGCCCGACCATTACTAGGACCGAAAGCGAGGAGGCAGCAGAGATGAAGCTCAAGGATCGCGTCGCGGTCGTCACCGGGGCCGCGCAGGGGATCGGCTACGCGATCGCCGAGAAGCTCGACGCCGAGGGGGCGACGGTGGTCGTCGCCGACATAAACGCCGAGGGCGCCGAGCAGGCGGCGGCGAAGCTCGAGCGCGGGCAGGCGGTCGAGGTCGACGTCTCCTCCGAGGACTCGGTCGGGTCGATGGTCGCGGGGGTAGTCGACGCGCACGGCCGGATCGACGCGCTGGTCAACAACGCGGCGATCGTCCCCTTCATCCCCTGGGAGGACGTCGACCTCGCGCACTGGCGGAAGATCATCGACACGAACCTCACCGGCGTCTACCTGTGCACGCGCGCGGCCTGGGAGCCGATGCGCGACGCCGGCTACGGGCGGATCGTCAACATCGCCTCGAACACGGTGCTCGCGGGGACACCGAACATGGCCGCCTACGTCGCCGCGAAGGGCGGTGTCTGGAGCTTCACCCGGGCGCTGGCGACCGAGGTCGGCGGGAGCGGGATCACCGTCAACGCCGTCGCCCCCGGTCTGACGGCGACCGAGGGCGCGCTCGACAGCCCACACAAGGAGGCGTTCGACTTCGTCCAGAGCCTGCAGGCGATCCCGCGCCGAGGCGAGTCGGCCGACATCGCCCCGACCGTCGCCTTCCTCTGCTCCGAGGAGGCGGCCTGGGTCACCGGGCAGATGATCGCCGTCGACGGCGGCCACACCCGCCACTGATGGCGATTCCGGCGACCACCCGGGCCGGCGCGATCCTCGCCGTCGCCGACGTCGAGGCGTCGGTGGCCTTCTACCGCGACCGGCTCGGGTTCGAGCTCGAGGCGAGCTACGACGATCCCCCGTACGCGACCATGGCGCTGGCCGGGACCCGGCTCTCGTTCGCCGAGCAGGGCCACGAGGCCGAGGACCGCCCGGGGTGCTGATGATCGCCCCCGAGGACCGCTCCCGGCTCCCGGTCGCGCTCGTGCTCGAGGTCAGCGACTGCGCCGGCGCCTACGAGGACCTGCGGGCCGCCGGGGTCGAGTTCCTGGCGGAGCCGTTCTCGCCGCCGTGGGGCGGCGCGCGCTGCTTCGCCGTCGACCCCGACGGGTACCTGGTCGAGCTCGAGCAGCCGGCATGAGGGTGGTGACGAGATGAGGGTGGTCAGGATCCAGGGGGCGGAGCAACTCGAGCTCGACGAGGCGCCCGAACCCCGGCTCGAAGGGCCGACCGACGCGATCGTCGAGGTGACGAAGACCGCGATCTGCGGCGCCGACCTCTTCCCCTACCACGGCCTCACGCCCGGGTTCGAGCCCGGGACGATCCCCGGACACGAGTGGGTCGGGGTCGTGCGCGAGGTCGGCGACGGCGTCCGCGGGGTGCGACCCGGCCAGCGGGTCGTGAACGCGAGCATGATCTCCGACGGCAGCTGCGGCCACTGCCGCGCCGGTCGTCCGATGCAGTGCGAGAACCGGGCGCTGTTCGGCTACAGCGGCGTCTACGAGCGGCTCGACGGCGGCCAGGCGGAGCTCGTCCGGGCGCCGAACGCCGACCGCTCGCTGTGGCCGATCCCCGACGAGGTCGCCGACGACGACGCCGTGTTCGTCGCCGACATGCTCCCGACCGGGCTCTCCGCGGTGCGCCGCGGCGGGGTCGACGTGGGCGACGTCGTCGCCGTGCTCGGCTGCGGAACCGTGGGACTGATGGCGATCCTGCTCGCGCGCCGGGTCGCGCGCCGGGTGATCGCGGTCGACGGGATCGAGGCCCGCCGCGAGCTCGCCGCCGGGCTGGGGGCCGAGGCGGTCGACCCGGAGGCCGCGGCGGACGCGGTCGCCGACGCCACCGGCGGCCTCGGGGCAGATGTGGTGATCGAGGCGGCCGGGGCGAAGCCCGCCCTCGACGCCGCCTTCGCCCTCGCGCGCGGTCGCGGCACGGTCTGCGTCGTCGGCGCCCACTTCGAGCCCGACTACGCGCTCGACGCGGGCCGGATGTTCGAGGCCGAGCTCTCGCTGCGCTTCGCCATGGGCGACCCGATCAACGACCGCGAGCTGCTGCTGGCGATGATCGCCGCCGGCGAGCTGCACCCGGCCGAGCTGATCAGCCACCGGATGAGCCTCGACGAGGCGCCCAAGGCCTACGAGCTGTTCGACCGGCGCGAGGCGACCAAGGTCGTACTGGCGCCGTAGAGGCGCCGGCGAAGCGTGGCGGCGCTGCTCGGCATCCTGGCGGTGTTCGCGGGGGCGCTGGCGTTGGCGGGGGCCGGCGGGGGGACGGTTGCGGCCGGGGGCATGGCCTTGGGTGGCGAGCGGCTCGATTCGGATGTTGCGGTGCGGGTCTCGGCGCAGGATCCGGCGCGGACGCTCCCGGCGCTCGATCTCGGCGCGTCCTACCCCGAGCTCGCGCCGGCGCTGCGACGGGGATCGGCGGCGCTCGCCCAGGCGGGGATCGATCCGGAGCGCGATCTGCTCGCCCCGTTCTCATTCGTCGTCATCTCGCTCGAACGCAGCTGCCCCCCACCCGCGCTCCTCGCCTGCCGCCCGGCGATCCGCTTCGCCGGCCGAGCTCCGAGGCGAGCCCGCCGCCGGACCTGCAGAGCGACCTCGAGGCCGCCCTGGTCGCCGGGCTCCGAGCTGCGGGCTTTCGACGGATGGTCGTACGCGAATCGCCGGGCGGCGACTTCGCCGGGCGGATCACATCGGAGGGCGAGGTGCTGGCCCGAGTGGCGGCTGGTGGACGACGTGCTGGTCGTGGTCGCGGGCGGGCTCGCGCTCGAGTGCGGAGGCGAGCGCCGCAGCCGTCCGGGAAGGCGCGGCGGGAACATCCGAGCCCGTGGCGGTGGAGGTGAATCCAAGCGTGCTCGCGATGCTGGTCCGCGAACCCGGCCCGTGAGCCACCGATTTAGGCCCTGCTGATGGCGCTCTGTCAGAGCTTGGTGGCGGCAGGAACCAGAGACGAGGAGGGGACCCTTGCACCAGACCGCGCTCACCTCTGCACGGAAACGATGCAGACTCACCGTGGCGACCGCGCTCGCGCTCTGCGCAGCGGCGGCCTTCGCCGGCTCAGCCGGCGCGGCGACCGAGCCGGTCAAGGGCCCGAAGGGCGCGGCGTTCTATGACCCGCCCAAGCACCTGCCGAAGGGCGCCGGCGAGCTGATCTGGCAGCGCAAGGCGAAGGGCCTGATGGAGGTCGACGCCGCGAAGTCGAACACGCTCGTCCTCTACACCTCGGCGACCGACAAGCGCAAGGCCGCCGCCGTGTCCGGCGCGGTCAGCGTCCCGAAGGGCAAGCCGCCGAAGAAGGGCTGGCCGGTGATCACCTTCGCCCACGGCACGACCGGGATCGCCGACTCCTGCGCCCCCAGCCGGATCCCCGCCGGCAGCATCGATGGCGGGCGGCGTCACCTACATCGACCCGCAGGTCGAGGAGTGGGTCAAGGCCGGCTACGCCGTCGTGCGCACCGACTACCGCGGCCTCGGCACCCCGAAGGAGGTCCACCCCTATCTGATCGGCAAGCCCGCGGGCCGCAGCGTCGTCGACATCGTCAGCGCCGCCCGTGACCTCGGCCTTGACATCGGCAAGAAGTACCTGATCGCCGGCCACTCGCAGGGCGGCCACGCGGCGCTGTGGGCCGCGGGCCCCGACGCGCAGAAGTTCGCGCCGAAGCTGAAGCTCCGCGGGACGGTCGCCTACGCGCCCGCCTCGCACATCGCCGAGCAGGCCAACCTGCTCCCGGCGCTGACCTCGCCGAGCACGCTGAGCGCGCTCGTCGCGATGATCATCCGCGGCGCCGAGGTCGAGTCGCCGCAGCTGAACGTCCCCGCGTTCCTCTCGGACCAGGCGCTGGCGCCCTACCCGACGATCGACCAGGTCTGCCTCGACCAGCTCGGCCAGGCCGGACTCATACGGCGGCATCCCGCCCTCGGAGATGCAGCGCGACGGCTCCGACCTCACCCCGCTGCTCGACGTCCTCAGGGAGAACAACCCGGCCGTCACCACGAAGGCCCCGATCCTGATCCTCCAGGGCACCGCCGACGACACGGTCTTCCCGTTCACCACCGACTGGCTCAACGACGAGCTCGTCGCCCTGGGCGACCAGGTCACCTACTCCAAGTACGAGGGCGTCGACCACGTCGGGATCACCTCGGCGGCGGAGGCCGAGGCGCTGGCGTTCATGGAGAAGCGGCTGCCGCCGGGGTGACGATGACCGTGCTGGGCGAGCGTCGGGTACGAAGGGTGGGTCGGCTTCCCCCCGGCTGACGCATCGGTCGGGTCAGCCGCGGATTACGGATTCCAGGCGGTCGAGCAGGCGCCGGAGTCGCTCGGCCAGCTCCGGCGCTTAGGTCGACGCATGCAATCGTGTTGTGGATCGCCGAAGCAACCCTCGGGCTGAGCCCGCGCCGGCTCATCCTGCGTACTCAGCCGCCGCTTGACGTCCTCGTTGTACGGCTCGATAAGCGCCGATCGGCGAGTTTGGGAATGTCGCCGGCGTCTGGTCGTCCGTCTTCGATGCGGCTCCTGGGCCAAGCCTCGACTTGCGGAGGCTGCCACCGCTTGGTCCGCGCCGGCGAGATTGACGAAGAGCCGCGGCATGTCCGTTCGTTGTCGAGAAGTCGTCGGCCAGGACGAAGTACGTCCGCACCTACGCCAACACGGCCTTCCGCGGATACACCACCTCAGGATCCGTCAACACATTCACCAGCGCCGGCTTCCCGCTCGCAAACGCCCGCTCCAGCGCCGGCTGCAGCTCGCTCGGATGCCGCACCAGCTCCCCATGCCCGCCGAGCGCCTTCACGACCTCGTCATACCGCGTCGCCGGCCGCAGCGACGCCGCCACCTCGTACCCGTACAGGAACCGCATCGGGTGGTACTCGAGCGCCCAGATGCCGTTGTTGCCGATGATCCCGACGACCGGGAGGCCGTGGCGGACCATCGTGTCGAACTCGAGGCCGGAGAAGCCGAAGGCGCCGTCGCCGAGCAGGCAGACGACCTGGCGGTCGGGGAAGGCGGTCTTGGCGCCGATCGCCTGGCCGGGGCCGGCGCCGAGGCAGCCGTAGGGGCCGGGGTCCATCCAGCAGCCGGGCTCGTAGGTGTTGACGACGCGGCCGGCGTAGGAGACGAAGTCGCCGCCGTCGCCGATCACGATCGCGTCGCGGTCGAGCATCTGGGCGAGCTCGCCGTAGATCCGCAGCGGGTGAAGCGGGGCGCGGTCGTCGGCGAGCTCGTCGGCCTCGCCGGCGCGCTTTTCGTCCTCGGTTGAGCGCAGCGACTCGACCCACGGGCGGGTCCGGTCGCGCGAGGCGCCGGCGCTGACCGCGGCGACCCGCAGCGCCGCCAGCGTCACCCCGATCGCGCCGACGAGCTCGAAGTCGGGCTTGCGGTTCGCGGTCAGCTCGTTCGGCGACTCGTCCATCCAGATCAGCTTCGTCTCCTCGCCGAAGCTGTTGCCGAAGCCGAGGCGGAAGTCGAGCGGCACGCCGACGACGACAGCGACGTCGGCTTCCTTCAGCCCCTGGCCGCGGGCGCGCGAGAAGCAGAGGTCGTGGTCGGCGGGCAGGCACCCCCGACCCATGCCGTTGAGGAAGACCGGGATCCCGAGCTCCTCGGCGAGCTGCTGCAGCTCGCCCTCGCCGTGCGACCAGTAGACGCCGGTGCCGGCCATGATCACCGGGCGCTCGGCGCCGGCGAGCGCCGCGGCAGCCTCCTCCACCCCGTCGGCCTCGGTCGGCGCGAAGGTCGGCTTGGGCTCCGGCTCGCCCTCGCCCTCCATGAAGACGACGTCGAGCGGGTAGTCGACGTAGGTGGGGCCAGTGGGGCCGCGAAGCGCGGTATCGATCGCGCGCGAGGTGGCGGCGGCGATCTCGCCGGTCTCCTTGACCGTCTCGGCCGACTTCGTTACCGGCGAGACGAACGGCAGGTGGTCGATCTCCTGGAGGCTGCCCGAGCCCCACCGCATCTCGGGTGCTCGCCCGCCCAGCACCACGAGCGGCGAGCGGTTGAACTTCGCCCCGGCCAGGGCGCTCATCCCGTTGGTGACCCCCGGCCCGGCGGTCAGCGCCGCGACGCCGGGCTTGCGGGTCGCCTTCGCGTAGCCCTCGGCCGCCCACGCCGCCGACTGTTCGTGGCGCGTGTCGATGATGTCGATCCCGTCGGCCACGCAGCCGTCGTAGATCGAGAACAGGTGCCCGCCCGAGAGGGTGAAGAGCTTCGAGACGCCGCGGTCGGCAAGCGCGCGTGCGACGAGCTTGCCGCCGTGGACCGGCCCGCCCTTCGGCGGCGAATCGCCACCCTCGGCGCTGGCGCTCTCCTCGGTCGTCGCCATGCGCTGCCGAGCCTATCGGCCGCCACTCGCCCGCCGTCCCACCGAGCCGCGAACCGTCCCTCCCTACCATCGACTCATGCAGACCCGCCAGCTCGCTCACACCGGTGTCCAGGTAAGCCCGCTCTGTCTCGGGGCGATGATGTTCGGGGCCTGGGGGGAACCGGATCACGCGGAGTCGATCCGGATTATCCACGCGGCGCTCGACGCGGGGATCAACTTCATCGACACCGCCGACGTCTACTCGCGCGGCGAGTCGGAGGAGATCGTCGGCAAGGCGCTGGAGACCAAGCGCGATCAGGTCTTCCTGGCGACGAAGGTCCACGGCAAGATGGACGACGACGATCCGAACCAGTTCGGGAACTCTCGGCGATGGATCGTCCAGGAGGTCGACAACTCGCTCCGGCGCCTGCGCACCGACTGGATCGACCTCTACCAGATCCACCGCCCCGAGCTCGACACCGACATCGACGAGACCCTCGGCGCGCTGGACGACCTCGTCCACGCCGGCAAGGTCCGCTACATCGGCTCCTCGACCTTCCCGCCCTCGGCCATGGTCGAGGCGCAATGGGTGGCCGAGAAGCGCGGCCGCGAGCGGTTCGTGACCGAGCAGCCGCCGTACTCGATCCTCGTCCGTGCGATCGAGCGCGACCTGCTCCCCACCTGCGAGCGCTACGGGATCGGCGTCCTTCCCTGGAGCCCGCTCGCCGGCGGCTGGCTCACCGGCCAGCTACCGCAAGGACCGCGAGGTCCCCGAGTCTCGCCGCTCGGTGATGGTTCCCGACCGATACGACATGTCGATCCCGGGGAACCAGGCGAAGCTTGAGGCCGCCGACGCGCTGGCGGAGCTCGCCGAGGAGGCTGGCCTCTCGCTGATCGAGATGTCGCTCGCCTTCCTGCTCGAGCATCCGGCGGTGACCGCGCCGATCATCGGCCCACGGACGATGGAGCAGCTGGAGTCGCAGCTCCCGGCCGCCGAAATCCGGCTCTCCCAGGACGTCCTCGACCGGATCGATGAGATCGTCCCGCCGGGAGTGACGGTCAACCCGGTCGATGATGGCTGGACGCCGCCGGCGATTGCGGATGCGCGGCTGCGGCGGCGGA
>CAVSMS010000030.1:0-21978 GCA_963729065.1 uncultured Solirubrobacterales bacterium
CGACCAGGGCATCGGCCTCGACAAGGGCGCCGACACGCCCGGCGCGCTGCTGATCACCACCTCGCTGATGCTCGGCGTGTACACGATCGTCAAGCCCGCGGCAGAGCAGGGCTGGACCGATCCGCAGACGCTCGGCCTCGGAGCCGTCTCCCTGGCGCTGCTGATCGGGTTCGTCGTCCGCGAAGCAAAGGCCGCGAACCCGATCATGCCGCTGCGGATCTTCCGCTCGCGCAACGTCTCCGGCGCCAACGTGGTCGAGGCGCTGCTCGTCGCCGGCATGTTCGCGACCTTCTTCATGGGGTCGCTGTACATGCAGGAGATCCTCGGCTACGACCCGATCGAGATCGGGCTCGCGTTCTTGCCTGGGACCCTGATCATGGCAACGCTCTCGGTGCGGTACGCCGAGCCGCTGATCATGCGCTTCGGTGCCCGCCGCTCGCTGATCTCCGGCATGGTGCTGGTCGCGATCTCGCTGGCCCTGTTCACGCGGGCCGGGGTCGGCGGCACCTACGTCGCGGACATCCTGCCGGTGATGATCCTGCTCGGCTTCGGGATCGGGGTCTCGTTCCCGGCGCTGATGTCGCTCGCGATGTCGGGCGCAACCCGGGCCGACGCGGGCCTCGCCTCCGGGCTGGTCAACACGTCGGCTCAGATCGGCGGGGCGATCGGTCTCGCGGTCCTGGCGACCCTGGCGACGACCCGCAGCGACAACCTGATCGCGGACGGCGAGTCGACGGCGTCGGCGCTGACCAGCGGCTACCACATCGCCTTCCTGATCGGCGCGCTGCTCGTCGTCGCGGCCCTCGTCGTCGCGTTCACCGTCCTCCAGCCGGAGGCCAAGGCCGCCGCTGCGGCCGAGGGCGAGGGCGAGGAGGCGCAGGAGCGCGACCCGGAGCGCGACTCGGGCCGCGGCGAGCCCGCGTACGACGCCGCGTAGCGCGGACCACGCGAGACCGCGGCGGGTTGTGACCCAGGAGGTCACAAACTCGCCTTCGTGGCGCCGACCTCTAGGGTCGCGGCGTGCAACGGGCAAGGAGCGTCCTGGCCGAAGCGCTCGCGCGCCTGCGCGAGATCACCCCGGAGCCGGTCTACGCCTGGCTGCGGCGGCTGGCGGCGATCGAGGGCGTCGACCGCGGGATGGTGATCGGAGCGCAGGCGTTCACGGCGCTCTTCCCGCTACTGATCGTCGCCAGCGCCTTCGTCCCGACCGCGGACGGCAGGGACCTCGCCGGCGGCGTCGTCGAGCGCTTCGACCTCGAGGGCAGCGCGCGGAGCGCGGTCGAAGCCGTGTTCGCGCCGCCCTCGGATGTCCGCCAGGGGGTCCAGGTGGCCGGGTTCGTCGTGCTCGTGCTTTCGGCACTGGCGTTCACGCGGGCCGTGCAGCGCCTCTACGAGCGCTCCTGGATGCTCGACCGGCGCGGCGTACGCGACTCGCACTGGGGCCTCCTCTGGCTGGGGGCCTTCCTCGTCTGGATCAGCGTTCAGCCCGTGGTCGTCGGACTCTTCGACGGCGTGCTCGCGGTCCTGCTCTCCATCGCGCTCGGATGCGGGCTCTGGCTGCTGACCCCCTACATGCTCGTCGCGCGCCGGATCCCGTGGCGGGACCTGGTGCCGACCGCGGTCCTGACCGCGATCGGGCTGAGCGCCGTCGAGGTCGGTTCGGTGCTCCTGATGCCCGGCCTGCTCACCGACGCCGCGGACGAATACGGCGCGATCGGGATCGCGTTCATCCTCGCCTCCTGGACCACCGTGATCGGGATGGTTCTGATGGCCACCGCCACGGCCGGCGCGATCGCCGGCGAGCACCTGCGGGCGCATCGCGCGCGCGGCCCGTCGGCGGGCCCCCCGCGCTGACCCGTCAGGCGAAGGCGATCAGCAACGCGGTCGCCACCCCGAGGACCACCCCGAACGCGGCGAGCGCGAAGTCGAGGTTCGACTCGGAGAGCCGGCGCCGGCCGCGCTCGAGGTCGGCGGCCAGATAGCGCTCGCGAACGGAGCCGTAGGCGATCATCGCGACCCCGTAGAGGGCGAAGGCGACGCCGACGACCACGAACGGCCACTGGGTCTCGGAGTCATCCAGCTCCGGCACGACCCGTCCGATCCCGATCCCGACCGCGAGCGCGGTGAGCCCGGTCCGCCACCAGGCGAGTTCAGTGCGCTCGAGCGCCAGCCAGGTGCGGCGGGTGGCGTCGTGGGTTTCGTTCTCGTCGGCGCCTGAGCTCACGGTCGCACGCCCCAGGATCGCAGGGCGCGGCCCGAACCGGCATGATCCCGCCGCGATGAGCGACCTCGTCACCGGCTTCCCCGGGTTCATCGGCCGCCGCCTGATCGCCGCCCTGCTCGCGGCGGATCCCGAGCTGCGGGTGACGGCGCTGGTCGAGCCGCGGATGCTCGACACGGCGCGCGCGGTCGCCGAGACGATCGGCGGCGAGCGAATCGAGCTGCTCGCGGGCGACATCACCGACCGCCGCCTCGGGCTCGAGCCCGACGACTACGAGCGCCTGCGGGCGGAGACCCGGCGCGTCTTCCACCTCGCCGCGATCTACGACCTCGCCGTGCCGCTGGAGGTCGCCCAGCGGGTCAACGTCGACGGCACGGGCAACGTGCTCGACCTCTGCCTCGCCTGCGAGGGACTCGAGCGGCTCGCCTACGTCAGCACCGCCTACGTCGCCGGGCGGCGCACCGGGATCGTCTACGAGCACGAGCTGGTCATGGGCCAGGGGTTCAAGAACCACTACGAGTCGACCAAGTTCCAGGCCGAGGTCTGGGTCCGCGATGTCCTCGACCAGGTCCCGACGACGATCCTGCGGCCGGCGATCGTGGTCGGCGACTCGCGCACCGGCGAGACCGAGAAGTTCGACGGCCCGTACTACATCCTCCGCGCCCTCTCCCGCGCGGAGCGGATGGGCCGGGCGATGCCGCAGTTCGGCCGCTCGGAGGCGGCCTTCAACGTCGTCCCGGTCGACTACGTGGTGGCCGCGATGGTCGCGGCGGCGGGCGACGAGGCGACCCTCGGGCAGACCCTGCACCTGGTCGACCCGGACCCGATGACCGCGGCGGAGCTCGTCGACCTGCTCTCACACACCTACGCGGGACGCGCCCCTCGCGGCCGGGTCCCGGCCGCGCTCGTGGAGCGCTCCCTGCGGGTGCAGCGGGTCCGCGAGCTGTTCGAGGGCATCCCGGCGGAGTCGATCGCGTACCTCAACCACCCGGTCGTCTACGACGCCCGCCGGACCGTCGACCTGCTGGCCCCGCACGGCCTCGTGCCGCCCAAGTTCGGGGACTACGCAGAGGTGATGGTCGACTTCTTCCGCGAGCACGAGGCGGAGGCGGCGCCTGCGCCCGAAGCCGCCCGCCGGCTAGGGGGTCTCGATCAGCCTCGAGACCTCGCCCGAGTACTGGGCGAGGTAGATCCGCCGTCCGGCGCCCTCCCCGAAGCTCGTGATCTGCGGCCGCACGAGGCCGACGGGGCGGTTGTCGGTCGCCCCCGGCGGCTGGAGCTGCGGGACGAAGCTCCGCAGCCAGCCGCGGCAGAAGTCGCCGTAGAGGTAGCGCCCCAAGAGCGACGGGAGGTTGGGATCCCTGACCACGAAGCCGCCGGTGACCGCGCAGGCGCCCCCGTCGTGCCGGTAGGTCCGGACCGGGAAGGTCACCGGATGGGAGCCGGGGAGCCCCGGGTTGAACAGCGAGTTGCCCTCGTACTCCGGCCAGCCGAAGTTGGCCCCCGCGGCCGCCGGGAGCGAGAGATAGTTGATCTCCTCGAACGTGTCCTGGCCGACGTCGCCGATCGCGATCCGGTTGCCGTCGAACGAGAACCGCCACGGATTGCGGAGGCCGGAGGAGTAGATCTCGTCGCGACCGGCCCGGCCGACGTAGGGGTTGCTCGCGGGGACGCTGTACGGATCGGTGCCGCTCTGGCGAGGATCGATGCGCAGCAGCTTGCCGAGCAGGTTGCTGAGGTCGGGCGCCGGCGCGCCCCCGGTGGCCCCGTCGCCGGTCCCGAGGTAGAGCAGGCCGTCGGGCCCGAACTGGAGCAGGCCGCCGTTGTGGTACTGGCTCCCGGGATGCGGGATCTTCAGCACCCGGCGGCGGGAGCTGCGGTCGGCCCGCAGCGGTGAGCCTGCCGAGCGGGTGAACTCGTCGATCTCGACGGCGCCCGACAGGTTCGTGAAGCAGACGTAGAAGCGGCCCGACGTCTCGTAGTCCGGGGCGAAGGCGATCGAGGTCAGGCCCTGCTCGCCGCTCGCACCGCTGTCGGGCGAGCCGAGGACGTAGGAGCTGATGTCGAGGAACGGCACCCCGGTCGCGACCTCGCGGTCGAGGACCTGGACCCGCCCCGCGCGCTCGACCACGAACAGCAGGTTCGGCTCGCCCGGAGCGTTCTCGACGTGGACCGGGAGGTCGAAATCACCCAACGGCGCCGTACGGATCGCGCCCCGCGCCTCGCCGGCGAGCAGCAGCGCGAGCGCCGCCGCCATCAGCGACGCGAGCGCCCACCCGCGCAATGAGGCCGTACCCCCCAGCATCCGCGCGGGGATTCTAGACGCGCGCGACGAGCTGGTCGAGGGCCTCGGCGGGAACGCGCACAAGATCCATACGAACTCGGGACCCGCGGAACGGCACTCCCTCGGCCTCGAGCAGGCGCCGCTGGCGCGCACCCTTGGCGAGCGAGCCATCCGCGCGCACGACCCGGTGCCAGGGGACCCCGGGGTCCTCGCAGGCCGCCAGCGCCTGTCCCGCCGCCCGCGGCGCGCCCGGCGCTAGGTCGCCGTAGCTCGCCACGAAGCCGGCCGGCACCGCTCGCGCCCGGTTCAGGATCTCCTCGCCGGCGGCGGTCACCGGGCCGAGTATGAACTCACGAACGTCCGCCCTTCGTCGTTTACTGAATGAGATGACCGAGGCCGCAAACGCAATCGCTTTGTTCGAGACCGAGCTCGGGCGGATGGGCGTCGCCTGGAGCGAGCGCGGGCTGCGCGCCGTCTCGTTCCCCCATGCCAGGGACGCGACCACGAGAGCCCGGTTGCGCCGCAGCGCGCCCGGCGCCCTCGAGCTCGAGCCGCCCGCCGAGATCGCGGACGCGATCGAGGGGATCGCCTCCCTGCTCGCCGGGGAGCGCGTCGATCTCGCCGCGGTCGAGCTGGACCTCGAGGGCGTCGGGCCGTTCGACCGGCGGGTGACGGAGGCAACGCGAGGGATCCCCGTGGGCGAGACGCTCACCTACGGCGAGATCGCGAGCCGGATCGGCGCCCCGCGCGAGGCGCGCGAGGTCGGCCAGGCGCTGGGGCGAAACCGGCTTCCCATCGTCGTCCCCTGCCACCGCGTGGTCGCGGCCGACGGCGGCCTGGGCGGCTTCTCGGCTCCGGGCGGGACGCGCACGAAGATGCGGCTTCTGGCGATCGAACGCCGCCACGCCCCCGGGCCGCTGGTGCTGTTCGAGGCCTGAAGGACTAGCTGAGCGCCGACTCGGCCTCGGCGACGAGCTCGGCGACCAGCGCCGGCGCCGTGGTACGGCGGATCAGCGGGGCGCCCTGTCCCGCGAGCCGCATCACCATCTCGGGCTCATCGCGCTCGAGCCCGGCCTCGCGCAGCTCGGCGAGCAGCATCGCCTGGACTGGATAGGGCGGTACCCGGACGTCCTCGCGCTCGACCTCCTCGCTCCACGCCGTGCGCAGCGCGCGCGCCGGGCGGCCGGTGAACGCGCGGGTGATCGTCGTGTCACCGTCGGCGGACGCGGCCAGCGACGGCCACGTATGCCGGCGGCGCCTGCGTCTCCTCGCAGCCGATGAACGCCGTGCCCATCTGGACCCCGTCGGCCCCCAGCATCGTCGCGGCGGCGATCCCGCGCCCGTCCATGATCCCGCCGGCCGCGATCACCGGCAGCTCCACCCGGTCGCTGACCTGTGGCACGAGCGCCATCGTCCCCACCAGCCCGGCCTCGAAGTCGGCCGCGAACGTGCCGCGGTGGCCGCCCGCCTCGCTGCCCTGGGCGACGACGGCATCGCAGCCCACGTCCTCGGCGCTCGCCGCCTCCCCGGCGGTGGTCGCGGTGGCGATCACGGTCATCCCGGCGTCCCTCAGCGCGGTCAGCGCGTCGGCCGGCGGCAGGCCGAACGTGATGCTGAAGACCGGGGGCGGCCGTTCGAGGAGGACCTCGAGCTGACGCTCGAACGGCGACGGGTACGGCGGCGGAGGGCTGCCCGGCCCGAGGCCGAGGCGCTCCCGCCTCGGGGCGAGCCGCTCGAGCATCGCCGCGACCGTGTCCGGCGCCTCCGCGGGCGCGAGCGGCGCGAACAGGTTGACCGCGAACGGCGCGTCGGTCAGGCGGTGGACCTCGGCGATCTGCTCGCGCAGGGCGTCCGGCTGAAGCGCCGCACCGCCGAGCGAGCCCAGGCCGCCCGCGTTCGACACCGCGGCGACGAGCTCCGGCGTGTTGACGCCCGCCATCGGCGCCTGGATCAGCGGGTATCGGACCCCGAGCAGGCGCGCGAGCCGGGTGTCTGGCCAGGCCATCCCCCGAGCCTAGCCGCGATCGGCCCCTCGGTCAGGCCGATTCGATGCGGTCGCGAAAGCCCGCCGCGGGCTCGACCGTCGCGCCGAGCCCGTGCACCAGATCGCTGAGCATGTGGTCGGAGGTCACCACCCGGATCGAGCGCGGGTTCGGGTCGGCGCGCACGCGCCTCACGATCTCGTGGTCGGCGGCGTTCGGGCCCGGCTTCGGCGCGTGTGCGATCTCGACCAGCGGCGAGACGATCGCCGGTCGCGGCTTGCGCTCGAAGACCACGGTGATGTCGTCGCCGCTCGCCGCCGACCAGCGCTCGAGCCTGTCCACCAGCCGCGCCATCGCGGCGTCGCGATCGCGCCACCAGCCGTCGGGCCGGGTTCCGATCACGTTCATGCCGTCGACCAGCAGTCGCACCGGCTCAGAATCGCAGAGCCCGCTACGCGGCCGTCGCGGCAAGCGCCGGGACCGGGCGCCCGGCGGCGGCGGCGCAGGCGCGCGCGTAGGCGCCGGGCGAGCTGCCGATCTGGGCGGTGAAGTCGCGGATGAAGTGCGCCTGGTCGAAGTAGCCGAGGTCGAGCGCGAGCTCGGCGCCGCCGTCGGTCTCACCGGCGGCGATTCGCTCGGCCGCCTCGTGCATCCGGTAGCGCTTGAGCACCCACTTCGGGCTCACCCCGACGTAGTCGCGGAAGAGGCGCTGGAGGGTCCGCGGCGAGACCGCCTGGCGGTCGGCGAGCTCCGCGACCGTCGTCGACGGCGGCGAGGAGAGCATGTCCGCGACCGCGGCCCGCACGAGCTCGTACCGCGGGTCGGGCTCCGGCAGGCGCTCGCGCAGGAAGTCCTCGACCAGCCGCAGATGGGCGTCGGGGTCTCCGGCGGCGTCCGCCAGTTCGCGCTCGAGATGGATCCCGGCGGAGCCGAAGAGCTCGGGCAGGCCGACGATCCGGCCGCTGATCTCGCTCACGGGGCCGTCGACGAAGCCGGCGAAGCCGCCGGGCCGGAACTTCGTCCCCACCACCATCCCCGAGCCCTCGATCGCGTGGCGGGAGCGGCCGAGCGGGATCCCGTAGACCGCGATCAGGCCCGGCTCGCTGGAGAGGTTGACGCAGGGATGCGGGAGGATCTCCTGCTCGAACCGGCCGCCGGGACCGAGGTCCCAGCGGACGATCCAGTGGCGGGCGACGTGCCCGAGGAGCTCGGGCGCGGCGGCACGCCGCGTGAGCTCGAAGTGGGCCCCGCCCATCTCCGGCCGCAGGATCCCCCGGGTGTCGTCGTCGGTCTCGCGCATCTGTCGGTTTCTTCCAATACCTCGACGGGTCGCGGGCGTAACTTTGGCGACATGAGCCAAGTAGCGCGTTACGCGAAGATGACCGCCCGCGAGGGAAAGTCCGACGAACTGGCCGAGCTCCTGCTCGCCGCGGCCGAGAAGCTCGGCGACGACCCCGGTTGCGAGCTCTACCTCGTCAGCCACGAGACCGCCGACCCGGCCGCGATCTGGGTGACCGAGCTGTGGCGCAGCCGCGCCGAACTGGAGGCGACGATCGAGGCCATCAAGGGCTCCGACGAGGTCGCCGCCGCGCGGGAGCTGACCGCCGCCGGCGAGATGATCGAGCTCGAGCTGCTCGGCGGCAAGGGCCCGGTGCGGGCCGGGGACGGCGGGGAGCCGTTCGCGATCCGGAACCTGGCCGACTCCGAGGACGCGGCCGCCAAACACGGATTCTCGGAGGTCGGCGAGGCGCGCTTCGCCAGCGACGACCTGGGCGCCGTCGGGATCGGGCTCAGCCACCACCGGCTGCGGCCCGGCGCGCGGCAGGCCTTCGGCCATCGCCACCGCGCGGCCGAGGAGGTCTACGTCGTGCTCTCCGGGTCCGGGCGCGTGCGCCTCGACGACGAGATCGCCGACGTCGGCCCCCGGGACGCGATCCGAGTCGCGCCCGAGGTCGTGCGCGCCTTCGAGGCCGGGCCCGAGGGACTCGAGCTGATCGCCTTCGGCGAGCGGATCAAGGGCGACGCCGAGATCGTGCCTGAATGGTGGACCGACTGAGCGCCTGAGCGCTCAGGTCACGTCGCGGCGCTCGAGCAGTGCCCAGGCGACCGCGCAGGTCCCCGCGGTCACCGCGGTGAGCAGGACCGCTCCGGCGAGCGGCGACGCGTTTCCCTGGTCGAGCAGCGACTGCAGGAGCCCGTAGGGCATGTAGGAGGCGTTCTCGTCGAGCAGGATGCCGAGCACCTTCTCGGCCGGGAAGAGTCCGATCACGACCAGCAGCGCGGCCGGCTGGCTGCGGCAGATGAAGGTGATCGCGACCCCGAGCGCAGCGAACAGCATCGCGCCCAGCAGGACGCTGCCGAACAGCTGCAGGACCTCCGCCCCGGAGTAGCCGAGGGTCAGGTCCTTCGACGCCACCACGGGCGCGGCGATCGCCAGTCCGAGACCGATCGCGAACAGGGAGACGACGGCCGCCAGGGCCGCGTAGGTGACGAGCTTCGCGACCAGGACCCGCAACCGCGATCCGGCCAGGAAGCGGTGGCTGATCGTCTCGTAGCGGTACTCGCCGCCGACCCGGATGACGGCGAAGACCGCGACGAAGACCGCGCTCATGATCCCGGCGGTGATCACGAGCGGCTCGCGCAGCTCGTCCGGCGTGGTCGTTCCGGGGTCGCCGGCTTCCGCCATCGAGGCCCCGACGATCAATCCGACCAGCCCCAGCAGCGCGATCGGCACGATGTAGGTCGTGCGCAGGGTTCGCACCGCGATCAACTCGGACCGGATCAGCGCGGTCATGGTGCGACCTCCTCATCGGGCGTCGTCAGGTGCATGAAGACCTCTTCGAGGCTCGAGCCCTCGCCCGCGATCTCATAGAGAACGATCCGGTTGTCGAAGGCGAGCTGGCCGATCGCCTCCTGGCTGGCGCCGGAGACCGTGAGCACGTCGTCGCCGTTGGGGTGCGTCTGCATCCCGCCGTCGGCCAGGACCTGGGTCAGCCGCGCGAGCTCGGGAGAGCGCAGCCGGACCCGGCCAGTGTTGCCGTTCGCGGTCAGCTCGTCGAGCGGAGCGTGGGCGACCAGCTGGCCCTTGCTGATCACGACCACCTCGTCGACCGTCTGTGCGACCTCGGCGAGCACGTGGCTGGAGAGCAGGATCGTCCGCCCCTCGCGCGCCAGCTCCCTCAGGAAGCCGCGCAGCCAGCGGACACCCTCGGGGTCGAGGCCGTTCGCGGGCTCGTCGAGAACGAGGATCTCGGGATCGCCGACCAGCGCCGTGGCGAGGCCGAGGCGCTGGCGCATGCCGAGCGAGAACTGGCCGATCCTGCGGCTTGCCGCGTCGTCGAGATCGACGAGCTCGAGCAGCTCGTCGGCGCGGGAGCGCGGCATGCGGGCCTCGGCGGCCGCGATCCGCAGGTGGTTGCGTGCCGTCCGGCCGGGATGCGCACTCGCCTCCAGCATCACCCCGACCTCGTGGAGCGGGTCATCGAGCTCGCCGTAGGGACGGCCGGAGATCGTCGCGGTGCCGGACGTCGGCGTCACCAGGCCCAGCAACGAGCGCAGGGTCGTCGTCTTCCCGGAGCCGTTGGGCCCGAGGAAGCCGGCGATCGTGCCGGTCTCGATCGAGAAGCTGAGGTCATCGACCGCCCGCACCGGTCCGAAGTGCTTCGTGAGGTGCTCGACCTCGATCAGCGCCATCAGACGGGCACCGGCACAGGCTTCGGCGGCTCGCTCGGCTCCTCTGCCCCGGGCTCATCCGCCGGGGGCGGGTCGGGGAGATCCGGGGTTTCCGAGCCCATGCGGGGCAGCCACTCGAGCCAGCTCGGCAGGTACCAGTTCCAGTCGCCGAGCACCTTCATCGACGCCGGCAGCAGCACGCCGCGGATGATGGTCGCGTCGATCAGCACCGCGACGGCCAGCCCGACCCCGAGCTCCTTCAGGTCGATGAAGCTCAGCGTGGCGAAGACCGCGAACACGCCGAACATGACGAAGGCGGCGCTGGTCACGGTCCCGGCGGTGGACGAGATCGCGCTGCGGACGGCCTCGCCCGTGCTCATCCCGGAGTCGTAGGCCTCGCGGACCCGGGACAGGATGAACACGTGGTAGTCCATCGAGAGCCCGAACAGGATCACGAACAGGAACAGCGGCAGCCAGGAGGCGACGCCGCCGTTGGAAGTGAAGCCGAACAGCGACTCGCCGTGGCCGTCCTGGAACAGCAGGACCAGGACCCCGTAGGCGGCGCCGACCGACAGCAGGTTGAGGATGATCGCCTTGATCGGGATCACGATCGAGCGGAACGTGACCAGCAGGAGCAGGAAGGCCAATCCGAACACGAAGGCGAAGATCAGCGGCAGCCTGCTGTTGGACTGGTCCCTGGAGTCCTGCGACTGCGCCGCGTCACCGCTGACGTTGACCGTGGTCGCATCCACCTGACCGACCGTCGCCGGGACGATCTGGTTGCGGACCTCGTCGAGGGCCGCGGCCGAGGCCGCGTCGGTGCCGCTGCCCTTGCTCGGGATGTCGATCTCGGCGACGGTGCCGTCGTCGCTGTAGGTACCGATGTCCCGGGCAGGAACGAGTCGGACGCCTTGACCTGATCCTGGAGCGCGGTGATCTGGGTGGACGACGTCGCCAGCGCGCACGTCGTCGGCCTCGACCACGACGACCGTCGTCACGCCCTCGCTCGGGAAGACCTCCTTGACCTGGTTGTAGGTCTGGATCACGGCGAGGTCCTGGGGCAGGTCGTCGACGCCGCTGATCACGGTCTTCATGTGCAGGGCCGGGATCGAGAGCGCGATCAGCGCTCCGCCGGCGAGCACGATCGACAGCCACGGCCGCCGGGTGACGCGATCGATGACCGCGGTCCAGAAGCGCGACTCGCCGGCCGGGCGCCGGCGCCGGCCGAGGAACGGGATCCGCCCCTTCTCGACCCGGTCGCCGAGCCAGGAGAGGATCGCCGGGAGCACGGTCAGCGAGGCGAACATCGCGATCCCGACCACGATCATCGTCCCGTAGGCAAACGAGATGAAGGCCTTGTCGCCGCTGATGAACATGCCCGCCATCGCGACCAGCACGGTGAGCCCGGAGATCAGGACGGCCCGCCCCGAGGTCGCGGCGGCGACCTCCAGCGCGGAGACCTGGTCGCGCCCGGCGGCGCGCTCCTCGCGCTCCCGTCGCAGGTAGAAGAGCGAGTAGTCGACCCCGACTGCGAGGCCGATCATCAGGATCACAGCGTTGACGTTCGCGTCCAGCGGCAGCGCCAGGCTCGGGATCGCGACCAGGCCGAGCGCGGCGAGCACCGAGGTGAGCCCGATCAGCAGCGGCACGCCCGCGGCGACCAGCGAGCCGAAGGTGATCGTGAGGATGATCAGCGTGATCGGCAGCGACAGCATCCCCGCCTTGCCGATGTCGCCGGTGATCGTCTCGTTGATCGCCTTTTCGGCGCTCGCGCCTCCGAACTGCTCGATCACCATCTCGGGGTGGTCGGCCTGAACGGCGGCGGTCGCCGCGAGGGTGGGGTCGACCCGCTCCTTGGCCTCGGTCGAGTCGCCGGCGATCGTGAAGTTGACCAGCGCGGCATGACGGTCGGCGGTGACCTCCGTGTCTCCGTCGAGCGGGGACTTCAGGTCCTCGACGTACTGAACCTTCCCCAGGCTGGCGGTGACGTCCTCGACCGCACGCCTGGAACTCGGGATCGTCGAGGGTGAGCGTGTCGCTCTTCAGCAGCACGACCTCCTCGACCGGCCGCAGGCCGGCGTCGTCGAGCGCCTTCTCGGCGTCGTGCGACTCGCCGGTGAACTGGTCGATGCGTGGTGAGCTGGTTGGCGCCGATCATGTTCCCGACCAGGAACGCGACGACGACGAACCCGAGCCAGCCGAAGATCGCGACCTTGCGGTGCCGGCCGCTCCAGCGTGCGGCGCGCGCCGGGAGGTTCATCGCCTGCCTCGCCCGGTTGGGCGGGTGCTCCGAGGACGCTCCGCCGTTCGATCGATCCGGCCCGTCCTGGATAACCCGTGTCTTCATCGGCGCTCCCGTCGCATCGCGGAACACCAACCCTCCTCCCGCTCGGCGCCGCGGCGGAAGCCGGAAAACATGCCGGTTTGGGGGGCGGGTTACTGGTGTGTTTGCCCGCCGCAGGCGTTAGGAGCGCAGGAACATCAACACGGCGAGCACCCGGCGAGACTCGCTCCCGGTCGAGGGCAACCCGAGCTTGCCGAAGATGCTGGAGACGTACTTCTCGACCGCGCGCACGCTGATCACGAGCCTGTCGGCGATCCCCTGGTTCGAGCTCCCGGTTGCCATCAGCTCGAGCACCTCGCGCTCGCGCGGGGTGAGCTCGGCGAGCGGGTCGTCGCTGCGCCGTCGCGAGACCAGGGTCGAGACGATGATCGGATCGAGCGCAGAGCCACCGTCCGCGACCCGGCGCACCGCGCCGATGAACCCGTCGACGTCGCCGATCCGGTCCTTGAGCAGGTATCCGACGCCCTCGGCCGAGTCGGCGAGCAGCTTCATCGCCAGCCCCAGCTCGACGTACTGCGACAGCACCAGCACCCCGACCTCGGGATGGTCGGCTCGAATCTGGAGCGCGGCGCGCAGTCCCTCGTCGCGGTGGGTCGGCGGCAGGCGGATGTCGACGACGGCCACGTCCACCGGGTAGCTGTCGACCTTGAGCAGCAGCTCGTCGGCGGTCCCGCACTGGGCGACGACGTCGAAGCCCGCATCGTCGAACAGCCGCACGACCCCCTCGCGCAGCAGAACGCTGTCCTCGGCGATCGCTACGCGCACGGCATCTCCGCCCGCACCCGCGTGCCGCCGCCCGTGGGGTCCAGACCTGCAGGCGGCCTCCGAGCGCCTCGACCCGATCGGCGAGCCCGCGGAGGCCCGAGCCCGATTCCGTGTCGGCGCCCCCGACACCGTCGTCGACCACCTCGACCACCAGATCGCCGTTGTGGCGGACGATGTCGACGGTCGCCGACGCGGCCCGAGCGTGCTTGCCGACGTTGGCGAGGCTCTCGCTGACGACGTAGTAGGCGGCGACCTCGGCCTGCTCGTCGACCCTGCTGTCGAGCTTGATCGTGAGGCGCACGGGCACCGTCGAGGTCGCCGCCAGCGACTCGACCGCGACCGGCAGGCCGTGGGCGCTGAGGACCGCGGGATGCAGTCCGCGTGCCACGTCGCGGAGCTCGTCGAGGGAGACCGCGATCTCCCGTCGCGCCTCCTCGATCCGAGCCCGGGCGCTCGGGTCGTCGTCCATGCGGCGTCCGAGGCGCCCGAGCTCGAGCGAGAGGGCGATCAGCCGTTGCTGGGCGCCGTCGTGGAGATTGCGCTCGAGCCGGGCGCGCTCCCTCTGACCGGCCTCGAGCACGCGCCCGCGCGAGCCCCGCAGCTCTTCGAGGCGCGCCTTGAGCTCGGCGTGCAGCTGCCCGTTCTCGAGCGCCAGCCCCGCCGAAGCGCTGACGGCCTCGAGCAGCTCCGGCTCGTCGCTGAGCGCCCGGTCGTGCACCAGGGCCGCGACCGGCTCGCCCTGGCGCTCGATCAGCGTCGTCGCCCGCTCGTCGTCGGGCCCGGGCAGCCGCACCGGCCGGCCCTCGGAATCCGTCCAGATCGCATACTGGGGGAGCCAGTACGCGAGGCTCAGCGAAGGATCGTGCAGCGCGCGCGCGAGCGGCGCCGTGAGGTCGAGCGGCGCCGGCATCGCGCGCAGCTCGATCATCAGCTCGCCGACCGAGGAGCGGGCCAGGCGCGCGTCGAGCAGCGCGATCAGAAATGCGATCGGGGCCAGGCCGATGACGACGAACGTCGCTCGCTGGATCGGAAGGAAGAAGCCCTCCTCGGAAAAGAAGGCGCCGGCGAGCATCAGCACGGCGATCATCACCAGCGCGAGCGAGAACGAATCGACCAGCAGGGCGGCGGAGCGCCGCAGTGGCCGGGACCCGGCCCGGCGGCGGACGGCGAGCACGACGACGCCGCCGAGCGAGAGCGCCGCGAGGGCGACCAGCTGGACCTGCCCCATCGAGGCCGCGAGGTCGGGCTCGGAGGCGAGCGCCAGCACGTTCTCCGTGCTGAAGCCGCCGAGCATCAGGCCGAGCAGCTGCAACCCGACGGCGACCGCGTACGCGGCGCCGACGAGCGCCCGCTCGAGCCGGCCGTCGAGCCACCCCGTCGGGAAGGCGAGGAAGACGTGCAGGAAGACCGCGATCGGGATCAGGTCGGCCGCCTCTCCGATCGTGAACGGCAGCGCCGCGCTCGCCGACGAGAGGCTCGAGAGCGCGGTCACGAACCCGGCGACCACCATCAGCGGCCCAAAGCGGCTCTCCGGGCGTCGCCACCACGCGATCAGGCCGCTGAGGACGTAGGAGCAGACGATCCAGTCGAGCAGCGCAGCCTGCAGGCCGGGCTCGGCGCCGCCGTGATCGCTGGTCACCCGCAGCACGACCACGCAGATCGCGGCCGCGACGCCGGCGAGGGCGATGCCCCAGAGGATTCCGGCGCTCGGAGCGACGTCCGCACTGCGCGGGCCACCGACCGTCCCGACCCCGAACCCCTCCCGCGCGCGCGCGAAAGCGGACATCTGTTCCTCTCCGACCGGCGGTGCCGATACCTCGGCAGGCGCGCAGCCGAGCCCGAATCGACGGGCTCGTCTCCAGCGACCTTACTCCCCGGGCAGGATCCTCACCCGCCGCCACCGGCGGAGCGGTGCCGCGCGCTCAGTACCGGCGGCCGAGCCCGCCGAGGAACAGGTTGGCCCAGGAGCGCTTGCCGCAGCGCGGGCACTTGCTGAGCGTGTGCGCGAGCACGGCGCCGCAGTGGCGGCACTCGGGCTTCTGCTTGACGATCGCGGGCACGGGCGAATTGTCGCTGTTCCAGCGGGTAGAGGAACCATCGATGACCTTCGAGACCCCCGGACCCCCCGCGCCCTCGCCCTCACCGCCGTTGCCCGATCCCGGGCCGCCGGCCCCGCCGGTGCCCGAGCCGGGGCCGCCGGAGCCGCCGGAGCCGGCCCCGCCGGTGATCTGAGCTAGCGGTTCGCCTTCTCGTAGGCGCGGATCTGCTTGCTCGCGACGCCGAGCACGTTGCCGAGCGCGATGTTGGCGTCGGTCAGGTGCAGGCCCCAGGTCGCATCAGGCACCGCGTTGAGCACCGGGGCCCCGTTGAGGGGCGAGATCTCGAGCACGTCCGCGTCGTCGCTGGAGTCGCACACGCCGCTGTAGGCGCCCTTGGCCTCGATCCAGGTCGTGCTCACCGCGGGCCTGGGAATCCCGACCGCCTCGGTTGCGGCCCCGATCGTCGACCCGGGGGCGAAGCGCGCGCTGGGGAAGATGGTCTTGAGCGTGCCGGGGCCGCCGCCGAGCGCTGCCGGGTTGGTGCAGAGGATGTCGCGGGTCGCCGGGTCGCCGGTCGAGAGACGGCCGCCGACGCGGCCGAAGTTCGAGTCCGCGGGCACCGGGGCGTTGAAGGTCGAGAAACCGATCGCGCAGCCGATCTGCTTGGCGGACTCGCAGCCCTTGATGTGCTGGAAGTCGCCGCCGACCAGCCCGCCCTCCTCGACCTCGACGTTGCCGCCGAACAGGTACGCGGCGACGAGCCGCTTGCGCAGCCCGGGACGGTTGTCGACCTGCTGGGCGATCAGCTCACGGAGGACGAACGTCCCCTGGGAGTGACCGAGCAGGATCACGCCGCGCCCGTCGTTGTACTTCTTCAAGTAGGTCTTCCAGGCCGCGAGCACGTCGCCGTAGGCGAGGGCGCTCTCCGCCTCGGTGACCGGGGCCCCGCTGAACAGGGCCTGGAGCGTGATCTGGCGGTACATCGGCGCGAAGACTCGGCAGCGCTGCGAGTAGCGCGCCGCCTGGTAGAGCGCGATCGAGCGCTCCTCCGGGTCGATCGACAGGTCGGCGTTGCGACTCTGGTCGTCGCTGACCGTCGGGTAGACGTAGAAGCAGTCCACCTTCGGCTTCTTCGCCTTCGGCTGGCTGGTGCCCAGCACCTCACCGGTCGGCGAGAGCTGGGTCGTGCTCAGGCCGGGCTTGCACGGGTTGTCGGCGAGGCCGGGCTTGCAGAGCCAGACGGTGGTGTCCTTCGCCGCCGCGGCGCCGGACGGAAGCGCCATGCAGCAGAGCGACCAGGATCGCCCCGGCTCCCGCGATGACCCTGCCAAGCCTGCCGCGCAAGGACCGGAGTCTAGACCTCGCCCTCGTAGTACTCCACCTTGGTCGAGCGGACGAAGAGCCCGTCGTCGTCCTTGTTGCCGGTCCAGACGCCGACCTTGTCGCTGTCGGGGTAGACCGAGATCGCGGGGTGCTCGACGGTCGAGTACATCATCACCCGCACCGTCTCGGCGGTCTCGTTGCGAAGCCCGTGGGCGCCCGCGGGGCCGGTCGGAAAGAACACGAGGTCCCAGGGCTCGAGCGCGGTGCTCCCGTCCGGGTCGCGCAGCGTCGGCCGGCCCTCGAGCACCAGCAGCCATTCCTCCTCGCGGTACTCGTAGTGATACGGGCAGAGCGTCTGGCCCGGCGGCAGCTCGTAGACGCTGGTGCCCGTGCGCTCTGCTCCGAGTCCCGGGCCGACCCGCGCCATGCCGCAGCGAAAGCCCTCCGGGTCCTCGGCGTCGTACTCGAACGTCGGGTTGGCGATGTTGATCCGGTTCACCGATCCTCCTGATTAGCTCTCCGGGCTCCCCGTTACCCGCAGGTCGCCGGGCTGCCACACCTCCGTGGTCCAGAGCTGTTGGACGGCCGGCGCGGAGAAGAATCCGATCACCTCGAGGTCCTCGTCGCCGCTGTTGTGAAGGTCGTGGGCCTCGCCCTCGGCGAGCACCACGACGTCACCGGCGCGCACCGGGTCCGAGCCGCCGTCGCGCACCAGCTCGCCGCTGCCCGCGAGGATGAACTGCGTCTCCTCGGCGGTGTCGGTGTGCCTGCCCAGGCGTTTGCCCGGCGGGACGGCGAACCAGATCACCGTCGAGCTCGCGGCTCCATCGCCGCGCTGGGCGAAGATGCCTCCCACCCACTCGGCGTCGTCGCTGGTGCTCGAGGTCAGCCGCGTGATCTCGAGCCCGTCCTTGTTCCTGGGATCCATCTCGATCTCCTTCGGTTCGATCGTCGGACCCTCCGAGGCCCCGGCCACGGTATCCAATCCTCAGCAGGCGGAGAAGAAGCGCTCGAGCAGGTCGACGAGGGCTTCGTCGGAGAGCTCGGTCGCCGGCTGCAGGAGCTGGTTGAGCACCAGGCCGTCGAGCAGCGCCAGCAGCTGCGGGGCGTGGCGACGCGGGTCGCGGCAGCCGGCCGTCGGCAGCAGGCGCTCGACCAGCTCCAGGTACTCGCGCCGCACCCGGTCGAGCTCGAGCTGGAAGCCGGGCCGGCGGCGGGCCTCGAGAAAGAGCTCGTAGCGGGCCAGCGCGAGGCCGGCGCGCTCGGGCTCGAGCCAGCCCCGCACCTGCTCGGCGACCAGCTCGGCTGCCCGGTGAGGCTCGTAGGGGCCGTCGGGCACGAGGGCCTGCATCGCCTCGACCGCGGGGCGCTCGAGCTCGACCAGGCGGCGCAGCGCGGCGGTCAGCAGCGCCTCGCGGGTGGCGAAGTAGTTGCTCGTCGAGCCCTCGGCCAGGCCCGCGCGGCGGTCGACGGCGCGGTGCGTGAGGCCGCGCCCGCCGTCGGCCTCGAGCACGGCGAGCGCCGCGTCGGCGAGCATCGCGCGACGGTCTCCGGAAATCGTTCCCGCGGCGGCCACTACATCTGTAGTATGCCCGACGTGGGCGTGATCGCCGATCAGGAGCTGAACCAGGTCGATCTCGGGGACCTGGACCTGTGGACCGACGGCCCGCCGCACGAGCTGTTCACGCGGCTGCGGCGCGAAGCTCCGGTCCACTGGAGCCCGCTCGCGGAGTACCCCGAGGACGGCGGCTTCTGGTCGCTGACCCGGGCCGAGGACCTGCGCCGCGTGAGCCTCGACTGGGAGACGTTCTCCTCCTACGTGGGCGGGATCATGGTCCTCGACGACTTCGGGATCCCGCTGGAGGTCCAGCAGCAGCAGATGATCTCGATGGACCCGCCGCGCCACGACCGGATCAAGGCGCTGTTCCAGCGCGGATTCACGCCGAAGCGGATCTCCGAGCACGAGGAGCGCATCCGCGGGATCGTCAACCGGGTGCTCGACCGGGTCGAGGGCCAGGAGGAGGTCGAGCTCGTCAACGAGGTCGCCGGGCCCGTCGTCTCGCGGGTGATCGGCTCGTTCATCGGCACCCCCGAGGAGGACGACCAGCGTCACATCGAGGAGACCAACATGGTGCTCGGCTTCGGCGACGACGACCTGCGCCCGACCGAGGAGGCGGTGGTCGAGATGATGAGCCGCGCCTGGGACGAGACCATGGAGTACATCGCCGAGCGCCGCGCGAACCCGGGGATGAACGACCTCATGGACGTGCTCGTGCACTCCGAGGTCGACGGCGAGCGGCTCTCGGACACGGAGATCTTCATGGGCCTCGGCCTCCTCGGCGCCGCCGGCAACGACAGCACCCGCTCGGTCTTCACCAGCGGCCTGCTCGCCCTGCTCGAGCAGCCCGACCAGCTCCAGCTGCTGCGCGACGACCCCGGCCTGATCGAGGGCGCGGTCGAGGAGCTCCTGCGGCTCTACCCGGCCTTCTCGCACTTCCGCCGCACGGCGACCCGGGAGGTCGAGCTCCACGGCCAGGCGATCGCCGAGGGCGACAAGGTCCTGCTCTGGTACGTGTCGTCAAACCGCGACGAGTCGGTCTACGACGATCCGCAGCGCCTCGACGTCACCCGGCGCCCCGACCACCAGGCGTTCGGCGCCGGCGGGCGGCACTTCTGCCTCGGCGCCGCGCTCGCCCGGCTGGAGATCAAGGCGCTGCTGTCCGAGACCCTGCGCCGCTTCCCGGGGATCGAGCTCGCCGGCGAGCCCACCCGCGCCCGCTCGCTCTTCCTGAACCAGCTGAAGACGCTGCCGGTCCGGCTGCGCGCCTGAGCCATCTGCAATCGGGACTGGACGTGCCCGCGGCCGTGTGGGATGCTCGTGGCGTGTCTCGAGGGGGACTGGCTGCAGCGATCGCCGTCGCGGCCGCGGCGCTCATAGCGCCGGCGGTCGCCGGCGGCGCTTTCCAGGGCTCGAACGGGCGGATCTTCTTCGACACCGGCGGCCCGGGACGCGACATCGTCTCGGTCGACCCGCAGGGCGGCGACCGCACCAAGGTGACGCAGGGCCAGGAGCCCGCCGTCTCCCCCAACGGCAGGCTGATCGCCTTCGTCCGCCGCGGCGACATCTACACGTGCAACAAGATCGGCGGCGACGAGCGGCAGGTCACCGACACCGCGGTGGTCGAGCGGACGCCGTCGTTCTCGCCGAGCGGCAACCAACTCGTCTTCGCAACCGATCGTCGCAACGGCGTCGGCGGCGACATCGTCTCGATCCGGGCCGACGGCAGCAATCGCGAGCGCCTGACCGTGAGCGAGCACGTGGACTTCAGCCCCTCCTACTCGCCGAGCGGCAACAAGATCGTCTTCGTCCGCGCGTTCCTCCACCCGTCCGTCCGACAGATCTTCAAGATGGATTCCGACGCGTCCAATCGAGTCCAGCTCACGTCATCGAACTTCGTCTCGTCCGAGCATCCGACCTGGTCGCCGGACGGCAACCGGATCGCGTTCGAGCGCTTCGTCAACGGCTCGCTGTCGCTCTACTCGATCGAGCCCGACGGCTCCAGTGAGCTCCAGCTGACCTTCGACGAGGACAGCCACGACCGCGAGCCGTCCTACTCGCCGAGCGGCAACAAGATCGTCTACGGCGGGCAGAACGACGTCGGCGATTCCGGGCTGTTCGTGATTCCCGCGCTCGGCGGGCCGCGGGAGCGGCTAACCGACCCAAGGCCGTCCGGGGTCGACGCGAACCCCTACTGGGGGCCGACGCCGTAGCTTCGGTGGGGCCGGATGTCCTCGTGGTCGGCGCGGGGCCGACCGGACTGCTGCTTGCCGCCGAGCTCGAGCGCCGGGGCGTCGCCTGCCTGCTGATCGACGCGCTCGAAGCGCCGCAGACCTGGGACCGGGCGACCGTCGTCCACGAGCGCACGCTCGAGATCTTCGAGGCGCTCGGGATCGCCGAGCCGCTGATCGCCGACGGGGTCAAGACCCGGGGCGCGCGCTTCTACTCGGACGGCGAGCTGGTCGGCGAGCTGCTCCTCGACGCGACCGAGAGCCGGTACGGCTACCAGCTCGGCGTCTCCGAGGAGGTGACCGAGGCGGTGCTCACCGACCATCTCGGGGCGCAGGGCGGCGCCGTGACCCGGTCGACCCGACTGGTCGGGACGGCGACCGCCGACGACGGCGTCGTCGCCATCGTCGAGCGCGGCGGCGAGCGGGAGGAGATCCGCGCACGGTGGCTGGTCGGCTGCGACGGCTACCACTCGACCGTCCGCGAGGCGGCCGGGATCGACTACCCCGGGGCTCCGATCGAGGCCGCATGGGCGGTCTTCGATGCCGCGGCCGAGGGCTGGGACGGCGCGCACGACCTCGTCCACGCCCACCTCGACCAGCCGCCGTTGATCCTCACCCCGCTCCCCGGTCGCCGCTGGCGCGTCTACATGCGGCCGGCCGCCGACGACTCCGACCTCGTCGCCGAGGCGACCGCCGAGCTGCGCCGGTACGCGCCCGACGCCCGCTTCGTCGGGATCGAGAGCCCGGCCAGGTTCCGATGTCACTCGCGCGTCGCGCCCCGTTACCGCTCGGGCCGGGTGCTGCTCGCCGGCGACGCGGCGCACGCCTGCAGCCCGAACGAGGGGCACGGCATGAACACCGGGCTCCAGGACGCCTTCAACCTCGGCTGGAAGCTCGCGATGGTCTGCCGCGGCGAGGCGGGCGAGGGCCTGCTCGACAGCTATGAGTCCGAGCGCCGCCCGGTCGCCGAGCTCGTAGTCGGCTCGGGTGCCGACGTCGAGGCCGCGCACGCGCTCACCGACCCGGCCGAGCGCGCCGAGCGCGACGCCGGGATCCGCATTGCGATGGCCGATCCCGAGATCGTCCACCACGAGGCCGCCGCGGCGTCGGAGATCGACCGCGCCTACCCGCCCTCCCGGGCGGTGGCCGGGGACCGCGGCTCGGATCCCCCACCGGGCGTGCTGCTGCCCGACACACCGCCGGTCCAGCCGGCGGGCGGCGACCCCGCGCCCCTCCACGAGCTCACCCATCGTCCCGGGCACACGCTCCTGGTGCTCGGTGGGCAGGAGGCCGACCCCGCCCGGGTCGGGGAGCTGGTCGCCGAGCTCGAGGCGCGCCCGCATCCGGCGGTCGACGCGGTCGTCGGGCTCAGCGCGAGCCAAGGCGGCGGCGAGCGGGTCGGAACGATCGACGAGGGGCTCGCCGCGCGGCTCGGGGTCGCCGGGATCACGGTCCTGGCCGTGCGCCCGGATCGCTACATCGGGCTGCGCGACGACAGTGGGGACGCGCGGGCGGTCGCCGACTACCTGGAGGCGCTAGTCGCCTGAACCCGGCGTCAG
>CAVSMS010000031.1:0-13094 GCA_963729065.1 uncultured Solirubrobacterales bacterium
CGGGATGGGGCGGCGCGGCGGGCGCGCCGATTGGCACGCGGCGCCTGAACTGTGGCAATAGGGGCCTGATTCGTCTCTCGCTACGACGCACGGATTGTTGAGCGCGTACCCGTCAACAGAGCGAAGCCCCAGCGCGCCTAAGACTGAGCGCCGGGGCGAAAGTCAGTTCGTCGAGTGATTTAGGAGGCATGAGAGCGACGGAAGGTGGTCTCTGCTGGAGCCGGTGGGGTTGCCAGCTGAGCGCGGCGCATGAGCCGCTAGCTCGTAGAACGCGAGCGATGGCTCAAGGAAGCTCGGTGTAGGAGACCGAGTTCGAGCACGCGGATTTGTTACCGGTCGCGTCCAGGGCCCGCGCCGACAGCGGGGTCGCGGTGCTCGCGCGTACTCGGACCGTGATTCCCGTCCCGGTGAACTCGGTAACCGTCCCGGTGACCACCCGAGAGGACTCGGTGCACTGCGAGCTTCGGTAGACGGCGACCTGAGTGGGATCACCTCCACCGACCGTGCCTTTGACCTCCGGCTGGCCGTCGTTGGCAGGCGAGTCGGGGTCAGTGTCGGTGATTGCCGGGGCGGCGGGTGGCATCGAGTCCTCGCTGTAGGGGATCGAGTTCGAGCAGGCGGACTTGTTCGCGGCCGCGTCCACGGTCCGGGCCGATAGCTGGGTTGTCGCGTTCTCCGGTACGGTGATCCTGATTCCGATCCCGGTGAACTCGGTCACCGTGCCGGTGGCTGCCCGGGTGGATTCCAAGCAGTTCGAGCTCTTGTAGATCGTGACGTTGGTGGGATCGCCGGTGCCGACCGTGCCCTTGACCTTGGGCCTGTGGTTGTGGGCGGGCGAACCGGGGTCGGTCGCCGTGATCGCCGGCGGGCCGGGCGGGGTCCCATCCGCCGTGAAGCTTCGACTGCTCGCGCCCCATTGCTTGTTCGTACTCGGGTCACGGGCGAGGCTGCGCACCTGGTATTGGCGGCCGTCGACCAGCGGTGGGATCGAAATCCGCCATGACGTCGTTCCGTTCGCGACCCGAAACTGCTCCGTGCCGATCCACTGCGCCCCATTCCACCACTGGCCCGTCTGGAGGTCCCTGAATGAGACCGTGACCTGGTCGACACCGCTACTTGCCGTCGCCGCATCGGCCGCCGTGCCCAAGAGCGCCTTCCGGCCGACGGCTACCGAGCCTCCGTCCGCGACGGCGGGTGCGGAGACCGGTTGATAGAGGTCGTGCGGGGCGGTCGCGATCGGGCGCTTTGCGACCACTGGGCGGCCGGGATCGTCCAGCCCGTCGTAGATTCGTTGATTGATCTGAGATGAATTGATGGTGCCCCACCAAAGCCCGGCGGCGTCGATCGAGTAACCGCTGCTATCGACGACCATGGTGCACCCAGCCGCACCGGAGCCACACGTGGTCGAAGTCATTGGGGGCAAGAGGTTTGACCGGGTGATGGTCCAGTCCTGTCCGGTGTTATTTGACAGCACGGCAGAGGTACTTGCGCTGTTTTGAACCAGCACTCGGTCGACGATGAGATCGCCGCCGACGCCCAGAAGCCCAAACTCATTGTCGAAGAATCGACTGCTTGTGATCGACCCAGCCCCTCCTTGCGGATACCAGGGATAGATCCCGAAGCGGTTATTGCGGAACTCGACATCGTGGACCGAAGGCCACGGGCCGGCTGTCGCGTTGGAGCCAGTCGCAGTCGTGATTCCGAAATCGAGGCTGTCTCGGACCGTCGCCCAGGCGACCTCCGAGCCCGAGCTCCCGTTATAGAAGCGCAGTCCGCTGCCCAATGAGATCGTGATCGGATCCGCGGCGGTCCCGACAGCGTGGAGGGGGCCGATCAAATTGAGGACGTAACGCCCGGTCGACTGCACTTCGACGCCGGGGTTGATAGTCAACGTGGCCCCGCTCGCCACGGTCGTATCGCCGGTAACAATGTAAGGACTTCGCGCCACGGTCCACGTCCTGTCCCGCGTAATCGTCCCAGAGACGTTGGTGGCGGCCATGGCCGGAGTGGCTTGCGCCAGCAGCGCTGAGGCTACGACGAAGGCAAGAGCCGCCCGTATCGCGACCGTACCGCGAAGGCCGGCCGCGCGGGTGACGCTGGCTGTGGTCAATGCGCCTCCCGCTGGGTGGAGAAGTCGGCGCAATCGCGATCGGCCCGGGCGCCGGAAGCGCCAGCCGGAATGACGACGGCTATTAGACAGCCGACACTCAAGATCACGCCAAGCCCAGACGAGACACGGGTCGAGAGTACGTGGGAACGAGGCGAGCCGCGCCGGTACCGAGAGCAGCGCCATTAAGCACTGCCATATGACCTTCCTCGGTCGCGTCCGCCGTCCGCAATCCGGCCGCGCGAGCCGCGTCTCACGCCACAGTCGCCCCGGGCGTAGTCCAACGGCGCACCTCCCGCGGCCCCGTCGCTGCCCGACCGCCTTCGAGAGCTCCTGATCTGGTGGGTAAATCCGGATCTCCCTGTTGGGAGTCGCCTCGGCTTCCGCTTGGCGATACCCGATAGGGGGCCCGCTATCCGAACCGTGGCAATCCGCTGACGACTGTCGTCAGCCGATTGCCACAATTCGACAGCTGGGCGAGCACAGCGCGCAACAGCCACCACTAGCGTCACGCAAGGCGCACGCGACCGCTACCTCACTGCCAAACGCGGTCAGGGTCGCACCGCGCGTGCGAGGACGTGGAATGAGTCGTCTAGGCGCGAACGCCGGGGCCGGCGATCGCGTAGCCGAGGATCTCGACGACCTGCTCGGGAGTCTCGGCCGTGGCCATGGCGGCCCGGTCGACCTCCTTGAGAGCGTGCGTGAGCTCCGGGTCGTGGAGGGTGATCAGCGGCTTGCCCAGCGCCGCGCCGTAGCCGGCCTCGAAGGCGGCGTTCCACTGGCGGTACTTGTCGCCGAAGCGGACGACGACGATGTCGGCGCGGCGCAGGAGCGTCTGGGTGCGGACGGCGTTCACCCCGGCGCCCTTGTGGTCCTTCCAGAACCCGTCCTCCTCGGGGCCGAGGATGTCCACCCCGACGTCGTCGGAGGCGCCATGATCGGTGACCGGCGCAAGCAGTTCGACCGGCAGCCCGGCCTCGCGCACGCCCTCGGCGATCCGCTCCCGCCAGTCCGAGTGGATCTCGCCGGAGAGGTAGACGCGCCAGGTGCCGGAGTCGTTCTCGCTCATCGATTCGATCTTACGAGTCCGGCGATCAGTCGCGCTCGATCGTCCGCACGCCGCGGCCCTCGCGCCAGGCCTCGATCACGAGCCGGTCGCGCGCCTCGTTGAGGCCGATGGTGGTCGCCTCGGTGAGTTCCGCCCGGAAGAGGTGAAGGCTGCCCGGCTCCTCCTCCGGCTCGCCGCGATACGCGGTGATGAGCTCGGCGTCGGTCACCGCCTCGGCGCGCCCGGCGACCTTGGCGTCGCCCTCCCACCCATCCGCGCGGCTCGCGCTATGAAGCGCAAACCGCGGGTCCCGGAGAAGGTCGAGCGCCTTCATCGCCCGGGGCATCGAGCCGAACCAGAGGTCCCCGTCGAGAAACGTGGCCTCGATCCCGCTGATCCGCGGCGAGCCGTCCGTGCGCAGCGTGGCGATCGTCTTGTGCTTCTCGGCGTCGAGGCGGGCTCGGACCCGTGCCGCGAACTCCGGCTGCTCGGACTCGATCTCCTCCCAGCGCGCCATGGCGGGCGATCATAAGAGGCGGCCGTAAGGCCCGTCAGCGGACCCAGAGCTGGTCCAGCAGCGTGCCGAACGTAGGGTTGCGCTGGTAGTTGCCCACCCGCTCGGAGACGAAGTCGACCCCGCGGGTGTTGACCAGCGGAACCCACGGCGCCGCCCCTGTGATCTGGGCGTCGACCTCCTGCCAGGCGGCGTTGGCGGCCGTGGAATTCGTGCTCTCCAGCGCCGTGGCGCCGGCGATCTGGGAATCGACCCCGCGGTCGCAGAATCCAGCCGCGTTCAGCCGGAACTCAGCGAGGCTGAACGGGTCGCAGCTGAACAGCGGGACGAAGAACGACGAGCCGGCGGGATAGTCGGCAACCCAGGGGAAGATGCCGATCTGGGACTGGGTCGCGGGCCGGCCGACCTTCTCGAAGTAGGGGGCGTCGCTCGGGTAGGTGCGCAGGCCGGCGCGATAGCCGAGCCGATCGAGCAGGCCGACGAAGTACTTGGCCGTGCGGAACCTGACCGGATCCCCCAGGGGGGTCGATACGGCGACTGTCATACCCGCCGTACCGGACTCCCGGATGAGACCGCGGGCTCGGGCGAGATCGGGGCCGCGCCAGGCGCCGACGGCGTTCGGGTTGGTGGTGTGGGGGCAGAGGGGGCGGTACCCGGGGAATCCGGGCGGCAGGATCTGGCAGGTCGGCTGAGCGAGGTGGTGGCCACCCTCGATCTTCACGATCGCGTTTCGATCGACGGCGAGGTTGACCGCGCGGCGCACCGAGAGGCGGTCGAACGGCGCGCGTCGCACGTTCATGAACATCGCGTGGACTTCCGGGAAGAAGTACGGGTGGGCGCGCAGAGGCTCCCGGCGGACGAGCGTCGCGAGCGCGTCCGGCGGCGGGCTGTCGAGCATCAGGTCCGCCGCCCCGGTGCGGACCAGCTTCACCTGGCGCTCGGGGCTGACCCCGAGTCGCAGCCGGATCCGATCGGGAAAGCCGGCCGATCTCGCCGGCGACTGCTCCCGGAACTCCGGGTTTCGGACGAGCAGGACCTCGCGGTCCCGGATGTAACGGCGGATCGAATACGGGCCTGTCGCCGGGAGCGGCCTCCGGGCGGCGTCGATCGGCGGAGAGTTGGAGGGAACCACCGCACCAAACGGCAGCGCCAGCTCGTACAGGAACGACGGGTCGGGCTCGGTGAGATGGAAGCTCACGGTACGGCTCGCCTCGTCGACCGAGATGCCCCGGCTGAGATCGCAGCGCTCGGGCTCTCGCATACACGCCGCCGCGCCGACCAACGGAACCCCGAGAGCGGCGAGCCCGCGGGTCGCCGCGTACTCCCGCTCGACCGCAGTGCGAAAGTCCCCGACCCGCACGGGCTCGTCGGTCGAGTAGCGGAGGCCGCGCCTGATCTGGAACGTGTAGGTGCGGCCGTGGTCACGCGGCGGCGGAACGGCGGTTGCGAGATCGGGGACGATCGTGGACCCCGCCGGGCCCGGCTCGCGCGCGTACGTGACCAGCCCCGCGTGCGTCATCGAGAGGAGCTCCCAGCCGAAGATCGACCAGCTGGTGCCGGGATCGATCGAGTCGAGCCCGCCCTCGGCGACGACGCGCAACGTGCCGCCGGTGTGGGCGGTCGCACCGGCCCCGGTGACGACGGCGAGCGCGTCGTCCGACGCCGCGATCGCGGTCGCCGGGTTGCCGGTCGCAACCCGCTCCGAGATCCCGCCCGTGGCGGGATCGACCAGCGCGAGGCCGGGGCGCTGGGTCTCGGACACCCATAGTTCCCCGCCGGCCACCGCAAGGGAGCCCGGGCTCTCGACCGAGACCTTGCGGACGACGCCGGTCCCGGGATCCACCCGGGAGACGGTGGCGTCGGGCGGGTTGGAGACCCAGATGTCGCCGCCGGCGACCGCGATGGCACTCGGGCCGTTGCCGACCGGGATCGACTGAGTGACACCATCCGTGGCCGGATCGATGCGCACCAGCAGGCCGCTGGCAGCGCTCGTCACCCAGACTCCGCCGTACCCGACCGCGACGTCGTCCAGAGGCTGCTCGACCCGGACCGTGGCGGCAACCGCACCGCGGCGTGGATCGATCCGGGTCACCGTCCCGTCGGTGGCGTCGGCCACCCAGACCGCCCCCTCTCCGTAGGCGATTGCCGTCGGCCCGTTTCCGACACGCACCGTGCCGACCACCCTGTGAGCGCTCGGATTGATCTCCGAGACAGCGCCGCTCGGCGTGCTCAGCACCCACACGCTGCCGCTCCCGACGGCGACGTCGCCGGGCTCGCCGACGACCGGGATCCGATCCTCGATCTCGCGAGTGCCCGGATTGAGGCGCAGGACCTCGCCGGTACTCGCATCCGTGACCCAGACCGCGCCCTCCCCGACCGCGATCCCGGCGGGACGGCCCTCGGCCACCGTCTGGCTGACGAGCTCACGGTCCGCCGGGTCGACGAAGACAACCGCGTTCGACCGCACCGCGCCAGCCTCGAGCGCGTCCGAGTCGCCGGCGAGAAGCGCCGCCCCGCCGAGCACGAGCGCGCCGACGAGCCCGAGCGCCCCGCCGACGACGAGCCACTTGCGGGTCCGTACCGCGCCCTCAGTGGGCGGTGCGCCTCGCAACCCGTTGCCCGCAGCCGATCCATCCGCCGCGGCCCCGTTGCCGTCACCGTCAACGGAAGGTGGGCTCGCCACCAGGACGGGGGAGGATCCCCCTGCGCCGGGATCGAGCTCGTCGTCCTGACGCAGGATCGCCCGATCGAGGTCCTGGAGCAACTTGCTCGGCTCCAGGCCGAGCTCCTCGACGAGGTACTCGCGGGCCTCCCGGTACGTCTGCAGCGCATCCGCCTGGCAGCCGGCGCGGTACTGCGCCAGCATCAGCTCGGCGCGAAACCGCTCCCGAAGCGGATGCTCGGCGATGAGCGCCCGCAGCTCTTCAACCAGAGCCGCCTGCCGGCCGAGAGCCAGATCGGCTTCGATCCGGTCTTCGAGCACCGCCAGGCGGAGCTCGTCCAACCGATCGACCTCGATCCGCGCGAACGGCTCGTGCGCGAGGTCCGCGAGCGCCGGTCCGCGCCAGAGCGCCAGGGCCTGGCGGAGGGTCGCCGCGGCGACCTCATGCGAACCGGCCGCGAGGGCCCGGCCCCCCTCGTCGGCGAGCAGCCGGAACCGGTGCAGGTCGAGGTCGGCAGATGAGATCGAGATCAGGTAGCCGGGAGCGCGCGTCCGCAGGATCTCGGCGCCGCGGGCCCCGAGCGCGCGGCGCAACCGGTGTACGTAGGCGTCGAGCGTGTGGGCGGCGCTCGGGGGCGGGCGCTCGCCCCAGAGCTCGTCGATGAGCCGATCGCGGGAGACGACCTCGTTCGCGCTCAGCAGCAGGATCGCCAGGAGCGCACGCTGCTTCGGGCCTCCGAGGCCGACCTCCCGAGCGTCCTCACGTGCCTCGATGGGCCCAAGGATGCGAAATTCCAACCTGATCTCCCTCGGCGGTGACACCGCCTGCTGCCGACCGTAACACGCCTCAAACCGCTTGAACAGGCGGCTTGAGCGTTGCGTGCGACGGTTGCGAGCATCTTGCGAGGCATCCCGCAGACGATCCGCTGCGATGAACAGATGCACGACGGCGGTAGCGGCGGCTTTGCTCGGACTCTGCGTCCTCGCGGGCGCTCAGCGTGCGTGCTGGCGCACGCTCGACCGCGTACAGCAAGGTGAGCTGCGGCGACAAGATCACCGCCGACACCAAGCTTCACAGCGACCTCGTCGATTGCCCCAGCAACGGCCTGCTGATCCGCGGCGACAACCTGACGCTCGACCTCAACGGCCACACGATCGAGGGCGACGGCAAGCTGGTCGCGGATTGCCCTCAGGGCGAGCCCTGCGACATGGGCATCGATGCCTTCCGCGCTCGCGGGGTGACGATCAAGAACGGCAGCGTCGGCCGGTTCGGCTATGGCGTCGGGGTGTTCGAAGCGAGGGAAGTGCGCGTGCGCAACGTCTCCTCGTCCCACAACCACTTCAACGGGATCCTCGCCGTGGACACACGGCGGGTCGAGGTGGCGCGCAGCTCGGCGACCCGAAACGGTCTCTCCACGGACTTCCCCGGCCTCGCGGTGATCGACTCCCGCGGAATGTTGATCAAGCGAAACAGGCTCAACCGCAACGCCGACCTCGGCCTGTTCGCGATCAACGTCGACGGGAGCCTGATCGAGCGCAACGTCATGGCGCGCAATCCCGAGGCGGGGATAATCCTCGAGGGCGACGGCAACGCGATCACCCGCAACCGGATCGTCGGCAACGGCGACGGGATCGCGTTCGACGGGCGCGGGAACGCGCTCACCCGCAACCGGATCCTCGACAGCCACGGATGTCCGAACGGCTGCGGGTTTGGGATCAGCTTCGAAACCGGAAGCCACACCCTGATCGCGCACAACACGGTTCGTGGCGCCGCGCGGGACGGGATCCTGGTCGGCATCCGCTTCGGGAACCATGCTCGCCACACGAAGGTGGTCGGCAACCATGTGAGCGGGGCGGGCCGCGACGGCCTACGCGTCGCGAGCAAGGGGACCGGCACCCTGCTGAAGCGCAACCACATCCGCAGGTCGGGCGACGACGGGTTCGACGTCCGCCGCGCCTCGACGACGCTGACCGAGAATCGCGCCAACGCCAACCGCGACCTGGGCGTCGACGCGGTGAACGGCGTGACCGACGGCGGTGGCAACCAGGCGCAGCGCAACGGCGGCCCGCACCAGTGCCGCAACCTCCTCTGCTACTGAGGGCCCGGCGCGTCGCTGGCTCCCGGGCGCGCGGACATAGAATCGCCGCGCCGCTTCCGAGAGGAGATCCCATGAGCGCCAGCCTCGACTTCCGCCTGCCCCCGTCCGCCATCCCGACCCACTGGGTCAACCTGCTCGCGGACCTGCCCGGGGAGCCGCTGCCGCCGCTTCATCCCGGGACCAAGGAGCCGCTCGGCCCCGAGGACCTGGCGCCGCTGTTCCCGATGGCGCTGATCGAGCAGGAGGTCTCCGCCGACCCGGAGATCCAGATCCCCCAGGAGGTGCGCGAGGTCTACGCGCTCTGGCGGCCGACGCCGCTGCTGCGCGCCCGGCGACTCGAGCAGGCGCTCGATACCCCCGCCCACATCTACTACAAGTACGAGGGGGTCTCCCCCGCCGGCTCGCACAAGCCGAACACCGCCGTCGCGCAGGCCTTCTACAACAAGCAGGCCGGGATCGCCAAGCTCGCGACCGAGACCGGCGCCGGCCAGTGGGGATCGGCTCTGGCGCTCGCCTGCCAGCTCTTCGGACTCGAGTGCGAGGTGTGGATGGTCGGCGTCTCCTACGACCAGAAGCCGTACCGGCGGGCGATGATCGAGACCTGGGGCGGCACCGTGCACCGCAGCCCCTCCGACCTGACCGAGGCCGGTCGCTCGCAGGCCGAGCACGAGTCCGGGAGCCTCGGGATCGCGATCTCCGAGGCGGTCGAGGTCGCGGCGAGCAACGAGGACACGAACTACTCGCTCGGCTCGGTGCTCAACCACGTCTGCCTGCACCAGACGGTGATCGGCCAGGAGGCGATCGCCCAGCTCGAGCTCGCCGGCGAGTACCCCGACGTGGTCGTCGGGTGCGTCGGCGGCGGCTCGAACTTCGCCGGCGTCGCGTTCCCGTTCATGCGCGACAAGCTGCGGGAGGACCGGCCGACGCGCTTCATCGCCGCCGAGCCCGCCGCCTGCCCGACCCTGACCAGAGGCGTCTACCGCTACGACTTCGGCGACACGGTCGGGCTCACGCCGCTGATGCCGATGTACACGCTCGGCCACGACTTCGTGCCGCCGCCGGTGCACGCCGGCGGTCTGCGCTACCACGGCGACTCGCCGATGGTCAGCGCGCTGGTCAAGGAGGGCCTGGTCGAGCCGGTCGCGATCAGCCAGACGAGCGCCTTCGACGCCGCGCTCACCTTCGCGCGCACCGAGGGGATCATCCCGGCGCCCGAGCCCTCGCACGCGCTCCGCGCGACGTTCGACGAGGCCGAGGCCGCGAAGGAGGCGGGCGAGGAGCGGGTGATCCTGGTCAACGTCTGCGGGCACGGCCACTTCGACATGTCCGCCTACGACGCCTACCTGCGCGGCGAGCTCACGGACCTCGAGTTCAGCGACGCCGACATGCAGGCCGCGCTGGAGCGGCTACCCGACGCGCCGGTCCCGGCCTAGCGTTAGGGTCGCGCCGACCCGCGAGAAAGGAGTACGGATGAGTGCCGAGGACAACCTCAACACGGTGAAGGGGATCTACGAGGCGTTCGGCAAGGGCGACGTGCCGTCGATCCTCGAGCAGCTCACCGACGATGTCGACTGGGCCGCGGAGGCATCCTCGGACTCGGTGCCGTGGTACGGAATGCGGAAGGGCAAGGACGAGGTCGTCGGCTTCTTCGAGGCGATCGGCGGCGCCGTCGACGTCACCGAGTTCAGCCCCGACAGCTTCACGTCCAACGACGACGAGGTGATGGTCCTGCTGCGCTTCGGCATGAAATCGAAGGAGACCGGGCGCGAGGCCAAGATGGGCCTGATGCACTACTGGCACTTCCGCGACGGCAAGGTCGATCACTACCGGGGCACCGAGGACACCGCGGCGACCCTGGAGATGCTCGGCAAGTAGCTAGCTCGGATAGCCGATCAGGGCCAGGACGTCGCGGTCGCCGAGCCGCGCCCGCCCTTCGAGCGCCTCCAGCTCGATCAGGAACTCGCAACACACCACCTCGCCGCCGAGCCGCTCGATCGCCTCGACCGTTGCCGCCGCCGTTCCGCCGGTGGCGATCAGGTCGTCGTGCAGGACCACGCGGGCGCCGGGCCAGACCGCGTCGGCGTGCACCTCGAGCGCGTCGATCCCGTACTCGAGCTCGTACTCCACGCTGACCTTCTCCGCGGGCAGCTTGCCCCGCTTGCGCGCGGGCACGAAGCCGACCCCGAGCTCCTGGGCGAGCGCCCCGCCGAGGATCAGGCCCCGCGCCTCGATCCCCACGACGAGCTCCGGCTCGTGCGCCCGGGCGTGCTCGGCGAGCCGTCGCAGCGCCTCGCCGCTCGCCGCCGGGTCGGCCAGCAGCGGGGTGATGTCCTTGAACGAGATCCCCTCGCGGGGGAAGTCGGGGATCTCCCGCACGTAGTCGCCGAGGTCCATGCCCGGACCCTAAGCTTCGTGCGCTCCGGAGAGGTGACCGAGTGGCTTAAGGTGCGCGACTGGAAATCGCGTGGGCGGTGCAAGCTGCCTCGTGGGTTCGAATCCCACCCTCTCCGCTATCAGTCCGACTCGTTCTCATCGCCCGCTGAGCTCGCCAAGCCGCGCTGCGCTGCGCTCGTCCATCGGCAGGAAGGTCTCGATCGCGAGGTTTGCCGCCGACACCTCCAGCGGCGCCCCGAGGGTGGCGATCACGGTGAAGAGGCTGACCTCGCCGAGGGGTGTGCGCAGGTCCAGCGAGACCACGGGCTGGGTCGCGGGGCTGGTCGGCGGCTCGTCCGGGAGATAGGACTCGACATCCTCGATCAGCTCGGCGAGGGCCGGATCGGCGTCCTCGCGGCTCCTTCGCCTCAGCTTCGTGATCAGCGGCGCGTTGCAGGCTGCGGTCATCGACGAGATCTTCGGCAAGCCTCCCGGGTGGACGCCCGAGTCGGAGCATGTTGATCGGAGGCTCGAGCAGCTCGGGGTCGACCCCGTCCCAGAGGAGCGACGCGGCCCGATTGGCCTCGATCAGGTTCCAGAGACCGTCGACGATCAGCGCCGGGTTCGGCTCGTGTGCCTCCAGCAGCCGGCTGAGCGACTCGCGCAGCGGCCGCATCATCTCCCCGTCGAAGGGCTGCTCGAGGTAGGGCGGAGCGAAGCCGCCGGCGAGCAGCAGGCGGTTGCGCTCGGCGATCGGCAGGTCGAGGTGCTGGGCGAGGTGGACGAGGAGCTGGCGACTCGGGCGCGAGCGGCCGGTCTCGACGAAGCTGAGGTGCTTGGTGGAGAGGTTCGCGTCCAGCGCCAACTCCATCTGCGTGAGCCGCCGCTGAGTGCGCCAGAAGCGGATCAGCTCACCGGCGGTCTGCGGCTCCCTCTCGGTCTGGACGGCCACCGGCCAACGGTAGCGCCGGTTCTTTACATCGGAGGTAATCGACGCGCGGCCGTTCCTGGGGGATCGTTACCGCCACGAGCAAACGATCACAGGAGGCAACCGAGATGAGCAACGAAGGCAGAGCAGCTCGCCGAGCGCTACACGGCGGTCTGGATGGAGCCGGATGGCGACCGCCGCCGCAAGGCGATCGCCGAGCTCTGGAGCGAGGATGCGATTCATGTCCTCCAGCCCACGCAGGAGGTCTACGAGGCCGCCGATGAGCGGGCCGTCAACCCGACGTGGCAGGTGCGCGGTCACGACGAACTCGAAGCGAGGGTGACCTCGGCCTACGAGGATTTCGTGGCGACCGGCCAGATGTCTTTTCGGTTGCGGGAAGGCGCGAAACGCCTTGGGGACGTGGTCACTTGGCGCTGGGAAGGAGTCTCACCGGATGGCGAGGTGCTCGGCGCCGGCCTCGAGTTCGTGATCCTCGCCGCCGACGGCCGGATCGCGACCGACTACCAGTTCGTCGAGTGATGGCGACGGTCGAGGCGAACGGGGTCACGCTCGGGGTCGAGCACTTCGGCGACGCGGCGGCGCCGCTCGTTCTGCTCGCGGGCGGCACGACCATGCTCTCCTGGCCCGACGCGCTCTGCGAGGCGCTCGCGCGCGGCGGGCGCCACGTCGTGCGGTACGACCTGCGCGATTCGGGCGCGTCGACCACCGTCGATCCCGAGGCTCCGGCGTACACGCTGCGCGATCTCGCAGCCGACGCCGCTGCGCTCGCCCGCGAACTCGACGACCGGCCGGCGCACCTGGCGGGCATCGGCGTGGGCGGGATGGTCGCCCAGGTCGCCGCGCTCGACCACCCGGACGCGTTCTCGGCGCTCACCCTCGCCGGAACGCGGCCCGTCGCTCCAGGCCGGGTCGACAAGGACCTGCCCGACCATGACGCGGCGACGATGGACCGGCTGTTCTCGCGCTCGAAGCCCGACTGGTCCGACCGCGCCGCCGTGGCGGAGTTTGCCGCCGCAGGCGCGGAGATCCTCGGCGACGACCCCGCCGCCGCGCGCGCGACCGCCGCGCGCATCTGGGACCGCACGCCGGGCACGGAGCCCGCGGTGCAGATGGCCAACCAGCTGGGCATGGTGTTCGCCAAGCTCAACTGCAAGCCGCGCTGGCGCGAGCGCCTGTCCGAGCTCGCGATCCCGGCGCTGGTGGTGCACGGTCGCCGCGATCCGTTCTTCCCTGTCGGCAACGGCGAAGCGCTGGCGCGTGAGATCCCCGGTGCGCGGCTGCTCGTGCTCGAACAGGCCGCGACGGCGATCCCCGATGCGGCCGCCGGTGAGGTCGCGGCGGC
>CAVSMS010000032.1:0-20237 GCA_963729065.1 uncultured Solirubrobacterales bacterium
TCTGGGACGTGCTCGAGGAGGTCATCGCGGAGCACCCGGTGCTGCTCAACCGCGCGCCGACGCTCCACCGCCTCGGCATCCAGGCCTTCGAGCCGGTGCTGATCGAGGGCAAGGCGATCCAGGTCCACCCGCTGGTGTGCCACGCGTTCAACGCCGACTTCGACGGCGACCAGATGGCGGTCCACGTGCCGCTCTCGGCCGAGTCGCAGGCCGAGGCGCGCCTGCTGATGCTGTCGTCGAACAACATCCTCTCGCCGGCCAGCGGCACGCCGCTGGCGACGCCGTCGCAGGACATGGTCCTCGGGATCTACTACCTCACCTACGGCCCGGACGCGGAGGAGCTGGCGAAGGAGGACGAGGCGCTGAAGTCGGCGAAGTCGCCGAACGGCAGCCGCCCGCACATCTATCGCTCCGCCCAGGAGGCCGAGCTCGCGTACGAGAACGGGATCGTGAAGCTCCACGACAAGGCCGAGTACCGCCAGCCCGGTCACGAGCACTTCCTGACCACGGTCGGGCGGATCATCTTCAACGACCGGGTCGCACGGGCGATTGCCGCGGCGCTTGGGGATGACTGGGATCCGGAGAAGTACGACTTCGTGAACTACGCGCTGAAGAAGCGTGAGATCAACGCGATCGTCTTCAACCTGATCGAGGCCTATGGCGCGCCCGCGATCGCACAGGCGCTGGATGCGTTCAAGGAGCTCGGGTTCCACTTCTCGACCCAGGCCGGGATCTCGATCTCGAAGAACAACGTCGTCTCGCCTCCGAACAAGGAGGAGATCCTCGACGGCTACGAGAAGCAGGTTGTCGAGATCGAGGCCCAGTACGACGACGGCCTGCTCTCCGAGGAGGACCGCAAGGAGCAGCTCCGGGTGCTCTGGGACCGGGCGACCGACGAGGTCGCCAAGGCGATGGAGGACAACCTCGACGAGCTCAACCCGATCTACATGATGGCCAACTCCGGAGCGCGCGGATCGTTCAAGCAGATCCGCCAGCTCGCCGGAATGCGCGGCCTGATGGCGAATCCGAAGGGCGAGATCATCGAGCGCCCGATCAAGGCCAACTTCATGGAGGGCCTGTCGGTGCTCGAGTACTTCATCTCCACCCACGGTGCCCGCAAGGGCCTCGCCGACACCGCGCTGCGTACCGCGGACTCGGGCTATCTCACCCGGCGCCTGGTCGACGTCGCTCAGGACGTGATCATCCGCGCCGAGGACTGCAAGACCAAGGACTTCGTCGAGTCGCCGCTGCGCGACGACGAGGGCAACCTGAACCAGAACCTGGTCGGGCGGACCTCGGCGAAGAAGCTGGCCACCAAGCGCGGCCGCGAGCTGCTCAAGAAGGGCCAGGAGATCGATCTGCCCGAGGTCGAGGAGATCGCCGAGGCGTTCGGCGACGAGGAGGTCCAGATCCCGGTCCGCTCAGTGCTCAAGTGCGAGCTCGACAGCGGGGTCTGCCAGGCCTGTTACGGGCGCGCGCTGGCCACCGGCTCGATGGTCGAGCTCGGTGACGCGGTCGGGATCATCGCCGCGCAGTCGATCGGCGAGCCCGGGACGCAGCTGACGATGCGGACCTTCCACACCGGCGGCGTCGCCGGCCTCGACATCACCCAGGGCCTGCCCCGCGTGGTCGAGCTGTTCGAGGCTCGCAAGCCGAAGGGCATGGCCGAGATGGCCGAGGTCGAGGGCAAGGTGTCGATCGAGGAGACCGACAAGGAGATCCGGGTCACGATCACCGACGTCAAGGGTGAGGAGCACTCGCACAAGCTCCAGCCGCGGGCTCGCCTGCTGGTCAAGCACGGCGACCGGGTCGAGGCGGGGACGCAGCTCGAGGAGGGCTCGCTGTACCCGGCCGACCTGCTGCGGATCCGCGACCGGACCGAGACCGAGGTCTACCTCGTGGCCGAGGTCCAGCGGGTCTACAAGGCCCAGGGCGTCGACATCAACGACAAGCACATCGAGCTCATCGTCCGCCAGATGATGAAGCGGGTGCGGATCGACGCCAAGGGCTCGACCACGTTGCTGCCGGGCGCGCTCGAGGACCGGCACAAGCTCAAGGTCCTCAACAAGAAGGTCAAGGACGAGGGCGGCACCCCGGCCAAGGGCGAGGAGGTGATCCTCGGGATCACCAAGGCCTCGCTGGCCACGGAGTCGTTCCTGTCGGCCGCCTCGTTCCAGGAGACGACCAAGGTGCTCACCGATGCAGCGCTGGAGGGCAAGCGAGACAAGCTCGTCGGCCTGAAGGAGAACGTGATCATCGGCAAGCTGATCCCGGCCGCCACCGGCCTGCGCCACTACCGCTCGCTCGAGATCGAGCCCGTGGAGCCGGCGCAGCGCCCGGAGGAGGACCTGCTCGACGAGGAGGAGCTCGCGGCCGAGCTCGGCCTCGCCGAGGACGGCGACGACGTCACCGAGCTCGAGGGCTTCGGCCCCTCCTTCGCCGAGGAGCTCGAGGAGCTGGCCCAGGAGATCGAGACCGGCACGGGCGACGGCGCCGAGAGCTCGTAGGGAGCTCCGCCAGATCCTGAAGGTTCAAGCGGCCGGGGCGAGCGCCCCGGCCGTTTGCGTTGCCCGGGCGTTTGTTTGGCTGGGTAGGGGGGCGGGGCGCGTGGCCATTGCGCCACGCCGGTGCGTGTGTTTCGGCGCGAAGCGCGTGCCACGCGTGCGCCGTTGGCGGGCATTCTCGGCCACATGCCCGAACTGTGGAATCCGGTTCCGACAGTCGGAAGTCGATTGCCACAGAACGGATCGGGAGGGTGGCGGCTCGGCAGTGGGGGGTGGTGTCCTGGCGCAGCTGCAGCGGCTCGGATACGGCGAGCGCGCCGTCTCGCGACTGGTCGGAGCGCGCTTATCTCCACCCCCTCTACCCAGCCGTTTACGCGCGTCGGTCACCCAGCCGCTCCAGACGGAGGGTCGCCTGGCGGCCGCGCTCTTCCGCGGCGGCCCAGGCGCAGCGCTCAGCCACACCACGGCGGCCTGGTGGTGGCGGCTGCTCGACGCGACGCCCACCGTCATCCACTGTCACCAGCCCACACCGGCCGCGACCGCAGCGCGGACTCAGGTGGCACCGCCGCCGTGGCGACCTCGAGCGCGTGTTCGAGCGCCGCCTGCCGGTGACGCCCGTCCCTCGCACCCTCCTGGACCTCGCCGCGACCGTCGACCTCCAGCTCCTGCGCCGCGCGCTCGCCGAGGCCGACCACCGCAAGCTGCTCGATCCGGCGGCGGTACAGGCCGAGTGCGGCCACGGCAGGCGCGGCTCAAGCGCCCTCCGCCACGCCCTCACGATCCATCTCCCGGAGCTCGCCCGGGCGCGCAACGACTTCGAGATCGAGTTCCTGCTGCTCGTGGAGCGGGCCGGGTTGCCGATCCCCGAGCCGAACGCGGTCGTGGAAGGGTTCGAGGTCGACGCCCTATGGCGGCGTCAGCGCCTCGTCGTCGAGCTCGACGGGCACGCCACCCACGCCAACCCCGTCGCCAACGAGGAGGACCGCCACCGCGAGCTCGTCCTGCGCCGCGCCGGCTACCGGATCTGCCGCTACACGTGGCAGCAGATCACCCGCCGCCCGGACGCCGTGGCTGGCGACCTCCGCCTGCAGCTGGCCCGCTAGCCGCGCCGCGCGCGCACCACGACCCGGCCGCCGCGGCTCGGGATCATGGTGACGTTGCGGTGCACGGCGTGCTCGGGCTCGACGTCGTCGGCCTCGAGGTCGAGCCGCCGCGCCATCTCGGTGAGCACGACGCGCTGCTCGGCCATCGCCAGGGCGGCCCCGAGGCACCGGCGGATGCCGCCGCCGAACGGGATCCACTCGTAGGTGCCGGGCTTGCGGCCCTGCCAGCGCTCGGGAGGAACTCGAAGGGGCGCGGGTAGACGTCCTCGCGGTGGTGGAGGAGCAGGATGCTCATCGCGACCGGGCTGTCGGCGTCGACCCGATACTCGCCGAGCTGCCACGGGACCATCACCCGGCGGCCGATCACGGGGATCACCGGGCGGCTCCGCATCGCCTCCCAGATCACCCGCTCCACCTCCTCCTCGGCCTCCTCGTCCGAGCGCACCGCCTCGCGCAGGCGCTCGTAGGGCTCCGGGGCTCGCACCAGCCGCTCCCACGCCCAGGCGAGCGAGTTCGCGGTCGTCTCGTGGCCGGCGAGCACCAGGGTGAGCAGCTCGTCGCGGAGCTCGCGGTCGGTGAGCGCCTCGCCGTCCTCGGTGCGGGCGAGCAGCAGCAGCGAGAGGATGTCGCGGCGCTGGTCGAGGTCGGCGGCCCGCCGGCGCCGGGCGATCACCGCGTAGGTCGGCATGTCGAGCAGCATCAGCCCGGCCTTGGTCGCGCCCACGGGCTCGTCGCGACCGACGTTCATGAGCTCGGCCAGCTGGGCGACGGGCCAGGTCGAGGCGGCGACCAGGCGCTTGACGGCCTGGCGCAGCCAGTGCTCGGCGGTGCCGGGTCGGGGCCGCCCCTCGATCCCGAAGATCCCCGACATGATCACGTCGAGGGTGATCGCCTGCATACGCGGGGCGAGCGCGAACGGCGTGCCCAGCGGCCAGCGCGCGATCTCGCGCTCGGCCGCGGTCTCGATCATGCGCGTGTAGCGGTCGATCGCGTCGCCGTGAAACGGCGGCAGCAGCAGCTTGCGCTGGCGCATGTGGCGAGGCCCGATGGCGGTCAGCACCGAGTTCGGGCCCACGATCGGCCGCAGCGGCGACTCGCCGGTGAGCGACGGCGCCTGCTCGGGCTTGGCGGTGAACAGCGAGCGGACGTGGTCGGGGTGGCCGGTGATCACGGGGTCGCCGCCGACGGTGCCCCGCATTCGGAAGACGTCGCCGAGCCGCCGCCGGGCACCGAAGACGAACTCGATCTGGCGCTGGTTGAAGCGCAGGATCTGGACCGTGCGCGGCAGGGGGATCGTCGGCGGCGGGCGCAGGCCGTCGAGCTCCGTGGGGTCGAGCGGGCCGGCGGGGGAGGCGGGCGCGGCGCCGATCAGCCCGCTGTCCGTGACCCGCTGCGGGGGCCGCTCTTCGACCCGCGTGACCATTACATCGCTAAGTGTTACATAGGAGCGTGTTTGATATCCGATGTCGAGGCCGCGTCGCACCGGGGGGCCTCGCTGATGAACGACAGCTGCCGGGCAGCGGGTCGCTACTTCCGTGACTAAGCTCAACCTGTGAGCCCTCAGGCGGGCAGCGAGATCCGGGACTCCGTTCTCGACCTGATCGGCGAGACGCCCGTCGTGCGCCTTTCGCGCCTCGCCCCCGAGGTGCGCACGCCGCTGGTCGCGAAGGTCGAGTTCATGAACCCCGGCGGGTCGATCAAGGACCGGCCCGCGGTGACGATGATCGACGCCGCGGAGGAGGCGGGGCTGCTCCGGCCGGGCGGGACGCTGGTCGAGCCGACCTCCGGCAACACCGGGCTCGGGCTGGCGATGGCGGCCGCCCTTCGCGGCTACCGCGTGGTGGCGGTGATGCCCGACAAGATGAGCCGGGAGAAGATCGACACCCTGCGCGCCTTCGGCGCCGAGGTCGTCGTCTGTCCGACCGCGGTCGATCCCGACTCGCCGCAGTCCTACTACCGGGTCGCCGATCGGCTGACCGAGGAGATCGACGGCGCCTTCCAGCCAAACCAGTACTTCAATCAGGCCAACCCCGAGGCTCACTACCGCACGACCGGGCCCGAGCTCTGGCGCCAGACCGGCGGGCGGCTGACCCACTTCGTGGTCGCCCTCGGCACCGGCGGCACGGTGACCGGCGTCGGCCGCTACCTCAAGGAGCAGAGCCCGTCGCTCGAGGTGATCGGAGCCGACCCCGAGGGCTCGATCTACTCCGGGGGGCCGGTCCATCCGTACCGCGTCGAGGGGATCGGGGAGGACTTCTGGCCCGAGACCTTCGACCCCGAGATCGTCGACCGCTACGTCAGGGTCTCGGACCAGGACTCGTTCCTGATGGCCCGCCGCCTGGTCGCCCGCGAGGGCCTGTTCGCAGGTGGCTCGACCGGCACGGCGCTCGTCGCCGCGATCGAGGTCGCGCGCGAGCTCGACGACCCCGACGCGCTCGTCGCGACGATCATCCCCGACGGGGGCCGCCCGTACGTCTCCAAGGTCTTCAACGACTCCTGGATGCGAGAGAACGGCTATCTCGGCGACGGCGGCGCGCTCACGGTCGGCGAGGTGATCCGGTCGCGCGGCGTCGACCGGCCGATGCTCACCGTCGGCAGCCACGACCAGGTCGGTCAGGCGCTCGAGCTGATGCGCGAGCACGGCGTCTCCCAGGTCCCGGTGGTCTCGGGCGAGGACGGCCGCGCGTTCATGGGCACGGTGAGCGAGCGCGGCCTCCTCATGGCGTCCGCCGACCAGCCCGGGATCCTCGGCGAGTCCGTGACCGAGGTGATCGAGCCGCCGCTGCCCGAGCTCGACGCCGACAGCCCGGCCAGTGACGCGATCCACCTGATCCTCGACGAGCGCAAGCCCGTGGTCATCGTCGAGGACGGACGCGCCCTGGGCATCCTCGCCTCGGTCGACCTGATCGAGGCGCTCAACCAGTGAGTCGGAGCCGCAGCATCGACACGAGGGTCGTCCACGCCGGCCTCGAGCCCGACCCCACGTTCGGCTCCGTGATCCCGCCGATCCACCAGACCTCGACCTACGTCCAGCCCGCGCCGGGCGAGTTCGTCGAGGACTACGACTACTCGCGCTCTGCGAACCCGACCCGCGCGGCGCTCGAGCGCGCCCTGGGAGAGCTCGAGGGGGGCCAGGGGTCCGCGTTCGCGAGCGGAATGGCGGCCACCCACGCCCTGCTCACGGCGGCGCTCGACGCCGGCGACCACCTGATCCTGCCGCTCGACCTCTACGGCGGCACCTACCGCCTGGTCGACAAGGTGCTCGCGCGCTTCGGCCTCGCCTACGACCTCGTCGACCAGACGGACCTCGACGCGCTCCGGGCCGCGCTCCGTCCCGAGACCCGGCTGATCTGGGTCGAGACGCCCACGAATCCCCTGCTCAACGAGGTCGACATCGGCGCCGTGGTCGAGGCGGCCGAGGGCCGGACCGTGGTGGTCGACAACACCTTCGCCACCCCGGTGATCCAGCGCCCGCTCGAGCTCGGCGCGACGGCGGTCGTGCACTCGACCACCAAGTACCTGGGCGGCCACTCCGACGTCGTCGGTGGCGCCGCGGTCACCGCCGACGAGCAGTTGCACGAGCGGATCCGCTTCGTGCAGAACGCGGTCGGCGCCGTCCCGGCGCCGTTCGACTGCTTCCTTGTCCACCGCGGGATCCGCACCCTCGCGCTGCGGGTCGCTCGGCACACCGAGAACGGCGGCGCGGTGAGCGCATGGCTGCGCTCGCAGCCCGGGGTCGAGGACGTGCGCTGGCCCGGCTACTGCGGCATGGTCTCCTTCCGCCACGCCGAGGCCACCGCGATCGCCTCCCGGACGGAGATCTTCTCGCTCGCCGAGTCGCTGGGCGGCGTTGAGTCGCTGATCGAGGTGCCGCAGGCGATGACCCACCAGTCGGTCGAGGACTCGGCGGCGGCCGTGCCGGCCGACCTGGTGCGGCTCTCGTGCGGGATCGAGGCCGCCGAGGACCTGGTCGCGGACCTCGAGCAGGCGATCGGGCGCTAGGCGGGCGGGCCGGTCAGCGCGCCCGCGCGCGCACGGGCGCCGGGGCCGGCGCCACCCGCGTGCGGCCGCCGGGCGGGCAGTCGGGCAGCGGCATCGCATCGGGCCCGTGGCCGCCGCGGCGCGGGCCGCGGGGGACCTTCGGCTCGCGCCGGAAGCGGCGGAAGCGGTGGTCGCCACCCTCCTCCGGCGGCGCCTCCTCGGGCTGGGTCTCGGCCCTGTAGGCCCACCAGACGAGATAGAGCAGCAACCCGACGGGGATCTTCAGGACCACCATCAGGAAGAAGATCGGCAGGAACCCGTCCACGCGGCCTCTCGTCTCGGTACCTAGCCCGCCGGCGGCGGGTGGGACCCCTTCGGTCCCTCGGCGCGAGTGTATCCCGCGCGCGCCCACTCCAGCAGCGTCTCGGTGTGCTCCTCGGTGATCCCCACGTGCGACTCGGTCGGCACCAGCAGGGTGGGCGCCCGGCGCCCGGCCGCCCATTGGTGGCAGCTCTGATCCAGCGAGTCGTCGACCCATGCCAGCGCCCGGTCGCCCGAGTAGCGCTCGAGCGCCTCGAGCTTCCAGTGCGCCGTGCCGAACCGGGCCCGGCCGTCGAAGCGCAGGCACGGCAGCTCCCCGGGCAGGCCGAGGAGCCTCGGCAGGTGGTCGTTGGCGCGGTCCTCCCAGCCGGTCGCCCAGATCAGCTCGTAGACGTCGTTGAGCCGCAGCAGCTGCGGGCCGGCGCGATCGGAGATGCAATGCGCCATCCCGTCGATCAGATGGAACCTGCCCGGGAAGTGCTCCAGCCGCCCGTCGAAGCCGAAAAGGCTGATCACGCCGTCGACGTCGACGGCGAGAACCGGTCGTTGGTCCGCCATCGACGGAGCGTAGCGAGGCTTCATCGAGCCATCGCCCTGCTATCTTCGCGGCCCGTGCCGAGTACCAACCAACTGATCAGGAAGGGGCGCAAGCCCCCGCAGAAGAAGGTCGCCACGCCGGGCCTCAAGTCAGGCCAGGGCCGCAAGCGCCGGATCGCCGCTCCGCAGCGACGCGGCGTCTGCACGCGCGTCTATACGGCGACCCCGAAGAAGCCGAACTCGGCTCTGCGCAAGGTCGCCCGCGTGCGCCTCACCAACGGGATGGAGGTCACGTGCTACATCCCGGGCGAGGGGCACAACCTGCAGGAGCACTCCGTGGTCCTCGTCCGCGGCGGCCGCGTCAAGGACCTGCCGGGCGTTCGCTACAAGGTCATCCGCGGCACGCTCGACGCCTCCGGCGTCTCGGACCGCAAGCAGTCCCGCTCGATGTACGGCGTCAAGCGGTAGCGCATGCCCCGCCGCGCCCGCGCCGCAATCCGCCCGGTCGAGGCCGACTCCGTCCACCGGAGCCGCCTCGTCCAGCAGGTCATCAACAAGGTGATGCAGGACGGCAAGAAGGCGACCGCGGAGCAGATCACTTACGACGCCCTCGCGATCGTCGGCGAGCGCAGCGGCCGGGCTCCGGTCGAGGTGCTCGAGGATTCGGTCAAGGAGCTCACGCCGGTGCTCGAGGTCCGCTCTCGCCGCGTCGGCGGCGCCACCTACCAGGTCCCGGTCGAGGTCCCGCCGCGCCGCGCCCGCACGCTCGCGGTGCGCTGGCTGGTCGGCTTCGCCCGCAACCGCCGCGAGAAGGCGATGGCCGAGCGGCTCGCCAACGAGATCCTCGACTCGCTCTCCCAGCAGGGCGGGGCCTGGAAGCGCAAGGACGACATTTACCGCATGGCGCAGGCCAACAAGGCCTTCGCCCACTACCGCTGGTAGTCGTCCGATAGGGACCGCGGGGCGCGCGCCCCGCTAGCCGCGCTCGCGGATGCGCGGGCGCCGCGTGAGGCGGCTGAGGCGGCCCTTGTCCTCGCCGGTGGAGGTCGTGTGCTTCGTGCCGGGCGTCGTGGCGGTCTCCGGCTGGCTCGGGCGCCGCATCTCCGTCGGCCGCTCGCGCCTCGGCGGGCGCAGCGCGCGCAGCTGGTCGGGCGTCATCGTCGCCAGCGCGATCCCGGTAACCGCGAGCGCCAGCGAGCCGACCAGCTCGAGGAAGAAGCCGCCCTGGGGCACCGCCTCGGCGGCGATCAGGTCGCCGGCGGCCGAACAGCTCTCGTTCAGCGATCCCTGCGCGTTGGCGACCCGCAGGTCCCCGATCAGGAAGATCAGGAGCGCCACCCCGCCGCAGGCCGCGACCGCGATCGCGGCCGGCTTCGAGCCGCCGAACACGGCGATCGCGAGCGCCACGACGGCGAACACGGCGAGCACCATGAGCGCGTTGCCGTGCCGGTCGGCCCCGCCCTGCGAGCAGAGCGGCTCGGCGCCCGGCGGGGTGAACTCGAACACGGTCATCAGCTCGGAGGCGAACAGGCAGACGGCGGCGGCGATCACGGCCACGGGCAGCAGCCGCGTGGCGCGGGTGACCCCGGCCTCGGTCACGTCCCCGGCCTCGGTCACGTCCCCGCCCCCTGGACCTTGCCCTTCGCCGGCTCCTTGCGCTTCGGCCTCGCGCTCCGCCCGAGCTTGGGCCGCGGCACCCGCACCCGCCCGAGGACGTCCTTGGCGCGGCTCGCGATCACGGCGGCCGGGGTCGGGCCGGCGGGCTGGGGCGATCGCGCGCCGGCGGGGACCGGCCGGAGGTAGAGGGGCAGCAGCACACCGCAGGCGATCAGCACGGTCCCGGCCGCGATCTGCGCCCAGAACCCCTCCAGGAGGCTGGCGCTGGCGCCCTCGTAGGCGACCGCGGCCTGGCCCTCGTCGAGGCCCTTGGGCGCGTCGACGGCAATGCTGATGGCGATCACGGCGATCCCCACTCCGGCGAGCAGGAACCCGGCACGCCGGCGGCCCGTGAGCGCGAGCACGAGCGCGACCAGCGCCACCACGGCCAGCGGCAGCATCGCCCAGGAGTGGGCGTGGCCGGCGATCTCGGTGCTGACCTCGGGCGCCGGGGCGACGATCCCGACCGTGCCCGAGTACGCGTCGGACCCGACGGTGACCGAGCGGTAGTCGAGCCACTGCGAGGCTCCGAGCGCGGCGATCGCGACGAGCACGGTCGCGGCCACGGCCCGCGCCGGGGTCACATGCCGCTCGGCGAAGTGCAGGCAGCGCGCCGAGAGCCGCCCAGCGCGCGGAGCGCCGGAAGCACGGCCCGAAGCCAGACGACGAGCACGCCCCTGCCGACGATCTCCGCCGCCGCCAGCCACAGCTGCAGCGGGATGACCAGCATCTCGCGCCCGAGCTTCGCCAGCTCGACCCCGACCGAGGCGACCCCGGCGCCGAGCTTGCGGGCGTCGCCGCCGGCGGTCCGCCGCCGGCCGCCGGCGCGCTGCCGGGCCCGCTCGTCGTCGCCCTTGCCCGGCTCGGTTCGGCGCCCGCCGGCGGCTGCCTTGCGCGCGCCCGTCGGGGCCTTCGCCGAGGACGGGCGCTTCGCGGCCGTGGGCCCGGCCGCGGGCTTCTTGGCGAGGGCCTTCTGCTCGGCGGCAGCGGCCTCCTCGCGGGCCCGCTGGCGTCGCTTGCGGTCCCGTTTGCGGCTCGCCTCCGACTCCCCCTGCCGCCAGCTCGAGATCCGGTCTTTCAGGCTCATCTGAGCGTCCGAGAGCCCCTCATGCCTCTGCTATAGTCATGCGTCGCCCGCGGCCCGCGCCGAGCGCGGCTCGCGGCGAAGATTCCTTCCATGGAGAGCCGCACGACATAGGGGCGTTTCCGGGCTAAATGGCGATCTGAGCGCTGGGCCCGCAGGGGCCTTTTTTGTGCGCTGAGACCGCTTCCTGCCTGGTTCTCCTCCTTGGGACGTGGGAATCGTCCGCCAGTCGAAAACTACAGCAACCAGAACCGGACTCTAAGAGACACATGCCTCGCACCTTCCCCCTAGAGAAGACCCGCAACATCGGGATCATGGCCCACATCGACGCCGGTAAGACGACGACTACCGAGCGCATCCTCTACTACACCGGGCGCACCCACAAGATGGGTGAGGTCCACGAGGGCGCTGCCGTCATGGACTGGATGGAGCAGGAGCAGGAGCGCGGGATCACGATCACCTCCGCTGCCACCGCCTGCGAGTGGGAGGGGCACCGGATCAACATCCTCGACACCCCGGGCCACGTCGACTTCACCGTCGAGGTCGAGCGCTCGCTGCGCGTCCTCGACGGCGCGATCGCCGTCTTCGACTCCGTCGCCGGGGTCGAGCCCCAGTCGGAGACCGTCTGGCGTCAGGCCGACAAGTACGCAGGTCCCGCGGATCGCCTTCATCAACAAGATGGACCGCATCGGCGCCGACTTCGAGCGCGCCGTCGAGACCATGCGCGACCGCCTCGGCGCCCATCCGCTTCCGATCCAGCTTCCGATCGGCGCCGAGGACGGCTTTGTCGGCGTCGTCGACCTGATCGAGAACAAGGCCCTGGTGTGGAAGGACGAGCTCGGCACCGAGTTCTCCTACGAGGAGATCCCGGCGGAGCTCGTCGACACCGCCCACGAGGCGCGCACGCACCTGATCGAGGCCTGCGCCGACTACGACGACGAGCTCATGGAGGCATACCTCAACGAGGAGGAGATCCCCCACGAGCGGATCGCGAAGTCGCTGCACCGGGCGACGCTCGACCTCAAGGTGACGCCGGTGCTGTGCGGCTCGGCGTTCAAGAACAAGGGCGTGCAGCCGTTGCTCGACGCGATCGTCGAGCTCCTGCCCTCGCCGCTCGAGGTTCCGCCGATGATCGGCTACGAGACGACCAACAAGGGCACCGGCGAGCAGGGCGACGAGGTGATCCGCAAGCCCGACGACTCGGAGCCGTTCGCGGCCCTCGCGTTCAAGGTGATGGCCGACCCGTACGTCGGCAAGCTGACCTACTTCCGCGTCTACTCGGGCAAGCTCACCGCCGGCAGCCGGGTGCTCAACGCAACCAACGGCAAGACCGAGCGGATCGGCCGGCTGCTGATGATGCACGCCAACCATCGCGAGGAGATCGAGGAGTCCTACGCGGGCGACATCGTCGCCGGCGTCGGCCTCAAGCAGACGGCGACCGGCGACACGCTGTCGGCCCCCGACGCCCCGGTGCTGCTCGAGAACATCATCTTCCCCGAGCCGGTGATCGCGGTCGCGATCGAGCCGAAGACCAAGGCCGACCAGGAGAAGCTCTCCGCTTCGCTGGCCCGGCTGGCGGAGGAGGACCCGACCTTCCGGATCGAGTCCGACGAGGAGACCGGCCAGACGCTGATCCACGGCATGGGCGAGCTCCACCTCGAGGTCATCGTCGACCGGCTGCTGCGCGAGTTCAACGTCGACGCCAACGTCGGCCGCCCGCAGGTCGCCTACCGCGAGACGATCCGCGACCGGGTCGAGAAGGTCCAGGGGCGCTTCGTGCGCCAGACCGGCGGCCGCGGCCAGTACGGCCACGTCGTGATCAACCTCGAGCCGGCGCCCGAGGAGGGCTTCGACTTCATCAACAAGATCAAGGGCGGCACGATCCCGACCGAGTTCATCCCCGCCGTCGAGCAGGGGATCGAGGAGGCGCTGGGGTCGGGTGTCAAGGCCGGCTACCCGATGGTCGACGTCCGGGTCGAGCTCGTCGACGGTTCCTTCCACGACGTCGACTCCTCGGAGATGGCCTTCAAGATCGCCGGCTCGATGGCGGTCCAGGAGGGCGCCCGGCGCGCCAAGCCGGTGCTGCTGGAGCCCGTGATGTCGGTCGAGGTGGTCACCCCGGAGGAGTTCCTCGGGGACGTGATCGGCGACCTCTCGCGCCGCCGCGGCAAGGTCCAGGGCCAGGAGCCGCGCGGCAACGCGCTCGCCGTCCACGCCTTCGTGCCGCTCGGCGAGATGTTCGGCTACGCGACCGATGTCCGGTCCTCGACCCAGGGCCGCGCCACGTACACGATGCAGTTCGAGCGCTACGAAGAGGTGCCCCAGAGCATCTCCGAGCAGATCATCGAGTCGACCACGGCGGAGCCGGTCGGGGCAGGAGCCTAGGCGCCGAGCGGAGATTTGTAATCCTTCCGGGGTTGCCCGGAGACAGACAAAAACTGAGACAAGACGGATAAGGAGCTAAAGGAACGAGATGGCGGAGAAGTTCGACCGCAGTAAGCCGCACGTGAATGTCGGCACGATCGGTCACATCGACCACGGCAAGACCACGCTGACCGCGGCGATCACCAAGGTGCTCGCCGAGCAGGGCGGTGCCGAGGAACGGTCGTTCGAGTCGATCGACAACGCGCCCGAGGAGAAGGAGCGCGGGATCACCATCGCCACCTCGCACGTCGAGTACGAGACCGAGAAGCGCCACTACGCCCACGTCGACTGCCCGGGGCACGCCGACTACGTCAAGAACATGATCACCGGCGCCGCGCAGATGGACGGCGCGATCCTGGTCGTCTCGGCGGCCGACGGGCCGATGCCGCAGACGCGTGAGCACATCCTGCTCGCCCGCCAGGTGAACGTCCCCTACGTCGTCGTCTACCTCAACAAGACCGACATGGTCGACGACGAGGAGATCATCGAGCTGGTGGAGGAGGAGGTCAAGGACCTGCTCAACGAGTACGACTTCCCGGGCGACGACACCCCGATCATCAAGGGCTCGGCGCTGAAGGCGCTCGAGGGCGACGAGGAGGGCAAGAAGTCGATCCTCGAGCTCGCCGATGCGCTCGACAGCTACATCCCCGAGCCGGAGCGCGACCTCGACAAGCCGTTCCTGATGCCGGTCGAGGACATCATGACCATCACCGGCCGCGGCACCGTCGCCACGGGCCGGATCGAGCAGGGCATCGTCCACACCGGCGACAACGTCGAGATCGTCGGCATCACGCCCACCCAGAACACGGTGGTCACCGGGGTGCAGATGTTCCACAAGGACCTGGACCAGGGGCAGGCGGGCGACAACGCCGGCTGCCTGCTGCGCGGTACCAAGCGCGAGGAGATCCAGCGCGGTCAGGTGCTCGCGAAGCCGGGGTCGATCACCCCGCACACGAAGTTCAAGTCGGAGGTCTACTGCCTGAAGAAGGAGGAGGGCGGCCGTCACACCCCGTTCTTCTCGGGCTACCGCCCGCAGTTCTACTTCCGGACGACGGACGTCACCGGCGTCTCCAACCTGCCCGAGGGCACGGAGATGGTCATGCCGGGCGACAACGTCGAGATGACGATCGAGTTGATCAACCCGATCGCAATGGACCAGGGCCTCCGATTCGCGATCCGCGAGGGCGGGCGCACCGTAGGCTCGGGGGTCGTCACCGAAGTCATCGAGTAACGACCCGTTTTGAGGGGCCGGCCATCGGGTCGGCCCCAGGTACGTAGGTAACCGACGGATACGACCGGGGCGGCGCCCCACGACGGGGTGGCGCCCTTTCGCGCCCGAACGACGAACGACTAACGACCAACGAAGAAAGCCTCTTGGCGACACTCGCAACAAACAAAATCCGGATCCGGCTCAAGGCCTATGACCACGACGCGATCGATCGCGCCGCGCGCGAGATCGTCGACACCGCCACCCGCACCGGCGCCACCGTCGCCGGCCCCGTTCCCCTGCCCACGGAGCGCAACATCTACTGCGTGATCAAGTCCCCGTTCAAGGACAAGGACTCACGCGAGCACTTCGAGATCCGCACCCACAAGCGGCTGATCGACATCCACCAGCCCACGCCGAAGACGATCGACAGCCTCCAGCGCCTCGACGCGCTCCCGGCCGGCGTCGACATCGAGATCAAGATCTGAGCAGCGGCTGGGCATGGCAGCGATCATCGGCAGGAAGGTCGGCATGACCCAGGTCTTCACCGAGGACGGCACCCGCGTCCCGGTGACCGTGGTCGAGGCGACCCCGAACACCGTCACCGCCGTGCGGATCCCGGACCGCGACGGTTACGCCGCCGTGCAGGTCGCCGCGATCGAGACCGACGAGCGCAAGCTCAACAAGCCGCAGCTCGGCCATCTGAAGAAGGCCGGGGCGCCGCCGTCGAAGGCGCTGGGCGAGTTCCGCGACGAGGCGCCCGAGGCGCAGATCGGCGAGCAGCTCACCGTCGAGCAGTTCGAGCCCGGCCAGCGGGTGAAGGTCTCGGCGACCGCCATCGGCAAGGGGTTCCAGGGCACGATCAAGCGCCACAACTTCGGCCGCGGGCCCGTCTCGCACGGCTCCCACAACGTCCGGGCCCCGGGCTCGGTCGGCGCCAGCGCCGACCCGGCCCGGGTCTTCAAGGGCGTCAAGATGCCCGGCCGCATGGGCGGCAAGCGGGTGACCCAGCGCGGCCTGCAGGTGTTTCAGGTCGACGCGGCGCGCAACCTGCTCCTGCTCCGGGGCGCGGTCCCCGGCCCCAAGGGCGGCACGGTGGAGGTCTGCAGCGATGGCTGAGCTGAAGGCGAGAACGCTCGGCAAGCAGGCGAAGACCGATCTCCCGGCGACCGTCTTCGGAGAGGGGTTCCACGAGAGCCTCGTCCACGAGGCGGCGCGGGCCGACCTCGCCGCCCGGCGGCGCGGGACCGCGTCCAGCCTCGGCCGCGGCGAGGTCTCGATGACGACCGCGAAGGCCTGGAAGCAGAAGGGCACCGGACGCGCCCGCGCCGGCGCGCTCAGCGTCCCGCATCGCCGGGGCGGCGGCGCCGCGTTCGGGCCCAAGCCGCGCAGCCACACCTTCAAGGTCAACCGCAAGGCCCGGCGCCGGGCGCTGCGGTCGGCGTTCTCGGTGCACGCCTCCCGCGACAGCATCGCGGTGATCGATGGCGGGGCATACGAGGCGCCCTCGACCAAGCAGGCCGCGGAGGCGCTCGCCAAGTGGGGCGCGAAGGGGCCGACCCTGCTCCTCTGCGACCCCGAGGAGGCCGGCGTGGTGAAGAGCTTTCGCAACATCCCCGGCGTCGACGTGCTCCCGGTCGGCTCGGCCGGCGTCGTCGACGTGATCGGCCACGCCTCCCTGATCGTCAGCCAGACCGCGCTCGAGACGCTTGAAGCCCGCGTCGGCGAGGTCAGTCGCTCGAGCGGCGCCGAAGCCGGTCCCGCGGCGGGACCGAGCACCCCCGCAGGCGAAGCCGAGGAGGTGGCGAGCTAGTTATGGACCCGCGCCAGGTGATCATCCAGCCGGTCGTGAGCGAGAAGAGCTACGCGTTGATGGCCGACGGCAAGTACACGTTCCGGGTCGACGACCGGGCGCACAAGACGCAGATCCGCCGCGCGGTCGAGGAGATCTTCAACGTGGGCGTGGTCGAGGTGCGGACGATGAAGGTGCGCTCGAAGCCCAAGCGCCGCGGCCTGCACCGTGGCACCACGCGTTCGTGGAAGAAGGCGATCGTCCAGCTCGCGCCGGGCGACCGGATCGAGCTCTTCGAGGGCGCGGCGGTAGCGGAGTAGGTGACTGAACCATGGCGATGAGAAAGACCAAGCCGACGAGCCCGGGGCGCCGCTTCGCGACGTACCAGAAGCGCGAGGAGCTCACCGGCGACCGGCCGCACAAGGCGCTCACCAAGGGCAAGAACCAAAGCGGTGGGCGCAACTCGCGCGGCCGCGTCACGTCCCGGCACCGCGGCGGCGGCGCCAAGCGGCGCTACCGCGAGATCGACTTCAAGCGCCTCAAGGACGGCGTGCCCGCGAAGGTGGCGACGATCGAGTACGACCCGAACCGGACCTGCTACATCGCCCTGCTCAACTACGTCGACGGGGCGAAGAGCTATGTCCTCGCGCCGCAGGGCGTGAAGCCGGGCGACACGGTCGAGTCCGGCCCGGAGGCCGACATCCGGCCCGGCAACTCGCTCCCGCTGCGCGCGATCCCGACCGGGACCGTGGTCCACAACGTGGAGCTCATCCCCGGCCAGGGCGGCAAGCTCGGGCGCTCCGCCGGATCGGCGATCCAGGTGGTGGCGAAGGAGGGCCAGATGGTCACCCTGAGGCTGCCGTCGTCGGAGATGCGGATGGTGCGCGCTGAGTGCCGCGCGACCGTGGGTACGCTCTCGAACTCAGAGCACCAGAACGTCAAGGTGGGCAAGGCGGGGCGCAACCGTCACAAGGGCAAGCGGCCGCAGACCCGCGGAATCGCGATGAACCCGGTCGACCACCCGCACGGCGGGGGCGAGGCGCACAAGACGCCGGGCGGGCACCCCGTGACCCCGTGGGGCAAGCCGACGCTCGGCTACCGCACCCGCAAGAAGGGCAAGCGCTCTGACGCGATGATCGTCCGCGGGCGCCGCCGCGGCAAGAAGACGAGGCAGAGGTAGCGAATGAGTAGATCTTCGAAGAAGGGCCCGTTCGTCGAGGAGCGCCTGATGAGGCGGATCACGCAGATGAACGAGCAGAACCAGAAGCACATGATCAAGACCTGGTCGCGGACCTCGACCGTGTTCCCGGACATGGTCGGGCACACGATCGCCGTCCATGACGGACGCAAGCACGTGCCCGTGTTCGTCTCCGAGTCGATGGTCGGTCACAAGCTGGGCGAGTTCGCCCCGACGCGGACCTATCGCGGCCACTCGGGCGAGAAGCGGGACCGCTAGGAGAGACGTGGCGAAGGCACCGGACAACCCCGAGGCGCCGATGGTGCGCGCGAAGGCGCGGTACGTCCGCGTCGCCCCGCGCAAGGCGCGCCTGGTCGCCGACCAGATCCGTGGCATGCCCGTCGACGAGGCCCGCACCCTGCTGGCCTTCTCGTCGCGCGGCGCGGCCCGCGACCTGGCGCGGCTCCTCGACTCGGCCGCCGCGAACGCGGAGGCCAACCACGAGCTGGTCGCCGACGACCTGCGGATCGCCGACGTGCGCGTCGACGAGGGCCCTACGCTCAAGCGGTGGCGCGCGCGGGCCCGCGGACGTGCCACGCCGATCAACAAGAAGACGAGCCACCTCTCGGTGGCCCTGACCCCGACCCTGGACGCCTGAGGAGCCTAGACCGCATGGGACAGAAGATTCACCCGGAGGGCTTCCGCGTCGGCTACATCCACGACTGGAAGTCGAACTGGTTCGACGAGCGCAACTTCGCCGACCTGCTGCTCGAGGACATGGCGATCCGCGATCACATCGAGCAGAAGCTCTCGCACGCGGGGCTCTCGGACATCAACATCGTCAAGCAGCGCGGCGAGATCACCGTCGACATCCACACGGCCCGCCCCGGGATCGTGATCGGCAAGTCGGGCGCCGAGGTCGACGCGCTGCGCCGCGACCTGCACCGGATCACCGGCAAGCCGGTGAAGGTGAACATCCGCGAGATCAAGCGCCCCGAGCTCGACGCGAAGCTGGTCGCCCAGTCGATCGCCGAGCAGCTCCAGAACCGCGTCGCATTCCGCCGCGCGATGAAGCGCGCCCTGACCTCGGCGATGCGCTCCGGCGCCAAGGGCGTCAAGGTCCAGGTCTCCGGCCGTCTCGGCGGCGCGGAGATGGCGCGGACCGAGGGCTATTCGGACGGGCGGGTGCCACTGCACACGCTCCGCGCCGACATCGACTACGGCTTCGTCGAGGCCAAGACGACCACCGGCCGGATCGGCGTCAAGTGCTGGATCAACAAGGGCGAGGTGATGCCCGAGGGCTTCCGCGCCGGCGGCGACGAGGAGGACCTGGCGCCACGCTCGTTCCGGCGCCGCTCCGAGCGCGGTGGCGGCCAGCAGCGCGGCGGCCAGCGTCGTGGCGGGCGCCCCGACGGGCGCGGCCCGCAGACGGGCGGCCGCGGCGGCCAGGCGCCGTCCCAGCAGACTTCCCCCGACCAGGGCCGTCAGGCGCCGCCCGCCCGCCCGCCCGCCGCCCCGCAGGCTCCGGCGGCCGCGCCCGCGCAACCGGCCGCGCCCGCACAACCGGCCGCGCCCGCACAACCGGCCGCACCGGCCCAGCCAGCCGCGCCCGCGCCCGCGCAGCCACCGGCCCCGCAGCAGGCCCCCGCACCGGAGGCGCCGGGCCAGCCCGCGCCGCCTCAGGGCGGCTCCGAGAGCCAGAGCGCGCCGGGAGGCGATGCCTGATGCTGATGCCGAAGCGGGTCAAGCACCGCAAGCAGATGCGCGGCAAGCGCCGCGGCAACACCAAGGGCGGCGCCAACGTCGCCTTCGGCGAGTACGGGCTCAAGGCGCTCGATCGCGGCTGGATCACGAACCGCCAGATCGAGGCGGCCCGAGTCGCGATGACCCGCAAGATCAAGCGCGGCGGCAAGGTCTGGATCAACGTCTTCCCCGACAAGCCCTACACCAAGAAGCCCGCCGAGACCCGGCAGGGCTCGGGGAAGGGCAACCCGGAGGGCTGGGTCGCCGTCGTCAAGCCCGGCAAGGTGATGTTCGAGCTGGCGGGCGTCGACGAGGAGCTCGCCAAGGAGGCGATGCGCCTCGCCGGGCACAAGCTGCCGATCCGGACGAAGTTCGTCACCCGGGACGGGGTTGGACAGTGAAGGCGGCCGAGGCACACGCGCTGGGCGACCAGGATCTGGTCGAGCAGATCAAGCAGGCGCGCCAGGAGACCTTCAACCTCAGGTTTCGCCATGCCACCGGCGAGCTCGAGAACACCGCCGGTCTCGGCGACTCTCGCCACGATCTGGCGCGACTGCTGACCGTGGCACGCGAGCGTGGCATCGACCTCAACAAGGAACTGAAGTAAGTGACCGAAGAAGAACAGAACGAGCAGACGGCCGACGAGGCCAACGAGCAGACGGCCGACGACGCGCCCGCGGCGGAGGCGCCCGCCGAGCAGGCGGAGGC
>CAVSMS010000033.1:0-32383 GCA_963729065.1 uncultured Solirubrobacterales bacterium
GACGTGACCTGAGCGCTCAGGCGCTCAGTCGGTCCACCATTCGGGGACGACCTCCGCGTCGCCCTTGATCCGCTCGCCGAAGGCGATCAGCTCGAGTCCCTCGGGCCCGGCCTCGAATGCCCGCACTACCTCGGGCGCGACGCGGATCGCGTCCAGGGGGCCGACGTCGGCGATCTCGTCGTCCAGGCGCAGGCGCCCGGACCCGGAGAGCACGACGTAGACCTCCTCGGCCGCGCGGTGGCGATGGCCGAAGGCCTGCCGCGCTCCGGGCCGCAGCCGGTGGTGGCTGAGCCCGATCCCAACGGCGCCCAGGTCGTCGCTGGCGAAGCGCGCCTCGCCGACCTCCGAGAATCCGTGCTTGGCGGCCGCGTCCTCGGAGTCGGTCAGGTTCCGGATTGCGAACGGCTCCCCGCCGTCCCCGGCCCGCACCGGGCCCTTGCCGCCGAGTAACTCGAGCTCGATCATCTCGCCGGCGGCCGTCAGCTCCCGGGCGGCGGCGACCCCGTCGGAGGCCTTGATGGCCTCGATCGTCGCCTCCAGTTCGGTGCGGCTGCGCCACAGCTCGGTCACCCAGATCGCAGCCGGATCGGCGGCCTCGCGGCTGACGAGGTAGAGCTCGCAACCGGGGTCGTCGCCGAGCTTCTCGGCCGCGGCGAGCAGGAGCTCGGCCAGATCGTCGGACTTTCCCTCGCGGGCGGTCATCTTCGCGTAACGCGCTACTTGGCTCATGTCGCCAAAGTTACGCCCGCGACCCGTCGAGGTATTGGAAGAAACCGACAGATGCGCGAGACCGACGACGACACCAGGGGGATCCTGCGGCCGGAGATGGGTGGGGCCCATTTCGAGCTCACGCGGCGTGCCGCGGCGCCCGAGCTCCTCGGGCACGTCGCCCGCCACTGGATCGTCCGCTGGGACCTCGGTCCCGGTGGCCGGTTCGAGCAGGAGATCCTCCCGCATCCCTGCGTCAACCTCTCCAGCGAGCCGGGCCTGATCGCGGTCTACGGGATCCCCCTGGGCCGCTCCCGCCACGCGATCGAGGGCTCTGGGATGGTGGTCGGGACCAAGTTCCGACCCGGCGGCTTCGCCGGCTTCGTCGACGGCCCAGTGAGCGAGATCAGCGGCCGGATCGTCGGCCTGCCCGAGCTCTTCGGCTCCGCCGGGATCCATCTCGAGCGCGAACTGGCGGACGCCGCCCGAGACCCCGACGCCCACCTGCGGCTGGTCGAGGACTTCCTGCGCGAGCGCCTCCCGGAGCCCGATCCGCGGTACGACCTCGTGCGCGCCGCGGTCGCGGACATGCTCTCCTCGCCGCCGTCGACGACGGTGGCGGAGCTCGCCCACCGCCAGGCGGTCTCGCCGCGGACCCTGCAGCGCCTCTTCCGCGACTACGTCGGGGTGAGCCCGAAGTGGGTGCTCAAGCGCTACCGGATGCACGAGGCGGCCGAGCGAATCGCCGCCGGTGAGACCGACGGCGGCGCCGAGCTCGCGGTCGACCTCGGCTACTTCGACCAGGCGCACTTCATCCGCGACTTCACCGCCCAGATCGGCAGCTCGCCCGGCGCCTACGCCCGCGCCTGCGCCGCCGCCGCCGGGCGCCCGGTCCCGGCGCTTGCCGCGACGGCCGCGTAGCGGGCTCTGCGATTCTGACGCGGTGCGACTGCTCGTCGACGGCATGAACGTGATCGGAACCCGGCCCGACGGCTGGTGGCGCGATCGCGACGCTGCGATGGCGCGGCTGGTGGACAGGCTCGAGCGCTGGTCGGCGGCGAGCGGGGACGACGTCACCGTGGTCTTCGAGCGTAAGCCACGACCGGCGATCGTCTCGCCGCTGGTCGAGATCGCGCACGCGCCGAAGCCGGGCCCGAACGCCGCCGACGACGAGATCGTGCGGCGGGTGCGCGCCGACCCGAACCCGCGCTCGATCCGGGTGGTGACCTCCGACCACATGCTCAGCGATCTGGTGCACGGGCTCGGCGCGACGGTCGAGCCCGCGGCGGGCTTTCGCGACCGCATCGAATCGGCCTGACCAAGGGGCCGATCGCGGCTAGGCTCGAGGGGATGGCCTGGCCAGACACACGGCTCGCGCGCCTGCTCGGGGTCCGATACCCGCTGATCCAGGCGCCGATGGCGGGCGTCAACACACCGGAGCTCGTCGCCGCGGTGTCGAACGCCGGCGGGCTGGGCTCGCTCGGCGGTGCGGCGCTTCAGCCGGACGCCCTGCGCGAGCAGATCGCCGAGGTCCACCGCCTGACCGACGCGCCGTTCGCGGTCAACCTGTTCGCGCCGCTCGTGCCCGCGGAGGCGCCGGACACGGTCGCGGCGATGCTCGAGCGGCTCGCCCCGAGGCGGGAGCGCCTCGGCCTCGGGCCGGGCAGCGCTCCGCCGCCATATCCGTCGCCGTTCGAGCGACAGGTCGAGGTCCTCCTCGAACGCCCGCCCCCGGTCTTCAGCATCACGTTCGGCCTGCCGCCGGCCGACGCCCTGACCGCGCTGCGGGACGCCGGGATGACCGTGATCGCCACCGCGACCACCGCCGGGGAGGCGGCGAGCGCCGAGGACGCGGGCTGCGACGCCGTCGTCGCCCAGGGCAGCGAGGCCGGCGGCCACCGCGGCACGTTCGCGGCCGACTTCGAGGCCGGGCTGGTGGGGACGATGGCGCTCGTGCCCCAGGTCAGCGACCGGGTGGAGCTGCCGGTGATCGCGGCAGGCGGGATCATGGACGGGCGCGGGATCGCCGCCGCGACGATGCTGGGGGCCGACGGGGTCCAGATGGGCACGGCGTTCATCGGCTGCGAGGAGACGCAGGCGCCGCCGGCCTACCTGGCGTCGCTGGTCGCGTCCGCCGACGGTGACACGACGATCACCCGCGCGTTCACCGGTCGGCCGGCGCGCGCGCTCCGCACGGCGTGGACCGAGGAGGTCGAGCGCGAGGACGTCCGGGTACCGCCCTATCCAGCCCAGGCGATGCTGCTCGCCGAGCTGCGCGAGGCCGGGCTCGAGCGCGACGAGCCCGAGATGGTGATGCGGCTCGCGGGACAGGGCGCCCCGCTGATCCGCCGTACCACGGCGCCGGCGCTGGTCGCCGAGCTCGTCGCCGAGGCCGAGTCGGCGCTCGCCTAGTCCTTCAGGCCTCGAACAGCACCAGCGGCCCGGGGGCGTGGGGGCGTTCGATCGCCAGGAGCCGCATTTTCGTGCGCGTCCCGCCAGGAGCCGAGAAGCCGCCCAGGCCGCCGTCGGCCGCGACCACGCGGTGGCAGGGGACGACGATGGGAAGCCGGTTTCGCCCCAGCGCCTGGCCGACCTCGCGCGCCTCGCGCGGGGCGCCGATCCGGCCCGCGATCTCGCCGTAGGTGAGCGTCTCGCCCACGGGGATCCCTCGCGTCGCCTCCGTCACCCGCCGGTCGAACGGCCCGACACCCTCGAGGTCCAGCTCGACCGCGGCGAGATCGATGCGCTCCCCGGCGAGCAGGGAGGCGATCCCCTCGATCGCGTCAGCGACCTCGGCGGGCGGCTCGAGCTCGAGGGCGCCGGGCGCGCTGCGGCGCAACCGGGCTCTCGTGGTCGCGTCCCTGGCATGGGGGAACGAGACGGCGCGCAGCCCGCGCCCGCTCCAGGCGACGCCCATCCGGCCGAGCTCGGTCTCGAACAGAGCGATTGCGTGTGCGGTCTCGGTCATCTCACTCAGTAAAACGACGAAGGGCGGACGTTCGTGAGTTCATACTCGGCCCGGTGACCGCCGCCGGCGAGGAGATCCTGAACCGGGCGCGAGCGGTGCCGGCCGGCTTCGTGGCGAGCTACGGCGACCTCGCGCCGGGCGCGCCGCGGGCGGCGGGGCAGGCGCTGGCGGCCTGCGAGGACCCCGGGGTCCCCTGGCACCGGGTCGTGCGCGCGGATGGCTCGCTCGCCAAGGGCGCGCGCCAGCGGCGCCTGCTCGAGGCCGAGGGGGTGCCGTTCCGCGGGTCCCGAGTTCGTATGGATCTTGTGCGCGTTCCGGCCGAGGCCCTCGACCAGCTCGTCGCGCGCGTCTAGAATCCCCGCGCGAATGCTGGGGGGTACGGCCTCATTGCGTGGGTGGGCGCTCGCGTCGCTGGTGGCGGCGGCGCTCGCGTTGCTGCTCGCCGGCGAGGCGCGGGGCGCGATCCGTACGGCGCCGGTGGGTCATTTCGACCTCCCTGTCCACGTCGAGAACGCTCCGGGCGAGCCGAACCTGCTGTTCGTGGTCGAGCGCGCGGGGCGGGTCCAGGTCCTCGACCGCGAGGTCGCGACCGGGGTGCCGTTCCTCGACATCAGCTCCTACGTCCTCGGCTCGCCCGACAGCGGTGCGAGCGGCGAGCAGGGCCTGACCTCGATCGCCTTCGCCCCGGACTACGAGACGTCGGGCCGCTTCTACGTCTGCTTCACGAACCTGTCGGGCGCCGTCGAGATCGACGAGTTCACCCGCTCGGCAGGCTCACCGCTGCGGGCTGACCGCAGCTCCCGCCGCCGGGTGCTGAAGATTCCGCATCCCGGGAGCCAGTACCACAACGGCGGCCTGCTCCAGTTCGGGCCCGACGGCCTGCTCTACCTCGGGACTGGCGACGGCGCCACCGGGGGCGCGCCGGCGCCCGACCTCAGCAACCTGCTCGGCAAGCTGCTGCGCTTCGATCCTCGCCAGAGCGGCACCGATCCGTACACCGTCCCCGCGAGCAACCCCTACGTCGGCCGGGCCGGTCGCGACGAGATCTACTCCTCCGGCCTCCGCAATCCGTGGCGGTTCTCGTTCGACGGCAACCGGATCGCGATCGGCGACGTCGGCCAGGACACGTTCGAGGAGATCAACTATCTCTCGCTCCCGGCGGCCGCGGGGGCCAACTTCGGCTGGCCCGAGTACGAGGGCAACTCGCTCTTCAACCCGGGTCTTCCCGGCTCCCATCCGGTGACCTTCCCGGTCCGGACCTACCGGCACGACGGGGGCGCCTGCGCGGTCACCGGCGGCTTCGTGGTCAGGGATCCCAACCTCCCGTCGCTCTTGGGGCGCTACCTCTACGGCGACTTCTGCCGCGGCTGGCTGCGGAGCTTCGTCCCGCAGCTCCAGCCGCCGGGGGCGACCGACAACCGCCCCGTCGGCCTCGTGCGGCCGCAGATCACGAGCTTCGGGGAGGGCGCCGGACGGCGGATCTACCTCGCCCAGTACTCGGGCGAGGTCTCGAGGCTGATCGAGACCCCCTAGCCGGCGGGCGGCTTCGGGCGCAGGCGCCGCCTCCGCCTCGTGCTCGCGGAAGAAGTCGACCATCACCTCTGCGTAGTCCCCGAACTTGGGCGGCACGAGGCCGTGCGGGGCCAGCAGGTCGACGGTCCGGCGGGCGTCGTAGACGACCGGGTGGTTGAGGTACGCGATCGACTCCGCCGGGATGCCCTCGAACAGCTCGCGGACCCGCTGCACCCGCAGGGAGCGCTCCACGAGCGCGGCCGGGACCCGGCCGCGAGGGGCGCGTCCCGCGTAGGTGTGTGAGAGCAGGTCGACGAGCTCCGCCGCGGTCATCGGGTCCGGGTCGACCAGGTGCAGGGTCTGCCCGAGGGTCGCCTCGTCGCCGGCCGCCGCGACCATCGCGGCCACCACGTAGTCGACCGGGACGACGTTGAAGGCCGCCTCCGAGCGGCCGAACTGCGGCATCGCCCGGCCCATCCGCTCCGCGCGGGAGAGGGCGCGGAGGATGTAGTACGGGCCGTCGAACTTCTCGGTCTCGCCGGTGCGCGAGTCGCCGACCACGATCGCCGGCCGCAGGATCGTCGTCGGGACCTGGTCGAGGACATCGCGGACCCAGACCTCGGCCTGGAACTTGGTCGACTCGTAGTGGTTCTTGAACCCCTGGCCCATGATCAGCTCGTGCTCGTAGACGATCCCGGTGCGCCGCCCGGCGACGTAGGCGGTGCTGACGTAGGCGAGCCGCTCGAGCCCCTCGCAGGCGAGGCAGAGGTCGAGCACGTTGCCCGTGCCGTCGACGTTGACCCGCTGGGCGACCTCCAGCGGCACCGCGAGGTCGTAGATCGCGGCGAGGTGGAAGACGCGCCGGGTCTCCGCCCGCAGGCGCTCGTAGTCGTCGGGCTCGAGCCCGAGGCGGCGGTCGGTGATGTCGCCCGCGAGCAGCTCGATTCGCTCGCCGCCGATCGTCTCGGCGACCGCGCGCGCCGTGTCGAGCATCCGCGGCTCGACCAGCGCCGTCACCCGCAGCTCGGGATCCGCCGCGAGCAGGGCGGCGATCAGGCGGCGGCCGATGAACCCGGGGAAGCCGGTGACGAGGTCGCTCATCGCGGCGGGATCATGCCGGTTCGGGCCGCGCCCTGCGATCCTGGGGCGTGCGACCGTGAGCTCAGGCGCCGACGAGAACGAAACCCACGACGCCACCCGCCGCACCTGGCTGGCGCTCGAGCGCACCGAACTCGCCTGGTGGCGGACCGGGCTCACCGCGCTCGCGGTCGGGATCGGGATCGGGCGGGTCGTGCCGGAGCTGGATGACTCCGAGACCCAGTGGCCGTTCGTGGTCGTCGGCGTCGCCTTCGCCCTCTACGGGGTCGCGATGATCGCCTACGGCTCCGTTCGCGAGCGCTACCTGGCCGCCGACCTCGAGCGCGGCCGGCGCCGGCTCTCCGAGTCGAACCTCGACTTCGCGCTCGCCACGTTCGGGGTGGTCCTCGGGGTGGCGACCGCGTTGCTGATCGCCTTCGCCTGACGGGTCAGCGCGGGGGGCCCGCCGACGGGCCGCGCGCGCGATGCGCCCGCAGGTGCTCGCCGGCGATCGCGCCGGCCGTGGCGGTGGCCATCAGGACCATCCCGATCACGGTCGTCCAGGAGGCGAGGATGAACGCGATCCCGATCGCGCCGAATTCGTCCGCGGCGTCGGTGAGCAGGCCGGGCATCAGGAGCACCGAGCCGACCTCGACGGCGCTCAGCCCGATCGCGGTCAGGACCGCGGTCGGCACCAGGTCCCGCCACGGGATCCGGCGCGCGACGAGCATGTAGGGGGTCAGCAGCCAGAGCCCGCATCCGAGCGCGAGGGAGAGCAGGACCGCGAGCACGCCGTCGAAGAGCCCGACGACCACGGGCTGAACACTGATCCAGACGAGGAAGGCCCCCAACCAGAGGAGGCCCCAGTGCGAGTCGCGTACGCCGCGCCGGTCGAGCATCCAGGAGCGCTCGTAGAGGCGCTGCACGGCCCGCGTGAACGCCAGTGCCGAGAGCACGAGCACGACGAACCCGGCCACCTGGACCCCCTGGCGGACATCCGAGGGCGGCGCGAACACGGCTTCGACCGCGCTCCGCGCGCTGCCCTCGAGGTCGAAGCGCTCGACGACCCCGCCGGCGAGGTCCCTGCCGTCCGCGGTCGGGACGAAGGCGCTGGCGACGATCAGCAGCGGGAAGAGCGCCGTGAACGCCTGCGCTCCGATCACCATCCCGCGGTCGACGCCCTCGATCGCGGCCAGCCGCCGCAGCCAGGCGTAGACCGGCTCCGGGGTGATCTCGCGCAGGCGCGCGAGCGCTTCGGCCAGGACGCTCCTTGCCCGTTGCACGCCGCGACCCTAGAGGTCGGCGCCACGAAGGCGAGTTTGTGACCTCCTGGGTCACAAACCCGCCGCCGTGCTCTGCGTGGTCCGCGCTACGCGGCGTCGTACGCGGGCTCGCCGCGGCCCGAGTCGCGCTCCGGGTCGCGCTCCTGCGCCTCCTCGCCCTCGCCCTCGGCCGCAGCGGCGGCCTTGGCCTCCGGCTGGAGGACGGTGAACGCGACGACGAGGGCCGCGACGACGAGCAGCGCGCCGATCAGGAAGGCGATGTGGTAGCCGCTGGTCAGCGCCGACGCCGTCGACTCGCCGTCCGCGATCAGGTTGTCGCTGCGGGTCGTCGCCAGGGTCGCCAGGACCGCGAGACCGATCGCCCCGCCGATCTGAGCCGACGTGTTGACCAGCCCGGAGGCGAGTCCCGCGTCGGCCCGGGTCGCGCCCGACATCGCGAGCGACATCAGCGCCGGGAACGAGACCCCGATCCCGAAGCCGAGCAGGATCATCACCGGCAGGATGTCCGCGACGTAGGTGCCGCCGACCCCGGCCCGCGTGAACAGCGCCAGCGAGATCGCGACCAGCACCATGCCGGAGATCAGCGAGCGGCGGGCACCGAAGCGCATGATCAGCGGCTCCGCGTACCGCACCGAGAGCGTTGCCATGATCAGCGTCGCGGGCAAGAACGCGAGCCCGATCTCGATCGGGTCGTAGCCGAGGATCTCCTGCATGTACAGGGACCCCATGAAGAAGGTCGCGAACATGCCGGCGACGAGCAGCGCCTCGACCGCGTTGGCGCCGGAGACGTTGCGCGAGCGGAAGATCCGCAGCGGCATGATCGGGTTCGCGGCCTTCGCTTCGCGGACGACGAACCCGATCAGCAGCGCCAGGGAGACGGCTCCGAGACCGAGCGTCTGCGGATCGGTCCAGCCCTGCTCTGCCGCGGGCTTGACGATCGTGTACACGCCCAGCATCAGCGAGGTGGTGATCAGCAGCGCGCCGGGCGTGTCGGCGCCCTTGTCGAGGCCGATGCCCTGGTCGCGCTCGATCAGCCTCGTGGCGAGAAACGCAGTCGCGATCGCGATCGGGACGTTGATGAAGAAGATCCAATGCCAGCTGATCGCCTGGGTGAGGACGCCGCCGGCGAGCAGCCCGATCGTGCCACCGGCCGAGGCGACGAAGGCGTAGACGCCGATCGCCTTTGCCTGCTCCCGGGGCTCCGGGAACATCGTCACGATCATCCCCAGGATCACGGCCGAGCTCATCGCGCCGCCGATCCCCTGAACGAAGCGGCCGGCGACGAGCATCCCCTGGGACTGGGCCAGACCGCAGGCGATCGAGGCGACCGTGAACAGCACCAGTCCGGCCATGAACACGTTCTTGCGGCCGACGAGGTCGCCGAACCGGCCGGCGAGCAGCAGCAGGCCGCCGAAGGTGATCAGGTAGCCGTTGACGACCCAGGCGAGGCTCGACTGCGAGAAGCCGAGGTCATCCTGGATCGACGGCAGCGCGACGTTGACGACGGTCACGTCGAGGACGATCATCAGCATGCCCGCGCAGAGCACGTACAGGGCGATCCACCGTTTGCGGTCTGCGCTCTTCTCGGTCTCGGTCATCTCGTGCTCCTCGTCTCGGTTGGTTCGGGTCTAAAGACCGGGTCCCAGCCGGAAAGTCATCGGCGCGATCTGTGACGATCGTCCGGTGTGTCGCTCAGCATGCCCGCTTGGGCTGCCAGAACGCGACCTCTCCGCCCGCCGGGGCGGTGACCACGCTGCGCCAGCCCCCCGGCCCCTCGCGCGGTTCGAGCAGCACTGTAGCTCCGAGGTCCCGGGCCCGTTCGGTCGTTTCCGAGATCTCGGAAACCTCGACGTAAGGTAGCCAGAGCGGCCGGCGTGTCTCGCATTCGACGATCCCGCCGCCGATCTCGTTCCCCATCTCCAGCGCCAGGTAGGACTTCCCAGCCGCGGAGATCCGCTCCGGCCGCCAGGCGCACAGCTGCTCGTAGAACGAGCACGCGCCGGGCAGGTTGGCGGTGTGCAGCTCCAGGTGGACAACGGGTTTCGATCGTGCGGGCATTTCGGTGTCCCGCCCTTACGACCGGCCTGGCGCCCCGAACTCATCGGTCGGCGGCGATGAATTCGCCGTTGCTCGCCGGTCTCTAGTGTGAGGCCCGATGACGACCGTTTCCGAAGTGCAAGAGCGCGAGCTGCTCGAGGCGGCGCGAGGCGGCGACGAGGACGCCTTCCGGCGCCTGGTCGAGCCGCGGCGCGGCGAGCTCCATGCCCATTGCTACCGGATGCTCGGGTCCGTCCACGACGCCGAGGACGCGCTCCAGGAGGCGCTGCTGCGCGCCTGGAAGGGGATGGCGCGGTTCGAGGGCCGCAGCTCGCTGCGCTCGTGGCTGTACCGGATCGCCACGAACACCTGCCTCGACTCGATCGAGCGCCGCCCCAAGCGCGTGCTCCCCGTCGACTACGGCCCGGCCGCCGACCCGCACGGCGGGCCGGGCGAGCCGGTGGTCGAGTCGGTCTGGATCGAGCCCTACGCCGACGAGCGGTTCGAGATCGAGGACGGGCTCGCGGGGCCCGAGGCGCGCTACGAGCAGCGCGAGGCGGTCGAGCTGGCCTTCATCGCCGCGCTCCAGCACCTGCCGGCCAACCAGCGCGCCGCGCTGATCCTGCGGGAGGTGCTCGGCTTCTCGGCCAAGGAGGTCGCCGAGACCCTGGACACGACCACGGCGTCGGTCAACAGCGCCCTCCAGCGCGCCCGCAAGACCGTCGAGGACCGCCTTCCCGAGCAGAGCCAGCAGCAGACCCTCCGGGCGCTCGGCGACGACGGCCTGCGCGAGCTCGTCGACGGCTACGTCGACGCGTGGGAACGTGGGGACGTCGACACCGTGGTCTCGATGCTGACCGAGGACGCGGCCTTCGCGATGCCGCCGCTGAAGACGTGGTTCGGCGGGCGCGATGAGATCGCCATCTTCCTCGCCCGCTGGCCGCTCTCGGGTATCTGGCGGTGGAAGCCGTTGCGCGTCACGGCAAACGGCCAACCCGCGCTCGCCTACTACGCCTGGGACGACCGCGAGGGGGCCTATCTGCCCTTCGCGCTCAACATCCTCACCATCCGGGGCGACCGGATCAGCGAGGTCGACGCCTTCATCACGCGCGAGCCGGTCGACCCCGATCCGGAGACGATCGCGCGCATGCCCGAGCAGCCGACCGACGCCCGCCGCCTCGCGGCCGCGTTCGGGAACTTCGGCCTGCCCGAGCGGCTCGACTGAGCCGGACCGGCGGACCGCGGGGCTCAGCGCTCGAGCTCGACCCGCAGCGTGACGATCTCGAACGGCCCGTACTCGACCACGATCCCCTCGGGGCCGGACTCGACCTCGGCGCCGGGATCCTCGAGCGCGTTTGCGCGCCGGACCCGTTCGGTTTCGGCCGCGAGCCGGACCCGAGCCGTTCCGCGGCCGCCGTGCGACTCGTGCAGGCGCAAGATCAGCGCCTCGCCGTCCTCGCTGCGCTTGATCGTGTCGAGCGTCAGGTCGGGGGAGTCGACGTGCGCGAACGGTTCGCCGGGGGCGGCGCCGGCGACCCAGACCGGGGGAGAGCCGAGCGCGGTCGCCGCCCGCGCGACGCCGGCATCGCGCCAGTCCCCGCGATGCGGCAGGAGCGCGAAGACGAGCTCGTGCTCGCCCTGATCGGCCTCGGGGTCCGGGTCGGTCGGCGAGCGTAGGAGGCTGAGCCGCAGGGCGTCGTCGACGGCGCTGAAGCCGTGGTTGGTCGGCGACAGCACGGCCACGCCGAAGCCGTGCTCGCCCAGGTCGGCGAAGCCGAGCGCCGGCGCCTCGAAGTGGGCCAGGTCGGCATCGGTGTTGCGATGCGTGCTCAGCTCATGGACTCCGAACTGAGCGCCGTAGGTCGCCCTCCCGGCCCGCACCAGGAGCGGGAAGGCGGCCTTGAGGATCCGGTGGCGCTCCTGCCAGTCGATGCGGCAGCGGAACTCGAGCCGATCCGAGCCGGCGTCCAGCCGGACCCGCTGCTCGATCTCGCTCGCCTCGCCAACCCGGCGGTCGAACGCGATCTCCGCGCGCAGCGGGTCGTCGACCGCCACCTCCATCCGCTCCGCCGGAGGGCACTCGGCGCGGGTCTGGTCGTGGTAGGGCTCGAGCTCCCAGGCGTCGAACGCGGTCGGCCGGTCCTCGTAGAGCTCGAGGTCCACCGGGCCCGACAGCGCCTCGTGCCCGTCGGCGAGTCGCAGGCTGAGCAGACGCCCGGAACGATCGAGCTCGGCGGCCAGGACGCCGTTGTCGAGCCGGACGAGGTCGCCATCGCGGTCGATTCGGACCTCGCTCTCCGGCCGGGCTGCCGCGCCGAACCCGAACGGCGGGCACGCATACAGAGCCAGCCCTCCCGACGGCGCCTCGAGCACGTCGCGGCGCTCGAACCCGTGGAGGTTGAGCGGCGCACCGTCCCCCGGCGCGGCCCCGGCAAGGGCGGCGGCCGCCCGGTCACGCAGCTCGATCGCCCCGTCGCGCACCGAGCGCTGCTCGGCCTCGGCGGTTTCGTGAACCTCGCGGAGCGACGTCCCGGGGAGGATGTCGTGGAACTGGTTGCGCAACAGCACCGGCCACAGGCCGGCGAGCTCGCCGGCCGGGTACGCGGCCAGCCCGCGCGTCCAGGCGATCGCGGCCGCCGCCTCGGCCTCATGCAGGGCGCGCTCGCCGGCGCGGTTGCCGAGCTTCGTCTTGGCCTGGCTCGTGTAGGTGCCCCGGTGGTACTCGAAGTAGAGCTGTCCGGCGATCGTCGCCAGCTCGTCGGCGCGGTCGGCGAGCGCGTCGAAGAAGCGACCGGCGGTCGACTGCTCGACCAGCGGCAGGCCGCGCAGGTCGGCGACGCGTGCAGCCGACTCGAGCATCTCGGGCGTCGGGCCGCCGCCACCGTCGCCGTGGCCGAACAGGATCAGGCTCGCGTCGCTGCGGTCGTGGTCGCGAAACGCGGCCACCGACCGCCGCAGCTCGTCGGGCTCGAGCTCGGCGTTGTAGGTGCCGACCGGCGGTAGGTGGGCGAGCACCTCCGAGCCGTCAATCCCACGCCAGCGAAAGCTGTCGTGGGGCGGCCGGGTGAACTGGTTCCAGGAGAGCTTCTGGGTCATGAAGCGCTCGATGCCGCACTGGCGCAGGATCTGGGGCATCTGCCCGTTGTGGCCGAAGGTGTCGGGGCTCCAGTAGATCGTGCAGCGGCTCCCGAAGTGCTCCTCGAACCAGCGCTGGCCGACCAGTAGCTGGCGGATCAGCGACTCGCCGTCGGGGAGGTTGCAGTCCGGCTCGACCCAGGCGCCGCCGACGACCTCCCAGCGCCCGGCCGCGATCGCTTCGAGCACCCGCGAGTAGAGCTCCGGGTCGTCCTCCTCGAGCCAGGCGTAGTGCTGCGCCGAGGAGGCGGCGTAGCGGTAGCCGGGGTAGCGGTCGATCAGCTCGAGCTGGTTCGCGGCCGTGCGGACGAGCTTGCGGCGGGTCTCGGCCATCGGCCAGACCCAGGCGGTGTCGATGTGCGCGTGGCCGACCGCGAACGCGCGGTGGCGCGGGTGCGGGCCCTCGCGCGCGAGCAGCTCGGCGAGGATCGCCCCTGCCGCCGCCCACGTCTGACGCTCGCTCGCCTCCCACACGTTGCAGAACCGGTTCAGTTCGGAGAGCAGCGTTCCCGCCCAGTCCGCATCGAGGCCGCGCTCGCCCTCGGCCTCCAGTCGGCGCAGGGTCTCGAGGTCCCAGAGGAGGCGCCAGGCCTCGGGGTCGAAGCGCGCCAGGGCGCACTGCTCCAGTCGCGCCCAGCCCGCAGGCGCACGCGGCGGCCCCTCGGCCTCGCTCCAGTTGCGCCCGAGCCGGTAGCGGGCCGCCAGCGCCGGGTCGACCCCGGGGGCCGGATCGGGGTCGTCGCCCGCCCAGCTGTTGCACGCCATCTCGACCGCGAGCGCGACCCGTTCGCCGCCGGCTGCGGGCTCGAGGATCGGGGCGGCCGTGCGCAGCGCTCGCCAGCCGGAGTACAGGCCCTGGAGCACCTCGCCGCCGCGCCACAGGGTCGCCTCACTGCCGCTGTCCCAGAGCAGGTCGACCCGCGCGCCGCCCCACGCCTCGGGCACCGTCGCCTCGATCCGAAACCAGTACGTCGCCCATTCCGGTCCGAACTCCTCGCCGAGCGCCGCCGGGCGGTAGTCGAGGCCGAGGGCCGTCTCCCAACCGTCGCGGCCGGTGCGCTCGCTGACGGTCAGCGAGTCCGGCGCGATCGACTCGGGGTGGACGAGCGAGCGCAGGCGGCTCACGGTCTGGGCCAGCCGCCGCCGGGTCTCGTCCGGGTGGCGGGCCACGTCAGCTCCGCGCGGTCAGGCCGCCCGCGCGAAACGGGGTAGGTAGGCGGCGTTGGCGGCGAGCATCTCGTCGAGCATCGCCTCGGTCTGCTCGAGGTCGAGCTTCGACTGGGTCATCGGATCGAGCAGGAAGGCGTGCAGGACGTCGCGCCGCTCGCCGCTCAGCGCCGCCTTGACCATCTGCTTCTGGACCGCGACGTAGTGGCGCAGGTGCGCGGCGAACGCCTCGGGCAGCGCACCCGAGCGCAGTGGCATCACCCCGTGGCCGTTGACCTCGGCGAGGACCTCGACCACCGCGTCGTCGGGCAGGTTCGAGATCGCGCCGTCGTTGCGGGCGTTGACCACGTGGATCTCGTTGCGGTTGGCGACGATCGCCTCCATGATCTCGATCACCTCGATGCCCTCCTCCTCGTCGCCCGGGGGCAGGTCGGCGAGGCCGATGGCGCCGGCGCCGGGCGCGGTCCACTCGGCCGCGAGCTCGGCCAGGCCGTCGACCCGCGCGCGCTCCTTGTCCATGTCGTGGATCGTGATCCCGTAGCGCATCGGCAGACCCTGGGCCCGGTCCTCGTACGGCTGCTCGAGGCGCTGCATCTGCGGGAAGAACTCGGTCCAGTGCGGCCAGAGGTAGGGGAGCACGCCGTAGGTCTCGAGCACGAACCTCACGATCGGCTCGGTGGCCCGCTCGCGTGCGAGCTCGAGGCCGTCGCGCCCGTCGCGCAGCCTCAGTTCGGTGATCGCCGTGCAGTGGTTGAGGCCGGCGACGATCGGCGGCATCTCGATCAGCTCAGGCTCGACGCCCACCTGCCGGGCGAGCCACTCGGCGCTCGCGGGTTGCTGGGTGCCCGAACAGAGCGAGGTCACCGACGTGCCGGGGACCGTGAGCATCGCCAGCGCCTCGACCGGCGGCCGGGTTGGTGTAGTTGAAGATCCGGGCGCCCGGCGCAACCTCGGAGACGTCGCGAGCGACGCTCTCCAGCACGGGGGCGTTGCGCAGGGTGCGAAAGATCCCACCGGGGCCGACCGAGTCCGCGACGTTCATGAAGATCCCGTAGCGGCCCGGGAATCTCGATGTCATCGGCCCAGGCGTCCATCCCGCCGACCGAGATCGCGGCGATCACGAAGTCCGTGTCGGTCAGCGCCTCGCGCTGGTCGAGCGTCCCGGTCACCTCGAGCGGGCTCGCTTCGGCGTCGATCAGCCGCTCGGCAAGCGTGACCATGGTCTCCAGGCGGTCCGCGTTTACGTCCATCAGCGTCAGCCGCGTGTCGCGGAGCTCCTCCGACTCGATGAAGTTGCGCAGCAGCGGTGGCACGAAGCTGCTCGAGCCACCGCCGATCATCGTCACCTTCACGCTCATCATCGTCTCCTCCCTAGCCCATCGAGTCCTCGGCCATCGGCAGCACGTTCATCTCCAGGATCCGTTGGCTGCGCGGCCGCTCGAGCGCGTAGACGATCGTCTCGGCGACCTCGTCGGCGCTCATGAAGTTCTCCAGGTCGGGGTCCTGCGGGGTGCGGCCGTGCCCCATGGCGAAGTCCGTCGCCATCCCGCCGGGGCAGATCGTCGTGCAGCGCACGCCTTGGCCCCACAGCTCGTGATCGAGCGAGCGCATGAACCCGACCTGGGCGTGCTTGGCCGCGGCGTAGATCGCCTCGCCCTCGGGCGCGCGCTGGCCGGCGATCGACGCGACCACCGCGAGCTCCGCTGCGTCGCTCTCCAACAGCCGTGGCAGCGTCGCCCGGACCGTGTTCAGAAGCCCGTTGACGTTGACGTCGATGATCTCCTGCGCGAATTCGGCGTCGAGGTCGAGGAACTCGCCGTAGCCGCCGACGCCGGCGTTTGCGACGACGATGTCGAGCGCGCCGAAGCGGTCGACGGTCTCGGCGACCAGCGACTCGATCTCGGCCAGGTCTGCGGACGTCGCACGGGGCTGCGACGGCGCCCATCGAGCCCGAGGTCCGCGCCGCTGCGCGATGCGAGCGCGAGCTTCGCGCCGCGTTCGTGCATGGACCTCGCGATCGCCGCGCCAAGCCCGCGGCTCGCTCCGGTGATCAATGCAACGCGGCCGTCGATTTCGCTCATGCGTTCAGTCGCCTCCTCGGGCAGGTTCGTGCGTGGTGATGGGTGACTGGCGGTGGAATGTCGAGAGCCGGGTTGCGCTCGAAGTAGTTGACCGGCTTCAGGTGCGAAGCCGATTGTCGCCACCGGCATCACCGGCCAGTCCTCGGGCCGCGGCACGTGGTGGTGGCCGAACGTGTACCAGACGACCAGATCGGTATCGATGATCGGCCGGTCGGCCGCGGTCCACTCCGGCAGCCCCGATCCCCCGGGATGCTGATTGGGGTACTCGCCGGCGGCGTAGCGCTCGTCGCGCGCGTACGGGGTCACCCAGAGGTGCTCGCCGATGAACGCGGCCCGCTTCATCACGGGCGCGTCCGGCTGCGCGAACGGGCGCGTGTTCTCGCCGGGCACCAGCCGGTAGCCGACGGGCTCGCCCAGCCGGTGGCGACGGCTCGGGTTGACGACCTCCCACCAGCGCGCCGAGGCCGGGTCGAGCCGGCGCTTGGCCTCGGACTCGGTTCGCAGCGGGCGGCGATCGACCTGGAACCCGTTGCCGTGCGGGTTGTCGGGCCCGGGCGGTGTGGACTCGGTCGAGACCTCGATCACCGAGTTGTCGACGCCGTCGACGTCGAGGTCGAGGCGCATGTTGAAGTAGTGCTGGTGGACCATCGCGTTGAGCCCGGGCGCGACCAGGACGCCGTGATCGGGTTGGCCCGAGTCGGGGTCGACGGCGCCGGTCGAGAGCACGCCGGTGAGCTTGATCTCAAACGCGATCGAGCCGTCCTGGTGCAGGTACCAAAAGAAGCCGTAGTCGTAGTTGCCGATCGCCGAGAACGACGAGATCACCAGCCGCCGGCCGCGACGGACTTCGCCCTCGCCGCTTCGCCACTCGATGTGGCGCCAGAGCACGCCGATGTCCTCCTCATGCATGCAGACGGCGTTCGGGATCGGCACCGGCTCACCGGCGCCGTTGGAGACGGTTGCGTCGAAGTAGTGGATCTCGCCCAGGCAATCGCACCCGAGCGTCAATGAGGACGCGGCGATGCCGACGCCGTTCTCCCCGAGGTCGAAGGCGTTCTTGAAGTAGTGCGTGGGGCTCGGGTCGCCGTAGGGGACGACCATCTCCGAGAGCGAGGCGCGATGCATGATCGACCGCCGCCTGCCGGCGTCGCGGTAGGCGACCTGGTTGAGGACCAGCCCCTCGCGGGCGGTGAAGCCCACGTGCAGCTCCCAGTTCTGCCAGCGGACGAAGTGGCCGTCGACCTCGAAGCTCGGACCCTCGGGCTGGGTGATCTCGTACGGCCGGATGTCGTCGCGCAGTCCGCCGGTGAGCTCGACGGCGGCCTCGACGTCGAAGTTCCCCGGCTCCGGTGGGATCGGGACCGCGCCGTGATCGTCGATCCGAAGGATCTCGAGCGCGGTCAGGTCGACGAGCACGATCAGGCCGTCGACCGGATGCGCCCACTCGCTGTCGCCCGGATTCGGCCGCAGGAACGCAACGCAGCGGGCGAGGCGCCCGGTCTCACTCGGGTCGCCGAAGTTGCCGGCCGGCCAGGCGTCGATCTGGACCGCGTCGAAGTCGGTGACGCCGCGCAGCGCGAGGGCCTCCTGCACCCGGGCGTCTCGCTTCACCAGCTCCTCGGCCTCGCCCAGCTCCTCGACGACGGCGAGCGGCTGAACTCCCTCCAGCCGCCGCCAGTCGACGACCGCGGGTGCGGTCACGTCGACGACGACCTCGTGCGTGGAGGCGTCGCCGCGATCGAGCAGGACCACGTCCGCGAGTCGTTCGATCGCTCGGTCGTCGGGGGCCTCGCCGGCCTCCAGCGCGTCGACCCTCGCCTGGAGCACCGCCTTGTCGGGTTCCCGGAGATCGATCGTGATGAACCGCGCGCCGGCCGGCATCGACGCGTAGCGCTCCGCGCGGACGACGGTTTCCCGGACGACCGAGATCTCGTTCGGGCTCAGCGGGTCGAGCGGGTGAGGCGTGGTCATGCGTGATTCCGGGGGATGGTATTCAGCGCGTGCTCGCGTGTAGGGTGCGCCCAGATGCTCACGATCGAGCGTGAGATCGCCAGCCAGCCGGAGGTCTGGTGGCGTTCGGCGGGGTCGGCCGAGGTGGCGGTCGCGCTCGCCCGAGGCCGCGACCCCTTCCCCGCACCTGACCCGTTCGGCGGTGCTCAATTGACCGCACCGCCGACCCTCGATCGCGCAAGGAGGACGCAATGACAACGAGCAAGCTGAGGACGGCTCTCGCGATGATCGCCGGAGCCGCCGCCCTGGGCCTGTCCGCGTGCGGGGGCGACGATTCGTCCTCGAGCGGGTTCACCGACGCGGACGCGAGCGAACTCGAGCGGCACGGAGATCAAGGTCCTGATGCCGTACAAGGTTCCCCAGGAGCTGCTCGACCAGTTCACCGACGAGACCGGGATCGAGGTCGAGTACAACACCGGCGCGCTGGGACGGTGTCGCCCAGCGGCTCGTGGTCGCTCATCAGGCGGGCACCTACATCGCGGACGTGACCGACTTCGACTGGTCGTTCACCGGCCAGTTCGGCGGCAACGGCTGGTACGAGCCGCTCCAGGACGTGCTCGACAAGGAGTCCCTCGACGACCTGGGAAGTACGAAGGATTCGTTCGTCAGCGACGGCAACCTCTACGCCGCCTGCTACACGAACGACTTCCGGATCTCGATGTTCAACTCGGCGCTGTTCCGCCAGGCGGGCCTCGATGGATTCCCGGAGACCTTCGCCGAACTTGACAAGAGCCTCGACACGCTGAAGGCGCAGGGCGTGGCGGACTCGGCCATGACGATGCCGATGGCGGCCACCGAGGGCAGCGTCACCCCGTGGTACCTGCTCACCCTGGCGATGGGCGGCGAGCTGTTCGACGAGAGCGGCGCGCCGGTGTTCAACGAACCCGGTGCGGCCGGCGTCAAGGCCCTCGAGTGGCAGATCGACGCGCTCGCCAACGAGCTGGGTCACGCCCGGCTCGGTGACCATGGACGACGGGCCCTCGCTGGAGCGCTTCTTGAGCGGCGCGGCGGCGGTCAACATCGCCGCGGCACCGGGCAACCTGGCGGAGGCGAAGGATCCGGAGATCTCGAGCATCGTCGGCGACGCCGAAGCGGCGCTGGTCCCGGGCGAGACCGGGCCCGGCGGTTCCTTCGGACTCCAGGAGGGCTTCGGCATCCCTGTCACGGCCGAGAACAAGGACGGAGCCGCTGAGTTCATCAACTGGATGATGCAGCCCGAGATCCAGATCGCGCTGTACTCGGGCGCCGGCTTCCTGCCGTGCGGCAAGACGGCCCTCGACCAGCTCGCCGACGACGGCGAGCTCGAGGGCGGCGACGTGATCGCCGAGGAGTTCAACCACGTCAAGCCGCTGTTCCCCGGCGGGGCGCCGACCTGGTATTCGCAGTTCAGCTCCGAGGCCCAGGGCCTGCTGAACGCGGCGTGGAAGGGAGACATCAGCGCCCAGGACGCCCTCGACCAGCTCGCCGACAAGGCCACTGAGCTGGCCCAGTCGGACGGCTGATCGGGAGGCGGGCCGCCCCAGGTGACCGAGCACCGCAAGCCCGGCACCTGGGGCCGCGTCCGCGGCCGGCTCGGCTTCGGGCTCTCGGGCGCGGCCTCCGAGAACGCCTGGCTCGGTCGCTGGCTGGTGCTGCCCGCCCTGGCGTTCACGGGGGTCCTGGTCGTCTATCCGATCATCGTCGGGCTCAGCACCAGCGTGCACGAGGCGACGCCGACCCTCGGCACGCCGAGCCCGTTCGTGGGCCTCGAGAACTACCGCGAGGTGCTCCAACAGCCGTCGGTCGGCGACTCGACGGTGCAGACGATCTTCTACGTACTCACCGCGCTCGTGCTCGAGATCGGGCTCGGCCTGGCGATCGCCGTCCTGCTGCACCGGACCTTCCGCGGGCGTGGCATCGTGCTTGCGATCCTGATCCTGCCCTGGGCGCTGCCGTCGGTCGTCAGCGGGGTGCTGTGGCGGCGCATCTTCGATCCCGACACCGGACTGCTCAACAGCGTCCTGGTGCAGACCGGGATCCTCGATCAGCCGCACGTGTGGCTCGCCGACCAGGGCTGGGCGACGCTGTTCATCACGCTCGTGCACGTCTGGGGCGTGCTGCCGCTGGTGACGCTCGTCTTCATCGCCGGGCTGCAGGCGATCCCGGACGAGGTCTACAGCGCCTCGGCCGTCGACGGGGCGTCCCCCTGGAGGCAGTTTCGCCACATCACGCTCCCGCTCCTGCGCCCGTCGCTGCTGGTCGCCCTCGTGGTCGGGACCGTGAACGCGATCAACATCTTCGATGAGATCTACGTCCTCAACGGGACCGCGCTCAACACCCGCTCGATCCTGATGGAGGTCTACACCACGACCTTCGCCAACGGTGAGTTCGCCGAGGGGATCGCGCTCGCGTTCATGGTTGCGCTGGCGACCGCGCTCCTGGCGGCGTTCTACGGCCTCGTCCTGCGCCGGAGGACCGTGTGAGGCCGTCGCGACCAGCCCTCACGCTGCGAGCGATCGGGATTGCGCTGCTGGTCGCCTGGTCGCTCGGGCCGGTGCTGGTCGGCGTGATGACCAGCCTCGAGACGCAGAGGGAGGCGCAGCAGGTGCCCGCCCGCTGGATTCCCTCCGATCCCAATACCGAGTACTACTCGGCCCTGCTCGGCGGCGAGGAGACCAGCGCACGCTCGAGCGACGCCGCCTCGGACGCGAGCGAGTTCCCGCGGGCCTTCGTCAACACGCTCCTGCTCACCGTGGCCTCGACCGTCGTCGTGCTCCTGATCGCCGTGCTCGCCGGCTACGGGTTCAGCAGGCTTCGGTTCACGGGCAGCCGGCCGCTGTTCTGGCTCGTGCTCGCGACGATGATCATTCCGGTGTTCACCCTGGTCGTCGCGCTCTACCGCCTGCTGGCCGAGTTCGACCTGATCGACAGCTTCCTCGGCCTGGTCTTGGTGTTCGTGGCCACGACCTCGCCGCTGGCGATCTGGCTCTTCTACAACTACACGCGCGAGCTCCCGCCCGAGCCCGAGGAGTCCGCGCTGATCGACGGGTGCACGCGCTTTCAGGCCTTCCGCAAGGTGGTCCTCCCGCAGATGACGTCCGGGATCGCGGCGCTGACCGCGATTGTGATGCTCGCCGTCTGGGGGCAGTTCCTGATCCCCCTGCTGCTCAGCTCGAGCGTCGAGACGAAGCCGGTGACCGTGGTGATCACCGAGTTCATCGGCAAGTACACGACCAACTACCCGCTGCTGACCGCCGCGGGGATCCTGGCGATGATCCCGCCCGCGATCGTCGCCCTGGTCCTCAACCGCCACATCCGGGGAATGCTGAGCGCCGGTGGCTAGCGGGATCGAGATCCAGAACCTCCGCAAGGAGTTCGCCGGGGACGTTGTCGCGGTCGACGACCTCAGCCTGGAGGTCGCCGAGGGCGAGTTCATGGTCCTCGTCGGGCCGTCCGGATGCGGCAAGAGCACCACGCTGCGCATGGTGGCCGGGCTGGAGGAGGCGACGGCGGGCACGATCCGCATCGGGGGCCGCGACGTCACCGACGCTCCCGCCCCGCAAGCGCGACATCGCGATGGTGTTCCAGAGCTACGCGCTCTACGCCCACATGTCGGTGCGCGACAACATCGGCTTCGGCCTCAAGATGGCCGGCGTCCCGAAGCCGGAGATCGCCGACAAGGTCGCTGAGGCCGCCGGGATCCTCGGGATGACGGACCTGCTGGATCGCAAGCCGCGCCAACTCTCCGGCGGCCAGCGCCAGCGGGTGGCGATGGGGCGCGCGATCGTCCGCGAGCCCGCCGCCTTCCTGATGGACGAGCCGCTCTCGAACCTCGACGCGAAGCTCCGGGTCGAGATGCGAGGGGAGATCACCAGCCTGCAGCGGCGGATCGGCACCCCGACCCTGTACGTGACCCACGACCAGACCGAGGCGATGACGATGGGCGACCGGGTCGCGATCCTGCGCGACGGGGTGCTCGAGCAGCTCGGCACCCCGGCCGAGCTCTACGAGCGGCCCGGTGAACATGTTCGTCGCCTCGTTCATCGGCTCGCCGGCGATGAACCTGATCGAGGGCCGCTGCGAGGCCGACGGCGGCGTGCCGGTCGTCCGGTTCGGCGACTCGAGCCTCGCGGTCCCGGACGCGGTCGCGTCGCGTTGCGCGGAGCTGCGCGAGTTCGCCGGCCGCGAGATCTGCGTTGGCATCCGGCCGGAGGACTTCGTCGCCGCGACCGGACCCGGCGCCGAGGACTCGATCGAGGTCCACGTCACCCGCGCCGAGTCGCTCGGCTCGGAGCTGTTCGTCTACTTCCGGACCGTCGGCACCGCGGCCAGCCCTGGGATCGTCGACGACGAGCTCGGCGACGAGGTCGAGACCCCGGCGCTTGCGCGCGAGGCGCTGACCGCGCGTCTGGTGCGCGGGTCGCAGGTCGAGCCGGGGGCAAGGGCCTGGATCACGGTCGACACCTCGCGCCTCTATTTCTTCGACCCCGAGACCGGGAGAGCGCTGAGCTGAGCGCTCGATTGACCGCGACCCAAGCCGCGGATAGGGTCGGCGTGAGGCGACGCGGCTGCGCGTCGCCGGCAACGGAGGGAGGACCTCATGCACAGAGCGATCGGCCGCGTGGCGGCCGTCGTCGTGCTCGCGGCCGCCATGGCCATCGCCGTGGCCGCCCCCGCGGGCGCGGTCGGCGTCAAGGGTCACCAGAAGCCGGTGGGCCCGAACAAGTACCGGATGACCGGAGACCTGCGGGGCAAGTGGAGGGTGACGGCGTTCCACGTCCTGTCGACCAACCCGGTGTTCCGGGGCAAGGGCAAGGAGCGCTTCAACGGCTGCCTCGACCTGGCCCGCGATCACTCCTGCTCCGGCGATCCGGCCGGGAAGCTGTTCTTCACCTTCCGCTACTGGGCGATCTTCGACGAGGGCGACGCGCCCGAGCTCGGCACCTGCGCCCACCCGGTGGTCGGTGGGACCGGGTCATTCGCCGGGGCGACCGGCTTCCTGATGATGGTCGACACGCCGATCCGTCGCCCCCCCGGGATCAAGACGCGCTACGAGGGCGAGCTCAACCTGGGGCTGGCGCGCTCCGCTGCCCTCGATCTGCCGGGGACCTGCTGAACCGCCGCGACGCGGGCCTCGCGGGCGTTCGCGGGGCCTGCGTCGCCTGCGCCGGCGCGCCGGCCGGCCGTGGCGCGGGCTCGACCCGTGGGCGCTCGGGCGGCCCGAAGCGCTCGCGCAGCCGCTGCGCCGAGGCGCTCGCGGTCTCGCGGAGGTGGCGGCTGAGCGCGTCGGCCGCGGGCATCGGATCGTCGCGGCTGAAGATCGCGTTCGCGCCGCTGAAGAACGCTCGGGGCGGAGCGCTGCCGGCGAGCTTGCCGACCCGCCGCCCGCTCCACCAGGCGCGCAGGTCCGGGAACGGGTGCACCCAGGTGCGGCCGATCCGATAGCCGGAGGCCGTCGCGACCGGCAGGCCGAGGGCGTCGCGGTAGGCCATCATCGTCAGGTCGAGGCCGGAGGCGGCGGCGATCTCGAGCTGCCACCACGGACGCGCGTTGACCTCGAGGATCTTGAACCGGCCGTCGCGGTAGTCGTACTTGAACTCCGCGTCGAACAGCCCCGTGTATCCGATCCCGCCGAGCAGTCGCTCGAGGCTCTCGAGCGCCTCGGCGGCGTCGCCCAGCGGGATCGTCTCCGACATCGTGCTGTTGCCGAACTCAGGCGGGTGCATCCGCAGCCGGCGCCGGGCCAGGACGCCGCGCATGACTCCGGTGCGGTCGACGTAACCGTCGAGGAAGACGTGGTCGGTCGGCGGCCCGGGGATGTACTCCTGCAGGAGGACCTCGAGGCCCGCCTCGGCGATCCGGTCGAGGATCTCGACGGCTTCAGCCCGGCCCCTGGCGCGCATCGCCTTGACGCCGAACCGCCGCGCGAACAGCTGCGAGTTGGTCGGCTTGAAGAAGAGCGCGGTGAGGTCGGCGTCCTCGAGCGCCTCGAGATCGTCCGGGCACGCGGCGCGCACCGTGCGCGGGGTCGGGACGTCGAACTCGCCTGCGGCGGCTGCGAAGCGCGCCTTGTCGACCAGGGTCCGCATCACGCGGGCCGGGGCGACCGGCGCCGGGAACGAGTCGGCGACGCTCGCCGGGAGCGAGGCGAGGGCGCTCGCCCACTCGTCGGCGCACGGGAAGAGCACCGCGCGGGGGAAGGGGAGGGTCCGCAGGTATTCGGCCACGCGCTCGCCGTCGCCCGTCTCGGCGAGCTGGTCGCCCGGGGCGGGGCGGTACCAGCGCGAGCGGGACGACCAGGGTCCGGCGATCGCCGGCGACGTAGGTGTCGACTCCGCTGCGCCCGAGCGCGCGCACGACGGCGAGACCGGTCACGTCGGCACCGAAAACGAGCGCTGGAGGATTGGGTACGGGCATAGGCCTGAGCGGGCAGCGATGACCTACCCGGGTTGCGGAGGGCCGAAACCGGCGGGTGCGCGTGCCCGCTTCCGGCGGGGAGGGGGCGCCTCCCGGAGAGCAGAGTTAGGGTACCCTAACGCGCCTCGGATGACGGTGATCGGGACCCTTGGGGACGAGCGGGTGATCGTGAGCGCGCACGGCGAGGACGCCGTCTGCCTGACGGTCACCGACCCGCGCTTCGGGCGCCTGGCCGCCGTGCGTCTGGACCATCACCAGGCCGCCCGGCTCGCCAACGCGCTCGACCGGCGCCTGGTCGACGCGGCGGGCGGCGTCCCCGCGCCCCCGGAGGGCTAGCTCCACCGGCTTTGCGGCCGGGATCGTTGCGGCTAGTGTCCGTCTGAACCACCACGGGGCGGAGCCCGCGCGGCCTAGATCCAAGGATGGAGAGGGAGATCGCATGCCAGCCGAACCGCAGGACGACAGACGGAACGCTGAGGAGACCCCAGCACCGGCGGCACCGCCGCCGGCCGCCCCCGCGCCGCCGCCGACCTCGAGCGGCGGCCGCACGGCCGGGATCATCGCCTCGAGCCTCCTCGGCCTGTTCGGGCTGGTGATCCTGATCGGGGGACTGGCGCTGATCGCCGTCCACGCCTTCGCCCGCGACGACGACGGCTTCTACTCGACCAGCGACGAGCAGCTCCGAAGCTCCGGCTTCGCGCTGGCGACGGACGAGGTCGACTTCGGCGGGGGCGTCGGCGGCCTCGGCGCCGAGGACGTCTCGGCGACGCTGCGCATCGACGCCACGAGCGCCGACGGCAGGCCGCTGTTCGTCGGCATCGGCCCGACCGCCGACGTCGACAACTACCTCGACGGGGTCGCCTACAGCGAGGTCACCGATTTCGGCGACGGCGGCCCGGATTACAGCCAGCACCCGGGCGGCAGGCCCGCCGGGCCTCCCGGCTCCGAGAATTTCTGGGTTGCGCAGAGCCAGGGCGCCGGTCAGCAGCGGGTCGATTGGGACGTCGGCAGCGGCAGCTACACCGCGGTGGCGATGAACGCCGCCGGGGGACGTGGAGTCGATCTCGAGGTCGACATCGGGGCGAAGATCTCGTGGCTGATCTGGGTCGGCGTCGGCCTCACGGTCATCGGCCTCCTGATCGTCGGCGCGACCGTCTTCCTGATCTCGCGCCTCAGCAAGAAGCCCGAGCCCGCCGCCGGCTGACGTCGCGGCACGTGAACCGCGCATCCGAGCTCCGCCTGGCTGCGCCGACCGAGGACCGGCGCGGCCAGGTGCTGGGGGCGATGCGACGCAGCCGCAGGCTGCACCGGCCGTGGGTCTACGCGCCGCAGACGGACGCCGGTTACGACCGCTGGCTCGCGCGCCAGGCGACGGACGAGTTCGAGGGCTTTTTGATCCTGCGCCGGTCCGACGATGAGCTGGTCGGGATGTGCAACCTGAGCCAGATCGTCCGCGACCCTCTGCAGGGCGCGTACATGGGCTTCGCCGCGATGGAGGGCTATGCGGGGCGCGGCTACATGCGCGCCGGACTCGGCCTCGTCTTGCGGCGAGCGTTCGGGCCCGTGGGCCTGCACCGCGTCGAGGCGAACATCCAGCCGGGCAACGAGGCGTCGAAGGCCCTGGTGAGCTCGCTCGGCTTCGTCCGCGAGGGCTACTCCGAGCGCTACGTGAAGGTGGGCGGTCGCTGGCGCGACCACGAGCGCTGGGCGCTGCGAGCGGAGGTTTGGCGCCGCCGGACGCGCGGTGTAGGTTCGCAGGCGTGACCCGCACCGCGGCGGTCGTCGGCGCCGGGATCGGTGGCCTCGCCGCCGGGATCGCCCTCCGCCAAGCCGGCTGTGACGTGACGGTCTACGAGCGCGCCGATGAGCTCCGCCCGCTCGGGGCGGGGCTCTCGATCTGGCCCAACGGCGTGCGCGCGCTGCGCTCGCTCGGGCTCGGCGAGCTGGCCGCCGCGGCGCCCCGGGGCGGCGGCGCCCTGCGGCGAGCCGACGGCTCGGTGCTGGCGGACTTCGGCCCCGACCTGATCGCCGAGCGCTATGGCGCGCCGCTGGTGGGGCTCAACCGCCGCGACCTGCACGCCGCGCTGGCCCGCGAGCTGGGCGAGCAGCGCCTGCGCCTCGGCGTCCGCGTGATCGACGTCGGCGAGGGCCGGCTCTCGTTCGCCGAGGGTGCCGAGGCCCGGGCGGACCTCATCGTCGGCGCCGACGGCCTCGGCTCGCTGGTGCGCGAGGGGCTGCTTCGCGACGGTAGCCCCGCGGACTCGGGGATCGTGGCCTTTCGGGGGCTCGCCGCCTGGGACCGGGAGGTGCCGGCCGGGGAGTGGTGGGGGCCCGGCAGCGTCGCCGGGCTGCTGCCGCTCAGCGGCGGGCTCGTCTACTGGTACGTCGCCCTGCGCGGGCGCGCGGACGGCTTCGAGCTCCAGAACGCCCTGCACGAGTACTCGGCGCCGCTGCCGCAGATCGTGCACACGACCCCGCGCGACGAGATCCTCTGCCACCGGCTCTTCGACCGCCCGCCGGCGAAGCGCTGGAACGCCGGCGCGACGACGCTGCTCGGCGACGCGGCGCACCCGATGCTGCCCTTCCTCGGCCAGGGCGCATGCGCGGCGCTCGAGGACGCCGTGGCCCTCGGTGAGGCCGTCGCCGGGGCGGACCGCAACGACGCGGCGATGGAGGCCTACGAGGCCTCGCGGCTCGAAGCGCACCGCCGAGCTCGTCCGCGGCTCCCGCCGCGCGGCCTCGCTCGTGCTGGCCGGCTCGGGCGCCGCGCGCCGGCTGCGCGACGTGGCGGTCGCGAAGCTGCCGGCCTCGGTTCGACTGCGCCAGCTCGACCGGGTGATCGGCCGCCCGTAGGCGTCGCCGGCGCGGGCGCGAGCTTGCGCGCCCGGCGCATCGATCGCGCCGCGGCGCTGTTGAGGCGGTAGGACACCGATCAGGTGGCCACGATGAAGCTGCTCGCCCAGACCTGCGCCGCGGCCCGCCGCCGCTCGATCGCGCTCGCGGCCGGCGTCGCTTGCGCGCTTGCGGTCGCGCCTGGCCTCGCTTCGGCCGCGCCCCAGCAACCGGCGCCGGCCCCCACCGCCGCCGACGGCTCCGCCTTTCGCGGGGACGGGATGTGGATCTGGTACGTCTCCAAGGCCCAGGGAGGCAGTCCCGCACGGATCGCGTCGCGGGCGCGCTCGCGGGGGGTCGAGACGGTGCTGATCAAGGCCGGCGACGGCGGCGACAACTGGAGCCAGTTCACCCCGGGCCTGGTCGCCGACCTCAAGCGGCGCGGGCTGCGGGTCTGCGCCTGGCAGTACGTCTACGGCAGCGACCCGGTCGGCGAGGCGCGCGTGGGCGCGGCCGCCGCCGCCGACGGCGCCGACTGCCTCGTGATCGACGCGGAGTCGGAGTACGAGGGCCGCTATGCGCAGGCCCGCACGTACGTCACCCGCCTGCGGGCGGCCGTCGGCGCCGACTTCCCGATCGGGCTCGCCGGGTTCCCCTACGTCCACTACCACCCCGCCTACCCATACTCGGTCTTCCTCGGCCCGGGCGGGGCCGAGTTCAACCTGCCGCAGGTCTACTGGAAGGCGATCGGCGACAGCGTCGACCGGGCGCTGGCCACCACGTACACCTACAACCGCGTCTACGGGCGCCCGATCGCCCCGATCGGCCAGCTCTACGACAACCCGCCGGGCCGCGAGGTGCGCCGCTTCCGCCAGGTTGCGAAGGCGAGCGGCTTCGCCGGCACCTCGTGGTGGTCGTGGCAGCACGCCTCGGCGAGCGGCTTCCGCTCGGCGACCAGGCGCCGCGTCGGCCGCGCCCGTGGCTATCGCCCGAGCCGCGCCTACCCGACGCTGGAGAAGGGAGCCGCGGGCGACCTCGTCGTCTGGGCCCAGGAGCACCTGGCGGCGGGCGGGTTCTTCGACGCCGAGGTGACCGGCAGCTACGGCCTGCTCACCTCGCGCGGCGTGCGCGAGTTCCAGGGGACCGTCGGCCTGGATCCGACCGGGGTGCTCGACGCCGCCTCGTGGAGGGCGCTGGTCGACGGCCTCGACCCGGTGGCGGTGAAGTGGGGGGCCCGCGGGCGGGCCCGCGCCGCCGGCGCGGTGGCCGACGCGCCGCGCTCCGCGAGCCTTCCGGCGCGCGAGAACGAGCTCCGCTGAGCGGTCCCATCGCCGTCCGCCCTGCTATGAAGGCCCGATGATCGCGCGCGCGTTGCTCGGTGTCGTCTGCGTGGCCGCGCTGGCCGGCGGCGTCCTCTCGGCCGCGGGGGAGGCGTCGACCGCGGGCCCGCACCACGCCCGCCCGATCCCCCCGGGTCCACAGAGCTTCCCCCCGGCCATGTCGCGGGTGGTCCACACCCGCGTCTACCACACGCGTTTTTCGACCGTCCGCAACAGCAACGCGCACCGGATCGGGCGGTCGCTCGCCTCGCTGCGGCCAACCTGGGTCACCGGCCTGCTGCGCTACGCGCGCAACCAGTTCCCGACCCACGCCGAGGCGCGGGCCTGGCGGCGGATCCGCGCGATCGTCCATCGCCAGAGCCCCACCGCCCAATTCGACGTCGTCCTCAACGCCGACCAGTACCGGACCCCGGCCGCGGTGACCCGGACGATGCGCCGCCTGAACGCGAAGCTCGGCAACGAGGGCTGGTTCTTCGACTTCTTCTCCACCGCGGCGAAGAAGCACCCGAAGATGGTGAGGGCCGCGATCGCCTGGGCCCACACCAACGGCCAGTGGATCGGCGGCAACGTCTTCGGCATCCTGCGCCAGCGCGCCTTCCCGGTCAACGCCGACTTCCTCAGCGTCCAGGACGACGGTTTCCAGATCAAGCTGCGGGCCGTCCGGCGGCTCACGCACAAGACCGAGGTGCTCTACCACCTCAACAACGACCCCGACGACAAGGCGAGCGGGGGCTGCCGCTTCATGAAGAGCATGAACACGCGGCGGCGGCGCAAGCTGATCCGTCAGCGCGCCGCGGCGCAGCACAAGTTCGGGTTCCGGGTCTCCTACCCGGTGCTCTATCCCGAGTGCATTCGCCCGAGCCCGCACGGTCCGGGCGACTTCCTCGCCTCCTACAACGCGTTTCGCGACCCGCCTGTGGCGCGCGAGATCCGCAAGCTGCTCGACCGGCACGACTTCGACCCGGCCACCTGAGCGGCGGCTCAGCCGATGATGTCGAGGGCGGCGCCGACGATCGTCTCGGTGTCGATCCCGAAGTGGCGGTAGAGGTCGCCGACGTCGCCCGACTGGCCGAAGTCGTCGACGCCGAGGCAGGCCGTGGGCGTCCCGGTGAAGCCGGCGAGGAAGGCGAGCGTGTGCGGGTGGCCGTCGAGCAGCGTCACCGCCGGGGCGCGGCGCTCGGGGGGGAAGATCCGGTCGAGGATCGCGTCGTCGGCCTCGCCGAGGCCGCGGCGTGCCTGCAGCGCCCGGAAGACGAGGTCGGGGGAGGTGAGGCAGACGACGTCGGCGGCGACCCCGACCGCGGCGAGCTCGGCGGCCGCCGCCAGCGCCTCGGGCATCACCGCGCCGACGCCGACCAGGATCACGCGCGGCGGCTCCGGCGCCCGGACGCAGCGCGTAGCCGCCGCCGAGCACGTCGCGCCGCCTGCGCTCGCGCTCGTCATCGTCCTCGGGCACGGCCGCGAGGGCCTGGTCGATCGGGCGCGTGGTGAGGCGGAAGTAGGCCGAGGTGCCGTCCGGGCGGCCGAGGCGGCCGAGGGCGTGCAGGAGCGTCCACTCGAGGTCCTGGCCGAAGGCCGGCTCCCAGGCGACGCAGCCCGGCTGCTCGATGCCGACCGACGGCGTGATGATCGACTGGTGGGCGCCGCCCTCCGGCGCCAGCGTCACGCCGGACGGCGTGCCGACGAGGATCGACTGGCCGCCGGCGTAGATCCCGAAGGACCACGGCTCGAGCGCCCGGTTGACGAACGGGTCGTAGAGCGTGCCGATCGGCAGCAGCGGCTGGCCGTCGCGGGACCAGGTCGCGCCGAGCTCGCCCAGGAGCCCGACCAGGTTCCCCTCGGCGATGCCGAGCTCGATGTGCTGGCCGTGCGCCGACTCGCGCCAGCGGACGAGCGTGTCGCGGTCGTCGGCGAACCAGTCGATCCGGTCGCCCAGGTTCCAGACGCCGGCGTGGTTGATCCAGCCGCCGAGGTTGGTCGAGGAGGCGACGTCGGGGCTCACCGTGACCACGCGTTCGGCGACCTCCGGGGCGGCGTGCCGCAGGTCGACGAAGAAGCGGCCGAATGACTGCTGGGTCGAGGTCTCGCCGATGTGCGTGCGGCCGACGTCGCTCGGCGGCGCCGGCGCGGTGCGCGGCGGAGGCGTCTCGCGCTCGAGGCGGGGGCCGCGAGCTCGCAGAGCTCGGCCTCGGGGGACCCGGGGCGAAGGGCGCCCAGGGGTCGGCGCTGTCGGCGCCGAGCTCGGCGGCGAGCTCCTCCCACTGCTCGACCGAGAGGAGCGCCGAGTGGTTGGCCGGGTGGCCCTCGGTGGGCAGCGCCAGGCCTTGATCGTGTAGGCGAAGACCACCGACGGGCGGTCGGTCGGCGTCGGCCTGGCGGAAGGCGTCGAGCAGGTCGGCGAGGTCGTGGCCGCCGAGGTCGCGCAGCGCGGCCGAGCCTCGGCGTCGGCGACGTCGCCGAGCAGCCGCCGATCGCGCGGCGTCGCGACCCTCGCCCGGGAGGCGCTCGCGCAGCTGCGCGATCGGGCGCGCAGCAGCCGCTGGTACTCCTCGTTGCGCATCCCGTCGATGCGCCGCCGCAGCGCCTCGCCGCCGTCGCGCTCGAAGAGCTCGCGCAGGCGGCGCCCGTACTTGACCGTGATCGTCTGCCAGCCGGCGGCCTCGAACATCGACCCGACCGGCCCGCGGCGATGTCGGGGACGATCCGGTCGAGCGACTGGCGATTGAGGTCGACGACCCACATCACCTCGCCCAGGCGCGGGACCATCGGGTCGACGAGCGCCTCCCAGATCGCCCCCTCGTCGAGCTCGGCGTCGCCGACGAGGGCGACCTGGCGGCCGCCGCGGGGAACGTCGAAGTGGCCGGCGACGTAGCGGTGGGCGATCGCACTCCAGACCGTCGCCGTGGCGCCGATGCCGACGGAGCCGGTGGAGAAGTCGACCGGGTCGGGGTCCTTGGTCCGGCTGGGTAGCTCTGCAGGCCGCCGAACTCGCGCAGCTCGGTCAGCTAGCGGCGGTCGAGCCGGCCGAGCAGGTAGTTGATGGCGTGCAGCACCGGCGCCGCGTGGGGCTTCACCGAGACCCGGTCGGGCCCGCGCAGGTGGGAGAACCACAGCGCCGACATGATGCCGACCATCGATGCCGACGACGCCTGGTGGCCGCCGACCTTCACGCCGAAGGCGTGCTGCGGACCTTGTTGGCGTGGTGCACCAGGCTGGCCGCCAGCCACAGCACCCGCCGCTGGACGGCCTCGAGGGTCGTCAGGTCCAGTACCGATTCGGACGGTGCCGCGGTGGTCGTCATCGCGGCGCCGAGCTTACGGCCGCCGTCCAGGCCCGCAGGCTGCCGCCAGCAGGGCGCCGTCGGCCCCCTGGCGGCCCACGAGGCTGACGGCCACCGGCAGCCCGGCCACCTCGTTGAGCGGCAGCGAGACCGCGGGCGCGCCAGCGAGGGTCGCGATGCAGGTGAGCTGCCCCGCGCCCACCCGAGCCGCCTGGCGGGCGCGGGTGTTGGCGTCGCGTGCCGGCGCGGTCGTGCCCGTTGCCGGCAGGACCAGTGCCGTCCCCCGGCTCCAGCCGCCCGATCGCGGCGGCGAACTCGGCGACCACCGGCTCGGCCGCGGCGCCGTCCGCGGGGCCGAAGCCCGCTGCGCGGTCGATGCGCGAGGCGACGTCGGGACCCAGCGACGGATGCGACGTCCGCACCCACTCGCCGAGGTTCGCCCATACCTGCAGGCCCTGCAGGACGCTGAAGGCGCTCATCGCCGCGGACAGGTCGAGCGGCCCGCCTGGGAGGGCCTCGACCCGGCGCAGGTCGGCCCCGAGGCTGTCGGCCAGCCG
>CAVSMS010000034.1:0-61807 GCA_963729065.1 uncultured Solirubrobacterales bacterium
CTGGGAACCTCCACCTGATCGGCTACAGGTTGCGGGTCGGCCAGTGCTCCGACTATCGTGAGACCCCGTACTCGCTCCGGGGGGGGCGAGACCACGTTCGAGAAGGACGAGACGTCGAGCTTCGTGACGCGATTGGAGCCAACCTGGCTCGTCGGTCGAACCCGCGAGCTGGCCGCGATCGACCGCGCGCTCGACGCGCTCTCGGCCAATGCCGGGCCGGTGCTCGCCCTGGCGGGGGAGCCTGGCATCGGCAAGACCGCATTGCTCGAGGAGCTCTGCGGTCGTGCCGACGCGCGCAAGCTGCTCGTGCTCAGGGGCCGCGCCGCGGAGTTCGAGGGCGGGGTTCCGTTCGCCGCCTTTGTCGACGCCCTCGACGATTACCTCGGCTCGCTCAACCCACGGATCTTCGAGCCGCTCGACCGGGGAACCATCGGTGAGCTCGCTGCGGTCTTCAGGTCCATGGCGGAGCTCGGCGAGGATCTCGCGCCGGGCCTTCCCGACGAGCGTTATCGCTCGCATCGCGCCGTGGGGACACTGCTCGCCCTGCTGGCGCACCGCCGGCCGTTGGTGCTGGCTCTCGACGACGTCCAGTGGGCGGACGACGCCTCGATCGAGCTCCTCTCGCACCTGCTCCGGCGACGACCGGGCGGGTCCGTGCTGCTCGCGTTCGCCTATCGCCCGCGCCAAATCGAACCCGGGCTGCTCGCAGCGCTGAGGTCAGCGCCCGAAGGCGCCACCGAGACCCTGAGCCTGGGCCCCCTGGGGGCCGCGGATGTCGACGAGCTGCTGGGGCGGGAGGTTCCCCACGCGCAGCGAGTTGAACTGCGCCGCGAGAGCGGCGGCAACCCGTTCTACCTGCAGGAGCTGCTGCGCGCCGATCGAGCCGGCGGTCGGCCACGGTCTGCTCCCGGGCCATGGACGCCCGAGGTTCCGGAGGCCGTCATCGCTGCGCTCACGAGCGAGCTCCGCTCGCTGAGCCGAGAATCGCGCGCGATGCTCGAGGGCGCCGCCGTCCTCGGCGATCCATTCGATCCGGAGCTCGCGGCCGTCGCGGCGGACCTCGACGACGCCGAGGGGTTGGCCCTGCTCGACGAGCTGCTCGATGCGGACCTCGTCCGAACGACCGAGTTACCGCGGCGCTTTCGCTTCCGTCATCCGATCGTGCGAAGTGCTGTCTACGAGTCGGCGAAGCCGGGCTGGCGCCTCGCTGCCCATGGACGGCTGGCTGCGGCGTTGGAGAAACGCGGCGCGGCGCCGGGCGAGTACGCGCGCCATCTCGAGTGCTCCGCCGCGGTCGGCGACGAGCACTCGATCGCTCTGCTGACGCGGGCGGGACACGCCGCTACGTCCCGGGCGCCGGCCACGGCCGCGCACTGCTTCCGCGCCGCCCTGCGACTACTGGCGACCGACGACCCCGAGCCACGGTTGCGGCTGCTGGCTCCAATGGCGACCGCGCTCGGCGCCGCCGGTCAGATGACGGAGAGCCGTGACGCGCTCCGCGAGGCGATCGCGCTCGTCCCCACAGATGCCGGCGCCCAACGCAGCCATCTGATCGCCGCGTGCGCTGCGATGGAATTCCTGCTCGGCCGAACCGATGAGGCCCGGTCGATGCTGTTTGACGCGCTCACCGAGCTTCCCAGCCACCAGGTCTCCGAGGCGGCGACGCTCAAGCTCGCGCTCGCCTCGGTGAGTCTGTGGCGGCTCGACTACGAGCAGGCACATGTCCTTGCCCGGGACGTGCTCTCGCAGGCGCTCGCCGACGGCGACCGCGCGCTCGAGGCCACGGCGCGGGTCCTCTGTGCCCTATGGGAGGCGCGGCTGGGCACCGTCGGGCGGGCCCGACAGGAGCTCGAGGCCGCCGGCGCCGCGTTCGACCGGCTGGATGACGCCGAGCTCGCGCCCTGGCTACACACGTTCGCTCGACTCGGAATGGCGGAGTGCATGCTCGAACGCTTCGATTCGGCGCGCCGTCACATGGAGCGTGCGCTCGACGTGGCGCGGTCGAGCGGCCAGGGATCCGCGCTCGTCGAGGTGCTGCTCATGCTCGGCTACGCACTCCATTGGCAGGGAAACTTGGCCGAGGCCACGCGGTGCTACGAGGACGCGATCGCGAGCGCCGAGCTCACCGGTGAGAGCGAGTTCCTCGTCTGGGCGCTGGCAAACCGGTGCTGGTCGGCGTGGTGCGCCGGAGACTCAGCGGCGGCCTTCGCCGCGGGCGAGCGAGCCGTGGAGATCTCGACCGGACGGGCCGACCAGACGAGCGCGGTCGGCGGCTTCTTTCTCGCCGAGGCGCAGCTGGAGGCCGGCGATCCGGCCGGTTGCCGCGACCGGATGCTCGCGGCCGGCGGCGGTCCCGACCTGCCGCTCAACGAGCGCCTCTACCAACCACGTTGGTACCTGCTCCTCACCCGCGCCGAGCTGGCGCTCGGCGAGCTCGCTCGTGCGGAGGGCTGGGCCGAGCGCGCGGAGGCGGCGGCCGAAGGGCTCGGGCTGCCCGGCCGCACCGGTTGGGCGGAGCACGCGCGGGCCGAGGTCCTGCTGGCGCGCGGCGATGCGACCCGCGCTGCAGAGGTCGCATCGAGCGCTGCCGGCCACCACAGCGAGGCCGGCAACCGCATCACCGCCGAGCGCTGCCGCGTCCTCCACGGCGTGGCGCTCGCGGCGGCGGGCGAACGGGAGGTGGCGATTGCGACCTTGGAGTCCGCCCGAAACGAGCTCGAGGCCTTCGGCGCGCTGGCCCTGCGCGACCAGGCGGCGCGCGAGCTCCGCCGGCTCGGTCGTCGCGTGCCGCGATCCAGAGCGACGCGGGAGACGGACCGGCCCCGCCTGGGCTCGCTCAGCCCGCGGGAGCTCGAGATCGCCGGGCTCGTGCACCAGGGCAGGACCAACAAGCAGATCGCCGCCGCGCTCCACCTCTCCGAGCGCACCGTGGAGACACACCTCACGCACGCTTTCCGCAAGCTCGGCGTCTCGCGCCGGACCGCCCTCGCGGCCGCGGTCGAACGCGGGCGCGTGGGCAGCGTGGACTGAGGCACCCTCGGCGCGTCCCCGCGAATACGGGGTTTCCACGATGGCGGGGGGCGTCGGCCCCCGCGAGGATTACGACACGTCCGGGGGGACGTAGTGCAAAAGCGTGCGAGGAGCGGGGTGAATCAGCTCATGGGAACTGTGGTGAAGCGAGCGGCGTCCGCCGCCCTTGGCGTCGCGATCGCGCTGGTCCTGCCAGCGGGAGCGCAGGCGGCAACCACCTGTTCGTTCAACGGCGACCTGCTCTTCGTCGAGATGAGCGCCGACGGCGACATCGCCCACCTCGAGGTCGGCGGCGGCGGGGTCATCCTCGTCGACGGCGCAAGCGGGCCGGTCATCTGCGGCCCCGACGGCCCACCGACCGTGACCAACACCGAGACCGCGGCGATCGTCGACAGCTCCGATGCGCCGTCGACGCCCGCGCCGACCGACGGCACGACCGAGGTTGAGATCGTCGCGCCCTCCTCATTCGTCCCGGGCGCGACGCTGAACGACGAGGGAGGCGGCCTCGGCGAGATCGAGTTCGCGATCAACCTCGGGGCGGGCGCCGCGGATCGGTTGGAGGTAGTCGGGAACAGCACGGCGACGGCGGACCGCTGGGTGATCGGCACGTCCGGCATCAACTGGAACGCCGGCGCGCCCGACCCGGCCCCCGACGCCGATCTGGTCACGTTCTCGCAGTTCGACAGGTGGGTGTTCGCGCCCGGGGCCGGCGACGATCTGGTCAGCGCCCAGGGCGGGGCGGGGACAGGTGCCGAGTTCACGCGATCACTGGACATCTCCGGCAACGATGGCAACGACACGCTCTCGGGTGGCTCGGGTGACGACGAGCTCGACGGTGGAATCGGCAGCGACGGGATCCGGGGCCACGGCGGCACTGATCTCGTCGAAGAGGAAGCGGGTGACGACGTGGTCGACGGCGGCGCGGGTGAAGACGACCTCTCCTACCTCGGGGTCCCAACGGGCGTGACCGTCGATCTGGGTCGTGCCGGGCCTCAGGACACCGGCGGCGCCGGTGTCGACACGATCGCCGAGATCGAGAACATCGGGGGGACCGACCACGCCGACACCTTGACCGGCAACGCCGGGTTCAACTACGTCATTTCCAATGGGGGCGACGACCTGCTCGACGGAGCGGCCGGCGACGACGCGATCACCGGGGGGGACGGCAACGATGCCGTCACCTACGCGCGCTCACCGGGAGCGGTCACCGTCGACCTGAGCGCGAGCTCGGGCACCGGCTACGGCAATGACGGCATCTCCGACGTCGAGAGCGTGATCGGCTCGCCGTTCGACGATCTGCTGACGGGGACCGACGAAGCGAACTCGATCACGGGCCTCGGCGGCACCGACTCGATCAGCGCCCTCGCCGGCGCCGACACGGTCGACGTCCGCGACGGCGAGCCCGACACCGCGAGCTGCGGCTCCGAGATCGACACCGCCACGGCCGACCAGCAGGCGCTGGACGCGGTCGATCCGGACTGCGAGGTCATCGACTTCCTGCCGGCCGACGCGGTCGACGGTGAACTTCGCCTCGACGTCACGGCCAAGCCCAAGCAGCGCGTGCTGAAGCGTCGGGGCGTCGTGATCGAGGCGAGCTGCCCGCTCGAGGCCTGCACCGTGACCGCGACCGCCAGGCTCGAACGCCGCGGGCGCAAGGCGCTCGCGGCGCTGAAACCGGCCACGGTCGAGCTCTCGGCCGGGAGCGCCCGGCCGATCGAGCTGAGGCTCACGAAAAAGGGCCGGCGAGCGTTGAAGGCCGCTTCGCGACGGCGAAAGCCGCCGAAGCTGGCGATCACGGTCGCGGCGACCGACGTCGCCGGGAACGACACGACGCGGGCAGTCACCGTGCGCGCGAAGAGGTGAAAGGCACCATGAGCAAGCGAATCGGCACCTACCTGCGCCAGCAGCATCTCGCGCTGCTGGCGATCTTCCTGGTGCTCGCCGGCGGCACAGCGCTCGCCGCCACGGCGCCCGACAACAGCGTCATCTCGAAAAGCGTCAGAAACAACGCGCTGACCACCAACGACCTCCGCGACGGCGTCGGAGTTCGGGGCGCCGACGTAATCGACGGCAGCCTCGAGGGTGCCGACATCGCGGAGTCGACTCTCGCCCAGGTGCCTTCAGCGCTGACCGCGTTGCAGGGTGGGCGCGGGCGCCACTCCTCCAGCGGCGGGTGCGACCCGGAGAGCGACGTGTTCGTCTCCTGTGGGACGGTCCAGATCTCGCTCGCCGCGCCGGCGCGGTTGCTCGTCATCGGCACGGCCGAGGCGACAACGGAGCTGGGCGCCAACCACGCCTCGGGCCAGTGTCGCATCGGCACGACCGCGGGGCCGATGTACTCCTCAACCACCGACTTCAGGTTCGTCGACGCCGGCGACACGACCTACGCGATCCACGACGTCCCGGTGACCGTGGTGACGCCCGTCCTCTCGGCGGGCACGCACGCCGTCGGTGTCGACTGCAACCAAGACCCCTACCACGGAGCGGTCTACTACCACCGAGCGCAGGTCGTCGCGGTCGCCCTCTCCGACGCCTGACCGTGCCGGGGTGGCGCGCTAGGCGCCCACCTCGGCCCAGATCGCGCCCTCGCCGTCCTCGTGCTTGCCCTCGGTGTCGTCGGTGGCGCCGACGCGGATCGAGATCTTCCCCGAGTGCCGGTTCTCGTGGAGCATCTGGTGCGCCTCCGGGACGCCGTCGAACTCCATCACCTGCGAGAGCACCGGGCGGATCTTGCCCTCGGCCATGAGCTGGTTGGCGCGCGTGCACTCATAGGCGTTGGCGAAGTGCGAGCCGAGGATCTCCTTCTGCTTCATCCACAGGTAGCGGACGTCGAAGTCGAGCGTGTAGCCCGACGTGGCGCCGCAGATCACGACCTTGCCGAACGGCTTCACTGTGAAGACCGACGTGGGGAAGGTCGCCTGGCCGACGTGCTCGAAGACGATGTCGGGGGCGTCGCCGAGGATCCCCTTGACCTTCTTCGCGAACCCGCGCGAGGCGGCGAACCGCTCCTTCTCCGCCGCCCGGTCGACTGCGGGATGGTTGGCGTCGGTCCGCATCATCTCGCCGAACTCGTTGCGGTTGACGTAGTCGACGGCGCCGAGCTGCTTGACCAGCTCGCCCTTCTCGTCGGAGGAGACGACGCCGACGGCGTTCGCGCCCGCCGCGGCGCAGAGCTGAGTGGCGAAGACGCCGAGCCCGCCGGCGGCGCCCCAGATCAGCACGTTGTGGCCGGCCTGGAGCTTGCAGCGGTCGATCAGCATCCGGTAGGCGGTGAAGTAGGTGAGCCCGTAGGCGGAGGACTCGACCCAGGAGAGGTTGCGCGGCTTCGGCAGCAGCTGCTGCGCCTGGACCTTGGTGAACTGGGCGAACGAGCCCCAGGTCGTCTCGTAGCCCCAGATCTCCTGGCTGGGCGCCGCCATCGGGTCGAGGCCGTGGACCTCGACGTCCTCGTAGGAGGCCTGGTTGCAGTGGATCACGACCTCGTCGCCGGGCTGCCAGCGGGTGACGCCCTCGCCGACCTTCCAGACGATCCCGGAGGCGTCGGAGCCGCCGATGTGGTGGCCGTACTCGGGGTGGTCGCCGTAGCCGAAGACCGAGACCGGCTTGCCGAGCGCCGCCCAGACGTTGTTGAAGTTGACGCCGGCGGCCATCACGCGGACGATGACCTCGAAGGCGCCGGGCTCGGGGACCTCGATCTCCTCGATCTGGAAGGCGTCCTTGGGCTCGCCCTCGCGGTCCTGGCGGATCACCCACGCCGCCATCGTCTCGGGCAGCGTTCCGGGCTCTGTGTCGAGCTTCGAAACCTCGGTTACGTCTACGGCCACGGTTCTCCCTCTGTGTTCGGTGGCAAGAGGGCGCGGATCGTAGAGCAGAGCGAGCCCGGCTCGCCCGCTAGGAGACGAGGGAGGCCGCCGGCGCTCGCTGCGCCGCCATCCGGACCGGGGAGTCGACCGCGCCGTAGCCGTCGTAGCCGCCCCGCCGCTCGACCAGCTCGAAGAAGACCCGGCCGATCCCCGGGGTGTAGAGATGCAGGAACTCGCCATCACCGTCGCGGTCGTAGAGCACGCTCGAGCGCGCGCAGCTCGGCGAGCAAGCCTGGCGTCGAGGTCGAGCCGCGCCTCGAGGTCGTCGTAGTAGTTGCCGGGGATCGGCAGCGGGCGCGATCCCGCGCTCGCGCATCGGCTCGGGCGATCGCGAGCACGTCGTCCGTCGCGAACGCGACGTGCTGGGGCGCGGCGCTCCTCGGCCCTCCGAGGACGGGGACGTTGAGCGCGAGTCGCAGGCTCGCCGCTCGAGTCGACGACCGCGCGGCTGCGCACGAGGCCGTCGGGCGCGGCGAGCTCCCTGCTCTCGCGGGGCTCGAGGCCCGAGCACCGAGCGGTAGAACAGCGACCGCCTCGTCGAAGGCGTCGAACGGCTGCGAGAGCGCGACATGGTCGATCCCGGCCACGCCGGCGTCCTCGGCCGGCGCGCGTCGAGGACGACGAAGTCCGCCCAGCCACTCGCGCGTCGCCGTCGGCGAAGAACACCGAGGTGCCGTCGGGCGCGGCGACCGCGGCGAGGTCGGCCTCGCCGGGCTGGCGGCGCGCGGGCGAGCACGGGCGCCCGCAGCGCCTCGGCGCGATCGACCGAGCGGGCCGGGTCGGCGCTCTCGACCGCCAGGGCGACGATGCCCTCGTCGCGGGGGTCGCCGTGGTTGAGGAGCACGTGCGCGTCCCCGTGGCCCCACAGCTGGACGGGCTTCGAGCGGTGCGGGCCGACGTGGTGGAAGCCGAGCGCATCGAGCAGCGCGCTCGGCCTCCGGCGGCCGAGTCCGGGTCGACGGCGAGCTCGGCGAACGCGTAGCCGCCGAGCGCGGCCGGTTCCGGGAGCGGCCCGAGGCCCAGCTCGTCCTCGAGCACGAGCAGCGAGCGCATGGCATCGACCGCCGTCCGCTCGGGGTCCGCGCGGCGGAAGACGTCGTTGAAGACCTCGAGCGAGAGCGGGCCGTCGTAGCCCGCGGCGAGCACGTGACCGCAGAAGGCCGCGAGGTCGAAGGCGCCCTGGCCGGGGAAGCAGCGGTAGTGGCGGCTCCACTGCAGCACGTCCATGCGCAGGCGCGGCGCGTCGGCGAGCTGGAGGAAGAAGAGCTTGTCGCCCGGGATCGACGCGGATGCCCGCGCGGGTCGCTGCCGCGCGAGAGGATGTGGAACGAGTCGAGGCAGATGCCGAGGGCGGGGTGATCGGCCGCCTCGACGATCCGCCACGCGTGCTCGTAGTCGTTCACGTGGCGGCCCCAGGCGAGCGCCTCGTAGGCGATCCGCAGGCCGCGCGTCGGCGGCGCGCTCGGCCAGCTCGCGCAGCTGGGCGGCCGCGAGCGTCGTCGTCGTCGATCGCGTCCGGCGCAGACGCTCGAGCAGACGAGCATCGTGTCGGCGCCGAGCGCCTCCATGACGTCGAACTTCGCCTCCGCGCGGCGCAGGTTGCGATCGAGCACCGGCGCCGGCACGGCCTCGAAGTCGCGAAACGGCTGGTAGAGCGCGATCTGCAGGCCGAGCGCCTCGCCCGCGCCGCGCACCTCGGCCGGGGTCAGCGGCGAGCCGATCAGGTCCGGCTCGAACAGCTCGACCGCGTCGAAGCCGGCCGCCGCCGGCGGCCGCGAGCTTCTCCTCCAGCGTGCCGCTCAGGCAGACGGTGGCGATGCCCTTGTCCACGCCGCCCCCTCGCGCGTCAGCTCGTCGAAGTGCGCGAGCATGCGGTCCGCGGTCGGCTCGAGCCCGGTGAACAGCTCGAACGCGTGCACGGCCTGGAAGACGCGCCATGCGCGCCGCCGTCGAGCGTGCGGCAGCCGCGCTCCCGGGCGGCCTGCGAGCAGCTGCGTCGCCAGCGGCAGGTAGACGATCTCGGCGACCCACAGGCCCGGGTCGAGCAGCTCGGGGTCGAGCGGCCGTGCCGGGGTGGGCGGCCATGCCCGTCGGCGTCGCGTGGATCAGCCCGTCGGCTCGCGCGAGCACGGCGCGGAGGTCGTCGACCGGCGCGCCGGCGCGCGGGCCCAGGGCCGCGACGAGCTCCTCGGCCCGCGCCGGTCGTCCTCGTCGACGACGTTCAGTCGCCCGGCCCCGAGCGCCAGCATCGCGTGGCGCGACCGCCGCGCCCGCCCCGCCGGCGCCCGAGCAGCACGACGTCGCTCGAGGCGCGCGCCCGGCAGGCCGCGCGCGAAAGCCCTCGGCGAAGCCCGGCCAGTCGGTGTTGTGGCCGGCCATGCGGCCGTCGTCGAAGCACGACCGTGTTGACCGCGCCGAGCGCCTCCGCCTCGCGGCGAGAGCTCGTCGAGATGCGTCGACGGCCAGCTGCTTGCACGGGTGGGTGACGTTGACGCCCGCGCAGGCCGGCGTCGCGCGGCCTCCGCGCAGCAGCGCGCCGACGCCTCGCGGCGGCCGGCCGAGCGCGTCGAGGTCGAGGAGCCGTAGCTCGTAGCGCAGGCCGAGCGCCGCGGCCTCGCGCTCGTGCAGCGCGGGGCTGAGCGATGCCTCGATGCCGGCGCCGATCAGGCCGACCACGACCGTGTTGTGATGACTGATCGCACCGTTGGCGCTCATTGTACGAACCAGTACGTTACCTGCCCATGAGGCCGTGCCGGAAACCCCGTCTACGATCGCCAGAGCGTGGCCGCCACAGCCCGATCGCCGCGCGACGCCGACCGCACCCGCGCGGGAGATCCTCGAGGTCGCCACGAGCGAGTTCGCCGAGCGCGGGCTTCGCCGGCGCGCGGGTCGACGAGATCGCCGACCGCACCCGCACCACGAAGCGGATGATCTACTACTACTTCGGCAGCAAGGAGCGGCTGTTCGTGGCGGTGCTCGAGCGCGCCTACGCCGGCATCCGCGCCGCCGAGCAGACGATCGAGGTCGAGCACCTCGACCCGGTGGCGGCGATCCGCCGCGCTCGCCGAGCTGACCTTCGACCACCACGAGGCGCACCCGGAGTTCATCCGCCTGGTCTCGATCGAGAACATCCACCGCGCCGAGCACATCGCGGGCTGCGCGGACTTCGACGGCGCTCGGCACGCCGGCGATCGAGCTGATCGAGGCGATCCTCGCCCGCGGCCGGGCCGACGGCGGCTTCACGCGCGACATCGACGCGTCGACCTCCACATGATGATCAGCGCCTTCTGCGTCTTCCGGATCGCCAACCGCCACACGTTCGGCGCGATCTTCGACCGCGACATGCTCGACCCCGGGCGCCGCGACGCGCTACCGCCGGATGCTCGGCGACATGGTCGTCGGGTACCTCACCTAAACGCCGCGCGGAAGCCTGAATCGGCGCGGATCCGCGTTTAGCGGGCTGGCTGCCGTCGGACATAACGTACTAGTCCGTTCATTCGAGGCGGAGGATGCGGTGACGCAGCGACCAGTCCAACGAGGCAGGCCGGCATCAACGGCGCAGGCCGCGACGGCGCACGCAAGACACCGGTGAAGGCGGCGCTGGCGAGCTGGATCGGCAGCGTCCTCGAGTACTACGACTTCTTCATCTACGGCACCGCCGCCGCGCTCGTCTTCGGCAAGGTCTTCTTCCCCGAGTCCGACCCCGCGACCGCGACGCTGCTCTCGTTCGCCACCTACGGCGTCGGCTACGTCGCGCGCCCGATCGGCGCGTTCTTCATGGGCCACATCGGCGACAAGTACGGCCGCAAGCGCGTGCTGCTGCTCACCGTCTCGCTGATGGGCACTGGCGACCTTCCTCGTCGGCTGCCTGCCGAGCTACGACACGATCGGCATCTGGGCGCCGATCCTGCTCGTCGCGCTGCGGCTGCTGCAGGGCTTCTCCGCCTCCGGCGAGCAGTCCGGCGCGAACTCGCTGAGCCTCGAGCATGCGCCCGAGCACCGGCGAGCGTTCTTCACCAGCTTCACGCTCGGCGGCACCCAGGCCGGCCTGATCATCGCGACCGCGATCTTCCTGCCGATCGCCGCGATGCCGGAGGACCAGCTCCTGAGCTGGGGCTGGCGGATCCCGTTCTGGCTCAGCGCCGATCGTCGTCGTCGTCGGCCTGCTCATCCGGCGCAAGCTGGAGGAGGCGCCGGCGTTCCAGCGAGGAGGCGGCCGAGGCCGAGGTCGAGAAGATCCCGCTGGCGCGCTGCTCCGCGACCACTGGGCCGGCGTGCTGCGCGTCGCGCTCGCCGCGCTCGCCTCGACGGTCAGCACGATCTTCGCCGTCTACGCGCTCTCGTTCGCGGTCGACACCGAGGGCCTCGACCAGACGACGATGCTGTGGGTCGCGATCGTGGCCAACGTCGTCGCGCTTGGCGCGATCCCGGCCTGGGCGACGCTGGCCGACCGGATCGGTCGCAGGCCGGTGTTCATCTTCGGCGCCGTCGGCAGCGGCGTGCTCATGTTCGCCTACCTCGGCGCGATCGCCAACGGCAGCTACCCGCTGATCTTCGTCGGCCGCGATCCTGATGTCCGGCGTCGTCTACAGCGCCATGAACGGGATCCAGCCGTCGCTCTACGGCGAGATGTTCCCGACCCGGGTGCGCCTGTCGGGGATGGCGATCGGCACCCAGATCGGCTTCGCGATCGGCGGCTTCGCCCCGACCGCGGCGGCGGCGATCGACGGCGACGGCACCAACTGGGTGCCGGTGGCGGCCTACGTGCTCGGCATGAGCCTGATCGCCGCGATCGCCGTGCTGACCGCGCGCGAGACCGCCAAGGTGCCGCTGCGGGAGATCGACGGCAGGCCGGATCCCGCGCCGCATGCCCCCGCCCCGGCGGCGCGGGAGACCGTCAGCGCCGGGGTTTCCTAGGCCGCGCGAACCGCCTCGCCGTGACGGGCGCATTCCGACGTCCCTGAGGACGTTATGTACCCGTCGCGGTGGGGCGGGGCAGAATGGCGGGGTGCAGGTCCATGAGCTCACCGACGGTGGTCAGGCGGCCGAGCAGGTCGCCGAGTGGGTCGCCGCCTTTCTGCGCGCCGGCGAAGCGCACGCTCGAGCTCGCGCTCTACGACATCCGCCTGCCCGGGCAGGCCGGGGACCTGGTCGCCGACGAGCTCCGCGCGGCCGCGGGCCGCGGCGTCGCCGTGCGCCTCCTCTACAACGTCGACTCGAACCGCCCGCCCGCGATCCAGCCGCCGCCGAGCACGAGGCCGGAGCTCCTGCACGAGCTGCCGATCGAAGACCGCGCGGTGCCCGGGATCCCCGACCTCATGCACCACAAGTACGTCGTCCGCGATCGCGAGTCGGTGTGGACCGGGTCGGCCAACTGGACGACGGACTCATGGACGCGCCAGGAGAACGTCGTCGTCGCCCTCGACTCGGCGCCGCTCGCCGCCGCCTACGCCGCGAACTTCGACGAGCTCTGGGAGCGTCCCGACGTCGAGCGCTCAGGGCGCGTCGAGCCGGCGCCGGTCGAGCTCGGCGGCGGGCGCACGGCGCGCGCCTGGTTCACGCCCGGGCACGGGGAGCAGCTCTCGCAGCGGATCGCGACCGCGATCGGCTGCGCGCGGCGGCGGGTGCGGATCGCCTCGCCGGTGATCACCTCGGCGCCGATGCTCGCGACCCTGGCGGAGCTCGGCGAGCGGGGCGGCGTCGACATCGCCGGCGTGATCGACGAGCCGCAGACCGACGCCGTCTACGGCCAGTGGGCGACCAACGGCACGTCCGGCATGGAAGATCCCGCTGCTGGCCAAGGCGCTCAGCCTGCTGCCGTTCTCGGGCAAGCAATCGACGCCGTGGGGGCCCGGGACCGTCCACGACTTCATGCACGCGAAGGTGACCGTCGCCGACGACGTCGTCTTCATCGGCTCGTTCAACCTCTCGCGCTCGGGCGAGAAGAACGCCGAGAACGTGCTCGAGCTCCGCGACCCCGAGCTCGCCGACCGGATGGCGGCGTTCGTCGACGCGGTCCGCGGCGCGCTATCCGGCGACGTCCGTGCCCTCGCAGGCGATGGCGACGATCTCCGCCGTGGCGTCGGCGAGCCGTCGGGATCTCGAAGTCGGCCGGGGAGATGCGGCCGGCGTCGAGCAGCTCCGCGCGCACCCAGTCGAGCAGCCCCGACCAGTAGTCGCTGCCGACGAGCACGACCGGGTGGTCGATCGCCTCCCCGGTCTGGATCAGGGTCATGCACCTCGAACAGCTCGTCGAGCGTGCCGTAGCCGCCGGGCAGCGCGACGATCGAGTGCGAGTAGCGCACGAACATCAGCTTGCGGGTGAAGAAGTAGTCGAAGGTGAGCCCGATGTCGACGTACGGGTTCAGCGCCTGCTCGTGCGGGAGCAGGATGTTGAGGCCGACCGAGGTCGCGCCGGCGTCCTGGGCGCCGCGGTTGGCGGCCTCCATCAGCCCCGGGCCGCCGCCGGTGATCACCGCGAACCCCGCCTCGCCGATGGCCCTCCCGATCTCCCGCGCGCGCGCGTAGAGCGGGGTGCTCGGGTCCGTGCCGGGCCGACCCGAAGATGCAGACAGCCGGCCCGAGGTCGGCGAGTGCCTCGAACCCCTGGCGCAGCTCCTTCTCCACCAGGGCGAGGCGCTCCTCGTCGGTGCGGGTCGAGGCCACGGCGGGCTGCTCGGCGCAGATGATCTCCTCGCCGAGGGTGGGGGGAGGGGCTGGTCGTGGTTGGCTCATTGCACTGTCAGCTTCGCGTCCGGGGCCCCGACTACCTTCGAGAGTCCACATGGAAGCATCCGAAAGACCACAGCTGCCCTTCGACGAGACCGCCGGCGACGCCGCCGTACGGGCACTCGACGACCGGCTGGTGATCGAGCGGCTCGAGGTCAACGACGCGCGGGCAGCCCGGCTCGTGCGCGACCGGGCCGCCGCCGGCCGGGCGGCGCCCGAGACCGTGCGCAAGGCGATTGAGATCGGCAGCCGGGTGCTCGACAGCGAGGCGACCGCGGCGAACGTCGACTACGTGCGCCGCGAGCTCGAGCAGGGCCTCGGCGAGCTCGACACGCGCCTCGGCGACACGCTGGAGGAGAGCGCCGAGGCGCTGGCGACCCAGATCGCCGCCGACCTTCGGCGCAGATCGCAACGACTCGGTACAGGCCCAGATCAAGGAGATCGTCAGCACCGAGACGCGCCAGCACCGCGACGACCTGCTCCGCACCCTCACCGCCGAGGACGGCTCCAACCCGCTGCTCGCCATTCAGGCCCGCCTGGGCAAGGCGATGCTCGAGGCAGAGGAGCGCCACCGGGCGGAGGTCGAGCGCCTGCGCGAGTCCCACACCAAGGACGCGCGCGCGATGCAGGGGCAGGTCGGCGACCTGCGCAAGGAGATCGCCCGGCTGCTCGAGCGCGACGACGCCGACGAACGGGTCGCCGAGGCCGAGGCCGCCGGCACCCGCAAGGGGCTCTCGTTCGAGGAGCGCGTGCACGCGGCGATCGAGGCGATCGCCGGCTCGCGCGGGCGACCTCGCCACCCACACCGGGGCTGAGCAGGCCGAGGGCGGCGGGCAAGCAAGGGCGACACCCTGGTCGAGATCGGCGCTTGCGACGGCGCCTCGCAGGGTCGGATCGTCTTCGAGTCCAAGGACAAGCAGCTCTCCAAGCCCAAGGCCTGGACCGAGCTCAACCAGGCGATGGCGGCTCGCGCCGCCTCGTTCGCGGTGCTCGTCGTCGCCGGGGACGAAAACGTGCCCTCGGGGCGCGACACGCTCACCGAGTACGAGGGCAACAAGCTGATCGTCGCGGTCGACCGCGAGGAGCCGGCCGGGTCGGCGCTGCGCGCTCGCCTACCGGCTGGCGACGGCGCGCGTGGCCATGGCCCGCGACCGCGACCTGCGCGTCGACGCGATCGCCGTCCGCGACACGGCGGCGGAGGCGGTCAGCCTGCTGCGCTCGGCGCAGGCGATCCGCTCCATCCTTACCGGGATCAAGACGAGCTCCGACAAGGCCCGTGCCGGCCTCGACTCGATGATCGCGGCGCTCGAGGAGAAGCTCGAGCGGATCGACTGCCTGGTCGCCGAGGAGGCGGCTGAGGCCGAAGCGGAAGCCGAAGCCGACTAGGGCAGCAGCAGCTCGTTCTGGGAGCTGGCGCGCTCTGGGCCGACTGCGAGCTCGTCCTCCCGAGCGTTCGAGTCCTTGGCGGAGACGACGAAGTCGCCCTGCTCGAGGTTGAGCCTGAAGTCGCCGGTCCCCTGGGGGACGATCTCGGGGCTCTCCCTGTCGACCGGGCCCTCCAGCAGCAGCGCGGTCGGGTCGTTGGTCTGGTTGGAGATCGTGATCGTCGCGAGGCCGGCCCCGACGGCGCTCGGGCTCAGCGAGACCTCGCTATCGCCGATCCGGGCGCTCAGCTGGATCGGCGCCGGCGGGCGGGGGTTGTTCTCGAAGTCCTCCGAACCGCAGGCGGACACCGCGAGCGCGGCGAGCAAGGCCGCGATCGGCGCGATCATCCTCCTGCGGGCGCCCATCGTTGCCGCAACCCTAGCTCACCGCTCCGGCGCCTCGCCTCACCTGCAGGCCCGCCGCATGGCAGCGGTGGGCCGCTCAGAAGGGTGGCTCGACGACCTCGGCCGCCGTCCCGGACCCGACCTCGACGGCGGTCCCCGGCTCCGCCTCGCGGCGCAGGATCGCGAGGGCGATCGGCCCCCGCGCGGGTGAGATCACGGCGGTCCCGATCGTCCCCAGCTCACGCTCGCCGAGCCGCACCGGATCGCCCTCGGCGGCCGGCGCGGACAGCCGCAGGCCGCGGAGGTGGCGGTTGGGCTTGCCCCTGTAGTGGAGGCGGGCGACCGTCTCCTGCCCGATGTAGCAGCCCTTGGTGAAGCTCACCGCGCGGTCGTTGATCCCGGCCTCCTGGGGCATCGTCGCGGTCGTCATCTCGTGCCCGAAGCGCGGCCGGCCGGTCTCCACCCGGGCGATCTCCGCCGCGGCCTCGCTGACGGGCTCGGCGCCCGCCTCGGCGAGCGCCGCCAGCACCGCTCCGGCGCTGTCGCGCGGCGCCAGCAGGTCGACCCCGAGGTCGGTGCTCACGGCGATGCACTCGGCGCCGCCGAGGGTCGCCGCACGGTGGGAGTTCTCCGGCCCCGCGGGACCGCCGAGCGCCACCTGCTCCGCCGACGGGCCGATCACCGAGATCACGGTGAGCTCCTCGGTGGCCTCCTCGACCTCGACGTCGCGCCCGACCTTGTACATCGCGAGATGGCGCAGCACCGCGTCGCCGGCGATCGCCTCGGTGTCGATCCGCAGGCCGTCCTCGAACCGCAGCACCCGCATGTCGCCCTGCAGGTGGCCCTTGCGATCGAGCAGCGCCGAGTAGCAGCCCTCGCCTGGAGTGAGCGCCTCGACGTCGTTGGTCAGCTGGCCCTGGAGGTAGTCGGCGGCCTCGGGCCCGGACACCCACAGCGAGCGCCGATCGGGCCGCTCGAGCACCCCCGCCGCCTCCCGCAGGACCCGGTACTGGGCATCAAGCTCGGCTTCGATTGCGGTCTCCATCGGTGCTCCGATTGTGACAGCGAGGCGCAGCGTGTCGGCTGTGGCGCGCGGGGCCGTCACTTCCGAGCCGGGCGAGCGCCGGCGACGCTGCCCTGAGGACGAAAGCGCCCATCGCGCGCGAGTGGCCGAAAACGATGGACTATTGAGCGAAATCCGCCAGTCGGCCGTCGGGGCGCGATCCCGTAGGGCCCGCGCCACACCCACGCGCACGACGAGGCACAAACGCCCGCGTCGCCACACACCTTCACCCTCACTGCCAAGCAACGGTCCGCGCCCTCACCACGGCCGGGGCGTTCGCACTAACCGGCCAGAGCGCCCAGAACTTGAGTTCAAGGTTTTGATTTGTCAAAATCTCACTTGTGAGCGAGCGAAAAAACAAGGACCGCGGGATCAGCCGCAGGCGACTGCTCGCCGGCGGCGTCGTCGCCGCGCCGACGCTCGCGCTGCTGCACGAGACCGTCCCGCATCAGGGTCTGCACGACGCCCTGGCGGGCTCTGCCAGCGCCCAGGCAGGCGGAGCGCACACGGACGCACGGAGCGGCCATGGCCCACGGGGGCGGCGGTCGAGGGCCCGATCTTCCGCGGCGGCGGGAGCGTCGATCACGCGGCGAACGGCTTCAACCCGACCGAGATCCTGCGCGACTTCGACTACGGGACCACGCGGCGGCTCGCGAGCGGCCGCGTTCTGCGCGAGTGGGAGCTCGTCGCCTTCGACAAGGAGATCGAGGTCGCGCCCGGGGTCCGGTTCCCCGCCTGGACCTACAACGGCCGCGTTCCGGGCCCGACCCTGCGCTGCCGCGAGGGCGAGCTGCTGCGGATCCGCTTCACAAATGGCTCGCAGCATCCGCACACGATCCACTTCCACGGTCTCCACCCCTCCGTCATGGACGGCGTCCCGGACATCGGCGGCGCGGGATCATCGGGCCGGGCAAGTCGACCACCTACGAGTTCGCCGCGGAGCCGTTCGGGCTCCACCTCTACCACTGCCACGTTGGGCCGCTCGCCGAGCACATCGCCCGCGGGCTCTACGGGACCTTCATCGTCGATCCCAAGCAGGGCCGCCCGGACGCGGACGAGCTGGTGATGGTCCAGCACGGCTACAACACGACCTTCGACGGCGAGGGAAACCAGCTCTACGCGGTCAACGGGATCCGGTTCCATTACCTGAACGAGCCGGTCCGGGTCAAGCGCAACGAGCCGGTGCGGATCTACCTCGTGAACACGCTCGAGTACGACCCGATCAACTCGTTTCACATCCACGGCAACTTCTTCGACTACTACCCGACGGGAACGAGGCTGGAGCCGACGGAGTTCACCGACACGGTGATCCAGGGTCAGGCGCAGCGCGGGATCTGCGAGCTGACCTTCCCGCACGCCGGCCCGTTCATGTTCCACGCCCACAAGACCGAGTTCGCAGAGCTCGGCTGGATGGGCTTCTTCGAGGTCGAGGACTGAGGTGGAGGCCGGAGTCGAGACGAGCGACCGCACCGGGCCGCTTGCCGCGGTACCGACCTGGGGCCTGGTCGTCGGCGCCCTGGCGCTGATCGCGGCCGTGCTGGTCGCGCTCGCCGTCGCCGGCGGGGACTCGCTGCCGGAGCGCACCGGTCCCCCGGTCGAGGAGCTGGCGGTCGAGCGGACACAGCTCACTCCAGGCGAGATCGAGCTGCCCTCCGGAACACCGGTCCGGACCCGGTCCACGTGGCTCAGATCTTCGTCAACGACGCCTACGCCGACTTCACCGGCGCGGACGAGCCCATCGACCGGCTCGGGTCGGCGACGGTCGACGATCGACTTCCCGTGGCTGGATGGACAGCCCTACCTGGTCTCGATGGTCACCTCCACCGGGGTCGTCATCGAGCACGAGATCGCCGCGGCCGTCGAGACGCCCGCCGCGGACGGCTCGCTGTTCGGGCTGATGGCGTTGCTCGGCACCTACGTCGGGATCGTCCCGGTCGTCCTCGGGATGGCGCTCCTGCCGGCGATGCGCCGGTTCAGCACGGGCTGGGTCCGGGTGCTGATGGCCTTCACCGTGGGCCTGCTCGCCTTCCTTGCGGTGGACGCGACGCTCGAGGGCCTCGACCTCGCCGCCGGGTCGGCCGGGGCGTTCGGCGGCGCGGAGCTCCTTTTCCTCGGCGCCGGGATCTCGTTCCTGCTCCTGGTCGGGCTCGACCGCTATCTGAGCGGGGGCGGGCCGAGGCGGCCGGATCGCCCGCGACGGGCGGCCGGCTCGGCGCTCATGATCGCGATCGGGATCGGCCTCCATAACCTCGGCGAAGGCCTCGCAATCGGCTCCGCGTACGCGATCGGGGAGCTCGCGCTCGGGGCGTTCCTGGTCGTCGGCTTCGCGATCCACAACACCACCGAGGGCTTCGCGATCGTCGCGCCGCTCGCCCGCGAGCGCCGCCCGTCGGCCGGTCGCGGCTGCTCGGGCTGGGGGCCATCGCCGGCGGCCCGGCGATCGTCGGCGCCCTGCTCGGCGCCACCGTCACCAACGACGAGCTGTCCGTGTTCCTGCTCGGGATCGGCGTCGGGGCAATCGTGCAGGTGATCGTGCAGATCGCGCCCGTGATGCGCGATGGCCGCGGGCGCGCGCTCGACGCCGCAACCGCCGGGGCCGTTGCCCTCGGAGCGATCCTCTTCTACGCGACCGGCCTGCTGGTGAGCGTTTAGATCTGATGGGCCACGCCAGGATCAAGCGCGAGCGCGCCGCGGTCACGACCGAGGCGATCGAGGACTACGCGAAGACGATCTATGCGCTCGCGAACCGCGATCAGGGACCGGTCGGGACCTCGGCCCTCGCCGACGGTCTCGGGGTCTCGCCCGGCACGGTGACGGCGATGCTGAAGCGCATGGCCGAGCTCGGCCTGGTCGACCACGAGCCCTACCACGGGGTCGCGCTCACCGACTCGGGCGAGCGCGTCGCGCTCGAGGTGATCCGCCACCACCGTCTGATCGAGTCCTACCTCGCCGACGCCCTCGACATGCCCTGGGATCGGGTCCACGAGGAGGCCGAGGTGCTCGAGCACTACATCTCCGAGGACCTCGAGCGCCGGATCGCGGCGAAGCTCGGGGATCCGAGCCGCGACCCCCATGGCGACCCGATCCCGAGCGCCGAGCTCGACATGGCCGCCGACGAGACCGTCTCGCTGGCCGAGCTCGACTCCGGCGACTCGGGCACGTTCGAGCGCGTCTCGGACCGCGACTCCGAGATGCTCCGCTTCCTGGACCGGCGCGGGATCAGACCTGGCTGCGACCTTCGGATTCGCGCCCGCGACCCGTTCGAGGGGCCGCTGTTCGTCGAGGTCTCCGGCGAGGAACACGTGCTCGGTCTTCGGCTCGCCCGGGCGATGCGGGTCACGCGGTCGCGCGCACGCGGCTTGAGGCTGCTCGAGAAGACCGCCGCCGAGCCGCCAACGCCGCTGTCCGCGGAGGGCGCCGCCGACCGGGAGGCCGAGGCGGCGCTCCCGGGCGAGGCGGCGGTCGCCCGGGCGGCCCGGCGGTCGCTCGAGGGTCGGGCGCGCGGGCCGGCGCGGCTCTGGCCCTTCCTCGGGCCGGCGTTCATCGCCGCGGTCGCCTACATCGACCCGGGCAACTTCGCCACCAACATCAGCGGCCGGGGCGCAGTTCGGCTACCTGCTGCTCTGGGTGGTGGTCGCCGCGAACCTGATGGCGATGCTGATCCAGACCCAGTCGGCGAAGCTCGGGATCGCGACCGGCAGGAACCTGCCTGAGCTCTGCCGCGAGCGCTTCTCGCGCCGGACGTCACGCGGCCTCTGGATGCAGGCGGAGGTGGTGGCGATGTCGACGGACATCGCCGAGGTCGTCGGCGCCGCGCTCGGCCTCAATCTGCTGTTCGGGATCCCGCTGTTCCCGGCGGCTCTGATCGCCGGCGCCGGCGCGTTCGCGATCCTCGCGCTCCAGCAGCGAGGCTTTCGCCGGCTCGAGGCCGCGATCGCGGCGCTCGCCGGGGTCGTCCTGGTCTGCTTCGGGTTCGAGATCTTCTGGGCGAAGCCGGACGTCCCCGAGGTCGCCGGGCACCTTCTCGTCCCCGGGTTCAGCGGCACCGAGAGCATCCTCCTGGCCACCGGGATCATCGGCGCGACGGTGATGCCGCACGTCGTCTACCTGCACTCGGCGCTGACCCAGCGACGCGTGGTCGGTCGAAACGATGAGGAGAAGCGGAAGATCCTGAGGTTCGAGAAGGTCGACGTGGTGATCGCGATGGTGATCGCCGGGGTCGTCAACCTCTCGATGATGGTGATGGCGGCGGCGCTGTTCAACGTCGGCGACCTGACGGGCATCGACAGCATCGAGGGCGCCTTCGAGGGGCTGCGAACCGCCGTCTCCGACAACGCGGCGACGGTCTTCGGGATCGCCCTGCTCGCGTCCGGCTTCGCCTCCTCGTCGGTCGGGACGATGTCGGGGCAGGTGGTGATGCAGGGGTTCATCCAGCGCCGGATCCCGATCTTCCTGCGACGCGCGGTCACCCTCGCGCCAGCCCTGATCGTGCTCGCGCTCGGCCTCGATCCCACCAAGGCGCTGGTGATCAGCCAGGTGGTGCTCTCCTTCGGGATCCCGTTCGCGCTCGTGCCGCTGCTGCTGATCGCCCGCCGGCGCGAGGTCATGGGGTCGCTCGTCAACCCGGCCTGGCTGACCGCGATCGCGGCCGTGCTCGCCGGTCTGATCATCGCCCTGAACGTGTTCCTGCTCGAGCAGGTCTTCTTCGGCTAACGGTCCGCGGGGGTAGGCTCCCGGGCGATGGCCCTCGCCGAGGACTTCGGACAACTGCTCGACGCGCTGCCGGCCGACTGGACCGACATCGTGTGCGACCTGCGGCTCACCGACGAGAACCGCTACATCGACGCCGCCGTGCTCCTGACCCAGGTGAACGCTCAGCCGTACTCCAAGGCCGAGTGGCATTTCCGGATCAACGTCGCACACAGCTTCGGCCACGCGGCGGCGGCGGAGACCGTCACCGGCACCCTGGCGCTGCTCGACCAGGAGGGCATCGGCGGCGAGATGATCGTCCGCGACGTGCAGGAGGGGCGGGCCGAGGTGGTCCAGATGTGGGGCCGCCCGGAGTCGGTGCGGCGCGAGTTCCGCGCCCGGCGCTCGCTCTAGCCCGCTAGCCCGCTCGCGACAGGGTCGGGATCACCGACGCGAACTGGTTCGCGATCACCCGCGCGCGGTTGACCTCGGCGCGCGTCCAGGCGCGCTCGTCGCTGCGGTAGGCCTCGATGATCCCGATGCTCTCGCCCCGGCTGACGACCGGGATCATCAGCACCGAGCGCTCCCCGAGCTCGAGCAACAGCGCCGCCTCGTCCGGGTCGCTGGCGGGATCTCCCACCAGCGTCTGCACCGGCACCTGGTCGCGGAGCACGCCCGCGCTCAGCGGGTAGTCGGCGAGCTTGAACACCTTCTCGGGCGTGTACTCGCCGTTCTCCACGAGGGTCTCGATCACCTGCTCGTCGGGGTGATAGGCCGAGAGGCAGACCTTCGAGGAGCCGAGCTCGGCCGCGATCAGCGCCAGCGCTCCCTCGAGGTCGCGCGGCGTGCTCGCTGCGGCGAGCCGGGCGCTCAGGTGGACGAGGCGGCGGTCGCTGGCGCCGACCGGTTGGTGCTCGGTCGGCAGCGAGTGAAAGCTCTCGGCGAGCGCCAGGCGGCAGACCTCGGCGGCGACCGGCGAGACCTCGGGCCAGGGCTCGTCGGGGTGGCCGAGGGCGTAGCCCTGGCCCCATTGCACGTCGAGGTCGGCGAGTACCGCGAGCTCGTCGAGGGTCTCGATGCCCTCCGCGCAGACCGTGGCGCCGACGTCGCGGGCGAAGCGCACGAACGACTCGACCAGGGCCATGCGCGCGACGTCGCTGTGGATGCCCCGGGTCAGCGCCTTGTCGAGCTTGACGATGTCGGGGCGCACGGAGACGAGCTGCTTCAGCCCCGCGTGGCCGGCGCCGGCATCGTCGATCGCGATCATCGCGCCCCGGTCGCGCAGGTCGGCCACGGCGCTCGAGAGCCGGTCGTCGTCGGGGACGAACTCGTGCTCCGTGATCTCGACGACGATCCCCTCGAGGCTTCCGGCAAGCGCGTCTTGAACCTCGTCGGAGCCGAGCGCGGAGGGGCTGACGTTGACCGCCAGGTGGGCGTCGAACGGGCGCCCGAGCGGCTCGAGCGCGGCGCGGATCGCGGCGGCCTCGAGCTGGGCGCCGAGCCCGCAGCCGTGCGCCTGCGCGAACCAGACGTCGGGCGAGCGGCCGTGCTCCCCCGGGAAGCGGGCCAGCGCCTCGAAGCCGATGACCCGACCGGAGGCGAGGCTGACCACCGGCTGGTAGGCGGGGATCACGGGACGGTCAAGGCCGAGCAGCTCCTCGACCTCGAGCCGCTGACGCTCGTCCCAGGTGGCCGGCGAGTGCTCGGGGTCGAAGCGCCTGGTGCGGCGCTTGCCGCCGCGCTTGGCCCAGTACAGCGCGCTGGCGGCGAGCTGGCAGAGCGTGGAGGGATCCTCGGCGTCGATCGGGAAGGCGGCGACCCCGGCCGAGCAGCTGAGCTCGAAGCCGTGCACCGGAACCGCGGCGACCGCCGCGCGGGCGCGCTCCGCGACCTCGAACGCGCTTTCGGAATCGCTGCCCGGGAGGATGAGCCCGAACTCGGCGCCGCCGATCCGGGCTGCCTGCCCGCCCTCCGGGAGGGCGCCTCGCAGCGCCGCCCCGACCCCGCGCAGGACCTCGTCGCCGTAGGGGTGCCCGTGGGCCTCGTTGACGGGCTTGAAGTTGTCGAGGTCGAGGACCACGAGCGCCGCCGTGTCGCCGCGCTCGCGGGCGCCGGCCAGCTCGGCGGCCAGCGTCTCGTGAAAACGGCGGTGGTTGGCGAGCCCGGTGAGCGCGTCGGTGCCCGCGAGGCTCCGCAGCCGGCTGTGCTGCCGCTGGATCAGCACCAGCAGCGCCGCGGTCACGATCACTCCGGCCGCCGCGAGCACGAACAGCACCGGCCCGTCGAGCCCGAGGGCGGCGACGATCACGGCCCCGACCCAGAGCAGCCCGCAGGCGACGGCGGCAGGGATCAGCGCCCGCGAGCGGGTCGGGATCGGGTCAGCCGTGTTCGAGCCTCTGCCGAGCATGTGCCAGGGGCTTGCACCCCTCGGCCTCCCATCGGCGCCTCCGCGACGGGCCTTTAAGCCGCCTCGACGCCTCACGGGTCGCCGGCGAGCGCCGGAAACGCCCGCTCGAGGTCGATCTCGCGGGCCAGGATCCCGTGCTCGCGATCCCAGCGGGCCCAGGCCGCGAGCGTCGCGCGGTCGAGCCGCCCGGCGTCGCGGAACGCGTCCGCGGCGGTCAGCGCGTCGAGCTGGCGGCGCTGCTCGGCCGCGTCGAGCTCAGGGACCGCCTCGAGCAGGTCGGCGAGCGCGGCCTCGGGGTCGGCGTCGAGGTCGGCGTATCCGGCGCCCGTCGCCTCGACCATCGACTCGACCAGCCCCGGGCGCTCGCGCAGCGTCTCGGCGGAGGTGGCCAGGATCAGCTCCGGGTAGGGCGGGGCGCCGTAGTCGTCGACCCTGAACTCGCGGGTGGGGACGCCGTGCTCGCGCAGCGCCACCCCCTCGGCGTTCCAGAACGCCGTCGCCGCGTCGAGCCGGCCGGCGGTCAGCGCCGCGACCGCGTCGAAGCCGATCGTCACCCGGCCCACCGAGCCGGGGTCGGCGCCGCCGGCCTCGAGCACCGAGTCGAGCACCGCCTCGTCGGAAGGCAGGCCGGTCACCCCGACCTCCCCGCCCTCGAGGTCGGCGGGAGCGCGAACGGCGTCGCGGTCGCGCGCGATCACCGCGGCCAGCGGCCGGCCGACGATCGACGAGACGCCGACGACGTCGATGCCGCGCTCACGGGCGAGGCCGAGGTCGTGGATGTCGAGGATCGCGAACTCCGCCCGGCCCGAGGCGAGGAGCTTCGGCGCGTCGGCCGACGACGAGGGCTCGCGCACGGTGAGCTCGAGGCCGCGGTCCGCGTAGTAGCCCCGGGCGAGCGCCCGGTAGATCCCGGCGTGCACTGCGTTGGGCTGGAAGTCGAGCACGAGGGTCGCCTCGTCCGAGGCGCCCGGTTCAGCACCGCCGTCGCCGCACGCCCCGAGGGCGAGCGCGGCGAGGGCGGCCGCCAGCGGCGCGGCAAGCCATCGCATTGCGCGGCGCAGGTTAGCCGGGGCGGTGGCGATAGCCTGCGCGCGTGCTCGACCACACGCTCACCGACGAGCACCCGGTGACCCACGAGCTGCTCGCCTTGATCGAGATCCCGAAGGGGAGCCGCAACAAGTACGAGTTCGACGAGGGGATCGGCGAGCTGGTCCTCGACCGCTTCCTCTCCTCCTCGATGGTCTACCCGACCGATTACGGCTTCCTCATGGGCCATCGCGGCCGCGACGGCGACCCGCTCGACACGATGGTCTGCGTCTCGGAGCCGACCTTCCCCGGCTGCGTGATCCCGGTGAAGCCGATCGCGCTGTTCAAGATGCGCGACGAGAAGGGCGAGGACGACAAGGTCGTCTGCGTCCCGACCCACGACCCGGGCTGGAACACGGCGCAGACGCTCGAGGACATCCCGAAGGCGATGCAGCAGGAGATCACCCACTTCTTCTCCGTCTACAAGCAGCTCGAGGGCAAGGACGTCGAGGTCGACGGCTGGCGCTCGCGCGAGGAGGCGCTCGACGTGATCGCCGACGGACGCCGGCTGCAGATGGACCATGACGCTCCACGGCGCAGCTGAGGGCGGGAGAGCCCGCTTGTCGACGGGCCGTCCTGTATAGACTGCCGCGCTGCACCCGACCGAGGACCCGACCGAGGAGGATTAGTTCAAGTGCAGGATCGAGGGCTGGCTGCGTACATCGCCGAGCTGATCGGGACGCTGTTCCTGGTCTTTGTCATCGGCGTGGTGGTGACGCTCTTCATCGCGACCAGCGACACGTCCCAGACGGGCTCGGACTACGCCGTCGTCGGGCTGGTGCACGCGTTCGTGCTGTTCCTCTTGATCATCGCGTTCGGTCAGGTGAGCGGCGGTCACTTCAACCCCGCGATCACGATCGCGGCGGCGGTGATGCGGCGGATCGACCCGATCGACGCGGTCGTCTACATCCTCGCCCAGCTCTCCGGCGGCGTCCTCGGCGCCCTGCTGGTGAAGGCGATCCTGCTCGACGAGGGGCAGGCGTCCAACTACGGGGCCGCGGCGATAAGTCCCTTGATCAGCGGCGTCGTTCGCGGCTGCCTGCGTGGAGGGGCTGGGAACGTTCCTGCTCGTGCTCGCGGTCTGCGCCGTGGCGATGAACCCGCGCGCGCGCCAGGAGTGGGCGCCGTACGTGATCGGCACGACGCTCGGCTTCGCGGTGATGATCTTCGGCCCGCTCACCGGCGGCTCCTTCAACCCGGCGCGCTGGTTCGGCCCGGCGCTGATCGGCGATTCGTTCAACGGCTTCAGCGACTCGTGGCCCTACGTCATCGGCCCGATCGTCGGCGCCCTGGTCGCGGTGCTCATCTACCGCTTCGTGATCGCGGGGCCGCAATACGCCGAGGGCCCGGAACCGGCGACGACCGACGTCCGCGGGGTGGCCCAGGCGGTCAAGGACGCCGAGGTACGCGAGCGCAACAAGTAGGTCGCGCTAGCGTCTGACCCGTGCGCCGGGTCACCTTCTCCCGCAACTACACCCTCTCGCTGTCGCGCACGTGCCGGTGCTACTGCAAGTACTGCGCGTTCGCGACGCATAGGCCGCACCTCTACTCGCCCCAGGAGGTCGAGGATCGGCTCGAGCAGGCGGTGAGGCGGAACGCCAAGGAGCTGCTCGTGCTCACCGGCGAGCTGCCCGAGGTCAACCCGGAGGTGGCGGGGCGGCTTGCCGAGTACGGCCACGACGATTTCGTCTCCTACGTGGTCTGGGCCTGCGAGCGGGCGCTCGAGCGCGGGCTGCTCCCGCACACCAACCTCGGCGTGCTCTCCGCCGAAGACCTCTCCCGCCTGCGCGAGGTGACCGCCTCGCAGGGGCTGATGCTCGAGTCCACCAACCCCGATCTGGTCGTCCATCAGGGCTCGCCGACCAAGCACCCGGCCCGTCGCCTGGAGACGATCCGGGCCGCCGGCGAGCTGCGGATCCCGTTCACGAGCGGGATCCTGGTCGGGATCGGAGAGTCGGCGGACGACCGCGTCGCCGCGCTCGAGGCGCTCGCCGCGGTGCACGCCGAGTTCGGCCACATCCAGGAGGTGATCCTCCAGAACTTCGTCCCGCACCCGCGCTACTACGGGCGCGAGGTCGCCGAGATCGCCGACCGGGCGACGGAGGAGCGGTGGACGGGCGACGGTTCGCCGCTCGGCGACGAGCCCCCGGCGCCCGACTGGGCCTCCGAGGTCACGCTGGCCGAGATGAAGGGCCTCGTGGCGACCGCACGCGACCTGATGCCCGACGTCGGGATCCAGATCCCGCCCAACCTCTCCGACTGGTGGGTCGACCTGGTCGAGGCCGGCGCGACCGACCTCGGCGGCCTCTCGGCCAACGGCGACCACATCTCTCCCGAGCACGCGTTCCCGAGCCCGCACCAGGTCCGCAAGCGTCTGGCGCCGCGCGGCTACGCGCTCACCGAGCGGCTCTGCGCCTACCCGCAGTACCTCGACCCGGACTGGATCGACCAGGGCGTGCTCGACGCGGTCAAGCTCAAGTACTGGAGCTTCATCCCCCGCCGCGGGTCGGGGCGGCGGACCGAGCGCGAGATCGATCCGGAGCTGGCGCCGCGGGCGATCGAGCGCGGCCGCGCGGGCGAGCCGCTGAGCGAGGACGAGCTCACCGCCCTGTTCGCCGAGCGCCGGCCGGAGGTGATCGAGGCGATGCGGGCCGCCGCCGACGGGCTGCGCGCCGAGCTCGCCGGCGAGACGGCGACCTTCGTCGTCAACCGCAACATCAACTTCACCAACGTCTGCATCGTCGGCTGCGCGTTCTGCGGCTTCGGGCAGGGCAAGCGCTCGCCCGACGCCTACCTCGTGACTCCCGACGACTTCCAGGCGCGGGTCGCCGAGGCGGTCGAGTTCGGGGCGACGGAGATCTGCATGCAGGGCGGCATTCACCCCGAGTACACGCTCGAGGACTACGGCGGCTGGCTGCGGCTGGCCAAGGATGCGGCGCCGCAGCTTCACCTGCACGCCTACTCGCCGATGGAGGTCCACTACATGTGCGAGCGCTCCGGCCGCAGCCCGGAGCGGGTCTTCGACTACCTGCTCGAGTGCGGGCTCGGGTCGACGCCCGGGACCGCCGCCGAGGTCCTCGACGACGGCGTCCGCGGCCGGATCTCGCCGAACAAGCTCCCGGCCGCGCGCTGGGTGGAGATCATCGAGGCGGCCCACCGCGTCGGGCTGCGCTCGACCTCGACCGTGATGTTCGGGCACATCGAGGAGCCCTGGGAGCTCGCCCGGCACATGCGCGTCGTGCGCGAGCTCCAGGAGCGCACCGGCGGGATCACCGAGTTCGTGCCGCTCTCCTTCATCCCGTTCCAGACCCTGCTGGGGCGCACGCATGGGATCGAGGAGATCTCGGCGGCCGAGAACCTCAAGCACACCGCCGTCTTCCGGCTCGCGCTCGGCCGCACGATCCCCAACCTCCAGGCGAGCTGGGTGAAGATGGGCCTCGAGGCCGCGACCGAGAGCCTGCGCTGGGGCGTCAACGACCTCGGCGGCACGCTGATGGAGGAGAACATCTCCCGCATGGCCGGCTCGCAGCACGGCGTCAGGCTCGAGCCCGAGCAGCTGATCGCCGCCGCTCGCGCCGCCGGCCGCACCCCCGCCCAGCGCACCACCCTGTACGAGCTCGTCGAGACGTACTAGGGCTAGTGATGCGGCTGGGGCCGCTCGGCGGCGCGGAGCCGCTCCGCGACGACGGCGAGCACTTTCCGGGCCACGCTCGGCACGTCATCGATCAGGGTCGAGAACTCGCGCGAGCTCAGCACGAGGAGGCTCATATCGGTCTCGGCCGTCACCGTCGCCGACCGCGGGGCCGAGTCGATCAGCGCCATCTCGCCGAAGCACTCGCCCGGGCCAAGCTTGCTGCTCTTGCGACCGCGGATCGAAGCACGCGCCGTTCCCGCCTCGATCACGAAGCACTCGTGTGCGGGCTCGCCCTGACGCATCAGCACCCTCCCGGCCGGGACGTCCACCTCGACCGTCAGGGCTGCGATCTTGGCCAGCTCGCGCCGGTTGCAGGTCGAGAACAGCTGCACCTCCGCGAGCCGCTGGATCTTGGGATCCCGCGCCATCACGACGAGTATTTCACTCGGGCGGCGGTACTCGGGTGATCGCGCGGAGCGATCGAGCGCAATCATGAGCCGATGCGCGCCATGGTCCTCGAGGCCGCGGGAACGCCGCTGAAGCCGGCGGAGCTTCCAGAGCCGCAACCGGGGCCGGGTCAGGTCGCGTTGCGCGTGATCGCCTGCGCGGTCTGCCGCACCGACCTGCACATCTTCGACGGCGACTGAAATTAGGCGCCTCAACAGCGGCGCGGCTCGGCCCGGCCTGCGGCCTCCGCCTCACAGGCCCAGCTCCCCCTCGTCTGGGCCACCAGGTGGTCGGCGAGGTCCTCGGGGCGGGGGAGGGCAGCGAGCGGTTCGCTCCCGGCGACCGGGTGGGGCTGCCGTGGCTCGCATGGGCCGACGGCGAGTGCCGCTACTGCCGCTCGGGGCGCGAGAACCTGTGCCCGAACGCGAAGTTCACCGGCTACGACGTCGACGGCGGCTACGCCGAGGTCGCGGTCGCCGACGAGCGCTACTGCCTGGAGCTGCCCGCGGACGCCGGGAGCGAGACCGCGCCGTTGCTCTGCGCGGGGCTGATCGGCTACCGGGCGCTGCGCATGTGCGGCGACGCCGAGCGCGTCGGGCTGCTCGGCTTCGGCGCCTCCGCGAGCCTCATCTGCCAGGTCGCCGCGCACGAGGGACGCCGGGTGTTCGCCGTCACCCGCGATCCGGACGCCGCCAAGCGGGAGCTGGCGAGCGAGCTCGGGGCGGAGTGGACCGGGACGATCGACGCCCTCCCGGAGGAGCTCGACGCGGCGATCATCTTCGCCCCTGCCGGGGAGTTGGTCCCGGCGGCGCTGCGGGCGCTGGCGCCGGGAGGCGTGGTGGTCTGCGCGGGGATCCACATGAGCGACATCCCCTCGTTCCCGTACGAGATCCTCTGGGGCGAACGCCAGGTTCGCTCGGTGGCGAACCTCACCCGCGACGACGGCAACCGCTTCCTCGAGCTGGCGCCGCGGGTCCCGGTTCGGGCGCGGACCACGCTCTATCCGCTCGAACGCGCCAACGAGGCGCTCGAGGATCTGCGCGCCGGCCGGCTCGCCGGCTCGGCCGTGCTCACGGTCGCCGAGTGACGGATCTCACACTTCTCGTCCCCTGGCCGCGGCGCCCGCGCGGCGGTAGGGTGGCTCCATGGCCGACGTCACCGTGAGGCGCACGGAGGACTTCGAGACGACGTTCAGGGGCGGGATGCTCAAGGCACGAGCCGGCCTCGGCGTGACCTCGTTCGGGATGCAGATCCTCCGATTTCCTCCGCATACCGACGCCTACCCGGAGCACGACCACACGGGCGACGGGGAGGAGGAGGTCTACACGGTGCTCGAGGGCGAGGCGACCCTGCTCGCGGGCGGCGAGGAGCACGTGCTCGAGCCCGGCGTGTTCGCGCGCGTCGGGCCAACCGAGCGCCGCAAGCTCGTCACGGGCGAGAGCAGCGCCGTGGTGCTTGCGCTCGGCGGAATCCCCGGCCGGCCGTTCGAGATCACCAAGCACACCGAGGAGGGCGAGCCGGACCCGCTCGGCTGAGGCGCATGGCAGACGTCACGGTCAAGCGAATCGATGAGTTCGAGGCGATCTTCGGCGGTGGCTTCCGCCGCGCCCGCGCCGGCCTCGGAGTCGCCGCGTTCGGGCTCGCGGTCATGGAACTGCCGCGCAACTTCACCGACTATCCCGACCACGACCAGGTCCACGACCACCAGGAGGAGGTCTACACGGTGCTCTCCGGGCGGGCGACGATCCGGGTCGGCGGGGATGACGGGGAGGAGCACGAGCTCGTTCCCGGGGTCTGGGTCCGGGTCGGACCGCAGGAGCGGCGCAAGATCATCACCGGCGACGAGCGGGCGCAGGTGCTCGCGATCGGCGGCTCGCCGGGCGAGGCCTACGTACCTCCCGAGTTCACCGAGGAGGGTGCGCCCGACCCGATCGGGCTCAAGGGCCCGCACCCGCTCTAGGCGCGCGTCAGCGGAACAGGTCCTGCTCGGCGGGCCGGCGCAGGACGCCGGCTCCGGGCCCGTCCTCCTCGGTCCACCAGCGGTCCGCTCCGCGGATCAGCACGGCGGGCTCGCCGGAGGTCTTGTGGCGCGCCAGGTCCGCCGCCGCGGCGAGCTGGTCGGCGACCGCCACCGCGGTGGCCGCGAGCTCGCGGCCGTGGGCGTCGCGGCGCCCGCGCCAGTCGTCGAGCGCGACAACGCCGGCACAGCCGATCGCGACCTCGGCCTGGCCGAGCCGCCACGGGCGGCCGAAGCTGTCGGCGATCACCACGCCGGGCCGGTCCCGAGGGGCGGGGGCGAGGCGGCCGCGAAGCTCGCGGGCCGAGGCATCTGCATCGACGGGCAGCAGGGTCACCGCCTCCTCGCCGGGGACGTTGGAGGCGTCGATGCCGGCGTTGGCGCAGATCCAGCCCGCGTTGGTCTCCACGATCAACACCCCCGCCTCGGCGCGCACGACGCGGCGCGCCTCGCCGAGCACCAACTCGACCACGCGCGCGTCCTTGCCGAGCCGCGCGGCGAGCTCGATCGCGCGCTCGCCCGGGCTCACCTGCGCCAGGTCTCGCGTCCGTCCTTCGGCCTTTGAGACCACCTTCTGCGAGACGACGATCACGTCGCCGGCCCCAAGCGCCACGGACGCGTCGCGTGCCGCGTTCGCGATCAGCTCACCCAGCGCCGCCCCGGCGTCGATTTCGCCCAGGCCGCCGAGCGGGACGATCTCGAGCGCCGCGCTCACCGGCGGGTGGAGGCGAGCGCCCCGAGCCGCGCCAGCGCGGCCGTGGTCTGCGGGGCGCGGTCCGGTTGCTCGACCAGGGCCGCGGCCAGCGCCTCGAGGTCCTCGGGCGTGTCGAGGTCGAGCGCCAGCGACTCGAGCGGCTCGACCTCGGCCTCGTACCCGGCGCGCTCGGCCCGGTCGCGGTGGCGCTCCGCGCTGCCCTCGCCGAACGCGGGCCCGATCGCGTCCGCGGGCGCCAGCAGCAGGCCGTTCGTCCCGGTCCCGTGGCGGTCGGGGATGACCGCCACCCGGCCGGGCGACATCCGGCCCAGGGCCGCGTCGAGCTCGGCCGGGTCGAGCAGCGGGCAGTCTCCGGGGAGCAGCGCCGAGCACTCGGCGCCCAGCGCCAGGGCGCGCACGATGCCCAGCGTCGCCGCCTCGGAATGGCCCCTGTCGGCGGGCTCTCTCAGGACCTCGAGGGGCGTGGTCGTGCGCTGCGCGTTGCGAAGAGCGATCCGCTCCGCGCGCCCCTCGCCCGTGACGACGATCAGCCGCTCGACCGACTCCGCCGCGCTCACGGCGGCGAGCACGTCGGTCAGCATCGACTTCACCAGGTCGGCTCGCTGGGGCCGGTCGAGACGGTCGAGCAGGCGCTGCTTCGCCCGGCCGAAGCGCTTCACCGGGATGATCGCCGTCGCGCGCACCCGCCGATGATCGCGCTTCAGAGGCCTCGCGCGAACTCGAGCACCCGCTTGGCAAGCGCCCGGCGGCCCGCGCCGCCCTGCATCAGGGTCGGACAGCGCAGCACGGCAACCCCCTCGGGATCCCCGGGCGGGTCGCCGTCGTCGACCACCATGCCGTCCAGCAGCCCCGTGTAGAGGGATGCGACGCCGGCGGCGGTCGCGGGCCGCCCGACGGCGGCGACGAAGGCGTCGGTTGGCCCCTTGACCGTGCGCCCGCCGACGAACGGGCTCACCGCCACGACCGGTCCGGGCGCGGCGGCGATCGCGTCGCGCATCCCCGGCACCGACAGGATCGGGCCGATCGAGATCACCGGGTTCGACGGACCGACGATCACCATCTCGGCCGCGGCGAGCGCCTCGAGCACCTCGGGGCTCGGCCGCGCGTCGACGATGCCGTCGAGCTCGACGCCCTCGATCGGCGCCTCGCCGCGGTCGACGATCAGGAACTCCTGCAGGCCCCGCCACCCCGCCGGCGTCCGCACCCGCGTGCGAACCCGGTCCTCGGACATCGGGAGCACCGAGGCCCGGACGCCGAGCGCGCGGGCGATCTGGGCCTGCGCGGCGGTGAGCGTCCCGCCCTCCGACATGAAGTGGGTGCGGTAGAGGCAGGTCGCGAGATCGCGATCGGAGAGCGAGAACCAGCCGGGGGCGCCGAGCTGCTCGAGTCGCTCGTGGACGGTGAAGGTGTCGTCGCGGATGCCCCAGCCGCGCTCCTCGTCGATCTGGTCGGCGAGCCAGTACGTGCACAGGTCGGGGTCGGGGCAGACGCGAAGCCCGTGGATCTCCGTGTCGTCAGCGGTGTTCGCGACCACCGCGAGCTCGGCGCCGAGGACCTGCTGCAGGCCGGCCGCGAGCTTCGCCCCGCCGGTCCCGCCGGCGAGGACTACTACGCCCAATGATCGGTGTCGGGCAGGCCGACGATCCGGATCCCGGCGTGGGTCTTGTACCGGGCGTTGATCGAGATCAGCATCGGCGTCAGCTGCTCGACGATTCGCGCCATCTCCAGCTGCCCCGCATTCACCGCCCGCAGGCCCGGGATCGCCTCGACGAGCCGCGCGACCTTCTCCTTCTCGGCCTTGCGGTCGCCGCAGAGCAGCACGTCCTCGTCGAGGACGGCTCCGGTGTCGGCCAGCGTCGGAGCGCTCACGGTGTGCAGGGCCGCGACCACGCTGACCCCGTCGGGGACCATCTCCTGCGCCTGCTGGGCGGCCGAGCCCTGCCAGACGCCCAGCGAGCGCGTCGCCTTGCCGCTGACCGCGGCCGCGAGCGGCACGGTGCAGTCGACCAGCAGCTGACCCGGCTCGAGCGCCTCGCGCAGGTTGTTGAGGTTCTCCGACTGGGCCCGAAACGGAACGGTGAGGAAGACGATCGAGCCCTGCTTTGCCGCCTGCTCGTTCGCCAGCCCCTCGATCTCGGCGTCCGGAGCGAGCTCCGAGAGCTTGCGCGCGGTCTCCGCCGCGCGCTCCGCGCTGCGCGAGCCGATTACGACCGCGTGGCCGGCCCGCGCCCAGCGCAGGGCGAGCCCGTAGCCGAGCGCACCGGTGCCGCCGATAATCGGGATCGCTTCGCCGCTCACGGACGCGGCAGTCTACGCGCGCGGCAGCGGGCGAAGTGCGCGTGCCCGTTTATGCTGCGCGCGCATGAGGTTCGAGGGGCGCAGGGCGCTGGTCACCGGGGGCGGCAGCGGAATCGGCGCCGCGATCGTCGCCCGCCTCGCCGCCGAGGGGGCCGAGGTCGTGATCGGGGACTTCAACGATGAGGCCGCGGCCCGGGTGGCGGCCGAGGTCGGCGCCACCGCCGCGCACCTCGACGTCACCTCCCCGGACGACGCGACGGCGGTCGTCGCCGAGCACGGGCCGTTCTCGATCCTGGTCAACAACGCCGGCATGGACGAGTTCGGCTTCTTCGCCGACACGGACCCCGGCCAATGGCAGCGGGTGACGGCCGTGAACCTGTTCGGCGTCTTCGCCTGCACCCATGCCGTGTTCGGTGGGATGCGCGACGCCGGTTACGGCCGCATCGTCAGCATCGCCTCGGAGGCGGGCCGCGTCGGGTCCAAGGGCTCGGCCGTCTACTCGGCCGCCAAGGGCGGCGTGATCGCGTTCATGAAGGTGATCGCGCGCGAGGGGGCCAGGTTCGGCATCACCGCGAACTCGATCGCACCCGGCCCGATCGAGACGCCGCTGCTGATGGGGGCGCTCGAGTTCGGCGAGCTGGGGGAGAAGATCGTGGAGACGATGAAGGCCGGGACGCAGATGCGGCGGCTGGGCAAGCCGGAGGAGGTCGCGGCGGCCGTCGCCTTCCTGGCCTCCGACGACGCCTCCTACGTCACCGGCGAGACGCTCGGGGTGTCCGGCGGGCTGGGGATGGTCTGAGTGGCCCTCGAGGCGGAGCGGAGCGGAGCCGAGGTGCGGCGCCGTTGAGCCGCCAGCTGATTCCGGGGCTCGAGCGCACCGAGGAGTTCGTCGTCGCCGACCGGCTGGTGACCGACGTCGGCGGCACGATCGGCGTCCGCGTTCTCTCGACGCCGGGGATGATCGCGATGATGGAGCGCTGCGCCTCGGTCCTCGCCTACGAGAACCTGCCCGAGGGCAGGGCGACGGTCGGGTTCGAGGTCTGCGTCAAGCACGTCGCGGCCGCCGCCGAGGGCGCGAACTGCGCCGTGCGGGTGAACCTGCGCGAGGTCGCCGACGAGCGCAAGCTGCGCTTCGACGTCGAGGTGACCGAGGCCGACCGCACGATCGGCGTCGGCACCCACGAGCGCCGCGTGATCGACGGTCGGCGGCGTCAAGTCCGACTAGCCGCGGCCGGGGGCGAATCCATCGCCCGTGCGCACTTGGGTACCCGATGCGGTACCAAACCGCGCAGGCGACGGAGATCTGGCGGCTGGTGGCACGTCAGCACGGGGTGGTGAGCCGGGCGCAGCTGCTCGAGCTGGGGGTCAGCGGGCAGGGGATCAAGCGTCGGCGCGCGCGCGGGCGGCTCCACCCGGTGCACCGGGGCGTCTACGTCGTCGGGCGTCCGGAGTTGAGCCGGCGAGGGCGGTTGATGGCCGCGGTGCTCGCCTGTGGCCCGCACGCTGCGCTGAGCCACTGGAGCGCGGCCGAAGTCTGGGGCTTCGCGTCCCAGCGGGCCGGCCCCATCGAGCTCTCCGTGCCCGCTGCGCGCGCTCCCCGGCCGGCGGGGCTCTGCGTCCACAGACGACCCGCGCTCGCCGAGTCCGACACGACGGTTTCGGATTCCATCCCCCTCACTGCCGTCGTCCGCACCCTGCTCGATCGTTGCCGCGACCCGCGCCGCGCCGGCGGCGCTCGAACGGCTGATCAACGAGGCGGACCGGCTGGACCTGATCGATCCGGACGAGCTGCGCGCGGCACTCGAACGCCACGCGGGCCAGCCCGGCGTCGGCCGACTGCGCGACCTGCTCGACACCGCGACCTTCACCCTCACCGACTCCGAGCTCGAGCGGCTCTTCCTCCCGATCGCGCGCTCAGCGGGGCTGCCGCCGCCGCTCACGCAGCGCGGGTGAACGGCTTCCGGGTCGACTTCTTCTGGCCCGAGCTCGGCCTGGTGGTCGAGACCGACAGCCTCCGCTACCACCGCACGCCCGCTCGGCAGGCCGCGCGACCGGCTGCCGCGACCAGGCGCACACGGCCGCCGGGATCGACCCCGCTGCGCTTCACCCACGCCCAGGTGAGATTCCAGCCGGACCATGTCCGAGCGACCCTCGCGGCCGTTGCCCGCCGCATAACCTCTCGTGCATGAGCGCGCTGCCGCAGAGCGTCCGCATCCGCGAGGTGGGGCCGCGGGACGGGTTTCAGAACGAGCCCGAGGTGATCCCGACCGAGGAGAAGGTCCGCCTGATCGACCTGCTCGGCGAGGCCGGCTTTCGCCGGATCGAGCTGACCTCGTTCGTGCGGCCGGACGTGATCCCGCAGCTCGCCGACGCCGAGCAGGTACTGGCCTCATACGACCGCCGCGAGGGCGTCGCGTACTCGGTCCTGATCCCGAACGAGCGCGGGCTCGACCGGGCGCTTGCCCAGCGCCCGCGCTTCGACGAGGTCAACCTCTTCCTCTCCGCCTCGGAGACCCACAATCGCAAGAACGTCAACCGCTCGGTCGCCGAATCGCTCGCGGGGCTGGAGCGGGTGATCGGGCGAGCGCGGGCGGAGGGGCTGCGCTGCGAGGGCGTGATCTCGACCAGCTTCGGCTGTCCGTACGAGGGCGAGGTCCCGGTCGACCGCGTGCTCGAGATCGCCGAGGCCCTCGCCGAGGCGGGCTGCGAGGAGGTCGCGTTCGGTGACACCACCGGGATGGCGAACCCGCGCCAGGTCGGCGAGTTCTTCGCCGCGGCTCGCGAACGCTTGCCCGAAGCCGAGCTCACCGCTCACTTCCACAACACGCGCGGCCAGGGCCTCGCCAACGTGGTCGCCGCCGTCGACCAGGGCGTCGAGTCCTTCGAGTCGGCGTTCGGCGAGCTCGGTGGCTGCCCGGTCCCGCCCGGCGCCACCGGCAACGTCTCGACCGAGGACCTGGTCTCGATGCTCGAGGAGATGGGTATCGACACCGGCGTCGACCTGCCGACCCTGATCGCCGCCTCGCGCGCCGTTCAGGAGGTGCTCGGGCGTCCGCTCGGGGCACACGTGCTCACCGCGGGCCCGGTCGACTGGAACCCACTGGCAACGACCAACTGAAAGGAACGATCTATGGCAACGCGAACCGCCGACGCACGCTGGGACGGCACGCTCACCGAGGGCAGCGGGACGATGGAGTTCGGAGACGGCGCCTTCAGCGGCGCCTACTCGGCCAAGTCGCGCTTCGAGGAGGGCGACGGCACCAATCCCGAGGAGCTGATCGCGGCCGCCCACGCCGGCTGCTTCTCGATGGCGCTCTCGCTCGGGCTCGAGCAGGCCGGGCACCCCTCCGAGTCGGTAACCACGACCGCAGAGGTGCACCTGACACCTGCCGACCCGGGTTTCGAGATCAGCCGCATCGACCTCCACACCCGCGCCACGGTCCCCGGGATCGACGACGACGAGTTCCAACGGGTTGCCGAGGCGACGAAGAGCGGCTGCCCGGTCTCGAAGGCGCTCGCCGCGGTGCCCGAGATCAACCTCGACGCGCAGCTGGAGGGCTGAGATGCGCAGCGACGCCTTCCGCGCTGCGGTCGAGGCCAAGGACTTCGACGCCGCCGATGACCTGTTCGCCGACGACGCCACGTTCCGCAGCCCGGTCGTCTTCAAGACCTACGAGCGGCCGGAGGAGATCAAGGTCCTGCTCTCCGCGGTGGCCCAGGTGTTCGAGGACTTCCGTTACGTCGAGCACGTCGAGCAGGGCGACACGGCCGTGCTCATGTTCGAGGCGCGGATCGGCGACAAGCAGCTTCAGGGGGTCGACATCCTCAAGTTCGATGCCGACGGCCGGATCGCCGAGATGACCGTGATGGTGCGGCCGATGAGCGGGATGCACGCCCTCGCCGAGGCGATGCAGCGGATGCTGGATAGCGCATCCGCGTAGGCTTCCGCGTCCCCAAAACTCGAGGAGGAAGCGCAGACGTGGAGATCGCGAAGGTAGGAGTTGTCGGCTGCGGCCTGATGGGCCACGGGATCGCGCAGATCTGCGCCCAGGCGGGCTGGGACGTCGCTGTGGTCGAGGCCGACCAAGGCGCGCTCGACAAGGGCCTGGGGAAGATCGAAAAGCAGCTCGGACGCGCGGTCGAGAAGGGCAGGCTCGAGCAGGCCGACGCCGACGCGATCCGCGGCCGGATCGACGGCTCGCTCTCCTACGACGACCTCGCCGATTGCGACCTGGTGATCGAGGCGATCACCGAGGACCTGGAGCGCAAGCTCGAGATGTGGCGCACGGTCGACGAGATCGTCAAGCCCGAGGCCTTCTTCGCGACCAACACCTCGTCGCTCGGGGTCGCCGAGCAGGCGGCGGCGACCGGCCGCGCCGACCGCTTCCTCGGCCTGCACTTCTTCAACCCGGCGCAGGTGATGCCGCTGCTCGAGGTCGTGCGCGCCGACGGCACCGGCGAGAGCGCCTCGGACCTCGGCTTCGACATCGGCGGGAAGCTCGGCAAGACCACGGTCGCCGCCGGGGACAACCGCGGCTTCATCGTCAACCGCCTGCTCGTCCCGTACATGCTCGACGCGATTCGCGCCTACGAGCAGGGCGTCGGATCGATCGAGGACATCGACCGCGGCATGATGGCCGGCGCCAGCCACCCGATGGGCCCGCTGACGCTCGCCGACTTCGTCGGCCTCGACACGCTCGCCTCGATCGCCGAGGTGATGAGCGACTACTACGGCGAGGAGCGCTTCGCCCAGCCGGATGCCCTCCGCACGCTCGTCGAGGCGGGGCACTACGGGCGCAAGTCGGGGCGCGGCTTCTACGACTACTCGGGTGACAGCCCCGTCGCAGTCGCGCCCGGGTCGTAACCCCCGCGAACCGTTCTCGCTACCCTCGCGAACAGGCCAGCTGAAGAGAGGCAAGGGCAGTGGACGAGCACTCACTGGACCGCATTCGCAACGCCACCTTCTCCCACTCCGTGCGCGGCTACGACCGTGGCGAGGTCGACCAGTTCCTGGGTGAGCTCGCCGACTGGCTCCAGCGCGGCGGTGAGGGCGACGCTGCGGTTGAGGCCGTGCGAACGGAGCTCGAGCGGGTCGGCGAGCAGACCGCCGGGATCCTCACCGAGGCCCACGACGCCGCCGAGGCGATCCGCGAGGACGCGGCCGAGGACGCGCGCAAGCAGCTCGTGGACGCCAACATGACCGGCGAGAAGCTGCGCACCTCCGCCGACGAGTACGCGCTGAAGGCGCGCGAGGAGGCCGACGCCTACGCGCGCAAGGCGCGGACGGACGCCGACGCGTACGTGAACAAGGCCCGTCCCGAGGCCGAGGCCGAGGCCAAGCGGACGCTCGAGGATGCGGCCGGCGAGGCCGAGGAGTCGCGCAAGGCGGCCGAGCGCGAGGCGAAGCGGATCGTCGCCGAGGCGAACAAGCGCAAGGGCGACGTCGAGGCCGTGATCTCCGACCTCGAGAAGCGCCGCGACGCAGTGCTCGCCGAGCTCGAGCGGCTCGCGAGCGGGATCGCCGGCACCGCGACCCAGCACCGGCCCGCGCGCGAGCCGAACAACGGCGAGCGCGCCGACACCGAGGCCACAGCGGCCGTCGCCGAAGACTCGGGCTAGCCCGCCGATGGGCACCCGCGTCAAAACCGACTTCGAGTCAGCGCTCGAGGCGGCGCTCTCCGGAGGGCCGCAGCGCCACCACCTGAAGACCGCCGAGCAGGGCAAGCTCGGCGTTCGGGAGCGGGTCGAGCAGCTCGTCGACCCGGAGTCGTTCGCGGAGGAGGGCCTGCTCGCCAACTGGGACGCGGAGGGCCTCGGCGCCGACGGCGTCGTCACCGGGATGGCGACGGTCGCCGGACGCCGGGTCTGCCTGATGGCCAACGACCCGACCGTGAAGGCCGGCTCCTGGGGTCCGAAGACGGTCGAGAAGATCCTCCGGATCCAGGAGCGGGCTCTCGCTCACGAGCTGCCGATGATCTACCTCGTCGACTCCGCCGGCGCGCGGATCACCGACCAGGTGCAGATGTTCCCCGGCCGGCGCGGCGCCGGGCGGATCTTCTACAACGAGGTCAAGCTCTCCGGCCGGGTGCCGCAGGTCTGCCTGCTGTTCGGGCCCTCGGCCGCCGGCGGCGCCTACATCCCGGCCTTCTGCGACGTGGTGATCATGCGCGAGGGCAACGCCTCGATGTACCTGGGTTCGCCCCGGATGGCGGAGATGGTGGTCGGGGAGAAGGTCACCCTCGAGGAGATGGGCGGGGCGAAGATGCACACCTCGGTCTCGGGCTGCGGCCACTTCCTCGTCAAGTCCGACGCCGAGGCGATCGAGCTCGCCCAGCGCTACCTCTCCTACATGCCCTCCAACTGGCGCGAGGCGCCGCCGGCCGCGCCGCCCGCGGAGCCCGCGGCCGAGCGCGCGGTCTCCGAGATCGTCCCCGACGACGAGAAGACCTCGTTCGACGTCAAGGACCTGATCGGCGCGCTGATCGACGCGGACTCGTTCTGCGAGGTCCACGCTCGCTGGGCGAAGGAGCTCGTCGTCGGCTACGCGCGGATCGACGGGCGCGCGATCGGCATCGTCGCCAACCAGCCGCGCCAGGAGGGGGCGTGCTGTTCGTCGACTCGGCCGACAAGGCGGCGCGCTTCATCATGACCTGCAACGCGTTCAACATCCCGCTGCTGTTCCTCGCCGACGTGCCCGGCTTCATGATCGGCACCGGGGTCGAGCGCCAGGGGATCATCCGCCACGGGGCGAAGATGATCTCCGCCGTCTCCGAGGCGACCGTGCCGAAGCTCTCGGTGATCGTGCGCAAGGCCTACGGGGCCGGGCTCTACGCGATGGCGGGGCCGGCGTTCGAGCCCGACTGCTGCATCGCCCTGCCCGGCGCATCGATCGCGGTGATGGGGCCGGAGGCGGCGATCAACGCCGTCTTCTTCAACCAGATCCAGAAGATCGAGGACGAGGCCGAGCGGGAGGAGTTCGTCCGCGCCAAGCGCGAGGAGTACGCGGCCGACATCGACATCCTCCACCTCGCCTCGGAGATGGTGATCGACGCCGTGATCGAGCCCGACACGCTGCGCGAGGAGCTGATCCGGCGCTTCGCGCTCGCCGAGACCAAGGACCGCGCGTTCTCCGACCGGCGCAACCCGATCACGCCGGCGTGAGCGAGGGCGCGCGCCCGAGCTCGGCGGGGGAGGAGGGCCCGGCATGGAGCGCGACCGCCGAGCTGTGGGACGAGCACTGGGCGCGCCTCGCCGATCCGGCGCGTGAGCTGGTCGTCGAGCAGGCCGCGGTCGGTCCCGGGACCCGGTTCCTCGACATGGGCTGCGGGACCGGCGAGCTGTGCGCGCTCGCGGCCGGGCGCGGCGCGACGGTGAGCGGCATCGACGCCGCCGAGGGCATGATCGAGCGCGCCCGGACCCGCCTGCCGGACGCCGACCTGCGCGTCGGGGCGATCGAGAACCTGCCGTGGGACGACGACTCGTTCGATGTCGTCACCGGCTTCAACTCGTTCCAGTTCGCGGCCGAGCGGCTCGCGGGCTTCCGTGAGGCACGGCGGGTTGCGCGCCCGCGCGGGCTGGTCGCCGTGTGCGTGTGGGGGCCGCGCGAGAACAACGACCTCCAGGGGCTCTTCGACGCGGTGCGGGCGCTCGGGCCCGCCGACGACGAAGACGAGGCCGCCGACGACCCGGCGCCCGCGTTCGGCTACCCGGGCGTGCTCGAAGGCCTGGCCGGCGACGCCGGGCTCACCGTGCTGGCGACCGGCGACGTCGACGTGCCCTATGAGACGCGGGACGTGCGACAGCTCCAGGGCGCGCTCGAGTTCGACCTGAGCATGTCCGGGATCGCTGAAACCGTCGACACGGCGCGTCTTCCGCGAGACGGTCGAGCGGGCCGCGGCGACGCGACGACGCGACGACGGCTCCTATCGCTTCCACAACACGTTCCGCTGGCTGCTCGCCGCGGCGTGAGCCGCCTCAGTCGACCAGCAGGCGGACGATCGCGACCGTGCCGACGATCACGATGACGACTCGGAGCGCGGTGGGCGACAGGCGCCGGCCGTAGCGGGCGCCGAGGACGCCGCCGACCATCGACCCGGCGGCGATCAACCCGGCCACCCCCCAGTCGATCGAGGCCGCGAACACGAAGATCAGCCCGGCGGTGAAGTTGTTGAGCCCGGTGACCACGTTCTTGAGCCCGTTGAGGCGCTGGAGCGTGTCGTCGATTGCGAGCCCGAGGATGCCCATCAGCAGGATGCCCTGGGCGGCACCGAAGTAACCGCCGTAGACCCCGCAGGCCGCAACCAGGCCGCGCACGGCTCCGCTGCGATGCCCCTCGCGCCGGCGATGGTCGAGCGACGCGTTGAGCCGTGGCTGCACCACCACGAGCACGAGCGCGATCGCGATCAGGGCGGGAACGATCGCGTCGAAGGCGGAGGAGGGCAGAACGAGCAACAGGGTCGCGCCGATCGCCGCGCCGACGACCGAGACGACGCCGAGCTGGACCACACGCTCGCGCTGGCCGGCGAGCTCGCGCCGGTACCCCCAGGCGCCCGACGCGGCGCCGGGCACGAGGCCGATGTTGTTGGACACGTTGGCGACCAGCGGCGGATAGCCGAGCGCGATCAGCACCGGGAAGGTGATCAGCGTCCCGCTGCCGACGATCGTGTTGATCGTGCCGGCGGCGAGTCCCGCGACGAGGATGGCGACTGCTTCGAGCGGGTCCATCGGGCGGGCCAGGCTACTCTGAGTCGGTGGCCGGGCTGGGGCTGATTGCGGGCAGTGCACTGCACGACGCGGAGCTGCCGGAGGGGCCGTGGGAGCCGGTCAGGCGCCACCGGGTCGCCGCGGGGTACGAGCTCCCGCACCGGATCGACCACGTCGCGACCATGCGCGCGCTCGCCGACGCCGGCTGCGACCGGGTTCTCGCCCTGAGCTCGGTCGGCGGCCTGCGGGCCGAGCTCGCGCCGGGACGCTGCTGGTGCCCGACGACTTCATCGCCCTCGACGCCGAGCCGCTGACCGCGCTCGAGGGCCCCGAGGCCCACGGGGCGGCCCGGTTCGATCCCGACATGCGCGCCCAGCTCCTCGCGGCGCTCGACGCGGCCGGGATCGACGCGGTGCCCCGGGGCGTCTACTGGCAGACGCGGGGCCCGCGCCTCGAGACGCCGGCCGAGATCCGCCTGATCGCCGCGCACGCGGACGTGGTCGGGATGACGGTGGGCTCCGAGTGCGTGGTCGCCGGTGAGCTCGGGATCCGCTACGCGGCCCTGTGCGTGGTCGACAACCTCGCCAACGGGATCGGCGAGCGCGAGCTGACCCTGGCCGAGATCGAGGCGAACCGGGCCGCGAACGCGGCCTCGCTGGGGGCGACCATCGAGGCGATCCTCCCGCCGCTGGCGGCCTGAATAACTCCCGCCACGTCCTCCGCTCTCGCCTTGAATCAACGGTCCGCGGCTCCGCCGCGGACTTCCTTTTCTGCTTCCGCGTCCGGGCGTGCGGGGTGGATCACCAGGTGTCGACGAAGCGCCTCGGCGGCGGCTCGCTGCGGCGTGCGCCGTCGCCGCCGCGAACGTCGCCGCCAGCAGCCTCCGCGTCTCCGCCGGGTCGACCACGTCGTCGAGCTCGAACAGGGTCGCCGCGTTGAGGGCCTTGGCGTGGTCGTGGGCGGCGGCGACCATCGACTCGAGTCGCTCGGCGCGTTCGGCCTCGTCGGCGATCGCCTCGAGCTCGCGGCGGAAGCCGAGCTTCACCGCCCCCTCGAGCCCCATCGCGCCGAGCTCGGCGGTCGGCCAGCCGACGGTGAGCAGCGGCTCGTGCAGGCTCCCGCCCGCCATCGCCTGGGCGCCGAGGCCGTAGGCCTTGCGCAGGATGACGGCCGCGAACGGCACCCGCACGTTCGCCCCGGCGACGAACAGGCGCGAGCAGTGGCGCACGAGGGCCGTTGCCTCGGCCTCGGGCCCGACCATCATCCCGGGGGTGTCGATCAGCGAGACGATCGGCAGCCCGAAGCAGTCGCAGAGACCGATGAAGCGGGCGGCCTTGTCGGCGCCGTCGCTGGTGATCGCCCCGGCGAGCCGGATCGGGTTGTTGGCGATCACGCCGACGGCGCGGCCCTCGATCCGGGCGAGCGCGGTGACCATCTCGGGCGCGAAGGCCTCGCGCAGGAAGCTCACCGAGCCCTCGTCGGCGAGTCCGGTGACCGCGGCGCGGACGTCGTAGGCGCGTCGGCGGCGCTCGGGGACCACCTCGCGCAGGAGCGCCTGGTCGGGCTCGCTCCACTGCGCCAGCGGTCCCTGGAAGTAGGAGATCAGCCGCTTCGCCGCCGCGACCGCCTCGGCCTCGTCGGCGACCGCGACGTCGACGACCCCGTTCGGCGCCTGCACGGCGAGCGGGCCGATCGCGTCGGGCTCGAACGTGCCCAGACCGCCACCCTCGATCATGGCCGGGCCGCCCATGCCCAGCGCGGTGCTCTCGGTGGCGACGATCAGGTCGGCGGACCCCGCGAGCACCGCGTTGCCCGCGAAGCACCGGCCGGAGACGATCGCGATCCTGGGGACGACGCCCGAGAGCCGCGCCCAGAGCGCGAAGGCGCGGGTGTCGAGGGCCGAGACGACCGCGTAGTCGGTGTCGCCCGGGCGGCCGCCGCCGCCCTCGGCCAGCAGCACGGTCGGCAGGCGCATGCGCTCGATCAGCTCGAACAGGCGGTCCTTCTTGCGGTGCCCGGTCGCGCCCTGGGTGCCGGCGAGCACGGTGTAGTCGTAGGAGAGGACCGCGCAGGCGGCGCGCGCGCCGTGCAGCTCGCCGTTGATCCGCGCCGTGCCGGCGATCAGCCCGTCCGCGGGGGTGCGGGCGATCAGCTCCTCGATCTCGCGCCGCCCGCGCTGGGCGGCGATCGCGAGCCCGCCGTACTCGACCAGGCTGTCCGGATCGACCAGGTCCGCGAGGTTCTCGCGCGCCGTGCGCGCGCCGGCGGCGTGGCGGCGCTCGACGGCCTCCGGGCGCGCCTCGTCGCTGGTCAGCCGGCGGCGCTCGAGCGCCTCGGCGAGGTCGTCGCGGACGCCGTCATCACGCACGGCGGAAGACTCGCATACGCTTGGACGAGTGGGACTGGCCGTGACCAATGCGACGCTCGACGGAGTCGCGGTGGGTCTGCGGTCCGAGGACGGCACGATCGCGGCGCTTGGTCCGGACGTGGCGCCGGAGGAAGGCGACGAGCGGCTCGACGCCGGCCGGGATGGCGCTCGTCCCCGGCCTGGTCAACGCGCACACGCACGCGGCGATGACCCTGTTTCGCGGCTACGCCGACGACCTGCCGCTGATGGAGTGGCTCACGAGGCACATCTGGCCGGTCGAGAAGCGGATGGACGACGAGGACGTCTACTGGGGCGCGCGACTCGCATGCGCGGAGATGATCCGCACGGGGACGACCTGCTTCTGGGACATGTACTGGCGCGCGGAGGCGACCGCGCGGGCGGCGGAGGACGCGGGCGTGCGGGCCGTGGCCGGCTCGCCGCTGATCGACGACGGCGACCCGGCGAAGTCCGAGCGCGCCTGCGCCGACGCCGACCGCAGCGTCGCCCGGGTCGCCGAGGCCGGCGGCGAGCTCGCGCGGCCGGGCTTCGCCCCGCACGCGATCTACTCGCTGTCGGAACGCTCGTTGCGCTGGATCGCCGAGCGCGCGAACGAGCTCGAGGTCCCCGTGCAGATCCACCTCTCCGAGACCGAGGACGAGGTCAAGGGGTCGGTCGCCGAGCACGGCAAGCGGCCCGCCTTCTACCTCGACGAGATCGGGATGCTCGGGCCGCGGACGGTGCTCGCGCACGGCTGCTGGCTCGACCCCGACGAGCTCGAGCTGATCGCCGAGCGCGGGGCGACGGTGGTCACGAACCCGGTCGCCAACCTGAAGCTCGCCGTCGGGCGGGTGTTCCCCTACGCCGACGCCCGGCAGGTCGGCGTCGAGCTCGGGCTCGGCACCGACGGCCCCGGCTCCAACAACTCGCTCGACCTGCTCGCCTCGGCGAAGATGTTCGCCCTGCTGCAGAAGGAGCGGGCGCGCGACCCGGCCGCGGTGACCGCGTCGGAGACGCTCGAGATCGCCACCGGTCGGCGTTCGCGGCTGCTGGGCGGCCACGGCCTCGCGATCGGCGCGCCCGCCGACTTCCTGCTCGTCCGCTCGGACGACCCGGAGCTCGCGCTCGGGGCGCTCGACGCGGGGCTCGTGTACGCGGCCACGGGACCGATCGTCGACGCGACCGTGGTCGCGGGGCGGGTGCTGATGCGCGGTGGGGCGGTCGAGGGAGTGGACGAGGTGGTCGCGATGGCTCGCGAGCGCGCCGCGCGTCTCGGACTCACCAGCGACGCGCGCTTGAAGCCGGCGTACCTAAGCGACGAGCTCTGCGCGTTCGCCGAGCGCTGGCTGCCGCCCCCGCCGGCGCGCGTGCTCGACGTCGGGTGCGGCGACGGGTCCGCCACCAGGCTGCTCGCCGCGAAGGGCTACTCGACGCTGGGGCTCGATCCGGTCGCCCCCGAGGATCCCGGCTTCACGCGCGGCCGGCTCGAGGATCTCGACCCCGGCGAGAAGTTCGACGCGGCTGTGGCCGCTCGCTCGCTCCACCACGTGCACGACCTGTCGCGCGCGGTCGACGCGCTCGCCGACGCGCTCGCCTCCGGGGCCCGGCTGGTCGTGTTCGAGTTCGCGATCGAGGCGGTCGACGGGGCGGCGCGGCGGTGGAGCGCCGAGCACGGACTCAAGCGTCCGACCAGCCCGGAGTCGGCGCCGGAGGTGATCCCGCTGGCTCGGCTGCGGCTGGCGCTCGAGGCGCGCTTTCGGTTGCTCGAGGAGGTCCCGATGCCGTACCACGCGCGCGAGTCCGGTCGTCCCGAGGTGGAGGCGGCAGAGCGCGAGGCGATCGCGGCGGGGCGGATCCTGCCCGCCGGCGCACGGCTCGCCTACGAGCGAAAGCTTCCCGGGTAGGTGTTTGGAGTAACGGTGTGTATCCGCGGGTAAGAGTCACCGTGACCCGCGGAAGCGAAGGCATGGAGCGCCTCTGACCGCAAGCGCAACCAAACGAATAGTCACCACCGCCGTGGACCGGCTCGACTGGCGTGGACCGGAGCACCACCTCGGCGGTGCCGGGAGAGCGGGGCACGATCGCCCGCACGCTCGCGTACCTCTTCGGTGGGGGCGGCGTCCTGCTGCTGCTGACGCTCGCGTTGCCGGGCTCGCCGGAGCGCGAGAGCGTGGCGCTGGCCGCGATCGCCGTGGCCGCCTTCGCCGTCGCCGTCCTGCTGGTGATCGGCTTCGACCGCCTGCCATGGTGGTTCCTGGTCGTCGCCCCCTCACTGGGCACCGTGCTCGTGGTGTTCGTAATCACCTTCGGCGGCCCCGAGGCGGCGGCGCCGTACGCGATGTACCTGGCGTGGGTGATGATCGCGGCGGCGGGGTACCTGTCGCGGTCGGCGACCGCGGTTCACGGCGCGATCGCCGTCGGCGGCTACTGGCTGGCGCTCGAGCTCGTCGGCCCGTCACCGGTCCCGATCGGGCTCCAGCTCGCGATGGCGGCAGGGACGGCGGCCGTCGCCGCGTTCGTGATGGCCGGTCTCGCCGGCCAGTTGCGAACGGTGGTCTCGACGCTCGAGGACGCGGCGCGCACCGACCCGCTGACCGGGCTCGAGAACCGGCGGGCGCTGCGCGAGGAGTTCGGGCGCGAGCTGGCGCGCGCCGAGCGCACCCGGCGCCCGCTGGCGCTGGTGGTGCTCGACCTCGACCACTTCAAGCGCTACAACGACGCGTACGGCCACCCGGCCGGCGACGAGGCCCTGCGGCGGGTGGCGACGATCCTGGAGGAGGTCACCCGGTCGATCGAGGTCACGGCGCGGATCGGCGGCGAGGAGTTCGCGATCGTCGCCCCCGACGCCGACGAGGCGGGCGGCCGCGTGATCGCCGAGCGCCTGCGGATCGCGGTCGCGAGCGAGTTCGCATCCACCGACCCGCAGCTGACGGTGAGCTGCGGGATCGCAATCCATCGTCCGGGCATCGACACGATCGGCCACGAGGAGCTGTTCGCCGCGGCCGACCGGGCGCTGTATCGGGCCAAGGCGGCGGGGCGCAACCGGGTCGAGGTGGCCGAGGAGCGGCCACCGCTGGAGCTGCGCGCGCAGCGGGGACTAGGCTCCGCTCCGCTCGCTCTCGAGCTCGCCGGCGAGCTCGACGAAGAAGTCGAGCGAGTCCGGGTTGGCGAGCGAGTCGCGCGCGGCCGCGCGATGCGGCGGGGTGCCGGTGAGGATCCGCTTCACCGGGACCTCGAGCACCTTGCCGCTCAGGGTGCGGGGCACCTCGACGATCTCGTAGACGCGGTCCGGGACGTGCCGCGGCGAGCACTGCTCGCGGATCCGGCGGCGCAGCTCGGCGACGAGGTCGTCGGTGAGCTCGGCGTCCTCGGCGAGGACCACGAACAACGGCATCCAGCCCTCGGTGCCCGGCCGCGGCACGTCGACGACGAGCGCGTCCGTGATCGCGTCGACCGAGGCGACCGCGCGGTAGATCTCCGACGTGCCCATGCGGACGCCCGACGCGGTTGATGGTCGAGTCCGAGCGCCCGTAGATGATCGCCGTGCCGCGTGAGGTGATCTCGATCCAGTCGCCGTGGCGCCAGGTGCCCGGATACATCTCGAAGTAGGACGCGCGGTAGCGCGAGCCGTCCTCGTCGCCCCAGAAGAAGATCGGCATCGACGGCATCGGCTCGGTGATCACGAGCTCGCCGACCTCGTCGACGACCGGGTTTCCGTGCTCGTCCCAGGCCTCGATCGCGGCCCCGAGCGAGCGGCCCTGGAGCTCGCCGGCGTAGACCGGCAGCGTCGGCACCCCGCCGACGAACGCGGTGCAGAGGTCGGTCCCGCCGGAGGTGGAGAACAGCCACGTGTCGGCGCCGAGGTGCTCGTAGATCCAGCCGAAGCCCTCGGGCGCCAGCGGCGACCCGGTGGAGCCGACGGCGCGCAGAGCGGCAAGGTCGCGCCCGGCCGCGGGCTCGACCCCGGCCTTCATGCAGGCGGCGACGTAGCTGGCCGAGGTGCCGAAGCAGGTGACGCCCGCATCGTCCGCGAGGTCCCAGAGCACGCCCATGTCCGGGTGGCCCGGGCTGCCGTCGTAGAGCACGATCGAGGCGTCGGTGAGCAGGATGCCGACGAGGAAGTTCCACATCATCCACCCGGTGGTGGTGAACCAAAAGACGCGGTCGCCGGCCTGCGCGTCGACGTGCAGGTGATGTGACTTGAGCTGCTCGAGCAGGATCCCGCCGTGGCCCTGGACGATCGCCTTCGGCAGCCCGGTGGTGCCGGAGGAGTAGAGGACCCAGAGGGGATGGTCGAACGCCACCTGCTCGAAGGTGAGCTCGTGCCCTGACCCCGAGTCGAGGAAGGCCTCCCAGCCGATCGCGCCGCGCAGGCCGGAGACGTCGGGATCGGCGTCGAGGTAGGGGATGACGACGGTGTGCTCGACGGTCGGCATCTCGGCGAGCAGCCCGGCGATCACGTCGCGGCGATCGAAGTCGCGGCCGTTGTAGCGGTATCCGTCGACGCAGAAGAGCAGCTTCGGCTCGATCTGCGCGAACCGGTCGACGACCGAGCGGGCGCCGAAGTCGGGCGAGCAGCTCGACCAGATCGCGCCGACCGCCGCCGCGGCGAGGAACGCGATCACGGCCTCGGGCAGGTTCGGCACGTAGGCGACGACCCGGTCGCCCGGCTCGATCCCCCGCTCGCGCAGGGCGGCGGCCGCGCGCGCAACCCGCTCTCGCAGCTCGCCCCAGGTGAGCGAATCGAGGTCGCGCAGCTCCGAGGCGTGCTGGATCGCGAGCCGATCGTCGGGCTTGCCGGCGAGCAGGTTCTCGGCGTAGTTGAGCTCGGCGCCCTCGAACCAGCGCGCGCCCGGCATCTCGCGGCGGGCCAGGACCTGCTCGTACGGCGCCGACGCCCGGACGCCGAAGTCGTCCCAGATCGTCGCCCAGAACCCGTCGAGGTCCTCGATCGACCAGCGCCACAGGGCTTCGTAGTCGCCGCCGAAGTCGAGCCCGCGCTCCGCCTCGAGCCGGCGGGCGTACGCGGTCAGGTTGGAGCGCTCGACGACCTCGGGGGACGGCGTCCAGAGCAGCTTGCCCGGTGTCGCGTCAATCATCCAGAGACTTCTATCAGCGGCCGGGAGTAGCGCGCCCGAGGTCGGCGTCGAGCCTGCGGACGAGCTCGAGGGCGAACCCGTGCGCGCGCTCGAGCGCCTCGGGGTCGACCCGCTCGGGCGTGTCGGAGGGCAGGTGGCGGTTGGCGACGACGCCGTTGGCGTCGCGGCAGGTGATCCCGATCGCGCGCATGCGCGCGAGGCGTGGCGGCATCGAGTCGCCCGCCCAGCCGTTGGCGAGCGGGGCGGCGCCGTAGGTGCCCCCGCTCTCGGCGTCCGCCTCGGCGATCGCGCCGCAGAGCTCGATCATCCGGCTGTCCATCGCGTAGCTGACCAGCCAGCCGGCGCTGGTCTCGAAGCGGACGTCGCCCTTGCCGACCGAGTCGATGGCGAGGAAGAAGGTGCTGCGGCGGTCGAGCTCGCGGCGGTGGCGGCGCACGAAGGCGCGCATCCCCTCCTGCTGGCACTCCTCGCCGCCGTCGAGCACGACCCAGACGTCGAGGTTGCGCGGCGGGTGCGCCTCGAGCTCGGAGGCGAGCGAGATCGCGGTGGCGACGCCGGAGGCGTTGTCGTTGGCGCCGGGAACGATGTCGGAGACCTCGATCTCGACCAGGGCGAAGATTCCCAGGAGGAGGACCAGGGTGGGGAGGAGCTGGATCACCGCGATGGCGTTCGAGTCGAGCCCCGCCATCCGGGCGCCGAGCAGCGGCAGGAGCAGGGCCAGCGACCAGAACAGGATCCGGAACGGGCCCAGCGGAACGGGCGAGCTCTCGGCGATCCGCGCGCCCCGCAGGGCGCGCCGCGGGGCGAAGAGCGCGCCGCTGCGCGCGGCGTCGACGTGGGCGCAGATCAGCAGCCGCGCGCCGGCGTCCGGGTTGGGGCCGGGGGAGACGACGTTCTGCGAGGCGCGGCGGAAGAAGAGCCGCCGGACCAGATAGATGCGGTAGTTGAGGTCGAGGTACATCGAGGTCGCGGCCAGCAGCACGAGTCCGAACCCGAGCGCCGGGACCTCGATCGCGACGAGGCTCCCGGCGAACGCGAGCAGGCAGTGCGCCGCCTGCACGAGCGGCCACTGGGGGTGCACGTGGATCGGCTCGATCTCGACTCGGCGGCCGAGGCCGCGCAGCCGCTCGGCGAGCCGGTTGGCCGCACGCCGCTCGGCGTCGGTGCCGGTGAGCCGGCCCTCGAACGAGCACAGCTCCCGCACGATCTCCATTCGCCCTGCCGAGTCCACGGGCGGGGGATTATCTACGGCCGCTCACGCGACGGGCGCCGATTTCGCTCAATAGTCCATCGAAATCGCGCCAGTCGCGGTTGGAGATGCGGCGGGTGGGACTCGAACCCACAAGTGCTTTCGCACAGCGGCTTTTGAGACCGCCGCCTTTGCCAGTTTGGCCACCGCCGCTCGCGCCCCCATTCTGACCGCCCGGCGCGCGGAATGGGCCGAAAGCGTCACTAACCTCAGCCGTATGTGCGGGCGCTACACCCTCACGAACCCCGACCCCGCCGGGCTGCGGGCGCGGTTCGACGTGCTCGAGTCGGTCGAGGTCGCCGACGCGCCCCGGTACAACATCGCGCCCACCGACCCGGTGCTCGCGGTGCGGCGGCACGAGGGCGGCGAGCGCGACCTCGGCCGCCTGCGCTGGGGGCTCGTGCCCGGCCGCTGGGCCGAGAAGGCGTCGGGGCGGCCGCTGATCAACGCCCGCGCCGAGACCCTGCAGAGCCAGCCCGCCTTCCGCGACGCCTTCCGCGAGCGCCGTTGCCTGATCCCGGCCGACGGCTTCTATGAGTGGCTGGTCGACGAGCGCGGCAAGCGGCCGGTGTGGCTGAGCCGCCCCGACGGCGAGCTGTTCGCGTTCGCCGGCATCTGGGCGGCGCTGCCGCGCAAGGACACCGACGAGGTCCTGCACAGCTGCGCGATCGTCACCTGCCCGCCGAACGAGCTCATCCGCCCGATCCACGACCGGATGCCGGTGATCCTCGACCCCGGCTCCGAGGCCGAGTGGCTCGACCCCGAACGCTCGGGCGAGGAGCTGCTCGAGCTCCTCGCGCCCGCGCCCGAGGAGGCGCTGATCGCGCGCGAGGTCTCCGACCTGGTCAACGACGTGCGCGAGGACGGTCCGCGGCTGCTCGAGCCGCGCGAGGAGCAGGGCGTCCTCTTCTGAGTCGGCGGCGCTCAGGCGGGGGCGGGGGCGGTGCCCGCGTCGTCGCTCTCGCCGTGCAGCGGCCGGCCGCCGATCGGGCGCTCCTCCTCGACGTGCCACTCCTGGTTGAAGCCGATCATCGCGACGACGATCAGGAGCAGCTGCACGGGCACCACGATCAGGGTCAGCAGCCCGAGCAGGTCCTCGGGGAGCGCGGGCGAGTCGAGCCCGTCCTTCGACCGGGCGAACCAGTCCGGCGCGGCGATCGCGGCGAAGATCGCCAGGATCACCGCGAGCGCGGCAGCGACCGGCAGGATGCCGCGCGACCAGCGCATGACCAGGAACGCGAAAAGGATGTAGAGCCCCGCCCAGAGCAGGCTCATCACGGCCACGCTGGTGCCGAGCAGGCGGTCCCAGCCACCGATCGTGATCACGATCAGCAGCCCGGCGCTGACGAGGAGGACGAAGGCGATCACCGCCTTCATCGTCTTCGCCTCGGCCTTCTCGCGGTTCGGCCGCCAGAGCTCGTAGCCCGGCCGCGCGGTCGCTACCTCCATCCGCGCAAGCATATGTGCTGTGGCGGCAGCGCGCGACGGTCGATCGTCCGCTCCCAGCCTAGAATCGAAGTCCCCGCGGGCGTGGTGGAACTGGCATACACGCCGTCTTTAGGTGGCGGTGCTCACTGAGCTTGGGGGTTCGAATCCCTCCGCCCGCATCTAGAATCGTCCGCCGCCCGGGGGAGTGAGTCAATGGCTACACGCACGGTCTCCAAAACCGTGAATCCGGGTTCGAATCCCGGCTCCCCCGCTGTCCCGACGCCACGCCGCGACGCCGGCTCCAGGGCGCAACTCCCGCGCCCCCAAGGGGTTTTCGAGGTCAAGCGCGCCGGCAGGGGCGCGCTAATTTCTTCCTGGCCATGACTCAGACGCCGAAGCCGTCATTGCGATCCGTGCTCGCGACCATCACGGTCGTCGTCGTCGCTGCGGCCGCGACCCTCGGCTCGCTCGCGATTGCCTCCGAGTCGCCCCCCGGCGACGCGACGACCCGGGCCGCCGCCTGCCCCGGAGCCGACGCGCCCGCCGCGGAGACCACCGGCCGCAAGCTGCGCAAGTCGGTCCGCTGTCTCCTGAACACCGAACGCGCGGTGCACGGCTTCGGCAAGCTGAAGCGCCGCGGAGCCCTCGAGGAGGCGGCCCAGCGACATACGAAGACGATGGTCGAGACGGACTGCCTCGCACACCGCTGCGGCGGCGAGGTGGATCTCGAGACCCGGCTCCGGCAGGCCGGCTACTTCGCCGGCGCGGACTCGTGGAGCTTCGCTGAGAACACGGGCTGCGCGCTGAGCGCCGAGGCGATGGTCGCCGGCTGGATGGACGTCCGCTTCCACCGCATCAACATCCTCGACAACGGATTCAGTGACCTCGGCGTCGGGGTCGTCCACAAGCGGATCGAGGATCGCTGCGACCCCGGATTCGTCACCTTTGCCGTCGTTTTCGGCGATCGCGCTCAGTAATCCGTCCACGCACCTGACCGTCTCTAACCGCGTCGGGCCGAGGGGCCGATCCGGATTGCGATGGCGATCAGGCTTGGAAAAACGATTCGAGCGGGCACGCTCGCCGCGATTTCAATCGCGATGCTCGCGGGGGGCGCCTCCGTTTCGACCTCACAGGCGGCGGCTAGCGCCTGTTCGCGGTATGGCGACTTGCGCCCCGGCGAGCTCAGCGGCGACCAGGCGCAGCGGGGGATCCTCTGCCTGCTCAATCAGGAGCGCGACCGCGCCGGCCTGCGCAGCCTGCACGCTGACCGCAAGCTTGAGAAGGCCGCCCAGCGCCACAACCGGCGCATGGACGGCACGGGCTGCTTCGACCACGCCTGCTCAGGCGAGGCCGAGCTCGAAAAGCGCCTGCAGGGCGTCGGCTACCTCGGCAGCGGACTGTCGCGCTGGGCCTACGGCGAGAACATCGCCTGGGGGCTTGAGAGCCACGGCACGCCGCGAGCGATCGTCGGCGCCTGGATGAACAGCCCGCCGCATCGCGCGAACATCCTGAACGGGGACTTCCGCGAGATCGGCATCGCCTTTGCGGAGGGCACACCCGAGGCCGGTCAGCAGCCGGGCGGGATCTACACCACGGACTTCGGCCTTCGCGTCGGCTGACGCGCGCGTAGGGTCTCCCGATCGGACAGCTGCTCGCGCAGGTGATTCGGCGCGTACCTGGTCGTCCACGGCCTCGCCCGCGTCCTATGATCGGGTCCCTGCGGGCGAGGTGTAACTGGTTGCACGTCAGCCTTCCAAGCTGAAGGAAGCGGGTTCGAGCCCCGTCGCCCGCTCTTACTAAAGGCGCTCAGGACAGGCTCGTCAGCCGCACCCGAAGCGCGCCCATCCGCCGCGACTCCCGACGTCGGTGGCAGTTGCGGCAGACGACCTCGCACTTCTCGATCTCCTCGAGGATGCTCTGCCAGTTTCGATACGGGAGCGCTTGGCCGATGCTGAAGGTCTTGTCTGCCAGATGGTCGAACTCGAGCACGATCGGATCCCGCTCGCCGCAGTCCACGCACGGGTGCTCGTCGAAGAACTCGAGCAGGTATCTGGTCCGTTCGAGATAGAGGGCGTCCTTGCGGGCCTGGGCTTGGTCGATGTAGCGCCGCTTGTTCTTGAGGTAGTGCTCCCGCTTGTACGCGGACCTGCAGGAGCGGCACATGTTGTCCCGTTGACCACGCTCCCTGCGGCGCCAGTTGAACGACTCGATCGGTTTGAGCTCATGGCATCTACCGCATTGCCGAAGTTCACCGTCGTCCTCTGACACGAACATATGTTCCTATAAGGTCCAGACGGAACTTGCCTAGACTGGCAGCAGCCACGGGGCGTGGCGCAGTCTGGTAGCGCACCCGGCTGGGGGCCGGGCGGTCGCTGGTTCAAATCCAGTCGCCCCGATTAAAAGGGCTGCAAATCCGCTAGTTCTTGTCATCCGGGGGTTAACGGAGCGGATCGGCGTTTCTCGCCGAGGGCCCAATTTCTGCAGCGAACGCCCACGCGGGGCGCGCCTTTGTCGCTGCTACTCCGCCGTTTCGGGTCGGCGTCGTAGTCGGCTGGCAGCGTTTCGCTGCGCGCCGGTTCATCGCGGCACGGTTCATCGCGGTTGCGCGCCGCCTCACCCCCGCTGGTTCGCAAGCGCCGCCGGGGTACCTCCCATTCGTCTCGCGCGTACTCAGGGTCAAGAGGCGTACTGGCATGATCGCTGGTCATGGAGGCGTTCCGCGAGGCCAAACTCCGGCGGAGGAGGCGACAGGCCGTCACGCTCGCGCGGGCGGTCCGCGCCGCCCGGGCGCGGATCAAGGCTGAGCCTCCGCAACGGCGCATCGACGGTGTAGCGCTCCGCAACTTGCTCGCTGAGGTGGCAGCGGATGCGCGCCTCGTCGAAGTCAGGGTCAACAAGCCGCCGTGGACAGCCGCCGGCATCCAGGTCGCCGCGGGCGAACAGGTGACATGGCTCGCATGGGGCGCGGCCTACGCCGCAAGACCGTTGGGCATCGGGTGGGGACCGAGCATCGCTCTGATCGGTCGCGTCGGCGACGGACCGGCGCAGGACAGCGCGCGCGACACGTTTACCTTCACGGCCGACCGTGCCGGGCCGGTCGAGCTCAGGAGCCGCTTCCCGGGTGAGCCCCGTGAGGACGGGTCCTTCGTGACCGATCGCGTGCCCTATCGCGCGACGTCCGGGGATCTCCAGGCTGTCGTAGTTCGCTGGGCTGCTGGGACCGATCCGCGCGACGCGCTCTCGGCGGTCGCTTCTCGTGACGCGTCGGGGCTCTGCGCCGCCGAGGCCGCACGCATGGCGGACCCTCCCCACCCGCCGCCTGGCTGGCATCACCACCCGCTGATCGGCGAGAAGGAGATCTACGCGCCATCGGGGGACGGCATCACGGCGCATCCCCGGCGCACCGTCGGCATCATCCGCAAGCCGGCCGATGCGCCGCTCACGCCGACGCTCAGGCTGCGTTGGTCCTGGCGCCTCGACGAGCTGCCGTCACGTCTGCCGGAGGACACAGCGCTCACTCACGACTATCTCAGCATCGCCCTGGAGTTCGACGACGGCCAGGACCTGTCGTGGCATTGGAGCTCCTCGCTGCCGCCCGGCTTCGCCTACCGTTGTCCGCTCGAGCATTGGCGCCATCGCGAGACTCACATCGTCGCGCGCAGTGGTACAGCGGATCTCGGCCGCTGGGTCGATGAGGAGCGGCCTGTTCTCGCCGACCATCAGGCGGCGATCGGGGGACGGGCGCCGGCGCGTGTCGTCCGGGCTTGGCTGATCGCGGTCAGCTGCTTTCAGATGGGCGAGGGGCGGGGCGAGTTCGGGCGTATCCAGTTGGTCGACGGAGACGAAGTCGTCGGCGTGCTCGGAGCGCGGGACCCGGCCAGTGAATAGCCCCGGTCCGGCACGAGCCGTCTCGTAAGTGACTCACCGGTACGGCGACGGCGGCCACGCTTTCATGCAGAAGAGAGCGCCGTAGTCGCCGTTGGGCTCGCTCCTGGTGAGGACGACGAGGAGAAGCGCGACCCACCGGTCCGACCCACTGTCGCTTCGCGCGAGCAGCGGCCGCCGGTTGTTGGCCTAAGCACTCCGCTGAGGGCCGGGCCGCTGCGACGCATCTGGTCGACAAGAGCGCCATTGGAGAAACGCCGGCCGGACCCGCACGGTCGCGCGGGCCCGGCCGCTGGAATGGCTCAGGCTGCGACTGCGGCTGCCTCGCCGACGGCCTCGGGCTCGCCGGTGGCAATGAATCCGAGCAGCGCGGCGTTGACCTCATCGGGATGAGTCCAGCCGATGTTGTGCGGCCCGTTCTCGACCCTCACGAGACGAACGTCCTCGATCAGGTCGGGCAGGCGGTCCGCCGTTGCGGTGATCGGCAGGATCCGGTCCTCCGTCCCGTGCACGACCAGGGTCGGCACGTCGATCCTCGGCAGATCCTCACGGAAGTCCGTGAGCCAGGTGTCGACGCAGGCGTACGTTGCATACGGTGAGGCGCCTGCAGCGACATTGAAGCTGGCCTGCCACGCCTGATCGCTGATGCGGTCAGGGGCCAGCTCGTCGACGTTGTAGAAGTTGTCGAAGAAGAACTTGAGATAGGCGTAGCGATCCTTGACGATCGCGGCCTTGATTCCCTCGAACACCTCCTTGTCGACTCCTTCCGGGTTGTCCTCCGTCTTCAGGAGGAACGGCGGGATCGTGCCGAACAAGACCGCCTTGCTGACACGGGCCGAGCCGTAGGTGCCCAGGTAGCGGACCACCTCTCCGGTGCCCATCGAGAAGCCGCCCAGGACAACATCGTCCAGGTCGAGTTTCTCGATCAGTGCGTTCAGGTCGGCTGCGAGCGTGTCGTAGTCGTAGCCGACGGTTGGTTGACTGGAGCGACCAAAACCGCGGCGGTCGTACGTGACCACGCGGTGGCCGGCGGCCAGCAGTTCTCGCTCCTGGCGCTCCCAAGAGGTGCCGTCGAGCGGGTAGCCGTGGACCAAAACCACCGGCTGGCCGTCGCCGTGATCCTCGTAGTGGATCTCGATGGGAGCTTCGTTCTGGGTTCCGACTGTGAGACGTGCCATGAGGTTCTCCTTCTCGGGTTTTCGGTTGGCACGGCCGACGCTATGGCCGGATTTGGGCGGTCGCATCCGTGTGCGCCCTAGTCGATCCCTAGGCCGGAACGGTGACTAGGGCCAAGGCTGGGGACCCCCAGATGCGAGCGCGTTTTGGCGGCGGGACACTCGCTGCATGGCGCAAGCCGCGGGACATTCGCGTTGGAAAGTCGAGCGACACGAACAGCACATGCGGTTGGCTATCCAAGCCGCCCGGCGTGGCGCCGAGAAGGGCGGAGCCTCAATTGGCGCCGTCATCATCGATGCCGAAGGCGCGCTTGTCTCCGAAGGGCACAGTCTCGTCGCCCCTGACTGCGATCCCACATCTCACGCCGAGATGAATGCGATCCGGACCGCCGCCAAGAAGCTGGGGCGATTCCATCTACCCGAGTGCACTCTGTATTCGACGCTTGAGCCTTGCTCGATGTGCCTGGGGGCCACGGCTTGGTCTGGACTCGGTGAGGTCGTCTTTGGGGCGGATGGATCGGTCACACCGGAGCACTACTACGACCAGGTCGGCTATTGCGCTATCCGGGCGACCCGAAATGCTCGCCGAGACGGAGACCGGCAACCGCTGCTGATCCAAGGGCGAGTGCTTCTCAACGAGACAGCGGCACTGCTCGGTTACAGCTCTTATGCTGGTCCGCGGACGGTTTCCAGTTGCCCAGGTGTCTCTGATCCATGCTGCGCGGCCGCCACGCTGAATGTGCGGAGCTCGAGCGGCTGCTGGAGGCGATGCACTCCGGCCTGAGCGGCGTGGTCGTGCTGCGCGGCGACGCGGGGATCGGGAAGACGGCGCTCTTGGAGTACGCGGCGGAGCGCGCCGAAGGCTGCCGGGTCGTTCGCGCGGTGGGGATCGAGTCGGAGATGGAGCTTCCGTTCGCCGGTCTCCACCAGCTGTGCGCGCCGTTGCTCACTGGTCTCGAGCGGCTGCCGGCGCCCCAGCGTGATGCGCTCGGGACAGCGTTCGGCTTGACCTCGGGCGCCCGACCCGATCGCTTTCTCGTCGGGCTCGCGTTCCTCAGTCTTCTCTCTGACGCTGCCGACGACGCGACCCGCTGGTCTGTTTGATCGACGATGCGCAGTGGCTCGATCAGTCGTCGTCACAGGTCCTCGCGTTCGTGGCCAGGCGCCTCGAGGCGGAGTCGATCGTCTTCGTGTTCGCCGAGCGTGAGCCTGGTGAGCTCGACGCATTGGCCGGGCTGCCGGAGTTGCGGCTCGACGGGCTCACGGACGCTCACGCTCGCGACCTGCTCGCGTCGGTGGTAGGCGGGCCGCTGGACGCGGGCGTTGGCGAGCGGATCATCGCCGAGACGCATGGGAATCCGCTCGCGCTGTTGGAGCTGCCGCACGGTCTGTCGTCACCGGAGCTGGCAGGAGGCTTCGCGCTGCCGGCCGCATTTCTGCCGCTGCCCGGCCGGATCGAGGAGAGCTTTCGTCAGAGGGTGGAACGCCTGCCCACCGAGAGCCAGCGGCTGCTGCTCGTCGCCGCGGCCGAGCCGATAGGCGATCCGGCGCTGTTGTGGCGCGCGGCCGAGGCAACTCGATCTCGCCCTGAGGCGGCGGGGCCTGCGGAAGCGGCGGGCCTACTGACGCTCGGCGCCCGGGTGACCTTTCGCCACCCCCTCCTGCGCTCTGCGATTTACCGCGCGGCGTCGGCCGAAGAGCGGCGAAGTGCGCATCAGGCTCTGGCGGCAGCGACGGATCCCGAGATCGATCCTGATCGCCGCGCGTGGCATCGTGCTCAGGCTGCGCTTGCACCGGACGAGGACGTAGCCGCCGAGCTGGAGCGCTCTGCCGATCGCGCGCAGGCACGCGGCGGTCTGGCCGCCACAGCCGCATTCTTAGAGCGAGCAGCGGTGCTGACCCCGGATCCTGCGCACCGCGCCCGGCGTGAGCTGACTGCCGCCCAGGCCAAGCTCGAGGCTGGTGCGCCGCACGACGCTCTCAAGCTGCTGACGGCTGCCGATCAGGGACCGCTCGACGACCTGCAGCGCGCCCGCCTCGAGCGATTACGCGCGCGGCTCGTCTTCGCCTCGAGACATGGGAGCGACGCTCCGCCGGCTCTGCTCGCTGCGGCGAAACGCCTTGAACCGTTGAACGTCGAGCTCGCGCGCGAGACGTATCTCGAAGCGCTCGTAGCCGCGATCTTCGCCGGTCGCCTCAGCAGCGGTTGTGGCGTGCTTGAAGTGGCAATGGAAACCCGCGCCGCGCCCACCGCTCCACAGCCCGAACGAGTAATCGACCTCTTCCTGGACGCTCTCGCAACTCGCTTCACCGACGGCTACAAGGCCGGGGCGGCCCCGCTGAGACAAGCGCTGGACGCCGTGTCCGGCGACAGTGGGCACACCGACGACGAGCTCCACTGGCTCTGGCTGGCATGCCGCATCGCCCCCGATCTGTGGGACGACGAGACGTGGCATGAGCTGACCACGCGCCAGCTCCAGCATGCTCGCGATGAGGGTGCGCTCATCGTGCTGCCGCTCGCGGCCACCTATCGCGCGGGCGTGCACGTGCACGCCGGAGAGTTCGCCGCCGCTGCGGCGCTGGTCGAGGAGGCGGATGCGATCACGGAGGCGACCAGCAACGCGCCCCTCACCTACACCTCGCTGGTGCTCGCTGCCTGGCGCGGCCAGGAAGCGCAGGCGCTGGAGCTGATCAAGACGAGCCGCGAAGACGCGACCCGCAGGGGCGAGGGCAGGGCGATCGCCCTTGCCGAGTACGCGACCGCGGTGCTCTACAACGGTCTCGGTCGCTACCAAGAGGCGCTCGCTGCGGCCCAGCGCGCCTGCCGAGTACGACGACCTCGGTCTGTTCGGCTGGGCGTTGATCGAGCTCGTCGAGGCGGCCGCGCGAAGCAAGGAGCCGAAGCTCGCCGCGGACGCGCTCGAGCTGCTCGCCGAACGAACCGGCCTGAGCGGCACCGACTGGGCGTTCGGCATAGAGGCTCGCTCGCGTGCTCTGCTCGAGCAGGGCCAGGGCGCAGAAGACCTCTACATGGAGGCGATCGAGCGGCTGGACCGCTGCCGCATCAAGGTGCACCTCGCCCGCACCCATCTGATCTATGGCGAGTGGCTGCGACGGGAGAACCGTCGCGCCGATGCCCGCGAGCCGCTTCGTACAGCGCACGAGCTGTTCGTGACCATGGGCGCTGACGCTTTCGCCGAGCGTGCTGCCCGCGAGCTGCTTGTCACCGGCGAGACGGCGCGCAAGCGCACGGCAGACACACGCGACGATCTCACACCGCAGGAGACGCACATCGCCGAGCTTGCTCGTGAGGGCCGCTCGAACCCCGAGATCGGCGGCGCAGCTGTTCATCAGCCCGCGAACCGTCGAGTACCACCTCCACAAGGTGTTCGGGAAGCTCGAGATCAGCTCACGCAACGAGCTCAAGCGGGTGCTCCCGGCGCAGAGTTCGAGAACCCAGCCGGTCTAGCGGACTCACGCGCGGGTCGCTCGCCCTAGGGACTTCGTTCGGAGGACTAGGGGACCGACGCGGGCTCCAACAGACGCGACAGGCCGGCCAACGCGCGACCTTGGGGTTACACGAACTCCCGACCCCAGAGGAAGAAATGACTCCGAACAGACACTTCACGTTCCTGGCCGCGGCGCTGATTCCCCTCACCTTGATCGTCTCCGCCGGCTGCGGCGGCGGCAACGACGCCGCGACTGCGTCGAGCGATCCGCCGACGACGGCTGGCGGCCAGGCGGCAACGCTCGGCGTCAGCAGCAACGCCGGCCTCGGCGATGTCCTGGTCGACGCAAGCGGACGGACCCTGTACGTGTTCGAGAAGGACTCGGGCACCACCAGCGCCTGCACCGCGTCGTGCGCCAGCGTCTGGCCGCCGCTGCGAGCGAGCGGCAACCCAATGGTGGGTAGCGGCGCGACCGCCTCTCAGGTCGGAACGACGAAGCGCACCGACGGTGCGCCGCAGATCACGTACAACGGCCACCCGCTCTACACGTTCACGGGCGACCAGAACCCGGGTGATGCGAACGGCCAAGGGCTGACGAACTTCGGTGGCCTCTGGTACGCCGTGTCCCCGGCGGGCGACGCGGTGACCAGCGCGTCGACCTCGAGCGCAGGCTTTAGCTACTAGTCGCAAACGATCGAAGGAGCTCG